>NC_023063.1 GCF_000508225.1 Ehrlichia muris AS145
GACTCTCTCTCATAGAAATTATATGTATATTATATCCTTATAGATAGTTTTTATAGTTAATCCTGTGAATTATGTGGATAAAACTCATTTTTGCAAAATATATGTCAAATTTTCAGCAATGTTTTTTTGTGAATAACTCTGTTAATAAAGTACGTATTATATTGATTTTCTAGTATAACATGTGTGTATAAGTAATATGTGAATTATGTTGATAACTGTAGTTTTAATTAATGCCTTATATGACAATTATTGCGAACTTCATGTTCCTAATAACTCTGTGAATAACTATGTAATAGAATGTGAGCAACTTTTACTGACATCTTTCATACTGTGTTATTAACAAGTTTATTAACACAAACTTTATATAGAAAATAAAGTTTTGAATAGTATACTTAAGTAATAATAAAGAATTACATATTGTGTATGAGTGACAAGCTTTCTGATAATAGTGATAGTGGAGATGTGTTTTCCTTAGGAGAATCGTTAAGTGCTAGGTTAGTTTCATTTATGTTAAAAAAAATGCCAAAGCTCAAGAAGATTATTGAGAACAATTTGATCAGTAGTAACGAGTGTTTCACCAATTCCAGAATGTTTTATAACCTTATAAAATTTAATGATTGTTTGGCAAGGGATGTAATGATTCCTAGGACAGAAATCTACGCTATAAATATTACAGACATGTCTAATAGTAAACACTTGATAGATAAAGTAATAAGTGGGCAATATACTAGAGTTCTAGCATATGAGAACAATTTGGATAACATAATAGGATTTATTCACATTAAAGACATAATCTCAAATTTTTATAATGATTTTAATGCAAGAAATATAATCCGTGAGGTCATGTATATTCCTCCATCAATGAAAGCAGTTAATTTGTTTATAAAAATGCAATCTTCTCACATACATGTTGCTATAGTAATAGATGAATATGGTGGAACAGAAGGATTGATTACTATGGCAGATCTTATTGAGGAAATAGTAGGTGATATAGATGATGAACATGGTGTTCCTGCTGTTCCGAGTATTGTTAATATCTCTGATAATAAGATTGAAGTAAATGCTAGAGTGTTAGTTAAAAATTTGGAAGAAACTTTTAACATTGATTTTAGAGATTGTGAGGAAGACGATTATGTAACAATAGGAGGACTCATTTTATCCATGATTGGTAGGGTACCTGTTACAAATGAAGTTTTTAAGCATAAAAATGGAGCTGTATTTTCTATTAAGGAAGCTGATGATAGGTGTATTTATAAAATTGTTATTGATTTAAGTAATGTGAAAAGGACTGACTTAAAAATCGATCATTGAACTCAACTTATCTAATGCAAATTTAGCTTCTGAAAAATGTATATCTAAATCTTTATGTATATTCTTAACACTGGTGACCTTTGAATGTATATTAGCAGGAAATGTGACTAAGCTGATTTCCCATAAAGATACTTTCTTTAGTATTCTTACACCTGTGTTGTCATTCATGTAATCATCTACAACACTATATCCTATTGATAGTGCATTGATGATACCATTTTTAAGCATTAAATATGCTTCTTTTCCTTTTTGTAAGTCTAGTAATAAGTTTGCTGTTATGTAGAGTCCTATGTTATTTTCAACCATACTTGTGATATTACCTATAGGTTCTGTTGAGTTATGTTGCCATAACAACTTTATTTTATGTATATTTTTTATAGCATTGCTAAATGCTCCTGGTAATATGACATGTTTTTGCCTGTCAACAACATTAAATACACTTGCATATCCTGAGAAAGTCCCGGATTGTTTTATATTTTTTTCAGATAAAAGTAAGTTACATGTTTTCTGTTGCATAAGAGAATCTCTATAATTATAAAATTGGTTATAAAATTCTGAAGTTTCAAAATAATTTTTTATGTATTGTGTGGTTTTTAGTTAAGAAATTTATAAGATCTCAGAGGTTATTAGAGTTGTTGTGGGTTTGGTAATGTTGTTATAGAGTATTTCCATTCTCTATTGGTGGTAACCCAAAAGCTGCTCTTTTTTCATTTATAGTCATAAAAGTTGCATTTTCTACATATTGCCAAAGCTGTTTTCTTTTTTCTGTTAATACAGAAATGGAATCTTTGTTGTATGATAGAAATATATTATTTCCAAATTTAGGGGCTAGCCAATTGTTGAAATGTGAAATAATATTATCTAGATGAGGCAATATTGTTTGTTCCCATAATGATATTCTTGCTTCAATAAGATTGCTGTAGGTATTATCTCCGGGAATTCCAAGTAATTGGGGGGGTACGCCAAATGCTAGTGCAATATCACGTGCTGAACTATGCTTTGATTCAATAAAATCCATATCTTTAGGAGATAAGCTCATTTCTTTCCAATCTAATCCTCCTTCAAGTAGTATTGGTCTTCCAGCATTTCTTGGGCCAGAATAGAATTCATCGACTTGTGATTTTAGACGGGTGTATTGTTCTTGTGTTAAACTTCCATTGTTATTATTGCCTTTTGCATTTACGATTAATGCTCCACTTGGCCTAGCACCGTTTTGTAACATTGCTTGATTCCAAGATCCAGCCTGGTTATGTTGATCTATACTATATGAGGCTGCCTCTATAGGGGATAGACCATAATAATCATTTAGTGGGTGGAAATTTTTTATGTGTAATATTTGTGAACAATTTGTTAGTTTGTTAATTTTGTAGTTGTAATTGCAATTATTTATCGAATAGCGATATGAATATGGTATATTGTCTTTTCCTGGAATAATTTCAACTCTGTCTGGTCGCAAAAGATGTAATTCCTTAGGGAGCATATCGTGATTTTCTATCATCAAAATGTAAGCGTTACCACCAATTAATTTATAAGTGAGAATTCCTTCAATAAATTCTGATTTTGATGTAGTGTTGTTTGGTCTAGATATTAATTTTAATAAGGCATGGGTTTTTATTTGAAATATGTTATTTTTTTCAATTTTATTTAATAATATGGGAACAGATGCTGCTGCCGATGCGATCATGTGAATAGATCTAAATGCAATTACATTTTTTATATAACCATTTTCTGCAAAATTTGCATAACTTCTGTTTTTCCATACAGCTTCTGTGAACAATTGTATAGGAATTGAAAAAGTGTAAGAGTTATCTTGTATTGATTTTTTTTGAAAGAAATTCATTGGTAAAACTCTTTGTATGTAATTTTTTATTGAGTTGGATTTATTTAGTAGTATGCTAGTAGTGTAAAACTTACTAAGTAATTTGCAGTATAAGCTACATGTAGATACTAGAATAGTGATCTGTTTTAAACTGTGTATAACATAATACATCCTATGTCGGTAGATGTGGAAGCTATTTTTTAGAATGTACATTACAAGTGTGTTCTTTATCATTTTATAGTGATGTTTTTGTCTATGCTATTTTTATTGTTAGTGATTATGCAGTATGGATCTTGTTACTCAAAAAATACAAAAAGCATTTGATAGTGCAGCAAATTCGTATGATAAATTCTCTGATATACAAAATGTGATTTTGCGTGAATTATGTAGCACTGTTATATTGAAAAATTGTGATAAGAAGAACATACTAGATGTAGGATGTGGTACTGGAAATATAGGTAAATTCTTGGATATTACACACCATAATTTTATTCAGGTGGATTTATCTCAGGAAATGTGCATTTTAGCTAAAGAAAAAAATAATGCATTATCAATAAATTGTCATATGGATGTAATGCCATTTTATGACAGTTTTTTTGATATTGTTATTACTTCAATGGTTTTACAATGGTCTTGTAATATTAATATTACTCTGTTAGAATTACTTCGAGTTGTGAAATCAGATGGTGTATTGTATATAGCAATTCCAATATTTGGAACTTTAATAGAATTAAATAATGTTGTTGAAAAGGTAGGAGGGTCTTTTAGCAAATTTTATCAAATGGATGAATTAATAAACATCCTAGATTCTTTTAATGTTAAAATACAATATGTATTTTGTTGTAATTATCGTCAATACTATAAGTCATTTCGTTCTTTCCTGTTGAGTATGAAATTGACAGGTGTATATACGAAAAAAGTTATTAATAAACAGCATGATATATTTAATATGAGCAGGATTTATAAGGAGTTATATTCTTTTCAAAATTGTATTTTTAGCTCATGGAACATTATGTATTTGATTGTTAAAAAGTAATTTTTTTGTCATAATAATTACATGAAAAAACTTGATATTATGAAGCTGCTACAAGAGATACGTCATTTAGCTCAGGAAAGTAATGCTATAATTCTTGCTCATTACTATCAAGATCCAGAAATACAAGACGTTGCTGATTTTATTGGTGATTCATTGGAGCTCTCCCGAAAGGCAGCCACAACAACAGCTGATGTTATTGTATTTTGTGGTGTATATTTTATGGCTGAAGTTGCAAAAATCATTAATCCTACAAAAAGAGTTTTATTACCAGATTTAAATGCAGGGTGTTCTTTAGCTGATTCTTGTGATGCTGAAAGTTTTAAAAAATTTCGTGAATTGCATAAAGATTGTGTATCAATTACTTATATTAATTCTTTAGCAGAGGTTAAAGCTTATTCTGATATAATTTGTACATCTTCAAGTGCCGAAAAAATAATAAGACAAATACCAGAAGAAAAACAAATTCTATTTGCTCCAGATAAATTTCTAGGAAGTTTTTTAGAAAAGAAAACAAACAGAAAGATGATTTTATGGCCTGGTACTTGTATGGTACATGAGAGCTTTTCTGAGCGCAAATTAATTGATATGATGGTTAGACATAGCAAAGCATATGTTATAGCTCACCCTGAGTGTCCTGGTCATTTATTAAGGCATGCTAATTTCATTGGATCAACAACTCAGTTATTAAAATTTTCTTCTGAAAGGCCTAATTCAGAGTTTATAGTTCTAACTGAGGAAGGCATTATTCATCAAATGAAGAAAGTATCCTCTGGCAGTACTTTTTATGTTGTCAATTCTTCAGATAGTGGATGTGTTTCATGTAGTAAATGTCCACATATGCGTTTAAATACTTTAGAAAAATTATATTTATGTTTAAAAAATGGTTATCCTGAAGTTACTCTTGATGTTGAAGTTAGCAATATGGCTAGAAAATCTTTGGATGCTATGCTCAGTATGAGTTGATTTTTTAATCAGTGGGGTTAATATAACAAAAGTAGAGGATATTATGTAAATTTTTAGTGCAGCATAAAGTTGCCTAATGTCAAAGTACAACACCTAAGATATTGTGTAATATTAAAATTAATATAAACTTGCTAGTGGTAAGTTTATATGATGTAAAAACATATACTATTCGCTTAAGTTTTCATCGAAATAAATAAACTTATTTTTTGTATATTTATAAGATTCTGCTTTTGGATTAGCAGGTTTAATAGATGTTATGTTTTTCCATTTTTTAGAAAATTTTTTATTTATTTCATGAAATTTTTTAAGATTTTTCTGTTCTTCATTTAAGGCACTATCACTGGATTCTAGTACATCTCTTATGGAGTCATCTGGGACAATTGCATCGATAGGACATTCAGGGACACATACACCACAATCTATACATTGGTCAGGATCTATTACTAACATATTCACTCCTTCATAGAAACAATCTACTGGACATACCTCAACACAATCAGTGTATTTGCATCTTATGCACTTGTCCGTTACAAAGTGTGTCATTACAGAATAATTAATGATAAAATAACCAGTTTTATTGTAATGTTTTTTCTTGCCAAGTTCAATTGGTATTTATTATTTTATAAAGTATGGTGTAAATTGTAATAAAATATATACATCATAGTCTTGAAAGACTGTGTGATGTTTAGGTTCTATACTAATACATGTATTGAGATATCAATTCTTATCTAGTAGTGTTATTTTATAATAAAGTACTAGTTTTTTTGTAGGTCGAATTTGTGCAATACATTTGAATTTAAGGGAGACTTTTATGGATATTGATAATAATAAAGTAGATGTTAATACACAGAGTAAATTTCAGAATTTGTTAGACATACTTGTGCGTACGATTTGGAGTAGTAGCAAAGATAGTAATGTTGTGGAAGTAGAAGATCATTCTGGAACTCATCAGGAAGGAGATAAAACAATATTTCAACCTTCATCAGAACCAGCAATTTCAGTTGTTACAGAAGAAGAAAAAGAAATTTCTGAAATCCATTTGGAAAGCAATAATCCTAAGGTTTCAATAAAAGAAGACTTACATGCAGATGTTGTAAGTGATAATCTAGATCAAGCAGCTTCAGTTGTTACAGAAGAAACTTCTGCTCATCGAGAAGAGAATGAAACAATATCTCAACCTTCATTAGAACCAGCAATTTCAGTTGTTACAGAAGAAGAAGTTTCTGGGCAGAATTTGTTAGACATACTTGTGCGTACGATTTGGGGTAGTAGCAAAGATAGTAATGTTGTGGAAGTAGAAGATCATTTTGGAACTCATCAAGAAGAGAATGAAACAATATCTCAACCTTCATCAGAACCAGCAGCTTCAGTTGTTATAGGAGAAGAAAAAGAAATTTCTGAAACCCATTTCGAAAGCGATAATCCTAAGGTTTCAAAAGAAGAAAACTTACATGCAGATGTTGTAAGTGATAATCTAGATCAAGCAGTTCCAGTTGTTGCAGAAGTTTCTTCTGCTCATCAAGAAGAGAATGAAACAATATCTCAGCCTTCATTAGAACCAGCAATTTCAGTTGTTATAGAAGAAGAAAAAGAAATTTCTGAAACCCATTTAGAAAGCGATAATCCTAAGGTTTCAAAAGAAGAAAACTTACATGCAGATGTTGTAAGTGATAATCTAGATCAAGCAGTTCCAGTTGTTGCAGAAGTTTCTTCTGCTCATCAAGAAGAGAATGAAACAATATCTCAACCTTCATCAGAACCAGCAATTTCAGTTGTTACAGAAGAAGAAAAAGAAATTTCTGAAACCCATTTAGAAAGCGATAATCCTAAGGTTTCAAAAGAAGAAGACTTACATGCAGATGTTGTAAGTGATAATCTAGATCAAGCAATTTCAGTTGTTACAGAAGAAGAAGTTTCTGGGCAGAATTTGTTAGACATACTTGTGCGTGCGATTTCGGGTAGTAGCAAAGATAGTAATGTTGTGGAAGTAGAAAATCATTCTGGAACTCATCAGGAAGGAGATAAAACAATATCTCAACCTTCATCAGAACCAGCAGCTTCAGTTGTTACAGAAGAAACTTCTGCTCATCGAGAAGAGAATGAAACAATATCTCAACCTTCATCAGAACCAGCAATTTCAGTTGTTACAGAAGAAGAAAAAGAAATTTCTGAAACCCATTTAGAAAGCGATAATCCTAAGGTTTCAAAAGAAGAAGACTTACATGCAGATGTTGTAAGTGATAATCTAGATCAAGCAATTTCAGTTGTTACAGAAGAAGAAGTTTCTGGGCAGAATTTGTTAGACATACTTGTGCGTGCGATTTCGGGTAGTAGCAAAGATAGTAATGTTGTGGAAGTAGAAGATCATTCTGGAACTCATCAGGAAGGAGATAAAACAATATCTCAACCTTCATCAGAACCAGCAATTTCAGTTGTTACAGAAGAAGAAGTTTCTGGGCAGAATTTGTTAGACATACTTGTGCGTGCGATTTCGGGTAGTAGCAAAGATAGTAATGTTGTGGAAGTAGAAAATCATTCTGGAACTCATCAGGAAGGAGATAAAACAATATCTCAACCTTCATCAGAACCAGCAGCTTCAGTTGTTACAGAAGAAACTTCTGCTCATCGAGAAGAGAATGAAACAATATCTCAACCTTCATTAGAATCAGCAATTTCAGTTGTTACAGAAGAAGAAGTTTCTGGGCAGAATTTGTTAGACATACTTGTGCGTGCGATTTCGGGTAGTAGCAAAGATAGTAATGTTGTGGAAGTAGAAAATCATTCTGGAACTCATCAGGAAGGAGATAAAACAATATCTCAACCTTCATTAGAATCAGCAGCTTCAGTTGTTACAGAAGAAGAAAAAGAAATTTCTGAAACCCATTTAGAAAGCGATAATCCTAAGGTTTCAAAAGAAGAAGACTTACATGCAGATGTTGTAAGTGATAATCTAGATCAAGCAGATTCAGTTGTTACAGAAGAAACTTCTGCTCATCGAGAAGAGAATGAAACAATATCTCAACCTTCATCAGAACCAGCAATTTCAGTTGTTACAGAAGAAGAAGTTTCTGGGCAGAATTTGTTAGACATACTTGTGCGTACGATTTGGGGTAGTAGCAAAGATAGTAATGTTGTGGAAGTAGAAGATCATTTTGGAACTCATCAAGAAGAGAATGAAACAATATCTCAACCTTCATCAGAACCAGCAGCTTCAGTTGTTATAGGAGAAGAAAAAGAAATTTCTGAAACCCATTTCGAAAGCGATAATCCTAAGGTTTCAAAAGAAGAAAACTTACATGCAGATGTTGTAAGTGATAATCTAGATCAAGCAGTTCCAGTTGTTGCAGAAGTTTCTTCTGCTCATCAAGAAGAGAATGAAACAATATCTCAGCCTTCATTAGAACCAGCAATTTCAGTTGTTATAGAAGAAGAAAAAGAAATTTCTGAAACCCATTTAGAAAGCGATAATCCTAAGGTTTCAAAAGAAGAAAACTTACATGCAGATGTTGTAAGTGATAATCTAGATCAAGCAGTTCCAGTTGTTGCAGAAGTTTCTTCTGCTCATCAAGAAGAGAATGAAACAATATCTCAGCCTTCATTAGAACCAGCAATTTCAGTTGTTATAGAAGAAGAAAAAGAAATTTCTGAAACCCATTTAGAAAGCGATAATCCTAAGGTTTCAAAAGAAGAAGACTTACATGCAGATGTTGTAAGTGATAATCTAGATCAAGCAGATTCAGTTGTTACAGAAGAAACTTCTGCTCATCGAGAAGAGAATGAAACAATATCTCAACCTTCATCAGAACCAGCAATTTCAGTTGTTACAGAAGAAGAAGTTTCTGGGCAGAATTTGTTAGACATACTTGTGCGTGCGATTTCGGGTAGTAGCAAAGATAGTAATGTTGTGGCAGTAGAAGATCATTTTGGAACTCATCAGGAAGGAGATAAAACAATATCTCAACCTTCATCAGAACCAGCAGCTTCAGTTGTTACAGAAGAAGAAGTTTCTGGGCAGAATTTGTTAGACATACTTGTGCGTGCGATTTCGGGTAGTAGCAAAGATAGTAATGTTGTGGAAGTAGAAGATCATTTTGGAACTCATCAAGAAGAGAATGAAACAATATCTCAACCTTCATTAGAATCAGCAATTTCAGTTGTTACAGAAGAAGAAGTTTCTGGGCAGAATTTGTTAGACATACTTGTGCGTGCGATTTCGGGTAGTAGCAAAGATAGTAATGTTGTGGAAGTAGAAGATCATTTCGGAACTCATCAAGAAGAGAATGAAACAATATCTCAACCTTCATTAGAATCAGCAATTTCAGTTGTTATAGAAGAAGAAAAAGAAATTTCTGAAACTTATCAAGGGGAAAATAACCCTAAGTTTTTGGTAGAAGAAGACTTACATTATATAAATGCTATTGTAAATGATGATAAGACTGTAGATTCGAACTTACTTACAAATGATACAATATTACCATCTGTAAACAAAATATTATGTCCTTTACCAGAGGTAATGGATGAGGAATATGTTTATGATTGTCAAGTGATAAAAGATTATTTTGGCAGTTTGTTGCATAATGATGATGTATGTTGTTGTTTTAAGATTTGTTTTGTAGAATATAATTATTTTGTTACTCAAGCAGATATTGATAACAATACAGTTAATAGTATTATATAATTATAAGACTTAGTTGTGTTTAGATAGCAGGTGATACTTTTTAAGTATTGCTTGCTATTTTTTATTTACTTATTGCTTTTTGTATGGAGAGAATATAGTCCTATTCAAATTGGAGGAAGTAAATTTTATTAAAAAGTAAAGTCTGAAAAATATGTATAGAAGACTTATGTAGTATTTACTTGTTGTTTAAATATAAATATCTGAATTCTATTTATAGGGTGGACCTTATGTTATAAAGTGAGTTGGCTTTTTAGAGAAATCTTACTTGGAGAAAAATCATTTTTTGTTATGTACTAAGGTGGTAAAAATAAAATTTATAGTACATTGATAAAGTTAGTAATACTTTGTAAAATAACATAAAACATGGATTTTCAGGGTATTTAACTATTAAATTCAGTCTAAAGATATAAAATCAGTAACAACATATAATGTTTATATAATATCTGAAAAGTTTGATTCAGGTTGATTTGATCAGGTTTTGATTATTATTAGTAATGTGAATTTCAAATCACTAATCTGTGTTTGACTTATGTTAGTATGTTTCTGTGTATTGCATATATAGTAAGGTAAATTTCCATATAATATAGTTCAGTTGATGCTAATTAATGCTAAAAGTTTTGATAAAATTTTTTGTGCTTTGGTAATAATTTCTGTTGTTTGTTATAAAGAAATTTATAAGTTATTGTTCTCATTTTTGGAATCTTGATTCTCAAATCGTTCTTTATTGGAATCATTTTCGTAATCTAAATTACTTTTGTCTATGCTTTTGTTTTCGTATTTGTCATCTTCATGACTGTTGTTGCTATGATCATTATCTTCTTCTTCTTCTTCTTCTGTAGTGTAGTCATAGTCTTCAGACTCATCGTTATATTCCTCATTCTCATCTTCATAGTCTTCTTCATCTATGTATTCATCTAAATCATCAAAATTGAAATCTTCATCGTCATCATTATCTTCATTTTCATCATAGTATGTTTCTGTGCTGTTATATATTGCATCTTCTTCTTTCATGACGTTCTTAGTATTATCAGGCTTGTTTTCAGGAATATCACTTTCAATACTAGGAATGGGATCTTCATTTGCTTTTTTTGTTGGTTTTATGTTATTAGGATCATAAGGTTCTTGAGTAGGTATAAAAGTGCTTTTTAATAATTTTTTTGTAAAGGTTTTGTCTTCGTAGTATTTTATTTTCTTTGATTTTATAGGATAAGTAGATTCTATTAAAAGAATTTGCTCATCTCTAGGTAACATTATCACTTCTTGAGGTAGTAATAAAGCTCTTTGTGTTTCTGATATATGTAATGAGCGGGATGCAGGATTTAAATCTAAGAATTTAGGTCTGTTTAAAGATTCCTGATTAACAGTTTTATTTCCTATTAATTGTGATATTAAGTTTGCAGTTTCGATATTATTTGCTGCAAAAGTAATTCTATAGGTAGAGTTTGATAGAAATGAATTCATTCCTGCTTCTTCATATATACCTTTAAGCTGCTCAGTATCTTGAATAATCAAGAATAATCTGACTCTGTATCCACGGAAATACGCAATACCAGTTTGGAATTGCTCCATTTTTCCTAATGTTGGAAACTCATCCATTAAAAATAATACACCATAAGGTTCGTCATCTGACGGTAAAGTCCTACATAAAAATTCTGTTGCTTGTTGATAAAATACCTGCATTAAAGGTCTGAGACGAGTTAAGTTGTCTGGTGTTAGCCCAACATATACTGTTACTTTTTTCCTTTTAAATTCTTGAATGTTAAAATCACTTGAAGCTGTTGCTGTATCAATTAATGGATTTGCCCATAGTTCTAAAGATGAGTTCATAGTTGATATTACACCTGAACGCTCTTTATCAGCTTTTTGTAGAAATGCAGCTATGTTCATGTATGCAACTGGGTGGATTTTTTTTCCTATGGTGTCTAATACAACTGCTAAATTATATACTACATCATCACTACGCATTGTGCGTACAACTTCTCCAAAAGATTTTACTTTTTCTGGTACTGCTAATAGATATAGTACTACTCCCACAAATAAACTACGTGCTTCATTGTACCAAAAGTCTTGTTCGGGCATTATTAAATTGGCAATTTTTTGTACATCGTCTACCATTTGTCCTGGTTTAGAACTTATCCAATCTAGTGGGTTGTAACAGTGGCTTATCCCATCAGGTTGTGCTGGATTCCAAACAAAGACTTCTTGTCCTCTTTTTTTTCTCCATCCGCTTGTAAGATCGTAGTTTTCTAATTTTATATCATGTACTATTACAGAATCTTCCCAGAACAATAAATTCGGTATTACAAAGCCTACACCTTTTCCGGATCCAGTTGGTGCAAATAGTAAAGCATGTTGAAATCCATCAGCAATAAGGTACCCTCTTTTGTCTTTTCCTAGTAATATGCCTTTTCTGCTGCGTAATCCTATTTTACGAATGTCTTTTTCTGTTGCCCATCTTGAATCTCCATGTAATGATTCTTTCCTTTTAAATGGTCTCCAGTCAAATAATATATTTCTTAGATTCCATAATATTATACTTAGGATACCTATTGGAATACATAATGATGACAATAGCTTGACTAATAATAATGTATCATATAAAGCATGGTTGTGCCACCAATGTTCTACGTAATTAAAAATGGTTGGCCAGATTCTATCTGGAAAATCGCTGAAACTAGGATTTATGGAATTAAAATCTAGATAGTCTGGTCCCCATACCATCAAGATAAATAACACTCCTGATAAATAAAAGCAAAATTCCAGTCCGAAGAATGCACCTAGAATGAGGAATAAAATATTACGTATGTGGTTTGCACTTACACTATCCATAAAAACAACAACTTAATTATAAAAATTTACGTATCATTTAACCATTTTTCTGTAAAGATTTAGTGAATAGTATTTCTGATACATACCTTCTACCTTCTGATCCTCTTTTTAATTGTATTACAATATCTACTATATTAGTAATATAATTAATTATTTGATCTGGTGGTATGCCAAGGCCTGCTTGCATAACCATTAATTTTAATTGTTCTAGTGCCATCATTGGTGTGTCAGCATGTAATGTAGATATGGATCCAGGATGACCTGTATTAATTGCTCTTAAAAAGCTAAATGCTTCAGATCCTCGTAATTCTCCTACTATTATCCTATCTGGACGTAACCTTAGACATGCTTCTATTAAATCTTGCGTACTTACTTTAGCTCGACCTTGTCCTCCTTTTGAGGCGATTAAATGTACTCTATTACGATGATGGCTTAATACAATTTCTCTCGCATCTTCTACTGTGATTAGCCTTTCATCTTTAGGTATACTTCGTAATGCTGCATTAGTGAAAGTGGTTTTTCCTGTTGATGTACCGCCGCTTATTATTATGTTTTTTTTGTTTATTACAGCATATTCTAAAAACTGTTTAATTTTTTTTTGCTGTAATAATTCTTGTAATTGATTGTCTATATTGTTTTCTTGAGTTTCTGTTATAGCTTGATCAAATGCTCCCATCTTTTCATAGTCGTCTAGTGAGAGTTGCATAGCTGATGGTTTTCTAATTGACATAGCTACTGTAGTTGCTTCACAAGCTGGTGGAAATACAATTTGTATACGATAACCGTTAGGTAAAGTTGCTGATAATAATGGATTTTCTTCACTTATTTTCTGTTCTGTTGCTTGTGCTATTAATCTCCCTAATGCTTTTAAATGTGATAGATTAAGAGTTGGAATAGATTCACAACGTATGTTCCCTCTATTCTCTATCCATACTTCGCACTGCTGATTTATAGATACTTCATTTACTCCATCTTCATGAAAGATAGATTGTAATGGTTCAAGATATGTATCTAGAGCGGCATAACTTGTTGTCATATAAACCTTTTATAATTAATTAACAATATCTATTCCATGAACTGCTGATCTTGGAAATATAATGTCTTTGTTAACAAATACTTTCAGCAGAGTACCTTGGTCTACGTATATTGTAGGATTGTTATTAGAGTATTTCTTTATTATATCTTTTATAGAGTTTGAAAAATCATCTACTGCTTGGGATAAAATTTTCACAGGTAATGTGGTTTTTGTAGATTTAGATTTAGATTGATCATTTGAATCATTATCTTGTTTATCCTTTTTATCTTTATCATCTGATTTATCTTTATCATCTGATTCTACAATAGGATTATTGTTTATTTCAGGGATTTTTGATGTAGCATAATATGTTGCTACAGATACGCCAGCTAACAATATTGTAGAAGTTAATATGCTGGCTATTTTTGTATCAACGACGCCTGAAGCTCCTTGTCTTCCTAGCTCGTCTGTTCCATTAGAATCAATGTTTATGTCAATACCATTAGGTAAGATAACCCTATTCCAAGATATTTGAACTCTAGTTTTTCCAGGGCCGGCATTAAAGGAATAATCTCCTATTAATCTTGATCCTTTTGGAATCATTACCATATTATTGGCTTCAGCATAAACATCTCGTGCTACTATTCCCCTCAATGTACCCTGTAGATCTGAATTAATGGCAGTTTCTAGTACAACATCGATTATTTTGCCTTGTAAAATTGTAAATTCTAAATTGTTTACTTTTGTTGCGACTACATTAGGAGAAGATGTGGGTTGTAAAGAAATAACGGAATTAACTTTATTTGTTGCATTGTTAGTACTTGATTCTACTTCGCCTTCAGTAGTAGCAGATGTAAGATTTTGTCCACCTGAAATTGCTAACATTGATGCAGATCTTCTTTCTTTATCATAACCTGTTGTCGGCGCAGGTGCAATGGGTGCAGCTATATCTATTTTGCTTTGAGTAGGCAAAGGTATTTTTGGTGAAGGTTTAGGAGGTTTAATTACAGCAGGTTGTTTTGGTTTTATTTTTGGTATCTCTAATACTTTAGGTTTTTCAATTGTTGGAATAGATGGTAAAGATGGTGATACTAAAGGAGGTAACTCTGGTAATTGAGGTGGAATATTTATAGGTGGAGATACTTCTTGAGTTGGTGGTACAGATTCTTTTAGTAATTTTTCTATATCTGCTTCTTCTGTTACTTGTGGGTTATTAAGATTGTCATCTGTTTTTTTGTTTGTAAAGAAATAATAATAAGCAAACCCTAGTCCAACTATCATCACTCCTATTGTGATGAATTTTTTTCCTTTATTTGTTCCAACAACGTTTACACTATCTTCAATTTCTGTGTATTGGTTGTTTTGATGTTCTTCTGACATAGTGTACCATGGTAAGTTTTATTATAGTTTTTTATTAGTAATTTTCACAGATTCACTCTTATATTCTAGATATAAGTGCTTATGTACACCCTTTATTATTACATAGTCTTGTAGTAATAACATTTTGCAAGGTACTTTTTTATTATGATTATATATATAAACTTGAGGAATAATTTGATTGTTATTTGAAAATTTAAAGTATGTAAGTTTTGTGTCATCAAATAATTCTACAGGTAATATTTTGTTGTTTTCTGATTTTGTATCTACAACATAGTGATCACTTGTATTATTAGGTTTTATTACAACGTGTTTTTTTGGTTTTTGTACTGTATTAAGAATAGAAATATCTGGTAAAGCTGCATGCTTCAGCTCAAGATCTTCTTCAGTCTTTGGATAGTAGAAGCGTACTATATACGCTAAGTCTCTTAATGCAGAGTATCCTGCTTCATTATCATCACTAGATTCATTTGTGCTGCGACATATAAGGTCAAAAGCATAACTTCTTCCTTTGTTTGTTTCTATTAACATGTTTGTTTTTCCAGTCTTTTCTAATGGCATTATAAAGAGCTTATTATCAACTGGTTTTACTTTCCATCCTACATTATTACCCATTGCTAACATTTTTATAGTTTCACCTTTTGAAAACTCAATGTACGAGTGATAACCATAGTTAAAAACCACATTGTAAATTTCATTATTACTGTATACAAAAGTCTTGATCCTACTATCTACTGTAATAGGGTTATTAACTCTGTCGATGGCATACGCGCTGCCATTAAACATAATAGCTAAGACTGATAGTAATGTTATATAAATTTTATAGAAATTCATCATCTGCCCTATAGTAAGTTATCTGGAATCCTAAAGGATTAATTTGTCTTTCCTGTTCATTCATTTCAAGAGTTGCGTATTGAAATGATAATGTAGCTATTCTATCTTTTTTTATTGTGCCGTTTGGATGGTCAAATTCTAAGGAAAATCTGACCTGTACATTCCCTGGACGTAAATGCTGTAAAGATCTGATTTTTAAGTATCCTGATGTTACATTTGCATATAAATTTAAAGGACTTGCAGGATTACTTAACCTTATCCAGCTACGGAATTCACCGTATGTTGTTTGGTTAGAAAATAGGCGAACTTTTGTGTAATAGTTATATTGAAAATTATTAGGATCAAAAAGTTCTCTAGATCTTACATATTCTATTATGAAGTGGTTATTTAAAACCTCATCTGCTGAATATTGTTTTACTGACGTAGGATTGACTAGAGTTGTAATCCCAGATTTCTTTTCTATTTCTACTACAAATGGTTCAATAGTTCTGTTTTTGCTTATATTAGAAATAACAAAAACACTAATTCCTACTGCGCTTAGTGCTACCGTAGTAAAAAACAGTAACATGTTCCTTTGTATAACGACTGAGTTATAACGGCTAACATGCCAACTGTATGTTGTTTCTAAACTTACGTCTGATGGGTTGTTATTATTATTCTTTTTTCTGAATTTTTTAAACATACGTATCATCAACCTTATAGTTTTAATCCATGCTTACAAAAATAAAAACTTTTGTTAATCAGCGGTGATTCTAAAAGTGTATACCTTATTTATTTACATCAGATTAACATTAGTATGTAAAAGTAGCATAAAAAAACACTTCTAGCAAACATGACCTAATCTTTTAGCTTTAGTATTGATATAATTAATATTATGTTGGTTTGTGTCAACAAAAATAGGTAATATTTTTGTGATTTGTATGCCATTATTTTGAATTTCTGAAATTTTGTTTGGATTGTTTGTAAGTAATTGTAGTCTTGAAATTCCCAATTTCTGTAGTATTTTTATGGCTGGAATAAATACTCTTTCGTCATCTTCAAATCCGAAGAACCTGTTAGCATCTACAGTATCGAAATTGTGCTTAATTTGCAATTGATATGTTCTTATTTTATTAGCCAGCCCTATACCACGACCGTCTTGAGCTAAGTATAAAATTATTCCACCTTTATTTTCTATCATTAGTTTTATAGCTGTATGCAATTGGCATCTACAATCACAAGATAAACTATTCAGTAAGTCACCAGTATAACATGAAGAATGAATCCTAATAATAGGGTTGTTATAATCTGGATTTCCTATAATGATTGCATAGTGTTCAAGCTCTCCAGTATGTGATCTATACACATTTATTTGAGCGTTAGGACAGTCTTTTAAAAACAAAGGAGAACTACATACTTCTTGAATTTCATATTCTTCATTATAGTTATCAATTATTTCTTGTTTTATAGGTGTTATGTTATTTTTAGTACACCATTCTAGTATGTTAGAACTGCTGATATCAATCGCAATTGCTGAAGGTAATAGCTTTGCTAGTTTTATTAGAGAGATAGCAGTTTTATCTAAGGGATTTGTACTTATAATGAGATTATCAATGGCAAAATACTCTCTGTTATGAAATTCTTGGCCTATTAGTAGAGAAGATATATATTCTAGATCATGAGATTCTTTGATTTTAATCCTAGAGAGTTGATTTCCTGAGGATTGAAAGATGAAATTTAACCTGTTACCGGTTACTAATATGTTAATATCTTTAAAATGTTTTTTTAGTGTGCTTAATAATGGATGATCTACTAATTCACTAGGAAAAATTAATAAATTATTATTGCTATTATATAGTAATACTGGGATACCACACCTTAATTCTGTAATAGATTTTTTTGTAATATACTTGTTGGAGTGAAAGCTGTTAAATAAATTTTCCATATTGTGCTCAAATATTACATGGTGCGGTTGAGAAGACTCGAACTTCCAAGGTCTTTATCAAACCACAGCGACCTCAACGCTGCGTGTCTACCATTCCACCACAACCGCGGTGTTATAACCTTTAATCCTAAATAAATTTACTGTGCATGTCAACATAACTTGTTAACCATAAATTAATAGTTTTTTGATTTTAAAAAGACATTACATACATATACAATACCTATTATAATTGGAATTGAATTTATTGTAAAAGAATTTATTCTTAATGTAAGCTAACTATTGCTTTGTTAATAAAGTATTATGTGGAATAGTAAGCTTTTTTAGTCTTTTGGAAATATCTAGAAATGAATGTAATGTTGATAGCTACAAGGTTAATTAATATAGATTTGTTATAATGATAAACTGTAATTATAGGTAAGCTATACATACATTTATAACTTTGAATTAATGTAATAATTTTTCTTTAATCTTAAGATGTTTGTATTGGCTAATTATATAATAATGCTGTTAATTCTTACTACTGGTGTGAGATTGTGCTACGAAAAGTACTCCTTCAACTTGTGATCCATATATTTTACAATAACTGGAATAACTACACTGTAACCCTGATTCTGTAATGGATGATTTTATGTACTCATCTGAATGACAGAAGAAATCTCCTTCGTTGATAAATTGAAATCCTGATCCTTTCTTTCTTCTTGTAAGCCCAATAATGATACCATTTACATCTAGCATTGGTTTCAATAATTTAAAAATAGGATTTAGGCTACCAGTGTACTGCAGTACTTCTGTTAAGATGATAACATCATATTTTTTCTTATCTTGATTTTTCTTTAGAAAATCAAAAATATTTATATTTATTAGTTCATTGTAAGCTTGTTTTCCATTTACAAAACAACCTCTTGCTATATTGATCATTTTGTTTGATAAATCGATACCTGTTATATGGTTACCTATACTCTTCATTTTTAGAAATTGACCACATATACCAGTACCGCATCCTAGGTCTAAGATATTCAAATGTGAGGATTCATCCCCGAAAAAGTTTATTATTAAAGATTTGACATATTCGTGAGCTTTGTATTGTTTTGCTATGAGCCAATGCTCCACAAAATGTTCACTAGTGTAATCAAAATATTGCTTTATGATATTTTCAGGTACATATACAATATTTGCTGGATTTGTTATTTTGTTTAAGTAATATAACGCATCTGCATAATTGTTGTCTAATTCTATTGCCCGTATAAAATTTTGTTGTGCTTTATTTAAGTTTTGTAGAACAAAGTAACATCTTCCAAGGTTATAGTATACTATTGATAATTTAGGTTTAAGGATACTGATAAGGCGAAATCTGAATTTTGCATCTGATATATTTCCTTTGTAAAAATGATATAGACCAAGGTCGATATTAGTTTCAAGTAAATTTTTTAGTTTGTTTTGTAATAGAATAGCTTCATTTTGTATAGAAATGATTTTGTCTTTTATGAATTGAGAAATATCCTGTAGTTTTGGTATAGCTTTGTTAACATTCACTATTAAAGACGATATATTACGCTTTGTTATGAAGAAATTACTTTTCATACACCACTCGTCAAATTTTTGTTTGATACTAATATAGCATAAATATGTTATAATGAATAAACATAAACATATTCTTAAATCGGTAAGATAAAGTTTTCATATAGCTTTTTATGATGCTCTATTGATTTAATTATGATGCCAGTATTATGGGCAAGATCCTGATACATCTCATATTTATTATTTAATTTGTTTTTACAAAATATATGCTTCAGAAATTCTGAATGCATATGTAATATTATAAAATGTATTATACGTACATCTATAAGTCGAGAAATTACATTATTAAAGGCTTTAAGATTTTTTCCTGTGATTTTTGATAATAAAAATAGCATTAACTTAATGTTAAAATGAATTAATATCATTATATATATTATACAACATAGCACTACACTCAAGCAGCCAATCATTACAGCACGCAAATAGCTAGATTCCTCTTGATCTAATAAAAGAACTCCTGTTGCACAAAGTACTTTTATTTTATGGTATAGTGCTATTATAGGTGCAAAACAAAGGACTAAGACTCCATTCATGTTTGCTTCTTTTAGTTTCATAAAAACTCATTTATTATTGTTTGTATTGTAACATAACTACATACTATATGAAAGTTTATTGATTTCAGAAAGTAGGCAGTAACTTATTGGACATAATAAATACCATTAAATACATATGATACCATTCCTTCCATTAAAATAGTATTATCACTCTGGTATGATATTAATAAATTGCCACCTTGTAGGTATATAGTTGCTGTGTTATCAGTGTACTGACGTCTTATTGCTGCAGCTAATGCTGCACATGCACCACTACCACATGAAGCTGTTTCTCCAGTTCCACGTTCCCAAACTCTAAGCTTAATTTTGTCTCTAGACACAATTTCTGCAATACTGATGTTTGCTTTTTTAGGGAAAAAGTGATGATTTTCTAATTTCGGTCCTAGTTTATCTAGTGGAATTGTTTCTATAGAGTCAACGAAGAATATTACATGGGGATTTCCTACGTTTACTCCTACAGGATCACTTAACATTTCTAATTCTATAGGTAAGTGTAAAGTATCACATTCTTGAGATGTAGGTATATCTGTCCAATGGAATCTAGCTGTTCCTATGTTAACTTGTACGCTATTTTCTGATGTTCTTAAACATGATAATATACGGTCAGATAGTTCAATTGTTACGTTCTTATTTTGTGTTTCGTTACTTAATAAATAACCTATACACCTTGCAGCATTTCCACATATTTCAACTTTGCTGCCATCTGCATTATATATGCACATGAAACAATCAGCTTTTTTAGATTCTGTTATAACAATGATTTGATCGCAGCCAATCCCTGTTTTCCTGTTAGCAATCGCTTTATAGTTAATGTTATTATAAGATCTTTTTCTACAATCTATAATTACAAAATCATTAGATGTACCATGCATTTTTATAAAATCTATCATCATAATACTAAAGGAGAATGGTAATGTAATTATTGTGATCAATTTTAACAAATTTTCAAATACTTATTTTTTGTTGAATAAGGTGTTGTTTGATAAATACTGACCACTGTCTAATTGTGTGCAAGAATGTATTGGTTTTATTAGGTATACCAATGTTGTTGGGACTATTATATATTTAAAAATATGAATAATCTTATAAAATTAATTTTTTTAATAATAGTTGTGTAGAGCAGCAAGTGTTTGACTATCTATAATTTATGTAACAGTATGACAATTATATACTTATGGAACTTTTTAACAGTTGTACTGCTTCTTTGTGTTCGGCAATAAAACTTTCTTCTATGCTTTTTGGAAGTTTTATGTTGAAACTAGAGCTGAAAAATTGAGATATATCCTGTAATCTTGCTATATTATTCTTTTTCTTGCTAATGAATTTGTAAGAAGAAATCCCTTTTAGTATTTCGATATTGAGAAGTTTATTTAATAGTACTGATTCCATTGTTGTATTGATTCTTAATAGTATATTGCTCATGATGTTGTCTTCTGGTAAAGATATGTTGTAATGCTTGGAATATATTGTTATTATATATAAACAGGATATTTGTAATAAGTGTGTTTGTTTGTATTTCTGATTTTTTACTATTTCCCATGTTATTTTAGTAGATTTTGTCTCGTTCTTATTATTTATATATGGAATATCTGACATTTCTTTACCTAAGAGAATCAATTACGACATTATAGATAGTGATAGTTAAATAATATATAATAACAGCATGTGTTTTTAGATTAGTTTTTGATGGATGATGTTATACATCTTTTGTAAGTTTATGTTTACTTAAGTTCTGTTATTTATTACAAGACACTTTATCTAGCTCAATATTTTGGGGTTGTGTATTGTGAAATGATTGTTGATGAATAGCTGTATTTCGTCTTTGAATATTTTATTACACTTAAATTTTAGAGTATTAAATTTATAATTAATCTTATGATAGAAGTTAGGTTCTACTCAAGATATAGATGCTTGTCAAATTTGCCTAAAAATAAATAATTTTTATGTAGTATTGAACATAATGGTTTCTAGCATTGTATGTTCATTAAATGTTTTATTACATTATTAAAGACAGGAAATGTGACGAAGTATTATAACACTTCCCAGTGTTTATTATATGGTATGGTGTAATTTTAATAATTTGCATAATATTAAAAATATTAATATATTTTTTAACAAGTTAATAAATATAAAAGTTTAATATTTTTCCTGTGTATAATATAGTTTAGGACTGTATTCGTTTATATGTTAGTTTTAATGTGTAATATAATGATAGGGTTCTGTGTTACTATAAGAATAAATTTGATTTTGTCGTAAAAAACACTTAGTAAATTTTCTATAGTTGATAAAGATATTTAACTATTTTAGGAGTTTATTAAATTGTTAAACAAGGTAACTTATATGTTAAAGTCCCATGATTTTACTTTTTGTAATATGAAAAAAATACAAGATTTTAGTTGTAGTGGTAAAACGGTGTTACTGCGTGCAGACTTAAATGTCCCAGTAGATAATGGGGTGGTCTTGGATGATACGAGAATTGTTAGATTAACTACAACTATTAAATATTTATTGAGTAATAATGCAAAAATTATAATAATGTCGCATTATGGTCGTCCGAAATCTTACGATAAGGAATTTTCCTTGAAATTTTTGGTTGAGTATTTGAATAAAATATTTGCAACAAATGTAATATTTATAGATGGTGTAGTTGGAGATTATGTAGAACGAATAATACAATCTGCTCCATCAGGGGCTGTATTGCTGCTAGAAAACTTAAGGTTTTATGTAGAAGAAGAAAAAAATGATTTAAATTTTGCGAAACAACTTGCAGTGTTAGCTGATATATATGTTAATGATGCTTTTTCTTGTTTACATCGCAAACATTCTTCTATAGATGCAATTACGAGAGTAATACCTTCTTTTATTGGTTTTAATTTTCAGGAAGAAATGAAATACTTGAATTGTGTTGTTTCAAATAGTGAAAAACCAGTAGCAGTAATAGTTGGTGGTTCAAAGATATCAACAAAAATTCATATGTTGAAAAATTTAATAAAAAAAGTAGATTTTTTGATAGTAGGAGGAGCTATTGCAAATAATTTTTTACTATCACAAGGTTTAAAAATAGGAAAATCATTGTATGAGGAATTGGAAAAGGATCTTGTAACGGAAATTACGGATCTTGCTAAGAGATATGAATGTAAAATTATTGTTCCTGTTGATTATGTAGTAGCTAAAAATTCTATTTATGGAAAAAGTATGATAAAAGACAATGATACTTTAGAGCCTGATGATATCATATTGGATATAGGTCCACAAACTATTAATATAATTGCTGCTACGGTAAATAAATGTAGAACAGTTCTATGGAATGGTCCATGTGGTATGTTTGAAAAGGAATCTTTTTCTAAAGGAACGTTTAGTGTTGCGAACTTATTGTCAAGATTGACTAAAGTAGGAAAGCTTAAAAGTATTGTTGGAGGTGGGGATAGTATATGTGCAATAAAATTATCTGGTCTTTCAAATGAAGACTTTACTTATGTTTCTACAGGAGGAGGAGCTTTATTGCATTTTTTAAGTATTGCATAATTTTAAAGATAATATAAATTCTAAAGGTGTGAGGGTATTGATTAGCACTGGTTGGAATTTATCCTTTTAAAGTATAGTATGTTCTTATAAGTATTTTTTTTATTGTGAATAATGTCGATTTTATATTAAGTTTAATTTCTCCCAGGGAACTTTTTGGTTATAAACATAGATAATGTGTAATTTATGTAAGTCCAGATATTATTTAACAGTAGTTTTGTCATATGATTTTAGAATGTTAAAATATTGGAGTCAGTTAACTGAATTATATAAGAAGTAATTACTTTTTGTAACGTTGTGCAAAGGAACTATAATTAATGATGCAGTTTTAATTGTTAATTAACTTGGTGTTGTCAATATTAATATATTAGAAAAATAGTAAAATCCTATTTTATTATAGCTTCTATTGTTCCATCTTTTAGCTCAATTAATATAGTATCATTTGGTTGTAGTTTTTTTATACTATTAATATGATTAAAATTTTTGTCATATAGTACAACATATCCTGCTTCTAATATTTTTTGTTTATTAAATCTGTTGATTTTACAATATAAATCGCTTAGGGATTTTTTCTTGTTTAATAACAATATTTTTAGTAGTACTTCTATTTTGTTTGTGTATTCAAATAGCTGAAGTTTTAATACTTTAATTTGGTGTTTAGTTTTTATTAAGTTATTGTGTAGGTAAAACAATCGTTCTTTTTTTGTATTTATCTTATAGTGTAACGTTGCTTTTATTTTGTTAAATTTACTGTCTATGAGGTCTATTAATTGAGTTTTTGTTGGTAGGACAATTTCTACTGCAGCTGTAGGTGTAGGGGCACGTATATCTGCTGCGTAATCAATTAAAGTAAAGTCAGTTTCATGTCCGATTGCAGAAATTATAGGAATGCTAGATTTGGCTACTGCTCTTACTATTGATTCGTCATTGAAAATCCACAGATCTTCTATACTACCTCCTCCTCTAGCAATGATTATTACATCTGGTTTGTTTATATCAGAATTATTTAGTTTTGATATTGCGTTTATAATTTGGTGAATAGATTCATTACCTTGTACAGATACTGGAGATATGACTATATGGCTTGGGAAACGACTTTTTACTCTATTGAGTATATCGTTAATCACTGCTCCAGTAGTAGATGTAATCACACCTATAATTTTAGGTAATAAAGGTAAAGGTTTTTTGTTTGATTGATTGAAAAGTCCTTCTTTTTCTAATTTTGCTTTTCTTTGTTCAAGCATTATTTTTAAGTTACCTATTCCGGCTAACAACATTGTTTCTGTTATCAGTTGATACTTTGATTGATAGGTTGTTAAAAATCCAGAGCATATGACTTCTAACCCATTTTTTAGATCAAATTCAATTTTAGTGTTATTCCAACATACTGAATTAAGTACAGCAGCAGAGTCCTTTAGCGTAAAATATGTGTGCCCAGAACTTGGACGTGATAAATTACTAATTTCTCCTCTAACTTTTATGTGAGTAAATGTTTCATGTACGAAATTTTGAAAAATTTTTGTGATTTCACTGACAGTAAACTCTGGTATCATAAAAAGGCAATCTCGAATAAATTTCCTATTTTTATTTGTATACTATCAGTATCTTGTGGTACGTAGTGTATTATGTGTTCAAATTTATAGTCTTGTTTACTAGGAATAATATCAGTTTTGTGTTGGTTTAATTTTTCTGAAGAAATGGCTTTTTTCTGTTTGTTATAAAATACAAAATGTATGCCAGGTATAAATCTTTCGTGATTAGATTGGTTCTTGATAACTCCTTCAACTTTTATTGCAATGTTATTTCTATCGTTTTTTAGGATTTTAACTTCAGAGCTTGCTAACTGTATGTTTGTTGTATCATACATTTCTATTATACGATAAATCTTCCTGATTTTGTATGGTATATTATTTTGAAGCATAACAGAGAGAGAAAATACTAATAATACCATTACAATTATTGATAATATTTTCTTAAAAAGAAAATTACTCTTAGTAGGATTATTCTGTGAAGTGTTATTACTGTCCTGTAAGTTAGGATTAGCTGTGGATTTTTTATCTGTGTATTTTTTTTCAGAATGATCTACAGTTTTATCTTGTGTATGAATGTGTATCCACGTATTACTACAGTTTGTGCATCTAACTTTTTTTCCGCTGGTAGGAAATTTTCTACTGTCTACTCTATAAACTGCATTACAATTTTTGCATTCTATTCGCATTAACACAAGTTTGTTGATATATAATTATCACATATATAGTGTATTATTACAAACATGTCTATAATGTATGTGATTTACAACCTTTGATAATTTTAATTAGGCTAGATATTACAACATGTAAGATAGTTGTAATGGGATAAAATCGTTTGTGTTTTATTGTCTGTGTTGTTAAACTCAAATTTTTTGTAAGAATTGGGTGTAGATATGATGAATGTTTGTGATTTTCAAGAAGTGATAGAGGATGCCTGGAATAATTTAGCTAATCTTTCTGGGAATACTTCAGTTAGAAAAGTTGTTGATGAGATTATGGATCTTTTAGATCAAGGTAAAATCCGCGTATGTGAAAAAATAGAAGGTCAGTGGATAGTGAATGAGTGGGTAAAGAAAGCTATATTACTATGTTTCCGTTTATATGATATGAGCTTTGCAGAAATTAGTAGTACAAATTCAATTCTTGGTAATTTGTGTTGGTTTGATAAGGTACAGTTGAAATTTGGTAAATGGGGTGCTGATGATTTTAAACAAGCAAAGATTAGAGCTGTACCTGGTTCAATGGTTCGTAAATCTGCTTATATTGGGCCTAATGTAGTATTGATGCCTAGTTTTGTGAATGTAGGTGCATATATAGATGAAGGTACTATGATTGATACTTGGGCATCTATTGGAAGTTGTGCTCAAATTGGTAAACATTGTCATATTTCTGGAGGTGCAGGAATAGGTGGTGTATTAGAACCATTAAATTCTAGACCTGTTGTTGTGGAAGATAATTGTTTCATTGGTGCTCGTAGTGAAATTGTTGAAGGGGTAATAATAGGTGAAGGTTCAGTAATTGCTATGGGTGTTTATATTGGAGCTTCTACTAAAATTATCGATAGAGCGTCTGGTGAAGTATTTTATGGAAGAGTTCCTACATATTCTGTAGTAGTACCTGGTTCTTATGGTAGTGGTGATTTATCATTGTATTGTGCTGTTATTGTTAAAAAAGTTGATAATAAAACTAGAAATAAAGTGTCTATCAATGAACTTTTAAGAGATGATTCTTAATACCCAATCCTTAAAATGTTTGTAATTAGAATATTTAGACCGAAAAGACACTTTATAGTGTGCAAGCAGTTTTTGAGTACCTTTAGTCTAAGTATATACTGAATATATATCTAAAGGGCTTGAGTCTATGCTTTTGCATATGAGAAAGTGTAAGCCATACAAAGTATAAAGTGTATATGTTATTGAATGATAATAAGTTAGTTGGTATGCATTAAACAAAAAAAGTTAATGTTCATGCAGTCATTCAGTAACGTACTAACTTTTTATATGTTAGAAAATTTATGCTTTTTAATGAAAGTATAGTTTTCTGTTTATAATATAGTGAATTTTATTTTAATAATGCTAAAATACTAGAGTAATTTCTACTATTTGATAATAATGACTACAGTTTTTGCGTTATGTACTCCATGGGGGAAGTCTGGAGTAGCTGTGATTAGGATCTCTGGTAAAGATGCTGCAAAGGCATTTGTACATTTTGGAATTAGTAATAATATTAAACCAAGAACTGCTACATTTACTCCTTTATACGATAAGAATGGAGAAATAATAGATGAAATTATAGTAGTGTATTTTGTTGCTCCGAATAGCTTCACTGGAGAAGATGTTATTGAATTTCATACTCATGGTAGTCTTGCTGTTATTAAAATGATATTGACTGAGCTTGGAAAAATTTTTATTCCTGCTGGGCCAGGTGAATTTTCTTTGCGTGCTTTTTTAAATAATAAAGTTGATTTGACTAAAGCTGAAGCAATAGTGGATCTTATAAATTCTGAAACAGAAATGCAGGCTAAACAAGCTATAAGGCAAATGTCTGGGGCTTTAGAAAAGTTGTACCAAAGTTGGCGACAACAGTTGATTGATATGTTATCTAATATAGAAGCTTATATTGATTTTCCAGAGGAAGTTAACAGCTCTGCTATAGCTAATATTGCTTATTCATTAAATAATTTGCAGAAGTCTTTAGAAAATCATCTTGATGATGATCGAAGAGGTGAAAGATTACGCCAAGGTATCTATGTTGCAATTGTTGGAGAACCTAATTCTGGCAAATCTACTTTATTTAATCATTTAGCGAAACGAGATATTGCTATTGTTTCTGAATATGCTGGTACTACTAGGGATCCTTTAGAGGCACATATAGATGTGGCTGGATATCCAATTATTATTATCGATACTGCAGGAATTAGAGATAGTAGTGATCCAGTGGAGCAAGAAGGAATCAGGCGTGCAAAGTTAAGAGCTGAAAATGCTGATTTTAAAATAGTGATGCTTCCTTACGAGAAACGAAATGTTTTTAATAGTGAGGTTATGAATTTAATAGACGATAAATCTATCTGCGTTTTGAGTAAAGCTGATGATGTTACAGATCAGAAATTAATGTCTGTTTTTAATTTTAGTTTTGTCCCAATCTCTATGTATTGCAACGCTGGAATTGAAAATTTATTGAACTCAATCAAACATAAAGTAGAAAAAGATTTTCACTCTTGTAGTGCTAACCCTTTTATTACCTCTGAAAGGCAAAGAACGCATATTCAAAATACTTTAAATATTATAAAAACTATGGATTTAAAGTTACCTATGGAGATAATTTCGGAGGACTTAAGATTGTCTGTAAGGGAGTTAGGAAAAGTAGTAGGTGTTATCAGTGATGAGGACATATTAGATAATGTATTCAGTAAATTTTGTATAGGAAAATGATATGTATTTTTCATTATTAATTTGCATATATATAGAATATTTAAATTTGTAGTGTAGTTATGAATATGCACTTATTATGTTCTTTGTAAACTTATTTCAAACTTATAGGAAGTTGTTAAAGTATTTTTAATAGATATTTGAAAATTAGGACAATATGTTCTTGCAGAATTATTACGTTTAGTAATTTTATTCTTTGTCTGTATATTGAGTTTTTTGAAAAATTTCTATAAATGAGACTATCTCTTGAATTTCAGCCATTTTACCTAGACCATGTTCATTGCAGATTGCTAATCCTTCTTTAGGTTCAATAATTACTATATTATCGCTTTTTAAACAGTCAATATTACGTTGATTTGCTTTTGAACCCCACATTACAGGGTTCATGGCTGGAACCATGATAATGGGAATATTTGAAGCAATTAAAACGGTTGTAGCTAGTTCGTCAGCAATGCCGTGTGCTGTTTTTGCTATTATATCTAGTGTTGCTGGTGCTACTAGTAAAATATCTGAATTTCTTGTTAATGATATATGATGCATACTATTATGAACATTAAAAAAATCTGCATCGGTGTATACATGATTTCCAGATAATGATGCTATTGATAGCGGGGTAACAAACCTTTCTCCAGATTTACTTATTAGGCCAGTAACTGTGTGATTATTTTCCTGTAATTTTCTTATCAGATCTAAAGATTTGTATGCTGCTATACTTCCTGATATTATTAGTAAAATTTTCATAGGATAAAATTAGGTAAACATTCAATTTATATCATATATTTTTGTATATTCAAAGTTTAATATTTATAATAACTTGATGTATTAGTTTAATATGGGATTGTAGTTTAATGTGCAACTTAAGCATATTTTCTAGTATATATATGTTACCAGGTGTTAATACTATAGTAGGTAATTTATTAAAAAAGTTATGTGGTGGTGATAAAATTATAAATTTGTTATTTCATATACCACAAAGTTATGTTGACAGAAGGACTGGATTATCTGAAGATGCTGTAGGTAAAATTGTAACTTTTACTGGTACTGTTAAATCCCATAGTTTTATTGGTGGGAGAAGAAAACCCCAGTATAAAATTATACTTAATACATGTATTGGTGAAATATCATTAATTTTTTTTAATTACTCATTAAAGTATTTGAGGAGTGTGTTAAAAGTAGGTTCAGCATGTGTAGTAAGTGGTACCTTGGTAAGGTTTTTTGGATGTTTGCAGATTACACATCCGGATTATATTGTAACAGATATTAAAAAATTTCAGGATATTAGTATTATAGAACCTATTTATCCACTAATTAGAGGACTAACTTCTAAAAGAATTTCAAAGTTAGTAAAGCTCAGTGTAAAGTTGTTGCCTGATTTTCCAGAGTGGATAGATAAAAAATTGTTAAGACAGAATAAGTGGGATAGCTGGAAGGAAAGTTTAATAAAGATACATCATCCAGATATACTTGAAACTGTATCTTTACATAGGGTAAGATTAGCATATGATGAGCTATTGAGTCATCAAATCTCTATAAAGATGACAAGGAAATTTGATTGTCAGCAAGGTATCTCTATTGTAAGTAAGCAGATATACCACAATGATATTTTAAATAAACTACCTTTTAAGTTAACAACAGGGCAGGAAGAAGTAATATCTGAGATTACAAAGAGCCAGGCATCAGAAAATAGGATGGTAAAACTATTGATAGGAGATGTGGGTAGTGGAAAAACAGTAGTAGCTTTATTTGCTATTTTAAATGTTATAGAAAATGGAGGTCAGGTAGCTTTTATGGCTCCTACCGAAATATTAGCAGAACAACATTATCGTTGGATGCAAGAAATACTGTCTGATATTCCAGTGAATATTGAGTTGTTAACAAGCAAAGTGAAAAGGAAACAGAATATTAGAAAAAAATTGCAATTTGGTGAATGTGAAATAATTGTTGGAACTCATGCTTTGTTTCAAGATAGTGTTGATTTTAGCAATCTTAACTTAATTATCATTGATGAACAGCAAAGATTTGGAGTCTTACAAAGAATGAGGCTAATTAATAAGGGTAATACGGCTGATGTTCTTTTTATGACAGCTACGCCTATTCCAAGAACATTAGAACAAGTAGTGTATGGAGATATAGATTGTTTAAGGCTTAAAGATAAGCCTCATAATAGATTGCCTATACATACTAGTATTGTAAACATTGAAAGATTATCTGAAGTTGTATCAAAGTTGCAACTGGCTTTACAAGAAGGTAATAAGGCATATTGGATTTGTCCTTATATTGAAGATTCAGAATTAGTAGATATTGCAGCAGCTGAGAAACGTTTTTCTACTTTAAAAGAAGTGTTTGGCAAGGAAGTAGGTTTGGTACATAGTCGTTTGTCTAAAGTTGAAAAAGATGAAGTTATGGTCTCTTTTTATAATGGTAATATTAAGTTGTTAGTTGCGACTACTGTAATAGAGGTAGGAGTTGATGTGCCTGATGCTACTATAATTATTATAGAGAATGCTGAACAATTCGGTCTATCACAGCTTCATCAATTACGTGGTAGAGTTGGCCGTGGTGATAAAGCTTCATTCTGTATTTTGTTGCATGGAAATATGCTGAGTAAGATTGCCTATAAAAAGCTGTGTATATTGCGTAAATTTCAGGATGGATTTTACATAGCTGAACAAGATTTATTGTTACGTGGTAGTGGAGATATTTTAGGAGTAAAACAGTCAGGGTTATCAAATTTTAAATTTGCAGATATTTATAGAGATCAATCTCTTGTTTCTATTGCTACTAAGCAAGCAGAAGAGATTCTTAATATGAGTAAGACAGAATTAGATGATCATTTAACTCAGTTATTGTACATGTTTGGTTATGAGACTTCTGTTATAAATTATTGATATATATTTTTCATTGTTAACAAAGTTGTCTGTATAGGTAAAAGATTTTTATAAGTTTTAAATTTGCAGATATTTATAGAGATCAATCTCTTGTTTCTATTGCTACTAAGCAAGCAGAAGAGATTCTTAATATGAGTAAGACAGAATTAGATGATCATTTAACTCAGTTATTGTATATGGTTGGTTATGAGACTTCTGTTATAAATTATTGATATATATTTTTCATTGTTAACAAAGTTGTCTGTATAGGTAAAAGATTTTTATAAGTTTTAAATTTGCAGATATTTATAGAGATCAATCTCTTGTTTCTATTGCTACTAAGCAAGCAGAAGAGATTCTTAATATGAGTAAGACAGAATTAGATGATCATTTAACTCAGTTATTGTACATGTTTGGTTATGAGACTTCTGTTATAAATTATTGACGAATAGTTTTCATTTTTAACAGAATTGTTTGTGTAGGTGAGAAATTTTTATAAATTTTGAGTATTCTTAAGGAAGCAATTCTAAATAAAAGTTTCAGTATTATGAAAGATTTGAGTTAGTACGTTATACGTTGAGTGATGTCTATGGGTTTCTTGCTTTTTAAGAAATGGTCTTTTTATTAGATGTAGATAGTTATCTACTTATGAATAATACCAATTTTATTTTTTGTGGTTTTTGATATTATATAAACAGTGCAATTGTGAAGAATTGTATAGGAGTTTATAATTTTGCTTGTATAAAAATGTTGATTTGAGTGCAAGTTGTTTTTTTAAAGCTTTTATATAAAAAGACTATAAGTTATCTCTGTAATATAATTGTTGTTACGTGTAAGGTTGAGGTATTAACATGTCTATAAAGCGTGTCATTATGTTTGGAGGGAGTGGTTTTATCGGTAGATACTTAGTAAAATACTTTGCTGATCATGGGTATATGATTAGAGTTGTTACTAGATATCCAGAGAAAGCAAAGCAGTTGAAATTATGTGGAAATTTGGGACAAATAGAAATTATAGAGGGCAATATTGCTAACAGGGAGGAGATAATAGAGCATATACGTGATTGTAATATTGTTATAAATTTACTTGGTACTTTATATAGTATAAAGAAATCTACTTTTTATGATATACATGTTAGAGCAGCAGAAAATATAGCTAAAGCTGCAAAAAGTTGTAATGTGAAGTTAATGATACATTTTTCAGTGATGGGAATTACTGAAATACAAAAATCTGATTATGCAAAAAGTAAATTAATGGGGGAAAGTCTTGTAAAGTCAGCTTTTCCTGATGCAGTGATTATAAGGCCTAATCTAGTTTTTGGTCCAGAAGATAAGTTTTTTAATAAGTTTGCACAATTATCAATGATTTGTCCATTTTTGCCAGTTGTAGGGGGTGGACGTGCAGTTTTTCAACCTATTTATGTTGATGATCTTGCTAAATTTGTATTTCATGTTGTTGAAAGCTCAGTTACAAGTAAATTGTATAATGTTTGTGGGCCTTATACTTATTCATTTAAAGAGTTATTAAGTTTTATTCTAAGCGTTACGAATAGAAAAAGTAAACTTATTAATATTCCTTTTAGTATAGCAAATGGATTAGCTTTTTTTTGTGAACTGAAAATTGTTTCTGTTTTTTTAAAGCTTATTACTGGGACTACAGATCCAATTTTAACAAGAGATCAGATAAAATTTATTAGAGATATGACTGAGTCTCATGATATATATCCTATAGATAGCTTAAAAAATATGGGAATAAAATTTTCATCTATTGAGGATGTAGTCCCTAAATATTTACAGATTTATAAGAATTTTTAATTTTATACCCATATGTAAACTAGATTGCATATAACTTTTAGAATGTATAAAATAGCCTATTCTTGATCATTCATGCAAAATTCTAATGTTGTAGCTGCAGGTTAAATTTACGTTTAATTGTCATTTAAGAAATTATTGCTGTAATCATTTTCTTGATCATTACTATAAAGTTTTTGTTGTTTTTCTCGCCTTTCTTGTTCTTCTATAGAGTATAATGTGATTGGATTTGCTTCAAGTCTTGCAATGCCAATCTTTTCCCCTGTTTCTTCACAATAACCATATAATCCATCATCTATTCTTTGGATAGCTTTATTTATTTCTATTATTAGTGCATCATTTCTTTTCCTGGTATTTAAAATTAGTACGATATTATGTTCTCTTGTTGCCATATCTGTTAAATCTGCATCAGCTTGTGGTTGTAATAATTCTGTATCTAATTCTTCAGACTCTTTCTGTAATACCTTGCGCCATTTAAGCAGTTTTTGTCGGAAGTATTCTAATTGTTTGTGATTCATGTAATTGCTGTCATCTTCATCTTCAGGGAATTCAGTATTATAGTTTTTTTTCAACATTTGTATTCCTATTTGTGATACAACTAGAAATAATTTAAATATAGTTGATTAAGAATTCATGTATGATATGTGATATAATAACAATGTTTTTATCAGTTGTGAGCTGAATATGAGCAATAGTAGCATGTTGATGCATGAATTAAAGTTATTAATAAGTAGGAAAGGTAATCTTTTAAATACAATTATTCTTTTTATATTAATAGTTAGTACTGCATTATTTACTATGAAGAATGCTGGAATAGCAGAAGCTCTGCCAACTATTTTATGGATTTGTAGTATTTCTACTATGCATATGTCTATGTGTAATTTGTTTGACAATGATTATGCCAATGGATCTTTAGAACAAATGTTGATACAAGATAGTATGGTAGAATTAGTGATATTTTTTAAAATTTTGTCACATTGGATTTGTATAGGGATACCAGTAAGTATCATTTCTACGTTCATAGATTTTGTAATTCTAGAGAGTGGAATATATGCTACTTTAGGGTTAGGTTTATCTTTAGGAATTAGCTTACTAGTCATTAGCTTTATATCAGCTGTAGGGGATACTTTAGTATTGGGAAAAAGTGCTGGTGTTATAATAGCACAGATTTTGACATTGCCTATTATGATTCCAGTATTAGTATATTTTAGTCTTGTATTTGACGGTTTAAGAAATGGTTTATATGGGGCAGATTTAATGTTACTTGGATTAATTATTGTGGTGTTAATACCTATCAGTGTGATGTTTGTATCATTTGCGATTAGGCTTGCTGTTGAGCATGATTAACTCTTATAAGATGTTTCTCATTGGTGGTTGACAGTCTGATGAATAGTTCATATAAGAAAAATCTAATGTCATTTTGATTCTTATTGCTCAGCTGGTTTCTATCAATCATGTACGGTTGACTTTTACAAGATATTCCTTATGCTGTTGAGCATGATTAACTCTTATAAGATGTTTCTCATTGGTGGTTGACAGTCTGATGAATAATTCATATAAGAAAAATCTAATGTCATTTTGATTCTTATTGCTCAGCTGGTTTCTATCAATCATGTACGGTTGACTTTTACAAGATATTCCTTATGCTGTTGAGCATGATTAACTCTTATAAGATGTTTCTCATTGGTGGTTGACAGTCTGATGAATAATTCATATAAGAAAAATCTAATGTCATTTTGATTCTTATTGCTCAGCTGGTTTCTATCAATCATGTACGGTTGACTTTTACAAGATATTCCTTATTATGTTAATGGCTGGGTAATTAGCTCATTTGGTTAGAGCACTTGCTTGACGTGCAAGAGGTGACTGGTTCGAATCCGGTATTGCCCACCGAATCTGACATAAATTTGGTGATAAAATGTCGCTTATTCATAAAAGTAAGCCTTCCAGCCATGAGAATAAGCTAATATATGCTATCCTTATTATAATTATTACTATGGTTATAGAAGTAGTTGGGGGGATAATATCGAATTCTTTAGCATTGCTTTCGGATGCTGGACATATGTTTACTGATTTTATTTCTTTGTTGTTGAGTTGGTTGGCTTATAAAGTTGCTATGAGAAAGTCAGATTCATGTCGTTCCTATGGTTATCATCGGTTTCAAGTTGTTGCTGCTTTTATTAATGGACTGACTTTATTTGGTATAGCCATTTTGATAATTTTAGAATCAATAAAACGCTTTTTTTCTCCAGAGAAAGTTTGCTGGGAAATTATGATATCTGTTGCAGTGTTAGGGTTAATAGCAAATGTTGTATCGTTTTTTCTATTGTATAGGAAAAATGAGAACAATTTGAACCTGAAAAGTGCAGTTCTACATGTTGTTGGTGATTTATTAGGGTCTGTTGCAGCAATTGTTGCTTCTGTTGTGATTATGTTTACTTCATGGCAGGTGGTGGATCCTCTTTTATCAGTGTTTGTCAGTATTATAATACTTGGTGGTGCATATAGGATCATTAAAAATTCTGGTCATATTTTACTTGAAGGTACTCCAGATAATATGAGCCCAGATAAGATTAGAAAAGCTGTTTGTGAAAACATTACTGAAGTTTTAGATGTTCATCATATTCATATTTGGTCGTTGACTACAGATCATCCAATTATGACAATGCATGTTAAACTCAATAAAGCAGCTGTAACTGATGATTTAAAATATAGTCAGATTTTAGTGTCTATAAAAAAGTTGCTGAGCAAAGATTTTGGTATTGTCCATGTTACTATCGAAGCTGAATATGATAATTGTGCTGATGATAGTGTTATGATTGAAGCAGCTCATAATTAATGAGTGGGACTATATATGAGTTTTATTATAATTAAGGATTTATTTTCTGATAATTATTTAGCTAGATGATTCCTAATTCTTAACCATAATAAAAATAGGTAAGCTTAATGCTTCTTTAGCTTGATTTTTTGCATAATGATAGTAATTTTTGTATTGTCCATATATGTGAATATTGAGTATGACAACATAACATTAAATATATATTTATTAGTTTGTGTTATGTTCTATTGCATATGGCCTGTAGTAATCATTAGTAATTGATACTTAAGGATTGATTATGAAGTGATGGTATATGTGTGTTGATGCATTGCAGTTAATAGTAAGATAAGCAGCCTTATTTATATATAGTATAAATTAAGTAGGTTGAAATGATTAATAGTTCTATATGTAGATTATTTTTTCTTAGTTTGTTTTTTATGTGTAGCGGTGCTTTTGCCTATGATGATACTGAAGCATGTAGAGAACATATTAGGCCATGCTATTTTATTATTACATTAAAAAATCAGATTGAAATTACTATCCAAGAGATTCAAAATAAAGCTGAAATGTATTCCAGTATTCAATCCATAATTGATAGAGTGCTTAATATAAAAGATATTTCAAAGTTTGTTGCAGGATCATATTGGAACACTATGTCTACTGATGAACAGGAAAAGTTTGTTAATGAATATAGTCAATATATTAAACGAATGTACAGTAAGCAACTATGTAAGTATTCTGTTTATAATATGAATATTCTGTCTGTTAAGAACCCAAAAAAAGATCATTACTTGATTAATACTAGGTTATCAAATGAAAGAGATATTAGTAATTTTGTAATAGTTGAATTTAAGTTAAGTAATATAGAGGGTAGATTTCTATTATCTGATATAAGAATTAATAATGCAATTAGTTTTGCTATAATTCAGCGTTCTATGATTAAAAATATGATAAGTAAACAAGGTGTTGATGGAATGATATCTTATTTTCAGTCAGAGAATGCTTCTGCTAAGTATTAATTTGATTCTGTGATATAAATTAAAAGTAATATTGATTGAGTTGTTGTGTTTACAACTAGAATTATGTGTTGCTTAAACTATTCAGAGTAATAATCACCTATAATCTTAGGTGTTTTAATTTTAACAGTAAACATTTTTATGTCTACTTGAGGCAGCTAAATCTATAACAGATACCTTTGTTTTAATGATGTTTAGTGTGAAAGTTTTATTAATTAAAAACAAACTTAACAATGCTCTAAAGTCTGTATTTTTGATAAGCTTTGTACCGCTCTAGAGAACTAGCCTATAATTATAGGAAGATAAATACTATAAGAACCTAACATACCATACATAAAAAAATACTAACTTTTGCAAAAACTGAGTATTGGTTACTACACAGCTTTTGCTTGTTGTTGTAAATCAAATATTTTCAATTTTTGTGCCATACGACTAATTTTTCTTGCTGCAGTATTTCTGTGTATAATTTTTTTATTAACACACTTATGTAAATTTGACTCAGCTTTTTTAAACATCTCAACCATTAGTTCCTTGTTTCCTAAAGCTAGAGCAGCCATAAATTTTTTTATGTAATTATGTGCTTTGCTTTTTCTCATACGATTAACCATAGTGCGTTTCTTTATTACCTTAATCATTTTTTTAGCACTTGGGTGATTTGCCATATCTAAATAACCTATCTTATCCTTCTCTGTATAAACTTTATAAGTAAATTTCGATCAATGCAAGAGTTTTATATATTTGTGATGTTTCACAAAAAGGTAGAAAAGAAAAATATAGTTTAAAAAGTTATTTTTCATTTGTGATTATACTTGAATTAACATGCACCCCATACATAATTAAAGGAATATTATGAGCGGTAGTAGGAATGGGCAGGTTATTGTTGTAAAGCCTCCTTAATGAGTAAATCGCTTACTGTTGAAATTCTTGTTTCAAGTTCATTTGTAAATTCTTGTTTGGTTAGTCCAGGATAGATAGGAGGTAAAATTTGTAAGATAGCTTTACCAGGTCTTTTTTTTGAGGAGCAGATACTAGCTGGCCAGAATAGACCAGTATTGACTGCTATTGGTACTATAGGAATTGATAACTGACTATATAGGGCTGCAACACCTGATTTTATAGTGACTTTTTTTCCTGGTATTGCTCTTGAGCCTTGAGGAAAAATTATAACTGTTCTTCCTTCCTTTACATATAGGCTTGTTGTTTTTAATATATGTTTTAAAGCTTGAATTTTTTGGTGACGGTTAATGAATATCATTTTTAGTAGCATGAAATATATACCAAAAATTGGTAGATACCTTAACTCTTTTTTTAGAATATATGCTGGGTCTTTAAATATAGTAAACAGTATTAACGTCTCCAAAGGAGATTGGTGTTCCGATGCAATAATATATGGAAAATTGTTAGGTAGGTTTTCGTAGCCACGTACTTCATAACCTATTTTGTCTATAGTTTTACATAAAAATAATATTACTTTTATACCATGAACTGAACATTTTATTTTTAGTGACATCGGAAATATCAAGTATAATGGTAAAAGCGTTATAGCATGTAGTACTGTAAAAAGTGTTGATAATATATAAAACAGCATTATGAATCTAATGTCCTGGTATTTGCTTTATATAATATAATCTATAATTCTAAAGACAACCTATTTTTAATATTTAAAATAGGTATTAGTTTTAAACTATCACTTTTCTTGTAGGAGATTGTTGTTGTAAACATGGATAAGTAAATCAATTTGACAGATATGGGTTATGCAGATGAGTATACACAGCTATTTTTATATAATCTGAAGATAAAATTATGTAAATATGTTAAAAAATAACACATGTAGTTAGTGTTTACTAAAGTTCTTTATACACGATATAATCAATATATATTAATAAGTATTATATAAACATCGGAAATTTACAATACTTACAGTAATAATATAGAAGTGTAAGTGAATGAACTTAGAATAAATGGTAATGATTGTTCATAAATTGATGTTCTACTCTTTTAGAGTCAGAATCCTAGATTTTTTTAGTAATACAAATAGTAGAGTAGGTGTGTGGTAAAACTTAAGGGTAGCCTGCAGGGTAGTAACATAAATGCCTAAATAAAAAAGTATTTATATAATATCTTCTCTTAGTATAATTTTATATGGTATGAGGGAAGTGAATCAGAGGTAAATTTAACTTATAGCGTTAAAAATGTGCATGTGTAAAAACTATAGTAGTCTATTGTTTGATATAGATTGACCATTTTGAAATAGTATTGTTAGAGTGTCTGCCTTGGCATGAATTTTGTCTATAGTGGGAAGAGAGTAAATTGGCACTATATGAATGAAGGTACCAAACTGTTGTACAGGTATGTTGTTATGAATGAAGGTACCAAACTGTTGTACAGGTATGTTGTAAGGAAAGATAACCTTATAATTAATAAAAAGGCTGTGGTATAAGGACTATGAGAATGCTTAAGATTTTTATGAGCATAATTCGTTTGTAAGGTGAAGTGTTTAATAGGTTGAAATATTGATAGAAGGAATATGTATCTTTAAGGACAATAATGAGGATTTTTGGGTTAATATTTTGATACAGTAATCAACAGGTTTTATTGTTAGGTATTCCATGATCCACTTCCTTCAATAATTTTGTAGAATAAATGGTATTGCATTTATTCTCTATAATGGGCGTCAGATACAGGTATCGTAAGAATGTCATATATAGTACTATAGATGAGGTAAGGTTGTGTAAACTTGAATTAATATTTGTTTTTATGTAATATAGTAGGCTAGTGTTAATAACAAACAGTTATAAGGAAATCAATGTCAGTTTTACCAATTGTTACTGTTCCTGATAAAAAATTGTCGTTATATTCTGAAGAAGTTAAAGAAGTAGATCAATCTATAAAAAAGTTAGTTGATGATATGTTTGAAACAATGCACGCTAACCAGGGACTAGGGTTAGCTGCTGTTCAGGTTGGTATTCATAAACGTATTCTTGTTGTGAATGTGCCAGAAGAACTTGGAAATTCTGAGGATATTGAAAATAAAATAGAAGGTTATGAACTATATGGAGGACCTTACTGTATAATTAATCCTAAGATTATTGATTTATCTAAAGAGACAATTAATTTAAGAGAAGGGTGCTTGTCTGTTCCTGGTTATTTTGATTATGTAGTGCGTTCTCAGTATGTTACTGTTCAATATCTAGATTATAATGGTAATGAGTGTATAATTAGAGCTCAAGGATGGCTTGCTAGATGTTTAGAACATGAAATTGATCATTTAAATGGGATTGTGTTTTTAAAGTACCTATCTAAGTTTAAACGTGATTTTGCAATAGAAAAAGTGAGAAAAAAAGAATAAATTGACCTATTATAATTGTTGGTGTTGATAGTGAGTGACTTAGACTTGTTGGAAGTATTAAAGTTTTATCATGAAAGTGGTGTTGATTGTACATTAGAAGATGTAGAGTGTAATATTCTTGCAAATAAAAATCTATCTTTACAAAGTAGTAATAGCACAGGATATGGTATGGAAGGGAAAAAGGTAAGTATTAAAGAAAATACAGAAGAGTACTATTTATTAAAAGCTCAAAATCTTGCTGAACAGTGTAATACCATAGAGCAGTTGAAAAGTGCTATAGAATCTTTTGATGGATGTGATATAAAAAATTTAGCGACAAATACTGTATTTGCTGATGGAAATCCTCAAGCAAAAGTAATGTTAATAGGAGAAGCTCCGGGGGCAAATGAAGATTTAAAAGGTATCCCGTTTTGTGGTGCTAGTGGTATGCTACTTGATAAAATGTTACAGGCAATAGGCTTTGACAGAACTACTGTGTATATTAGTAATGCTGTGTTTTGGCGTCCCCCTGGTAATAGAAGGCCAACAGATTTTGAAATAGCAGTATGTAAACCTTTTGTAGAAAAACATATAGCTTTGATTATGCCTAGAATATTAGTATTAGTTGGAAGTACTGCATGTTATTCTATGCTTGATTCTAAAAATCCTATATCCAAACTTAGAGGGAGATTTCATTCATATAGTAATCAATTTTTTCAGCATAGTATTACTACAGCTATTATATTCCATCCATCATACTTATTACGTCAACCAATGCAGAAACGTATTGCTTGGGAAGATTTAAAACAGATTAAACGTTATTTTGATACTTTATAATGTGAAAATAGTGTGTTTTTATACAATTTTTTTAGCATAGTATTACTATTATATTCCATCCATCATACTTATTACGTCAACTAATGCAGAAACGTATTGCTTGTGGGAAGATTTAAAACAGATTAAGCGTTATTTTGATACTTTATAATGTGAAAATAGTGTGTTTTTATACAATTTTTTCAGCATAGTATTACTACAGCTATTATATTCCATCCATCATACTTATTACGTCAACTAATGCAGAAACGTATTGCTTGTGGGAAGATTTAAAACAGATTAAGCGTTATTTTGATACTTTATAATGCGAAAATAGTGTGTTTTTTATACAAAATATGCTTTAGGGTGTGCTAAAGTTTGATGCGTATGAGAAGTGTGTGTGTGGGGTGGGGGGTAGTTATTTAGTGTTTATGTTGAGAAACTGTTTAGAAAGTTTGTAATGGATCAAGGTTACAATGTAAGAATATTTATACAAATACTCTCAAAAATCTGGGATTTAAATTGTGTTCTAAATAAATTTGTTTTGAACATATGTTGTAGTGTGCTACAAATAAGCTAGCAATTAGTTTGGTATGTACAGAGATACTGATAAATTCGGTTTTATATAATTTTTAAATCAAGACTATTTCAATAAACAGTTGTCAGCTATTATTAATTTGATTATTTAGAATGTGAGTTAATGATATGTGTGATATTTATTAAGATGAACAAGAACACTATGGGGATTTTTGATTATTTTGTTAGGAAATTTTATGTGGATGCAGTAATTATGTGTATAAAGCGTAAAATATATTTCTACTGTGTTTGGTATGATTTATAGAATATTTTATGTATAAGTGTCATCTTCTAAAAAGAATTATTTAGATTTATGTTTAGTAAGAATTGTGATTGCTTGAAAGTGCAAATATGTTTTATGGTACATTAAATATTATTGTGAGTTATTGTATTGTTTGCTACATGAAAAAACTTAAAATGTTCTCTATATTTTGTAAAGTTTTGTTGTGTAAGATCGATATCTGTCAACCATACTTGGCATTTTATATTTCTTATGGTTTCTAGTAATTTTTCTTGATGGTGTGCGTCTAAATGGGACATTACGTCATCTAGTAATAAGATTGGATATTCTTCAATGTTTTGTTTTGCTAAGACAGAAGATAAAATTAATGATAATAATAGAATTTTTTGTTCTCCGGTTGAACAATGATTAGCTATTAAGTTTTTTTCTAAATGAAATATTTGAAAGTTATCATTATGGACTCCGAAATTTACTAGATTACTTAATGAATCTTTAGTTCTATTGTTCTTTAAATGTTCTTTGTATAGCTCAACGGAATTTTCTTGATTTAATAAATCAGATACTTGACTTTGGATTTTTATAATTGCTTTAAAAAAAGCATGGGATTTACTGTTTTGAGATAAGATATTTTGTAATATTTGTAAAACATTGAATCTTATTCGTGCAATGTTCATTCCATTATCTGCAATGATACTCTCTAAACTGGATAACCAGAAATTGTCTATAGAGTTATTATGTAATAATTTGCTGCGTTCTTGTTTTGCCTTGTTGTATTTTATAATATATGTAGCGTATTTTGTGTCGAAGATATGTGCTATTCTGTCGAAAAATCTTAATCTTTCACTTTGTGATTTTAAGAAGATATGATCTAATTGTGGTATCAACCATATGACATTTGTAATTTTATGTAATGTAATGTAGCTTTGGTTCTTATTACTGATTAGAATAGTGCGTTTATTATTATTTCGTGAAATTGCAATTGGATAGATACCATTTTGTGTATGAATTTGATATGAAACGCTCCATGGAGCGTTAGATGCACTGTTTTGCATACTTTCTGTGTTAACTCCTCTGATACCAGTACCTTTTGATAGTAGAGAAATTGCTTCTAATATATTTGTTTTTCCTACACCATTTTTTCCAAGTAATACGACTGACTTACTAGAAGTATCTAACTCAAGGTTTAAGTAGTTACGAAAATTTACTAGCCGCAAATTGTGTATGTAAGATTTTTCTACAGATGACATCTAATAATATTCCTTTTTTTACTTAGAGTGGAAATTTTATACTTATATCAATTTTTTCTGCAAGGACTACGCACTTGTTATATGAAATAACTATGAAGATTTCATATTAATTTTTGAATTGTAAAGCTGTATTGGGTGAATACTTATTGTCTTGTAGTTTATTTGTGAGTTCTGTAATTGATTTTATTCATCGTTTAAAAGCTTCTTATATAATAATAAAGTTCATATGTTCTTATAAGGAAGTGGAAAATAGACTGTCTGTAAGATCTGTGTATTTGTCTTCAGTTATAGTGTTAGTCTGTTACTTCTGAAGAAGTTGTCATACTGCAAGAGATTTATTTTATTATTTTAAAAACTTTTAATTGTATGGACTTAACTTAAAGTATGTAGCAATATAGGCTTGTCTTATAACAGATTTAAGCACCATAACATAATTGCTTTTTGAATATGTAATCTGTTTTCTGCTTCGTCAAATACGTATGAATTTGGTCCATCTATTATTTCAGATGTTACTTCTTCTTCTCTGTGTGCAGGTAAACAATGCAAAAACATATAGTTGGGTTTAGCTTTTTTGAGAAGATTAGCATTAACTTGGTATTTAAAAAATTCAGTTTTGATTTTATTTTCAAAGCCCATTGAAACCCAGGAGTCTGTAGTAATGATATCTGCATCTGGAATGATATTATAAGGATTTTTATCGTATGTAATATTATTGCCTTTCTCTTTTGCCTGTTTGAGTAATAAATCAAGATTTTCTGAGTATTCTAAAGTTGAGATGTTTAGTTTAAAGTTTAATACTGTTGCAGCGTGTATCCAAGATACGAGCATGTTATTGAAGTCTCCAATCCAACTTACTGTAGAATTTTCTATAGGACCCATTTTTTCTTCGTAAGTCATAATGTCAGCTAGAACTTGGCATGGATGACTATGTTGTGTAAGACTGTTAATTATTGGGACTGTGCTGTGCTTATCTAATTCAAGTAGAGAATTATGTTCTAGTATTCTTATTACTATTAAATCAACATATCTTGATAGAACTTTAGCTGTATCATAAATAGATTCACCTCTTGCTAGTTGAGTATCTTTTTCATTAAGAATAATAGCATTTCCACCTAATTGATTAACTCCAACTTCAAATGATATTCTTGTACGGGTTGATGGCTGAAGGAATATTAAAGCTACATTTTTATTTAGTAAATGCTTTCTATATAAGTTAGGATTTTTTTTAATTGTAGAGCCATAGTTTAAGATTGTCGTTAGCTCTTCCTTCGTATGTAAATTAAGATCTGTAAAAGAACAAGTACTTGATTTATTCATGACATTTTATAACCTAACTCTAGAATTTAACTCTTACTATTGATGTAAAAAACAGTATAACTACTAAAATTATTAGTAAGACTAATAAGATGTAATTTTTGCTTTTTTTATTACTTGAAGTCTTCACTGGAAAATGCCTTCTTATGTAAACGAGATAATAAGGAAAACGGCATTTCAACATAAAATATATTTAATGTCAATAGTTTTTGCTTGTGTATACTTGGTACTTTATATTTACTACTGCCCATCGATTTGTGAATTTTAAGTTTCTTATATAAAATGCTTACATATACACAAGTTTGAACTCAATGTATGGCTAGTAAAAAAACCTGATCTAAAAAGGTTAGATTACTGTGTTGATGAAAAATACTCTTTGAGTGAATGCCATAGATCTTTGAGGAAACTAGATTGTTTAGAAGTATTTGATTTATATATTATTTCTGCATCATCGGATTCTACTTTTTTAAGATTAATGAAATCCATATTATTTAAAGTAGTATCGCTATTCTGTGTTTGTTTATCTGATGCTGCCGCTTGAGTAATGTTATTGGTGTCAAGGCTTTCAAGTTTATTCTTATTTCTAGTGGTTGTCTTTCTTGGGGTAGCTCTACTTTTTTGTGTTGTCCCAGTGTTGTTTGTGTTTGTCATATTTAGTATACCCATAATTGTACTTACTAAAAATATTAATGTGATTTTATTAAATAAGAGATAATTTTGTTGAAAAAACTTTTTCTAATTAATTTCGTGTTGTTTATATGTAAACATGTTTTTTTATGGTATGTTGTTCTATATTAAAGATATAAGAGATTTTAATCTGCATGATTAATTGTTATTGTATAGAATTCTACTATGCTTTAAGTCCAGTGAAAACTGCACAAGTTTTATAATCCGTTTGATTGTGGAATTGTGTGTACTAATAAGATTGTAAAGTGTAGAATTTGTAGATTTTATATAGCATGTTTAAATAATGCGTGTTTTTACAATTATAGATGCTTATGGGCTACTCTTCAGAGCATACTATGCTTTACCAAATCTTAGAACATCTTATGGATTGCCTATTGGTGGGGTTTATGGTTTTATAAATATTTTTTAAAGTATATAGAAAAACATAAAACTGATTATTTAGTTGTTGTATTTGATACTGGTAGTAAAAATTTTCGTCATGATATATATCCAGAATATAAAAGCAATCGTCCTAAACTTCCTGATGACTTAATATCACAATTTTCATTGTTAAGAGAAGCCGTCAGTGCTTTTAACATAGCTTCTGAGGAGGTGGTAGGATATGAGGCGGATGATGTAATAGCGACTTTAAGTAAAAAATATTGCAAATTACAAGATATTAAAGTGACGGTTGTAACATCAGATAAAGATTTATTACAACTTTTAAAATACGGTATTTGTATATTTGATCCGATGAAAAATAAATACATTAAGGAAGAGGATGTACAAAGTAAATTTGGCATATCATCGAGTCAGTTGTTGGATTTCTTATCTTTGACAGGAGATGCATCAGATAATATACCTGGGGTTCCAGGTATTGGAGTTAAAACAGCAGCGAGGTTGCTTAATGAGTTTAAGTCATTAGATGATTTGTTATTGCGTGCACATGAAATTAAAACAAATAGATGTCGTGAATCAATAGTGCAGTATAGTAGTCAGGCGATATTATCTCGTAAATTGGTAATTTTGGATGACAAGATAGATATATGTGGGGATATAGAAAAATATGTTTTTCAGGTTTCTAAGATACAAGAATTAGTAGAATTTTTTAAGAAGTATGAATTGCATTCTTTAGGAAGTAAAGTTAATAAGATTTTAAAAACAACCACCTCATCTACTAACCAAGATTCTCATTATAGTAGTGATACTATGATTGATAGCAAGGTTATACACTACTCTGCTGAGTCACTTAAGGTATTTATTGAAAACTGTAAAAGTGAAGGAATAATGGCCTTACATATAGAAGCAACCGATAATACTATTGATAGCATTTCTTTATCCTATAGGAAAGACGTATTGCTCCATATTGATAAAGATCATATAGATAGTGCATTAGAGTTTATTAAATCAGTGCTTAGTTTAAATTATGTGTTAAAAGTAATATATGATGTAAAGACATTGTTGAAAATTATTCCTGATGTGAATATTATAGCTTTTGATGATATTATGATAATGTCGTATGTTCTAAATCCAAGTATCCATAATCATTCATTACAAAATCTAGTTAGTTATAATGTTAAGCAGGATGTTACTAACGTAGAAGCTACGACTTTATTGTTGTTGCATGAGCTATTTAAGAAGGGGTTATTTACAAATCAATTGTATACTATCTATGAAAGAATTGAGAAACCATTGATTCATGTGTTAGATAGCATGGAGAAGACTGGTGTATTGATTAATATTGATATTTTAAAAACATTGTCGTCTACTTTTTCAGAGAATATCGATATGCTAGAAAGTGAAATATATGGACTTTCAGGAACAGAGTTTAATATTGCATCTTCAAAACAGTTAGGAAGTGTCTTATTTGATAAGATGGGTATAAAGAAGGGGAAGAAATTAAGTTCAGGTAATTATAGTACAGATGCTGAAGTTTTAAATGATCTTGTATTCAATGAAGTTGAGATAGCGGATAAAGTATTAAAATGGCGTCATTTTACCAAGTTAAAAGGTACTTATACTGATGCTTTAGGGAAGCAGATAGATAGTAATAGTGGAAGAATACATACTTTTTACTCTATGATATCAACTGCTACTGGTAGGTTGAGTTCAAGCAATCCAAATTTACAGAATATTCCAATTAGGAGTGAGGAAGGTACTGCTATAAGAAGAGCGTTTGTTGCAAAAAGAGGATACAAGCTAATTTCTGCTGATTATTCACAAATAGAACTGCGAATAATAGCACACATAGCTGATGTACAGGCATTTAAAGATGCATTTTTCTTAGATCAAGATATACATTCAATAACAGCAAAACAGATATTTGGCACCCAAAATTTAGATAAAAACTTAAGAAGAAAGGCAAAATCAATAAATTTTGGTATAATTTATGGTATGAGTGCGTTTGGTTTAGCTAAACAGCTTGGTATTTCTAAGTCCGAAGCAAGTGCATATATTGATAACTATTTTAAGTCATATCCGGAAATTCAATCTTATATTGATAATATTAAGATTTATGCAAAAACTCATGGTTATACTAGAACTATTTTTGGTAGAAAATGTTTTATAAAAGATATTAATAGCAGTAATGTTATGGCGAGAAATTTCTCTGAAAGGGCAGCTATTAATGCTCCTTTGCAAGGGACATCAGCTGATATAATAAAAATGTCAATGATTCGCTTGTTTGATAGAGTTACAAATGGTTCACTTATACTGCAAGTGCATGATGAATTGCTATTTGAAGTTTTAGAAGAATATGTAGATTACACAATAGAAATCATAACAGAAGTAATGGAAGGCGTGATTAAGTTGTCAGTACCATTAAAAGTTGATGTCTCTGTAGGAGATAATTGGGCTGATCTAATCCCATATAGTAAAGACAGTAGACTTTAGTTATGTGTTTGATGTTGACGCTAGAGTTATTTAGGATCAGTTCCATTGGAGTTGATAGTACTATTTAGTGTCATATAGTAAAGACAGTAGACTTTGGTTATGTATTTGATGTTGACGCTAGAGTTATTTAGGATCAGTTCCATTGGAGTTGATAGTACTATTTAGTGTCATATAGTAAAGACAGTAGACTTTAGTTATGTGTTTGATGTTGACGCTAGAGTTATTTAGGATCAGTTCCATTGGAGTTGATAGTACTATTTAGTGTCATATAGTAAAGACAGTAGACTTTAGTTATGTGTTTGATGTTGACGCTAGAGTTATTTAGGATCAGTTCCATTGGAGTTGATAGTACTATTTAGTGTCATATAGTAAAGACAGTAGACTTTAGTTATGTGTTTGATGTTGACGCTAGAGTTATTTAGGATCAGTTCCATTGGAGTTGATTAGTATTGATTTAAATACTATATAGTAAAAATAGCTTTAATATAATTGTGATAATACTATATTTTGTTAGCTTAAAAAAATGTAATGTTATTGTTAAGATAGTGGTGATGTGAAATAACTTAATATTCTAGTGTCATGAATTAAAGTTATATTGCTGTAATTTTCGTAAATTATAGATTAAGAGTATTTATTTGCATGGATTGTATTAAGGAGTGAATTAAAAATATTTAGTCACTAATTTTATAAGAAGCTTGCTTTAAACATTTTTAGCTTAGATTATTAGGATAGTAATTGCAGTTGGATTGTATGTGATTTTTACTGGATTTGATGTGATTTCTTTATAGTATGTGTAATCTCAAATTCTATCAAAAAAGATCAAAAGTATTTATTGTTTTTCTACATGCTTGAAAATTATATGGAATTCAATAGACTGTAAACTATATGTTTCATTATCAAAATTCACGTGTTAGCAAAAAAAAATAATTTTAATAAAACAAAAGTTGTAGAAATATCTAGTTCTATACTATCAGCAGATTTTGCTAATTTAGGTAAATCAGTAGAGATGCTGGTAGATGCAAGTGTAGATTATATCCACATAGATGTGATGGATGGTAATTTTGTACCTAATATTACTATAGGACCTCTTGTCATTTCTGCGATAAGGAAATATACAACTATTCCGTTTGATGTGCATCTCATGATTAATTCTCCTAGTAATTATATAGAAGCTTTTGTTGATGCAGGAGCAGATATGATTACTGTTCATGCGGAATCTGATATACACTTAGATCGTGTAATAAAGAAGATTAAATCTTATAAAAGAAGTGTTGGATTATCTCTTGTGCCAACGTCTCACTATAATATTTTAGAGTATATTATTTTTGAACTTGATCTTGTGTTAATTATGACGGTAAATCCTGGTTTTGGGGGACAGCAATTTATTGCATCTCAGTTGGATAAAATTTCATGTGTTCGTGACATGATAGAGAAGTATTCATTAAAAACTAAAATAGCTGTAGATGGTGGTATTAATATTGGGAATGCTAAAAGTGTAATTGAAGCTGGTGCAGATATTTTAGTTGTTGGGTCTGCAATTTTTAAGGCAGCTAATATGTTAGATTACGTACAGCAACTTAAGTCTTGTTTATAGGGTTTTTCATATTATGTTTATTGTAATTGGTAAGATATGTATCTAAGCTGATATGTGTCCTATTATTATTTTGAAACAAATCAGGATATACGTGGTAATATCTATAGTATAACATTGTACGAAATAAGCTAAAACAGGTGTTGTACTATAATATATGTGAGTAATTTTATAAAATCTTAAATTTTTTATATTAATGTATTATATGTAATCTTGGATTGAGTCTCATATAAATCACTAACATGATTTAATTTATGAGTATATATATTTAATATTTTAGTATTTGTTTCAAATGTTTATGATTTATAAAATTGTAGTTTTGTAAAGACAGGTTTTTTGTTATACTGACTTACTTAAGGAGTTTATTTAATATATTAATTAATTAGATATATCTCATTTCAATAAGGTTTAATGTAATTTTATGCTGATTTACAGCTAAAGGTTTTGTTATAACTAATTAAAGTAAGTCGTGTGGTATGAAGTTTATTTATGTTGCTACTTGAAAAGATGTGGTGTATTGTTATGCGCTTTTTACGTTTACATTTAATGCCATTTTGTTTGTTGCAAACTATTGGTAGGTACGTAATTAGTGTAGTTTTTAATATAGGACATTCTTTTATTTTTTTTGTAAAGTTTATATATAATTGTTTTATGCCTCCTTATTACTATGGGGTTCTATTAAAACAATTTATAGAAATATTCTTTTTCTCATTACCTATAGTTGGTATTACTGCAATGTTTACTGGTGCAGTGTTAATTTTACAGAATTCTCTAATAATACATAATGATGTTTCAAGTGATTTTGCTTCTGGAATAGTAGTTGTCGCTATTGTAAGGGAATTAGGACCAGTATTGATTGGCCTTATTATTGCAGGACGTGTGGGAGCAGCTATTGCTGCTGAAATAGGTACTATGCGTATTACTGAGCAAATAGATGCTTTGTTTACATTAGATACTCATCCATTTAAATATTTAATTGTTCCTCGTATTGTTTCTGCAATGATTGCTATGCCTATGTTGATTGTATGTACTGACTTAATTGGTGCTTACGGTGGGTATATTGTTGGTTCATATCAGTTGGGATATACTTCTGAAATGTATATAAAAGGAGTGATGCAGTTTTTGCATGTTCGAGATATTATCTTGGGTTTAGTTAAAGCGACAGTATTTGGTTTTATAGTATCCTTTATGGGATGTTATAGTGGTTATTATTGTAGTGGTGGAGCTAGAGGGGTTGGATTGGCCACTACTTATGTTGTTGTTGTATCATCCATGTTTATCATCTTGTTTAATTATATTATTACTGTATTTTATTCATAGTAGTTGATTTTATGAATTATATTTCTTTATCTGATTTACATGTAGATTTTCATGGACATCGAGTATTGAAGGGAATAAATCTTGATATTGCATATGGGGAATCATTAGTTATTGTTGGGGAGTCAGGTAGTGGAAAGTCTGTGTTAACAAAAACAATACTAGGTTTGATAACTCCTACTTCTGGTAAAGTGATTGTTAGTGGTGTTGATATTAGACATAATAAAAGCTTGATTAAAAATTTTGGGGTTTTATTTCAAAATTGTGCGTTGTTTGATAGTTTAACGGTATGTGAAAATATTGCTTTTAACTTACATTATAGATTTAATCGTGATAAACGGTTATCAAGGAGTATTGCTGCATCTGGATTGAATTTGGTAGGGTTGAGTAGTGATGTATTGGATAGATATCCTATTGAGTTATCTGGTGGTATGAAAAAGAGAATAGCATTGGCCAGAGCTATTGTTAGTGAGCCTAAAATTATGATCCTTGATGAACCAACTTCAGGGTTGGATCCAATAATGTCTGATGTTGTGAATGAAATTATAATAAAGTGTCATAAAGAATTTAATTTAACAGTTATTACTATTACTCATGATATTAGTAGTGCTTTTAAGATTGCGAGTAAAATAGCTGTGTTATATGATGGAAAGATTATTGCATGTGAGTCTGTCAGGAATATAAAAAATATAGATAATCAGTATGTCAAAGATTTTATATGTCGAAGTTGATACTTTTGATTTTGAATACAATGAGTGAGTTCTATATTAGGAGGGTGTTAATGTGTTAATTATTCGTAAGATGGCTATAACACAATATACTCGGCCTGTCTTATTTAGTGAAATATTAGCACATAATGTATCGTTTTTAAAGACACTAGAATCTCTAGAAGCTGAGGATGTTCTGTTGTTGAAAGATGAGCTTGGTTCAGTATTCTATTATTTAATTATGTCATTGTATGATATATCTGGAATTCAAGATAACTCTATTAATACTATAAAAGATAGACTTAAAACAGTGCTGCTGAGGGCAATTAGGCAATCTAGTATAGATGAAAGTCAGGTTGCAGGTTGTCAGGCTACTGAACTGAGAGAAATGTCCAATAAGTTAAAACTTGCATATCAATCTGTTTCTAATAGAGTATGCGAAACTTTATTAAATATTATTGGTAATGAAACTTCCCAAGAAGAAACAGATCCGGAGGTTATACAGCAATGCAAAATAGAGATGTTTGATTCTGTAAGGCGCGCTGTAGAGATCTTAGCTGGTAAAATTAATACGGCTGTTGCAGAACAAAGGATTTCTGTTCAGCAGGTTTCTGAATTTTTATCTTCTTCAAATGGATCTGGTGATGCTAGACTTCCTGGGGATATGATGAGTGCTTTAGTTCAATTGTATTTTCTAATTGATGAGTCTGAGTGTGCGGATTCCTCATATTTGCTAGTAAGAACATTTTTAATGAGTTTCTCTCAATATAAGCTTGATGCTCAAGGTAGGAATTCTATGCATTATGCTGTAAATATGTGTAATCAAAGAAAGCAAGAAAATTTTTTATGTGAAATAATACAATTATTAGTCTATGAAAGAATTGAAATGGTTGGTGAACCAGACAATTATGGTAATAACCCAATGCATTATGCAGCATGTGCCCCATATATGAATTATATTGTTATACAGTACTTTGCAAAAAATGCACCATTGATATTTACACAACAAAATGCTCATGGAGATACTCCATTACATGTTATGTCATATATGTATTTTATTAGTTTTGCAAAGGTGCTTTCAGCTTATAACGTACTATATCAGAATGATATGAATAAGAATCTGAAACCGATTGTAAACAATAAAATGAATATAAATGCGATAAAATGTAAACTTAGAATATCCGTACAAAATCAGAAAATGTTAGTCAAAGAAGTTAAGGCTTACATAGTGGAATGTATAGAGTCTTATCGATTATTGCTAACTATGGTATCTTTTGACCAGTTGTGTGAAGTCAAAAATAGTTTAGGGCATACTGTGTATGATATAATACACGCTAATATGACAAGCATATCTAATAAGAACCTTGAAGCTTTATTTAGAGATTTTTCTCAAGTGAGCAGTAGATTACCCATATATGATTCTAGAGTTGATGCACAACATGCTCTGTGTGTAAATTTATGTTTTTCAGATCAGTATAAAATTGTTGGTTACAATAGGTTTGGTCATGTATTATATGCTCTTACAAAACGTATGTATGACTTAATGTCTTGTAAATTTGCTGCAGTGTCTAATGCTAAAGCGACCTATGAGGCTATTAAGAATGAGCGTGGTGATTTTAAATTTTTGTTTTTACTTGTCTTGACGCTATTTTTAACCTTATGTGTGGTAAATGTTGTTTTAGGATTCAAAGTCAAGTCTATTTTCGGTCTTGAGCAAGGTGTATATAGGTCTGTGTTATTTTCAGTGATATCTAGTGTATTTTTTGCAAGTGTTAGTTTGTGTTGTTTTCTGTATGCTCAATATTCTAATCGTATCAATGATGAGATAATGAATCAAGAGGAACGAACTATAAAAAGTATATTGTTATCACATTTAGATATTGAAGAAATAGATATTGCTAAGAAAATTATGTAAATTTAAATATATTACTAGCCTTACTTGTCTTTAAATCCTCAATTTATTTGAATATAGCTGCGAAATATTTATCTGTTTAATATCCTCTATGTAGAATACAATCTAGTAGTTTGTTTAGATGCATTTTATAGTTTGACTCTGCAAAAATATTTAAACATGATTTTGCCTGATTTACATAGATTGTTGCAATATCTATTGATTTTTCAATCGCATTATGAGATTTAATGTAGGATATAGCTTGCTCTAAGTTTGAATTTACAGATATTTGGTCCCAGAATTTTTTTTCTTTTGATGTTGCATTTTGATATGCAATAATAACAGGCAAGGTAGTTTTGCCTGTAAAAAGATCATTTCCTAGTTTTTTACCAAATTGTTCTTCTGAGGCTGTATAATCTAAAATATCGTCCATGATTTGAAAGGAAATACCAAAGTTGTTTCCAAAATTTTTTAATGCTTCTTTTTCCTTATTGGTTACTTGGGCTAGAGTTGCAGCAGATTCACATGTTGCTCCAAATAAAGAGGCTGTTTTTGCAGAAATGATTTCTATGTATTTTTCCTTGGAAAGGTTTATATCGTGACTAGATATCATTTGTTGTACTTCTCCAACTATAATAGTATTAGATGTTTGAGATAGTATAGATAATATATTCAGATCCTTACACTCTATAAGCCATTGAAAAGATACAGCGAGTAAGAAGTCTCCTACTAGGATACTTGCTTTGTTTCCCCATATAAAATTGGATGTTTTTATTCCTCTTCTTATATCACTTTCATCGATAACATCATCATGTAACAATGTGGCATTGTGTATGAATTCAATAGCTGCTGCAATTAGTATTTTATTTGCATTATTACAATTTAGCATCTTACATATGATAAAAAAAATTATAGGACGTATCCTCTTTCCTCCAGATTTAATTAAGTGATATATAATTTCTGTAATTAAAGCAATGTGTTTATCATTTTGGTGTGAAATTAGAAATTCCATTTCTTCTAAGTCTTGTTGGACTAGTGACTTTAGTTGTAGAAATGTATTATTAAAGTTGTTTGTCATGTTTAATAGGTATCCAAATTTTTATAATTGCATGTATTGAGTTAGTATGTTGCATTGGGGTTTGAATATATATTGTGAAATTATGAATGCAAATAAAGACCTTCTTACTTAATAATAATCCAATGATTTATTAATTGCATCCCCAATTCTGAAATTTTGTATATAAACATGGCTCACTAACCGCATAACAAATACAACGTTAATTTGTTTAAGAGTTATAATAATTTATAAATTCAATGGGATGTGGATGTAACTGTAGATCTTTTGCTTCTAGCATTTTAAGATTTATATATGAATCAATTTGATCATTAGTAAATACGTTCCCTACTAACAGAAATTCTCTATTATTATCTAAACATTCTAATGCTTCTTCGAGAGAACTTGCTACAGAGGTTAATTGTTGTAGTTCTGTTTTATCTAGTGAGTATAAATTCTTATCTATTGCTGGTCCAGGATGAACTTTATTTTGTATACCATACAATCCAGCCATTAACTGTGCAGAAAAACACAGGTATGGATTTGCAAGTGGATCGGGAAAGCGTACTTCTATCCTTTTAGCATTAGTATCATTCTTTGATGCGTATGGTATGCGGATAGCAGAAGACCTATTTTCATATGAATAAGTCAACCAAGTTGGTGCTTCAAAATGTGGTACTAACCTTTTGTAGCTGTTTGTTGAAGGATTTGCAAATGCGTTGATAGCTTTGCCATATTTAATAATCCCACCTATATAATATAAGCAGGTTTCTGATATGCTGCCATCAGGATTAACAAAAAGATTAACATTATCTTTCCATAAGGACTGATGACAATGCATACCGCTACCATTGTCTTGTATTACCGGTTTTGGCATAAAGGTTGTAGTTTTACCATAAGACGATGCAACTCCATTCACTATATACTTACACTTTTGCACATTATCTGCGCTAAGGAGTAATTCATCATGCTGGAATCCGACTTCACATTGTGATGCAGCGACTTCATGGTGATGTATTAAGGGTATTATACCTACTTCTTTGAACATTGTTAACATTTCCGAGCGAATGTCATGTAATGAATCAGTAGGAGGAGTGGGCATGTAACCACCTCTAGCTTTTGGGCGGTGACTGTTAGAAAATTCTCTTTTTTGGAATGGAGTATCGTGTTCTGCAGAATCTATCTTAAAGTAAGAATTATACATTCCTGTGTGAAATTGTACATTGTCAAATATAAAAAACTCTACTTCTGGTCCAAAATAACACTTATCAGCAATGCCTGTAGATAGCATGTATTTAGATGCTTTTTGTGCTGTGTATCGTGGGTCTTTAGAATATGGGGATTGATTATATGGATCTACTATATTGCATATTATGACTAATGTTGATTGGGCAGAAAATGGATCAATAAAGGCTGTACTTATATCCGGTAATAATATCATATCTGATTTTTCTATTGACTGCCATCCAGGAATCGATGAACTATCAAAATTAATCCCTGCTGACAACACTTGTGCGTCTGTAGTCTCTGCACTACGTGTTATATGGTGCCATTTGCCATTAGAACCTGTAAACCTTAAATCAATAAAATTTATTGCATTTTTTTTTATGTAGTCTAAAGTATCCTCTATAGAAAGGAACATAATAAAATTACCCGGCTTGAAAACAGATAGGATATCAAGTTTTTTGTTGTTTTGCAATATGCATAATTTATAATTTATGGTTTATTAGAGATTAATTTGTCCTGCTATGTATATTTACTTGAATTGTATTGCTATTCTATTAAGAAAAACCTTTACTTAATTTTAGGAAAATGGTTCAATATACATTGTGGATATATAATATATTTTTGGTTGAGATCCCGTAGCTCAGTTCGGTAGAGCGTCTGACTTTTAATCAGTAGGTCGCGCGTTCGATTCGCGCCGGGATCACTGGTTTTTTAATAATCTGTTTCTAAAATGAAATTCAAGTCTCAGTTCTTAAGCGTTTTGTATTCTCGAGGATATTTTAATCAATGTACTAACGTTAGTGCCTTAGATCAATTAATGGCCCAACAATGTATACGTGTGTACATAGGATTTGATTGTACTGCTAAAAGTTTACATATTGGTAGTTTGGTGCAGATTATGGTTTTAAGGTACCTTCAAAAATTTGGTCATAAACCGATAGTATTGTTAGGAGATGGGACAACTAAAATAGGTGATCCTTCTGGTAAGGATAAGTCACGAGTAATGCTGTCTGCTAATGAGATTGAGGAGAATACATTAGGTATTTGTGAAGTATTAAAGAAATTTATTGTATTTGGCAATGGAACACACGATGCGTTGTTAGTACGTAACACTGAATGGTTAGATGATTTAAATTATATAGAGTTTTTAAGAGATATAGGTAAACATTTTTCCGTAAACAACATGTTGACTTTTGATAGTGTAAGATTGCGTTTGGAAAGAGAACAAAATCTTAGCTTTTTAGAATTTAATTACATGTTGTTACAGTCATATGATTTTGTGGAGTTAAATCGGCGTCATAATTGTTTGTTACAAATAGGTGGCTCTGATCAATGGGGTAATATTGTTAGTGGTGTGGAATTGGGTAGGAAGTTGAAATTACCAGAACTTTTTGGTCTTACGACTAATTTAGTACTTACAAGCTCAGGTGAAAAAATGGGTAAAACTGCACAAGGTGCAGTGTGGCTGGATGGTAGTATGTATAATCCTGTTGATTATTGGCAATATTTTCGTAATGTTAAGGATGAGGATGTAGGTCGTTTTTTAAAGTTATTTACGGAGTTATCTCTTGATGAGATAAAAGAGTTGGAGCTTTTGCAGGGACATGAGATTAATGAAGCAAAGAAAATATTAGCTACTGAAGCTACTAAAATATGTCACGGAAAGCAAATTGCTCAAAGTATTGCTAATGACGCGCTTAAAGTTTTTGAACATAATGATGATTCAGGTTTATCAGCTTTTTATGTGAGTAAATGTGATGTGGAGTTAGGATTACCTATAATAAAATTACTTCAAATATCTGGAATGGAAAAAACTAGTAGTAGTGCCAGAAGATTGATTAATGGTAGAGGATGTAAAATTAATGATGTAGTTTTGGTAGATATGAATTACAAGTTATCTTTAAAGGACTTTTGCAATACATACTATGTTAAGTTGAGTTGTGGGAAAAAGCGTCATTTAAAGATAATGTTAGAGGAGTGATTTTTGATTAGGTTTTATATTAAAGCACAGGGTGAAAGTAATTATGGTAAATTATGAAGAAATCTTTTTTAACCGAATTAAGCATATAAAAGATGAAGGTCGGTATAGAGAATTTACTGGGTTTTCACGTATTCCTGGCCAATTTCCTTATGCTATTGAATGTGGTGTAAATAATGTAGTTACTCTATGGTGTAGCAATGATTATTTAGGTATGGGGCAAAATGAACATGTGATTCTTGCTATCAAGAATTATAGTAGTAGTGTAGGTGCTGGTGGTACAAGGAATATTTCTGGAACTACAAAAGAAATTATTGAACTTGAAGAGTCATTAGCAGATTTACATAAGAAACCCGCTGCTTTAACTTTTGTATGTGGTTATGTTGCAAATCAGACTACTATCAGTACATTGCTTTCTGTGATTCCAGATATTGTAGTTTTTTCAGATGAAAAAAATCATTCTTCTATGATAGAAGGAATCAGAGGTAGTAATAGAGCAAAATATATATTCAAGCACAATGATGTTAGCCATCTTGAAGATTTATTGAAGTCTGTTGATATATCTGTGCCTAAAATTATAATATTTGAATCTTTATATTCTATGGATGGAGATGTAGCTCCAATTTCTAAGATTTGTGATTTAGCTGATAAATATAATGCAATAACTTATTTAGATGAAGTTCATGCAGTTGGTATGTATGGAAATCGTGGTGGGGGTATATCAGAGCAGGAGAACATATCTGATAGAATTACAATCATTCAAGGAACGCTTTCCAAGGCTTTTGGGGTTATGGGAGGATATATTGCTGGATCAAAAAATTTAGTGGATGTTATTAGAAGTTTTGCTCCTGGCTTTATTTTTACTACAGCATTATCACCGCTTATTGCATCATCTGCTAGAATAAGTGTTGAACATTTGAAAAATAGTTCTATTGAGAGGGAAAAGCAACGTGAAGTTGTGAGTAAAGTAAAGGAGTCTTTCTCCAAGGTTGGGATTAATTTTGTTAAAACAGACACACATATCATTCCTGTTATTATAGGTAATTCAATGGCTTGTAAGAATATTTCACAGGTATTGCTTAAGGAATACAAGATATATATACAGTCTATTAATTATCCTACTGTACCTGTAGGTACGGAAAGATTAAGAATTACTCCAACACCTTTTCATACGGATGAAATGATAAGTGAATTAACTCAAGCTTTAGTTAGTGTTTTGCGAAGATTTAAAATAATGGGTTAATCAAAGCAAGTTAAAGTTCTTGCCAAGCATGTGGGATATGTATCAATCCTTTTGAAAGTGAAAGAAAATATAAATCAAATCTTATGTTGTATTCTTCAAATTTTGTATGATACGTAATAAAGTATTTTGCTACTCTGACAATAGATTTTTGTTGTTTGTTGGTGATAGGAATTTCTGATCCAAGTATACTGGTTTTAACTTCTATGAAAACTAAGTATTTGTTCTTAAGAGCAATTATATCTGTTTCTCCTAGAACACATTTGTACCTATGTTTTATAATGTGATATCTTTTGCACTTTAAAAACCAGATTATTACTATTTCTCCCAAATAGCCTACAATGTTGTAAATGAAATGCTTATAATTCTTAATGTAAGACACTGTATAATGATAGAAATTATAAATAAATTAATATATATAGTTTCTATGTAGAAGGGAAACGTTTTTGTGTTTGTGATGACTTATGTAAGCTTACCCTAAAATAGATTTAGATCTATATTTATAATGTGATTTACATCGTAAAACCAGGTGCTACTATTTCTCCCAACAAGTAATATAAATGAAATGTTGATAATTCTTAGTCTAAAACACTGTATAATGATAGAAATTACGAATAAATCAATATACCAAGTTTTTCTTATGTAGAAGGAAACGTTTTTGTGTTTGTGATGACTTATGTAAGCTTACCCTAAAATAGATTTAGATCTATATTTATAATGTGATTTACATCGTAAAACCAGGTGCTACTATTTCTCCCAACAAGTAATATAAATGAAATGTTGATAATTCTTAGTCTAAAACACTGTATAATGATAGAAATTACGAATAAATCAATATACCAAGTTTTCTTATGTAGAAGGAAACGTTTTTGTGTTTGTGATGGCTTATGTAAGCTTACCCTAAAATAGATTTAGATCTATATTTATAATGTGATTTACATCGTAAAACCAGGTGCTACTATTTCTCCCAACAAGTAATATAAATGAAATGTTGATAATTCTTAGTCTAAAACACTGTATAATGATAGAAATTACGAATAAATCAATATACCAAGTTTTCTATGTAGAAGGAAACGTTTTTGTGTTTGTGATGGCTTATGTAAGCTTACCCTAAAATAGATTTAGATCTATATTTATAATGTGATTTACATCGTAAAATCAGGTGCTACTATTTCTCCCAACAAGTAATATAAATGAAATGTTGATAATTCTTAGTCTAAAACATTGTATAATGATAGAAATTACGAATAAATCAATATACCAAGTTTTTCTTATGTAGAAGGAAACGTTTTTGTGTTTGTGATGACTTATGTAAGCTTACCCTAAAATAGATTTAGATCTATATTTATAATGTGATTTACATCGTAAAATCAGGTGCTACTATTTCTCCCAAATGTCCTACAATGTTAAAGATGAAAGGTCTGTGATTCTTATTGAGAATCGTGTATAATGAAAATTATCAGTAAAGCTACTATGTCAAATTTTTTGATATAGGAAAAATAATTATTATACATTTTTAGTGTTTATTGCATTATGAAAAAGTGTTTTTTCTTGAATAAGTATTGGAAATCACATAGTCTTAGTGAGTTAATTTATAGTTTTGAGTAGTGGTTTTTCTTAGTGGTATAAATATAAATTTTTCTAAGTATAGGATATATGCTGTATCTTGTAGTGGTATTCTCATGCTTGTTTCAATATTGCTTGTTTTACTTAAAGGTATATACTTTGGTACAGATTTTGCGGGTGGTATAATAATCGAACTTCGTGCAGATCAAATAGATACTAGAAATGTTAATCTAAAACTGCAGGAGAATGGTTTTATAGGTTTCTCTGTGCAAGGTTTTAAAAATAATGATAAAGAATTAATGATTCGTTTTAAGAGTGAAAAAAATTCGAATCAATTGCATGCTATTGAAAAGATAAAAGGTGTATTAGAAGAAATACTAGGTGAAGTAACTTATTTGAAAATAGATTATGTTGGGCCACAAGTTGGGTATAAGCAGATTTTTGAAGGGTTATGCGCAATAGTACTTTCATTGTTAGGGATGTTTTTATATTTGTGGTTAAGGTTTCAGTGGAGTTTTGCATTAGGTGGTGTTTTAGCTCTAATACATGATGTTGTTTTAACATTGGGGTTAATTAGCTTATGTAATATTGAGTTTAATCTTTCTTCTACTGCAGCAATCTTAACAGTTATTGGTTATTCAGTTAATGATTCAGTAGTAATATATGATAGAATTAGGGAATTACTTAAGAAGAAAATACAAAGAAAGCTGCCTGATATCATTAATATGAGTATTAACGCTACTTTATCAAGAACAATATTGACGTCTGGTACCACTATGCTAGCATCTATTCCTTTAATGTTATTGTGTCAGGGTACAGTTAGAGAGTTGAGTATAATTGTATCTTTTGGTATAGCTGTTGGAACATATTCATCAATATTTATAGCAACGACTTCTTTATCTAATAGTATCAGCAAAGCTTAGGGTTATTGTAAGTGCTGTTTATGATAACAACTACTTCTTTATGTAACATTGTTAACAAAGCTTTTGAATGTTTTATTAGAACTTCTCCGATTAGTAATCGTAGTATTTTTCTGGTATAGTAATTGAGAAACTTTGTCTAGGTGTATAGTATTGCATTGAGATGTTTAGTTTTTTTGTGTTGTGATAAAATTTTCAATACATAATTCCAACAACAAGTTGTATTTTATCAAGCAATAGCTTAAATATTATTTCATGTTTTGAGGGTAATATTTTAAAGGTCATCGAGAATTTATTGCGGATTTCAATAATAGAACTTGTTACAATCAAATCTTACAAAAAGTTATCTTATGTTGAAATGGAGGCCAGGACCGGAATCGAACCGATATAAAAGGATTTGCAGTCCTCTGCATAAGCCATTCTGCCACCTAGCCTAATTGTTATAAATTTTTGCTATCTTTTCTATCATTGATATAGCATTACTTTTTGATCTTTGGAAGGAATTACGTCCTATAATCGATCCATCCCCTCCACCTAATTTTATTGACTGTACCTCTTGAAATAATTCTTCATCAGTTTTTGTTTCTCCACCTGAAAAGACAACTAATCTCCTTCGTGCAAAGCAAGATAATTTTATATATTCTATCCTTTTTTCTAAAGATGAAATGTCATAAGGTATAGAATCTCTTTCTATGTGACTTGTTGGTAACTTGACTTTTATGATATTTGCTCCAAGTGATGCTGCGATATGTGCAGCGTATGCTACTATATCTATTGCTGTTTCTCCTTGTTTTGAAATATCATTCCCTCGTGGGTATGACCATATTACAACTGCTAACCCTGCTGCTTTTGCTTCTGCAATAAGGTCTCTTGTTTCTCGAATCATAGAAAAGAAATTATGAGAACCTGGATAAATAGTTATTCCTATAGCTGAACATCCTAACTTTAACGCGTCTTTGATAGAAGAAGTTACCACTTGATCTAGACTATTTTTTGGAGAAAGCAACGTAGAGCTATTTAGTTTGAGTATAAGAGGTATAAGACCAGCATAAGTAGATGCTCCTGCTTCAAGCATACCAAGTGGAGCTGCATATGCACTAAACCCACCTTCAATAGCTAATTTAAAATGGTAATGTGGATCATAAGATTGAGGATTTTTTGAAAAGCTCTTAGTTGGCCCATGTTCCATTCCTTGGTCCACAGGTAATATCAACAACTTTCCACTCCCAGCCAATTTACCATGTAACAGCATTCTTATCAGATTTGCTTTTACTCCTGGATTCTCGCTTTCGTAAAACCCCAAAATATCTTGAATACGATTACTGACTAGCACAAAGTCTCTATACGTTAAACAAATGTAATAATATTAGCAAGTTTTTTGTCTACTACAAGAAATAAAATGTGTTTAACATATATATTAATGACTGAAGGTATTCATAAGTGGCTTGCATAGATGATAATTGATAGATAGATTATTAATATACATAGGGGGAGGTATTGTATAAGTTATGTGTCAGATTTGATATAATTTTAGTAATTCAACTTAGGTTTATTCGGAACAATTAGGAATAACATGTTTTGAGTATAAGTTATTTATCCTACTTTAAGCGCATCATTAGCAATACTTGTGAGCAATTTGCTCTCCGCGACATATTTTTAGTAGCTTCAGTAGCTAATATTTTCTTTGCTTCATTAATCTCATGTCTCTGCAAAAGCTCCAACTCTTTTATCTCATCAAGAGATAACTCCGTAAATAACTTTAAAAAACGACCTACATCCTCATCCTTAACATTACGAAAATATTGCCAATAATCAACAGGATTATACATACTACCATCCAGCCACACTGCACCTTGTGCAGTTTTACCCATTTTTTCACCTGAGCTTGTAAGTACTAAATTAGTCGTAAGACCAAAAAGTTCTGGTAATCTCAACTTCTTACCCAATTCCACACCACTAACAATTTGTTTAGAATAGATGGTGCCTATAATTGGATTGACAATACATGTCTAATACTGTAATGGTGTATAAAAGATTTTTTTGATGTTAAGAATGCCAATAGAAGTATTGATGCCTGCTCTTTCTCCAACCATGAAAAGTGGGACTATAAGAAAATGGTATAAGTCAGAAGGTGATGTAGTCAAGTCAGGTGATATAATAGCTGATATAGAAACTGATAAAGCTGTTATGGAATTTGAGTATACAGATGAAGATGGTATCATGGGCAAAGTTTTCTTTGAAGAAGGAAGCAAGAATGTACAAGTGAACCAATTGATAGCATTAATTGCTGTAGATGAACAAGATCTAGTTGAAATTCATTCATATAAGAAGAGTAATAATGTTCCTAAAGATGGATCGGTTACATCGCAGATTAATCAACAGGCTGTAAGTAGTGATAATGTTCCTAAAGATGGATCAGTTGTATCGCAGATTAATCAACAGGTAAATACTGCGATGTTAAATAGTCCTTCTAATTCATGTGAAAGAATTAAAATTAGTCCTTTAGCCAAGAAGATTGCTTCCGACCTGTGTGTTGATATCAATTTAGTAAAAGGAACGGGTCCTTACGGAAGAATTATAAAAGCTGATATATTAGATATTGTAAATCAAAAGGGTAATGTTTCTAATTCTTTGGGAGGAAGTTCTTTTGCTGAAATTAGTAGCATGCGTAGAGTAATAGCAGAACGTTTAGTACATTCTAAGCAAACGATTCCTCATTTTTATATTTCGATAGATTGTTTGGTGGATGATCTATTAAAACTAAGATTAGAAATTAATGCTGAAAATCTTGATAATAAAGTTACAGTAAATGATTTCATTATTAAAGCTGTTGCTATGAGCATTAAGAAATTTCCTGAAATTAATGTATCTTGGTCTGATGATAAAATAGTTGTATTTCATAGTATTGATATTTCAGTTGCTGTATCTATTGATAATGGACTTATTACCCCAATTGTTTTCAATGCAGATAAAAAGTCTTTGTTAGAAATATCAAGTGAAGTTAAAGTATTAGCTACTAAAGCTAAGTCTGGCAAGTTGAAACCAGAGGAGTTCCAAGGTGGAGGTTTTACTGTTTCTAATCTTGGTATGTTTGGTATTAAAGAATTTTATGCAATTGTTAATCCTCCACAATCCTGTATAATGTCTGTTGGGTGTTCTGAGAAAAAAGCAATAGTTGTTGGTGAACAAGTGTGTATTTCAAATGTTATGACAATAACATTGTCTGTAGATCATAGAGTGATTGATGGTGTGTTAGCAGCAAGATTTTTAAATTGCTTTAAGTCTTATTTAGAGAAACCGTTTTTAATGTTAATATAGACAATTTTAAGCCTTTTTATTTTATTTCGTGTATTTATAACAGTTGTGTAGCTGTTCTAGCTTTTTCTATGCTTAAGCTACATTTTCTTTAGCTGTTAAATCTGTTTGAACAGTAATATTTATCTGACCGTGTTTTTTTTGTTGTGTACCAATTCAGTGGTTAATATATGTTATCTACGTAATTTTCAGAAAAAAATGGGTTAAATATAAAGCTTAGTTGGGTTTCTTTTAAGATTTGTGAAGTCTATTTATGGGGAATTCCTGAAGAATTAGCTATCTTAAATAAGGTGATATTATTACTGTGTCTAGAGTGTATTGTTTGAGTTATATTTATTAAACAGTAATTTTTGCTTTTTCATATAGTTAGAAAGTTAAGATAGTGTGTTGTGTTATTGGATAGTTACTCTGAGTATATAGTCAGTAGTGAAACTGCTATTATTACTTGAAAAAATCAGTAGGTTATGATATTATAAAATAGGTAGTTTAATCTATCTTCTGGTTATGTGAAAAGTGTATTTCTGTGATATTTTCTGTGGTTGGTGCTGTTATTATTGAGTGATATTAATGATGAAATTATGAAAGCTATATCAAGGTCATCTGCTAAATTTAGTAAAAAGAAAAAATCGAAGAATAAAAGAATCAATGGTGAGTTGGAGCAACAAGAAGGAAGAATAGCTAGTGATGTATGTGAAACAAGTGTTACTAGTCAACAGTTGACACAGCAGTTCTCTAATTTAGATATTCAATCTTCTATTCAAAAGAGTATAGTAGTAACAGAAGAAGCAGGCTTGTGTACTAGTAATAAGAAAGAAACTAAGGTAAAATCTGATTCTATATTAGAAGATGTAGAAAAATTATCAGGTAAGCCTTTACGTAGGAATATCAGGAAGGAATTAGTGTTGAGAGACTTAAGTAGTACTAGTTCTTCTATGACGTCAGTGACTGATACTGGTACTGTTAAGGTAAAAATTCTGTGCTCTGAAAAAGAGCGAAGTAGAGAAGCTGAAAACTTTGAAATAAAAGTACCTGGTTTGAAAGAAGAAAGCTCTAATAAGCAAAATATTAAGGTTGAATCGTCAAGTACTGTCTTACAACAGACTACAAAAAGAAAGAGGTGGGAGAAACTAACACAATCTTTTGTGCAAGAAAGTATTATAGTAAGAGAAGACACAGACGCGTATACTGATAACAAGGAAGATACTAAGGTTGTATCAGGAGATGTAATAACATCATACGACAAGCCTTCTAGAAGAAGTGACAGAAAATTAAAAGATGCTAAGGAGGATCTTGTTTCTGATGCATCAAAAAGTTATATTCAAGCTGTAAAAATTGCTTTACTTGATATTAAGTCTATGCAGAAGAGCAAAACTTCTTGTGTTGCAAGTCATGAGGAGACTGTTAATCAATCACAAAATTTGGAAGACAAGTATTTAAGAGAAGGTGCAAAGCCAAAAATTTGTGTTAGTCAAGCTTATTCTAGCGTTGTAAGTTGTTCTAAGAAACTTGGTGTTATAAGTTTGAAGGAGGAAGGTTCTAGTCAGGAAAGAGTCTGTGGTGATATAAAAGGAGGGAAGATTAAATCTAGTGCTGTACCAGAAGGTACGATGAGATTATCAGATAAACCTTTACGTAGGAATATTAGGAAGAAATTAGTGTTGAGAGACTTAAGTAGTACTAATTCCTCTATAACGTCAGCAAGTTATGCTGACAGTGTCAAAGTAACGGTATTGGGTTTAAAGGAAGAAAGCTCTAATGGGCAGGATGGAAAAACATGCTGCTTAAAAGATGAGGAATTACCGCAAGGTCAAGGTAAGGTTACGGAAATCTCTGAGATGGTTGGCAGTGTTACCCATTCTGGTATTGACGCTGGACTATCAAGTACTAAGCTTACAACAAATACTATAGAAGGGGGGGGGGAGTTAACATCAGTAAAGATTTTGCCTGTAAAACATCTCACAACTTCTCCTCCTGTTTTGTTTTCTGCTGAGCAATATTCTGCTAGAGAATGTATAATGAAGTTCCAGTCTACTGTAGGATGTTTTGTAACGATGCATACGGAATATGCTCTTAGCTTTATGGATATGTTTGACGTGTGTGAGGATAAACGGGTTGTGCTTAAGAGTGGAATTGAAAATACTTTGTTGACAGTAACTGAAAATCTACCCTTATGTGTCTTTATAATTAAACTGGGAACTCTTGAGCATCTACTAACTAGATTTTGTCAGTTTAATATGTGTAATAGTCTAAGATATTGTGCAAGTCATTTTGATAATCAAGAATTTATAGATAGTATGATAGGTAAATTTCTTGCTGCAGATCATTCTGAGTTAACGTGTCCATTAGTACAACTAGGTACAACTTTTTGGGGTAATAATCAGTCTTTTCAACGCCAAGCTGTTTATAAACTGCATTCTAGGAAGTTTTATATGAGCTTACTAGACATGTGTTGTAAGTTTGCATGCATATTGAATGCACGTGAGAGGTTTGCAAAGGAGGTAGTAGATTTTGTGGTGTTATCTTGTATTACATGTTTTGGACAGATGTATAAGGTAACAAGGATAGCTGCAAAGGGGTGTGCAGTAAAACTATCTTATGCTGTAGCCTTTAGTAGGTTCTCTGTCAAGCTAAGGAATGCATTTAGGCATTTATATTCTCCACAGAAGAACTCTGTAAAGGAAATTTCTGGACTCAAAATTCCATGGAATATCATACAAATATGTAATAGAGAATTTCATGATACAATTAAAAGTCATGTGAAGACAAATTCTATGAATTTTGTGGTTATTGCAAGTCATCTAGCAAGTTTTGCAAGAAAGTTGCTGTTAGATGAGGAGGTGCTATCTCTTATACGACAAGATATAGATATGTATTATGAAGTAGTAGAAAAAAGATATTTAACAATGGGATCTGGTTCATCTTATTCCTGCCAAAATCTAAGGTAATATTGGATATTTACAAATGTATGAACTTGTGAATGTTTTAATAGCAATTATCAGAAGGTCTTCCATTATTGATTTTTTGGCTGCAGTTTATGCAATCATGTACTGTAAAAAAGAATGAATGTTTATCTAAAGTTTTTTATACAAAGGTATAGCAATATAGTGGCTATAAGCATTATAAATATCAGAAATTTACAATGCTTATAGAAGTTTACGCCAATAATATGTAGTTCTGAATGGGAAAAGTAGGTAATGTACTGTGTATAAGCTGAGCTTTGATATACAAGGATCCTGTTTATTGGTCAGATGCTACCATGATTTTTTGCATATGTGGCATCATAATTGCAATAAAATTCTTCACTAATTCTTCCTGCTGATTTTGTGATAATGTTTTTTGCTCTGCATTAAGTGCAGAAGTAATTAAAGGTGTTAATACCTTATTTAGTTCTGGAATTGCTGATTTAACTTCGTTTTTTATACATGCTTTCATCTTTGCATCTATCTTTGTTTTGCATCCTTTTTCAACATAACGCATAGCGCTATCTAAACTCTCATCTAAAGATAATTCTTCATTCATGTAGTTGTCCCTAAATTTATGATTAATTTAGATTTTATTCTATATTTATTAATAAAATCATAATTCTTGTTGAGGGGGTGACTTTTTTGGTATAGTAATGACATTAATATGAGATCTTAAAAGATCTGCATTGTGTTTAGGTGTGTTGTAAGTGCTTGTTATTGTTTTATGTAGCAATATTGGATAGAAGGTCTTCCTTGTGTTATGAATTGGTAAGTTTTTGTTTTACAAATTTATAAGAATAAATTTTTATTTTTCTGCAATTATGAGGTAACATAAATGTCAAGAGTAGCAATTATTGATTTTGGGTCGCAATTTACGCAATTGCTTGCTAGAAGAGTGAGAGAACTAAATATCTATTCTGAAATTTTTGCACATGATGTAGCATTTGACCGTATAAAAGACAGCAAAGCATTTATTTTGTCTGGAGGACCTAAGTCAGTCTTTAATTTAACAGAGATACCTAGAATTGTTCATGATATTATTGAATTAAATGAAAGAACTTCTATTCCAGTATTGGGAGTATGTTATGGATTACAACTTTTGAGTAATTATTTCAAGTCAACAGTTGTACAGAGTTATGGTAAGGAATTTGGAAAAGCTACTTTAAATATTGTAAAAGGATCAGAAATAATAAAAGATGTGTGGAAAGTAGGAGAACAGGCTTCCGTGTGGATGAGCCATGCAGATAGTGTGCGTGATGTTCCATATGGATTTGAAGTCATAGCACATAGTGTTTTGAATAATACAATTGCGATGATAAGCAATGAAAAAAGAAGAATTTATGGGATGCAGTTTCATCCTGAGGTGTACCATACTCCAGATGGTATAAAGTTACTTTCTAATTTTGTAAAGATAGCAGATTGTAAGAATAGTTGGACAATGGACTCTTTTCTAGATGATCAGCAAAATCTTATAAAGAAACAAGTAGGAAATAAAAAAGTAATAGCTGCGCTTAGTGGTGGCGTTGATTCTAGTGTTGCTGCAGCTCTGACTTATCGAGCAATAGGGGATCAATTGTGTTGTATCTTTATTGATAATGGGTTGCTGCGTTATAATGAAGCAGAAAAAGTAAGGCAGTTATTTATTAATCAATTTAAAATTCCTGTAACTGTTGTTGATAAATCATCAATATTTTTGAATAGACTTCAGTCTATTACTGATCCAGAACAAAAACGGAAGATAATAGGAAAAACATTTATCGAAGTGTTTGAAGAAGAAGCAAATAAGATAGGAGATGTAGAATTTTTAATGCAAGGTACCATATATCCTGATGTTATAGAGTCTGGTGGTCCTGCTGAGAAAGAAAGTGTAACTATCAAATCACATCATAACGTTGGGGGGTTGCCTGATATAATGAAATTACAACTTGTTGAACCACTAAGATTTCTATTTAAAGATGAGGTTAGATTATTAGGAAAAAAGCTTGGTATATCGAATGAGATATTAACTCGTCATCCATTTCCAGGTCCTGGTTTAGCAATTAGGATAATAGGTGAAATTACTCAAGAAAAAGTAAGAATGTTACAAGCTGCTGATGAGATATATATCGATCTTATAAAAAAATATAACTTGTACGATATTATATGGCAGGCATTTGCAGTGCTATTACCAGTAAGAACAGTAGGTGTAATGGGTGATAGTAGAACCTATGGTTATACTTGTGCTTTAAGAGCAGTTACTTCTAGTGATGGTATGACTGCAGAATGTTTCCCATTTGAGGTAGATTTGGAAACTAAATTAATCTTCTATGACTTTCTTAAGGATGTTAGTAATGCTATTGTAAATAATGTCCAAGGAATTAATAGAGTGGTATATGATACTACATCTAAACCCCCAGCTACAATTGAATGGGAATAGATAATTGAAGAACTTAAGAGTTTATTATGTGTTTTTATTTAATAACTCCTAGAGTTGTTTATTACATGTACGGTTTGCTGATGAGTATGTAAAATTTTATAAGAAAAACTAAAGTGATTTACTGAAGTGAGTAAACTAATAGAAAGATTTTAAATTTATTAAGGCTAGTCATGTTTAGAAGTTTATATTAACTTGAAGAAATTATCTGTGCCATGTTTTATAGATTAAGAAAAGATTAAATCTTATCAGTTTTTAATAATCAACATACTTAGTGGTTTATAATATGACTGTTTTGTTGATAGTTGATATTGGGGTTTTCATAGGAAAATGTCAATGAAGAATATATTAATTAATAGATTTGAGAAGATATAATAAAGTGTTAGTAGAAGGTTATGGTTGTTAGTCATAGTTTTAGGAGTGAAGTTTAGAACTAAGTTATATTTTAGGTTATGAGTATCTATATGTGAAAAAGTGTGTTGTTTACGAAAAGTTAGTATTAATAACATTATAAAATTTTATATGTGAATCCTTTAGGAAAGATGAGATTGTGAGTGTAATATATACAAATTTGCATTACTTCTGATAAGATTTAAAGTGTTTGGATTTTTAATTTTTATCTGTTTATGTTATATAAGCAAAGTATACATCATTATTATTAAATTTAGGTGGAATTATGATCAAAGAAGCAGTATTAGAATTGGATGATCAAAGGATAAAATTGCCAGTGTTATATGATACTAATGGGAATAAAGCTGTAGATATTACTTCTTTGTATAAAGACACAGGAGTGTTAACTTATGATCCAGGCTTTATGTCTACTGCTGCTTGTGAATCAAAGATTACGTTTATTGATGGAAATAAAGGTATATTGTGTTATAGAGGACATAACATAGTAGATTTAGTAAATGGAAATAAGAGTTTTGTAGAAATAATATATTTGCTATTTTATGGTGTTTTTCCTAGTTCTGAGGATTTACAAAATTTTACATTACAGATTTCTCAAGAATATACACCTCCTCAGGTAGTGTATGATGTTATAAAGGCATTTTCACAAGATTCACATCCTATGGCTATATTAATGGCATGTTTTTCTGCCTTAGCAGCATATTATCATGATCGAGAAGCTGATAAAGATGAATTAAAGTGTGCTAAATTAGCTGTAGCTAAAATTGCAAGTATAGTAGCGCTGATTTATAGATATATAACGAATCAGGATTTCATTACAGCTGATACAAAATTATCTTACAGTGAAAATTTCGTGCATATGATGTTTGATATTTCTTCCTATAAATTCACTCAGGTTGTTGCTAAAGCTTTGGATATTATCTTTGTATTACATGCTGATCATGAACAAAATGCTTCTACTGCTACTGTTAGGTTAGCTGGTTCTGCAGGAGCAGATTTATTTGCTTGTTTAGTGGCAGGAACAGCAACTTTATGGGGTCCAGCTCATGGTGGAGCAAATGAAGCTGTAATTAATATGTTAATGACAATTGAAAAACCAAGTAATGTAAAACAGTTTATTCAAAAAGTGAAGGATGGTAGTAAGACTACAAGATTAATGGGTTTTGGTCATAGAGTATATAAAAATTATGATCCACGTGCTAAAATGATGTGTGAAATTTGTAGAGAAGTGTTAAATGATTTAGGTATAGATGATCCATTATTAGAAGTAGCGGTAGAATTAGAAAACATTGCATTACAAGACAGCTATTTCATTGAGCGTAATTTATACCCTAATGTAGATTTTTATTCTGGAATTGTTCTAAAAGCTATCGGAATTCCAGTAAAGATGTTTACTACATTATTTGCACTTGCTAGAACATCTGGTTGGTCTGCTCAATGGTATGAAATGGTGGCAAATAAAAATTATAAAATATGTCGTCCACGTCAGTTATATACTGGCCATATTACAAAAATCTAGTTTTTATGCTATTGTTATCAAATTTTTGCACTGGTATGTAAGTATTAATTACGGACCTGATAGAATAAAATATATTTAAAGATTATTATGTATCTGTTCAGTACATAATCCTAAATTTAGGAATGTGTGTAGTGGAAATATGTGTTAATTATATAAGCGTTATCTTAGGATATGAAATATAGATATGATGTTAAAAAAATTATGTACTATAATTGTAATGTTGCATAAGTAGGATATTTAGATGTTTCACTATGGATAATTATCCTAAGATATTGATATGATATGAATTCGCTAGCAGTGGTTTATTGGTACTAATGACGATAATTGTTGATACATTAAATGATATATTCAGAAAGTATAAATTAGATATAGAGAATTGGTTTTCTAGTAAATTTGCTAAGTATAATCCGGTTTTAAATGTTTCGGTTGATTTGAGGATATCTGATTATAAAATTGCTCCTGTAGATACTAACATTTTTCCTGCAGGGTATAATAACTTTACGAAACAATCACAAAGTTATACTTCTCAATTGTTAAGAGAGTATATAGTTAATCACATAAATTGTAGGAAGGTTTTAATTGTAGCAGAGAATCATACGAGGAATTTAAAATATGTTGATAGTTTGATTGCTTTAAGAAATATAGTTAATAATGCAGGCTTTATTGTTGAGGTAGGTATATGTAATATAAATCAAAATGTAGAACTTATTTCATCGACTGGACATGTGATAAATTGTTTATACCTTACTAATGATAATGGTGTACTTCAAGCTGGAGACGGATTCATAGCTGATCTTATTTTGCTTAACAATGATATGACTAGTGGAATTCCTAAGGTGCTACAAAATTTGAAATATCAAAGCATTATGCCATCTTTATTCTTGGGTTGGTTTAATAGAAGTAAATCTAATCATTTTTCTACTTATGAAAAGTTATCTAGGGAATTTTGTGAAAATCTTAAAATTGATCCTTGGTTGATTTCAACATTGTTCTCTAGTTGTAATAATATTTGTTTTTTAAATGATCAAGGTGTTGATAGTATTGCTAATGAGGTAGATGTAATTATTAATAGAGTACGTAGTAAATTTCAATTATATAACATTAAAGAACAGCCATACGTATTTATAAAGGCAGATAATGGTACTTATGGTATGGGAATTGTGGTAGCTTATTGTGGAGATGACGTTTTAACACTTAATAAAAAGAATCGTAATAAAATGAAAAGAATCAAAGATAGTAAAGTTGTCAATAGTGTAATAATACAAGAAGGTATCACAACTAGAGAGATCTTTAATGATTATGTGGCTGAACCGTTGGTGTATTTTATAGGTCATACTCCTTCATGCTATTTGTATAGATATCATGCTGTGAAAGATAGATTTTCTAACTTGAATTCTGTAGGCTGTGATTTCATAGATGTAAGTTATAGACAACAAGACGTATTATGTTGGACTATAGTTAGTAAAATGGCTGCTTTAGCTGCAGCAATTGAAATGCATGATATATTAAATTACTAATATCAATAACATTTAACCTTAAGAATATGGTTTGTTGATTAAATAGATCTATTGCTTAACTTGGAAACTATGGTACGTTGTGTAATTGCATGATATATGTGTTGCATAACTAATATATAACAAAATTTCTTAATGTTTTAAATATCAATTTTATCGAATGCTATATAGGTAAGGATATCTGCCTCCGAGGATTAGTCATATTTTTTGATTATATGTATCTTGCTTATATACAAAAATAGATAAAAGCCTAAACGCTTTAAATCTTATCAGTAGTAATGCAAGTTTGTATATATGTAGTTACATCAGGATTTCGTCTTTGAGGTGTAATGTTAATAGTATTAGTCTGTGCTATCTTATTTACTAATAATCATTGCTGTAAGATAATATTTGAATATCACTTCTTGATTTAGATCTGATTTCTTGCACTGTATTTCTATTTCTACTAATTTTCTTATTATATTGTTAACTTCAGAATGTGAGATTGCAGATATGTGTTTCTTTATTGTAGGGATTGATTTAAAAAATATAGGGGGATGTATAGATTTTAATGCCTGGTTTATTGGTTCACCGTTTTTTACGGTTCTTATTAAGTATTCTAACCTTAAAAAATATTTAATAAGAATCCTTATTAAGGCTATTGGGGTGAATTTATTTTTAAGTAATATGTCAGAGAATTTTGTGAAATTTTCTAGATTTTTTTCTGCAATGGATACACATAGATCTTCTGATACTGGGTCTAGTTCTGTCAATAAACTTTCTTGGATGTTTTGAGTTGTTAAATTTTTATCATTACCTATATATAACATAAGTTTTTCAAGTTCTGGCTGTAGTGCATTGCAGTTTTGTGAGAGAACATTGTGTAAGTACTGTAGTGTTATACTGTTGTAGTGTATTTTATTTTTCGTTAGAAAATCTGATATTATAAATGTAAGATTATCATTATCATCTTTATAACATCCTATAGAAGCAGCATTTCGTGAATTATCGTAATATTGTCTTAAGGTGGAATCAGTAGATAACTCTCCAGAAGTTATAATGACATAGTTGTTACCTATATTGTTGTTTAAAATGTGTTTTAGCTCCTGAGAGATAGATTTTTCGCCATTGACTAGTATAATCAATTTGTTTTCACAGAACATAGATATTGTTGTTAACTCTATAAATAATGTGCTAGGATTTTTGTTTACTGTAGGGAAATCAAGATTACTTATAGTAAAATCAGAATTTATATTAACATGGTTGATAATTTTTTCTTTATACATGTTAATTTTGCCATAATCATTGCCATAAATAAGTATATTGTTCACAGATTGTGGGTTGTTAAAAAAGGAATATAATTTTGATGATGTAATTTTCACAACATTTATTTTACTAGAGTAAACTTAAAGATATCTCAGTAAGATATGTTTTGACAATCTATTTTAGCAGCATTTTCAAATATAACTTAATGTTCATACTTGTAAGAGTTCAGGTATTACAATGAGTATAAATCCAATATTTATGTTAAATCTTAAATATGTTATTTTATGCTTAAATTAATAAATTTTTACATAATGTATATAGCATATACAATATTGCTTACAAAATGTTTATAAATTATTAATTATCAGTAATGTAATTTTGTATTATCATCTTAATGATTGTAAATTAATAATATTATTTTGTTGGTGTAAGATGTGGTTTAAATTTGAATTGATGTTAGCACTACGTTATTTACAATCTAGTAGTAGTGGGTTTTTGTGTTCTATGATTACTATGTTGTCTGTAATAGGAATCACACTAGGAGTTGCTACATTAATTATAGTTATGTCTGTCATGAATGGGTTTGGAGAAAAATTGTTGAATTGTGTAGTAGGATTGAATGGTCATATAGCAATTTATTTTAATGATAATATTGATTGTGATTATCATGATATCACAAGGTTAATCAAGGAGATTCCTGGAGTGAAAGATGCTGTTTCCATTACTGAGAATCAAGCTATGATTAAGTCTAATAGTAATGTATCCGGAGTGATAGTTCGAGGTATAGAAAAGCAAGATATAGAACGTAATGATATAATAGCAAACAATATAGTTAGTGGTAGTATTGCTGAATTTAATGATGGTATTGCTATAGGTATAAAATTAGCTGAGATTTTACATGTAAATTATGGAGACAAACTTACTATTATATCATCAGAAAGTATATCCACAGTTATAGGGAACATACCGCGGATGAAAACCTATAAGGTTGTTGCAATATTTGATGTTGGAATGTATGAATACGATAGTACATTAGTATATATGCCTTTACATGCGTCACAGTTATTTTTCCGTTATGATAATAGAGTTAAAAGTATAGAAGTATCAGTTCTTGATATTAATAAGTCATCAGAAATACTGAACATAATAGAAAGTAAAACAAATATGAAGGGTGAAGATTGGAAAATGCAACAGGGCAGTTATTTTCATGCATTGAAAATTGAAAGTAATGTAATGTTTTTTATATTGACTTTAATTATAATAGTTGCAACATTTAATATTATTTCAAGCTTGTCTATATTAGTACAAGATAAAAAAGGGGCAATTGCTATAATGCGTACATTAGGGGTAACACGTTGTGGTATACTCAGGATATTTTGTATGTGTGGGTTTTTTATAGGTTTTATAGGTACAATATTAGGTTGTATAGTAGGGGTAGTAGTTTCTTTGAATATTGATGAAATTAAAAGTATGTTAGAAAAAATTAGTGATAGTAATATTTTTGATCCTATAATTTACTTTTTTGATACCTTGCCTTCTGTTTTATTAGTAGAAGATGTGGTAAAAATATCATTGTTATCGTTATTTCTATCTTTAACTGCAGCTATGCTTCCTGCTAGAAAAGCTGCTTGTCAAGATCCAGCAGATATTTTACGGCATGAATAGTAGGGGTTGATATGGTGATGAGGGCAGTATGGGGGTGGTTTTTTATGATTTTGATAGCCACTTCTTGTTCTATATGTGCTGTTTTTTCTTATTTAGATGTAAAAAAAGACCTGGCTGAATTTAGTCAGCAGTATAGAAAAGTGATGGAAAATGATGTACGGTCTGTTTTAGTACAGGTAAATCAGAGTTTGCTTAATTCATATTTAAGTAAACAAAAGGAAAATTGTCCCGTACAACGTATAGTTACGTCGGAAAATAATGATATTATAAGCTGTTCTAGTGAAGAATGGCTTGCAAAGCTCTTGTTGTCTGTCATTAATTTAAAAGAGGCATTTTTGGGGGATATATCAGTAAAAAGTATAATCTACTCAATAAAACCTATGTTACTTAAACTTGATGATAATAAAATTAATGAGGCTGTGGCTGAGATTGAAAGGTTGGATAGCAAAAAATTGACTACATTCAGTAGATTGAAATTTTCATTCAAAAAAATAGCTCATGAGTTACAGTATTTGCGTTCTAATATGGTCCAAAAAGTTTTTTTTAAATGGATTGTAGTAAAAAATCAGCAAGATGTACTGCTTCATAATTTAAAAGAAGTAGAAGGCTATCTTGATGCTAGTCTTTGGAGTGATGCATTAAACTTCTCTAAGAAGGAATTATCATCTGTTGCAGAACTAGAACTATGGATACAACAGCTAGAAGATATAGTATCTATGGAAAAGAACATATCAGTGATATATGATCAGTTATCAAAATATATAATTAAGTTACCTGGTGTTTCATGATTACAAGCGTTTTAATCTTTGTTGTTGTTGCACTTATTGTAGGATTATGGGGAATAGATTGCGATGGTATTATCAGAATAGATTGGTTGGGCTATGATATTGAAATAAATATCCTTTTTGCATTGTTTATTGTTGCTGTTATTTTCCTTCTTTTAATTCTGCTAGTACGGGTTATTTTTTGTCTTTCTCGATGTGTATATAAGTATGGAAGGAATTTGCAGAGTAAAAAAATGACCTTATTAGAACAAGGTTATATGTATTTAAATTGTGGAGATATTGAAAGAGCGGAAAAAAATATAATAAAGCTAGGGAATTTTAATCATCCATCTTTATTCTTATTAAAAGGAAGGGTTTGTTTTGATAATAAAAGGTATACATTAGCTGAGAAGTATTTTGCTCAATTTACAAAGGTTGTACCGGTAATAGATACATCATTGGGTGTATACTTGTTGAGTGTTATTATGCAAATACAAGATCAAATCCAACAGCTGAGTTTACTGAGGAAAATGCTAGAAATTTTTTACAAGCAATCGTGGTCAACTATTTTTAAGTTAGAAATATATCGCATTTCTAGAGATTGGAGTAATGCGATTGAGGAAATGAAGAAGGTAATGAAATTAAGGATAAGTTTACCATATAATATGCAAGAAATGCTTAGTATATTTTATTATGCTTTAGCAAAACAATATTATGATCTTCAAAAATATGATGATGGTTTAAAGGTACTTGATAACATTAAGAATTGTTCACAGTATCATAGTACTGCTGTTACATTACTTAAAGCTCAGTTTTATATGGATACTGATAGAAAACGTAAAGCAGTGAGTATTCTTGAACACGAATACCGTACTAATCCGCATCCTGATATTGCAAATTTCTATTTAGACATCATGCAACATAATAGTAATGCTGTACATAAGTTATACAGCTTTAATACTGGGTATTACTTTAGTATATATCTTATAGCACAGGATGCTATAAATTTAGGTGAGTATGATGCAGCAATGAAATATTTAAATCATAGTTTCAAGACTCAAACTTATATTTCTTTGTACTTTTTAATACTGAAGCTGAAAGTATTATCACAAGATCATAGTGAACTCTTGTATTGGGTGGATAAAATTACTAAAGATGCTATAGCAGATAAACATTGGAGCTGTGCGAAGTGTAAGTATACTCCTACACGTTGGCATTATGAGTGTGATCATTGTAAAGGTTTTAATACCATAATTTGGACTTAAGTTGTATGGTTATTGAAAACATTGTATTTTTTATAGTATCTTGGTGGGTTATTTTATTTTTAATATTACCTATAAAGGTTAAGGTTTCTGATAATCCAGTAGTTGGTGTTGCGAGCAGTGCTCCTATTGAATCTTATTTGTTCATTAAGTCAATAATTGCAACTGTTACATCGGCATTACTTACTGGATTATATGTTTATTTAAAAATTAAAGGATACATAGATTTTGAATATATGTATGATCTAATCACTTTTATATAAGGACACTGTAATCAAAGCTTCAGGTTGTATAACATGTACTGACTGAATTGGTTCGGTTAGGATGTTGCTTGAATATATAAATACTAATTTTTTAGATTGAGATTGATGTCTTAGTACATTATAGTGTATCATTTTATTAAATGATGTATCAATTGTTTACAAATCAGTAAGGTATTTTGTAAGTGAGAAAGTGTTATGATTAGGTGAGGAATTTTGAGTATTTATAAGTATAAGTGCTTAGTGGAGAATAACCTATTATCTTATTTGTTAAGATATAAAATACTTGACTGGTGCTGCTATAATGTATAACATTTTGCTGTTTTATGTTTCCTTTAAAAGCTTATGATTCAATATAGAGGTGGACATTTAGCATCTTGCTATGCTCAAGCATTGTTTAGTGTATCAGATAATGTAGACTCTATTTGTAAAAGTGTAAAGTTTGTTATGAATCTTTTTGAGATTTCTAATGATGTCTTTCTATTTTTATCTAGTCCTAGAGTATTAAGAGAGCACAAGGTAGCGCTTGTTAAAGCAATAGAAAGTTATATTGACTCTATATTAGTCAGGTTTATGTTGGTTGTTATTGAAAATAATAGAGGGAATATATTACTGCAAATTTTTAATACATTTCTTGATTTAGTAAAAAAACATAATAGAGAAGTGGATATCTCCGTTACTTCATGTGCTTTGCTAACAAAGCAAGAAAAAGATGGTATATGTAATATATTATTTGAGAAGTATGGGAAAGTTGTTAGTGTAACAAACAATATAGATCCTAATATTTTAGGTGGATTTATTATTAGGGTGAATTTTGACGTGATAGATGTGTCATTAAATAGTTATTTACAAAGTTTACGAGAACTTAGTAAAATGGCTATACGTAGTATAAGTGAATAGTAAGGTATAATAATGAATAATACTATATCTCCAGGTGAAGTGTTAAAAGTTATTAAGGAGCGTATTGAGAATTTTGATAATCAAGTAAGGTCTGATAGTGTAGGGGAGGTTATATCTATTAAAGATGGTATAGCTTTGGTGTATGGATTAGAAAAAGCGAAATTTGGAGAAGTGATAGTTTTTGCTAATGGTATTACAGGTATGGTATTAGGATTAGATTGTGATACTGCTAGTATAGTTGTATTTGGTGACGAAAGAAGTGTTGGGGAAGGTGATACTGCAAAATGTACAGGGAAATTGATGGATGTTCCTGTTGGATTAGAATTACTAGGAAGAGTAGTTGATGCATTAGGTAATCCTATCGATGGTCTTGGTAATATTGATAGTAATGTTAGATTGCCAGTAGAAATTAAGGCTCCAGGTATTATTGCAAGACAATCTGTTACTGAACCTTTGCAGACTGGTATTAAAATTATAGATATGTTAATACCAATAGGACGTGGACAACGTGAGTTAATTATAGGCGATAGAAAGACAGGAAAAACTGCGATAGCAATTGATACTATTATTAATCAGAAGGCACATAATGATACAGCTTCAGAAAAGGAGAAAATCTACTGTGTTTATGTTGCAATAGGACAGAAAAATTCTTCTGTTGCAAGAATAGTTGACAAGTTACGTGTCAGTGGAGCTTTAGAATATACAATTGTTGTTGCTGCTGGAGCTTCGGATACTGTATCGTTGCAATATCTTGCCCCATATGCTGCTTGTGCAATGGGAGAGTTTTTCAGAGATAATGGAATGCACTGTTTGATTGTGTATGATGATCTATCAAAACATGCTGTTGCTTATAGACAAATGTCTTTATTGTTAAGACGTCCTCCAGGTCGTGAAGCATATCCTGGTGATGTGTTTTTCTTACATTCTAGGTTATTAGAAAGAGCAGCTAAAATGTCTGATAAAGAGGGAGGTGGTTCATTAACTGCTTTACCAATAATTGAAACGCAGGCTGGGGATGTATCTGCTTATGTTCCAACTAATGTTATTTCAATTACTGATGGTCAAATTTTTCTTGAGTCTGAAATTTTTTATAAAGGGTTCCGCCCAGCTGTAAATGTTGGGTTATCTGTGTCAAGGGTAGGTTCTGCTGCACAAACTAAATCTGTAAAAAAAGTTTCAGGTTCTGTGAAATTAAGTTTGGCACAGTATAGAGAGTTAGAAGATTTTGCAAAATTTGGATCTGATATTGATGTACATTCTAAAAAAGTATTAGATAGAGGTAGGAGAATGATGGAATTGTTGAAACAAAAACAATATTCTCCGTTATCTGTAGCGGAACAAGTTGCTGTGATATTTGCTGGTACAAGTGGTTATTTAGATGGTATTAGCGTAAGTAATGTAAGTAAATTTGAAGAAATACTTTTGAAAGAACTTAATGAAAATTATCCAGATGTTTTGGATGGTATATTAAATAATTTTACTGATGATGTAAAAGACTTGTTGTTAGATATTATAAGTAAGATTACTTCTAAGTTTTGAGTAATTCTGTATTATTAGGTATGGCTTATGAATGACTATATGAATGCGAGATTTCCTATTACAAAAAGTGGATTTGAAAAACTTGAGTTAGAGTTAGAGTCATTAAAACATGAGAGACCTAAGATTATTAAGTCTATTTCCGAAGCACGAGAATTGGGGGATTTATCTGAAAATGCGGAATATCATGCTGCTCGTGAAAGACAAGGATTAGTAGAAAGTAAAATAATGGAGTTAGAATCAAAAAAATCTAGGGCTGAAGTTATAGATGTTTCAAGTTTGTCTGGAGATACTGTTATGTTTGGGGCAACTGTGACTATGTCTATATATGATGAACAAACTGGTAATACTGATGAAGTAGTTTATCAGATTGTTGGTGAATATGAAGCTGATATTTCAAAACAAATGATTTCAATAAAATCTCCTTTAGTTGTATCTTTATTAGGGAAAAAAGAAGGTGATATTGTAGAAGTTAAAACTCCAAAAGGTGATTATAGAATATATAAGATTATAAAGATTGAATTTATATAAAGAAGGTGAGAGGATTAATGGGTATTATTGTATCAGAAAGTTCAAGTTTTATCTCTCCTATAGAGCATATTATTGAAGATGCCAAACAAGGTAAAGTGTTTATTCTAATTGATGATGAGCAGAGGGAAAATGAAGGTGATTTGGTAGTTTTGGCGGAGAAAATAACGAGTGATGTAATTAATTTTATGATAACTCATGGTAGTGGTATTGTGTGTTTATCTATTACGGAAGATTTCATGTATAAATTGGGATTAGAATTTATGCCGAAGAGGCATGTTAATGATAATAGTGCATCTTTTGCAACTTCTATAGATGCTCGTTATGGTATTACAACTGGTGTTTCTGCTCATGATAGAGCCCATACTATACTTACAGCTGTCAATGAAAATGTTACAAAAGATGATTTTGTAACACCTGGACATATCTTTCCTATTGTGTCTAAGAAAGGTGGGGTATTAGAGAGGTCTGGTCATACAGAAGCAAGTGTTGAAATTGCAAGAATTGCAGGATCAGCTCCAATAGCTGTAGTGTGTGAATTAATGAATCCTGATGGAACAATGTCAAGAATGCCTGATATTATAGAATTTTCTCAGCGTCATAATATTAAAGTTACTAGTATAGATAAACTTATTCAATATGTAAAAGCAAACTGGTAATATTGGGAGTACAATTTTTCTGTGGATATCATAGTTGAAAATCGTAAAGTAAGATTTAATTATTTTATTATTCAGGAATTTGATGCTGGTATTGTATTAATTGGCAGTGAAGTAAAATCTTTGCGACAGAGAAAAGTAAGTATAGCTGAAGCATATGTTACTGAGAGAAATATGGAGTTATGGTTATGTAATCTGCATATTTCAGAGTATAATCAGGCAAGTACTAGAAATCATAGTCCTACTAGGCCTAGGAAGCTGTTATTGAAGAAAAAGCAAATATATAAAATATCTGGAAATATGAAGAATGATGGTTTTACTGTTGTGCCATTGTTTTTATATTTTAATGATAAAGGATTAGCGAAAGTTAAGATTGTGATTGTAAAAGGCAAGAAGCTTCATGACAAAAGAGAGACTATCAAAACTAGGGATTGGAATAGACAAAAAAGTCGGGTATTACGTGGTGATTGATGTGGTATTAAGAATGTGAGCGATTCATACATATGTATATGTAAAGCTTATCACTCTAAATTTTTAAAATGGGAAAGGAAAACAACATATAGTGGTTAGCGATGTAGAAGCTTCATGTCTACAAAAGCGGTATAATATTTATGGCTTTGGTTGTTTCTGTAGAATCTTATAAATTGAGTTGTGTTAGATTGTTTTTATTTATTGTTTATAGTGAGTATGTTATAGATGTTTTGAAGTATCATGTATTTTTTTATACAGTAATGCTTATTTAGAATCAATTTATAGCATAAACGAAGTAGCTTGTGTTATGTATATTTGGAATTTATATATCAAATGTGTTTTATTATAAAGTACTCTCTATATAATGTCTTTGTTTGTTGTGTTGGATTAAGTAAAGAAAATGTTCTGCCAAATGTAATACAGTGAATCATTAAAGTTATTTATAACTTTATCCTTTCAACAATAGAAAGTGATGTTGGTGGAGAGGATTGCAATGTATGCTTTTAGTTTTTACAGTATTCATATTTATTACAACATGCAATTTTAGGTGTTCTGCTCCCATAGGATTTATTGTTGCTAACCATATTGCAGTAACATTTACAATATCTATGGTAGGTATTGAATTTAATATAGCAAGAGAGTTTTAAATTAGGGGGTTTTCCTAGTATAGATTCGGTCCAAGGTGGTGTATTAAGGTTATTTATATACTGTGTAATTTTATAACTCTCAAGGTTGTCTGCTTGCTAATTGTAAGATGACACATGCTGTATTTATTAATCTTTCTGTAAAGCAGCTCAGATTTTACTCATCAGCAAATTCTGCTGATACTAGAAATTTTTCTTCATTAGCATCAATTATTGGTTTATTAATATAGACTATGTGGTCAGCATTACAGACGGCTTTTAAGTCATTTTCTAATGAACTAGGGAAATGACAATTCTGATTGCTACTGATGACTAGTTTATTGATTTTATATTTAACGGATAATTGAGCATTTGCTTTTATTTTTCGTACTTGATTAAGAATTTCTATAAAGTCTTCTCCTAATAATTCATCTGACTCATTATACAAACCTGCATCTGCAATAGGCCAATTATTGTGGTTATGAATTGAACTGTTACTGCTATAAAGTGTGTTGTATATTTCTTCTGTAATATATGGCATAAAAGGTGCTAACATTTTGAGTAATTCTCTTAACACGAAGGATAGAGTATGTATTGCGCTTAGGGTTTCTTGGCGGTTAACCTCTCCATATGCTCTTTTCTTAGATAACTCGAGATAATTATCACAGAAATCTTGCCAAAAAAAAGATTCTATGTATTCAAGCGCTATACAATATTCAAAAGAGTTAAAACTTTCTGTTGCTTTAATGATGATTTTATATAGTTTTGACAGTATCCACTTATCCATTGTTTCTGTTATGTATCGTAAATCTACTTCAGAATACTGACTGACAAACATTGAAACAAATTTACTTGCATTCCAAAGCTTAGTAGTAAACCTCTTGCCTAATTTTAGAATTTCACTAGAAAATGTAGTGTCTGCTCCTAGTTTAGAGTTGGCAGCCCAGTAACGTATTACATCTGCTCCGTATTCTTCCAGAAGTTTATTTGGAATTAAAACATTTCCCTTTGATTTACTCATTTTTGTTTTATCTTCTGCAAGGCACCATCCACTAATCATAATGTTTTCCCACGGGATATCATTGTTGTGGTAATAGGCTTGTAGAATGGTATAAAATGCCCAAGACCTTATAATTTCGTGACTTTGAGCTCGTAAATTGGCAGGTATTGTAGATGTATTATGGAATTGAATAGATAACGAGCTAGTAGCCCAAGTGTCCATTACGTCAGTGTCTGCTTCTACTTCTGTATCTTGATATCCTTCAGGTAAATCATTTACCGGATCTACTGGCAGTGTATTAATATCAGGCAAGATAACCTTTCCAGCTTCTTTTTTAGAATACCAAACTGGGAATGGTACTCCAAAGTATCTTTGACGTGATATACACCAATCCCAATTTAATCTTTCTATCCAAATTTCTATTTGTTTACGCATCGACTTTGGATGCCAGTTAATTTTTTGTACTTGTTGTAATAGCTCTTGCTTTATTTCTACTACTTTAATAAACCATTGATGGCTTAATAGTATTTCAATAGGTGCTCCTGATCTTTCTGCACATTTAACGTTATGAGTAATTTCTTGTTTGTGTCTTAGTAGATTATTTTGATCTAGTATTTCAAGGATTAATGCTCTAGCCTTTATTATTGATAGCCCATGTAATTGGTCACATACACTTTGTCCTTGGATTGTATTGCTACTTAGATTATATATAGTACCTGATTTACTAATGATAATTTTAGTATCTAGATTGTGCTTATTCCACCAGTATACATCCATTTCATCTCCGAATGTGCAACACATTACAAGACCAGTTCCTTTGTCTATTTTTACTTGGTCATCTGGCAATATTTTTACTTTATTGCCAAATATTGGTACTATCGCACTTTGCCCGAGAAGATGTTTATATCTTGCGTCTGAAGGATGGAAAAATACAGCAACACAAGCTGGCATAAGTTCTGGACGAGTTGTTGCAATATTTATTGGAATACCTATTTCTGTAGAAAATGTGATTGTATTCATAAAAGATGATATCTCATTTTCTTCAACTTCAGCACGTGCGACAGCTGTTTTGTCAATGCAATCCCAGAATATAGGTTGTGATTTTCTGTATAGTTTTCCTTTGTTATATAAGTTTATGAATGATGCTTGAGATATCTTTTGTATGTTTTTACTGATTGTATGGTACTCTAAATCCCAGTCATAGCTAATTCCGATGGATTGAAAAAGTTGTTTAAATTGTATTCTGAATTCGTTTGATACTTGTCTACATATTGTATTAAATTCTTTGCGGCTAATATCTGTTGCACGTATTTTTTTTGTTTTTTCTACTAACCGTTCTGTTGGTAAACCATTATCATCGAATCCTATAGGATAAAATACATCTTTTCCAAGCATACGCTGATATCTTGCAATAAAATCTGTATGACAATAACTAAAAACATGCCCTATATGTAATTGTCCAGAGATTGTTGGAGGAGGAGTGTCAATTACGAATTGATTGTTTCCTGAATTCTTCCATTTGTATAATTTTGTTGTGTTCCAGATTGTGTTATATTTTGTCTCTATATTTTTGAATTCGTATTTATTATTGAAAATAGACTGCATTATAAAATATTTTACTTACTTTTCTCTTCCAAGTATAGAGAATTGCTAGTCTTGAAACAATGATAATTTTATTAATATACTGATGTAATTTTTATACTGACTATATTAGTGTAATTGTATTATAGCAATGTATTGTTTTAGTTAAGTTGACAAAAGAACATTATAACTGCTTAATATTATTTTAAGTGTAATATTAATTTGTTCTGGAATTTGGGAATACCTGTAATAGTTTTATCATTGAAAGTGAATTATATAGAAGCATTTATATTGTCCAACATCGTTGTGTGTATTACGTAAATTTTATAGATTGTTTTTTACTTAAGGAATTTTTGTATTTATTGTGTAAGGTTAATGTATTGTTCAGTAGTTTTTGATCTTTCTTGAAATACATAACTGATGCTGGTGTTGTAAAATGATATCTTAATATTGGTTGATCAAATGTTTTGAACTTATATTGTGGTATACCTCTAATACTTATAGTTGTTTTTTGACTTTAAGGATCAATAAAGCTACGCTTTGCAAGTTTTTATGAAGGTCTTATAATGAATAGTTTTTATTTTTTAAGTATTGTTAAAAATTTATAATGATTAATTTAATAGAGCTTCCGCTTTTGATGGCGTGTATATTTTCAATAGTTTATCCACTTATTGTTAATATATCTTTTTGTTGGTCAAAAGTGCTTACAGTATTGATATTTGTGCTGACAAGTGCTGCTGTAGGATTATTGTTGTATATACACATTATTAATGATTTTTCATTCTGTAATGTGTACTACAATTCGCATACAACTAAGCCTTTATTATATAAGATATTTGGTATTTGGGGTAATTATGAAGGCTCTATCTTATTATGGGTGTGGGTAATAAGTCTATATAGTTTTTTATTAGAAATTTTCCTTGATGAAGATGATTTTAAAAGAGTATCTGTGTCAATACAACATATGATTAACTTTGGTTTCTTATTGTTTACTTTATTGGTGGCTAATCCTTTTATGAAGATGTCTACTATTGAATACGAAGGATTGGGTTTTAATCCTATATTACAAGATATTGGGTTAATGGTACATCCTCCTATTTTATATTTAGGGTATGTAGGATTTAGCGTAGTATTCTCTTTTGCTATGGCTGGTGTTATTACTCAAAAAGATAGTGTAAGATGGGCAGTAGTTATAAACAGGTGGACTCTAATTGCATGGTCTTTTTTAACTTTAGGAATAGGGTTAGGTAGTTGGTGGGCATATAGAGAGTTAGGTTGGGGTGGATTTTGGTTTTGGGATCCGGTTGAAAATGCCTCACTTATGCCATGGTTGTTAGGAACAGCTTTAATTCATTTGCTGCCTTTAGTTAAAAAATTTAATATGTTTTATAATTCTGCGATTTTGTTATCAATTTGTTCGTTCGTGATGAGTCTAATTGGAACGTTTTTAGTAAGGTCTGGTGTTTTAATTTCTGTTCATGCTTTTACTAATGATCCAGAAAATGGATTCTATATATTAGTGTTAATTGGTATAATAATTAGTAGTGGAATGATGAGTTTTATTTGTTTTGCAAAGAAACCTCAGGAAAAAAAATATAATTTTTTGTTTTTGTCAAAGTTTACAATGTTGCTGTTTAACAATGTTCTACTGTTAACAGCGTTTACTATAGTATTTATTGGAACTATATATCCTATAGTCTTAGAGTTTATTACTGGAGATGTTATTGCTATAGGTGCACCATATTATAATTCTTTATTTAATTATTTAATATTTTGTACTTTGTTACTAATGATAGTCAGCTTAGGATTAGATAAGGAAAGAAATAAAATTTTAATAGAAAATTTTAAGTTTTCTGGATTTATTACTTTGTTAATTTTTCCTTTTATTATGGATAATAATTTTTTCATTATTTTAATACTTCTATTATCAGTTTTGTTATTTTTGTCGATATTAGAGGCATATTGTAGGAAAGTGAAAATATTTGTAGTACCGTTTTGTGATACTGTAAAATTAGCTAAATCTTGTTCTAAAAAGTATTATGCTATGCTAGTAGCGCATATAGGTGTTGCTGTCTTTATGTTTGGAGTAATTGGTTCTACTGTGTGGGGTGAAACCTATGAGCTTTATATGAAGGAAAATAGTTCCATTAATGTGAAAAATTTTCAAGTTATTTTATCTAGATTATCTTTTATAAGAAATGAGAATTATAATTCTATCCGTGGAAAATTTTTAATAGTAAAGTCTGGTGAAGTATTAGGTAAGATATTTCCTGAAAATAGGTTCTATATAGTTGAAGGAGTAAGGAATACTGAAAGTGCTATATATAGGCAGTGGTTGTCTGATATTTATATCGTTATTGGTGATATAGATAAAACAAGAGGTATAGCTGTGAAAGTATATTATAAACCTTGTATAAATTTAATATGGATGGGGTTTTTATTAATAGCATTTGGTGGTATTGTAGGACTGTTTTCTGGTGGTATTGTTACAGGGAAATCTTTAATGCTTGAAGCGTCAAAAGCAAATAATCCTTCTTGTGTATAAAAAATATGCAGTTATATGGTTATGGATGTGAAAATTCAAGTATGTTGTTAGATTCTATTCTTTTAGGATAGCATGGAATTATAAGAATGATTAAGTTGTTTCTTCCTCAATAAAATTGTTTTATAAGTAACATAAGATAATTTTTATAGATGATTTCTAGCACATGATGTATCACTGTAGGTGGAGTATCCTTAAAGTTTATGTGTAAAAGATATGGTAGTAAAGCAGATAGCAAGCTGATTTTATATGTAGTAATAGTATAATTATAATAAGAACAGTTTTATTTGAATCAAGAATAATATTATGTGAACAGGTATGTGTTAAATTCTAATGATAACACAAATTAATAATTGCATGGTTACTTTTTATAGGCAGAATTGGATTAAAAGTTTAAGTAATAAAGGTATGGAGGAATATGAGCAAATTTATAATTTTGCCTAATAGAAGTGTTATAGTCTTCCATGGTATGGCTGCTAAGCAACTATTAAATCAAACTACAACGAATAACATTTTAAATCTAAGTCATAATAAAGCTATCTATTCTCTGCTTTTAAACCCTAGTGGTAGATATATGTATGATTTCTTTGTTGTTCAATACGGAAAATATGTATTGTTAGATTGCTGTAGTACACAGAAGGAAGAAATTATACAAAGGTTTTTATTATATAAATTACAGTTAAAAATAACAATTAAGGAAAAAAAACACTATAAAGTTGGAGTGTTTATTGGGGATCATCATGATAAAAGTGAATGTGGATATACTTATTGTGAAAGTGATGCTGTATTCTTTCAGGATCCTAGATTATCTAAACTAGGTTTGCGTGTAATATTCGCTGAGTCTAATGAAATGTTTAGTAACGAGAAATATAGCGTTGGGAAATATGAAGATTATGAACTATTAAGGATTAGTAATACTGTGCCAGATTGTAGTAAGGATATGATAAAAGGTACCTCATTTCCTTTGCAGTTTAGGATGGGACAGTTGAATGCAATTGATTTCAATAAGGGTTGTTATATAGGACAAGAAACAGTAGCACGTATGTATCGTGTTGGAATAAAGAAAAATATATATACTGTAATTTCTGAGCATGAATCTTTTTGTGATACAAAAGTTATGTGTGATCAACAGGAAATAGGTAAATTATTATCTCATGTTGGTAATATAGGGTTGTGTTTATTGGATGTTAATTCAAGAAATGAGCTGTGTAATTTAGAGATTGGTGGGGTTAAAGTGAAGGTGCTGCTTGGTTAACATGGTTCTTTATTATATTCTGCTTTTTGTAAATTACTTTTGTAGAGTATATAACTATAGTGTTTTTATCAGTTAGCGAAAGTGCTGTTAGTTACTTTTACTATAAAGGTTAACTAATTTGTAGGTAAAATTGTTTTATTGCAAAAATTGTGTATGTTTACAAATATTCTTGAATATTTGGGCTAAATTATTTTCATATTCTACTCTGAGTTAACGTAACTTCTTGTCAAATTTCTTTGTTGTAGGACACTTTGACAGAGTGTGTAACTTTAGTATCTTTATGGGTTGATAAAATAAATGAGTTACTCTTAATTATAGGAAGGCTCGCTGGTTTTGAAATAAGATCTGTAATTGTTCTGCTATTATAGAGAATATCCTTTATTTCTTGGGTAATTCTCTATGGGCCTAGGTTATTTTCATTTCATAAGTAAGTAACTTACTAATAGAGAATTATTGTAATAGTTTTATGACAATATGGTTTATGTTGAAATGTACTTTTACTGTAGTAAGAGCTTGCTATTCCATTTTTCCTATGGGGTAATCTCCAGTAAAACAAGCATCACAATATTGAGGTATGGTATTATTACGTTTTGTATTGCATATTGCTTTATACAGACCGTCTATACTTAGAAAGTATAGGCTATCGCAGCCAAGTGTATCTTTAATTTCTGATTGCGACAACCTATTAGCTATTAATTGTGATTCTTCTGGAGTATCTATTCCGTAAAAACAAGAGTTTACGGTTGGTGGACTAGAGATCCTTAAATGTATTTGTTTAACCCCTGCTTTATGTAGTAATGTTATTATGCTTTTTAATGTTGTGCCTCTAACAAGGCTATCATCTATTAAGATTATTATTTTGTCTTTTAAAATAGAAGAATTAGCATTATGTTTTAGCTTTACTCCCATGTTACGAATGTAGTCATTAGGTTGGATAAAAGTTCTGCCTATGTAATGATTTCTAATGATTCCAAATTCAAAAGGTATTTTTGTGTATTCTGCAAATCCTAATGCAGCTGGTACTCCAGAGTCTGGTACTGGTACTATCATATGTGTATCTTTCGGAACAGGATATTCTATTGCTAGTTCTTTGCCTATGTTTTTGCGTATTTCATATATAGACTTGTTACCTATTATACTATCTGGTCGTGCGAAATATACATATTCGAAAATACAAAAACTTGATTTTTGTTTTTTAAATGGAAAAGAACTTGTTAAGGAGTTGTTTTGGTCAATTGTAATGAATTCTCCTGGTAATATATCTCTTACGAATTGTGCTCCAGCTATATCTAAAGCGCAAGTTTCTGAAGCTACAATGTATGAATTGTCCAATATACCTAGTACTAGTGGTCTAATGCCAGCTGGATCACGACAACATATTATGGTGCCATTTATTAATATTATTAGAGAATATGCTCCTTTGATAGTCTTTAACGCGTCGATGATGTTGTTTAATAAAGTATCTTGTGTATTAATAGCAATTAGGTGTGCAATTACTTCTGTATCAATATCTGATGAAAATATACAGCCTCTTTCAGTAAGGAGTTTTCTTATCTGTACTGCATTGGTAAGGTTACCATTATGAGCTATTGCTAATTTTCCAAATTTACAATCTAAAGTTATTGGTTGAACACCGGTTTTACTTCCACTTGTAGAATAACGTATATGTCCAATTGCAGTTTTTCCTAATAGAGAATCTATTTTTGACTGTTGATTAAATATGCTGTTAACTTGTTTATTCGAATAGTGACAATAAAGCTTGTTGTTTTCTGATGTGACTATGCCAAATGATTCTTGTCCTCTGTGTTGGAGTGCATGTAATCCTAAAATGCAATTGACAGCAGCGTGATTGTTATTTTGTATGGCAAATACTCCGCATTCTTCGTATATTTCGTTAAATTGCATAGTTAGTAAAAAATAGAACTTATTAGCTGATATTCTAGCATAGAAATGCAGAAATTTTAATAAATTATTGTTGTAGTTATAGTATGGTAGTGGAAGTAATAGAATTTGTGTGATATAAGAGTATTTTGTAGTATCAAATATGTTTTTAGCTATACAATTGAAAGTAAGGTAAAAAGATGTTTATTATGTTATGTGAATACTAATAGAAAATCATAATATTAAAATGTATTATGTTGAAATGTCTTCATATTTTGGAAGATTTTTGAATTTATCCATAAATGTTAGGTGATTGTTTTCTAAAAGTAGTGTAATGTGTTCTGCTATGTAGGATATGGTATTGTTTACGGCATTAAGATTATGAAAGCGAGATAAAACATAGCATGATAAGTCCATCTTTTGTCTAGGATGTCCAATGCCAAATCTTACTCTCCAATAATCCTTACCAAGTAAGCTGTCGATTGATTTCAGGCCGTTGTGTCCAGCATTACCACCGTTTTTTTTTACTCTTATAGTGCAAAAGTCTATTTCTACTTCATCGTGAAGAATTATTACATTGTTTAGTGGAATCTTATATAAACTAACTATGCTCAGAATAGGAGCTCCTGAGTTATTCATAAATGCCCAAGGTTTTACAAGAATAACTTTATGTGATCCAATATTGCCAATTGATGTTAGCACCTCATTTTTTTCTCTAAAATCTGGGAAATGAAATTGTTTTGCTACTGCGTCTACAATCATAAACCCAATGTTGTGGCGAGTTAGCTCATACTTTTTACCAGGATTACCTAACCCAGCTAACAAGTGGAACATCAGAACCTTAACAGATTAGTGTTCTGATGATGAAGCAGTAGGTGTAGATTCCTGATTGCTTTCACTTTCTTTTTCCATACTTGTACTAGAAATTGTTACTATTGCTGGATTGTGTTCCTTCATTACAACGTTTACTTCTGGAGGAAGATTTAAATCACTTACATGTATAGAGTGTCCTGCAGTTAAATCAGATAAGTCTATTTCTATATTTTGTAATATAGCGTTGGGAGAACACTTTATAGATAAAGTGCGATGTAATATATTTAACACCCCACCTCTCTTGATACCTACACATTTTTGTTCATTTGTAAATATTAAAGGTACTTCTATTTTTATTTCTGTACCATAATCAATAAATTGAAAATCTACATGTTGTATTCTATCAGTTACTGGATGTTTTTGCACATCACGCATTAGTACGTATTCTTTTTTATTACCTATTTCAAGTTCAATCAAATGTGTTGACAGTGCAGCAGATCTGTACTTACTTAAAAATTCTCTGCCGGATAAAGATATACTTAGAGATTCACGACCTTTACCGTATACCACTGCTGGTATTTCTCCGCTGAGTCTTAGTGCGCGCGAAGGACCTGTACCTACATTTTCCCTTAAGCTTGCATTAATTTTAACTATACCTTGATCTGTCATTAAAAAATCCTTTTGAAAATTTTTTTGATTTAATACCTCTGAGTCTTATATTGTTACCATATTAAGATGATATTGCAATATAAAAATTACTATATTGTCTTGTTAGATATTTGAATTTTTAATAAATGTCTTTTTATTTTATACTGATTAGTCGTGAGGTATAAGGTTTTTTGGGTGAAATGTATTTGCGATTTTAGTAGGTGCTGCGGAAATAGCATTATGTAGTTTGTATATTATGCAAGGTCAATCATTTGAGTATTTGAGTAATGAGGTATAGAGTGAGTAAGATTATAATATGAAGTAGCATCATATAGTTTATATATAGTATAGGATGAATAAGATGAATTTTGTTTATAGTGGGAGATCCTAAGGTTTTTGTATATGGAAGTAGCAAGTAGCATTATGTAGTTTGTATATAGTTCAAGGGTTAATCATTCTAATATTTGAGTAATGCGGTATGGAGTAAATAAGATGAATTTTGTGTATAATTAAGTACTGAAGTAATATATTTCTTGTATATGTAAACTGAGATTTTATTAGTGATGTATATAGGTTTGTGCTTATGATTACTAAAAGCTTATACTTAATGTATCAGTTCAAAGTTTTTTACAGCTTGTTAATTTGCATGATAATTTCTATGTGCAATATGTGAACGATATAATATGGAAAATATATTCAATTGTGTGTCTGGATTCTGATTATGAAAATAGAAATTTATACTTGGATTGTAAACCAAAGTTTTCTGTGTATTATTAATTTAAATAACAACTTACGTGATTAGCACTAAATAATGCGATTCCTATAATGAGCAAGATAAAGTATTTTGATTTTTTTCTATGGGTATATAGAGTCATATCTTAGAAATTGCTATAGTGTTCTAGCTAATGTAATAGCTCTAACTTCTTTTGCGCCTGATTCTAGAAGTTTATGTGTACAAACTCTAGCTGTTATTCCAGTTGTAATTACATCATCAACAAGTAGTATAATCTTGTTATTAATTAGATGTTGATTTTGTACTATAAAGGATTTTGTAATGTTTTTTTCTCTCATTTTACTAGATAGACTATATTGTGGTATTGTATCTACAATTCTTTTTAATGCGAAAATTTCTAAAGGTATATTACAATGTTTACTTAAGGCTTTTGCAAGAAGTGTAGCTTGATTATATTTTCTTTGCCGTAGCCTTTTTTTATGTATGGGGACAGGTATTATAGTGGTGACGTTGTTAAATAAGTCTGGATTTTTATTGTACATCCACTTTCCATAGGTTTTTACATGTAATGTGTTGTCAGAGAATTTCAGGTTTAAAATCATGTTTTTACTATACTTATTATATGCGAATACGGATTCTAATTTTGTAAATCTTGGTGGATTAGTTATACACTTTCCACATATTGATACCTCATCTGGTAAACTGCATCCACATGCGATGCAATAGTTACCAGATAAAAAATCTATGTTATCTTTGCATGTGCTGCATAAGTCATAATCATCAGGAATTACATATTCACAATTTGCACATGTATTAGGGAAAATTGTATTTAAGATCTTACTTAGCACCTAGTTATTGAGATAGATTAAAAAACTGTTTTATGAATTCTTCATATATGTTACTAAGCTTATTTATGTCATCTACAGATGTATTTTCATTTATTTTATGTGCAGTGTCATTTTTTAATCCTAATTCAATTACAGGACAGAAATCTTTTATAAATCTTGCATCCGAGGTTCCCCCAGATGTACTTATTACTGTGTTTTCTCCAGTTACTTTCTTTATAGCTGTAGATAGCATATCAGAATATTTGTCTGGATAATTGATGAATGGTTCTCCAGATACTGATGTAAACAGTTGGTATTTTTGTGTTGTTTCGGCACAAATATTATTAATTATATTAAATATTGAATCGGAAGTGTGAATGTTATTGTATCTAATGTTGAGGTGAGCAGTAATTGTGTCTGGAATAACGTTACCTGCTGGATTACCGACGTCAACTGATGTAATTTCACAATTTGAAGGTTGAAAATATTCATTTCCATTGTCAAGGACTGTATTGTTTATTTTATATAAAATATCGATCATATTATTTACTGGATTTTCTGCAAAATGTGGATAAGCAACATGTCCTTGTATTCCATTGCACACTATCTTGAAATTGATTGATCCTCTACGACCTATTTTTATAGTGTCTCCGACAAATGATTGACTAGTGGGTTCTCCAACCAAACAATAATCAATTTTTTTGTGATTATCAGTTAACCATTTTAATATTGCAGGTGTTCCATAATCACAATATTTCCCTTCTTCATCACCAGAAATCATGAGACTAATAGACCCATGTACTTGATTAAAATCCAACCTTGATATTGCTGCTATAAAGGCACATATGGCAGATTTCATATCAACAGCTCCACGTCCATAGACGATATTATCTTCTATATGTCCAGAAAAAGGATCAAATTTCCATTTTTCTAGGTCTCCTGTTGGGACTACATCGGTATGTCCTGCAAAACATAGATTTGGTGACTCAGTTCCTAGTTGTGCATATAAATTACGTACTTGTATTTTGTCATTTCCGAAAGTTAAAACATGACATATAAACCCGTACTGCGATAACGTGTTTGATAAAAAATCTATAGCACCATTATCTGCGGGAGTAATACTAGGAAAAGATATTAATGTTTGAGATAATGTTACTGGGTCAATGATCATGGAGATAAACCTATGCGATGAAGTAGTGCTCATTATACCGGGTTATAGTCAATTTTCAATACTTGCATTGTAATGTGTTTGTGGTCCATAATACTTGATATGTTGCTATAGTTTTGTATGTAATTTATTCTTGAGGCAGAAATAATTATTAAGTGGTTCCATGTGGATTGGGTAGTCTATGTGATAAGATTATTGCGTTCATAAATATGGTATAGTTTCTAATGTGCTATAAGTTTGTATGTAGTCTATAGCTTCCTATTTGAGTAAAAATAATACTTGTGTTAAGTGTGGGATTTCCCAGTGTGAGTTAGGCAGTCTATGGTGATGAGATTATTGCGTTCATAAATATGGTCTAGTTTTTAGTATGCTGTAAGCTTGTATGTAGTCTATAGCTTCCTATTTGAGTAAAAATAATACTTGTGTTAAGTGTGGGATTTCCCAGTGTGAGTTAGGCAGTCTATGGTGATGAGATTATTGCGTTCATAAATATGGTCTAGTTTTTAGTATGCTGTAAGCTTGTATGTAGTCTATAGCTTCCTATTTGAGTAAAAATAATACTTGTGTTAAGTGTGGGATTTCCCAGTGTGAGTGAGGCAGTCTATGGTGATGAGATTATTGCGTTCATTAATATGGTATAGTTTTTAGTATGCTGTAAGCTTGTATGTAGTCTATAGCTTCCTATTTGAGTAAAAATAATACTTGTGTTAAGTGTGGGATTTCCCAGTGTGAGTTAGGCAGTCTATGGTGATGAGATTATAGTGAAATTCATTAATATGGCCTAGTTTTTAGTATGCTATGAGCTTGTATGTAGTCTATAGCTTGCTCTTTGAGTAAAATGATACTTGTTAAGTGATCCCATGTGAAGTTTTAGGCAGTCTATGTGATGAGATTATAGTGAAATTCATTAATATGGCCTAGTTTTTAGTATGCTATGAGCTTGTATGTAGTCTATAGCTTGCTCTTTGAGTAAAATGATACTTGTTAAGTGATTCCATGTGAAGTTTTAGGCAGTCTATGTGATGAGATTATAGTGTGAGTTGGTAAGTATAGTATTGTAGTTCTTAAATGTGCTATTTTGTCTGTAATAGGCTATTATTTACTTTTTGTGTTAAATACTAATTGTTGGGATATTGTTTGTATAGTTAAAGATTGATATTTGTTGGTATTAAAAATGCTTAATATTCTGTGAAATAAATGCTTTATTTTGACATAATAGTATTTATATAAAGATTCTAGTAATATCTAAAGATACCAGGAAAATTATAGCCTTGGATTTCAAAATTAAATAGTTATTTTTGATTGCAAATTATTCTTTATGCTAAACTTATCAAGTAAAATAGGCTATCATTATTTCAATAATTAAGCTGGAAATAAGTTATTCATCTTCTTTATTTTTTACGGCATCATAGTTTACCATTCTAAACCTATCTTTTAACAAAGAAATGGCATGACTGCTAAATCCATTATTGCTTAATGCTACAGCCCCTAACTGTAATCCTACTTCATAAGTTTCGGGAATTAAATAGTGCGCTCCAAGCTCTTTGTATATTTCAACATTACTTAAATCAGGTAATCTTACAATGATTATTATGTGTGGGAAATTCTTTGCAACTAGGGAAATAATCTTTTTTATAGTAACTTCATTGTTAATGGCTATGATTATCATCCGAGCTCGTGATATTGCCATAGACTGTAAAGTATTTAATTTTGTTAAATCTCCAAGATATACAGGAAATCCTTCATCTATTCCATCTTTAACAATTTTGGGTTGAATATCAGATGCAATGTAACTTACATGTTCAGCAACTAGTACTTTTGCAACCATACGTCCTACTCTTCCGAAACCTACTACTATGACATGTTGATCAAGATCTTTTGTATCTAAAGTAAGCTCTTGAGAATTTAAAGATATTTTCTTTTTAGTGATTAATTTTGATATCCAGTCTCCTAATGTTGCTAACAATGGGGTGAAAGCCATGGTTACTGTGGTAATCATCATAAGGGTTTGTGCTAGATCATTGGACAGTACGTTTTTCTCTGCTGCAAGACCAAATAAAATGAAAGCAAATTCTCCGCCTTGAGATAACAATAACCCAGCTTGTAGGGCTGCTGCTAGTTGAAATCTGAAGAATCGGCATAATATAAAGATTATGAAAGACTTGAGTGCTATTAGCGATATAGAGGCTAATGTTATTATAGGTAATTTATTCAGTACAAACTTTATATCAATTGACATTCCTACTGTCATAAAAAATAATCCTAATAATAGCCTTTTGAATGGCAGAACAACTTGTTCTACATCATGTCTATATTCAGTTTCTGCAACGAGGAGCCCTGAGACAAATGCTCCTAATGCCATTGATAAATTAAAATTCTCTGTGATAAAAGCTGCCCCTAAAACGATCAATAATGTTGTTGCTATGAAAATCTCATTGCTTTTCATTGCTGCAATAGTATTGAATAAAGGCCTGAGTAATAATCTTCCTGTGATAAAGATTAGAGTTAGAGCAATTGCTGCTTTTATGAAAGAATATAATAATGATACAGGTATACTATGATGTGACTCCCCTGTTAATAATGGTAATAACACAATTAATGGGACAACTGCAAAGTCTTGTAGTAATAACACGGCTATTGATAATCTACCAACTTGTGTTGATTGATATCCCTTTTCTTGTAGTACTTGTAACACTATTGCTGTTGAGGAAAGGGCTAAAGCACCTCCGATTATAATAGACCCTTTGGAATCTACTCCGAACTTGTTTGAAATGTACCATATTGCTAGTGCTGTGACTATAACTTGTAGAGTCCCAAAACCAAAAACATGCAATCGCATGGCAATTAATCTTTCAAATGTGAGCTCAATCCCTATTAAAAATAACAGAAAAACTACTCCAAACTCTCCAAGATTCTGTATGATTACAGATGATTCTACTAGATTTAGGCCGTGTGATCCTATAAGAGTACCTGCAACAAAGTATCCTAGTACAGGGCTAATATTCAATTTCCAGAATAGAACAACTATTACTATAGCTGCTGAAAGGAGAGTAATTATGTCTAATAAGTACTTAGAATCATGCATAGAAATCTCTTAAAAATTAGGTGACAAACTTATAATCTTGAGACTTCCATTTTATGGAACAACCAATACTTGGTTTTTGATTTTCAGGTGATTTGCCTGTCTGTGCAATGAATTTCATAGCATTGAATAGGTCTCTATCTTCTTGCTTACTATTTACTTGGTTTCTTCCTGAAGCATCAAATCTTCCTCTATAACACAACTCTAATTTGTCGTTGAATCCGAAAAAATCAGGCGTGCATACAGCACCGTAACTTCTTGCAATTACTTGATTTTCATCTATTAAATATGGGAAATCAATACTATATTCTTGAGCAAACTTGATCATGTTTTCGTATGAATCCTCTGGATAAGTGGTAGTATCATTTGGCATAATTGCTACACTATAGATATTATAATTATTCTTTAACACATTAACGTCATACACTAAATTGCTTATTATTGTCTTAACGTAAGGACAGTGATTACATATAAACATTATCAATAGCCCACTACCTTTATGACAGCTATCCAAGTTATATAGATTGCCATCTATAGATTTTAATAAGAAGTCCCTTGCGATGAATTTTTTATTCACTGGAGGGGTATTGAGTGCTACCATAAACTACATTCCAAAAGTATAAATACAAATGCATCCTGTTTTAATTTTAGAATACAATATTCTAAAGTCAAATTTAATTATATTGATTTGACTAAAATCACATAAAGGGTTTTACTACAACCATAATTACGATAACTATTATTAACAAGGTAATTAATTCATTAAGACACTTGAAGTATAGTGAAGATTTAGTGTTATTTTTTGCGACAAAGTCTCTTCTATGCTTAAATAACATAATGTGTATTATACACATTAGTATGACACATGTCACTTTTATCTTGAACCATAAGAAATAATATGCTTCTGTAATTAAGGATAAAATTGTACCAAGAACTATACTAGAGACCATAGCTGGGTTAATTATGTAGAATAGTAACCTTTTCTCCATGGTGTTAAGTAAATCATAGCTATCGGAATGTAGAGCAACTTGAGCATGATATACATATAATCTAGGTAGATATAACATACCGGCCATCCAGGTGATGATTGATATTATATGAAATGCTTCAATCCAGTGTTCGTAATCTATCATTATGAGAACCAAGTATATGAAAAAAATCTTTTAAGTATGTATTATATGTTATCTTTTCCAGGATACAATTAGAATATTTATAATAGATATGTAAGTTTTTATCTTATTTTATAAGATCATAACTTTGTAAGTAAATATATGTGTAGGGGCTATGCTTTGTAAATTTTAAATACTTAATTACTCCAATTTATAATTGAGATTTGTAGGTAAGAATATATTTTTGATTCTAGTATCTGTGGCATGCAGTTTTTTATGTTATTGAAACATGAATAATATTTAATGTAAAATATTTTAAAAAACTTATTACATAAAAATGGGAAGAGATTTGAGTTATTTAGAGTTTAGTAAGTCTTCAAAATATGATTTATTGTGGATTAATAAAATTCTTAACTCTTAACTTGTTATATAAAAATACCATAAATTATAGTAGTATAGACTTGTTAAAATAAAGTACATTCTTTAAATAAAATAACTCTGAGATTTAATTGTAAAAACAAAAGAACCTAAAATAGTTAGAAATAGGTAAGAAGTGATACTTTGGTAGCTATAATATTTATCGATAATTACGAATACATAAAGTACGTGCTGCTTCTACTATGTCTTCAATTTGTGGTAATGCTAATTTTTCAAGGTTTGTAGCATAAGGTAATGGAACATCTTTTCCAGTTATTCTTATCATTGGAGCATCTAAATCGTTCAAAGGCGTGTTCCATGATTAATGCAGCTATTTCAGATCCTATCCCTGAATATGGCCAACCTTTTAAAATAAAGTACATTCTTTAAATAGAATAACTCTGAGATTTAATTGTAAAAACAAAAGAACCTAAAATAGTTAGAAATAGGTAAGAAGTGATACTTTGGTAGCTATAATATTTATCGATAATTACGAATACATAAAGTACGTGCTGCTTCTACTATGTCTTCAATTTGTGGTAATGCTAATTTTTCAAGGTTTGTAGCATAAGGTAATGGAACATCTTTTCCAGTTATTCTTATCATTGGAGCATCTAAATCGTCAAAGGCGTGTTCCATGATTAATGCAGCTATTTCAGATCCTATCCCTGAATATGGCCAACCTTCTTCTATGCTAATAACTCTATTTGTTTTTTTTATAGAGCGTAATATTGTTTTTGTGTCAAGAGGACGTAAAGTTCTTAGGTCTATGACTTCCGCATTTATACCTTCTTTTTCTAAAAGTTCTGCTGCTTCTAGTGCAAGTTTAACTTGTAGAGAAAATGCTGTTATTGTAATATCAGTGCCTTTCTTAACTATAGCAGCTTTACCAATTTCAATTATATAATCGGGTGTTAATACCTCATCTGATACTTCATGCTCATGCCCATATGCGATCTCATTTTCAAGGAATATGACAGGATTTAAATCTCTTATAGCAGCCTTTAATAAACCTTTGCAATCTGCTGCGAAATATGGAGATATTACTTTCAATCCTGGAATATGTGCATACCATGAAGCATAACATTGAGAGTGTTGTGCTCCTACTCTTGCAGCTGCGCCATTAGGACCTCTAAATACAATAGGGCAATTCAATTGTCCTCCAGACATGTAACTGGTTTTAGCTGCTGAGTTGATAATTTGATCTATTGCTTGCATAGCAAAGTTAAAAGTCATGAATTCTACGATAGGTTTTAATCCGGCAAATGCAGCGCCTACTCCTATTCCAGTAAACCCGTGTTCAGTGATTGGAGTATCTATGACGCGGTCAGATCCAAATTGGTTAAGTAATCCTTGAGTTACTTTGTATGCACCTTGATATTCACCTACCTCTTCTCCCATGATGAATACTGTATGGTCACGTTCCATTTCTTCACGTATTGCTTCACATAGTGCTTCTCGTACAGTTAAAATTTTCATAATTTAGCAATCTTGATAACAGTCTTGGATAATTATATGTAAAAAAGCACATATGCAAACACAATATTGTTAGCCTGTATGTATTTATTTAAGGAAAATAGACAAACAAGACGAATAGTGGCATGCATATGGATGCATGTCCTTACATTAGAGAAATAATTTGCTATTACTTATAAATTCAATTTTTGTAGTGTAAATATTAATTGTGTAACTTTAATTTATTTAATGTTGTGGCAGTATATTTGTATAATATAAAATATGAAGTTTGCTATGTTATTTGTACTACAATCAGGGCTGAATGCATAAAAAAATTATATTAAAGTAGGAAAATAACTTTGACGTTCATTTAATATGTAATGCATATGAAGGTTAACGTATGTTAGCTATATACATTTAGGATGTACTTAATAAAGTTGTAATAGTAAAAAAATTAAAAATTACATAATTTAAAAACATCGTATATGTATATATATTAATATTATAAGGTTACTTGTTTATTGCGGTGGTGTTTTGTTGAATATTAGTAGTGCTTTCTGTAAGGTTATTGGGGGCTTTGATATAATAGTATAATGTAGTTCCTATAAGTGCTATTATACTAAGACACAAAATACCTAATATCACTACCTGATTAATTTTTGTGTCTGTATAATTTGTAAGAAACTTATTACTAAGTGCATAGTATGCTAGAATGCTAGATATTGTGAATATACTAATGCCTATAAAAGCAAAAATCATATTTTTCTTATAGTGATTTTTATGTATTAGTTTGTTTGTTTGTAGAGGTTTTGTAGCTTTTCTCAATGTAGGTGTGCCTTGTTCTCCTGTTCTTGTATAATGACTTGTTTGGGTAGTGAAAGGTTCACGTTTCTTTTGTAGACTTGATGATGCTATAGTTGAGGAAGAGTCTCTTCTTGTTATTGGTGTTACAGCCTGTGAAGTAGAAGGTTGTGTCTGACTAGGTGTTTCAGTTGTGGAATCTGGGAATATATGTATTGCTGTTTCTTTGAATCTGATTGCTTGGTCTATTGATGATGATTGTTTATCAATATCATCAAGACATGTTGTTGATCTTGTATGCTCCATAGATTCAGCTTGTGATTCAGTTGTTGAATCATCTTGTGTAGCAATAATCTGAGAAGTTTGTCTACTTGGTAGAGTGCTTTTTGATATATTCTGGCTAGGAGTTATGTGTAAGTATATGTTGTATTTACTAAGTACTTGCTCAATTTGGAGGTCAATATGTTTTTTGGAAAACATTCGCGATAAAAAATTCTGCTTAGGTAAACTACATATATCAAATAATATCTCCTGGAGATCAATATTAGGATAAAGCTCTAAAGAGTGGACCTTTTTGAGTGAAAGTTCTGTCGTTGGATTAATCTTAAGTTCAACGGTTGTCTCTTCTTTTAATACAAGTTCTATTGATAGCTTTAAGCCTTGTTCTCCATATAAATTATTGAAAAGGTTGATATAGCTGAGTACGTGTTTACAAAACTTTTCTTGTGTGGGCTTATTAGGAACTAATTCATAAATTGCTGTGGTGCTGTTTGTTGGGGATTGCTTATGATATTTTAAGGGACATTCTTGCAGGTTAGGTAGTGCATTTAATTTTTTATGATCTACTTCACATATTATACCAAAATCAGGATGAGTGTATTGAGTATTGCATAAATATTTAATGAATGTTGTAGGGTTTATGTTGGATGTTACTAGGCTTGTTGATATTGAAGCCTGCGATGTTCTACTTTGTGGATTCTTAATATGAATTACAGCTAATTTGAGGTCTGTTGGTTGATTTCCAGGTAATATATTAGTTATTGTAGATGTGTAGTATAAGTTTAGAATAGAATAAAGTTGTGATGTATCCTTTATGACAGGCAAGTTAGTAGTTAGATGATAGTTTAATTTTGCTAGGTCAAATTGCATATCGAATATAGCACTGAAAGATAAGGTAAATGGTTTTCTCAAGTCTATTATGGAATGGTGCCTTAATTGATCAGATATAAGATTGCTGATAACAGATTTTAATGGTGTTGCAATTGTTATTGTATCAAAGGAAATTTGTGATAAAATGCTACCTGGGTTTATTGTTATACTTTTGCTGGTGTTATTGGTGTGTATTTTAAAACTTAATGATTTTTGTATTAGTGGTATTTCCTCTGCAGGTGGATTTGAGTGATATGGAAAAATAAAGTTTGCTACAATATAAAATTGTAAAAAATTGCATAAAACTTTACAGATGGGTTCTGTTACGATGGGTTTGTCTTCTTCTGTATGTTCTAATATGTAGGATACCTTTAGAAATTGTTCTGATACTTCGTGTAATATGTTGTGTGAAAATCCTGGAAGAATTGAGCTTCCTAAATCTGTGATGACACGGCCAACTTCTTGATTGATAAAACTAGATTTTTGTTGTGTTTCTGTTGGTGTAAACATATGACCTAATAATAGATTATAGAAAAAATAAGTGCCCGAAAGAAGAGTTGAACTTCCACAATATAAAATTACTAGCACCTGAAGCTAGCGCGTCTACCGTTCCGCCATTCGGGCATATATTAGTTGATTTATTAAGAATTGTACTATAATATGTTGATTTTATCAAATTAAATCTTATGGTTGTAGATATATCTAAAATAGAACAGATGCTTCTTGCTCATAATCAAGTTAATGAGAGTACTGTAAGTCACATTGTTAGTGATTGTTTATGTGTAGCAGATGGTGGGGAATTATTTCTGGAAATGTGTGTGTCAGAAGCTCTTGGCTTTGAAAATGGAATTCTAAAATATGCAGATTTTAATTCACATCAGGGATTTGGTTTAAGATCGTTTTGTAAAGAATTGACCACTTTTGTTTGTTCTTCTGAGATTACTGAGCAGGAAATAGTAAATGCTGCAGCTTTAGTAAAATCTATTAATAATAGTAATAACGGTGGGGTTATACATTTAAACAAAACAAAACCTCTACTATATCCTGAGACCAACCCTTTACAGGATATGGCTTTTGATCTTAAAGTAAAACTTCTACGACAAGTTGATGATTACTTGCATAGTAAAAGTCCATATGTAAAGCAAGTGAAAAGCTCTCTTAGTGGACAATGGCAAGTAGTTCATATTATTTTGCCTAATGGTAACAAAGTTTATGATGTTAGGCCACTTGTAAGATTTAATGTATCTGTTATCTTGGAAAAGAATGGAAGGAAGGAAAGTGGTTCTTCAGGTCATGGTGGTAGAGCTTCCTATGAGGAATTTATTGGTGATGGCAAATGGCAAATAGTTGCCGATGAAGCATTACGTCAAGCGTTAGTTAATTTAGAATCAGTTCCTACTCCTGCTGGTGAAATGACAGTGGTTTTGGGCCCCGGATGGCCAGGAGTGTTGTTACATGAAGCTGTGGGTCATGGATTAGAAGGGGATTTTAATAGGAAACAAGTTTCTGCTTTCTCACGTTCTATAGGTAAAAAAGTAGCAGCAAAGGGCGTAACTGTTGTTGATGATGGTACAATACCAGGACGCAGAGGTTCTATTAATATAGATGATGAAGGTGTTCCATCAAGATACAATGTATTAATCCAGGATGGAATATTAGTGAGTTATATGCAAGATAAAATGAATGCTAACCTTATGGGTACTACTTCTACTGGAAATGGGCGTAGGCAAAGTTATCAAGATGTTGTGATGCCACGAATGACAAATACATATATGTTGCCTGGTAATTATTGTCCAGAAGAAATAATTGCAAGTGTTAAAAAAGGTATATATGCAGTTCACTTTTCTGGAGGACAGGTAGACATCACATCTGGAAAATTTGTCTTTTCAGCTTCTGAGGGTTATTTGATAGAAGATGGTAAAGTTACATATCCTGTCAAAGGTGCTACAATTATAGGTAATGGTCCTGATGTGTTAACAAAAGTGTCGATGATTGGAAATGACTTGAAACTTGATTCTGGGATTGGCACTTGTTCTAAAGATGGACAAGATATACCTGTTGGTGTAGGACAGCCAACTCTTAAAATAGATAGTATTGTTGTTGGTGGGACAGAAATCTAATTTGGAAATTTATTAATCTGTTAAAAAATTACAGCTATGTGAGTTTATATAATATTGAAGGTTGTATTATTAGTATGTTATATTGTGAAAGGCAAGTTTTTGTATTTTTCAGTATTTGAAATAACCTAATGTAGTTGATTTTTATTATTAAATGTTGGTAATGGAAATTTTTAATATGAAGATATATATGAAATTATAGTTGTTCTTTCTTTAAATATATAACTCTGTTTAATCAGTTATGATTTTATCATAAGTAGTAATTCTTACTGGATATGTATATAGTATATAGAAATGCTTTCATTGTATCCAAGTGCCAGCAATAGATCTAGCAGAATGTAGATATGACTAATTTATGTGATGAAAATTGTAGGGTATTTTGTTGTTTGTAATGTAGGATTGTGTGCATATTAATAATTCAGCAATAGAGTAGAAATTGTGTATAGGGTGTATATGAATGTGATAGTGTTGTGAATAAGTAATATAAGATTATATAAAACACCTAATCAAATAATGAGAATATAGTAAAAACCGTGTACATTACTAGCAATAATATTAAGGAGATAGAGTAATGTTTATTTATTGTGTCTAAAGTGTATTATATCCCCATCTTGTACTACATAGTCTCTTCCTTCAAACCTGACCTTACCAGCCTCTTTACATTTTGCCTCTCCATTATATTTTATGTAGTCATTAAAACTAATGAGTTCTGCTTTTATAAATCCTTTTTCAAAATCAGTATGTATTACGCCTGCAGCAGTACTAGCAGTAGAAAATCTTTTTATTGGCCAAGCGCGTGCTTCCTGTGGTCCCAAGGTAAAAAATGTGATCATGTCTAAGAGATCATACATTGTTTTGACTACAGATGTTGTACCGGATTCTTGTAAGTTAAATTCAGCTAGAAAAATTTGTTTTTCCTCCTCTGTTTCTAAGCTTGATACATCTGCCTCTAATTTTGCTGATATACAACAAAATTTATTGTGTTTTTTTTCTGCCATAAGCCTTACTTTTTCTGATAAAGCATTACCACTGGTAACGTTGGATTCTTCCACATTGCATACGTACATCATAGGTTTTGTTGTAATAAGTTGTAATTGTTTTAAATCATCGCCTAGATGTGTTGCACTTTTTGCCAAATTTCCAGCTTCTAAGATACTGAGTACTTCTAATATATTGTCTAATTTTTTTCTTGGTTCTTTATTACCTTTTACAGCCTTTTCCATTGCAGGTAAACGACGTTTTAAACTTTCAATATCAGCTAGAATTAACTCCATTTCTACAATCTCTGCGTCACTTATTGGATCTACAGTTTGATTAACATGACTAATGTTTTGATCACTAAAACACCGTAGTACATGAATAATAGCATCTACCTCCCTTATATGACTTAAGAATTTATTTCCTAGTCCTTCACCCTGACTTGCTCCACTAACTAATCCAGCAATATCAACGCATTCTACTTGATTATATATGATTTTCTTAGAGGATGCCATTTTTGCTAATGTCTTTAATCTGTGATCTTGTACTATTGCTTTGCCGATATTTGGCTCTATTGTGCAGAATGGATAATTTGCAACCTCTGCTATCATAGTTTGTGTTAGTGCATTAAATAAAGTTGACTTACCTACATTAGGTAGTCCAACAATACCACAGTTTAATCCCATAATAATAATCAATAATCGTAAATTAAGATTGTATCATTAATTACTTACTTGTGGTACTCATAAATTATGACAAGAAAATGTTTGTTAATATTTTTATACTGCATTTGTTGTAATTTGGAAAAGGGAAAGAATTATAGGATTGTTTGCATTATAGGTTACAGCATGTTTATGCTTTTAATTATCAACTTTTATAGATTTTTATTTATATATGAGAGGATATGAAGCCTATAAGTTCTGGTTAGTATGTTACATATCGAATATAAAGTTATCAGTTTTATTTATACTGATAAAAAATAATGCTATTGCTGACTTTGTAAACAACATAGAACTACGGCCTGAGCAGCTACTCCTTCTTCTCTGCCAAGAAAGCCTAGTTTTTCTGTAGTTGTTGCTTTAATGTTAATGCATGATGCATCTGTCTTTGTAAGCAATGCAATATGTTCTTGCATTTCTAATGCATAAGGCATAATTTTTGGCTGTTCACATATGATAGTTATGTCAGCATTTGAAATAGAATATCCTTTTTCTTGTGCTTTTTTTTGTGCTTCTATTAAAAAGTAGTCAGATTTGATATTTTTCCATTTATTATCTGTGTTTGGAAAGTGCTGACCTATACTTCCGCATCCTATTGCTCCTAGTATCGCATCTGTTAAGGCATGTAGTCCTACATCTCCATCTGAATGAGATATGATCTTCTTATGAAAATTGATTTTTATGCCGCATATTGTAATGAATGTATTGATGTTGTCATGGGAGGTATTGTCAAATTTGTGTACATCGTAACCTATTCCAACCTTAAACGTTGGTTTATTTATGTATTGATCCATATAGGGTTCTATTTCAGTTAAAAATGAACTGGTATTCATTATACTGTATTTTGGCAAAGATGAAATACGTTGTTATTTTAGAGTATTGTTCTTGTCATTATTTATATATTCTCTATATGAGATTGCTCTGTGTAAATCTTCTATGGTTGTAATTTTAAAGTTGTTATAATTTCCTTCAATCGTCATTATTGGAATATTATAATTTATCATGAGAGATGATTCATCTGGGAATTCTCTGTTAGGTTCAGTATTGTGTGCAATTCTATGATATAGTAATATATCATTATATTTATATGCTTGTGGTGTTTGAACTGATTTTATGGTATTCCTATCTATGTTTTTGATAACAGTGTTATCTTCATGTATCATGTGAACAGTATCGATTATTGAGAGCACTGGGACAACTCCTGAATACTGCATTAGTATTGATTCCATTTTATCTAGCATTTTTAAATCTGCAAAAGGACGGCATGCGTCATGTATTATAACAAAGCGTGGATTAATGCTTTGAAGACTCTCTAATCCAATACGCACAGAGTCTTGTCTTCTTTTTCCTCCATAGACAGGTGGTAATAATTTGTTATGTTGTATTTTTTGTAAGCAGCTATTATATAGGGATTGATGATTCTTCCTAATGACTACTTTTACGTGACTAATCTTGGGATGTGAGATCATGTGATTGATTGTACTGCAAAGTATGTTGTCATTACCTATTGGATAATATTGTTTAGGAGTAGTACCTAACCTAACCCTATTTCCGTAACCAGCTGCAACAATTAACAGTATGAACTTATGCATATGCTCAATGCTTTTTTATATGATGTTTATAAACTCTCTTTCAAGATCATTTATTTTAGATAATATTATTATAATTACACAACATGAATGTTGTGTAATTAAATTTATTTTATTAACATACGTAGATATAATTACTTTACAGAGATTAATGATTAATATACATTAAATTAATATTTTAATTATTGTATCATTGCACATTTAAGTATATTAATATATTTATGATATTGAGTTATAAACTGTATAGTAGATGAGGATACTTACCGTGATTCTTAATAAGCTATTTAATACAAGAAAGTGTGTAGTCTCGGATAGTGGTAAAAAGTCATTAACAATGCGATTATTTTTACTAAATTCTTGTATAAATGTTCTACTTGTGATGCAGATGTTCTCTTTGGTAATATTATTTGATGTTGCATATCTACAAAAAAAGCCTCTATATGTTGTTTTAATCATGGTAGTTTTAACAGCTATACTTTCTATTGCATTGATATGTTTATTCTATGATAAGTATGTGGCAAGTAAAGAGGATGAAGTAAAGTTTAAAACAATACCTGAAAATGTTGAGGTTCTTACATCTTTACTTCAAAGATATAAATCGTTTGGGGATTTATTCAATTCTACAAATTACTTGGAGAAAAAAAATAAGTTGGAATCCATAGAACAAAAAGATTTATTTACTAGTAATAGTGTTGATAATCTAAATAGTCTTCAAGTTAAGATTGAGAGAGAACTACAAGACTTGATAAAACATTGTAGAGACAGAATACCTCAGATATATAGCGAATTGGAAAATATGGATATATCTGGAATCACTGAACTAGCTGTATCCAATGCTAGTTTTTTTACTAAAGATAATGAGACATTAAAGGGTTTATTGGAAGTAGGTAAGTTAATAAGTGAAAAGGAAGATGAAATTAATATTCTGTTAAAGAGCTCTTGTGAAAAAATATTACCTATAATAGCAAGTGTTATTGAAAGTGTGAAATTATATGAGCCTTGTTCTCAAGAAAATAGCATAGGGTCTTTTTTCTATAAGTGTAGTGATAAAAGGGAAGAGTTAAAGGCTGCTTTGATTAATGCTGAGTCTATATTGCAGAAGTTGAGTAAACAAGAAATTGAGTATCCTGCATTTAAGGTATTATATAATATTGTATGGTGTATAGAGTCTTTTATACTATATGTGCAACAAAAGGATATGGGAATTATCAACCGAATACAAAAATTTGTGAAGGATGTTACTTCTCATAGTAATAATGTAGCTAATCAAGAGAATAATGGAACTTTGCTTGAAAAAAATATTTCGGAAAAGGATACGGCACTTGTTGCACAGTTGGTCCAATTACAAGATGTAATGTTAAGATTGTGTATTGTGCAACTGGGTAGTAGATTATGTAGTGTTTTTACCACACCTTGTACAAATTATGATATTGCTGGTAGTGTAGTTACATCTGATCCTGCTACACAATGCTTGTAAAATGCATCACTTTTATGATATACTATAAAGCATGGATATAATGTTTTAGTTCTTTTTCTAGTCGTAGCCTGTAACATGTTTAATTTTGTATGAAATAATATGCTAACTGATCAAAAATTCAATAAAATAAATCAAGCTTTTTCTAATTATTCTGAGATCCTTCGGCGTCATAAATCACATTCGAAGTATAGAACGTTGTTAGCTATTTGTACATATTTGACTGTATTAGTTAGTCTGGTTTCTATTGTGGTGCTGTATCACCATAATGAGTTTTTTCGGCTAATATTTAATGGTAAGTACAAATTATTTACTGCAAATGTACCTATGGCTTTTTCAATAGCATTAATTGTTGCTGTACCGTCTTTGATATTATTGTGCTTCTTGATTTATAAGATGTGTAAAGGTCAGAACCTAACTAATCAACTTGTAGGTGACACTGATCTCCTTATGAATTCTGCTATGGAAGTCTGTCAATTTTTACAGGATGAGTTAAATACTAATAAGCAGAAGATTAATCTTATGATAAGTAGTTATGAATGCTTAGAACATAAGTATAGTGTTCTTGCGCATCAATGTAGTGCTGGCCTTGATAACCTTAATGCTGAATTGACAAGACTTGATGTATTACTTTCTCAAACTACAGTTACTACGGATAATAGGCTTATAGTACTGCAAAATATGGTTGCAGATATTAAACAAAAGATGCTTCAGATATCTGTTTGTCATAGTAGTGTTAGAGAGATGGAGAATAGGTTAGTTAAGTGTATCAGCAATTCATTGCAAGCGTCGAATATAACTTTACAGAATAAAATAGAATTACTTAAAGAGTTGCGTATTGATTTATCAAGCCCGTTATCTAGTTTAGACGGTCTGAAATGTAGTATACAAGTTATTATAAACTGCATAGAAAGTGACGTGCCAGAACAATCCCTCTTCTTAAAGTTTAATAAATTATATAGCTGTATGAGGAAATTACGTACTAGTTTGTTAAGTGTGTTGTTAAATGTGGATATATTACAGGTGGATACAGGGGCTGCTTTGAGTTTAGTACAGCAGCTGGATGAATTGTTCACTATCTTTAATAAGCAAATAAAATATCATACTGGTAATGATGCTAAAAAACTCCAGGATATTCACTTGCACGCGCAATTACTGCAGATACGTCTACTGCGCTTTTTGGTTCAACAACGCTCTACTATGTTGACAGATGCGTGTGATTCTACTACTAAATTTATTGCAAGTTGTTCCACTGAAGAGGAAATGCGTGTGCCTGCTAATGTAGAAGAAACTGCAATACCTGGGACTGTTGTAGCTGCTGGGTTGTTTAATATTAGTGATGATTCAGCAATAGTAGATGTGGGTGTTGCAGGGCTGTCTTCTGTGGATACAGATAGTAAAGGTGCTATTGGTAGCGCTCATCCATAGTTATAAATATCTCAATATTGAAGTGATTATGTTAAAGTATGAACTGCTTATAAAAGCTTTTTGATGTTCCTCTGTATTTTAGTAATTATGCACTTTTCTATAATATACATAAAGCAATTTATTAGCTTATAAAGGCAGAATAAGGTGCTATTGGTAGCGCTCATCCATAGTTATAAATATCTCAATATTGAAGTGATTATGTTAAAGTATGAACTGCTTATAAAAGCTTTTTGATGTTCCTCTGTATTTTAGTAATTATGCACTTTTCATATAATATACATAAAGCAATTTATTAGCTTATAAAGGCAGAATTCTGTTCTTTAATGAAACTTATAATATGTCCGGGGTTAATTTTACTGAGTCAGATAAATTCTTTCTCCATATTTTTAAGTTCTCTCTAATTTCATCATTTTCTAGAGATAAGATTGATGCTGCCATTATAGCTGCATTATATCCTCCTGATGATCCTATAGACATTGTTGCTACAGGTATTCCTTTGGGCATTTGTACTATTGATAACAAGCTATCTATTCCGTTTAAGTTACTGCTTTTTATAGGTACTCCTATGACTGGTATGTGTGTTAAAGATGCTACTAATCCTGGTAAATGGGCTGCTCCTCCTGCTCCTGCTATAATGACTTTGAACCCATTGTTTTCTGCAGATTTTGCAAATGTATAAAGTCTTTCTGGTGTTCTATGAGCAGATATAATCATTACTTCATGAGTTATGTTCAGCTCTTTTAGAATTGATATTGAATTGTTCATTGTTGGAAAATCTGATTGACTTCCCATAATGACTGCGACGTTTGTAGTGTTTTTATTGGTTGACATGATATTTCTCTATAACATCTTGAATAGTTGATTTTAACTTGGGTATGTTATCTATATTAATTATTGGATCCATTCCATTATATAAAACTGCTATGTAAGGAATATGATGATTAAATGTTATGCCTTTGGTAGTTAGATGTGACAGTAATTTTTCCATATAGTTTTGGGGTACATTATATGGAGTGAAATGTAGATTACCTTGCTTAGATAAGAAGGATCGTAGCTTAGCTTTATCTTTATCTAATGAAATAATGATTGGATTAATATTCTCATTATCGGCAATGACCTTGTTAATTACGGGCATCTTTTTTATGCAGCTACTACACCAAGATGTGTAGATTACTATAACATTTACTTTTGAATCTTTTATTGTCAACATCTCAGACAATGCTGTATCTGAGTTGATTTCCTTGATTTGTAATAGCGTATCTGACATGTTATTCTGTATTCGATAGTAGGAGGATATCTTATTGATAGTAAGTGCAATGAATAAACAGATGATACAAGTGAAAAATACAAAGTGTTTATCATTCATAAACATTACCTATTTATATCTTTATGTATTGCTTCTAACAAGTACTTGAAATTTTACTATATATTATATAGTTGCTTGCTGAAAGATAATTTTGATCTATAAAGGTTATTTTAAAATATACTTTAAAGTAGATTAATATCATTTTTATGAATTTATTAAGTTAAGTCAGCATGAGATTAGAGTGGCGGTGTGGAAAAATTAATTATATGATAGTTTTTATTTCTATATTTAGTATATTTATAGAATATAACCTTGAACTTTTTATCTAATAATATAGAATAAACAGCATTAAATTTTAAGTTATTTGTGATATGACTCAAACTCTTACTAAGTCGAAGATAGCAGAAGTTATTAATAGAGATGTAGGGTTGTCTCGTGAGGATGCTTCATCTATTGTTGGGGAAATTTTAGATGAAATGGTAAGTGCATTAGCGAAAGATCGTATATTAAAAATATCTTCTTTTGGTACTTTTAAGTCTTATAAAAAGAAAGCACGTATGGGTCGTAATCCAAAAACTTCAGAGGAATTTGTTATTAAAGAACGTAATACTGTATCATTTTATCCGTCAATGCTTGTTAAACATTCGATTAATAGTGATGATGATACAGAAAAAAGGTGAAGTTAATGAATGAGGATAAGCTGTTACAAAGTGAATACAGTGGTAAGCTTAAAACAATAGGCGAAGTTGCAAAAGACTTGAATGTTGAGCAGTATGTGCTAAGGTTTTGGGAAGAAAAATTTCCTCAAATTAATCCAATTAAGCGTCGTGGGAGAAGGTTGTATTCACAAGTTGATATTGATACTTTAAAATATATTAAATATTTATTATATGATAAAGGGTATAAAATTAAGGGTGTCCAACAAGAACTAAATAAGAAAACTGCTAAGGTTAGTAAAAACAATAACAATATGGATCACAGTATTTATAAAGAAAGTTTGGGTAGGGTACTAGATGAGATATTGAACTTGAGAGATAATTTATTAGAGAAGCTAAACGGAATGTAGCGCAGCCTGGTTTAGCGTGTCAGTCTGGGGGACTGGAGGTCGTGGGTTCGAATCCCATCATTCCGACCATTTGTTTGATGTAGGTATTGAAAAGTAATTTTTATTCTATTTTTAAAAATTAATATTATTTAGTCTTTATGCTTGTGTCCATAAGTAGTGTGTGTAGGGTTATAAACTAAGTATATATTATGTATTTTAAGTTATCTTATATGAAAGTTCGGGGTAATTTTCTATTGGAGGATAATAGTAAAATCTATAAATAAATAGTGATGTAGTATTTGATTTTTTTAATAATATTGTAAATACATGATATGTTGCTTTATCTATAAATTATAATAACATTATTGAATATGCAGGTAGCATTTAAGAATTCAATAATCTAGAGACATTTGCTGCTTTTTCCCCTCCTGCTATAACAATGTTAATGAGAAGAATAACAGCTGTATAATATCATAAAAAATATATGGGGTTACAAGCGGAAAACGCGGATGGAGTGGGATTCGAACCCACGGTACGCTATTAACGTACGTCAGTTTTCAAGACTGGTGCCTTAAACCACTCGGCCATCCATCCAATTTACTTGTAGCATAATATTTAAAATCGTGCAATATCTCTTTAATTTGATTATTTAAATTATGAATGGTGCTTAATATTAATAAATTAATATTATTAGCATGAAAATAGAAATAATAATATCACATATCGATTATTTGTAATAATGAAATGTTTCTTTTTTGCTGCAGAGAAAGTTAGTTTAAAACAAAATTAACACACCAAATTGTATAATTAGAGTATGCTATTTTACTAATGGTTATTGTATGCTTCATTTAACAACAGAGATTAATAATATTGATTTCTCTAATAACTTGAATATTCATAGTGGGGACAGGTTTGTTGTTACAAGTAATGACATGCAGCTTGATGTTGGAGAAGAGCCTGGTCATGGTTATCATATTTTATTCAAAAACAATGGTCATGTTATATCAGATTTTCATGGTGTACAAGCTGAGAACTTTATATTTGATGTAAAAAATCATAATTTAAAAGCTTCTTTCTTAGTTGATCCTATGGCACCTTTTGAAGAATTAGATAAGGATAGCCATCCAAACTTCTTGGTTAGCATGCATACTGCAAGTGATTGTGGTGCTGATTGTACTACTGACGAGTTACACAGTCATGCTACACATGCAAGAGGTGAGATTGAATCTTTAATAGATCAAATCGCATCTTCAGGTGAAAGTATAATACTTCAACCTGCTGTTATAGATAATACATCTGAAGATGTTAATGTAACTGAAGGTGCAGTATCTGTACTTAGTGATAATAATGTATCTGATGATACAGAAGATTCTGACAATTCTGACAATACAACTGCACAAGTAAGTTCTGAAAGTGAACCTAAATCACGCTTTGTTGAACTGGCTGAGAAAATTCGTGACAATGAGTCTTTTGCACGTGAAGAACAAATAGCTGCTAACTTTGGTGGTAAATACTTTTATTTCTAAAAAAATTACTAATTTAATTTTTTAAATGCTATAACACTGTAACAAATATCTCTATTTTTGTTCTGTAACCAATTAAAGGTTTAGCTTCTATTTTTATAGAAGCTAAACCTAGTTGTCTTAGTCAAAATTATTGTAATCTTATAGGTACAAAATATATACTATGTTTTGTATTTATGTTGTAATACCAATTGGTGAGTTAATCTTTTATTAAATCAATAAATAAACTTTTTATTTATTCTTGTCATTGTTACTATAGAAGTGCGGGGACTGGTTTTTAACTTGTAATATGTAATTCACTTTTATAAATTTTTACTAGTTGGCCGTACCTTTTTATAATGTAATTGCTTAAAAATGTGAAGGGGGTGGGGGGAAGTTGAGTTATTGGTGCTATGCTATAAGATTAGCTATACCATAAAGTTTTTAGGACTATCAAAGAGTGGTACAATCTCACAAGTGTGCCAATTTATAAAAATGGATTTTTGTTTTTTCATCTAGTGATGGTTAATGTTATACGCAATAAAAATTTTATAAGTCATTACTACTTTAGCATGTTGATAAGGTTAACTGCTAAGAATGTCTATCATCAAATTGCAAAGTATTACACCTGTAGTGAATAATATAGCCCCAGTACGTACTAACAGCTTTTGTTACTAAAGTATAAGGTGCTATATAAATTCTTCATTTCTAGCATGTATTTATTACTTACCATTAATTATCACGTTGCAAGTAGTGCACATATAATGAAAGTATAATCACATACGTAGGAGATTTTGTTATTGTAATAAGATTATGGCCAGTACCCTACGATTTCTTTAATTTCTGATATGTGCTTGTTAGCAATAGATGTTGCTTTGTTGTTGCCTGATATGATTATGTTATAAAGTTGTTCTTTATCGTTAAGCAATTCTATGACTCTATTTCGTATTGGAGCAATGTTATGAATGAGTAATTCTGTTAAGTGTTCTTTGAATTGCTTTGTAGTAAAATTTTCGATATCAATACATGCTTGTTCTATATTAATGTTTAAAAGTGTAGCGTATATACTGACAAGGTTCTTTACTTCAGGTCTACTATCTAAATTAGTAAAATTGAACCCTACTACAGAATCAGTAGTTGCTTTGCTGATTTTTTTTGAAATCATGTCATTGCTATCATATAAATTAATGCGTGTATAATCTGATGGGTCAGATTTACTCATTTTTTTCTTCCCATCTCTTAAACTCATGATTTTTGCTGACTCTTGTATAATCAATGGTTCTGGGATTTGAAAGTATTGTGTATTGTATGTAGAGTTAAAACTTATTGCAATGTCTTTAGTTAGCTCTAGATGTTGCTTCTGGTCAATACCTACTGGTACAACATTTGCTTTATATATTAATATATCAGCAGCCATTAGTACTGGATAGCTGTATAAACCTAAACAGGATGTTGATGAATTGTTGCGACTTTTTTCTTTAAATTGAGTCATTCTGTTTAATTGTCCCGTTGGAGTTATACAACTAAATATCCAAAACAGTTCTACATGTGCATGGATGGACGATTGAGTAAATAAAACTGATTTGTCTGGGTCAATACCACATGCTAAGTATGTTGCTAACGTATTTATAGTATTTTGATTTAATTCAGTTGGATTATAACTTTTAGATGTTAAAGTATGTAAATCTGCAAGAAAGAAAAAGCACTGATGCGAATTTTGTAAAGACACCCAATTACGTATAGAACCTAAATAATTTCCAAGATGTATACTACCACTTGGTTGTATACCAGATAAAACAATAGGCATAGACATAACTATCATCCTTTAGTGACTAAATGTTACATTATATAGTAACCATATAATTATGCATATGTTCTTTATACATAAAAAAGCATTGATACGCGTTAGCATAGTAAGAATAGACATACACCGAAACTGGATTATGGCTAGTCACTCTTCTTAGATATTATTACTGAAGCTGCACGTAATAGCTTATCTTTTATTATGTATCCAGGTTGTACTACATGTAGAATAGTATTATCATCTTTTTCATTATCAGTCATTTGGGATACGGCTTTATGAAACTGGGGATTAAATTTTTCTCCAATAGGATCTATTCTAGTAATATTATGACGTTCTAGAGTATTTAATAGTTCTTTGTAAGTCATCAGTACTCCTGTATGGATGCTATCATCTTCCTTTAAGTTTTTTAGAGATGTTTCTAAGTTATCACAGGAGCTTAATAAATCACGAGCAAAGTTAGAAATTGCATATACCGATGTATCATCTATATTCTTTTGCATGATACGTTTAACATTTTCTTTGTCAGCAACCGCTAAACGAAATTGGTTTTGAAAATGTGCTAATTGTTCTCTTAATTTATCTAATTCTGATAAATCTTCATGCAATTTCTCTTTCTTCTTTAACCCTGCTGTGAATTTTCTCTGTGGAGCTGCTTGAGGTTGATTAGATTGAATTTGCTCATCGAGTTTTTCGTCAGACTTGTTATGTTGTGGACTTTTTATATTGCTATTGCCGTTATCACTCATAATTCTAAACTTGTTTATACACTCTAAGGAATATATAGTAACATTATAAGAAAATATCAAGAGTTATGAGTTTTATCAGTATGGTTTTTCTGTGTTGTTAATATTTTATGATACATTACGATAAGAAATTTATGTCTCTGGCATTGAGGATTGCAAGGCGCGGTCTTGGCAATGTATTTCCAAATCCAACAGTTGGATGTATAGTGGTGAATCGTGGAATAATAGTAGGACGTGGATATACGCAGGTTGGTGGCAGGCCGCATGCAGAAGTTATAGCATTAGATAATGCTGGACATCTAGCAAAAGGTTCTACTGTGTATGTAACTCTTGAGCCATGTTCTCACTATGGACAGACAGGACCTTGTGCATTGAAATTGATAGATGCTGGTGTAAAGCGAGTGGTAATAGCTGCTAGGGATCCTGATGTACGTGTGTCTGGAAATGGTATAAAATTATTACGTGATGCAGATATAAATGTAAAGTGTGACGTCATGTATGAGGAAGCACGAGAGTTGAATATTGGATTTTTCCATAGTAAAATCAAGAATAGACCTTTTATTACAGTAAAATTAGCATCTACTTTAGATGGGAAAATAGCATTAAAGAATGGGAATAGTAAATGGATTACAAATGAGCTGACTCGTAATTGGGTACATAAGCAACGGTCTATGTACGATGCAATTATGGTTGGTAGTAATACTGTTGTTCGTGACAATCCAATGCTGAACACTAGAATTCCTGGTTTAGAGTATTATTCTCCAATAAGAATAGTAATTGATCGTTCTGGGAAAGTTTGTGATTATCATAATATAATAAAAACTTCTAATGTTATTCCTACGTATATTTTGACAAGTGACCCTTCTAAAACAAAATTGGGTAAGGCTAGTTATCTAATAGTTGAGAACGGAGATAATTTCTTAAAAAGAGCAATGAAGATGCTCTCTATGAAGATAGGTATTACTCGATTGTTTGTTGAAGGAGGTGGTATTTTGATTACAGAATTGCTTAAAAATCAACTAATTGATAAGATTATATGGTGTAGATCAAATAAAATTTTTGGTAATGATGCGATATCATCTATTGGTGATTTGAATATATTGGCACTACAACATGATTATAGTTATAGAAAAATAAATACATTGTATTTTGGGGATGATATTGTGGATATTTTAGAATGTTGTAAGTGAGTTAAAATCCTGTGATTAGTATAGTGTTGATAGTTGTTTAATTTTATAGGACATGAAGTGTATCAAAATTTCAATACTTTGATGATTTTGTATGGTTTCAAGAAAAGTATATATTATGTTTGGGACATAATAATATGTAAGGTATTTAGAATGTTGTGAATGGGTAGTATTCTTTGCTTGTGATGTTAGTAGTTATTTAGAAAATACTTTAAAATATATAAAAATTTCAAAGCTTAGTAGCTGTAGTTCATAACTGTATATTGTGATTATTATTACTTTTTTTAAATATTTTTATAGAATTAGTATAGTGCATATTTTTGATTATGTGTTAGTAAATTGTATGTAGTAAAAATGTTTATTGTCTTAGTAAATGGGCAAAATATTATAGAAATTATGTTGTTTTACCTTGTATTTGTACATTATTTATGTGTATAAATACAGCAGTATTGTGATTATAGATTATGATTAGTGTTTAATTAATCACATGCTACATGTTGGATTAGAATATGGATAAAAATATGGATAAAAATATGTTACAGGTACCTGAGAAAGAACTGCCAGTGTCTCTTCAAATTGAATCACATGATGCTTCTGAAGAGGTTCAGTTGTCTGGTGTTGATAATGACAAATTAGCTGAATTCAATATTGATCCGTATGAGTTAGGGTTACTATTAGCTGGGTTTTTTAGTGCAATGAATTCTTTATCTTATAATTGTCCGCAGTATCATTATCATTATTATGATTGTTGTTATGATCCTAATGATTATTTTGATTATACTGCTAATGATTGTTGTATGCGTCCTGAAATGCAGGATAGTTTACTACAAGAATATTCAGAGGCATAAAAGATAATTATTGACTTCCTAAAGTTATAGAAAAGTAGCTTTTGTATTGTATAAGTGAGTCGTTGGTTAAGTTTTACTATATGGTTGTAGCTTTTTTCGTATGAAGTTACTTTTCTTGAGTTATTTGGTGATTTTAGTCTTGAATTCTATAAGTTATCTCGTTTGTGTTTTATGCTGTGTTGGGTCTGTGTAGTCCTCTTTTAGTGTTTTTTTATAAGTTTGGGTGACTATAAAACTAGAGCTTGTGGTTTATATGTAATGCGGTATAAATATTTGATGTGACTTTTTTAAATGATGCTGTATTGTATATGTAGTTTTTAATATGTTAATGTGTATTTCTTAGGTATTGTTGTATTTTGAAATAGTATTAAATCCTCGTATTATGGAACTTATGTTACATGCTATTGTAACCTTTATTGAAAGCTTTTTATAATTCTTTGAAGTGCTTTTTTCTTAATTAATCAATGTGACTTTGATGTGCCCAGTGGGTGAAGTAGTAGTAAACTTAAATTATAGCAGTTTTTGAATTTATTCTATTTTTAGTAATTCAATGTAGCTTTGATAGATAATATGTAAATACTAAAGAAAAAGACTTGGTGCAATTTTAGAGAAAGTTGTGTCCTAGTATGATATAAATGTTTTTGAGTTTTTTCTTGATGATTTAGTACAGTTTTGATCAATACAATAACAGGTGAAAAGAGCTTGCTTCTGAATTCAAAAATTATATCTAAGTAGAAATATAGTAATCTTTAAGTTTGTAACTTCCCTAATGGGCTCAATATAGTTTTGAATGAGAAGGAAAAGAGGTTTGCTTTTGATTCCTAAACTGTATTCCAGTTAATTATGATTCTGTGAGTTTATTTTTTCTTGATGATTCAATGAAGCTTTGATAAACGATATAAATAATGGGTGAGAATGAAAAGGACTTGATTTAAATTCTGGATGAAATTGCACTCCTATAAACCATGGGTGATCTTTCAATTCTATAACTTCTATTAAGCTGTCATTGTTATTATTTGATTTACCTGTAAAAATTAATCCATGCTGCTCTAATAAATTCTTATATTGTAAATTGAATGTGTACCTATGCCTTCTTCTTTCATGTATTACTGATTCTTGATATATTGAAAAAATTTTGGAGTTTGAATCTAAATAACACGGACATGAACCTAATTTCATGCTTCCACCCAAGAAATTTTGCTGTAATTCTGGCAGTTGATGTATTACAGGGTTTTTACAATATAGATTAAATTCTGTAGAATTAGCATCTTCTAAATTAGCTACATTATTTGCGAATTCAATTATAGCAAGCTGCATTCCCATACAGATGCCTAAAAATGGAATCTTATTAACACGTGTATGAGTTATTGCTGTAATCTTTCCTTTAACTCCATCATCACCAAATCCTCCAGGTATTAATATGGAATCAACATTATCGAATGCATGTATTTCATCGCTGTCTAATGAGCGTGAATCTATCCATTTAATAGATAGTTTTACCTTATTGTGAATTGATGCGTGTTCTAGAGCTTCAATTAATGATTTATAAGCATCAAGTAGTTTAATGTACTTTCCTATTATTGCTACGTTTATTGTCTTTGTTAATGTATGTGAAATATTTAATATATTTTCCCATGTTCTTAAGTCTGGTTCAGGTGAATTAATGTTAAAATGGTTTAGTATTTGTGTGTCTAAATTATAGTTGTGATAAGAAATAGGTAGTTCATATATGTTTTTGACATCTAATGCAGGAATAATATTTGTTGGTGAAACGTTACATAGATTTGCTATCTTATCTCTTTGTTCTTTTGATAAAGGGATTTTACTACGGTAGAGTATTATATCTGGTTGTATACCTACAGAACTTAATTCTTTTACAGAGTGTTGAGTAGGCTTTGTTTTCAGTTCCATTGCTGCATCAATATATGGGACCAAAGTTAAATGAACAAATATAGTGTTATTTTTACTAAGTTTGTAGCCAATCTGTCTTATAGATTCAAGAAATGGCTGACTTTCAATATCTCCTACAGTACCGCCTATTTCACATATGACAAAATCTAATCCATCAACATTATGTAAAATAAAAGAATTAATAAGATCAGTAACATGTGGGATAATTTGTACTGTTTGTCCTAGATAATCCCCCCTTCTTTCTTTTTTTAATAAATTGTGATATACTTTACCAGTGGTTATATTATCATTTTTTGTTGTCTTGACTCCAGTAAAACGTTCGTAGTGCCCTAAGTCGAGATCTGTTTCTGCTCCATCATCAGTTACAAAAACCTCACCATGTTGAATTGGACTCATTGTCCCAGGATCTATATTAAGATAGGGATCTAATTTTCGCAGACAGATCTTAAATCCTCTGGCTTGTAATAATGCTCCTATGCTGGCTGCAGCTAACCCCTTGCCTAAAGAAGATACGACACCTCCAGTAACAAAGATAAACCTAGTTGAAGTTTGATTCATATACCTTACTGATTAAATGGTATGCTATCTTCATTGTTATGTTCTGTAGCGGGTAGGTTATGTACCTTACCCATATCAACGATTTTTCTGACAATAGATTCCTTATGCACGCTTTTAGCATTTATACCAACCAATAGGATTGTATTAATAATAAAAGCAGTAGCAATGATCACTGTAAGCTTAGTAATGAAGTTAGAAGATGATCCAGTTGCAAACATTGATCCTAAACTACTTTGTGTACTTCCAAATCCACTTAAATTATCAGATTCTGGTGGTTGTAATAATATTAAAACTACTAATAAGAATACTAATACTAATTGTATAACTGTGAAAATCATATAGAAACAATAACGAGTACATATATAATTGATTTATACCTTGTTTATTATTTTGAGTCAAGGATTGTAGAGGTTGTAGAAAGTATAGTTTTTATGCTAGTAATATTAATTTAGGAGGATACGTTATGTATCGATGTATATGGTTGGTGTTTTTTAGTGTTTCAATCACATGTTTTCCACTGTATCAGATGGATAATATAGTACAGTTTTTGAAGGTCTTAGTGCTATATTAGTGCATATTATGAAAAATTAATAATCATTAGTACAGTTGCTGTATAAGTATTTTTGTTTATTATTACAATTAGGAGGATACGTTATGTATCGATGTATATGGTTGGTGTTTTTTAGTGTTTCAATCACATGTTTTCCACTGTATCAGATGGATAATATAGTACAGTTTTTGAAGGTCTTAGTGCTATATTAGTGCATATTATGAAAAATTAATAATCATTAGTACAGTTGCTGTACAAGTATTTTTGTTTATTATTACAATAAATTTACTATGTGTTAGAATTCAAAGATATGCAAATGGTTAGTTGGTATGGATAACCAAAAATATGTGAATATTTTTCTTGAAGCAATAACAGCGGAAAAACATATATCTCATAATACCTATCAGAGTTACAAAACTGATTTATTTGGGCTTTGCGAATTTATTGATAGAGATAATCTTCTATTAATAGATACTAATATCAATGAGTTACAAAATTATGTCAGGTTTTTATATGAGAAAGGATATAAAGCAAATACTGTATCAAGAAAGATATCTGCTATTAAAAATTTATATAGATTTTTATATAAGGATAATATAATTGAAAATGATCCTACTTTATATCTAGATTCTCCTAAATTATCTCGTTCTCTTCCAAAAGCTTTAAGTTTTGAAGAAGTTAGTACATTACTTGATTTTGCTGCTTTAGATGTTTCTCCTGATGGAAGGAGGGTCAATGCTATTATTAATATATTGTATTCCTCAGGTATGCGAATTTCTGAGTTAGTATGTTTAAAATTTCGTGAAGTAAAGGAGGCGTTAGATCATGGTAATACAGAAATATGTCATATGAAGATTCAAGGCAAAGGAAAGAGAGAGAGGATAGTATTACTAAATCTCTTTGCCATGACAAGTATACAGAAGTATATGGAGGTTTATGAATGTTTTGTTCCTAACAGATGTAAACTATCACAATGGTTATTTCCTGGAACAAAATTTGATAATCATGTAACAAGGCAAAGGGTGGGTCAACTATTGAAAGGTCTAGCAGTAAATGCTGGTATTGATGCTACTCGCATGTCTCCTCATAAACTTCGACATTCTTTTGCGACTCATTTGTTGAATAATGGATCAAATATTATTTTTATACAAAAGATGTTAGGGCATGCTAATCTAACAACCACGCAAATATATACTCATATTGCCAGTGAAAAACTAAAAAATGTATTACTAGAATTTCATCCGTTAAGTGATAAATAAAGGTTATATGTATATTTGAGTAATGTTAAAAATGGTTTATATGGCTTTGCTGGTGAAGTAGCTAATCTTATTAAAGGCAACATATGACTTTAGAGCTAATATGTTTCAATAAATTAAGTTACAGTATTATACATATTACATACTCTTGATATTTTTTGTAGTAATAAGCAATTTTTAGATTAATGATGAATGTGCTTTTTATTTAGGGTTGCAATCTGTATTAAGATAGGCAATATTAGTATTGCTGTTATTCTATCATTAAGTTTAAGTTATTCTTGATAGTGGAAACACGTTGTAAGATTTTCTAAGTTCAATTTAATATTAGTAATGTTATAGATTCTGAAAGTATAAAAATTTAAGTAAAGGGATGATAAAGGCATTGTCTTTTTATTAATGAAGATGTAAAGCGTATTTATATCTTAGATCCAGCTAATCAATACTGTAGATTTTACTTTCTTGGAACTTTAGGTTTATGTAATGATGTATAAATCTCAAACCCAGTCAAAGGTTTAGATGAAGGGAATGATAGGGACGTTGTTTTTTTGTATACATTGAACTCTAGTTTATTTTATTGAAATCTATTTAATTACTATTGTAACTCCTTAATATGCTGAGCATACCTCAACAATGCGACATGCTTTCTGGACTAAACTGTATTATGTATAGCAAGAAATATGGCGAAATTTTTTTCGCATATTTTTGTAATGAAGCGAATATTTCAAGTGCAAGGAAATATGAAAATGTTATCTTTTAAATGCATTGAAGCCTGGCTTGTTTTATTGAAATCTATTTAATTACTATTGTAACTCCTTAATATGCCTGAGCATACCTCAACAATGCCGACATGCTTTCTGGACTAAACTGTATTATGTATAGCAAGAAATATGGCGAAATTTTTTTCGCATATTTTTGTAATGAAGCGAATATTTCAAGTGCAAGGAAATATGAAAATGTTATCTTTTAAATGCATTGAAGCCTGGCTTGTTTTATTGAAATCTATTTAATTACTATTGTAACTCCTTAATATGCCTGAGCATATCTCAACAACGCGACATGCTTTCTGGACTAAACTGTATTATGTATAGCAAGAAATATGGCGAAATTTTTTTCGCATATTTTTGTAATGAAGCGAATATTTCAAGTGCAAGGAAATATGAAAATGTTATCTTTTAAATGCATTGAAGCCTGGCTTGTTTTATTGAAATCTATTTAATTACTATTGTAACTCCTTAATATGCCTGAGCATATCTCAACAATGCGACATGCTTTCTGGACTAAACTGTATTATGTATAGCAGGAAATATGGCGAAATTTTTTTCGCATATTTTTGTAATGAAGCGAATATTTCAAGTGCAAGGAAATATGAAAATGTTATCTTTTAAATGCATTGAAGCCTGGCTTGTTTTATTGAAATCATATTTAATGACTATTATAAACTTCGTAACGTGCCTGAGCATATCTCAACAACGCGACATGCTTTCTGAGCTAAACTGTGATTATGTGTAGCAAGAAATATGGCAATACTCTTTTCTTTTGCATACTCTTGTAATAAAGAAAATATTTCAAGTGCAGTGCTGTTATCTAAACTGCCAGTTGGTTCATCTGCTAAAATTATTAAGGGACAATTGATTAAACTTCTTGCTATTGCAACCCGTTGTCTTTCTCCTCCAGAAAGTTGTGATATTGACATTGAAAATTTATCTTGTAAGTTTACACGTTTTAGAATTTCCATGGCATTTTTTTTTGCAATGAATTTACTTTGACCTGTGATAATTTGTGGCAGCATCACGTTTTCTAATACTGAAAACTCTTGTAGTAGATGATGAAATTGATAAATGAATCCTAAAAAATGACGACGTAAGTAAGTTTTATCTTTATCGGAGGTTTTGTTTGTACACTCTATGTTGTTTATAAATATACTCCCTGAAGCTGGAGTGTCTAGTAATCCAGCAATGTGTAGTAATGTACTTTTACCAGAACCTGATCTTCCTATTAAAGCAACGATTTCTCCTTTCTTTATTTGTAAAGTTGCATTTATTATAATGGGTATTTCATTATCTTTTCCAAAAGATTTGCTGATGTTAGATAAAGCAAATACTATAGACATGTCTTATCCTATTACAGTTCTCTATTTCACGATATTAACATGTATATATTGCTAAGACTATTAATAATACCCCCCATATATTCATAATAGTGTGTTTGGATTTATGTTGATATGTATGATGTGGTAGTCTTAATTTAAACCACACTTATGCTTATAGATTAGTTAATGTAATTTATATATATAAATTTCTCCTTTCTTTATTTGTAAAGTTGCATTTATTATAATGGGTATTTCATTATCTTTTCCAAAAGATTTGCTGATGTTAGATAAAGCAAATACTATAGACATGTCTTATCCTATTACAGTTCTCTATTTCACGATATTAACATGTATATATTGCTAAGACTATTAATAATACCCCCCATATATTCATAATAGTGTGTTTGGATTTATGTTGATATGTATGATGTGGTAGTCTTAATTTAAACCACACTTGTGCTTATAGATTAGTTAATGTAATTTATATATATAAATAGCTTGTTGATATGTGATGGTTTGATTGCATTTTATATGTTATGAAGAATATTAATTATAATTAAAAGTGTTATTTTTAACTATTGTAGTGCAGCTTATAGAAGAGTAATATATTGTGTGAAGGTTTGACAATATGCGAGCATTGTACGTACCGTTGACGAAAAGTTACTACACAATTAATAAAATATTCATTTAATGAGTACATGTGCTTATATATGATTGTAGTATCAATATATATATCTTTTTATTGTTTATTAAAGACATTGTTAATGTCAGTGACGTTTTGTTAAAAGCTTGACATATTATGTTGTATAGCAGTATACAGATGAGGCTTTAAAAGAAGTGTTATTGAGTATTTTTATGATAGATCTTGAAAATAGTGGTTTTGATGAAAAGAAAAAAGAAACCCTTGAATTCCATTGTAAGGATTCAAAGCCTGGAAAAGTTTCCCTATTACCTACTAAACCTTTATTAACACAGAGAGATTTATCATTAGCATATTCTCCTGGTGTTGCAATACCTTGTTTAGAAATAGCTAGAGATCCTGATTTAGTATATGAGTATACTGCAAGAGGAAATTATGTTGCTGTGATCTCAAATGGTACGGCTGTGCTTGGATTAGGTAATATAGGACCTTTGGCATCAAAGCCTGTTATGGAAGGTAAGGCTGTTTTATTTAAGAGATTTGCTGATATTGATGCAGTGGATATAGAAGTTGGCACTTCTGATGTAGATGAGTTTGTTAATGCTGTAAAGTATTTAGGATTAAGCTGGGGAGGCATAAATCTAGAAGATATTAAGGCTCCTGAGTGTTTTATTATTGAAAAAAGATTAAATGAAATGATGGATATCCCAGTATTTCATGATGATCAACATGGTACTGCTATTATTGTAACTGCTGGACTTATTAATGCTCTTGATATTACAGGTAAAAGCTTTAAAGATATTAAAATAGTCATAAATGGTGCTGGTGCTGCAGGTATTGCATGTCTTGAAATGATAAAATTGATAGGTGTTCCTGCTGATAATATAACTTTATGTGACCAAAATGGGGTGATATATAAAGGTAGACAGCTTGGAATGAATGAATGGAAAGAAAAGCATGCAATTGAAACAAAAGATAGGTCTTTGAAAGATGCATTAGTGATGGCTGATGTGTTTCTTGGATTATCAGTTAAGGATGTTTTGAGTAGAGATATGCTGTTGTCTATGAGTAAAGATCCTGTCATTTTTGCTTTAGCAAATCCAGATCCTGAAATTAATCCTAATATTGCACGTGAGATTCGACCTGATGCCATTATAGCTACTGGTAGATCGGATTATAATAATCAGATTAATAATGTAATGGGATTTCCTTATATATTTCGAGGTGCGTTAGATGTGCGTGCTAAGTCAGTTAACAATGAAATGAAAGTAGCTGCAGCGAATGCAATTGCTATGTTAGCACGTGAATATGTTAGCGATGAAGTATCTGATGCTTATGGTGGTCGTAAAATGAATTATGGAAAAGATTACATTATACCTACTCCGTTTGATCCGAGGTTGATCACTGTAGTGTCTCCTGCGGTTGCAAAAGCTGCTATTGATTCTGGAGTTGCTAGGAAAAACATAGAGAATTGGGATGAGTATACTAAGCAATTAGCATCAAGATTATCATTAACTTCTAATGTACTTAATATGATGTATAATGCTGTTAAGTGTGATCCTAAAAGGGTTATTTTTTCAGAGGGAGAAGAAGAAAAAATAATTAAGGCTGCTATACAGTGGCGTAATCAAGGATACGGATTGCCTATACTTGTAGGGCGTCTTGATAAAGTGCGAGAAGCATTTGACCGTTTAGGTATTAAAGATACAGAAGGTATAGAAATTGCAAATGCAGCAATTTCTCAACGGAATGATGAGTATACAGACTATTTATATAAGAGATTACAACGTGAAGGGTATTTATATAGGAGTTGTGTCAGAGATGTAAAGACAGACCGTAATGTTTTTGCAGCGTGTATGCTTGCATGTGGTGATGGTGATGTGTTGATTACTGGGGTGACAAGAGGATATTCTGCTTCTATTAATGATGTACAAAAAGTAATAGGTTCTCAAGGTGTTGTATTTGGCTTGTCAATAATTGTGATGAAAGAACGTACTATATTTGTTGCAGATACTGCTATACATGAATCTCCAACTCCAGAGCAAATTGCTGAGATAGCAGTTCAAGCATCTATGCAAGCTAAGAAAATGGGATATGAACCTCGTGTTGGTCTTATTTCTTCCTCAAACTTTGGTAGTCATTCTCAGGAAGATGCTAAAAAGATGAGAAAAGCTATAAAAATTTTAGATAGTTATAATGTTGGCTTTGAGTACGATGGTGAAATGTCTGTTGATACTGCACTTAATTCAGAATTATTAACATTATATCCTTTTTGTAAATTAACTGGTGAAGCGAATATTTTAGTGATGCCGACTCTTCATAGTGCTAGTATATCTTCTAAGCTATTACAAAGAGCTGCTGGAGTGTCTGTAATAGGCCCTATTTTAATTGGTTTGGAAAAGCCAGTGCAAGTTGTACAAATGTCTTCTTCTGTTTCTGAAATTCTTAATCTTACTGTGCTTGCATCTTCAAATAATAGTAGTTTTTAATCTTCCTTATATGGGGTGGTTGCATGTATATGATATGTAACTCTATTAATTATTTATTAAGTGTGGCTATTTATTAGATTATGCTTTTCCTGATATTTTTATACATGATTAATATTATTTGTGATAAACAAAGAGTAAATATTATTTTGGTTCGTTGATGAGATTTTTAATATATTCTGGTGGAGTTATTTTAATACTTATATTGTTTTTAATAATTTCTCCGTTCTTTATTAATTGGGATTCTTACTATACATCGCATGTGCTTAAACAAATAGAAGATATATCAAGTGATATAACTGTAAAAGGGGTAGGGGACATTACGGGGAAATTTATTTTACCTAAAATTGTAATTAATAATTTATATATAGAAGGTCATAGCAAACTGTTAGATCATAAGTCAACAATATTGGTTAATCAGCTTGAATTAAAAATATCATTGTTATCTTTATTACTATTTTCTCCTAAAATTGATACGGTTACTATAGATGGGTTAAATGTTTCATTGAGGGATCTTATAGATCTATTTTCTTCATCTCGACATAAGAGTTTTAATATAAGAACATTTAATATTGTTAATAGTGTTGTTAATACAAACTATGATGGTACATCTTTTAAGAGTAAACCTATGTCAATTAAAAATGGTACTATAAACACAGTTAATGGTGCAAGAGTAATAAGTGGTTTATTAAGTATTGGTAAAAATGATTATAACTTAGTTGCTAACATATCACGAGATGGGGAACATAATAGGATTAATGTGGATGTTTATTCTCAGTTAACAAAAGTAACTTTGTCTGGTATGGCTAGTGATAGTAAATTTGATGGTATGATATTAGCTAATGGGAGTGACTTTTCACAGTTTATTAATGATATTTCTGAAACAAATAAGACTTCTATCTTTTCTTTTATTAATTCACATGAAAAATTCTCTTTGTCTAGTAATGTGAAATTGTCAGATAAAGCTTTTGCATTAAGTGATTTCAAAATATTTACTGACAGTGTAGAAGGTGTAGGAAAAGTTGTTTGTTCAAGTTATATGTCGTGTGATAGTAACATTGATTTTGCAAAAATTGATATAGATCGTTTATATGGTCTTAACCGTGAGGAGGGTGTATACAAAAGAGACTCTCGTATCCTTGATTACTTCAATACATTGATATCTGAAAATTTGAACTATAATATTAAAGCTAGTGCTAGGGAAATAAAATACCATGGCAAAATATCTACTAATTTAATAATAGATTTGGCGATATTACAAGGAAAAGTTAATGTTAATAAAATGACAGCAATATTACCTGGAAATAATAATGTATTATATATTGAAGGTAATGTTGCTAGTAATGATTTAATTTCTAATTTTCATGGGAAACTTAAGATAATTGGAGATGACTTTTATTCGTTTGCCAAGTGGTTATTTCCCATAAAAGTTGATTCAAAGCCTAGTAGTGGATTTTCTATACAGAGTGATTTATATATAGCTCCTAGGGTATTTTCTTTATCTCATATTGAGGTGTTAACTGAGAATTTTGGGGATATGAAAGGACAATTAAAAATAAAACATGATAAGAAAAGTAGCTCTGTTATTGGTGATGTTGAGATACGTAATATTGATTTTAGTCAATATAAAATAGATGAGGAATTAAATACAGAAAACTTTATGCTGATGAGATGGTTAAAGGACATAAAGTATAAAATAAATGTTGATACTAATATTAATAATTTTGTTATTCAAAAGCAGAAAGTTGATAATCTGAGCTTTTTAGTAAGTATAGTGCAAGGTAAGTTTGGCATTAATAAAATACGCTTTCATGGTGCTGATGGATCTGATCTTAATGGATTTATTAAAGCTTCTATTGGATCTCAAGATTTAAAGCCAAAGATATTAGTTAATCTTAAAGGGAATAAGTATAATACTGCTTTTATAAAATTTCCTTCTTTGATACGTAATATTTTTGATGAATCAAATAGAGTAAGTAATATAAAATGGTCAAATGAAGATTTCAAGTTCTATGGATTGGAGCATGTAGATGGTAACATTGATATCAATATTAAAAATTTTGTTTCTAGAGATAGTACCTTAGTTAATTTTGTATTTTCATCTAGTTTGAAAGATAATTTGATGTCTATTAACAAGCTTATGTTTAAAGTAGATGATGGATTTGTGTCAGCTAGTGGTAAGGTAGGTATGGGATCTAATACTTCTTCATTGTCTGCTGTTATATCTATAGCTAATGTTGGGGTAAATAGCTTGCTTAAGTATATAAATGTTAATGGAGTTACTGGAAATGTGAGTATAAGTGGTAGCATTCAAACTCAAGGGAGAACTTTAGTTGATTGGGTTAATGCCTTAGATGGTAAGATGGAAATAGTTGCTAAGGGTGTGAATGTTGCTGGGGTGGATTTTAACAAATTTATTGTAGAATTATTAGATGTTCAAAGTAAATCAGATGTTGCTGCATTAACTCAGATTGGATTATATAAAAATAATACAGTATTTAATTTTATTAATGCTGGAGCTAATATAAAGAGTGGTAATATTTTAGCTGCTTTGCAGTTTGCGATTGATAATGCTAGTGGTGTAGCATCTGCAAATATTTCTTTATTGCAATTTGCTGTAGTATCTAAAGCTAGATTATCATTTATGCGTTCAGGGGCATCTTCTTCTTCTAATATAGATATGTCAGTGCATGGTCAATTATGGCAACCTAAGATAAGTTTTAACGTTAATGCTCTATATGAAGAGGTTGTGCAGGGAAATAATCGAGCTGTATCAACACAAGCAGCATACGATGAAGATTGATTGTCATTCTTCTGGCCCCGTCCGTGGTGTATCGTTCTCATTTTAGTATAGAATGTGTTATTGCCGGTCAATTATGGCAACCTAAGATAAGTTTTAACGTTAATGCTCTATATGAAGAGGTTGTGCAGGGAAATAATCGAGCTGTATCAACACAAGCAGCATACGATGAAGATTGATTGTCATTCTTCTGGCCCCCCGTCCGTGGTGTATCGTTCTCATTTTAGTATAGAATGTGTTATTGCTGGTCAATTATGGCAACCTAAGATAAGTTTTAACGTTAATGCTCTATATGAAGAGGTTGTGCAGGGAAATAATCGAGCTGTATCAACACAAGCAGCATACGATGAAGATTGATTGTCATTCTTCTGGCCCCGTCCGTGGTGTATCGTTCTCATTTTAGTATAGAATGTGTTATTGCTGGTCAATTGTGGTACCTAAGATGAGCTTAACATTAATTTTGAAAGATTTAGGAGAGAATTAGTCGGATCTGTATTAGCACATGGTGAAAATTAATTACATTGTTATAAGGTTTGGTTGTTGTTTATACGGGTCAGGAGGGATATATCTTTTCTAGTATAGATATGTTATTGTATAGTCAGTTGTGGACCTAAGATAGGTTTGAGTTAATACTCAATATGGAGAGACTGTGTGTAGAAGTAATTAATCTATACAATTATAATGAAGAACTCATAAATTAAATAATTCTTTTGAAAAATACAATATGATTATTTCTTATGTATGCAATTAAGTAATATTAAGAATAATTTGTGTAGAATAAAAATTTGATGTAAGTAAACTTATATACGTTGAGTGTGAAATTAGCCTTAGACTATCATAATTGATCATGTGATGTTTTATGAAAAAGCAAGGTAAACTAAAATTGTGTGGAGATCATTACTTTTTCAGAATGATTATTTCTTATGTATGCAATTAAGTAATGTTAAGAATAATTTGTGTAGAATAAAAATTTGATGTAAGTAAACTTATATACGTTGAGTGTGAAATTAGCCTTAGACTATCATAATTGATCATGTGATGTTTTATGAAAAAGCAAGGTAAACTAAAATTGTGTGGAGATCATTACTTTTTCAGAAATTTTATTGATAGTGTTAATTATGGTAATGGTAGAACTATTTCTAGTATTATGTTTTAGGTAAATCTGTCACCTGCTTATTGATATTGGGTAACCAGACAATATAAAAAAATGGATAAATAATATGTTGACTGAATGTTAAGTTGTATTATTAAGTATATATTTTTGTTGATAATTATTTTCCTGTGATTTAGTACGAATCTAATCGTGTAATAATGTTATTTTGTCTGTGATATTAGTTTCGCATAGTATAATTATTTATAATGCACGTGTTTTTATCATATCTGTAAGAGTAAAATTTGGCAGTGAATTTTTGTTATAAAGTGATTATTGTTAATTCTAAAGTGTGAAAAGATGGTGAGTTCTGATGTTCGAGTTTTTACAACCCAATGTTTCCTAGTATTTTTAGTCTAATGAAAACCTCAACTAATTGATATAAGTAGGAAGATTTTGAATATTATCAACTTCTGTGAGTCTTAAGTTTAGATAGTATAAACCTTGACAGTACTAATATCAACATGATTAGTGTAGCAAATTGGATAGTAATGAATTTATTCAAATATCTAGAATATATAGTTCCTTCACTTATGTGGTAGGGTAAATATGAATCAATTATGCCTTCTGTCATTATAGGTAAAGAATCAATAATTCTTCCATAACTATCTATTACAGCAGAAATACCACTGTTTGCTGCTCTTATAGTAGGTAGCCCATTTTCAATGCTTCTTACGCGATTAATTTCTAAATGTTGATAAGGTTGGGAACTTATACCAAACCAACCATCATTTGTAATGTTAATGATCCATTGCCCTTTTCTACACCTACTTACAACTTCATTGCTAAAAATGGATTCATAGCATATTAAAGGTATAAAAGGACTTTGATTATTTAACGATATAGATTTTTCTTTGTTTATTCCTGGGGTATAATTAAGTTTGTCTGCGATATCTTGAGGAATCAGATTTTTTAGTATGGATGGTATGAATTCCCCAAATGGAACAAGGTGCAGTTTATCGTAATAGTCGATTATTTGTCCATTATCATTAATAACAAATAATGTGTTATAAAATTTATTGTTTTCAAATCTTGTGCCTCCAGCAATTAAGAATTTTGGGATGGTGAACTTAAGATAGTTTTGTATTGAACTATTGTTTGTACCATTCAAGAATGGGAAGGAATTTTCTCCCCAAACTACATGTGTTCTTGAATTTAGACCATATTTGCTGGTTAAGCGTAGATATGTTTGAAATATATCATATTCTAATTCTTCATTTCCATTCCAATGACTTTCAGTGTTTCCTTGTACTATGCGTATGGCTACATCATGATTATATTTCTGTTCTTGATTGTTTAATAGTCGATTGCTTCCATAAATAAACATGCTTACCAGTGTTAGTAATGCAATAATGCATGAAGAAATGCTTTTATCTCTTATACACACTCCAGCAGCTGTACTACAGAATATAGCAAGGAATTCCATACCATATGTTCCAAATAATGAAGCAGTTTGCAACATTTCTGTAGAGAAAGACCAAGAATAGGCAAACAGATTCCAAGGTGCTATGTATCCTAATAACATTCCAGCAATAGTGAAAGATAACGAGAATGTTATTAATCCAAGTAGTTTTTTGTAATTAACTGTATAACTAATTGCTGCGGCTGTGGCAAATAATAATGATAGAGATGCTGAAAGGACAAGGGTAAAAGGTATCAGTGGCCAAAAGATTTTGCTTTGAATGATTAATGGTACATTAACCCAATATGAACTGGCAGTGAAATACCCAAAACCAAACCACCACCCACAAAAAAAAGCTTGTTTTGTACTTTGGGTTTGCGATAACACAACATAGAATCCAGAAAATGCTATAAGCAAAGCAATGAACATGTGGAAAGGTGCCATAGATATAGCTCCCATCACTCCTAGCATCATTGCTAGTGTATAGTTGTATTTTTTATAAACATTACCTTCTATCAATTTGATTGCCCTGAATTAACTCCTAAATATACTAAAAAAGAATAGTATACTAACTATTGTAAATATTTTTTATGTTATGTAAAGCATAAGACTTTATTATTTAAATGGTCAGGGTTTTTTATTAGTAAATTAAAAAAGTTAATATGCACCTATTTTAAGTGTTGATGAGATAAATGGTATATATAATGTAATACTAATATTTAATAGCAGAAAATTTCTACTGTGACTAGAATTTAGTTAATACTTACATACATCACTAATACGTAAGTTATGTATTATTTTTTAATGCTGTAAATTGTTGAGTTGAATGTAGTAATTTACGATGTAGTAACATGGATTCTTTAAAATTTTGTGTTATTAAAAGACGAAATATCTCTACATGGTTTTGTTATAAGGAGTTTTACTTCGAAAAAGTGTAGCTGTTGAGTAATAAGTATTTGAGTTATAAATAATTTTAAGGACATTTTATAACGCTAATTTCTTTGTGTGTTAGTTGTATTGATAAACGAACATATTAAAGGTGAAAGCCAACAATTTATTGTATATCTTCATATAAATCAGTTAATTGTTATTATTTTATAATAAAGGCGCTTGCCTTTTATAAGGCTAATTTTTTGTGTGTTAGTTGTGTTGATAAACGAACATATTAAAGGTGAAAGCCAACAATTTATTGTATATCTTCATATAAATCAGTTAATTGTTATTATTTTATAATAAAGGCGCTTGCCTTTTATAACGCTAACTTCTTTGTGTGTTAGTTGTATTGATAAACGAACATATTAAAGGTGAAAGCCAACAATTTATTGTATATCTTCATATAAATCAGTTAATTGTTATTATTTTATAATAAAGGCGCTTGCCTTTTATAACGCTAATTTTTTGTGTGTTAGTTGTATTGATAAACGAACATATTAAAGGTGAAAGCCAACAATTTATTGTATATCTTCATATAAATCAGTTAATTGTTATTATTTTATAATAAAGGCGCTTGCATTTTATAAGGCTAATTTTTTGTGTGTTAGTTGTGTTGATAAACGAACATATTAAAGGTGAAAGCCAACAATTTATTGTATATCTTCTTCATATAAATCAGTTAATTGTTATTATTTTATAATAAAGGCGCTTGCCTTTTATAACGCTAATTTTTTGTGTGTTAGTTGTGTTGATAAACGAACATATTAAAGGTGAAAGCCAACAATTTATTGTATATCTTCTTCATATAAATCAGTTAATTGTTATTATTTAACAATAAAGGCGCTTGCCTTTTATAAGGCTAATTTTTTGTGTGTTAGTTGTGTTGATAAACGAACATATTAAAGGTGAAAGCCAACAATTTATTGTATATCTTCATATAAATCAGTTAATTGTTATTATTTTACAATAAAGGCGCTTGCCTTTTTGATAATATTTTAGTAGGTTTGTCAATCATATATTATTGAATTTATGGGTATATGTGATGGTTAGTTCGTTACCTGTTTTGCAGATTGTTATACCTTTACTTTCTGCAATAGTATGTGCGTTATTGAAAGATGCTAGATTAGTTAAGGTAGTATCCACTGTTGTAGTATTAGTATCTTTCTCTATTGCAGTGATGCTGTTTTTTCAAGTATATCCTGGTGGTGTTATTAAGTATAGCGTAGGTGGGTGGGTGGTGCCTTATGGCATAGAACTTAAAGTAAATATATTTAATTCGACAATGCTCCTTTTAGTCGGGTTTGTTGCTATGATGAGTATTCTATATGGTATATATCCTAATAGCAAAGAAATAAACGTTAGTACTATCCCAAGTTTTTATTCTATATTCTTGTTATGTTTTAGTGGCTTTTTAGGCATATTAGTTTCAAATGATGTTTTTAATATTTATGTTTTTCTAGAAATATCATCTATTTCTTCATATATTTTGGTTGCAATGGGTAAGGATAAGACAGCTTTAGTGGCTGCATTTGATTACTTGGTAATAGGTACTATTGGAGCAACGTTTTATTTAATAGGGGTGGGTTTTTTATATGCCATCACTGGAACCTTAAATGTTGGGGATTTATTTTTAATAATTCAAGGTAAATCTTTGGCAACAAATAAAGCGATACAAGTTGGATTGTTGTTCATAGCAGTAGGTTTATTTATTAAAGCAGCTCTATTTCCGTTTCATAAATGGTTAATACAAGCCTATAGTTATGCTCCTACTTTTATTTCGGTGTTCTTTTCTGGTGTTTCTACTAAAGTAATGATCTATCTTGTAATGAAAGTAATATATGATATTTTTAAAGCTCAATTAGTTCTGTTAACTTTACCTTTTAATATTGTGTTTATGGTTTTTGCTGTGTTATCAGTGGTTTTTGCGTCTGTATTTGCAATGTTAAGTAATAATATGAAAAGAATCTTTGCATACTCTAGTGTAGCACATTTGGGGTGCATTATATTTGCTGTGGGTTTGAATACTTACTATGGTTTAATAGCTGCTGTAACTTATATAATCAATCATAGTCTAGTTAAGTCAGCATTATTTATGGTAATGGGTAGTATTTCTTATAATTGTGGTAGTCTTGATCTTAAAGATTGTGTAAACGTGTGGAAAAATATGCCAAAGATTGCATTACCATTCGTTATTTTATGTATAAGCCTTATTGGAATGCCAATAACTTCAGGGTTTATTTCTAAATGGTATATTTTTGATGCAGCGATTAAAGCTAATTTTTGGTTAGGTGTAATTGTTTTGCTTGTAGGGTCTGGATTATCTGTGGTATATGTATGGCATATAATTGAAGCAACATGTTTCAAGTCATCTGATAGACAAGTGAAGAAGTTGTTTGAAATTCCTAATGTTATGGTATTGTGTATTTGGGTAATGGCGATTTCCTCTATTATCCTGGGATTATATCCAGTACCTTTAATGCTGATTTCTAATAGAATAGCAGAATCACTGCTGTATTAAATTTATGTGATTTTAAGGATAAAGCTTGCATATTATATTTATACGCAATTTCTGAAAGTGTGGTGCAAGTAGTGTCTTTTTTAATAAGATTTATCTATTAAAGTATTTGACAGATATAATTTTTAAAATTTCTGTTATTGTGAATACTTAAATAATGACAATTGTTTCTGTTATTCTTGTAGCATATTATATTAAATAACTTTAATATGTATTCATGATAATACTCAAGAAAATTAAGTATACCTAAATGTTGTATTTATTAATTTTTAAAAAAGCTATACTAGACAATAGGTTGGCATCCTTTATAAAAGGGAACTATTTGCTCCTTCCTTGTGTTTTGCTTTCAAATACTTGAGATACTGATTCAATAACAAAAAAGCTACTTCCTCTACTATGTTCAGAACTATGTTCTACTACATAATTTCTTTTGTATGGTTTATAAGCAGATGAGCCACCACTACTAGTATTAGTATATGGTGTTGTTGATTTTTTGTATTTAGATTTATTTCTTATTTTGCGTTTTAATAAATAAGCTGTAACTGCAAATAGTATCAGTACTAATAGAGCAGCATAACTTGGATTGTCAATAATGTAAGACAATATATAATAAAAATAATTCATAACCCACTATATCCACTACACACTACCTACATTATAGCATAAAATGATTGTTTTGAATAGTGTTTATAAAGTGATATAACGGAAAAATTTATGCATTATCAAGAGGAAGCTTTCTTGTTTATCCTTAATACAAGCGATGTACTAATTAATATTTTAATTGATAGCAGATTTGTCTACTATTACTTAACAAATTTGTTAACTAGTTTTGTAAAAATGACATTAAGATTTAAATCTGAATTTGTATGTTCAATAAATCCTCCAGTAGGGATGTAATCTTGACTTGCACCAAGTGCAATATCGATATGTCTTCTTCCTAGGAGATTAGAGAGTGATAAAGATGCTGAACTATCTGAAGGTAGTAGAATATTCTTTTGTATACACATTGTAACTGTAGGGTTATAGGTTGTATCAAGTGATATTGATGTTACTGTGCCTATTTTTACTCCAGATAATGTTATCTCATCTCCCATGTCTAGACCATCTACGCTTGGAAAATGTGCTTTTACTGTGTAACAGTTACGTGAAGTAGTATTATAAGGTAATTTTTTGAATGCTATGATTCCAATAGATATTGCAGCCGCTAAAACAATGAGTCCTGCAAAAATTTCAATGACGCTAGATCGATGCATGAGACTACCAATAATATTTAACGTTATCTTGTACTATAGGAGCAAAGAATTTTGTTAGGATGATAAGCATAACGAGTACCAGTTAGATTTGGAAAGTGTAGATTTTTTGGAGATTTTGGTACCTGATTATCCGTATAATGCAACCACATATGCCATAGGGCAGGAATTTTTGTTGGATCTGCTTTACCATTATATATTACCCATCTTTTTTCGATTCCATTTGCTATTGTAATATAGTATCTATTACCTAAAATATCCTTACCAATTAATTTCTTATTTCTTTTTATCAGGAACTGTAGATTACGGAGAAATTGCATGTCTTAACAATTGGTAATTTATTTTACATTAGTATAATAATTATGGTAATACAATACAACTATTAACTATGGTATTTAGTTAATGTTTTTGTGTGATAATTAGCTTAAGCAAGTAATAATTGTAAGTAATTATGAAATGTCCTTTCTGTAATAGTAATAATACTCAAGTTAAAGATTCAAGATCTATAGAAGATGACATGTTAATTAGAAGACGGAGATCTTGTGTTGTATGTCACTCTAGATTTACTACAACTGAAAAATTACTTCTTAGATCATTTATGGTTATTAAAAAAAATGGCGAAACTGAATTGTTCGATAAGCAAAAATTGCTTTCCTCAATTTTAATAGCTACGAAAAAGCGTCCTGTGAGTCATGAAGGGATAAATATGATGGTTAATAATATTCTTTATGAACTTGAAGGAAAAAAATAGGATGCTATCCCGGCTAATGTTATTGGGAAAATGGTTATGGATAATCTTTTTAAGTTAGATAAGGTAGCGTATGTTAGATTTGCTTCTGTATATATGAATTTTAAAAATATAAATGATTTTAGCAATATAATTGCAAAAATAATTAATGAGAAAGCACCTTAATATAAATATATTCATAAGTAAAATTGTATTTATGATTAATTATTATTCTTGAATTGTTGATAAGCTTGTGTTATGTATTTTGAGCATTGTTTAATGATAATGTGTACTTTCAGTGTAGTTTAGGGGGGTATAGCTCATTTGGTAGAGCATCTGCTTTGCACGCAGAAGGCGAGCGGTTCAAATCCGCTTACCTCCACATTCTATTTCAACCTTCTATACTTAGTAGACTTACTTTTTTAGATTAATATAACTACTGTGAATTTTTAATCATATACCTAATGAACTATATGAATTTATGCTACTAATCCAAAATCATAGTTGTCGATGAATATATGATTATTTTTATCAATGTAAATGTTGTTGTTTTGTTGTTCTATGCCATAGTTTTTGAATATATTGTTATATGCACTCCATACTTGGTCATAACTATAATTTTCTTTTACATCTTCGTAAAAATTTAATAGCTCTTCATATGTAAGATCAAACGAGATGGAATATTTATCATCATCTATGACATCACCTATATTTATATGTTCATGTGATAGTGGGAAATATACAGTATCAGTGTTTTCTTCTATAGTAGGATTAGAAATATTATGTTCGTTGGTATCAAGTGTTTCATCTGCTGAGTTTTCTGATGCTGCATTTTCATCATCAGTATCTTCCTCTATAGTAGGATTAGAAATATTATGTTCGTTGGTATCAAGTGTTTCATCTGCTGAGTGTTCTGATGCTGCATTTTCATTTTTTGAATCTAAGACATTATGTTCTTGTGTTGTATCACTTTCTTCTTCATAAGTTATATGTTCTGTAGAGGTGTTTTGTGTTTCATTTTGATGAAAATTTAATGATAAGTTGGTTGATAAGTATTCTGCTAGTTCTGTATTGGCTAAATCAAGGATATGATTTCCTTGTTTGTCAGATAAATATGTCTGAATGTGATTTTCTTTATCTAATTTCATAGTAATATACATATTGTTTGCATCTAATTTCTCTTGTACAATCTTAAAAAAGGGTTTAGCGAATCCTGATATAGGTGCATCGTGTCTGATCACTTCGTTAAGATTGTTACAATATTCAAAATAAGAATTTCCATCAAAGAAAATATCCGTATTGTCATCCTTGGCAATTAGTAATATTTCCTTATCTTCTAATATTATACTGGCATAATTTTTATTATCTTCTTTGTATAAATTACTTTTGCTGATTCTAAAAATAAATTTCTCATGCATATCTATATGATCATCATCATCATCATTTGGTTTATCCTTTATTATTATAAAGTTAGCAGCATCTAAAATGCTTGATGCTTTATTGTAGTTGGTTACTAGTGATCCCTCTTGTTGTATGTCTGTAAAAAAGTACTTTCCGTCTTGTACTATGAGAAAAACTGGACTATTTTCTATTTCTTCTTGCATGAGACTATATGACATGTTGTATAAGTTAATACTATCATCATCATTAACTTGGTGCCTGTTGATGTCAGAATAATTTAATTCGAACCCATCATGTCCTCGGGAGGAGTAATATCCGTATTGAAAGGATTCTGAACTTAGTTTTCCAAATTCTTGACCAGAATGTAAGTCTAAAAGTATAGCAGAAGATGTTTCTGTGTTTTTATCTGGTGTTTCTGATACTATTTTGAATAGTGGGCCATTTCCTCTTGTCTCTTGTATGTTATAATATTCTTTCAAGTCTATTTTTTCTGATGTTTTTAGTATATTTTCCAGGCTTATCTTGAGCTTATGATAACTCAGGTAATATGCTTTTCCGTCTTGATTACATATTACTAAGCGATAAAAATCTTTAGTTTCGTTGTTATAGTCAGTATGTTGTATGTGTTCTGCTTTAATATATTGGTATTCAGAAGGAATATTAAGGTAGTCGTCGTTGTAATAGCCATTGTATAGAACGTAAAATTTATCACCTACAAAGAAATAGCTTTTTGATGGTATAACTATTTCAGTATTATCTTTATCTATTACTTTGGCTTTGTGTATGTTGCCGGTGCAAAGATTGTTTAGATCTCCTCCTACTTCTAATTTAAAAGAAAATCCTTGATTTGTTGGAATCGGTGTATTGTTGTTCATATTTTCTCTGAATAATTATTAAGATATTTCATATAATCATTATTAGTTTTTTATTATAAAAAAGTATTAATTAGTAAATTCATTAATATTCTTGTACAAGAATATCAATATATTATATCTGAAGTATAATTGATTAGTTAATTTATTAACTTTCTTATATTGACATTTTAATATATTACATGTATGATTCCGCTCTAAATTAATATTTTAATAAATGGATCTTATGACAGTTTTCTTAGAACATAATAATGGTCAAGTTAGTACTAGCAAAATGGTAAAACATAATGCTGTAAATAAATCAGATCAAAATGGAAGCTCTTTTGATTATCAATATGGTACTAAGATTGATGGTGTACAGGAACATGTAATTCCACCTCTCATGAAAGATGACATTAAGCATGGTGAGATGTATACGGCTCTTCCTGATAGTGATAAAACTTTACCTGTTGTGTCTGCTATAGAAACTGATGCATATAAAGGTGATAGTATAGTTGCTATTGGTAATCCTAAGGATTTTAAATCTAATGTTTTTTCTAATACACATACTATAAGGAACGATCAATTGAAACTAAACCTAGAGATACATACCTTAGGAGGTTTGTCTAGTAAAAGATTGTATGAGATTGAAAAGGGATTTGATGATGCAATAGTAAAATTTCAGTCTAATTTTGGATTAGACCCTAATGAAAAAGAAACCACCTTTGAATTATATCTATTTGACGATAATGAACAATATGAACATTATGGACGACTTTATAACTTAGGGATAAATGGAGCCGGTGGTGTGACTTTCTACGGGAATACTGATATCCCATATCAAATTTATGTATATCAGTTTGGTAAAATATTAAATTTAAAACATGAATTAACTCATGCTTTGGAGAATTATGCATCTGGACATATGTTATCTAGTCTTAAAGTGAATCATTCTATATTTGCAGAAGGATTAGCTGATTACATACAGAATGATAGTAGTTTTATTATGAGAGGGTTAAGGGATAAAGAAATAACATCAAGTGTGTTACAAGACGATTCTTCTGGTGATATAGGTCAAGCAACTGATACTGCAGTGACTCAAGATCAGAATCTGAGGTATAGTATAGGACATGCGTTTGTAACATTTTTACAGGAGAATTATCCTGGAGTAATTTCAGAGTATTTAAAAGCGTTAAGAGAAGGTGATGCTGTTCGTGCTGGAAATATGATTAGTATAAGTAAATATACAGATTTTGAACCGTGGGTGCAATCTAAAGACGTTTCTTTATATCTAGAGAATATGAATATATTGAAAGTAGACTTAGGCAAAAAAATATTTTCTGCTGAGAATGCTAGTGCTTTTGAAAATCGGAATGTGAAGAATGAATATTACTGTGAGAACATTTGTAATATGAATGGTGAAGTAGTAGGAGAAATATCACCTATAGTACATTATGCTGCTAAAAATGTCATACGTACTTGGAATATTGCAAGCTCTGATATGATAGAAGTAAAGCCAGAGTATAATTTTCTAAAGTTAGTTAGTACCACATCTGGTAAACCTGCATATGTGTATTGTGATGAAAATGGCAATGAATATTTCAATACTCAATCTTATATGGAATATGCATTTAACATACTGAAAAAATATGATGCAAATCTTCGTTCGATTAGTGATGTTCTTGATATTAGGGGACGTTATTCAGATGCTGATAAAGTATTTGATAAGCTTCCTAATGCAGATTTATTGTTAGATCAGTTCTTAGATAGAGCAGGTTATAGTAATTATAAGCAAGTAATAATGAGTGATCCACAACAGGTTAGTAATATTAAAATGTATATAGTACAAAAAGCTTTTGAAGATTTTATGGAAGCTGAAGTCAAAAAAGTGTTTAGTGGTGAATCTAGTGTTGATTCTATCATAAGGAATCTATTGATGGATCTAACTTATATTGATTTAAGTGATATTATAAAAGTAGATAATTCTGATATTGAAAGTATTGTGTCTAATCAAAATGTAATGTTACGTACTGCTATATTAGGTAAAGGAAACGCAAGTGGAATATCTCTGTATGTAGATGATCAAAAAGTTGGTGAGTTATCAACTGAAGGGGGTTATTGTATTAAGAATCTTGATACTGGTAGTATATATTTTCTGTTCCGCAATGTTGTTGGGATGATAGCAAATAATTATCCAGATAGAGCCTATATGATTGTGCTTGAGAAAGATGGTAAATTTACTACTGCTTTAGTTGATGATATACAAAAAACAGAACATGGAAATGTTGTCTTCGATAATCAGTTTAATCATCCTGGTATTAATCATTTGTATCCAGATTATCAAGCATTATTGTTACATGATGCTTCAGTTAAAGATTATTCGCATCTTGCAAATACGGAGTTTCAGCGTAATGATAAAGTAATAGTACGAGGAGATCTGTTAGATGATAAAGGTACTGTAGCTATAAGTGACGATATTCATCAGGCAGTTATTAAGCATGATGATCAAATATTACATCAGTTTAAAAGTATGTCTTTTTACATTAGTGAGCCATCAACTGATAGTATGGGAACTTATGGAAGTGATTTTTTCATTGCTGACGAAGGAAAAAATCTTAGATTTCAACTTCCTAAAACGATTACCCATTTGAAATTAGTTAATGTTGGTGGAAATCAGAAGTTAGTGCCATGTGCCGCAGGTGGTGATGAGCATCCTAATGGTATGCCATCTGATTTAATAGATGAATATAGATATATTGATCCCATTTTTGCTCACACATTTGAGAAACAAAGTTACTCTAAAAACAGTGTCAGCATTGGTTTAGTAGATTTTGATAAATATCAGGAAGGATCGATGTTTAAGTTACAGTATTATTCTGATGATTATCATATTCATAAGGATGAACATGGAAATATAATTAGGCCTAATAATACATCTTATACAACGAAAGTGGACTTAGTCTATGATGATCAAGTTATTGGAATGCTGTCTGATAATATAAATCAATTTCAGGGTGATGTTTTTATTGCTGTGAGCCTTAACTATAGTCATAATGATTTCCTTTCGTCTAAATATTTTCAGAAGGTCAGTATTGAAGCACTAGAAAATGGGATATATGGTGGAAGATATGATGTAGGGAGTGGTGATGAAGTAGCAAATCTTGGTACTGATACAGGTTATAGTGATAAAGCTGTTTTTTATTTTAGAGGAAATAATTCGTCTACTGATATGTCAAATAATACTATAAATAGTTCTACTATTTCGTCTTATGTAAATGAATTTTAGTGGATTTTTAAAGAAATAGCATTCATATAATGCTGCTTATTTGTATTGTATGATGAAGTGATTGTTAAATTGAGGTATTCTTTTGTCAGTTTCATGTATATAAGATAATAATGATTGATTTGTAATACACTAAGATAACTTAGTATTATAAATAATTTTACCTATTGTAATTATATAAAAAAATTTTCAATAGATTTTTAAAGGTATTACATTTGTATGGATTCGATTTATGCGTGTTAAATTGATTTTTGGGTAGACATTATTTGTATGTAGGGTTTTGTGTAAGAGTTCTTTATTAGTTTCATGTATATAAGATAATAAGGATGTTTCTTACTTCACAAATGATTGATTTGTAATATACAACTTAGTGTTACAAATAATGTAACTGTATTTACATTAGATTTTTAACAACATTATCATTTTTATGATTGTTTTCTAGATAAACATTTTTTTATATTGTTGTATAGTGCAATGTTAATTTAGGGTTGCTTTTATTAATATTCATTATCGGTGTTATGAATATAGATTTTCAAAAGTGCATAGCTTAAAATCTGAGCATATGATACCAGCATATATAATGCTAGTATGCTAACAATATATTTATAAATTTTTTTGTGAAAGTAAGACTGTAACTGTTCATTTAGTTTGTCTTAGAAATTGTATTTTAATTAATGAAATAATATTAAATTGTGCTCATTATTTGTACTTTTCTATGATGAGGATATGTATTTGTAATGTATAGATGTCATTAAATTACTAATATAGGTGCATATTATATCAAATATTGCATTTGCTCTATGATATTATATAATTAGAGGACTTATAAATATCTATGGATTAACAATATGATAAGATTGATTACTTGTTTTAGTATCATTGCTGTTATTATGTTAGCTTTTAATTTCTTTACTAAAAGACAACAAGTTCAAAATTCAGGACAAGAGGTACGCGTGTATTCATCTCGTAAGGAAGAATTGTTACATAGTTTGTTTGAGCAATTTACTAAAGAAACTGGTATAAATGTTCAGTATATTAATGATGAAGCTGCTCAACTTATTAATAGAATGGAAAATGAAGGTACTGCTACTTCAGCTGATGTATTTTTGACTGCAGATGCTGTTAATCTTATTCTTGCTAAGAAAAATGGATTATTACAGCCTGTGCAATCTGAAGTACTAAATCAAGCAATTCCTAGCAAGTATAGAGATAGTGATGGATTTTGGTTTGGATTGACGAAGCGTGCAAGGGTGATAGTATATAACAAGGATGTAATTGAAGAGAGTGAGTTGAGTACATATGAGTACCTTGCAAATACGAAATGGAAAGATAAAATTTTAATAAGATCTTCTAGTAGCCCATATAATCAGTCGTTAATTGCTTTTATGATAGCAAATAATGGTATAGAGAATACTAAGATTTGGATTAAAGGTTTAGTTTCGAATATGGCTAGGAAACCTAGCGGTGGAGATATAGATCAAATTTATGCTGTTGCAGCAGATGAAGGTAGTATCGCTATAGTTAATAGTTATTATTTTGGGAGAATTGCAGCTTCTAACAAAAAAAGTGATCAAGCTGCAGTTAAAAAACTTGGTATCTTTTTTCCTAATCAGGAAACTACTGGTACTATGATTAATATTAGTGGCGGTGCTGTTACAAAACATGCAAAGAACAAGCAAAATGCTATAAGGTTGTTGGAGTTTTTGGCCAGTGTAAAGGCACAGAGGGTTTATGCTCAAGTTAATCAAGAGTATCCTGTTGTAGAAGGGGTAGAGATTTCAGACGTTTTGAAAACTTTTGGTGTATTTAAAGAGAGTAATTTACCTTTACAGGAACTAGAGGAGCATTTAACTGAATCTGTTAAAATTGCAGATGAATGTGGTTGGAGATAGTTGATGTTGTGTGTCAGCTATAAGTTTGTTTTTCGATCGTTAAATTTGATTTTAGAGAAGTTTATTAGCTTCTATGCAAGTAGTGGATCTCACCTATATTAAGATATATAATGTGTGACTATTAGCAGGAGCTTAAGCTTCCCTTTTTTGTATAGCTAACTTCATAGTGTCTTATATTTTGTTATGAGTTATATTTCTTGCGGCACTTGATTTGATAATACAAGTGCTTTGTTATTGTGCTTGTAATTTAGTAAAAGTTGTTTTTATATATTATATTTTTTATGTTAAGCTAACCTGCACTAGAGTCTTTTATGCTATACCTGTATTTACTAGAAATTACTGGGGTTAATGTTTCTAATAATAATCTTTTTGTGATTGTTAGAAACTATATTCTAGTATGCTTAAATTAAATCCAGGAATTTATGTTAATATTGCTTAGTATTTTAGATAGTCAAATTTTCGATTTTAAACTATGATTCTTACACATTAGAAGTTACGTTATTTCCATTTTTGTGAATCGTTTGATTTAATCTTAAAAGAATTATTTTGTTGAAAGCTTTTATATCAATCCCCCCTAAATTCAGGCAATAACTTACTGCAAGCACCATACATCACTAGCTTACTATAAAAGGAAAAGCATCAAAATGATAACCCTTATCAGCCAACACATAAACCATAAAAACACACCTTGATAACTGTAATGCAGATATGCTTAAATCGAATAAAAAACACTTACAGGGTTAAGAATGTACTAAACTGCTTCTATGTTAATAATACCTTTCTTTATAAACCAAGACACTCTATCAGTTGCTTGTGCGCCAACACTTAGCCAGTATTTTAGCCTATCAACCTTAACTTTAACAAAGAGTTCATGTTCTTTAGGAAGCATTGGATTATAGAAACCCAAAGATTCAATAAATTTCCCATCTCTTGCAACTCTGGAATCAGCAACAACTACCCTATAAAAAGGACGCTTTTTAGCTCCAAACCTTGCTAACCTTATCTTTACAGACATGAGAATATAACCTTTAAAACATCTTAAAACATTTTCAAATGATACACATAATAAAGTAGGTAGTCAAATTTAAAAATGTGTTTCTAAACATTTAAATTTTACTTTTAAGTTTTTTGATAAAAATAAGAAATTTGCAATATGTTGTTAAAAACAATATGATAATTAATCAAGCTTGCTCAAATTATTGAAAAAGTGTAAAGATGTTCTTTTTAAAAGAATGTGTAATAGGAGGATGTTTTAGTTATATGAATTTAAAAAGAGCTGTATTATCAACAATCATGTGTAATACTTTGGTATGGTATGATTATGTATTATTTGGAAATTTAGTGAGTGTAATCAGTAAATTATTTTTTCCAGCGGAAGATAGATATTTTAGTCTTATTATGACGTTTAGCATTTTTGCAGTTGGATTTTTAATGCGTCCTTTCGGAGCAAGTATTTTTGGGTACATTGGAGATAAGTATGGAAGGAAAGCTGCATTGACTTTATCAATCATAGCTATATCTGTTCCTATTACTTTTATTTCAATATTACCAACCTATGAAAAGATAGGAATATTGTCTCCCATATTACTGATTATTTGTAGATTGATGCAGGGGATATCTTTAGGTGGAGAGGCTGGTAATGCTACTTTCTTAATAGAGCATTCTAAGAAAGGAAAAAACATTGGCTTTTTTGGTAGTTTTGAGACTTTAAGTGCTGTACTTGGTTCTATTATTGCATTATTTATGATCTTATTATCCCAGTATTTTACAGGGGAAAATTTTGAAGTATGGGGTTGGAGAATACCTTTTGTAATTGGTCTGTTATTGGGCCTAGTCAGTGTTTATATTAGGCGTATTACTGGTGAAAGTCCTGCATATGATACTCATAAGGAAAGTAATAATCTTTCACAGTCTCCTTTCTTAGAGTTATTCAAGAAATATAAGCGTCCTTTGGTATTGGCAACATGTATTGACTGTATAGAAAATTGTTCATTTCATATTTTTATGGTATTCTTTATTACGTTTATTAAAGAGTTCTCAGATATTCACCTAAGTTTCAACGCTAGTAGCATAAGCATTATTGAAAGTTTTAATATAATGATTTGTGGTGTTTTGAATGTATTTTTTGGATATATTTCGGATTATGTAGGACGTAGGAAAGTAATGTTAATTGCGTCTATATCATTGTTTTGTGTTGCAATACCAGTATTTTGGTTATTAAGTCAGGATAGCTATATTGCTTTAATTATAGCATATTTAATTTTTGTAATTCCATTTTCTGCAACTTTAGGTCCGGCAAGTGGGGCAATGTCTGAGTTATTCCCTACAAAGGTTAGATATACTGGTTTTGGATTATCGCGTAATATTGCTTCAGCTATATCTGGTGGTATGGCTCCTGTAGTGTGTACATGGCTTATAAGAGCAACAGGACTCACGTTTATTCCTGGAGTATATGTTATGTTTTGGGCAGTAGTTGCAATTGTGGCATTATGTCAGATTAGGAAAAAAGATGTGTATGCTGATTGGTAATCTGCTACTTAATATATATATGATAAAATTATGTCCTGACATAAGGTGAAGGTATGTGTATGTTGTCAAGTTTTCTGTATTTTGTAACTTATGTGTACGTTAGAATATATGTAGTAGGTCTTTAATTGGTCCTGAATTCGGTATATGCTTTTGTTGTTAAAGCTTATATTTGTATACAAATATGTCATTAGTTTAGTGTATAGCTAGAAAAATCTTCTAAAATATAGAATTATTCTTCTAATTTTCTTGCTTCATCTATTAGCATAATTGGGATACCATTACGTATTGGAAATGCTAATTTAGCTCTTTGACTAATTAGTTCGTTGGTATCCTTGTTATATTGTAACTTGTCTCTAGTTAGTGGACAGACGAGTATCTCAAGTATTTTATGGTCAAACATACTAACAATATAATAAGATTATATACCGTATTATAGCATTTATTGTAAAAATATGAACTGTAGATTTTTTATATAAGAAGTATGTATATTTTTATTCTTTAGTAGTAGATTGTTATGATTAATACAGTCTTTACAGTTAAGTAAGATACAAATAGTATATATATGAGTATTTAGGAATAGATTATTGTTAAGCAATTTTATCTTTAAATGTGTAAAAAAGTGCTTTGTGTATGTAAATTTAAATGACCTAAGAATAATCCTCTTAATGTTTTACTGTTATATTTTGTCTTTATAATGTATTGTATACCATGTGGTATGATAAAAGCTAGTGTACATTATTGTATAAAATTAACAGTGCCGGTTTCGTTATTGTTGATATCTAATAATTCTGCTATTCTAGTAAGAATAGTTTTAACTTCCGGATTATCTAGTATATTATGATAATTAACGTTATCTAAGAAATTATTAGAAATCATTTTGGGTCCAATAGCATTAACTTTTATCTTTGGAAATAATTCTACTGCTGTAAATTTTGTTAAATCTAGTAGTGATTTTTTTGACATTGTATATATAAAATGTTTTGTGCTATCTTTTATGACCATTACATCAATCATATTAATAACATTTCCTATAGTAATACATTTTTTTGCAAAATATTGAGTTAAGAATAGTGGAGCACGTATATGGAGGTTGTAATGATTAGTAAAATCTTTAATAGAAGTATTCATTAACGTGTTTTTATAGAATACTGAAGCATTGTTGATAATACAATTACAATGAGGTATGAGTTGAAAAGTTTTTTCTATGAGAAAATTTAACGAGTCAAATTCTGTTAAATCAGCTTGTATAAGAATGCATTTTCTGTTACATAACTTTTCAATGATATCTTTTGTCTGTAATGCATGTTCTTTAGAAGTATTGTAGTGAATGGCTATGTCATATCCATTGGCAGCTAAAAATATTGATATTGCCCTGCCTAATCTACGTGCTCCACCTGTAATTAATGCTCCTTTTTGGTGAGTTGTTTTTAACATGTTGTGATGAGATTGGAAAAACAGAAACCATGGTGAGCTAACCATTGTAATTTGTTACTGTAGAATTTACGCAGGTCGCCAATGTTGTATTTGAGCATGGTAATTCTTTCAATTCCAATTCCAAATGCGAATCCACTGTATTGATCTGGATCAATATTTACATTTGTTAAGACATTATGGTGAACTATTCCACATCCTAAAATTTCAATCCAATCTCTGTTACTGCTCTTTATATCAACTTCTGCTGATGGTTCAGTAAATGGAAAATAACTATTACGGAATCTTATTTGAATATTTTCTCCAAAAAACTTTTTTAGGAAGTAATGTATACAATATTTTAAATGTCCCATGTTAACATTTTTATCAATGTATAGTCCTTCAATTTGATGAAACATTGGACTATGAGTTGCATCCCAATCATTTCTGTAAACTTTTCCAGGTGCAATAATCTTGATAGGATAATTTCCCTTATTGGATTGCATTACTCTAATTTGTACGGAGGACGTATGTGTACGTAATACAACTCTTTTTTGATTTACTAATGTTTTTAGATAGAAAGTATCGTTTTCTTCTCTTGCTGGGTGGTATTTATGTGTATTAAGTGCATCAAAAACATGAAATTCATCTTCAAGTTCTGGTCCATCAGATAGTTTAAATCCTAAAGATGAAAAAATATGTTTCACTTCATGTAAAGTTTTAGAAATAGGATGCAATTTAGCTATTTGTTTTGGACGGATTGGCAAACTAATATCAACAGTATCTTGCATTAGTTGAGTATTAACTTGTATTTTATGCAATTTTTCTTTTTGCGAATTAATTAGAGACTTTAGCTCAGCACATATAGCATTTATGCTGCTTCCAATAGACTTTCTCTCTTCTATATTGCTAACTGCTGCAATATTTCTTAAACATGTAGTTATAATTCCTGATTTACCAAAGTAATAAAGCCTTACATTCTCTAATTCTTCGAGGGAAGAACTAGACAATATCCTGTTAGTAGCCTCTGTTTGTAAGCCATATATATTACTGTACGACACGATGTTTAGTTAAAGCTTCTTTAGTAAGATTTACAATTTGTTTGAAGTTATCCTGATGGTTGACTGCCATATCTGCCAGAATTTTCCTGTTCAATGTTATGTTTGCTAAAGACAGACCATGAATGAAATCTGAATATAGGAGACCATACTGCCTTGCAGCTGCATTAATACGCATAATCCAAAGACTTCTGAAAAATCTCTTACGATTGCGCCTGTCACGATAAGCATATTGCAGAGCTTTTTCTACTCTTTGTAAAGCTATCCTGTAGCAATTCTTAGAGCGCCCCCTATAGCCTTTTGCTAGCTTAATAACTTTCTTATGCCGTGCTCTTGTAGTAACACCACGCTTAACTCTAGCCATTTTTAACCTCTATATATTAACACTTCTATCTGCTATAAGGCATGAAAAGCTTAACTATACGTGAATCAGAAGAATTCATTATAGTAGTACCACGTTGAACGCGAATGCTTCTTTTACTTCTTTTAGTCATACCATGTCTCTTTGCAGATTGAGTGGACCTTATTTTCCCTGTTGCTGTGACACTAAATCTCTTTTTGACAGAAGACTTAGTTTTTAATTTTGGCATCTCTATCCTAAAATTTTTGTAGAAAGCTACATGTTAATCTGTTTGTTTCAGTAGTGTCAAGTACATTTTCTAAATTTTACTCTGATAATTTATAAATTATCTTATTAATAATTTTTTATAATATATGTATTAAAATCTGTACGAAAAAACATCTCAGTCTGAATTAAATAATTTACTGCATATTTATTATACGATTGTTAGTTTTCCAAGATATTACATAAGTTATTGCAAAATTTATGGTAATAATTTATAAGTGTATGTATTACATTAGCAGTAATGTATTATTAATATTTATATCTTATTTATTTTTGTAAATAATATGGTTATTTAATTGTATTGAGAATTTGGAGAGATCTGTATGTCAAATAGTAATGTTTCTTTAACTCATAACCATAAGGAATCCTCTTCTACATTAGAAGACTCTGGCCCTCTAATGCCTAGGGCTGTTGCGGTATGGTTAGTAGATAATACTATATTGACTTTTGAGCAAATAGCAAAATTTTGTAACTTACATCTATTAGAAGTTAAAGGTATTGCTGATGGTGAAGTTGCAAAAGGAGTAGTTGGATGTAATCCAATTACAATGGGACAAGTTACAAAAGAAGAAATTGAATGTTGCCAAAATGATCCTACTAGAATACCTAGATTGATTAGCTATAGAAATTTTAAGAAAAGCAAGAAAAGGGCTGTCAGGTATACACCTGTAGCACGTCGTAGAGACAAGCCTGATGCTGTTGCATGGATTTTAAAATATTGTCCTGAAATGCAAGATGTATGTATAGCTAAGTTGATAGGGACTACAAAATCAACTATTACGGCTATTAGAAATAAAGAACACTGGAACTCAACTAATATTAAACCTAGGGATCCTGTATTACTTGGTTTATGTACTCAAGTAGATTTGGATGAAGCAATTATGAAAGCTCAGATAGTTGCTGAAAGGGAAAGAAGAGTAAAAAATATTAGGACTAATGATTTTTCTGTGCCCTAATTCAGTCTAGAGCTATTACGTTAATAGTGGGTTTACTTAATGAGGTTTAAGTACTTATAATTTTAATGACTTCTTCTTAAGTGTTGTTATGTATACTGTTGTATAGTTAAGTTTATTACGTTTACTAAGATACCAAAGTGTTATAATTTTATAATCGATACAGTTTATGAGGCTTTTTTTGTCTTATGTTTTTATTAAGATATATTTCTGTTCATCTTATGTATTGCCGAGTAGTGTTAATTGTTAAATAAAATTACCATAGAATTTAAAGAATTAGTGTTGCATCTATTAAGATTCAAATGTTAATTTTTAATATTACATGGATAAGCATATGGATAATTTGTAGATTTTTTGTATTGGTTTAAATTATAGGTGTATAGTGTTAAGTGGAAAAAGAAAGAGAACAAGATATGTTAGTAGAAAGAGTTCTACTAAGAATGCAGTGGTTCAGCTAGAGGCGGATGTATTAAACAAAGAAGAGGATGAAGTAGTAAAAGTAGAGCTACAAGAGGAAATAATAGAAGGGAGAGCAGATGATCAGGTATCAGGACAGGAAGTAAAAGTACTGGATTTAAGTGAATTAAAGAAGAAAACTATAGAAGATCTGTTAAAAATAGCAGAAGATCTTGGAGTAGTAAGTAATGGGAGGATGCTAAAACAAGAGATAATCTTCCACCTAATGAAAAAAGTAGTCAGTGATGGAGGTGCAGCGATAGGAGGAGGGGTAGTAGAAATATTATCTGATGGTTTTGGATTCTTAAGATCTCCTGAAGCAAATTATGCTGCAAGTGGTGATGATGTATATATTTCTGCAGGACAAATAAAGAAGTTTAATTTAAGAACAGGTGATATAGTAAGTGGAGAAATAAGAGCTCCAAGCGAAAAAGAAAGATATTTTACATTAGTAAAAGCACACAGCATAAACTTTACGGATATGGCAAAGTTACAAAGATATGTGCACTTTGATGATTTAATTCCTTTATATCCAGAAGAAAGAATATTATTAGAATGTAATGATCCTATTAGCCTGAATAAAAAAGATATAAGCATGAGGGTAATAGATATAGTTGCTCCTTTGGGTAAAGGACAGAGGGCTCTGATAGTTGCTCCACCAAGAGCTGGAAAAACAATAATATTACAACAAATAGCACATTCAATATCTGTAAATCACCCAGATATAGAATTAATAGTGTTACTTATAGGTGAAAGACCAGAAGAAGTGACAGACATGTGTAGATCGGTAAAAGGTGAAGTAGTAAGTTCTACATTTGATGAGCCTGGATATAGACATGTACAACTTGCAGAAATTGTGATTGAAAAGGCAAAAAGAATGGTGGAACATAAAAAGAATGTTGTAATATTGCTTGATTCAATTACAAGATTAGCAAGAGCATATAACTCAGTGATACCATCCTCAGGAAAAGTACTAACTGGTGGGGTAGATTCTAATGCTTTGCAGAGACCAAAAAGATTTTTTGGAGCAGCAAGAAATATAGAGAATGGAGGATCATTAACAATAATAGCAACAGCACTGATTGAAACTGGATCAAAAATGGATGAAGTGATATTTGAAGAGTTTAAAGGAACAGGAAATTGTGAAATAATATTAGATAGAAAAATATCTGATAAAAGAGTATATCCAGCAATAGACATTTCAAAATCTGGTACAAGAAAAGAAGATATGTTAATAGATAATGTATGTTTAAAGAAGGTGTGGTTATTAAGAAGGTTGTTATCATCAATGGGTTCTGTTGAAGCAATGGAATTCTTGAGAGATAAATTATCCATAACTAAAGATAACAATGAATTCTTTGATATGATGAATAGTTGATCTGTAATATACCGGTATGTTGGCATATAACTAAAACTATTTGTAACATTTGTAGGTGAAAAGTGAATCTTATATATAATTTCTGCAAAAATAACAATGAATTCTTTGATATGATAAATAACTAGTCTGTAATGTGTTTGCATATAACTAAAACTATTTGTAACATTTGTAGGTGAAAGTGGATTCTAAATAGGAAGTTATCAGATAAAATTGATACTATAAAGAAAGTGAAGTTATTTATATATTGCCAAGAGTTTTGTAATGTTACTATGTGTTTTATTAGTTTAATATTGTATTATGTGTTTCTGTAGTTGCTAAGTAAAAAAAGAGCTTTCCCTTGTTGGATGTCGGTTGTAAAGGTTGTATAAGTGGTTTTTATTTAGTTTAATAATGTGTCCCGTGTTTCTGTAGTTGCTAAGTAAAAAAAGAGCTTCCTTGTTGGATGTCGGTTGTAAAGGTTGTATAAGTGGGTTTTACATTATTGCAAAATGCTGATTGCGAGTGGTTTTTATTTACAATGAGAGGAAATATAAGCTATTATTAATGTTTTGTTATTGTGGAATTATATTTTGTTCTAGTAAGTAAGATAGTTGCAAATATCATTTCTCTCTAGTTAAGCATTTTTGTATTTTATATTATGAAGTTTGTAAGAGTGTATAAGTTAAGTATAATGTAATTTTCCTTAATCTCACAAGCTTACTTCTAAATTAAGAGGAAACATGTATTTTTTTGTAGGTAAAAATATTTATCTTATTACATTTATATGACTAATAACCTTATGGTTAAGGTATCGATTATTATATTTAGAATGATGTAAATCTAGCTATTAAGCGAACTGTTGTCGGATGATAATACTGCTTCGTGTATCATTTCTGATAGTGTTGGATGGGGGAAGATAGACGATATAATATCCTGATCGGTAGCTTCTACTTGTTTTCCAATAACATACCCATTGATCATTTCTGTAACTTCTGCTCCAATCATATGTGCGCCTAATAACTCCCCAGTAGATTTGTCTATAATGACTTTAACAAAACCTTCTGTTTCATCTATAGCTACTGCTTTTCCGCTGCAGTTTGCATTAAATTTTCCAATCTTAGTAGTATATCCCTGATTTTGTGCTTGATTTTCAGTTAGCCCAACACTAGCTATTTGTGGTATTGAAAATATACAACTAGGTATATTACTTTTGTTTATAGGATGTACTTTATGTTGAGAATTTGTGATTTTATTTTCTTTTACAGCAATACTTTCTACACATAGTACTGCTTCATGGCTTGCCTTATGAGCTAGACATGGAGGACCAGCAACATCACCTATAGCATAAACTCCTGGTTCATTTGTATAGCAATATTGATCAGTGATAATAAATCCAGCACTGTCTGTTTTAATTTGTGTATTCTCAAGACCAATATTATTGGAATTGGGCTGTACTCCTGCTGCCAATATAATTTTATCTACTTGTAAATGTATTTTATTTGAAACTTGAATTTTAGCATAATTGTTAAACTTTTCTAATTTTGTTACTGAACTTTTTGTGTGAATTTTAATTCCTTTGTTGCTTAGAATATTATGCATACATTCAGATATTTCATGATCTTCAAGTGGAAGTATATTATCTTTTAACTCTACCATTGTAACTTGAGTCCCAAATGTATTGTAAAAGCTTGCAAATTCTACTCCTATAGCTCCGCTGCCAATAATCAATAAAGATTCAGGGAGCTTATCAGGTATCATAGCGTTTTTAGCATTCCAAACTATATTATTATCAAAATCTATACCTGGTATGCTCTTAGCCTTAGATCCTGTTGCAAGGATGATGTGAGTTGATGTAATGTTAATTGTTTTGTTTGAGAGATCTGTAATGGTTACTGTGCTATTGCCGAGTAATTTTGCAGTTCCATGGTAAACTTTTATGTTGTTTTTTTTCATTAATACACTAATGCCGTTGGATAACTTGTCGACAACATTGCGTGAACGTTCTATTACTTTATTAAAATCAAATTTTACATCTTTTATTGTAATGCCAAAAATATCTGCTTTTCTAATGTTGTGGTAGATTGATGCGGATTGTAGCAATGACTTTGTTGGAATGCATCCCCAATTTAAACAGATTCCACCTAATGTATTTTCTTGTTCGACTATTGCAACATCATATCCTAGTTGCGCTGCTCTTATAGCTGCTATATACCCTCCAGGTCCGCTTCCAATTATGAGAAATTCATGTTTAGTCATGCTTTTATTTTTTTAGATAATAGTAGGTAATAATAGTAGAGTGTTAGGATATTTGCAAGTTTAACATTTTGAGAGGGTACAAAGTTGTATTTATTAATAAGTCGTAATTTTTAATTAATATTATGTTGATAATATTTTAATAAAAAATTAACTAAAATTATTGATTTGTTAAATATTTGTAATATTATTAAACATAATTAATTTTTTTACGTCCATTTATGAAAACTTTGCAGAAATCAATAGAAATGACTGTCAATGAAACATCTAGTAATCAGGATGGTACTCAGAATAAAATTAGTATTTTAAATGCATATAGTGTTAATTTTGTTCAGAGAGATAATACTATTTTTTCTGCATATTATGTAAAACGTGCTTTTGTGGGACATGATCTAATATGTGAAATTCGTCATGGTAATTCTACCTATCATGTTAAGGTTAATGATGATTCTATATTAGATCGTGTGGTAAAAAATTACTTGCCAGGAATGTTATCTGTAAAAGGTGTGGATAATGATTTTTTAATTATAGCCCTTTCTGAAGGTGTACTTAGAGGATACAAGATAAAAAGTACTGTATCATTAAAAATATATAAGGTGCGTTATTCTCCTAATATAACATTGTTTGATATGGGTAAAATACCTTTAAGTAACTCTGTTAATTCTCTAAAAGAAGAAGTTAAGTATCCTGTTGTCTTGTATCAAAGTCGGGTAGATACTGTTGTTATTATTGGAAGGGTTGATAATGATGATAGGGCGAAATTGCCAGATAGATTCTATGTAATGTGGCGTATGCAATATCATGATGGTAAGTTTCAACTTATTAAGCCTATGACCAGAGGGATCAAATTTAATAGCAAATATTTGTTTAAATATTCTGGTTATATAGGATATGGTAAATATAGTGATAAGTTAATTATGGTTTCAGACTTTAAAAGGCACCTGAATTTGCTCTATGTAGGAAAGTATCTTAGTGCTGGTCAGAAGTTTTTTTCCAGTCTATACGAAATTTCGGTTGATTATAATCTAAATTTAAATATAGCAGAATGTCTTATAAATCATCGTTATGGGTGTAATTTGGCTGACAGTGCTAGGTATGATATTCCAATGAGTGGAATTGATGTAATTAGTGCTGTTCGCAATGGAGAAGATACTTATGTAGCTTATGTTGGAGTAGTACCTGATGGGAAGTTCAAGAATGATGATCAATTAGTTGTTGTTCATAGTAAGGCAGGTAATCAGCTTTCTATATATGACTTTATGCAGATTAAAGAACATATTGCGTCATTGTATGTGAAGCATGTTGAAAATAGTATAATAATCACGATTGTAGGGTTAGATAATATAATCAAGTATGGGATACCAGAGTTACAATTAAGAAGTGGGAATATTACACATATTGATGTCATACAATTCTCACGTCATGAAGTTACAAATATTGCTGATTTTGTGCATGTTGTTACTCAAGATGTATTACTTGCAGATGCATATGCTAAAGTTCGTACTGTAGAAGCTAAGAAGACTGATAATAATTATATGGCACATATGTCTTTCAGTATTAGGGAGGTGCAATCTAAAGATATTTTTACTACTATGCAGAGTCATATTTCTACTGATAGTATTAATATGCCTGTGTACGAAGTTACTACACCTACTAGTTACATGACTACATATGATTTGCTTAAAGAGTCTGAAGGGTTACAAGAAGTAACTTCAAATTTAAATAGTACTGCCAGAGTTAATGTAGAGCATATGACTACAGGATCATTACCATATGTATCTAGTGATTCTAAAAAAGAGATTAAAAAATCTACATTGTATTATGGCTCTCATGTGATACCTAGTACAACACAATCAGTAATTTTGACTACTGATAGTAGTACTAAGAGTTCTGTAGGAAATAATACTGCGGATTTTGTAGGTAAGGTGTTGGTGTCAACTAATCATAACCATAGTACTGCTAAAGTTAATGTAGAGCATATGACTACAGGATCATTACCATATGTATCTAGTGATTCTAAAAAAGAGATTAAAAAATCTACATTGTATTATGGCTCTCATGTGATACCTAGTACAACACAATCAGTAATTTTGACTACTGATAGTAGTACTAAGAGTTCTGTAGGAAATAATACTGCGGATTTTGTAGGTAAGGTGTTGGTGTTAACTAATCATAACCATAGTACTGCCAAAGTTAATGTAGAGCATATGACTACAGGATCATTACCATATGTATCTAGTGATTCTAAAAAAGAGATTAAAAAATCTACATTGTATTATGGCTCTCATGTGATACCTAGTACAACACAATCAGTAATTTTGACTACTGATAGTAGTACTAAGAGTTCTGTAGGAGATAATACTGCGGATTTTGTAGGTAAGGTGTTGGTGTCAACTAATCATAACCATCATGTGTCAAGTGTTACTAGAATTCCGGCACAGTCTACAACAGTTAAGAGAGCAAAGTTCACAACAGGTAAGAAATATATAGGTAAGGCTTCAGATGTTGAATACGGTGTATTAAACAAAAAAACAAACCATAAAATAAGAAGCACTACTCGATCTAGTCTTAGAAGCAAAAGTACTCTAAGAAGGCATGTATTTTATGATGAAGATCTTGAAACAACTAATGATTATGCTGTAACAGGTAGATTAAACTTTACAACTACTAGTATAAGTAGATCAGAGAGCTTTTTTTTGACAAATGATAGTATTAGTAGAAACAAAACATATCCTGTAAATTACAACTCTAGTAACCATGGATTGTTGGTTGGGGGAATATTTATTGTAGGTCTTATCATTATGCTTTTTGTTGGGGTATTTTACAATAAATTTGGTTGTAATAGATTGAGACGGAATTTGACAAGGTGTATGGATAGAAGTTCTAGAGGCTGTAATATTCCAGAGCTACAAGTATTTGAATTGAGTGATATGCAAGAGATTGTAGGGATTCAAATTCCTAATAGGATAGCATATTGAAACTATTATAAATATATTACTTATAAGTCACAAGATAAAGATAGTAGTGTGTGATTGGTATAAATATTTGTAAGATATTTATATAATATAAATGATGTGTTTGATTTGCATATTGTGTGTTAGTATTGTTATGTTTTATATGTATATAAATAAGCTTTTTGTTATGGAGAAGATTATTTTGGAACATGATGTGATGTGATAGAAAACTTGCAGGGTAAAATCAATGTAAGGTAATTCTAGAGATGGTGTAGTCGATAAAGAATATATGTGAGTTATGTTGCTTAAATAAAAATCCTAGTTGTAGATTAGATTATATTCTTTTTATTATATCACGTAAAAATAGTGTTAATTCAAAGGTCTGGTTATGTTTTTTCGCATTTTTTATTAATATATCTTTATTTATTACTGTTAATAGTAGAGAGAAGATTCTTCTTTGTGTGAATTATTAAAGCTAATGTTAGTACTGTAAATTTTGTGTGAAAATAATGTCATTTTTTTCTGAAGTATCTAAGAATAAAGTAGTCATATCTGTAGGAGATAATGGGGCTGTAATTCTGAATATCGTTAATGGTGCAATACGTGATAAGTATTTCATTAAAAACGAACAGGATATAGATTTCTCAAAAGTTGTATCATGTATAGTCGAGTGTAAAAAATCTCGAGTATATCTTGTATTAAATCATTCTGATCAAATTTATACTGAACACGTAATCCCTGCTTATAGTCGCATTATTGCTAGGTCTTTGGTTAAAATGAATCTTAGTAAGGTTATAGGTGATTGTGAAATAGGTACTGCATTTTTATTAACAAAGCCGGATGCTTTGAATAAAAGCTGGCATTATATGGTTGCAACAAGTCGGCTAAACAAACTGTCTAAGAAGCTACTGGAAATTATTACTGATAATTTGTGTAATTTTTATGGGATATTGTTATTTCCAATAGAATTATCATATCTTTGTGATAAATTACTTAAATTTCAAGGTAAAGACAATGAAGGATGGACTATATTGATAGCGTATACCAAAACAAATGATTTTAGGCAAGTTGTTCTATATAAAGGTAAGATAGTACATGTAAGTACTATTGTTATGACTGAAGATGAGATGCTGCCAAGTATTATTGCAGGTAAAGTCTATCAGGAGATATCTGATACGATTTTATATCTTGCTAAATTTGGGTATAGTAAAGAGTCAGTTATCAATTTGTATATCATAGCTTCTAGTGATATAAAAACTAGTTTATTGTTGTTTGATTTTAAGAATGTAGATAAAAGTATTTTTACTCCATATGAACTATCAAAAGTCTTAGTGTTGAAACAATCTTCAAGTATTATGAGTGAATTTTGTGATACTGTAGTATTGTGTGCTATTACAGAAGAGAAACCATTGAAGATTTTTCATACGAAGAGTACAAAGTTGTTCTATAGAATTTTCTTCTTTAATAAATATTTTATACCTTCTTTATTATGTTTTGTTCTACTGATGTCTTTGCTAAATATAGCTTATATGTTTAATGTAAATAATAGTTATGATGAGAGAATTGAGCTACTACTTAGTAAAGAAGAATTAGTGTCTCGAGTTGAAAAAATGGATCAAGATGCTCAAGTGAGACAAATTAGTGAAATGTATGAAACAATAGATGTGTATAAACTTCTTTCAGCAGATGATTTTTTTTCTTTTGACTTGATTTTACAGTTGCGAAAAATCGATTTGCAAGGCTTTAAAATCAATTACTTATCATTCGATACAAATAGTGGTGGTATAACAGTAAAACTATTATTGAAGTTTGTGGAGGACAAACAGTTTTTATATTATTTTAACGACTTAAAAGATAAAATGATAAAAGAATTTGAAGCTTATAAGGTAGAAGTAATAGATATTGCACCCAATATTTCGGAGAGTCAGAAAATTGTTGTGGTGAAGCTAGAGAAGTAATGTAATGAATAGTAAACTGTTAAAAAGATACTGTATAATAAAAGTATCGGTATGTATAATGTTGTTGTTTACCCTGTCTATGACATTACATTATTTATATGAATCTAATGCTTATATGGCACAACATAATTCACGTATTGCTGATGAAATTCAAAAATTGAGGTTTAAAATCATGAACGTTCACAAACACGAAGCAATGCTAAATGATAGTGGAGTTTTATGGCAAGAAATATCAACTTCAAATATATATAGTACTTTCTACGAAAACAATTTAGGAACATTGATAAGCAATTTGTTTAAGAAGTACTATCTTTTTAATTTTCAGATAAACATATCTAGTCCTAAAGTAGTTAGTGATATGTATAATAAACAACATATAAATGTAATTAAGCGTCATATTGAAATTAGGTTCTCATCTATTAGTGATGAGCAGGTATTTTTATTCCTTAATGCGATATATCATGATATTTCTGGATATGTCAAAGTTATTAGTTTGAGTATTGAGAAAAAGACTGATATTACAAATGAAGTATTACAAGCTGCATTGAAAGGTGAAACTATACCTATTGTACGTGGTAGTATTGTATTTGAATTATATAATATAGTAGGTAGGTTTGTTAATGAAAATTAGTGTAATACTCCCAATAATGGTTTTATATATAATGATGTTTAGTACTCGATGTGAAGCTAAGAAGCATGGTTGTCTTGGGTTGATATACGCATTAAATCATTGTACAAATTATACTTGTGAGATGGATTTTTTTACTGATAAAATTCAATATACAGTTTTTGGATTAAGAAATAATAGTTGTAAGTTTATGGAAAAAGATGATTCAGGACTTACATTATGTTATATACCACAAGAAAAATTGAAAGTGATGTCTGAATATTTAGTAAGAGTCATTACTAGTAATTTGAGTGTTAATACTAATAAAATTGAAGATGTGTTGTTTGAAGTGTGTAACTTTTATTCTACAATACAGGAAAGTTTGATACCAGAAAATGAAGAAGTTACCGAACAAAATGTATCGGAAATAAAACATGCTGCGGAATTAAAAAGGAGGAATATTAACATTAGTAAAATTAAGAGTATATTTTTTCCAGATGTTGATGTTTTAAAATTGCACACCATATATGCTCAGAGTCAAAATATGGAGTAGGATTTAGTATTATGTATACATCTGTACATTATAAAACACATTTAAAAATGTAATGGTTAATATAGAGTTAAAGTAAGTTATTTTGTGATGTAAGTTACGTCAGAATCAAGTAATCATCGTATCATGCTGAAACTTGTCTATAATTTAGATATACGCTGTATATTTGGAATATGTTTAAATCTATAATAGTATTTTGAAATAACCGAGAAATTAATATTATAGATATACTGTAATATATCTAGTTTAATAGTTATGTTTGAACTTGTCTTATATCTAAGATATATTTAATTTATAATAGTGCTTTGACATAGGTGAGTGAATATAGGTATAGATAAAATATATTAATTTTATGGCCCTAATTTACATGCGCATATTATAGAGCGTAATTTATATGCTTGACTGATAAAGTTACTAATGATATTGATCACATGTGAGTATGTTGACTTTTTATGAAAATAACAATTCTTGGATGCGGTTCATCTGGAGGTGTGCCAATTGTAGGCTGTAAGTGTGATGCTTGCAGTTCAAGTGTAAGGTATAACAAACGGATGAGGTCTTCAATATTAGTTGAAAGCAAAGATACACAGCTGCTTGTTGATACTACTCCTGATTTAAGATTTCAGGCATTACAAAATAATTTATCATCTGTTGATGCAGTATTGTATACTCATTTCCATTCTGATCATTGTGATGGTATTTCTGATCTTCAGCCATTTGTCCCTAAGCATGGTTTGAATAGTATACCTATATACAGTGATATGAATACTTTATGTTTATTGACTGCTAGTAACTCATATTTCTTTATTCCTAGTGCATATACTTCTACCTGGAAGAGGTGCCATCATTTAACAGTGAATGTAATATATCACTATAAAGAATTTACTATTAAAGATTTTCGTATATTAGCTATAAGACAGTTACATGGTATTAGTGATTCTAATGGATTTATATTCAATGATAAAGTTGCTTATTGTACTGATGTTCAATCTTTTCCAGAAGAATCTTGTAAATTTTTATATAACAAGAAAATTTTGATACTAGGTTGCTTAAAATATGATGCAAGTTTTGCACATTCTCATGTAGATTTATGTTTAGATTGGATAAAAGAATTTAAGCCAGAAATTGCTGTTTTGACTCATATGAGTCATTATCTTGAGTACTATTCTTTGGTTGATTATGTGAGAAGTCATTCTAAAGATAATATAATAGTTGGTTATGATGGATTGCAACTTAATGTTTAACATTGTAAGGTAAAGTAGAAATAAGCTATACATGTATGTAAGGTATGTGATTAGACAGTGGTATCGATCATAATAAAATGAAGGTTCAGCTGTGTGTCGTACTTGGGTGATTAGAATTGTATTTCTTTTGGTATTTTTGTTAGTTTATAGTTTTATATAATATTGTAAATGAGCATTTTGTATTTTTTGATATAATACCCTTCTATCCATTTTATAATGTAAATATATTAAAGAGACTAATGCTATGTAATCTGATATAAAATTGATCTTTGAATATCCAAGTAAGATATAGTTTATATGACTTCATAACAAAGAAATTTCTTTTATGTTGTAACTCAGGCTACAATAAATTTTGTGATATTGATGCTTGTCATTATATTCGATGATTAAAATATGGCTAAGGAGTTGTGTACATAAATCTGATTTACTTCCACTAAATGATACTTTATTGCTTCATTTAAACTTAGTGGTGATTCTTCAAGATTATATTGTATGTTAACGATATGCCATAAGTTTTAGTAGTAGCTGTATCTTTTGATCTAGTAGATTATTTTTAAAATTTGTTGGGGCTTGTAGTTATAGTCTATGCAAGTGTTGTTGTTCCTATTTTATATTATATTTTACTGCTTCATTTAAACTTAGTGGTGATTCTTCAAGATTATATTGTATGTTAACGATATGCCATAAGTTTTAGTAGTAGCTGTATCTTTTGATCTAGTAGATTATTTTTAAAATTTGTTGGGGCTTGTAGTTATAGTCTATGCAAGTGTTGTTGTTCCTATTTTATATTATATTTTACTGCTTCATTTAAATTTAGTAGTGATTTTTCAAGATTATATTGTATGTTAACGATATGCCATAAGTTTTAGTAGTAGCTGTATCTTTTGATCTAGTAGGTTATTTTTAAAATTTATTGTGGCTTGTAGTTATAGTCTATGCAAGGTGTCGTAGTCCTATTTTATATGATATCTTACTGCCTCATTTAAACTTAGTGGTAATTTTTCAAGTTTATATTGTGTATCTGACGATATTCCATAGATTTTTGGTGGTGGCTGTATTTTTTTCTCTATTCCATAAATTATTCCCTGCAAAACTGATGTTATCGCTTGGTTATAATTACAGTCTGCTCCAGGGACTCTATGTTCTATTCTACATTTTGTTGGATCTGTGCTGGTGCTTGGTATACGTATGGAGGCACTTCTATTATTTCCTCCCCAGCTTATAGTTGTTGGAGTATCTATATCAGCATGTATGTATCTTAAGTAAGAGTTGTGATTTGGAGCAAAGAAAATCATATGTTTTTTCATTAGATAACATAATCCTCCTATGCTGTACGATAAATAATCACTCATTTTATCATGTTGATTAGAAAATAAATTATTGTTATTAGAATCAAGTAAATTTATGTGTATATGAAATGCACTGCCTGGTTTGTCTAAATATGGTTTTGCAGAAAAATTAATACTTCCTCCAAAATGTTTTATACTGTCTGCTAAAATTTCTTTTATAAGATTAATCTCAAGAATAAAATTAGGAATTTTAGTAGTTGTAGATGTTTGTATCTCGTATTGTAAATTGTCTTGTTCTTTTGTTATATTGCAGTTAAAAGGATATATCCTTTCCTTAATGTTGGTAACTAATGAACTGATATCGTTTGAATTTATATTATCAAAATAGAATTCTAGTTCTATCCCTATTAGAGGGGTAATGTTAAATTTAGTACTGAGATAATCTAATGTATAGTTTAACATATAAGGTTAGTGAACTTTAATAGATCTTGTTGCTTTTTTTGTAATGTGTAGTGCAAGTAAATTAAGAAGCCACGTTATTATAAATAGTGTAAGCCCTAAAGCATATGCTGATGAAGTTTGAATACTATTAAAGTTTTGATCTCCAGTTAAAATTGTGGCGATTTGTACTGTAATAGTAGTTACAGCATGTAATGGATTAAAACTTAAATGTGCCGTTATACCAGCTGCCATTAATACAATCATTGTTTCTCCAATTACTCTTGAAATTGATAATATAATTGCGCTAATGATATTAGGTAATGCATATGGGATGATAATGTTCCAAATAGTATCTGCTCTTGATGCTCCAAGTGCCATGGATCCGTACCGTAAAGTCTTGGGGACAGAATGTATAGCGTTCTCTATCAGGGAAGTAATTAATGGGAGAATCATGATTCCTATTACTAGTCCAGCTACTAGTGCATTTTCCGATTGAGCATTAAGATTGTAATACTTTGCCAAACTTCTAATCGATGGTGATAAAAATACTACGGCAAAATACCCATACACTACTGTAGGAATACCTGCTAATATTTCAAGTATTGTGTTGGTTATATATCTGATTTTCTTGTTTGCATATTCACTTATATAAATTGCAGAAAATAACCCTAGAGGTACGGCTATGGTTATTGCAACAATAACTATAAGGAGTGTACCGCTTAATAATGGTAATATTCCAAATGAGCCTACTGGTTTTCCATCTATAATGTTTGAATCAGGTTGCCAGTTAATTCCAAATAAAAAATCAGTTAATGGTATTTTACTAAAAAACAATGCTGATTCATAAGTTAAGCATAGTACTATACATATTACAACAAGGGAGAGTAACCCTACTGAAGAAAACATGATGAGCTTCAGTAATAAGAATTCTTTATCTATGTATGCTGCTATTAAGATTAAAATTAGTATGATAAATGTTACTAAGATGAATGCTATATTCAGATGCTGTGTATAAAGTGAATAGCAGACAATGAATGGATAGACAATGTTTAGGGAAGTTATCATGTTGAACTTGTCCTCGAAAGTAAGTTTTGCTTTATGATAATTTCCTATTAATAATGCAATAGACAATAGTATTGTAACGAATATCATGTTATTTATAAATAAAATTCACAAACTTATTATATGTATAGTTTAATAATTATACCTCTGTCATATAAGTCAATTTATTTTATCACTTTTATAGTGCTTTGTAATATCAAATGTATACTTTTATGATGTAACTTATATTTTATAAAGAATAAATTTATGATAAAAAATAACTTAGTTAGCAATCTTCGAAAATTATTTATAGACTTTTTTGCAAAGAATGGTCACCAAGTCTTTCCATCTTCTCCACTAATGGTAACAGATGATCCATCTTTATTGTTTACTAATGCTGGTATGGTGCAGTTTAAACAGATGTTTATTGACTCTAATAATGCGAGTATAGAGACAGCTGTATCAAGTCAAAAATGCTTAAGGGTAGGTGGTAAGCATAATGATTTAGAGAATGTTGGATATACAAATAGACATCATACTTTTTTTGAAATGCTTGGTAATTTTAGTTTTGGTCATTATTTTAAGGAAGGTGCCATAGAATTTGCTTGGAATTTTATTACTAAAGAGCTCTCTTTGAACAAGAATAAGCTGTATTTTACAGTATATCACGATGATCAAGAAGCATTTGATTTATGGAAAAAAATCAGTGGTGTTTCTGATAATAGAATAATCAAAATAAAAACTAATGATAATTTTTGGAGTATGGGAAATACAGGACCATGTGGTCCTTGTTCAGAGATTTTCTATGATTATGGGGATAATGTAAAAGGAGGATTACCTGGTACTTTGGAAGAAGATGGTGCAAGGTTTACGGAAATCTGGAATTTAGTTTTTATGCAATATGATAGAAAGTTAGATGGTGAACTGTGTGCGTTACCAAAAAAATGTATAGATACTGGTATGGGACTTGAAAGAATTACAGCTGTCATGCAAGGGGTATATGATAATTATGATATAAGCTTGTTTAAAGATTTAATAGAGGTATCAAAAAAACAATCAGGTGATAGTACAAATGAACTTGCTCATAGAGTTATTGCAGATCATGTACGTTCAGCAGCATTTCTAATAGCAGAAGGCTTAACGCCAGGTAATGAGGGAAGAGATTACATTTTACGTCGTATAATTAGAAGAGCAGCTCGATATGTATATATGTTAAAATATGATGGAGCTTTAATGTATCAAATTTTTCCGACTTTAATTGATGAAAAAAGTTGTGGATATATGGCGGATTATTATCCTGAATTACTTCATGCTAAGGATCTAATAATATCAGTTTTAAAGATAGAAGAAGAGAATTTTAGGGATACTTTAGTTAGGGCATTGCCATTACTTGAGAAAGAGTTAGTGAATTTGTCTTCAGGTGATGTTTTATCAGGTGATATTGCTTTTAAATTGTATGATACTTATGGGTTTCCGGTAGATATTACTTTAGATGTTATAAAAGAAAAAGGGGTAAAATTTGATGAACAGGGCTTTTATGATAACATGCGTAAACAAAAAGAAAGATCTAGGCTTAACCATTCCATAAAATCTGATCAACAGTTAAAAGGGAAATTTTGGACAGATATTAAACAGTATTGTGGTGATACAAAGTTTATCGGATATGAACGTTGTAATGCTATAGCTAAAGTTGTATCAATAGTTCATGGGCATGATAAGAGTACTGAAGTAGCTCATGTTGAGGATAAAGTTGATATATTGTTAGACATAACACCATTTTATGCTGAATCTGGAGGGCAAAAAGGAGATATAGGAACATTAAGGGTTGTTGTGAGACATGAAAAAGAGTTACTTGATAATAATAATGTTGCTGAAGTGATAAACACAAAAAAGATATTGGATACTCTTTATGTTCATGAGTGTGTTATCAAAAGAGGCTCCATAATGGTAGGGGATATAATTTCTGCAGAAGTTGATGATGAAAGAAGAAAAAATTTATGTGCTAATCATTCGGCAACGCATTTATTACATTATGTCTTAAAGTCAGAGATAGATAATAGCATCATGCAGAAAGGGTCATTGGTAAGTGATGATAAATTACGTTTTGATTTTAGTTATGGTATGGCATTAACAAATGAACAGCTTACTTTGATTGAAGATAAGATGTATTTGTTAATACGTGAAAATAGTCCTGTTATTACTGATATATGTGATTTAAAAGATGCAATCGCTGAAGGGGCTGTTGCATTATTTACTGAAAAATATGAAGAACATGGAGTGAGAGTAGTTAATATAAAAAATTCGAAAGAATTATGTTGCGGTACTCATGTGAAATACACTGGTGAGATAGGATGTTTTAAGATAATCTCAGAAGCTAGTGTTGCTTGTGGAATACGTAGAATAGAAGCTGTTACAGGTCAGTATGCGATAAATTATTTTAGACAACAAGAGAAGATGTTGTATTCAATTGCTGAGAATATTAAGACTCCTATAGATAATGTATTAGTACAAATAGATAAGCTTAATAAAAGTAATCAAGAACTAAAGCAGAAATTATCAGATGTCTATTTTAGTGTGATTAAGCTACAAGGTATTAGTGCTGAGAAAATAGGCAATATTGATTTCTTATATAGTAGTTTGAGTGATGTACCGATTGACATAGTTAAGAAGTTTATTAATAGGTATTTGACTGATAGTGGGATTATATTGTTTTCTAATGTTGTGGATCACAATGTGATATATACTATAGGTGTCGGAAGTAGTTTACATAGTAAAGTTAAAGCTGTAGATTTTGTAAAAATAATAGGTAGTATAATGAAAAGCAAAGGTGGAGGCAATGCCCAATTAGCACAAATTAGTGGAGAATATGTGAAAGAAGTGGATATTATATCTCATGTAAAAAATAAGTTAATTAGTATTTTTAATGATTAGATAATGCAAATTTTACATGGTTCATATTCTTTTTATTGTGAAGACAGTTTTTTGATTTTGAGGTATTTTCTTGTATTAGAAATGGAATGGATGTTGTGAGTATGATAAGGTTAATATTTTTTAATAATATATTACGATGAGAAATATGAAATTTGTCTTGTAAAGTTTTGAGATAATAAGATTCTGTAGGCGAAAAGTTAAAAATTTTATAATATTCTATAAATAGAGATAATGTATAAAATTTTGTTGATGCAAAATACCTATGTGTGAGGTTCTTTATAAATTACGTAAACATGATTTGTTGTGACGAATATGAGTTTATAGAAGTATCGATAGTAAAAACTCAAATGAGTTAGGTAGAAGAATACTACTTGCTTTAGTCAATGCTAAAAATACTTAATAAATTACGTAAACATGATTTGTTGTGACGAGTACAAGTTTATAGAAGTATCGATAGTAAAAACTCAAATGAGTTAGTTAGAAGAATACTACTTGCTTTAGTCAATGCTAGAAATACTTAATAAATTACGTAAACATGATTTGTTGTGAAGAGTACAGGTTTATAGAAGTATCGATAGTAAAAACTCAAATGAGTTAGTTAGAAGAATACTACTTGCTTCAGTCAATGCTAGAAATACTTAATAAATTACGTAAACATGATTTGTTGTGAAGAGTACAGGTTTATAGAAGTATCGATAGTAAAAACTCAAATGAGTTAGTTAGAAGAATACTACTTGCTTTAGTCAATGCTAGAAATACTTGTAATACCAATTATGTAAAAAATAAATTAGTAAAGGGTCTTTTTGTTTCATCTACTCTATCTTTATAGGGTAATCCTCATTATAGCCATATGGAATGGTATAAAATAGTAAGTGATTACATTTCATTGCAATAGCCAGCAAATGTTTTTAATATGGGTAACAAGTTAGGATACCCATAACCAAATGTTTTGCCTATAACTCGAAACAAGCCTACTACTTACCACTAGCCAAGAATTTTAACATAATAGAAGCAATGTTAATACCAAACAGACATTGATTACTCATCAGATTGCAAAAGATGGACAAAAAGTAAGAAATATGCAATACAGATAAAAAGTATATTAATTAGCTTTTTGTTTTATTATTCATAGCTTCTAACATTGTTCTTCCTATGACTGCTGGAGTTTCAGCAATAATAATACCTGCATTTTTCATAGCTGCTATTTTACCCTCAGCACTGCCTGAAGTACCTGAGGAAATTGCTCCAGCATGACCCATGCGTTTCCCTGTAGGTGCAGTTTTTCCAGCAATGAATCCAACTATAGGTTTATTAGTTCCTGATAACTTTATAAATTCTGCAACCTCTTCCTCTTCTGACCCTCCAATCTCTCCAATCATGATAATACCATGTGTGTCTGGATCGTTTATGAATAGTTTCATGCAATCTGTGAAAGACATCCCATGGATAGGATCTCCACCTATGCCAATACATGTTGATTGTCCTAATCCAACTTCTGTGGTTTGTGCTACTGCTTCATATGTAAGTGTGCCAGAACGTGAAATGACACCTATATGACCGCGTTTATGTATGTATCCAGGCATAATACCAATTTTACATTCTTCTGGAGTGATGATACCAGGGCAGTTAGGGCCTATTAATATACTCGCGGAGTTAACTAAAGCACGTTTTACTTGTACCATATCTAAAATAGGTATGCCCTCTGTAATACAAACAATAATCTCTATTTCAGCTTCAATTGCTTCTAATATTGCATCAGCTGCGTAAGGGGCCGGAACGTAAATAACAGTAGCATTAGCTCCTACCTCTAGCTTGGCTTGCTTTACAGTATTGAAAACTGGTAAGTTCAAATGATATGTCCCACCTTTTCCAGGAGTTACTCCACCTACCATGTTTGTTCCATAAGCAATAGCTTGTTCTGAATGGAATGTACCATGAGCACCAGTAAAACCCTGGCATATAACTTTTGTATTACTATCTACTAAAATGGACATATTGTGCCTCTATTTCTTTACTATATTAACTATATTGTATGCTGCTTCGCTTAAATCATTTGCTGTAATAATATTTAGCTTTGAATCATCTAATAGTTTTCTTCCTAATTCAAAATTTGTTCCGGATAATCTTACAACTAATGGAACCTTTATTCCAATTTCTTGTATAGCAGCAATAATACCACTAGCAATTATATCACAGCGCATTATACCACCAAATATATTAACCAATATCCCCTCAACCTTACTATCTGATAGAATGATCTTGAATGCTTCAGTAACAGTTTGTTGATTTGCTCCTCCACCTACATCTAAGAAATTTGCCGGTTCAGCACCATAGTATTTTATAATATCCATAGTTGCCATAGCAAGCCCTGCACCATTTACCATGCATCCAATATTACCATCCATCTTTACATAGTTTAAGCCATACTTTGAAGCTTCTATCTCTTCTTTGATTTCTTCGTCATAGTCACGTAGCTCCTGTATATCAGGATGACGATATAATGCATTATCATCAAAATTCATTTTTGCATCGAGAGCAATAAAATCTCCTGATGATGTTTCTACCAAAGGATTAATTTCTATTTGGTTTGCATCAGTGCTTAACATGGCTTTGTATATTTTTCCAGCTATATCAGAAATTTTTCTTGTTTGATCTAAACTTAGATTACTGTCAAAGCATAAATTACGTCCGTGAAAGCTCTGGAATTCAAATATCGGGTCGATATCACATACAATAACTTTTTCTGGAGAAGTTGAAGCTACTTCTTCTATGTCAACACCACCTTCAGTTGAAAATATTATGCTTACTTGACCTTGCTTACGATTTACAATAGCACTTATGTAGTACTCTTTTTTAATATCACAGCCTGCCTCTAAGTAAACTTTTCTTACTTTTTGTCCATCTTTTGAAGTCTGATGAGTAACCAAAGTTGATCCTAACATATTTTTTACAGACATCTTAGTTTCATCTAATGTACGAGATACTACAACCCCACCGGCTTTACCTCTACCACCAGCATGAATCTGAGCTTTTACAACAACTACCTTTGAATTTAGCTGACTGACAGCATCATCAACTTCACTTAATGAATGTACTACAACCCCTTTTGGAATGTTAACACCAAACTTACTTAGTATATGCTTTGCCTGATACTCATGAATATTCATATTAATATACCTTACTTGTACTATGACTATAATTTATATATAGAGAGTATAAGAGCTATAATTAGAACTCTATACTCATTTATTAGTGCTGTCATCAGCTTGAGAAGGCCTCTTTACTTGAAAATGTCTTGCACTAACTTGAAACTTAGTAAACTGTGGCTCATAAGGTATCTTGTGCAATTTCTTTCTTCTCCTTTCACAATCATCCTTTTTCCTTGCACGTTTTTCTGATGGTTTTTCATGATGAGTAATTTTCATCTGTCTAGGCTTTCCCTCACGTTGTAATTTCTTTTTGAGGGTGCGTATACCTTGTTCTATATCTCCATGGTAAACTATAACTTCAACCAAAGAAAGTCCTCCTATATAGATAAATCGAGCAGTAATGATACCAATAACAGATTAATTATGTCAAATTGTTTTTAAGAAGTTATGATTGTAAAAACATTATATATATACTTAGATAGCAAATGAACCATGTATTTATGGAATGTGCTATTGTTTTTCCAATGTGCTGATAATGCGATTTTTATTATCTTCTAAATCTTTGTCTGATAAAGGTATAAAACCTAATCCAATCAGGTATCCATTCTTGCCAATAGAATCTTCTCTTAAGATTATCTTAATAAATTCTTTTAAGCCAGGAGAAAGGTTAATGTGCTCTTGTTTTATATATAGATATATAGGTCGTGATAGAACATATTCCCCTGAGGAAATTGTCTCATAATTAGGTTCTATTCCGGCTATTTTGTTTGCGTGAATTTTATCTTGATTTTTAACTAAAAAACTAAAACTTAATATGCCAAAGGCATCAGGGTTTTTTGCTATTTTTTGTATGATAATATTTTCATTTGCAGCAACTTCAATGTACTTACCATCATTACGCATGACACCACATATGCGTTGTCTTTTTGTGAACTCAGGGTACACATCGATAAAATTTTGGTTAGTTATGCAAGCATCTTGCATTATTTCTTCTATTAGTATGTTGTAAGTTCCAGTGTTTTTGTATGGGCCATAAACTTCAATATCAATATTAGGGAACCTATTGTTGACTTCAGACCAATATCTGAAATTGTTTAATGCTATTGTTTCAGTATATTCATTTGATGTAGAATATTTACTTAAAGCTTTAAATAGATCTTTTTTAGTGAAATCAAGCTTGTCCCTGTCCTTAGAACTTGCGATTACTATGCCATCATACCCTATAATGAGTTCTGTAATATTGTTGATATTATTACTTTCACATAATTTAAGTTCTGCATCCTTGATTTTTCTGGATGACATTACTATATCTGGTGTATTTTTTCCTGCACCTTGACAAAACATACTGAATCCCATGCCACTACCGACTGACTCTATTATAGGGGTTTCATAATCTGAAAACCTTCCAAATTCTTCCGCTATGGCAGAGATAAATGGAAATGCTGTGGATGATCCAACAACACGTATTTGTTGTGCATTAGAATTAAATGCTAATATTATTAGCAATAAAAACAGCAAAAGAAATCTACCCATAATGTATATCCATAAATTCATATTAGAGTGTGTACTATTCTCTTTAATTAATTATTAAATTAGAGGTATTGTTTAATTATAGATAATAACTCATCTGCTTGACTTTTTTCTGCTTGTAAGTCGGGATAAAAGTATGTAAGATATTTCCCTTTTGTGTCGAGAATGTACATTATAGTAGAGTGAGAAATTTGATTATCTTTATCCCGTTGCCCAACATATATGTTATAATTTTGTATTATTTGCTTAATATCTTCAGTATTGCCTGTTAGCATTTGAATTCTTGAATCAAAATGGTCATGAAATTTTTTTAACTTTTCTACAGTATCATTTATTGGATCAATTGTGATAAAAATGACTTGTAATTTATTTGCATCATTACCAAGTTGTGACAGAACTTCAGATGCTAAGCCTAATTCTGCAGGGCATATACTTTCACATGAAGAAAATCCAAATAAAACTAACATGTATTTTCCTTGAAAGTCGTGGCTATTTACCGTATGCCCATCTTGATTTGTTAAAGTAAAACTAGTGTCAGTATAAGATTCACCTGGTATGATGTTAGTAGAATCATGGTGCCTTACTTGAAAGATACCTTGTTTTGTTATATAAGAGTATCCTAAGAAAATTGCTGCAACTAATAAACAGACATTAAGTATAAATTTTATAACTTTCATTATATGCTCCAATACATAATAAGTTTTATTATAGAGTATTGAATTATATGCTATACCAAGGTGATATTATGTCAAGTTACTAAAAATCTTTTATAGTGTATTACTAACTTTACTTTGCTAATATTCTAGCTTCAATGGAGTACATAGATTGTTGTATTTCACGATGTAATTTGTAAATAATCTTTTTCTATTCCTTTATATAAAAGATAAAAAAATAAAGATTTGTTGATATATAACATAAATAAGATTTGCAAAAAGCCTTTTATATTAGGCTTAAGTTTACGTATTTCTTAATTTATTAGGATTAATATAATATAGCAGTACTGCTATATCATATAAGCTAATGGGTATATATGATGGGTAGATTTTCTTGCTGTTTTTGTTGCTAATAATATTAGCATTTAATTTTAATGCGCAACAAATACGTGTTGTGTTGGATCATCCATAGCATTTCCATTCATCTTCGCCATAGAGAAGAATTTGGAGGATTTTCAGATTATGAGACCTCTATAATAGAGTCAGTCGGTAGTGACATGGAGTTCAGGATGTTTTTTGTCAAGGTGCAGGAAAAAGTACACCAGATATAGTAATGTCATCCAGAAAGATCAAAGATGCAGAACTTAACTTATAGTTGTTCAATAGGTAGTTAATTTTTGTACTGAGGTTATATAGTTACACGCTTGTAATATAAGCCCTTGAATTACTTGTTCAGTGGTTTGTATTTCACGTACCATTCCTACACTTTGTCCAGCCATAAGAGACCCATTGGTAATATCCCCATCTATTACTGCTTTTCGTAACGCTCCTGCCCAGAATTTTTCTATGGTAAGTTGTCCATCTTCTTTTGAAATTTTTCCTTGATTATATAAATTAATGACATCTTTTTGTAATTCTAAAAATTTTATGCTAGCATCATTTGCTATAGCTCGTACTGGTATAACTGAAAAATCTTTACTTAATTGTGAAGATGATATTGCATCCCTAGAAGAAGATTTAATAAATACTTCCTTGAAGTTTTTATGTACACGTGATTCATGTGTGCACACAAAAAGTGTTCCAATCTGGCATCCACTTGCTCCCATTATTAAATAATGGGCTATCATTTCGCCTCTTCCAATCCCTCCGGCAATAAAAATAGGTACTTTTTTAAGGTGTTCTTCTTGTCTAAAATAGGGTAATATTTCTTGTGTAAGTACAGAAGTACTGACAGGACCTATGTGTCCACCTGCTTCCATCCCCTCTACTATTAATGCGTCTACTCCTGCTCTTACTAACCTTTTTGCAATTGATAAAGATGATGCAAAACACATTATTTTGATATTTGCATCTTTAATACGATTTATAATTTTACTATTGGGTATACCACCTGCTAATACTATATGTGTGATGTTTTTTTCAATACATACTTCAATTAATTCATTTAAAGTGGGATGCATTATAATTAAATTTACACCAAAAGTATTATTTGTTAACTGTTGAGTGAGTTCTATTTCTTTCCTTAGTTCTTCAGAATTAATAGAACCACATGCTAAAACACCGAATCCTCCAGCATTTGATATTGCAGATACTAGGTAAGGATCTGAGACCCAACTCATTGCTCCACCCATAATAGCAAATTTACTTCCTAGAAACTCTATACCTACTTTCCATAATTCTGATAGCATGACAACTCTTATATTATACGATTAAAAATATTATCCTTATCTATAAACTTATGCTTTAGTGCTGCTAGTATATGTACAATTATTAAAGTAGACAACATATATGCGCATATGTTATGGCTCTGTTGTGCAGCATTAGCTATGTCTGTGTTGGAGTCAATTAATAATGGCACGTTAAATAAAAAAAAATCTATTGCTTTTCCTGAAGCTGAGGACATAACATAACCAGATATAGCCATTCCTATGACAGTAATATATAAACTTGTATGTGTAATTTTAGAGATTAAAGCCAAAAAATGTGAAAAGTTTTTAGGATATGGAGGGATATTTGAATTAAGCCTACATATTAGGCGTAATATTAATAGAAATAACAGTATTATCCCTGTTGATTTGTGTAGGGAATAAAATTTTCCTATAGGAAAATTGTCGGGGAATACTTCCATTTTTAAGCAAAACCCCATAATCAGCATTAATATGATTGGTATACCAGTTAACCAATGCATTATCCTGAGAGAAATATGATATTGAGATTTTTCTGCCATTTTTTTTATAAAAACGTTTAACGTCCCTATATATCACATACAGAGAAATTTTATCAATAAAATATTTTATAAGGTTTTAAGTGACTGATAGAGGTTGTTTATGTATAATAAATACATAACTGAGTAATATAATTAACCTCAAAATAGTGTCGTTTACGAATCTTTTAAAAAACGTTTTTTTGTGTGTATTAGTTGGGATGTTTATAGCCCCAATAGTTTCATTGATTTCTATTATATTTACTGAAGATAAAACAATAGATTTATTAACGTCTGTTTTACCTGAATATGCTTTTAATACTATTATTTTGATGGTGGGAGTGGGAATAATAGCGCTTGTTATTGGTATATCGGCAGCTTGGTTTGTAACTTATTACTCATTCTTTGGACGTAGATTTTTTGAAATAGCTCTTTTTTTACCACTTTCGATACCAGGGTATATAGTTGCGTATGTTTATGTAAATATTTTTGAATTTTCGGGTCCTGTACAAATCTTTTTGCGAGAAACTTTTCATTGGAGCAAAGGAGATTATTATTTCCCTAATGTCAAATCCTTGGAATGGGGGATTATTATTATAGGATTTAATCTATATCCCTATGTATATATGTTAGTTAGAACAAGTTTAATAGCTATTCGTAGTACTGTTGCAGTTGCTACCACGCTATGTCCTTTTAGGAGTAAAATTTTAACTTCCATTGCTTTGCCCGTAGTTCGCCCAGCTATTGCTGCTGGTGTGTCATTTGTATTGATGGAAGTAATATCTGATTTTGGCACACCACAATTTCTTGCAATAGATACTTTTACTAGAGGAATATATAGGAGTTGGTTTTTATTACATGATAAATATTCTGCTTGTTTATTTGCTTTTGGTGCATTGTTTTTTATATTTTTGCTTATCATATTAGAAAAGTTATTTCGTGGTAAAGGAATATCTTATTCAACAATAAAGATGAATACAGAATATTATCATACTTGGAAAGTTGAAAAAAAATTGGAACTTGTATTAATATATTCTGTTTGTTTAGTGCCAGTGTTAATAGGTTTTGTAATACCTATTGTGCCTTTATTATATTGGACTATTGAAAAAATTGGAACATTAGTGGCTAATGGTCGATTTTATATATCTATCTTCAATAGTGTTAGTATAGCATTTGTAACAGCTATTATTACTGTTGTGATATCAGTTATTATGTCATACATAATCAGAAAAAGGGAATCGTTATCTTATATAATAAAATTTATTGTGATGGGTTATGCTGTACCTAATACTATTGTTGCTGTAAGTGTTATGGTATTACTAGGAAGTCTATCACATTTTGTTACTTCATATTTTTCATTTGTTCTGATTGGAACAACATTCGGGTTAATGTATTCCTATGTATTTAGGTTTCTTGCTATATCTTTAGGTCCTATAGAATCTGGGTTAAATAAGATTCCAAAAGAAATAGATTGGTCATCTTTGTTAATGGGACATAGTGTAATTTCTACGTGCTTTAATATTCATATTCCAATGATTAGGAAGAGTATATTAGTTGGGTTTTTATTAGTGTTTGTTGATGTTATAAAGGAACTAGCAGCAACACTAATTATTAGGCCTTTTAACTTTGACACTATGGCTACTAGAATGTATGAACTTATCAGTGATGAGAGATACACTGATGCGGCTCCATATGCTCTAGTTATAGTACTTATTGGACTGATATCAGTAGTTATATTATGTAAAATGTTTCAATATGATAGATCTAAATATAATAGAGTTATGTAATCAATAATATTTGTACAAGTATGTGACATATATAGGTTCTGTTTTTCTATTGTGTTGTAAAATCTAGAAGATTTATCTATTACAATAGAAATATTAAGTTATTTTTAGATAACTGCTGCATGCTTATAAGTTTGCATTTTGTACTATAAAATTTTATATTGCAAATGAATGTAGCTTAATATTTTCTATTATTTTTCAATACTTATCTTTTTTCTTTAATTACACTTAAGTATGTTCTATAGGTTGATATAATAATATTCTATATAGATATGTTTGTATAATCAAACTATAAGGGCCTTAGGTTTATAACATTGTTACCTTTCATTAAAAGCTTTTTCAAAAGTGCTAGTTATTGGAGTGAATAAGTAGTTCAACAAAGTACGGGATTGGGTAATTATAAAAACTTCTGCTGGCATTCCAGGATACAACTTTAAATTTTTTAGCTTTGTAGATTGTTCTTTTGGTATTATTACTTGTATCTTATAGTAACGCATTCCATTGGCTTCACTTAAGGCATCAGCTGATACTTGTACTACTATTCCATTAGCTAATCCAATTTTACGTATGTTATAAGCACTAAGGCGTACTTTTGCTTTTAGTCCACGATAATGTTCATATGATATCATATTTTTATCTTTCATCTGTGCTGATAAAATCTGTTCAATATGTTTTGTTTGTATTTTTGCATCTATAACTAGATCATCATTTAATGGAACAACGTTTGTAATGGGTGCCCCAGGAGGTATGACACCACCTTCTGTGTGATATTTTAATCCTGTTATCATGCCTGTTTGAGGAGATCTTATTATAGTTCTGTCTAATATATCTTGTGCAGTTTTCATCTTTTCTTTTAAGTCTGTGACGGCGGATGTTACATCTTTGAGTTCAAGATTAATTTTATTTTGTACGTTGTTAGTGATGTTGATTATTTCTAATTTATTTTCTCCGATTTTTTGATTTACTGATGCAATAGTAGATTTAATTTGACCAATTTTTCCTTTAGATTCGGCATATTGACGTTCAAGTGCAATAATATATGGTTTACTAATGTACCCATCCTCTAAAAGATTTTTTTTTGTTTCTAGTTCTTCTTTGATCAATTTATGTTGAGTTATTGCTGCAGTTAATTGAGCAGATAATCCTGATAATTCTTGATGTAACTGTTTTATGCGTTGTTGTAGAATATCTATTTGTCCGGATACGTTTTTTTTATGTGATTCAAATAATTGTTGCTGATTTTCTATTATTTGCATTCTTGTTTTTTCATCTGATAGATCCTTTATAGTATCTGGAAAGGTTAGAGATTGATTATTATATTTTATGGCGATTAACCTAGCTTCTGTTGCCAGTAAATCAAGCATCCGCTCTTTTATGATATCTAGATTAGCCTTAGCTGTAGTGTTGTGTAAATATATTATAGGCTGATTTTTTTGAACTAGTTCCCCTTCTTTTACTAGGATTTTATTAATGATACCACCTTCTAAGTGCTGTACAATCTGTTTTTCTGATGAAGGGACTACTTCTCCTTGTGCAATTACTGAGCCATCGAGTGGTGCGACTGCAGACCATATTCCAAATATACCAAAGAATAGTAAGATAATGATAAAGCCAGTTAATAGCGGCCCCCACGATATTTTTAGTACTTCATTTATTGAATCTTTCTTACTGTACTTGAAAAAAAAGCTTACTATGTTGTCTATGATAAGTAGTGATTTGGTTAATATATTTGATGTTTGTTCTTTTGTGTTGTTCTCTAGATGTAGTCTGTGATGACCTAAAAGCTGTGGTAATGATAACCCCGCTTTTATGAAATTTCTGAATTTTTGATACATAATATATAATACGATAAGTGTAACATTTAGTTTATAACATATTTGGTGAATATTATAATGCACTATTTATCAGATAAATATCTTAAAATATCTTTACTCTTGTTCCAATATTTTACGTTGCGTGTATGAGGTTATTTATAATATTATCTGTTGTACAGTATTTCTAAGTTAATATATTTTCTTTTAATATTTTCCTCTATTACAGTCTGTTAGTATTAATTATTGATAAGTTTAATATAAAATATTATTGGTTCTGTCAAAATATAATGTAATACTGTGATATAGTAAAAAACTGATGGCAGTTTTTTGGTAATGAGTACTCTAGAAACACATTTTATCAATTAATAATAAGTATGTTTTTTGAGATTTTTGTTGTAAGTAAAGTTTTTATGCTTTGCAGATTGTATAATGTGGCTATTCCTTCAATAATATTAACATTATTTGTTGAAAAGATGTGATACGATAGCTAATATGATTCGTTATCAAATTTGATTTTAAATATATTAAATTTTTCAGTCTTATTGGATACATAGGATTTTAATTTATGTATCTGTATTACATTATTAATTCGTCTTTCTAAGAAAAGAATGGTATCAGCGTGATTATTAGAGGAATCATTGATGAAATACATAATAGTGCTTGTGTATACAACAGCCAATGTGATTCTTTTAGTGTAATAGTTAAAGTTGGTTGATTTATCACCAATTAAATACCAAATGTGGTCTACTAGTTTATATAAAGATTTAGAAAAAAAACACATGTTATATGATGCTTCAGATAATATGTGTTTTAATAACTCTCTATAATTTGGTAATGAAGTATAATATATTAAGCACAGATGAACTGTATATTGTATTTTTTCACGTATTTTCAAATTATTAACGTTTTTTGTTTCATGGAATTTTCTGCTGATAAAGTTTATCAAATTCTCATTTATGCTATTTAATACGTCATATATTCCATTATTGAATTTACAAAATTCTTCGCTTAAATTAAGATCAATACAAGCTTTTAATAATGTATCATCGGATATCCCATGAAATGGTATTAACGCTATTGTTGTTTTTATTATTGATGATTGATTATCCATTATATTTTATTGAAGAAAACCCACATCATACATATACAATGTTAAAATTGTTGTGACAAGCTTAGAGTTTATATTGTTGTAATATTAGAAAAAACTTATTAAAGTAAGTACTTATTATTGGTAGTGTTATTACTGATAAGTAGTAAATTGTCCAATGTATGTTTTATAATTAGAAATGGTTTGGGGTTATAGGAACTTAATTATTAGTGAAATAGATAAGCTTTAATGTATGTGTTTTTCTGTTTTGATTATGGTATTGAAGTTATTTCTAACAAAGACTTGATAGTTATGGAATATATAAGACATAGCTTATATACTCTAGTTGTACTTTATTATATTTAGAGCATTGAATTCTATATTATCTATGCATTATTGAATTACAGTGGGATTGTATAAATTGTTGCTAAGTAAATGTTTATGCTAGTATCAGGGTACTAGTTTATATGTTCTAGTTGTACTTCAATGAATGGTTTGTTTTTAATATCGTGTTTTAAAGCATTAGAAACTATATTTTCTACATGTTGTCGTATATTGTTTATTTTTTTAGAATAAAGTTCACTGCTTATTTTGGATGAGATTCTTTTGATAATTGCTCCACTATCAAAATGGTCTAACACTCCTGGAGCGAAAATTCTTGGCTCTTTTAATAGTTCTTTTTTATTATTTAAAACTAGTGTTACTACAATTATTCCTGAATCTTTCATCCTTTTCCGCATGTATATGACATTACTTTGAGGGTGGTGTAAGAAATTTCCATCAACCCCAAAATAACCAGCTTTTACAGAATTAATTTTTGTTTTTTTGTGATGCTTACTACATCTCCCGGGTGAACTATTATTACTTTATCTACGTTACACTGCTTTGCAACGTTAGCATGTTCGTACATATGTATATATTCCCCGTGTACAGGAATAGATAGTTTGGGTCTTACTAATGAATACATAGTAGCCACTTCATTTCTGGAAGGATGTCCTGATACATGTACATGTTCCATAAATTCTGTAATAACATTAATTCCCATATTGACGAATTTATTGAATACATTATATATACGCTTTTCATTTCCTGGAATTATTTTGGAAGAAAAAATGATTGTATCTCCATCCTCTAATGTGGTTAATGTGTGAGAATTGTTAGCAAGTTTGGTAGTTGCTGCTAATGCTTCACCTTGACAACCAGTACAAAGGAATAAAACTTGATCCCTTGGAAGTTTATTTGCTTGGTTGATGTTAATGAACTCTGGTATGTCTTGTAGATACCCGCTGTCTTGTGCAGCCTGTATAATCCTTATAAGAGATTTTCCTAGTATTGTTACTTTCCTACCTAATCTTTCTGCAATGTGTGTTATAGTATGAATTCGTGCAATGTTGGAAGCAAATAAAGATACGGCAACTTTTTGATTGCAGTTTTTTATTATATTAAACAAACTTTCTTCTAAGTCACCTTCGGATCCTGATTTGTTTTTAGTAAATATGTTAGTTGAATCACATACAAGTGCTAAAACTCCTTCATCTCCTAATTCTTTTAACCTTTGTGTGTTCGATACAGGACCAATTATTGGGTTATCATCTAACTTCCAATCTCCTGTGTGTACTACTACTCCTTTGTCAGTATGTAATGCAATTGCATTCATTTCTGGTATCGAGTGTGTCAAATTTATAAATTCAAGATTAAAAGGACCAAGATTTAATCTTTTTGTAATATCAATTTCTGTTATGTTGATTCCAAATGAATATTCTTTCAATTTTGCTTGTAGTAAAGCAGCAGTAAATTTCGTTGCATATATTGGACATTGTAAATCATTCCAGAGATACTGTATACCTCCTATATGGTCTTCATGAGCATGTGTTAATACTATACCAAGTAGATTCTTCCTATTTTTTTTTATAAAGCTGATATCAGCAACAATCATGTCTATTCCTGGCATATTGTCATCAGCAAAACCTGCTCCGAAATCAATGATTATCCATTTACCATTCAAATGATATAAATTGACATTCATGCCTATCTGTCCGACTCCACCTAAGGGTACGAACAACAAATCATCAGTATTCATTTATCAAGTACGTTGTAAAAATTCAACTAACAGCATATCTTATTTATTGGTTAAAGGAAAGCATTAGAATAATTAATATTATTAAATGATAAATTATTGTATATTTTATGTCATTAATCACATCTAGAAAGGGATATTTAAGTTAATAAAATAATAAAAGTAAATTTTAGGAAATGTCTTTGCAAATTAAAAATAAGAAACTTACTAATACATTAGAGCAGATACGTATGGTTTGCTTGTTAATATATATTATAGGAGCAGTATTGTTTTTATTAAAACATTATAATGTGATAGATAGCAATTTAAATAAAATATCTAATTGGTTAGTTGGTTTATCAGTAATCATGTTTTTGGTATTATCTTGCATTAAATTTATTAATTGTGTTAAAAAACCCGAAAGTAATGAAGTGCAATTATTAAAAAATGATCATAACTCTTGTTTTGTACAAGATACAAAAAATTGTAAGAGAATTAATGGTATAACAATATTTAGGTACATGAGTAATGTAATATTTGCTGGTGTTTGTGTTGTTACTTGTAGTTTTTTACTGCTATCTAGTCTGTATGTTCAAGAAACATTGTTTTTAACTGTATACAGTGTAGTGTTAATGACTGGTTCATCTTTGGCAGGGTTATATTTTATTGCTAGGTTTTTAGGTGCAGGTTTGGGTGTATGTAGTCACGCTATTGATAATATGAATACTCGACGTACTAAATGTGAAGCTACTAATTTTATTGTTGGTGAAGTTTATAGTCAATTATCTGTATCATAATCTAAAAGTTATGTAAATGAAATTGTTCTCAGTTAGAGGGAATATATTTTCTTGTCATGTTAACTTGATTATCTCTAATGCTGATTCATTATTTACTTAGTCTGAATTCTTTGATTGTGTGTTAGCTTTTTGTTTAGAAGATGTGCATGCTTTATAGTATATCATCAAAATTTGGAATAGGGTATTTCTACAGTAAGGGGAGTCTTTGATGATAAGTTTATTATTATTGGTGTATCATACAATTGATCTAATGTCCTTGGTATATGTAGATGTTTCTTTTATAGCAAGATAGAGAAATACTAATTTGGGATGTACACTGAATATATAATATAGTACGTTTTGGAATCGGAAATTGAAGCAACAACGTTCTAGATATTTAGAATGGTGTTTGTTAAAATGTTATCTAATGTTGCAACATGATCCTGATTTAGTGGTACATCTTGATAATTACTTGCACTTAAGACAATTCAATGTGTTGACATTGAAAGATGTGGCAATGTTTATGGAGATAATAAGATACATTTTGATTTATTTAAGGCAATTATGTAAATTGCGATAAGGCACTATAGTGTAGATTGTCAATATCTACCTTTCAGATGTGTGTAAAAACTGATTTATCGAGATTTAAGCCAGAAAATTAAGTAGCAAGGTGTAGATTTTTATATTTTTGGGTCATTTTTATAAAAATAAGAAGATGTGCTTGATACATAAATTGGGTATTTAAAAGTTATTCTATATGATTTTAACACATAATCTTTGTGGTCATATCCTATAAAAGGAGAAGAAATTTTTGGTAATTTTTTCCTGATAACTTTTTTATCGTTTTGTCAGAGCATGTGAATCTGTGCAAATGTTAGGAAGGTCTGAGAAAGGAGAAAGTATGTTCCTATGCAAATAATATTGCTAATAGTTATGCTTGTACTTCATTCTGTGCCTAAAAGATTATTCAAAAAATACTAAATAAGAATTGTAAGTATAGTGAAGAGTAAATTCAATTTTGATATTGTAGGAGTTTAAAGATATTAAAATGCCATAATTATATCCTGTCATCATATAGTGAAAAAAGTCAAATAATTTTGTATTTATCATGAGGTAATAATAAAACTGGATGTAAGCAAGCATTACTGTATTTGTTGATGTTATTTAAAATATAGAACGGAATTGAATATAATGATTGCAAATAATTTTTAATAGTATATCTATAAAGAGTACTTGAGTTGTTGATGATATTTTGTATTATTAAGTTTATTAGTTTTTGGAAAATCGTTAAATTTCTATTGACTAAGGTTCATGATTCTTTTATAAGTAACCCATGCTTCTATTAAAATTAAGATATATGGTGTTACTTGTATCTATTTATTATAATAAACTGTAAGGTTGTTACATTATGCCAACAATAAATCAATTAGTTCGCAAGCCGCGGAAATCTCGTTCTTCATTAAATAAGGCACCTGCGCTTCAGCATAATCCGCAAAAAAGAGCAGTATGTGTAAAGGTATATACTACTACTCCTAAAAAGCCAAACTCAGCTTTACGTAAGGTTGCTCGTGTAAAAATTGCTGGTTATGGTAGTGAGGTTATAGCTTATATACCTGGTGAAGGGCATAATTTGCAAGAACATTCAGTTATCTTGATTAGAGGTGGGCGTGTAAAAGATTTGCCTGGGGTTCGATATCATATTATACGTGGAGCATTGGATTCTCGAGGTGTGCAAAATAGGAAGAAAGCACGTTCAAAATATGGTGTGAAGAAAAGTTAATTAATGTGGTAATATATGTCTCGTCGTCGTAGGGCAAGTAAAAGAGTTATTTCTCCTGATTCAAAGTATAATAGTGTGTTATTAGCACGTTTCATTAATGTTATTATGCGTTCTGGCGAAAGATCTATAGCTGAGAAGATAGTATACGGGGCTTTGAGTAAAGCGGAATCTCATCTTGGTGAGAGTGCACTGTCGATTTTTAGTGCTGCTCTAAATAATGTAATGCCGCAGATGGAAGTTCGCTCTCGTAGGATAGGTGGTGTAACGTATCAAGTGCCTGTAGAAGTAAAGGAAGACAGGGCAGTTTCATTAGCCTTACGTTGGATTTTTAAAGCAGCAACAACAGCGAGGAAACGTAGTAATAAGATGTATATGGATTGTTTGTGTAATGAGTTATTAGAAGCTTATAATAAACGTGGTGGTGCGTATAAAATGAGAGAAGAAAAATATAAGATGGCAGAAGCAAACAAGGCGTTTTCTCATTTTCGCTTTAATTAATATGTAATTTTTGGAGATAAGTTGTGAGCATAGATAACGAGTTATCTAAGTGTAGGAATATAGGGATTATGGCACATATAGATGCCGGGAAGACTACTACTACCGAGCGTATACTTTTTTATACTGGAAAACAAAATAGGATTGGTGAAGTTCATGAAGGTGCTGCGTCTATGGATTGGATGGAGCAAGAAAAAGAAAGAGGAATTACGATAACTTCTGCAGCCACTACATGTTTTTGGAATGATCACAGGATTAACATTATTGATACTCCTGGTCACGTTGATTTTACTATAGAAGTAGAGAGGTCTTTGCGTGTTTTAGATGGTGCTGTTGCTGTCTTTGATGGAGTTGCGGGTGTTGAACCTCAATCAGAAACGGTATGGCGTCAAGCTGATAAATATAATGTACCCAGAATTTGTTTTATGAATAAAATGGATAGAATGGGGGCAGATTTTTATCGATGTGTTGATATGGTTGTTGAGCGTCTTGGTGCTACTCCGTTAGTATTGCAACTGCCGATAGGGACTGAAAAGGATTTTGTTGGGGTTATTGATCTATTAGAGATGAGATCAATTATATGGGATGAAGATTCTTTAGGGGCGAATTTCCACTATGGAGAAATTCCTAAAGATATGCTTGACAAAGCTAAGGAGTATAGAAACAAACTCTTGGAGAGTGCCGTTGAGCTTAATGATGAGGCGATGAACTTGTATTTTGAAGGCAAAGAAATATCTGTCTCTTTGCTAAAAAGTTGTATTCGTGCAGGAGTAATTCAGTCAAAATTTGTACCTATTTTGTGTGGTTCTGCTTTTAAAAATAGGGGTGTACAGCCTTTATTAGATGCTGTTGTTGATTTTTTACCTGCACCTAATGATATTCCTATGATGGAAGCTCTTGATGTAAAAACCTCTAATACTATAAATATAAAATCTTCTATTAGTGGTAAGTTTGTTGCATTGGCTTTCAAAGTAATGACTGATAAATTTGTTGGTAGTTTAACCTTTATAAGAATTTATTCAGGTAAGTTGTCAAGTAAGACTACAGTGCTAAATGCAGTTAAAAATTCTACAGAATCTATAGGTAGAATTTTGCTAATGCATGCTAATAATAGAGAAGATATAACTGAAGCAAGAGCTGGTGATATTGTTGCTTTAGCAGGGCTCAAGAAAACAGTAACTGGCGATACATTGTGTTCATTAGATCAGCCTGTTATTTTAGAACGTATGGAATTCCCTGAACCGGTTATGGAAATTGCAGTAGAACCAAAATCTACAGCAGATCAAGAAAAAATGGGTATAGCTTTAAGTAGATTAGTTGCAGAAGATCCATCACTTGGTATGTGTGTGAATCCTGAAAGTGGACAAACTATTTTGAAAGGAATGGGTGAGTTGCATCTTGAAGTTATTGTAGATAGGATGCGTCGTGAATTTAATGTTGAGGCTAATATAGGTGCTCCACAAGTTGCTTATAGGGAAACTATTACTAAATCTGTTGAAATTGAATATATCCATAAGAAGCAAACAGGCGGTGCCGGGCAATTTGCAAAGGTCAATATATTATTTGAACCATTGCCTCCTGGATCTGGGTTTCAATTTGAAAGTAAAATTACTGGTGGTGCAGTACCCAAAGAATATATACCTGGTGTTCAAAATGGATTAGAGAATATTAGTGGGAGTGGTATGTTAGCAGGGTTTCCTGTTATTGATTTTAAAGCAACTTTAATTGATGGTGCATTTCATGAAGTGGATTCTAGTCCTTTAGCATTTGAACTAGCTGCGAAAGGTGCTTTTAGGGATATGGTAAATAAAGCTGGGGCAATATTACTTGAACCTATTATGAAAGTTGAAATAATCACTCCTGATGAGTATATGGGGGATGTTATAGGTGATATTAATAGTAGAAGAGGTAGAGTTGCTGAAATGCAAGATCGTCACAATACTAAGGTAATATTGGCATTTATTCCTTTAGCAAAAATGTTTGGATATGTTAAGGATTTACGCTCTATGTCTCAGGGTAGAGCGCAGTATAGCATGTATTTTTCTTGTTATGAGCAAGTACCTGATAATATAGTAGCGAATGAAATAAAAACTAAATAATGGGTATAATGTTATGGTAGAGGAAAGGAAACCACATATAAATGTAGGGACAATAGGGCATGTTGATCACGGCAAGACAACATTGACAGCCGCGTTAACAACAGTGTTAGCGAAGAGATTGAGTGGAGAAGGTAATAAGAGTGTAAAATATGATGAAATAGATAAAGCACCAGAAGAGAAGGCAAGAGGTATAACCATTTCAACGGCACATGTAGAATATGAAACAGAAAATAGACATTATGCGCATGTAGATTGTCCAGGACATGCTGATTATATAAAAAATATGATAACAGGTGCTGCGCAAATGGATGCAGCAATATTAGTAGTATCTGCAACTGATGGAGCAATGCCTCAGACAAGAGAACATATACTATTAGCAAAACAAGTTGGAGTAAAAGACATAGTAGTATGGATGAATAAATGTGATGTTGTAGATGATGAAGAGATGTTGTCATTAGTTGAAATGGAGATAAGAGAATTATTATCAAAATATGGATATCCAGGGGATGATATAGATGTTGTGAGGGGATCTGCAGTTAAGGCATTAGAAGAAGAAACAGGCTCAGGTGTGTGGAGTGAAAAGATTATGGAATTGATGAGTGCCTTAGAGAAAATAAATTTACCAACAAGAGAAAAAGACAAGCCATTTTTAATGTCAATAGAAGATGTATTTTCAATACCTGGAAGGGGTACAGTAGTAACAGGAAGGATAGAAAGAGGAGTAATCAAAGTAGGAGATAAAATAGAAATAGTAGGGTTACGTGATGTGCAAAGCACAGTATGTACTGGAGTTGAAATGTTCCATAAGGCATTAGATGCAGGTGAAGCAGGGGATAATGCTGGTATATTATTAAGAGGAATAAAGAAGGAAGATGTAGAAAGGGGGCAAGTATTAAGTGCGCCTGGTCAGATACATTCATATAAGAAATTCAAGGCAGAGGTATATATATTAAAGAAAGAAGAAGGTGGGAGACATACGCCATTTTTCTCAAATTATCAGCCACAATTTTATGTTAGAACGACTGATGTAACAGGGAGTATAAAATTACCTGATGGAGTTGAGATGGTAATGCCTGGAGATAATATAAATATCGAAGTAAGTTTAGATAAGCCTGTTGCTATTGATAAGGGATTGAGATTTGCAATTCGTGAAGGTGGTAGAACTGTAGGCTCTGGTATTATTACTGAAATTTTGGAGTAGTAATGTATATAGGAGTGTAGCTCAATTGGCTAGAGCGTCAGTCTCCAAAACTGAAGGTTATGGGTTCAATTCCTATCACTCCTGCCGTTTAGTTTAAGTGATATGACATGTAGGTAATTTTATAATGAGTAATATTGCTAAATTTTTACTTGGGGTAAAGCAAGAGGCTTTGCAAGTTTCTTGGGCTTCTAAAAATGAAATTGTGGGATTTTTATTTATAGTAATATTAATAATTACTTTTATGTCTATTTTATTTTGTTGTGTAGATTTTTTATTTTTGAAATTGATCAAGATAGTACTTGGGGTAATTTATGAAATATGAGTGGTATATTATTCAGGTATCATCTGGTAGCGAAGAGAAAGTTTGTCAAACTATTTTAGAGAATTCTCGAGTGTTAGGTCTCGAAGAAAGTTTTCGTGAAGTATTTATTCCGTATGAAGAAGTTGCTCGAGTAAAACACAATAAAAAGGTATTGGTAAAAAGGAAATTGTCACCGGGATATGTGTTTTTGTATATGAATTTGCATGAAAATTCAATTAATTTTGTTAGGAATATACCTAGGGTGTTGAATTTTCTAAACAATGATTTTGGTGTTCCTAAAGTTATTCCAGAAAGTGAAATGGAGTCTATGCGTAAGAAAATGTGTCAAACTGTAGTAGATGATATTAGCATTGTTAATTTTGAAATTGGTGATGAAGTTGTGATTAATGATGGGTTGTTTCAAGATTTCAATGGTAAAGTTGAATACATTAATGATGATAAAAAAATAGCAGGGGTCAGTGTAATGATATTTGGTAGACTGACTAAGATAGAATTTAAGTTAGAACATATACAAAAAGTGGAGGGGTAATTGTGAGTGCTGTTTTAGTATCTAAGATAAATTTGATGATAGAGGCTGGGAAAGCTAATCCTGGGCCTAAAATTGCTTCTGTTTTAGGGCCTCGTGGTATACCAATGCCTAAATTTTGTAAAGAGTTCAATGACATTACAAGTGCTCAGGGTAAACAATATAAAATTGGTGATCTGGTTACTGCTAGAATATCTATTTATAATGACAAGTCTTACAGTTTTACAATAAGCGATTCTCCTGTATCTTATTTATTAAAGAAAGCTGCTGCAATTGAGAAAGGTTCAGTGAATCCTGGAAAAGATAATATTGGAAAAGTTAAGATGTCAGATGTTTATGAGATAGCTAAGCGTAAAATGTCTGATATGAATGCTGATACTGTAGAAGCTGCAGCTAAAATGGTTATTGGTACAGCATCTTCTATGGGTATTGTTGTAGTAGAAGAGTAAATGATAGTGGATATAGTGTAGAGGAATTATATGAATTCATTGATTAGTAATGAAGTTTATGATGTTGAATCAGGTTTAAAGAAGGTTATAGAGTCTGCTAAAGCTAATTTTTGTGAATCTGTGGATGTTGCAATAAATCTTAATATTAATAGTTCGAAATCTGATGAGCAAGTTAGGGGGTGTGTTGTATTACCTAAAGGATTAGGAAGAGAAATAAGAGTTGCAGTGTTTGCTAAAGGTGGATATTTAGAAATGGCTAAAGAAGCCATGGCTGATATTGTAGGTGACGAGGAATTGATTGAAGAAATAAAGAAAAAACAATGTAGATTAGATGTAGATTGGTGCCTTGCTACTCCAGATTTTATGGCGTCGGTTTCTTCTATTGCTAAAATTTTAGGTCCTAAGGGGTTAATGCCGAACCCTAAATTTAATACTGTAACTTTTGAGCTTGCTAAGGCTATTAAAATAATAAAATCTGGTCAAATTAAATTTAAATCTGATAAGACTGGTATTGTTCATGCAAAGATTGGAAATATTAAATTTTCTACAGAAGATTTGTTGGAAAATTTTAATGCAGTAATTAGTGCAGTAAAGCAATGTAAGCCTGCGTCTATTAAGGGTTTATACTTTAAAGATGTGTTTGTTGTTTCAACTATGGGGAAATCTGTTAAAGTGGAAAGTTTAAATAATTAGTATTGGAGTGGAGACAGTGAAGCGTAGCGATAAAGAATTGCATTTAAATAAAGTAGAAGGCTTATTTGGTAAATTTAAATATTTTATAGTTGCTAATTTCCAAGGTATGGTGGCTGATGATTTCTTTTCTCTGAGGAAAGAATTAAAAATGGCTAATAGTGGTTTGATGGTAGTAAAAAATAGTTTATCTCGTATTGCTTTAAAAAAAATGGGTAGAGAAGAGTTAGCTGCTAAATTTTTAGGCCCTGTATTTATTGTTTATTCGGATGATATAATAGTGATTTCAAAAATTCTTGCAAAATTTATGAAAAACAATAAAAGCAAGATAAGTTTATCATGTGGATACGATAGCAATGAAGTATTAGATAGCGAGAAGATCTTATACTTTGCTAGTTTACCATCTCTAAGGGAATTACATGCACAAATAATGAGTATGATATCTTATAATATTCCGGTAAGATTGGCTTTGTGTTTAAAAGCTCTTGGCGATAAAGAGTGATACTATATTTTAAATTTTATACTTTTTATTTTTATAATTGGGGTTAATTATTATGAGTAGTGTTGATATAGATAGTTTAGTAGAGCAAATTTGTAGTTTAGATTTGTGTAAGGCAGCAGAATTAGTAGATAAGATGGAACAAAAATTAGGATTTCCTAAAGGTGGTTTGTTAACAGCTGTTCCAGCTGCAGGTGGTAGTCAAGCTGAAAGTGGTGCTGCAGCAGAAGAAAAGACAGATTTTTCTATAATTTTTGATAGCTATGCTGCAGATAAGAAGATTGCTGTTATAAAAGCAGTAAGAGAATGTACTAATTTGGGATTAAAAGAAGCAAAAGAATTTGTTGAAAAAGAAGGTTCAAAAGAATTGGTAGAAGGTAAGAAATATAAGAAAGAAGAAGCTGAAGAAATCAAAAAGAAGCTTGAGGATGCTGGAGCAAAAATTAGTATTAAATAGTTTTTCACATAGCTTTTATTTGTAATTTATTAATCTTGAGGGATTTAATGTCTTCTTCTGTAATTTCTACTAAATATGTATTAAATTCTTTTAATTCAGTACCTAGATTGTCTTATGCAAAGTCAATAGATATAAAAGATTCTTTAACTGATTTAATAAAAATACAGAGGGATTCATACAATGCATTTATTGGGGTAGATCAAAGTACTGAAAGTGGAATAAAGAATATTTTTCAGTCTATGTTTCCTATACAAGATTTGTTAGGTAGGGCTGTTCTTGAATTTGTAAGTTATAGTATTGGTGAACCACAGTATGACGAGTATGAGTGTATAAAAAGAGGTATTACCTTTTCTGTTCCTATACGTATAGTTTTGCGTTTTATAGTATGGAAGGTGCAGGAGGTATCTTTTAAAGAAGTAAAATATGTAGTAGATGAAGAGACTTCAGAAAAAAGTATAAAGTACATAAAAGAGCAGGAAGTTTCCATAGGGGATCTTCCTACTATGACTTCTCATGGAACATTTATTATAAATGGGATAGAGAGAGTAATAGTATCGCAAATGCATCGTTCTCCAGGTGTATTTTTTGATAGTGATAAAGGAAAAACTTATAGTTCTGGGAAATTAATTTATTCAGCTAGAATTATTCCCTATAGGGGTTCATGGTTAGATTTTGAATTTGATATAAAAGATATACTTTACTTTCGTATTGATAGAAAGAGGAAATTACCAGTTTCTTTGCTTTTGAGAGCTTTAGGTTTATCTAATAATGATATTCTAGATACTTTCTATGACAAGGTACGTTACGTAAGATGTGAAAAAGGATGGATAGTTCCATTTGTTGCTGATAGGTTCAGGGGTGTTAGGTTGTCTCATGATCTTATGGATTCAGATGGAAATGTATTAGTAAAGGCCAATACGAGAATTACTTTGAGAATAGCTAAAAAATTGGCTAATGATGGGCTTACAGAATATTTAGTTCCATTTGATGAAATTCAAGGATTATTTATTGCTAATGACTTGTTAGATCCAAGCGGTAATGCTTTGATTATATCTGCGGGAGAGAATATTACTAGTGAGCATATAAATAAGTTAGAATTATTTAATATAGATGAGATCTTCGTTCTAAATATAGATTTTTTAACGGTTGGTCCATATGTTTTAAATACGTTATTTTTAGATAAGAATGTATCTTATGAAGAGGCGCTTTTTGAAATATATAAAGTTTTGCGTTCTGGTGAGTCGCCTAGTTTAGATGTTATAAAAGCTTTTTTTGATGGATTGTTTTTTGAAAAGGAAAGATATGATCTATCTACGGTTGGAAGAATAAAATTAAATGATCATCTTGGATTGAGTGTTAGTGAAGATATTACAGTCTTAACTAAAGATGATATAATTCATGTTATAAAGAAGCTGGTATTGTTAAGGGATGGTGAAGGTTCTGTTGATGATATAGATCATCTTGGTAATCGTAGGGTAAGGTCTGTTGGTGAGTTTATTGAAAATCAATTTAGAATTGGGATATTGAGACTTGAAAGAATGATTATGGATTACATGTCTTCGGTAAATTTTGATAATGCAATGCCATGTGATTTTGTAAATCCTAAGATTTTAGCTACAGTTTTAAAAGACTTCTTTAGTTCTTCTCAGCTTTCTCAGTTTATGGATCAAACTAATCCATTGTCTGAGGTTACTCATAAACGTAGGTTATCTGCTTTAGGCCCAGGTGGTTTAACTAGAGAAAGGGCAGGATTTGAGGTGAGAGATGTACACCCGACACATTATGGAAGAATTTGTCCAATTGAAACTCCAGAAGGTCAAAATATTGGGTTGATCAGTAGTTTAGCTATCTACGCTCGTATTAATAAGCATGGATTTATTGAAAGTCCTTATCGAAAGGTAGATAAAGGAGTTGTTACTGATAAGGTGGAGTATCTGTTGGCTATGCAGGAAAGTAATTATTATATAGCTGATGCTAGTGCTACTCTTGATGAAAACAACCAATTCGTTGATGATATGCTTTATTGCAGACATGATGGAAATTTTGTTATGGTTAAGAGGGAGGAAGTTGATTATATAGATGTTTCTCCAAAACAAATTGTTTCAGTTGCTGCATCTTTGATACCTTTCTTGGAAAATAATGATGCGAACCGTGCTTTGATGGGTTCTAATATGCAACGTCAGGCAGTGCCACTATTAAAAGCAGATGCTCCTTTGATTGGTACTGGTATGGAATTAATAGTTGCTGCTGGATCAGGAACAGTTGTTTTAGCTAAACGTGGGGGTATTGTCCATAGAGTAGATGGGTTATATATAGTTATTCGTGCGTTTGATCAGGAAAAAAATGAATATCTAGGTGTTGATATTTATAATTTAAGAAAATTCCAGCGTTCTAATCATAATACTTGTATTAATCAACGACCTTTAGTTAAACCTGGAGATTATGTAAAAGCAAATGATGTTATAGCTGATGGATCAGCTATCGATCAAGGTGAGCTTGCTTTAGGTAAGAATGTGTTAGTTGCTTTCATGTCTTGGCAAGGGTATAACTTTGAAGATTCAATAGTTATTTCAAGTGAAGTTGTAAAAAAAGATGTATTTACTTCAATACATATAGAGGAATTTGAATGTGTAGTTAGAGATACAACACTTGGTCCAGAAAAGATTATGAGGTCTGTTCCTGATATCAATGAAGATAGTTTGTCTCATTTGGATGATGTAGGAATTGTTAATGTTGGTGCTGAAGTTTCTGCCGGGGATATTTTAGTTGGTAAAGTTACTCCTAGACCTCCAATTTCTCTACCTCCGGAGACAAAATTATTAGTTACTATTTTTGGGGAAAAAGTATTTGATTGTGTAGATTCTTCACTGTATTTGCCACTTGATGTTGAAGGTACGGTAGTTGATGTGCATGTTTTTGTACGTCGTGGGGTTGAAGAAAATGATAGATCTCTCCTAATCAAGCAAAATGAGATTAATGGATTCATAAAAGAAAGGGATTATGAAATTGATGTAGTTAGTGAATATTTTTATGATGAATTGAAGAGAGTTTTAGTAAATTCTGAGATGCAGTATAATAATCAGGATATGAATGATTATTTGGCATCTACTCCAAAAAAGGATTGGTGGGATATTAATTTGTCTAATGAGTATGTATTATCTCAAGTTAAAGACTTAAAGGAAAAATTTGATTCGATGATTCAAAATGCTCATAGTAAATTCGATCAAAAGATAGACAAGTTAAATTATGGGTATGATTTACCACAGGGTGTTTTATGTATAGTTAAAGTTTTTGTTGCAGTGAAACATAATCTGCAACCGGGAGATAAAATGGCTGGTAGACATGGTAATAAAGGGGTAATTTCCCGGATCGTGCCTGTTGAAGATATGCCATACTTAGAAGATGGAACTCCTGTTGATATTATACTTAATTCTTTGGGGGTCCCTTCTCGTATGAATGTTGGACAGATCTTAGAAACACATTTAGGATGGGCTTCTGTTAATTTAGGAAAAAAGATAGGGCATATATTGGATAATATTGATGAGTTGACAATATCTCATTTGAGAAACTTTTTAGATCAGGTGTATGATGGACAAGATTTAAAATATAATATTCAATCTATGAGCGATGATGATCTTTTGGCGTTTGCAGAAAGGTTACGTGATGGTGTACCAATGGCTGCTCCAGTGTTTGAAGGGCCAAAAGATAGTCAAATTTCTAACTTATTAAAGTTAGCTGATTTAGATGTTTCAGGGCAGGTAGATCTTTATGATGGAAGGATTGGTGAAAAATTTGATCGTAAGGTTACTGTGGGATATATATACATGTTAAAATTGCATCACTTGGTGGATGATAAGATACATGCAAGATCTGTTGGTCCATATGGATTAGTAACTCAGCAACCATTAGGTGGAAAATCTCATTTTGGTGGTCAGCGTTTTGGGGAAATGGAATGTTGGGCATTACAGGCTTACGGAGCTGCTTATACTTTACAAGAAATGCTTACAGTAAAGTCTGATGATATTGTTGGAAGAGTTAAGATCTATGAATCTATAATTAAGGGTGATAGTAATTTTGAGTGCGGAATACCAGAGTCCTTTAATGTCATGGTGAAAGAGTTAAGATCATTGTGTTTAGATGTTGCTTTAAAGCAAGATAAGGATTTCTTAAATAATGAAGTGAAAGATTAATAATTAAAAGGGTAGTAGTATATGAAGATGTTGGATTTGTATGGCTATACTAGTATTGCACAGTCGTTTGATAAGATTTGCATATCTATAGCTAGCCCTGAAAGCATTAGAGCAATGTCGTATGGTGAAATTAAAGATATTTCTACTACTAATTATCGTACTTTTAAAGTGGAAAAAGGGGGACTTTTTTGTCCTAAGATTTTTGGGCCAGTGAATGATGATGAATGCTTGTGCGGTAAATATCGAAAAAAACGTTATAGAGGCGTCATTTGTGAGAAATGTGGAGTTGAAGTTACTTCATCAAAGGTACGTAGAGAAAGGATGGGACACATAGAACTTGTATCTCCTGTAGCACATGTTTGGTTCCTAAAGTCTCTGCCTTCTCGTATAGGAGCGTTACTTGATATGCCGCTTAAGTTGATAGAAAATATTTTATATAGCGGTGATTTTGTAGTTATTGATCCAATTGCAACCCCATTATCTAAAGGTGAAGTTATTAGTGAAAGTGCTTACAATCAAGCAAAGGATAATTACGGAGAAGATAGTTTTCTTGCGTTAACTGGAGCTGAGGCTATTAGGGAATTATTAGTCCGGTTAGATTTGCATGCAATTAATGCAAGTCTTAGAGTAGAATTGGAATCTACAACTTCAGAGATGAAGCGAAAGAAAATAGTAAAAAGATTGCGCATTGTTGAAAATTTTATAAATTCTGGGAATAAACCTGAATGGATGATATTAACAGTTATACCAATTTTACCACCTGATTTAAGGCCGCTTGTTTCTTTGGAAAATGGAAGGCCAGCAGTTTCTGATTTAAATCATCACTATCGAACAATCATTAATCGTAATAATAGATTGGGTAAATTGTTAAAATTGAATCCACCTGCAATTATGATCCGTAATGAGAAAAGAATGCTGCAAGAAGCAGTAGATGCTCTTTTTGATAGTACACGTCGTAGCTATATTTCTAATAAAGCAGGAAGTGTAGGGTATAAGAAATCATTAAGTGATATGTTGAAAGGTAAGCAAGGGCGTTTTAGACAGAACTTGCTGGGAAAAAGGGTAGATTATTCTGGTAGGTCAGTAATAGTTGTTGGTCCTAACTTAAAATTACACCAATGTGGATTACCTAAAAAAATGGCTCTAGAATTATTTAAGCCGTTTATTTGTTCAAAGTTAAAAATGTATGGTATTGTGCCAACAGTAAAGTTAGCAAATAAGATGATACAAAATGAAAAGCCAGAAGTTTGGGATATTTTGGATGAAGTAATACATGAGCATCCAATATTATTAAATAGAGCACCTACTTTACATAGATTAGGCATACAGGCGTTTGATCCAGTTCTAATAGAAGGTAAGGCAATACAGTTACACCCTTTAGTATGTAGTGCTTTTAATGCTGATTTTGATGGAGATCAAATGGCGGTGCATATTCCATTATCACTAGAAGCTCAGCTTGAGGCTAGAATATTGATGATGTCTACTAATAATATTTTGAGTCCTTCTAATGGTAAGCCGATAATTGTTCCTTCAAAAGATATAGTACTTGGAATATATTACTTAACGTTACAGGATCAGGTTCAACCTGAAGATGAAGTTTTATTCTTTGGTGATTTTAGTCATGTAGAATACGCTTTACATAATAAGGATGTACATATATGTACTAAAATTAAGTATAGAATGACTTATTGTAATTATGATGCATCAGATGGAGAGCCTTCATATTATTCTAAAGTAATTGAAACAACTCCTGGTAGATTGATATTGTGGCAGATATTTCCGCAACATAAAAATTTAACTTTTGATCTAGTAAATCAGGTTTTAACTGTAAAGGAAATTACAGCTATAGTTGATTTAGTGTATCGGAGTTGTGGTCAAAGTGAGACTGTTGAGTTTTCAGATAAATTCATGTCTCTTGGATTCAAATATGCTTCACAGTCTGGTATTTCATTTGGATGCAAAGATATGATTATTCCAGATACAAAGACAATGCATGTAGATAATGCTAGTGAAAAAATTAAGGAATTTGCTGTGCAATATCAGGATGGCTTGATTACAAGAAGTGAAAGATATAATAAAGTAATAGATGAATGGTCTAAGTGTACTGATTTGATAGCTAAGGATATGATGAAAGCTATTTCTGTGTATGATGTAGAAAGTAAGTTAAATTCTATTTATATGATGGCTCATTCTGGTGCTAGGGGATCTGCATCACAGATGAAACAATTAGCAGGAATGAGAGGGTTAATGGCTAAACCTTCAGGTGAAATTATTGAAACTCCTATAATATCTAACTTCCGTGAAGGATTGAATGTATTTGAATATTTTAATTCAACTCATGGGGCAAGAAAAGGTTTAGCAGATACCGCTTTGAAAACTGCGAATTCTGGATATTTAACTCGTAGGCTTGTTGATGTTGCTCAAGATTGTATAGTTGTTGAATATGATTGTAAAACACACAATGGATTTGCCATAAGATCTGTTGTTGAAGGTGGAACTGTAGTTGAGACGTTAGATAATATTATACTTGGAAGAGTTGCTGCTGTTGATGTTTATAATCCTATTACTGAAGAATTGCTTGTTAAAGCTGGAGAGTTAATAGATGAAGCTAAAGTTGAGAAAATAAAGATAGCTGGATTAGATGCTGTAAAAGTAAGATCTCCTCTTACTTGTGAAGCTAAAAAGGGTATTTGTGCTTTATGTTATGGTAGAGATCTTGCTATTGGTGATGTTGTATCAATAGGTGAAGCTGTTGGTGTAATAGCAGCTCAATCTGTTGGTGAACCTGGTACTCAATTGACTATGCGTACTTTCCATGTAGGTGGTACTGCGATGAGAGGTGTTGAAACTTCAAACTTAATAGCATTATTGGATGCTAAGGTAAAATTAGTAAACAGTAATGTTGTTGAAGATAAATATGGTAATAAGATTATTATGAGTAGGTCTTGTGAAGTAGTATTGCTTGATAGTGTGGGTAACGAAAAGATGCGTAATAGTATACCTTACGGTGCAAGACTTTATGTTAATGATGGTCAATTAGTAAAAATTACAGAAAAAATTGCTGAATGGGATCCTTATACAATGCCTATTATTACAGAAAAAACAGGTATCATTAAGTATATGGATTTAATAGATGGTGTTTCTATCAATGAAGTATTAGATGAATCTACTGGTATTTCTAATAGGGTAGTAGTTGATTGGAAATTACATTTACAAGGTGCTAACCTCAGGCCTAGATTAGTTTTAATTGATGACAATGATAATGTAATAACACTATCTAATGGATTGGAAGCAAATTATTTGATACCGATAGGGGCAGTACTAAATGTTCAAGATGGGCAAAAAGTTCATGCTGGGGATGTAATAACAAGAATTCCGAGAGAATCTATAAAAACTAGAGATATTACAGGAGGGTTACCGAGGGTAATTGAGTTATTTGAAGCGCGTCGTCCAAAAGAACATGCTATAGTAAGTGATGTTGATGGTTATGTTGAATTTGGAAAAGATTATTATAGGTCTAAAAGGCGTATATTTATTAAGCCAGTAGATAGTAGTTTGACGCCTGTTGAATATTTAGTGCCTAAAGGTAAACATACTATTGTAAATGAAGGGGATTTTGTGCACAAAGGGGATTTGTTGATGGATGGTGATCCTGATCCTCATGATATATTACGTGTTTTAGGGATTGAGGCACTAGCAAATTATATGATCTCTGAAATTCAGCAAGTTTATAGGTTACAGGGTGTACGTATTGATAATAAACACATAGAGATAATTTTAAGACAGATGTTGCAAAAAGTTGAGATATTTGAACCAGGAGATACTATGTATTTAGTTGGAGAGAATGTAGATATGGAAGAAATCATAAAGACTAATAATAATATGATAAAAATGGGTAAATCTCCTGCTAAGTATGCTCCAATACTTCAAGGGATTACTAGAGCAAGTCTTGATACTAATTCATTTGTTTCTGCTGCATCATTCCAGGAGACTACCAAAGTATTAACAGAAGCAGCATTTTCTGGTAAGGAAGACTCTTTATATGGGTTAAAAGAGAATGTGATAGTAGGTCGACTGATACCTGCAGGTACAGGATTCTTAATGAATAAAATCAAGAAGCTATCTTTATTAAATAAAGAAGATTATTCTATGTATTATAATAATGAGTATCAGGATCCAGCATTACTCCAACGTGATGATAATGCTTTGAATCAGGGATTGCCTAAAGATACAAATAGTATTGTTGACTATTAAAGAATATGAAAGTACTTATGTTTTAGTAGATGGTTCTTCCTTTTAGATGGTGGGGGTTTTAAATCTCGTGTTTGTGGTTGCTTAATTGAATAGTGTTGAGTACGTTGATTTAATTCCTGCTATACTTTCTCTAGAATTTATGTTTTATACAACTTTACATTTAAGTGTAGCTTTATAAAAAGGCATAATAGGTATTTGTGTAAGTGTTAAATGTTAGATAAAATATTAAATCGAGAACTCATTAAGTTGAAGGTTGACAATCTATATAGAGAACCTTCTGCTATCACTAAATCTGAAGCAGGTAATGTAATTTATCAAAATGATAAAAAATTAGTTTCTTTTTCTTGTAATGATTATTTAGGTTTAATAGGACATCCGTTATTAAAAGAATCGGCTATAAATGCAATAAATAATTATGGTGTAGGAGCTGGTGCTTCACGTATGATTACAGGTGATAATGTCATTTATCAATGCTTAGAAAATAAATTGGCAAAATTGTATCATACAGAAATGGCTTTGGTATTTAGTAGTGGTTATCTGACAAATGTGGGAGTTATTTCTGCTTTGGTACATAGGCATGATATGATCATTGCTGACAAATTAGTACATTCTTCTATTATTGATGGTATTAAGCTTTCCTCTGCCAAGCATTATAGGTTTGAGCATAATGATTATAAGCATTGTGAGGATATGTTAAAGGAATATAGAGGCTTGCATAAGCACTGTTTTATTATAGTTGAGCAAGTGTATAGTATGAATGGTGATATTGCTCCAATTGATCAGCTAAGAAAATTAGCAGAGAAGTATAATGCATGGCTTATTACAGATTGTGCTCATGGGTTTGGATTAATACCTTGTGCTAGTTCAGATATATATATTGGTACTTTATCCAAGGCAGTTGGTGTCTTGGGTGGTTATGTCTGTGCATCAAAAGTTGTTATAAAGTATATACAAAATAAGGCTAGAACTTTTATATATACAACTGCTCTACCTCCAATGGTGATTGCAGCTGCAAGCTCTGCATTAGATATTATAGGCGAATCTATTAATGATACTCCTATTAAGCTGGCTAAATTTTTTTGTAAGAATCTAAATCTTACTGAGCCTAGTAGCCATATAGTGCCATTGATTATGAAAGATATAGATAGTGTTTTACATGCGCAACAAATTTTAAGAGAAGAGGGGTTTCTTGTTGTGGCGATACGCCCTCCTACGGTACCCACTCCAAGACTTAGGTTTGTATTTAGTGTGAATCACAGCTCATCAGATATAGAAAAATTATGTGAAGTTATAAGACGAAATAAATTAGTATAAACATTGTTTGATATGTAGTACTGAAATTAAATATCTTATTGTTTATATCTAGATTCTATTGTATAGCATATTGGTACTGTTATCTAATGTTAGAAACTTTAGCTAATCTTAACCATGAATTATAACATGGATGATAAGTGAAAGCAGGTTATAAAATGCCCATTATATAAAATATCTGCTATAGGCTTGGATTAGAGAGTTTTGTACAACATATTCTATTTGGTTAATGTCAAAGAATATTTGATTAATGTTATCTATAAAAGTTTTGTAGTATGGATGATAAGTGAAAGCAGGTTATAAAATGCCCATTATATAAAATATCTGCTATAGGCTTGGATTAGAGAGTTTTGTACAACATATTCTATTTGGTTAATGTCAAAGAATATTTGATTAATGTTATCTATAAAAGTTTTGTAATATGGATGATAAGTGAAAGCAGGTTATAAAATGCCCATTATATAAAATATCTGCTATAGGCTTGGATTAGAGAGTTTTGTATAACATATTCTATTTGGTTAATGTCAAAGAATATTTGATTAATGTTATCTATAAAAGTTTTGTAATATGGATGATAAGTGAAAGCAGGTTATAAAATGCCCATTATATAAAATATCTGCTATAGGCTTGGATTAGAGAGTTTTGTATAACATATTCTATTTGGTTAATGTCAAAGAATATTTGATTAATGTTATCTATGAATTTGTATTGTGACATAGATAATAGATAAAAAGAAATAAAAGTATCTATTATATTAAAATATTTTCTGCGAGCTAAGAATAGAGTGTTGAAAATTTGTTTACATTATATGGATAATCTATATGATTGAAAGTGTATTGGGGCCGTAGCTCAGTAGGATAGAGCATTAGATTCCTAATCTGGAGGTCGTGCGTTCAAATCGCACCGGTCCCATGAGGTATGTAATGGTATGTCTATAGATGATAGAAGTTTATAGTTTGTTATTTGTTGACAGTTTAGTAGCTGCTCTTATTTTACCCTTAAATAAAATATTTGTATTTAAAGTAATGGCTTATTTTGGGGGATATAGTTATGTTTTGATGATTTTAATATCGGCATTAGGAGCAGTTGTAGGAGGAATTATTAATTGGATATTAGGTAGAATGATAATTTTTGCACGTGTAGAATATCATAAGGTGCAGGATGATTATGGGAAATTAGGTGTTTATATAAGATTGATCTTGATGTTATTAACGTTGCTATGTTCTTGGATTCCAGTGTGGGGGGGCATAATTAATATATTGTCTGGATATTTTAGAATAAAAATATTAAACCTGGCAGTATTACTTTTTTTTTCTTATTTTGTATATCTTACTTATTGCATAATAGTATTATAGATAAACTAATGTATGAAATATAATCAAAATTGAAGGTTTTACTTAGTGGTACTAGGAAAAAAGGCTTATGTATTAGATTGAAATAATTAATATATTGTCTGGATATTTTAGAATAAAAATATTAAACCTGGCAGTATTACTTTTTGGTAAGGTTTGATATGACTCAAATTTTCTCTTACATGGTTTTTAGAAAATGTTCTATAGCATTACAATACTTCTGACTTAAAATTAAAACTCTGGCTAGTCTATGGTCAATATGTTATTCAGTTTTTTCAGATCCTTAAGCATACTATTATCTAACAATATTTTTGAATCATGTGCTTCTGTTTCTATAGCACTAAACTGTCCAAAAGGAAAAATCAATTTAATCAACCTAATCTATTACAAATTGGTCGAGCTGTAATTGCAGATTCTATCTGTTAACAATATATCATTATTTTAAATAATACTAAAATTACTATTTATGTTGGGTACTGTAAGATTTACTTTAATGAAAGTAGTGATCTTAGCTATATTTTTTATACCTTGTTTTGAAGAAACAGTTACATCTGGTTTATATTACCATTAGTATTCAGGTTCATACAAAGTCTTTTAATGATTTGCATAGTATTCATAACTGTACTATATTAAATATCTGTTTAATGAATGTGTTTAATATTCAATAAGAATCTTAAGTTATGTTGAAAGTGGAGCTTAAGTCATAAAAAAACTATCATACAAGAAGAATATAAAGTCTTTAATAAGAACTCTTTATTATCTTTCTCAAATAAATTGATTAATAGGATCACGTATTGCGGCATATATATGCTTCTGTAATTTAAATCTTTGACAATATCTTTATGGAAAAAAAGAAAATATCTTTTTATTATGTGTGATTTTTTGATTGTTATAACTTTTAAGAATATGACTTCTTTTCACAATTGAAACTCATATTACCATTAAATCTAACAAGATACTAATTTAACATTATGGATAAAACTACTAGTAAACAATTTATTCAGTAGGAATATTCAGTTGATCTGCATTTGTATTTTTTATCTCTGCTATATTGATACACATATTCTCAGTTGAGAACCATCTTTAGTGCTACTATCACTTGCGTAAATATTTTATTATTTAGTCCTCTTATAAGTTGACTCTTACGTTGCCATTATTATAGTCTTGTGATGAAATAAACTGTGTTATAAATTTTAGTCATCAAATCTGATTACTATGGTTACTTATGTTAGTACAGTTTTGATGAAACGACATGTATTTGAACCTAGGAAGGTTTAAAGATTTGTTTCACTAGTGTATTAATAATATTGTTTCTATATATTTATTATTCACTATAAAGTTTAGTAATCTCTGATACTGGAGCAAATGTGTTTCTATGGTGTATAGTTTTACCATATTTATATAAGGATTCTAAGTGATGTTTAGTTCCATATCCTTTATTTTTGTTCCAGTCATATTGTGGGTACTGTACATGCAACGTTTCCATTAATCTATCTCTTGTAACTTTTGCAATTATAGATGCTGCAGCAATTGATATACTAATATTATCTCCGTCTATAATAGCTTTTGTATTCCATGGTAGATCTGGTGGAATCTTATTTCCATCTACTATTACGTAGTCTATATTAGAATTTAAACCGCTAAGTGCTCTTTGCATTGCAATATGTGTGGCATTTAGTATGTTGTGCTGATCAATTTCATGTATGTCAGCAAGTCCTATACTCCATTTTATTATAGGGGTGATTATGTTGTAAATTTCTAGCCTTTTCTTTGGAGTAAGCTTTTTTGAGTCCTTGATATTATATGTGATACGATTGTCATGTTTCAGAAAAAAAACAGCAGCTGATACTACAGGACCGGCCAATGAGCCGTATCCTACTTCATCAACTCCTACTATAATACAATTCTTGTTGTTTATTGATTTTGATATTTCATTTTCTATAGAAAAATCTGGCATAGAGTTTATTTTATAATTTACCTAAGGATTAGTGATATTTTGAATTGAAATAATAAGTATATTTATACGTGAGATTTGTTGATAAAGAAAGTTTTTTAACATGAGGGAATTATATGAGTAGTGGGGGAGGGTATGTATTTTAGTGATAATTTTAATTCAGGAAGTTATATATTATAAAGGTTAGGAGCATTATTTATAGTTGTCAGAATAAATGATGATAGATCTTATCATTACAGCACAATTATAAATTACCTTATAAAATCAAAAATCTCTATAGATCTCTTTTGGCATAGGTAAACATTGATTGATTTAATGTTGATAAATTTATACCATAGTTTAATTGGAATATTAGGGAAGTCTGCGATTTCTAGTAAAGTGAACCCTGCAGTAAACAGGGATATAGCAGTAATCTTACTGTTGTTTGGGTAAGAGATTATATGTATATGTGCAAACACATCTAAGATTGCGATAGAGAAGTCATAGTTCTAGCCAATATGGTAGTTATATTAGATTAATTAAATTAATTTTCTTTTTAGACAATTTGGTGCTGTGTAGGTAAGAGTACATTATTGAAAAATATTTTTTGAATGGTGCTTTAGAAGCTTAAAAAGACTGAACAGTGTACATAGTATTATTGAAGAGAAAATGGAAGCTTTATTGTCAAATACAGAATCAAGCATTTGTTAAGATGTGACTGATCATGGATTAGCTAAAATTTGGATTGAAATTGCATGTTAAATCAGGGAAGACTTGAAGTTAAAATATCTAAAGCAAGTTCTCAAAATATTGTCTGAGATAAAAGGGAGGGATTTTTATGAATATGCGTTACAAGGAAAATGTTGAACATATAGTGTTAATAAAGTAATACTCAGTTTTCAGAAAATCAGTAATAGTAAGTATGAATATTTTGAAAAATTATAAACAACAAATAGTGTAAGCAGTAATTCAAATGTTAGATGTTCCTTTAAAGTCTTATGCCTATAGATGTTATTGACTAAGTAATATAAATGTTTTGTCACATAGTAAAAAGGTAATATGCAGTTTTCAAGAATCAGTTATAATAATAATTCAAGGTATAATACTTCTAAGAGTCCTGAACCTATAAATATTATTAGTCAAGTGATAAACTTAGTATAAGCATTCTATTTACTAAGTAGAGAGAAACTAGTATTAATCTGCAGTAGATTGATTCCTTCTATATTGAGAGTGCTGTTACTGCGTAGTAATTTATAATTATCTATGTTTGTAGATATTTTGTAGCTTTGTATTATTAAAATTTAGTCATTTCTGTATTATAAGTTTATTTCATAGGTTAATGCTTTGTGTTTGTGAAATTTTTATCTTGGATATAGCTATGGAATAAAGAACATATTGTATATTTGTTGTGCAATCGGGGGTTTTATTGTTATATGCTTGCAATCTTATTGTCAATATCTGTTGCACCAGACATTGAATCTTCATCTATAGCTAAAATTCTTATTTTATATGAGCTAGAGGATTCTATGACATTTATGCTTACTGTTCCAGGGGTAAATGTGATAGAATTTACGACTATTGATATGTTTAAATCAGTAGTTTGTTTGGTTTGTATGACTCTAAAAATTGCTGAATCTATTTTTGACCTAAAATTCCATACTTTTTTTGTTATATATATGTTAGATAGTATAACCTGTTGTATGATCCAAAAGAAGTAACGTAGGAAATGAAGCATACAAGGAAAAAATTGTTTTTTTGTGTAGTAAATATCATAGTCATTTAGCGGTATAACATTCTTCAACATTCTTGCCATAACTAATGTAGTTATACAACTTGCAATCCCTAGTGTTACAAAAAATAAATCAAAATACCCTGATAAGGCAAACCAAAATGTGAACAATGTAAAAAACGTCTTCACTGTTTCATATTATTAAAGTGTTTTATAAGCAATGTCAGTATAAAATACTATAATTATTTATTGCTAAATCATGATAGTGTTTTATTATAACATAACTTGATTTTAAGCCTCATTGTATAATAGTTTTTTTGATAGTATGCAAGTGATTTATGTTGTTAATATAATATTAATGTTCTGTATGACTGGAATTTTATTACATCATTTTTATAATATTAATGATGATAAAGTTGTAGAATTCGGTTTGTTAGACCATGTTGAATTTGTAAAAATTAGTAGTTATTTTCCTAGAAATGCAAAGCAAAAAATGAAATTATTTCCAATAGATGATGGATCTATATCTGTTGTAGATTTACAAGATTGGTATTACCGTTTATTAGAACAAGAAGACAGTTTAAAAAATAAAGAGATTTTGTTGAGAACTGTTGAGCAACACAATAATGAGCAGGTGTTGTATTTAGAAGAGATGAAAAGAAAGTTAGTATCATTAATTAATATTGATGATCAAAATTATGATGAAAAAGTATATAGCTTAGTGAAAATATATGAAAGTATGCCTGTAAAATTGGCTGCTGAAATATTTGGATTATTAGATACGAACTTACTCATGTTAATAACTAATTATATTGATAAGAGTACTTTGTCAGATATATTATTACATGTTGATCCAAATATGATTGAAAAGATTAAAGAATTATCTACAGACATATCTAAGCAATGTTATTGTAATAATAATATTATTAAGAGTAGAGTTTAATATTACTGCTATATGAATCAATATATGATTTATGATAACTAGTAAGTTGGTTATATAATGCTTATTAACTTAATACTAACTTGTGTCTTTAATTAAAATGTATCTACACATATCTAAGCAATGTGATTGTAATAATAATATTATTAAGAGTAGAGTTTAATATTACTGCTATATGAATCAACATATGATTTATGATAACTAGTAAGTTGGTTATATAATGCTTATTAACTTAATACTAACTTGTGTCTTTAATTAAAATGTATCTACACATATCTAAGCAATGTGATTGTAATGGTGATTATTACTAATAATGGATTTAGGTGTTGTAGTGGTATTAATTAACATGTGATTTGATAATTAGTAGCCGGTTTGTAGTACTAATTAGTTAATATTGCTTCTGGTATAAAGGGTATATAAGTAAAGGTTGCTTATATATATTCATTATTGAAAATCTAATTTTATTGTACTTCACAAAAGTTTTTTGTATTGTCAACTGGATATTAAACTTGGATAGTTTCATAAATAATGTTGTTTATAAGAAATGTAGTTGTGTGATATAGGATGTGTTGGGTTATAGAACTTTTTACATAGTTTGTTGTTGATATGTGTTACATATCTTAAGATATATTTATTATTTTGATAAGTGTTGTTTTCGTGTTTATGAGAGTAGTGGTGTCTATAGCTCTATTAGATTAATTTATGTGCTTTATAGATATATTAAGCTTTATGCTTGAATTTTATCATAGATAAGATATTTCACTTTACATAGTTTGTTGTTGATATGTGTTACATATCTTAAGATATATTTATTATTTTGATAAGTGTTGTTTTCGTGTTTATGAGAGTAGTGGTATCTATAGCTCTATTAGATTAATTTATGTGCTTTATAGATATATTAAGCTTTATGCTTGAATTTTATCATAGATAAGATATTTCACTTTAAGGATTGGAGTAATGTTAATACGTGTTTTTAATTCTTAAAGTACTAGTAGTAGTGTATAAAATTTATAAGAAAAGTTTATAGCGTATTGGTTAATCCTTAGTGTCAATAATATATTGATTTTGTGTAGGTTACGCAACTATATGTAATGAGTAAAACATGAAGAACATTGTAATTGTGTTCTACTATATCAGAGATTACTGTAGTAAAGTATTTATTGTTTGTTATCGAGTATATTATGCAATTGTATTAGACCTCTTGTGGTCAGGTCTACTTCAATATTGTTAATAGCAGTTTTATGTTCAAAAAATAAATGGGAGTTTCCTCCTGTTGCTACTACGTGTAATCCTTTTCCTTCTTCATCGGTTATTTTTTCAATCATTCCATTGATCATACTGATGTATCCCCAATATATTCCTGATTCCATTGCATGGTATATGTTGTTTTGTATTACTTTATCTTGTTTTGATACTAATACCTCTGGTAATAATGCGGTATATTGACGCATACTTTTTGCTAGAATATGTGCTCCAGGTGCTACGACTTGTCCGTATATACATTTGTCACTATTTAATAAATTAAATACTGTTGCAGTTCCCATACCTATTATTAGTAAGTCTTGATTGGGATACAAGTTACTCGCTGCGATTATATCTGCTAATCTGTCTGAGCCTAGTGCTTTGTTTTGTAGGTTTATCTTGATGTTAAAAAGGTCTGCATGATGATTATCCAAGATTATAGGATCTGTATTAAAGTAATTTTTACTTAATTCTATAATTGGTGTTGTTATACTTGGAACTACACTTGATATAATAATGTTATTGATATTCTGGGAATTAATATTTAGTTGATTTATTGTGGCATTTAAATAGATGAAATATTCATCAGCTGTTCTTCTTGGTTGAGAAGAGATAGTTATTGTTTTTACTATTCTATTGTTTACACAGATTGCGAATTTTATATTTGTATTACCTACATCTATTGTGATAAACATATTAAACCCTATTAGTAATTATGACCTATTGCATGACGTACTGTTGGAAATCCATCTGCAGCTAGAAGATCGGCTAATTCTAAACTTATCTTATTGGCGATATTGAGTCCGTTATAAACTATTGCAGTATATAACTGTATTAGTGATGCACCTGCTTTTATTTTTTCATATGCATGATACCCAGTACTTACCCCACCACAACCTATTAGTAGAAGCTTCTCTTGGGAAACTTTATATATTTCAGATAGTACTTGTGTTGATAGATCAAATAGTGGTTTTCCACTTAATCCGCCATGTATCTTTATATCTGTATTTAGTAGTTTATCGTGTTGTGATGAAGTGTTACTTATTATTAACCCACTGATTTTATATTTTATTGCTAGGTCTACAATATCCTGTTTTTTATTATCACTGATGTCTGGCGAAATTTTTAACATTATAGGAACAGATTCTGCATAATCTGCTAGCTTTCGAATCTCAGATATAGCTGTCAATAATTCTGATAAAAGTTCTTTTTTTTGAAATTCATGTAATCCTGGAGTATTAGGAGATGATATGTTGATTGTAATGTAATTGCTTAGACCATATACTTTCTTCACTAAGTCAAAATAGTCTTGAATGGGATCACTGGATTTTTTATTAAACCCTATATTAATACCAAATATGCAATGATTAAGCTTAATGTTGTTTACCTTATTAATTAGGAAATCTACTCCTTTATTATTAAAGCCTAAACTATTAATTATTGCTTTTTCACTTATTAATCTATGTATACGTGGTTTCTTATTCCCACGTTGAGGGTATTTTGTTACTGTTCCTACTTCGACAAATCCAAAACCAGCTGATAATAAGGGCTGTATTACTTCTGCATTTTTATCAAACCCAGCTGCAACTCCTATGGGAGTTCTTAGAAGCTTATTGAAGACTTGTATATTAAGAGATCTTGGAATTTCGATTTTTTTTACAGGAATAAAGTTATTCCTTAGTGCAAAAATTACTAATTTATGTGCAGTTTCTGGTGGTATACAGAATAGTGGATTGGTTAATATCTGTTGTAGTGACACAGTTATTTAATGATTAATTTATACGCATATACATTGATTATATCAGTTTTTTATAAAAATACTACTTGTATAACTAATAAATGTGTATAACAACTGTTAAGATAATGAAATATATAGAATTATACTATAAATTGCTTATACTAAAAGTTGAGAGGAATATAATATGAATATCTTATCTGTTGATAATGTTCAAGATTTACGAAATTTGCATGCTATATCTCATCCTATTGAAAAGGTAGATCAAGAAATTATAGCGCTAGCTAATGACATGATGAAAGTTATGGAACATAGTAAGACTGTAGGTTTATCTGCAGTTCAACTTGGGAATCATAGTAGAATGTTTATCATCAATATGTTTAGTGGATTGTTTGATGTTGCACAGGATATGAAAGTTTTGTCTGGGCATCATTCATTACATGGTAAAAATATGATATGTATAAATCCTGAAGTCCTCAGCTTTTCTGCTGAAACTGTTGATTTATTTGAGGGTTGTTCATCTGCTAAATCATATGGACTAATTAATATTACAAGACCAAAACATATGGATTTAAGATACACAGATTTATTGGGGAATGAATGTATAGTAAGAGTCTATGGTTGGCTTTCTAGATGCATGCAGCATGAACTTGATCATTTGAATGGGATATTATTAGCTAATGTTGTAGATAATATAAAAAATAACTGTGTACATAGTATTTCTCAGGAGGATCATAGTGTAGTACATATAGTGCTTGTAAATAAAAAATAACATTCTTCAATTCATAAAGGGTAGTATTTTTAACAGAAACAATGAGTTATTTAAAATACATTATGATTACAATGTTGAGATGTAATTAATAGAATATTGATGTGTGTACAGTCGAAGTAAGGTTAGTGGATATGATGAGCTTATAATAGGTGATTGATCTAATTAATTAGATTATCGTTTTATATTAATATAGAGTCTATGTTAATTATGATTTTTAATGTTGCATAGACTTCTATTTGAGATGGTATACTTGTTGATTATGATTTTCATTTTGTTATATATAAAAGGAAATACTTAATTAATTGTATAATATTGTTGTAACTGTGAGAATCACTGCCTGCTTTCTTAAGTGTTACAGCCTATTTGTTGTTTTTTGAGTATCTGTACTAAGTTCTACTAATAGCATAATCTTGGTAAAAAATGTGATTCTAGTGCATTAACTAAAGTTATTATTGATTTATAATAACTCTTTTGTTATATCGTGAGAAAGTGATTCTTATAAAGATAAATATTATTTGGTTGTTATGAAGTATTGGATGAATCTAGTAGCAGTATAATAATTCGTAGAATATTGCATCTACAAAAAATTGTTAATTTCGGAGCTTTAGTTAATGATACTATCTAGTAAGATTAATCAAGTTTCTACTAGTGAAATTTCAAGCTGATAAAAAACTAATACTTGAAGTGTATTATTATTTTTCTTGTTAACTGTTTATATTAAAAATTAGGTGGAAATATAATTGAACATCTTATCTGTGGATATTTTGTTTAATATTAACAGGGCTAAGAGATGATTAAAATTATTCTAAATGCGACTTAATTATTTATTACAATATGGTTATCTTACAAGATGTGGTAATTTCATATAAAAGTAAATTATGCATTACTTTTATTTTCTGAGTGTAAAGGAATAATATTGCTAAGGTATGATTTACCTTTTTTTATTGCTTCCATTACATTAGTAGGAGCAGTTCCTCCATAACTAGTTTTACTAGCTACTGAATTTTCTACTGATAATATTGAAAAGACATCTTCAGTTATGGAAGGAATGATTGTTTGTATTTGTTCTAGAGTTAATTCATCTAATTTACAGTGACTTTGTTCAGCTAATTTAACTATTTGTCCGGTAATTTGATGAGATTCTCTAAATGAAAGGTGAAGATTTTTTACTAGCCAATCTGCGAGATCTGTTGCTGTTGAATAGTCATGTTCTGCAGCTTTTAGCATATTGTTTTTATTAATAGTGATGTTATTTAACATGCTATTCATTGCTTCTATGCACAACATTAAATTGTGTGCTGCGTCAAATAAGGGTTCTTTGTCTTCTTGCATGTCTTTGCTATATGCTAGTGGGAGTCCTTTCATAACAACTAGTATTTGGTTTAGTGATGCGAAAATCCTTCCTGTCTTCCCTCTGATAAGCTCTGCTGCATCTGGATTTTTCTTTTGTGGCATTATTGAACTTCCAGTTGTGATGTTATCAGAAAGTATTATAAATTTAAAATTGTAACTGCACCAGAGTATAATCTCTTCCGCTAGTCTTGATAAATGCATTATGCATATTGAAGCATTTGATAAAAATTCAATGACATAATCTCTATCTGATACTGTGTCTATAGAATTTTCTGTTGGACTATCAAACCCTAATTCTTGTGAAATAAAATGTCTATCTATTGGAAAAGATGTTCCTGCTAGTGCTGCAGATCCAGCGGGACATTGGTTCATACGTTTATATAGATCTTGCCAGCGTGAGCGGTCTCTTTTTAACATTTCAAAATATGCCATTAAATGATGACCTAACGTTACAGGTTGAGCAATTTGTAAATGTGTAAATCCTGGCATAATAGTATTATAATGAGCTTCGGCTATATTAAGTATAGTTTGTTGTAATCCATGTAACTGAGTCTCTAATTTGACTATTGATTTCCGTATCCAAAGTTTAAAATCTGTTGCAACTTGGTCATTGCGGGATCTTGCAGTGTGCAATTTTCCTGCAATACTACCTATCATTTTTTTTAAGTTATGTTCTATATTCATGTGTATATCTTCTAGATCTGTACTAAACTCAAAAGTACCAGATGAGATTTGGTTGTATATTACCTCTAATCCATGAATAATAAGTTGTCCTTCATATTTGCTAATAATTTTTTGGTTAACTAGCATTTTGCAATGTGCTATTGATGCAGCTATATCTTCTTCATATAACGTTTTATCGAACGATATTGATTCGTTAATCTTTTTCATAATATCACTAGGAGATGTACTAAATCTTCCTCCCCATAAAGGATTCTTCATATGATTGCTTGTTATTATGACTTATTGTCATATTATCTTGAAAACAACTAGAAATTACAATGATATTTAGCTTTTTTATGTGATTAATGTGTGTTTTGTTGTAAAAACATTGTTATAAAAAGAATTTAGTAATGTATTTGATGTATATAATAATTAAATAATGATTTTAATACCCTTAATATTTAATATTTTTACATTGAGGAAAGTAATATTGTCCATAAATTCTGTTTATGCGTATGTAAGATGCTTGTATTATAAGATGAAGTATGGGGAATGGTTCTTTAAATGTTGTACATATTCAAGCTGATTGCTGGATTGAAAAATTTACGTATGATGGTTGAGTAAAAATGTTTTAATTGTATATGTGCTGTTATGACCGCAGTTTGATATAAGGGTTTTCTTATTGGTAATTCTATTACTATTGTTTATACATATTTAGTGTTTTTTGTTTGGTAAATAGTGATATACATTTACGGTTATTAATATGTAGGAGAGATGTTGTGAGTGTAATTATTAATGGACCTAGTTTTAGTTCTGGTAGTTCTGCTAATATTTTAGTTGTACTACTTCATGGGAGAGGAGCAACTGGTAATAGTATACTATCAGTAGGGCATTTAATGGGTAAACTCTTACCTGATGCTTACTTTATAGCTCCTAATGCTCATATAAAATATGGAGACGCAGGATATGCATGGTTCAGCGGACGTGATTTTTCGGAAGATGTAATATTTTCTGATATGGAAAAGACAGCCTTGATTGTAAATAATTTTATAGATCTACAATTAAAAAATATTGGGTTAAGTAACGATAAATTAGTTTTAGTTGGATTTTCCCAGGGGGCAATGTTAGCAGTACATATAGCATTATTAAGGAAGAAAAAATGTGCTTCTGTAATATCTTATTCAGGAGCTATAATATGTCCAAATTACTTAAAACATAGAATAAATGTGAAACCTGATATTTGTGTAATTCACGGGACAGAAGACGAAGTAGTACCATTCTCATTTTTTGATGGTGCTGTTGAGTTTTTATTGAATAATGATGTACCTTTGGAAAGTCATGCAATTTCTGGATTAGATCATAGTATCAATAGTACTGGTATAGAGATAGGTGCAAGATTTATAGCAAATAGGCTTTCTTCCTGATTAATTTTCAGATAAGTTTTTCAGATATGCAGATTCGTATACCTTAATTACTGTGTGAGATTTATGTTAATAGTGATTTTTCTTTGTAGTTCTATGTAGAACTATGCTATGTGTTGTTAGTTTTTCAATAAAAGCAATAAGTAAGTAATGCTAATATATTAAAAATATAAGAAAGATAGTTTATATTGTTGCTAATGAAAGCATATTATAAACTTATTTTATGTGTTAAGAGATATATTAATAATATGTAAAAAAGAATTATTATACTGATATGCTGAGAAAAGAGTTGTGGATATCAGATACATTGTTCTGTACTATTGTAAATCCAGTATAATATTAGTTTATGTTTTTAAATAGAGTTAAATAATAAAGTACGTGAGGTATGGTTATGACTAAATATATTTTATCAATAGATGGGGGTGGAGTTAGAGGTATAGTAGCAGCAACTATACTGCAGGAAATAGAGAAAAGAATAAATAAACCATTATGTAAGGTGTTTGACTTGGTATCAGGTAGTTCAGTTGGTAGTCTTATAGGTGGTGCACTGTGCCTTAAGAATGTTGATGGTACACCTAAGTACAATACAAGTGATTTGTTAGATTTGATGTTAAAATATTCTGGGAAGATTTTCTCTAACTCGAGTATTAGAAAGAATATTTTTTCGTTAATTGTTGGGCCTAAATATTCTGATAAAAATTTGAATTCAGTGCTAAAAGAAATATTTGGAAATGTTGTAATGAAAGACTTGGGAGCAAATTTTATTGTTCCAAGTTATGATTTGTATTCTAGTCAAACAGTAATGTTTAGAAGTTGGATAGATAAATATCGTAATATAAAAGTGTCTGATATTACAAGAGGTGCTGTAGCTGCTCCTACTTATTTTACTCCTAAAAAGATAGTTGTAGATGATAAAAAGAAATTGTTGATTGATAGTTCTATTGTATGTAATAATCCTATTATAGCAGCATATGCTGCAGCGCAAGTGTTGTATCCAAATGAAAAATTATGTTGTTTGTCTGTGGGATGTGGTACTGTAAATAAAGATTTTTCAGATTTGCAAAATTCATTATTGTATTGGGCTGATAGGATACTGTTTGTTATCATTGATGCTGGCTTGGATGCTATAGATTATCAAATGTCTAGAATTACAAAAGAAGAAGATACATATTGTAGAATCTCTGGTAATATAGCATATTCTAAATGTGATTTTAGTGATGCTTCTCCAGAAAATATACAAAATGTCAAGAGAGATGCTCAAAAGATTGTACAGGAGAATGAAAATAGTATAAATGATTTTTGTGATATGCTTTTAAGTGATGAGAGAATTAAAAATCTATAGTTTTATGTGTTAGAGACTAAGTTAAAGTGTGTGTTATATGCGTTTAATTTGTAGTGCATATATTATAATGAGTTTCAATAGGGTATACTAAAAATATTTCTCTAATTAAGAATTTGCTGTTTGTTAAATAGGTAGTATAGCTAATGATTGGTGAATGGAGGCATATTTTACTATGTGCTGACTTTCGCTTGTTCAGAATTTTTATTCCAAAGAAGTATTGTTAATTCTGCTATAAATCAGAAAATACAGGATTGAAAGATATATAGCAGATATGATTTAGTTGAATGTTCTTATTATATACTGTAAAGAACCAGTGTATTGTTTTTTTATGGATATTGCCGATTTGTGATAAGAATATTATACAAAATAATTTTGGTAATTTGATTAGATAAAGTAAGAAGCCTTATTATGTGGATGTAGTGATAATATGTTTATGTTAGTTAGTGTTAAAGGTAAAATATGATTAAGGAAGATCCTATTGAATTGTTTGATTTATGGTATAATGAGGTATTGGAAATTCCTTCTGAACATAAAAATCCTGCGGCAATGGTACTTGCTACATGTAGTGAAGCTTTAAAACCTTCAGCAAGGGTTGTGTTATTAAAAAAGTATAGCGATCAAGGTTTTGTGTTTTTTACAAATATGAATAGCCGTAAAGGGAAAGAAATGACAGCAAATCCTTTTGTTGCTCTTGTTTTTGATTGGAGTCATATTTCTAAGCAAGTTAGGATTGAAGGTGAAATAAAAATGCTATCTTGTCAAGATGCAGATGCATATTATGCATCTAGGCCTCGTGGTAGTCAAATAGGTGCTTTGTGTTCCAAGCAGTCAAGCATTTTAGAGGATAGGGAAGATTTTATTGCGTTAATGGAACGAATGAAGATAGAGTTCCATGAAAAACCAATACCTAGACCAGATTATTGGGTTGGGGTAGTAGTAGTTCCAGTATTAATGGAATTTTGGCAAGAAGGGTTAGATAGAATTCACATTAGGTATCAGTATACTAGGGATAATAGTATGTGTGAATGGAATGTTGTAGAGCTATATCCGTAGAAAAAACTAATATTTATATGATTTGTATTTGTAAGATAATAATGTGAGATAATAAGATTTATATATGATGATTAATTACTTTTTCTTTAGTGACACTTTGGATATAAATAGGATTCACACTAGATATCAGTGTATTGGGTGGGGTGTGTGTGAAAGTTATATAAGCTGGTGGCTATGATTATAGAATTGATGATAATGTGATCTCATATGATGTGATAATCTGTTAGTATTAATGTTGCTTTTGGTTTATTTCGGAAGACTTAAATAGTAGAGTTTTATGTTAATGTACAGAATAGTTTGTTGTACTTTATAGGATGTGGATTAAGTAATGATTTGTTAATATCTTTTCCAAAGTTTATTTATTAACATTGGTTATTTTAACTGTGTTATTGGTTATAGTAGTACTTAGCTACTTTCTTCTAAAAGAGTGTTGTACTCTGCTTTTGTATAAAGTGAAAACGAAATTGAGTGTATCAGTTTTATTTCTTCCTCTAAAATCTTATACAATAATTTGTGTCTGTTGATTATACTCATTTCTAAAAAATCGTTAGATACTATTTGTACTTTTAAATGTGAAGTACTATAAATAGATTGAAAAACATGATCTCTATGCTTGAAAGATTCATCTATTACTTCAATCTTGAATACATTTAACGCTGATGTAATTTTACTTTTTATTGTTTGAACGACATCCATTGACTTTTGTACTACTTATCATGTCATTGTAATGTTTTTACTTTACTTGACAATGCTTTTTTTTTCGTGGAAAAAATTCTAAAAAATAGTACAATCATCTTGGCGTTAAATAAGTTAATTTTTTTATCATTTGAGGGAATAATATTGTGAGATTTTATAAGTATATATATTTCTGCTTTTTTCTGTTGCCATTCAGTCTGATATTATCTGTAGCTGCGGTTGATATGTCTGATCAATGTGTTAATCATCCGTCTGGTATAAATCCTTTTTTTAGAACGGGGGAATATCATAAATGTGATGATTTGCTTGATCCTCCTGTGCTTAATGAATTTGATAAAGCTGTCTTGGATATTTGTGGTGATTGGGGTAATACTCCAAAAGTAAAAGACTTTAAAGATATGTTAAATAAAAAAGAGTATAAAAAGTATGTTGATGAGATATATCAAGGATTGAATCATCAAGTGGTTACTCCAAATGCAGATCTTGATAAGTTTAAAAATGAACTAGCAGAGTTATGGTTTAATAGGGATGGATTTACTCATATAATGTGTGGGCAACCTAGACGAAGTAGGTTAAGTGGTATGCATTTCTTTGGACGTTACATACAAGCTCAAGAAAATAAATGGGCTGGTAGACATTATGATAGTGTATCCGATGAAATTAGTGATAAAGTATTTACTATTGGAGTTGTATTTAAGAATCGTAGAGGAGAATTAGTAGTTGATCATAGAAAGGGTTATGATTTTTTACATGCTAATGAGATTATACTACATGCTACAAATGCTTATAAAGGATTTGCTAAGGGCCCAATATTAGAGCTAAGGAGAGCTAAACACTGTCTTTATGATAGTGAAGGTGTTACTTATGTATTTGTAGCTCGTAAAGGTTCTATTGTTACATTTTTTGCAGATTTAACACCAAATTGTGCAAAGGGTGAAACAGAGTGTAGCTGTATACAATAGGAATCAATTTGTGCTACTGTGCAGCTAATGTATCAATATGGTTACATGTAAATGTGTGGTAGCACATTATTATTAAATTTCTTATACGAATTGTTTTTGTATTGCTTAGAAAATGTGAATATTTTCAACTTTTAACTGTGCTAAAGTAGCTTGTTATAATTTTTTTGTATATGTCAAATATGCAACCTTAGGCATTTTGTTTATTGAGTTTTTGTTGTTTTTACTAAATGGTAATAGCTTTTGTATGATAATAGATTATATTCTGTTCCTTAATGTTAGTTTTGTTCTGTTATTTGAGATCTTGTATAATAGCCTTGTTATTAGAAATTGTTGATATGACTTGTATTATAAATAAACATTGTAGTTCCTTATGTTTTACGATTGAACGCATTGATAAATAAATATTTCTGTTGTACGGATTTTGTGAATATTATGTATTTTTAAGTTAAAAGGATGACTATCTCGCAATATAACGATATTGATTATTAATTTACATACTAAATTTTGTATTTTTGAAGTAATTTTGGAGATGATGTTATGAGAATTTATAAATATATATGGTTGTGGGTTATTTTTTTTCCAGTTAATTTAATTGCTTGTTCATGTCTTCATGTTTCTGATGAGGCTGTAAAAAAACAAGTAGATTCTACTGGATGTCTCAGAAATGAATCTATCATGAATCCTTTTTTTAAAGTTACTGACGATGATGACTGTGACTTGCCTGTTGCTCCTGAAATGAATAAATTTGATAGGGCTGTACTAAATGTTTGTGGAAATTGGGGTAATACTCCTAGGGCAGACTTTTTTAAACTTATTTTAGATAATATAGAATATAAAGAATATGTTGATAAGCTTTATGAAGGTTTAAATCATCAAGTATTTACTCCGAATGCAAGTTTGGCACAATTTAAAGATGAACTAACTGAGTTATGGTTTAATCAACAAGCTTTTGCTCATATTATGTGTGGGCAGCCTGAAATACTTAAATTAGGTGGTATGCATTTTTTTGGTCGTTATATTCAGGCTCAGGAAAATCATTGGGCTGGTAGGCACTATGATAGTGCTGTTGTTGATGAAGTAAGTGATAAAGTTTATACAATTGGAGTAATATTTAGAAATTCTAACAGTCAACTAACTATCGATCATAGAAAAGGTTGTGATTTTACACATGCTGATGAAATTATATTGAATGCAACAAAAGCATATAAAGAGTTTTCTAAGCATACAAAGTTAAGTGATGATGTTACAAAAAAATGTCTTTATAACAATAATGGTGTGACTTATACGTTTGTAGCGAAGAAAGGTGCTATCTTTACTTTTTATTCGACTTTGACACCAGAATGTGATCCTGGGGAAACAGAATGTAATTGTGTAAAATAAAGAAATTTTGCTGTTATATAGTAAAGTGTACTTATTATTACTAAAATAGTAAATCACATATGTAGAATGGTATGGTTAGGTAACGTTCTGAACTTTAACTGTATAATTTAGGTTATTGTTTTTTAATGTTTAGTAATTTTTAAAATAGTTATGTACTGAGTGTTTTGATATTAACAGGTTATATGTGAGTGCTGTGTTTTTTTATTCAGTAATTACTATAGAGTGTACATGAATTGCTTGATAATGGATAACGTGTATAACTTATTTAATTTTTACTCATTCAAATTGTGTCAGCATATTATTGCCAAATTTTAATATCCTGAGTTATTATTTTTATGGATATTTGTGATTTTGAAACGTAATAAATCTGAATATGCCTAATGAAAAATGCAGTAAGTGTGTAAATACTATTATTAATTTATGATTACAAGGCGTACATAAGTTGCTTAATGAATGATGGATAACGATAACTTATTTAATTTTTACTCATTCAAATTGTGTCAGCATATTATTGCCAAATTTTAATATCCTGAGTTATTATTTTTATGGATATTTGTGATTTTGAAATATAAATCTGAGTATGCTTAATGAAAAATGTAGTAAGTGTGTAAATACTATTATTAATTTATGATTACAAGGCGTACATAAGTTGCTTAATGAATGATGGATAACGATAACTTACTTAATTTTTACTCATTCAAATTGTGTCAGCATATTATTGCCAAATTTTAATATCCTGAGTTATTATTTTTATGGATATTTGTGATTTTGAAACGTAATAAATCTGAATATGCCTAATGAAAAATGCAGTAAGTGTGTAAATACTATTATTAATTTATGATTACAAGGCGTACATAAGTTGCTTAATGAATGATGGATAACGATAACTTACTTAATTTTTACTCATTCAAATTGTGTCAGCATATTATTGCCAAATTTTAATATCCTGAGTTATTATTTTTATGGATATTTGTGATTTTGAAACGTAATAAATCTGAATATGCCTAATGAAAAATGCAGTAAGTGTGTAAATACTATTATTAATTTATGATTACAAGGCGTACATAAGTTGCTTAATGAATGATGGATAACGTGTATAACTTATTTAATTTTTACTCATTCAAATTGTGTCAGCATATTATTGCCAAATTTTAATATCCTGAGTTATTATTTTTATGGATATTTGTGATTTTGAAACGTAATAAATCTGAATATGCCTAATGAAAAATGCAGTAAGTGTGTAAATACTATTATTAATTTATGATTACAAGGCGTACATAAGTTGCTTAATGAATGATGGATAACGATAACTTATTTAATTTTTACTCATTCAAATTGTGTTAGCATATTATTGCCAAATTTTAATATCCTGAGTTATTATTTGCAGGATATTTGTGATTTTGAAATATAAATCTGAGTATGCTTAATGAAAAATGCAGTAAGTGTGTAAATACTATTATTAATTTATGATTACAAGGCGTACATAAGTTGCTTAATGAATGATGGATAACGATAACTTATTTAATTTTTACTCATTCAAATTGTGTCAGCATATTATTGCCAAATTTTAATATCCTGAGTTATTATTTTTATGGATATTTGTGATTTTGAAATATAAATCTGAGTATGCTTAATGAAAAATGCAGTAAGTGTGTAAATACTATTATTAATTTATGATTACAAGGCGTACATAAGTTGCTTAATGAATGATGGATAACGATAACTTATTTAATTTTTACTCATTCAAATTGTGTCAGCATATTATTGCCAAATTTTAATATCCTGAGTTATTATTTGCAGGATATTTGTGATTTTGAAATATAAATCTGAGTATGCTTAATGAAAAATGTAGTAAGTGTGTAAATACTATTACTATACAATGTACTAGATCATTTACTATGTGATTAATTATATCTATTTGATTCCTTACTTATTTTAAATAATCATTTTGTAATGTTCTTATTACAATAATTTTTATTACTACAATTTTGCTTTTTGATTTGTTGTTATAAATTATTATTGTATATCTATTTATTAAATATAAATTAAGTATTGGGTAGGATACTCTAGTTTTAGAGATGGTTAAATGTTTGGTAACTCTTACTAAAAACGTATTTGTATTATTTGATAGATTAACGTGAAAATTGCTTATTAATTGGTAATTATGAGTCAAATATTTGTTCATCTTAGGTCTCATAGTGATTACTCCTTGCTTCATGGGATGGTAAAGATAGATTCTTTAGTGAACTTATGTGTTCAATATAATATGCCTGCGTTGGCATTGACAGATTCAGGGAATCTGTTTGGATCTTTAGAATTTTCTTATTGTGCATCTAGTTCAGGTGTGCAGCCTATTATAGGCTGCAACATAATGATAAGTTATGGTGATGATAATATTGGAGAACTGGTATTATTGGTTAAAGATCAAGTAGGATATAATAATATTGTTAATCTTGTTAGTAATTCATTTAAAGATAATCAATCTAACAAAATTAATAGAATAGATTTAGAAGAACTTATTGAGTTGAAAGATGGTATTATTGTTCTAACAGGAGGTCATGATGGATTTTTGGCTCAACTTTTGTTGGGGAATGTAATTGACTATGGCATTGTAGATAAATTGTTGCTTGCTTTTAAAGGAAATCTTTATGTTGAGCTCCAGCGTCATGGAGTAGAAGAAGAACAATTCATAGAGAGAACGCTTATTAATTTTGCTTATGAAAAAGATCTACCATTGGTTGCTACGAATGATGTGTTATTTGCAGAAAGAAATGATTTTTTAGCACATGATGTTTTATCTTGCATATCAGATGGTAATTATATTGCTCAAGAAGATAGAAAGATGTTTACGGAAGAGCATTATTTTAAGTCTTCTGACGAGATGTATGAATTGTTCAAGGATATTCCCGAAGCAGTTTCCAATACTGTGTTAATAGCACAGCGTTGTTCTTTTATGCTAGAAACTAGAAAGCCTATATTACCTCACTTTCCGTGTTCGAGTGGTAAAAATGAAAGTCAGGAATTAGTAAGTCAGGCTATTGATGGTTTGGATAATCGTTTGACAGGTAAAAATTTATCTGAAGAGCAAGTTTCTAAGTATTATGAAAGATTGCATTATGAATTGGATATTATTATTTCGATGGATTATGCTGGATATTTTTTAATAGTATCCGATTTTATATGTTGGAGTAAAAGAAATGATATAATGGTAGGTCCTGGTAGAGGATCTGGAGCTGGTTCTCTTGTTGCTTGGTCTTTGCAAATTACTGATCTTGACCCTATAGAATTTGGGTTGATTTTTGAAAGATTTTTGAACCCTGATCGTATTTCGATGCCGGATTTTGATATTGATTTTTGTCAAGAAAAGAGAGATTACGTTATAGAGTATGTAAGGAAAAAGTATGGTTATGTTGCTCACATCATAACTTTTGGTAAGTTACAGGCTAAAGCTGTACTTCGTGATGTAGGTAGAGTTATGCAGATGCCTTATTTTCAGGTAGATAGAATCTGTAAAATGATCCCTCATAATCCAGTTAGGCCTGTTACTTTATCCGAAGCAATAGAGATGGATAAAAACTTACAGAAAGAACGAGATGATGATGAAACAGTTGCTAAATTGTTAGAAATATCATTGAAGCTTGAAGGGCTCTATAGGCATGTTTCAATACATGCTGCAGGTATTGTAATTTGTGATAGAAAGTTAGAAGAGCTACTGCCTTTGTATTATGATAGCACATCTTTTCTTCCTATTACTCAGTATAATATGAAATATACTGAAAAAGCAGGATTGGTGAAGTTCGATTTTTTAGGGTTGCGGACGTTAACTGTAATAAATCAGATTTGTCATCTAGTTAATAGGAGAGGTAAGAGTATTGATATATCACGTATTCCGTTAAATGATAAAAAAACATATGAAATGTTGTCTACAGGTGATTCTGTTGGGGTATTCCAGCTCGAAAGTTCAGGCATGAGAGAAGTAATTAGCAAACTAAAACCAGATAGTATAAATGATATTATAGCATTAATTTCTCTGTATAGACCAGGTCCTATGGATAACATATCTACATACATAGCACGTAAGCATGGACTTGAGAGACCAGATTATATACACCCAATTTTAGAAGATGTTCTTAAAGAGACTTTTGGAGTTATAATTTACCAAGAGCAAGTAATGGAAATTGCTAAGATAATGGCAGGATATAGTTTAGGTGAAGCAGATTTGTTAAGACGTGCAATGGGAAAGAAGATCAAAGAGGAAATGGATAATCAACGTAGAACTTTTATAAATGGTGCTATTAGCAATGGGATAGAGGAAGAAAAAGCGAGTTATATTTTTGATTTAGTAGCGAAGTTTGCAGGTTATGGTTTTAATAAATCGCATGCTGCAGCTTATGCTTTAATTAGTTATCAAACAGCTTATTTAAAAGCTAATTATACACTAGAATTTTTTACTGCTTCTATGAATTTGGATATAGCGGATAAAGATAAGTTAGAAATGTTGTGTCATCAAGCAAAGTTGCATGGTATTGAAATATTGCCTCCAGATATTAACTCTTCTAAGGTATTCTTTACTGTTGAAGGAACATCATCTATTAGATATGCTCTTGGAGCTCTTAAAAATGTAGGACAGCACTCAGCAAAGGAAATAGTAGATGATGTTGCTTATAAAGATATATGGGATTTTATTGATAGAGTAAGTACCAAGTGTGTACATAAGAGAATATTGGAGAGTATTATTAAGGCAGGAGTTCTAGATAGTATTCATAGCAATAGAAAACAGCTTTTTGAATCAGTTTTTCTATTTTTGGATATTATTGAGTATAATAAATACAATTCTAATTTTAATCAGTTTAGTTTATTTAATGATAGAAATCATTATAAGTTATCAGAAACTGATGATTGGACTAAGGAGGAAAAATTAAATAATGAATTTTCTTCTATAGGCTTTTATCTTAATCATCATCCTATGGAGAATTATAAATATCTTTTAAAAAAATTAAATATAGGGTTTATTAATTATGATGATATATCTTTGTATAATAATAAAATTGCAGGCATAATTTCTAATGTTAAAGTTCGTTCTACGAATAGAGATAAATTTGCAGTTGTAACTCTTTCTGATCCTTATAATATTCATGAAATAGTTTTTTATAATGGAAGTATAATAGAAGATAACAAAGATTTATTTACTAGTGGTGCATCTGTAATTATTGAAATGGATAATGCTTTTTATAGTACTTCAGTAAGATTACTTGGTAAGAATATTTATAGTTTTGAAAGCAAAATTTCTTCTATTATAAGAAGTATGGTTATATATGCTAATGCTGAGGATAGTATTGTAATAAAAGAGCTATCCAGTTTATTAAAAGGGGGTCCCACTGTTGTATTAATTGATCTAGTACTTGCAAGTAATCATGTTACAATTCGGTTACCAAATAGCTTTTTAATTACTCCTTTAGTCTTTGTAGAAATTTTTAAGTTAAATTGGGTAAGAGATATTGAGATTAATAGTGTTTTAATTTAATGTTATCTCATATTTTATGGTAGTCATATATTAAGGAAAGGGTAGTATGTAATTGTTATTTTTTATTCTTAAGTGTGTTTATGGTTTTGCGAAGAAGCTACATTTTTAAAAGTAGTGTATTTTAACTAATAGAAGAGAAAGATATATTAGTTGATAATTGTGATGTTTAGCAATGTGTTATATTATCCAAATATATAGCTGATGGTACTTCTTGTTGATGATTGGATAAGTTGTAAAGTATAGAGTTGTATTTATATGTACTTTAGATTTTTAATAATGTTTAGATACTTTTATATGTAATGAATATCTGGTCATGTTGAAATATATCTAATACTAGTTTAAGCCTTTTTTGATAATGTGGTTTATAGAAATAGGGATTGATAAATTTGATGATAATTATGTTCTGCTAGCCTTGTGTTACTATAGTGGGAGTAGTGGTTATGGTGATCATATCCGAGAGAACATATCGTATATGTGGTCATGTAAATATAGTAAAGGATAGTTTACTTTCGCATGTAGCATTAATTTTAGCATCTCAGGTAGTAGGGGTGACTAAAATTTATGATATTGACTTTAATAGTGATATAATGCTAACTATCAAATCTTTGAATTTGCTTGGTGTTAAAGTTAGATATAATAAAAATAATAGAATTTGCACTATAGAAGGAATGGGTGTAGGAGGTTTCCTTTGTCCAAAAGATGTGTTGTATTTTAATGATCCATCTATTTATATGATGATGGGGTGTTTATCTAATTGTCCTTTTACATCTTTTTTATGTGGATATACTAATTTAAATATTGGCAATGTAATGAAGCCATTATTGTTAATGGGGGCTAGATTTGTTTCGAATTACAATAAATTACCAGCTGCTTTAGTAGGCTGTATAGACATGTTACCTATAAAATATGGGACTAAAGAGGATGAGGTAAAAACAGCAATAATGTTTGCTTCATTGAATACGTACGGTACTACAACTATAGTTAGTACTCCTAGTCAGGGTCAAGCTAGTATTATACATATGCTACGATATTTTAACGTTGAAGTAGAATGTTTTATAGATAAGGATTTGATAAACACAGTTAATATATCTGGTCAACGTGAATTATATTCCAAGGATGTATGTATCCCTAATGATTTTTTCTGTATGTTGTCGTTTATAATTGTAGCTTTAATTTTGAAGGGATCAGAAATCACCATATTGAATGTTTTATTGAACAATAGAATGAAAAATCTTCATAAAATTTTGGTAAAAATGGGTGCAAATCTTTTTTTTATCAATAAGAGAAGAAATGCAGTTGGAGAAGAGATTGTGGATCTTGTGGTTAAAGATAGTGTCTTGCAAGGAGTCGAGTGTCTATCGAGTGAAAATTTTGATATCGATGAATACTTATTTATGGTGATACTGGCTGCATATTCTGATGGTATGACGGTTTTGAATGGTGTGTTTATGGATAAAAGATTGAGAGCTGTTATTGATGAACTAATAAAATGTGGAGTAAGGGTAGCGGTAGAGGTAAATTGCATAATTATTTATGGATGTTCTGGCAATGTTCTCGATTGGGATTCAGTAGATGCATGTTACGATTTTAAAATGACAGTATTATTTTTGGTTATGGGTATAATTTCTAATAGTTTTTTTGAAATAAAAAATGTTAGAAAAACAAGTGATTTACTTACAATAATTGGATTATTTAATAAACATGGAGCTAAGATTAGAATTGCCTAATTTATCATTTTAAAATTAATGTTAAAAAATGTATTGACATTAAGCATATATTAATGGATAATCCAACCCATGGCTAAGTGCCATAAATGATGAAGTTGTTTGAATAGTTTAAAGTTTATAGAATAGAAATAAAGGCGGCGATGCATAATAGCTATATTTATTTATCATGCATTGACGTATTTATATTTGTTTGCATGAGTCCAAATCATATTATATATGGTTTGTCAAACTTGAGAGTTTGATCCTGGCTCAGAACGAACGCTGGCGGCAAGCCTAACACATGCAAGTCGAACGGATAGCTACCCATAGCTTTTTTAGCTATAGGTTCGCTATTAGTGGCAGACGGGTGAGTAATGCATAGGAATCTACCTAGTAGTATGGAATAGCCATTAGAAATGATGGGTAATACTGTATAATCCCTGCGGGGGAAAGATTTATCGCTATTAGATGAGCCTATGTTAGATTAGTTAGTTGGTAAGGTAATGGCTTACCAAGACTATGATCTATAGCTGGTCTGAGAGGACGATCAGCCACACTGGAACTGAGATACGGTCCAGACTCCTACGGGAGGCAGCAGTGGGGAATATTGGACAATGGGCGAAAGCCTGATCCAGCTATGCCGCGTGAGTGAAGAAGGCCTTCGGGTTGTAAAGCTCTTTCAATAGGGAAGATAATGACGGTACCTATAGAAGAAGTCCCGGCAAACTCCGTGCCAGCAGCCGCGGTAATACGGAGGGGGCAAGCGTTGTTCGGAATTATTGGGCGTAAAGGGCACGTAGGTGGACTAGTAAGTTAAAAGTGAAATACCAAAGCTTAACTTTGGAGCGGCTTTTAATACTGCTAGACTAGAGGTCGAAAGAGGATAGCGGAATTCCTAGTGTAGAGGTGAAATTCGTAGATATTAGGAGGAACACCAGTGGCGAAAGCGGCTGTCTGGTTCGATACTGACACTGAGGTGCGAAAGCGTGGGGAGCAAACAGGATTAGATACCCTGGTAGTCCACGCTGTAAACGATGAGTGCTAAATGTGAGGATTTTATCTTTGTATTGTAGCTAACGCGTTAAGCACTCCGCCTGGGGACTACGGTCGCAAGACTAAAACTCAAAGGAATTGACGGGGACCCGCACAAGCGGTGGAGCATGTGGTTTAATTCGATGCAACGCGAAAAACCTTACCACTTTTTGACATGAAGGTCGTATCCCTCCTAACAGGGGGAGTCAGTTCGGCTGGACCTTACACAGGTGCTGCATGGCTGTCGTCAGCTCGTGTCGTGAGATGTTGGGTTAAGTCCCGCAACGAGCGCAACCCTCGTCCTTAGTTACCAACAGGTAATGCTGGGCACTCTAAGGAAACTGCCAGTGATAAACTGGAGGAAGGTGGGGATGATGTCAAGTCAGCACGGCCCTTATAAGGTGGGCTACACACGTGCTACAATGGCAACTACAATAGGTCGCGAGACCGCAAGGTTTAGCTAATCCATAAAAGTTGTCTCAGTTCGGATTGTTCTCTGCAACTCGAGAGCATGAAGTCGGAATCGCTAGTAATCGTGGATCATCATGCCACGGTGAATACGTTCTCGGGTCTTGTACACACTGCCCGTCACGCCATGGGAATTGGCTTAACTCGAAGCTGGTGTGCTAACCGAAAGGAAGCAGCCATTTAAGGTTGGGTTAGTGACTAGGGTGAAGTCGTAACAAGGTAGCTGTAGGTGAACCTGCGGCTGGATTACCTCCTTTTAGGCTTTCTTATCCGATGTTATTTTTTAGTAATGTTTTGATAAGGTGCTACGCCGTCTTTATTTCTATTTTGTCTGATTGTTTTATCTGAATGGTTGATCTTTATAGTTAGGCATAGATTTCTTTAAAATTTGTTTTATTTTTGTAAAATTTGATAATGTCAAAAATTAGGCCTTTATCACCGCATTTGCAGATATACAAGGTTGTATATAAGCTTTCTATTATGCATCGGTTTACTGGCATAATATTACTTTTAGGTTTATTAATTCTTGCTTGGGGGCTTATTGCTTCCTTCTTGTGTCCTCAGGTGGTTTATGGAATTTATAATTTTCTTTATAGTTCTTATATTTCATTATATTGCTTTAAGTTATTAGCTTTTATTTGGTTAAACGTGTTGTGTTACCACTATCTAAATGGTATAAGGCATATTTTATGGGATTTAGGGCTAGGTTTAACTAAATCTGCAGTAAAAATTACAGGAATAGTAGTTGTTTGTTTATGCCTATTCTCATCTTTTATACTTTATAGTTTTTTCCTAAGTTAATGGTATAAAGTTATGGTTAGTCATTCAGTGTATCATTGGTTGTTTCAAAGAATTACAGCTTGTATTTTACTTCCTTTGTCCCTATGGTTTTTATTTAAGTTTCTTGGTGTTATTTCTTTAATACTTAAGTCTTTTCCAGAGTGTCGTTTATCTATTTCAGATGTAAGTAGTACTGATCTTATTGTTTTACTGTGCTTTTTTATATTTGCATTTTATCACGCAGTCTTAGGTATGCAGGTTATATTAGAAGATTATATACACTCTGTTGTGTTAAGGGCATCTGTATTTCTTGTTATTAAGGGGATTGTAGTTTTAACTACATTGTTTTTAGCATTTATAATTTTATATAACGTGTTTTTAAAATACTAATGCTTTTTTATTTTCTATGCCTTTGATGAATAAGAAAATTTCTAGCTAAGTAGTTCTATTTTCTTTATTAAATATTTTTGATATTAATTTTTTTACTATTATATAATATGATATATTTAAATATATAATTATTATAGTAATGTTGATTAAAAAATATGTTGAATAATTTTTCTCGTGCTCTTAGGAATGGTGTTAGATTTATACCGTTTTCCCCTTCGAAGGTCTTTGGTGCTGTACGTACAATATATAGTTATTTTGGTGTTGTGCCACTTCTTAGATTATTGCCTGACTTTGGGATTAATCAAAAAGTTATATGCAGAGCGCAACTTCCAGTTTTACATAGAAATCAAACATGTAAATATGTGTCAAGTAAATGTCATAAGTTGGGTTTAGAGCTTCAGGGAAACTATGTAATATTTCAGGGAAAAAGATATCCAGTTGTTCCATTAACAGGTCCTGATAAAGAACCGGTTGTAAATGTACAAGGACATAGGTTATATGCTATAAATACTGCTGGAACTAATCATTATAAGGATTTTGAATCTAAATCAGAAGAAAACAAAGTGTTAGTTGTGGCTTATGATGGTAGAAAATGTGTTGATCCTGTTGTGAAAGGTGATAATAGAAATGTTTTCTTGAGTACAGAATGCAGTGTTTACCCTTTCTCTTTTTCTGTTAAATCTTATGAAACTGGACAGGTAGAATTTTTTCTTTCTTTCCTTATGTTACCATTCAATGTAGCTGGATTAGCTGTTGGATGTATAGGTAGGTTAAGTGCTTCAGTATTACTTGGTATAGCACGATGTGCTAATAGTTTGAGTGGCTATCTTGCTGAAAAAGTAGATAAAAAAATAATACATGGAAGTTCTGGGGTTTTACCAGATACTAAAAAGCCGTATTTTCTTACATCATTAATATTTTTATTATCTATTATTGGAAATAGTTTGACGTGTTGTTCTACGGTTCTTAAAAATGCTGGTAATTTTGCTGAATCTGTAATAAGGGCTCCTAGCGCAATAGCAAATGGTATACATAACAATAATATAAGATGTTTACCAATGATGGCAGGGATAGCTGCTATTAATCAGTCAGCAAAATCATTGTTTTCAGGTCTTAAAGATTCAGGTGTAGATTTGGTTAAAACATGTGTACTATGTAAAGCTAGGTTGTGTGGAGATGAAGGAACTTTAAGACAGCATATAAGTGATAAACAGGGGCTTATTCCCGTTCAGAAAGAAAACAAAGAAGAATCATCACAGGAAGCAAAACAGACTCAGAAGCGAAAGATTAGCCGTCAAGATTTGAACCAAATAGCTCAACTTGGTAGTAAATTAAGTGAGGAACTTTTGTGTGGTACAAAGGAAGATATCAGTCGAGAAATAAGTAAACAAAAGAAAACATCTACTAAAGCTGTATAGTAGTCACATATTATACAATAATTAAGGGAAAGCTGAATTTGTAAACATTATTTGCTGTTACTGATTACAAGAATAAATTTATTGTATATATGATCATTAGAAAATATTTATAAGTGATATATTGTCAGATAAAACATTTATTAAATTGACACTATAATAAAATATTCTCACTTTTTGAAACTTAGAATATATTTGTTGCGTTATAGCTGCAAGAGTAAAACTGTTTTATAATTGTCAATAAAATGTGTAAAATTGTAGTATATAAATGGTGCTACTAAATTATTTAATTAAAGTTGAAAATTATAAATCGGTAGCATAGAAATGGAATTTTCGAAACTAAAGATTTTTTATTAAGGATCAGTGTTTATGATGTTGTAGTTATGAAATACAGGGTTGTTACCTTTTCCTATTTGTGGCACTGTCTTTATAGTATTGAGGATATATTGAATGCCTAGATTTACACTCTCTTGTATTGAAATTTTTTGTGACATGAAACTTGCGATGGCTGAGGATAAGGTACAGCCTGTGCCGTGCAACTCATCATTAAATGTTCTTTTATGTTGGAAGTTCAAGATTTGATCTTTTTCTGTAAGTAAAATATTATTTATAATTTCTTGATTCATATGTCCACCTTTAATCAAAACATATTTTGTCCCTAATGATTTTATTATTTGACTTGCTTTTATCATATCATTTTGATCTTTTATATCGATTTGAGCTAATGCTTCTGCTTCTGGTATATTTGGTGTAATTATTGTTGCTTTTGGAATTATATGTTCTATAAAATCAGAAATTGCATTATTATCCATTAGTCTGAAATTTGATGCTGATACCATTACTGGATCTACAACAATAGGGATATCTGGTAAAGATAGTGCTACTGCCTTTATTGCTTCATAAGATGGTAACATGCCAATTTTTATGGTATCTATGTTGATGTCAGATAAAACAGCTTCTATTTGTTGCTGGATGATGTGTTGTGGTATGTTATATACGCTGTAAACTTGGGTTGTGTTTTGTGCTGTTACTGATGTAATGCAGCTTGCAGCATAACATCCTAGTGCAGATATAGTTTTTATATCTGCTTGAATACCAGCACCGCCTCCTGAATCAGAACCAGCTATGGTTAATACTTTACCTTTGTATTGATACTCAATCATTTTTCTCTATTATGGACTTTACAAATGGTATAGTAACACCATTATTATAATAAGGTAAGTCCCTAACTATGCATTTTACTATATTACTTAAATTTTGAAAGGAACGTTCTGTGTTATTGAGAATATAATTTATAACTTTTAACTCTATGTGTATTTGTTTATCGGCAAATAATTTTATAAGCATAATTTTTAATAATTCTTCATCTGGATTGGCTAATTTTGCGTTCATAGTGTGTAATATACGAGATTTTAGATCTTTTATATGATAATTGAGTAGTTTTGGAGCTATGGAGGAAGTCATGAGTAATAACTTTTTGTTTTCTTTTATATAATTATAATAATGTAATATCGATAGTTCGTTATCTATGTTATCTATATCTTCAATGATAAAAGCATTACTATTTGATATTATGTTTCCTATGTCGTTTTTGGTGTTGATTAAATATTGATCAATAAACATAGCATTTTTAAGTTTTTGCCATATATGAGCAAGATGGGTTTTGCCTGATCCTGATTTTCCGTATAGAATAAAGGAATTCCATTCTTGATTCATCAGCATATTGTATGTTGTTTTATTTTGCTCTAACAGTATGTAGTCGTGATAGTGATATGAATAACTATCTTCGAGATTAAATAATGTTAGCTGCATTGATTAATTACCATGATTGTGAGTTTGTTTTAACATTATAATAGTAATATTGTTGCTGCTGCCATGCTAGTAAATTTACATATTATATAAAGGAATTTATAAAGGTAATCTAATAATCCGGATTGGCAATCTAGACTATAAAGGATTCTTAGTATGTTATTGTATAAATATGTAGGTAGTACAGTCTACTAAACTCATATAATTTGCAATACTCTGTATAAATGTATAATCATAAATTCGTAAAAATACGTTGACATATATTGATAAAATTATGATACTAAAACCTATGCAGTTTTGTATTTGCAAGGCTGGGATATTTGTATCATGTTATATTAAAGAGTGTTTTTAGTACTCGTGTGTTGTTTTAAGTTGTTTATAAATAAGGATATATGGTAATACAGAGAAAATATAGAGCAAGTCGTAGATTAGGTGTAAGTCTTTGGGGGAGGTCTAAAGATCCATTTAATACAAGAAATTATCCACCTGGTCAGCATGGTAATATGGGCTATAAGAAGCCATCTGATTTTGGTAAGCAGTTTGCAGCGCATAAGAAGTTTAAGTTTTATTATGCTATAAATAGTAAACAGATGCGTAATATTTTCTTAAAAGCTTATAAGAAGAGGGGTGATACTGGAGACAATTTTGTTGGATTGTTGGAATCTAGGTTATCGACTGTTTTATATAATTCTGGACTTGTTCCAACTATTTTTTCTGCAAGGCAACTAATATCTCATAAGCATGTTTTAGTTAATGGTAAGGCAGTCAATATATCAAGCTATATTGTGAAAGTAGGTGATGTGGTTACATTGAAAGAAAAAGCAAAAAGTTTACCTGCAGTTATTTTTGCATTACAAGCTCAAGAGCAGAAGGTACCCGACTACTTAGAAGTTGATACTCAAGAAAAATCTATAAGATATTTAAGAATTCCTAAGTATTGTGAGGTACCATACCCAGCAACTATGGAAGTTAATTTGGTTATAGAGTTCTATTCTAGGTAATATATAATGCAATGCGCCCACGTGGCGGAATCGGTAGACGCTGCGGACTTAAAATCCGTTGATCGTAAGATCGTGGGAGTTCAAGTCTCCCCATGGGCACCAAGGATTATAATTTTGTAATATTCTTTGTATTTTAGGTTGGGTGTTGATTTATAATTACACGTTCTACCTGCTACTAGGTTTTGTTTTTTATGAGCTAAACAAAATTAAATTAGGTGTATTTTATTAGCGATTTATGCTGTTTTATTTGTGAGTATTCAGTATTCTTGGTCAGATAACATTGATAGAAAGATTTTTCTTGTAAGTCTTGCTACGTTATATTTTGCTTTTTTATAATTCAGGGAAGTTGTAAAAGAAAAATTGAACATAGGTATTTTTTGTGTGCATGATTACTTATGTTAATATTAGTATCGTATAAGTAGATTGTATTTATTTAATCTTGGGAGCACATAAATCTATTCTTAATTCCAAGTAAGTACACTTAATATCTTGTCAATTCAGTGGTTTTTGTAACAACTCTTTTAATTCTATGGTTTGTTACAGGAATATCCTTTTTATCCTGCTTTGTATAGCTTATTAACATGGAAGAGTATAATTTTTTATTAAAATCTGATCATTTTTTGTTTTTTATATGTATAAACTTGGGGTCGTTGAGTTAAAATCTGTGGATTATAGGTATATGTGAATTGACTTAAGAAATATTAGAAGAATTTATTTTTCTAAACATATATAACAAAGACCAAATCTCTTGTTTCTGTAATTTTTTAGATATGATATAGTTAGTAAGCTAATGCTAAGGTATACAAAAACATTTATTTTTTCATATAAATGTGTCACAAAAAATCGAGAATCTTTTATTTCTATAAACTTATTATTGAAGTATGAGGTGTGGTTTATACAAATATGATAGAGTTTTCCATGAGAATCAAGGCAATGAATAAAAAAATCTTTATATAATAGTCTATGCAAAAAATGCTGAGATAGTATAATGTCTAAAAATGCATATGCATGAACTGATGAACTGTCAATTTTCTAAGTTAGTTGATAAATATATAACACATGGTATTATTATACTGGTGTGTGTATTGATAGTGTTTATTATCAAACCTGTACTTGCTCCATGTTGTACTGCTGCAGTAATGGCTTATCTACTTAATCCATTAGTAGATAAATTACAAAGATTTAAATTATCAAGGCGACTTTCTGTAAGTATAATTTTACTATCTTCGTTATGTATAATTGTAGCATTTTTGGTGAGTTTCATTCCTATTGCTTATTCGCAGTTGTTGTCACTTGTAAAGTTTCTTATAGAACAAATACCGTTAATTCATAAAGATAGTATAATTTCTCTTCTTCAAAAATATAATATAGTTGACTATGAAGAAATATCGAATGCAATAAAGTTGCCACGATCATCTTTTGAAAATTTATTGCATTACGAAAATATAAAACCTCTTATGGGTATTCTTGAAAGTTTGTTAAAAAACTTAGATGATATATTCTTCGGTGCGATAAATTCTAGTATAGGCATTAGTTATACAGTTTCTATAATATTAGTTACTCCTCTGTTGCTATTCTATATATTGTGTAATTGGCCATCAATTGTTGAACATACAAATGCATTGGTTCCTGTCAAATATAAAAGTGCTGCCAAGCTATATGGAGAAAAGATAGATCACGTGATTTCAGCTTATATTAGGGGTCAATTGAGTGTATGTTTTATTATGGCTGTGTACTATATTATGTGTTTCAGTTTGATAAAATTAAAGTATTTTTTAATCATAGGATTTATATCAGGTATCATGACTTTTATTCCATATGTAGGACCTATTTTTTGTGCAATATTGAGTTTGATTACAACAATGCTACAGTTTAATAGTTGGACGGTATGTGGAATAGTATTAGCGATATTTGTTATTGGACAGTTAGTTGAATCAAATATCATTACTCCGCTATTAATAGGAAAACGAGTAGATATACATCCTATATGGATAATCATAGGTATGATAACATGTGGATCGCAAATTGGATTTACAGGCATATTATTGTCAATTCCTATAACAGCGATAGTTGGCGTGTTCGTCAGAGCATTTATAACTCATTACATGAGTAGTAAATTTTATAATGATACTTAATTGAAAAACTGTGTGTAATAAATATAGAGAAATTGAAATACTTAAAGTACTATTATTTTATAAAGATATGTGATTGATTATATAATATTAGGATTATTGATAGTAAAGTATATGAAGAAAGAAAATTTGAAACTTTCAAAATGTTAGTAAGGGTAATTTCTTGCCTTTTTCAATTTTGGGTTTTTATATAATGATTATTCAGTTTCATTTTTGAGTTTTTGTTTCAGCAAATAAATTGCGTATTGATTATGGTTGAAATACAAGATTATTACCTTTTGGATTTATGATATTGTTTTATAGCGTGGAACACGTAAAATATTGCTTTGTCTTGTATTGGTATTCAATTTAGCATATTAGGTTGAGTTATTTATTTTATAAATAGGTTAAGTATTGATTGTAGTTTAAAAATAGAAACATTGCCTTTGTCTTGGATGGTATTCAATTGGTATATTGGGCTAAGTTATTTATTTTAGTAAGTAAATTAGGTATAGATTGTAGTTGCAATGCAGGATCATTATTTTTTGTTTTTGTATATTGTCTTGTAGTGTTGGTAAAATGTAGAATGTTATCTCTTTATACTGACATTTTTATTACGTGGAACTTGTGTTATGAGTGATAAAACTGTGTAATTTGTCAGATGAAATATTTTTGTGAGAAGATTTGGTTTTTTTCTATTGGTAGAAATATTGTATATATAAGTGAAGTGATGATTATAGTTTCAAGTAAAAGGTGTTTATATGAAGTGGAATGATGTTGATAGTATTGCTATTTCTTTGGAGAACCATTATCCAGAACATGATATATTTAATACTAGATTTACGGATTTGCGTTTAATGGTATTAGGATTGCCGGATTTTGATGATGATAATAATGGATGTAACGAAAAAATTCTTGAATCTATACAGTTGGCTTGGAATGAAGAACGTGAAAGTAAATAAAAGATTTTTTTCATTAGTGTGCAATAGGATGAGATAGTTATTTATTGTATATAAAAGTTAATTCTTGTTTGAAATTTGGAATTACTGTAATTTTCAGAGTGGTGTTATCTTTTAAAACCATTGTGCCATGATATGGTTCAGTAATCTGCTTGAATATCTCGTATTGTTGTTGATTTATTAAATCAAATTTCTCTTTGTCTAAAAGGTTACTATCCTCATATATTTTTTGTAAGATACTTGAGTAATTTGGATGAGTATCTAACCATGAGGAGTTTAATTGCCAAAATTTTGTAAAGATTCTATTGTAAAATATAATTGATCCATCTCGGTTGTATATTGCAACAGCATTGGGAAGGTTATTTAGTAAATTTTTCTGTAAAGTAGTATAATTTTTTAATTCCTGAGTGAAATAATTAAGTCGTGTTATATCTTCTCCATATCCAATAAATTCAGTTGAGTTGTTAATTGGAATTTCTATCATATTGTATAACTTTCTTTCATTGTTAATTATGGCGTATTGTATTTTTTGACTTGTTTTATTATTCCTTTGACTAGTAGATTGTATGTTACGATCTATATCTATGTTGAGATTATGTTGTATGAGTTCTGAGTAAAATAGGTTCTGAGTCTTAATTTTGGAGTCTTTCCCTCTTTTCCATAATGGATATGGTAAATTGTTTAGTATATCAGTGTAGTTTAATAAATCCTCTTTTAATTTTGTGTTTTCATATTGTAGACTTGTTATTGATAATTTGTAATTTGTTATATTTTGAACCCAGAGTAATACTCCTATTATTTGTCCGTTATTGTCAATTATACTTTGTCCATAGCAGGAACAATAAATTTCTGTGTCTTGTCCTTTTAAATCTATAGTGAAGGATTTGTTAACTTTTTTGGTTTCGGTAAATTTTTTTTGTAATTCTTTTGATTCTTCAAAAAAGTCTGCGAACTCATCAAAAGAATAAAATACGGTGTTGAGTAAGATTTGTAAATTGGGAGAGAATTTTTCTATGCGTCGCTTTTCATCCCAAAGGTAGAATCCATCTCCTAAAGTTGATAGTAGACTGTTAATAAGGTTATTGTTGTGTTTTAAGGCACAAATATTTACGTTGGCACGATAATAAGCATTAATTAATAAACTTAAAACAAATATCAACAAAAAAATGGTAATATAAGTAAACATAATAATATATCTTCTTGACTTGTTATAATTCTAGTAAATTCCTACACAAAAGATGTGTATAAAGACAAATTACCAAGCATTTTGAACCCTAATCTTCTATATAGATTTACAGAAGGCTTCATGCATTGGGCTACGGCATAAGAACAGTTGTATTGATTCTTTGCTATTTTTATTCTTTCTAGTACCATTTGACTTGCTATCCCTTTGTTACGATATTCTGGGAGTACACCGTCACTATAAAATCCAACGACTTTATCTTGTACATACATTCCACATATACCAACTTTAACGTTATCACACTTTGTTAAAAAAAATTTTAATCTTGAATTATTAATATCATGGTGATTAGCTAAACCTCTTAAGAAAGTTGCAACTTCATTTTTGTGGCTAAAAAATACACTTGAAGCAATATTATCTAGTTCCAATAATTTTTCTTGACTATTTACAATATCTAACGTGATATCTGGTCCTTTTATAGATGGCATAATGTAATCTTTGATATTTGCAAGAGCTTTTTTAGGAAGACTTACACTTATTAACCCTAGTTTTTCAAGAGCTAGTTTTAATTTTTTCATATGTGAATCTACTGGCCATGTTGCATCGATGTTCCTTTTTTTTAAAAATTCTAAAACTTCTATTATAGCTTGTTCATTACATTCGTTTGTTGTACTATCGTGAAAAGCAAAATTCAGTAGAGAGCTGCGGCTATCGTTGATAGTAAGTGTGATATTCTGAAAGTAGTAAATTTCTAAATTAGATGTTTGTATTGTATGTATCATGTAATTTTTTAAATTACTTGTTACTAAGGAAGAAATGTGTTCATTTGCCACTCTAAGTACCCATTTTAGCAATAATAAATATAGTACATATAGAAGACATAATACCTGCAAGCACATCGTCTAGTATTATGCCAGAGGTGCCAGGTATTTGTTCAATAATATTTATTGGCCATATTTTTGTTATGTCAAATATTCTAAAAAATATGAAACTTATAGTAAATATTTTAATGTAAAATAGCGTATATAAAATATTGAATGTTTGAGGTATATATTGATAATATCTGAAAAAAATTATAGGAATAGTAAATGCTATTAATTGTCCTATGACTTCATCTATTACAATCTCTTTGGGATCGACTACGTGAGGATGATCGAGTAAGTATTTTGGAATTGCAAGCAATCCTATAACAGTTATTAATATAGTAATCAGTATACCAAATAAATTACTGAATATAACGGCAGGTAAAAATAATACTGTAGCAAAGCTAGCAACAGTTCCTTGCGCTTTAGCTATATTCCCGCACCCAAACCATGTAGCCACCATTGTATATAATTGCATACTACCTCTACATGAAAAAAAGAATAAATTAACCCCTACAATAAAATACTTAAAAGCTATGCATGTTAAGCAATTACCCTAACTTCCTATACAAGAATATTGATATCTATATCTACTGGTGTCTTAACCAATGATCGTTGACATTATACTTGTGACAAGGAGAATTATTATCTACTGAATTAATACATGGACTCTTAATTCTACGTTCTCTTTTTGAAAAAGTACCACAGCTAGATATAGTACACATTAGTATAATAATAAGAAGAATTTTTAATAATCTCATGTGATGTAACCTTGCAGCATGAAAAATCCATAACTATGCTAATCTAGCATTTACTTAATTGTATAGTTGATAGTGTTAATAGTCAAGATTGCCGTATTGAAAAAATATTAAATTAATTTAATTAAAAATGGGTATTTTGTGTTAATACATTATTAATAAATAAAAAGAGATTGAATATTTCAATTTGACAAAGGACTAATCAAAGTTTAGTCTAATTATTTTTAAGGCAGTGATTATAAGGTCCCGTAGCTCAGTTGGTAGAGCAATTGACTCTTAATCAGTGGGTCGTGTGTTCGAGTCACACCGGGATCACTTCTTGAAGTTTGTTAATATTTATAATATATAGTTAAGTGATCGTTATAAATAGGGCTAGTATAATAAAATTACCTATTATTATAGGTCTACATTTTACTTGATTATAAAATCTTGAGAATTATCTTGTAAGTGTCTATAATTTGGTGCTTGATTATTTTTGATATTGTATAGACGGTTTATTTAGGCGGATATGGCGGAATTGGTAGACGTGCTAGGTTTAGGTCCTAGTAAGGAAACTTGTGGGGGTTCGAGTCCCTCTATCCGCACTTTAGGTATCAGTAAGGGTGTTGTGATATGCTGAATAATTATGTAGTTAGAGAAGTTTTAAATGATAAGTTGAAGTGGGAATATGAGTTTGTTATTGATAAGAAGTATTTTTTAGATCAGGTAGAGTCTAGATTGTTAGAGATTGCTAGGAATGTAAAGATGCCTGGATTTAGGGCAGGAAAGGCTTTGGTTGATTTAGTAAAGAAAGAATATTTAAATGAAGCTGTAAGTGATGTAGTTCGGAAGACTATTGAAAGTACATCTTCTGATTTTGTAAAAAGTAATAAATTTGGGGAAATAATATCATCAAATATTGATGTTGTTTCTTATCCTAACTATTACTCTGATAATGTAAAAGAAGAAGATTTAATCTATAAATTGAGTTTTGAAGTTATGCCTGAAGCTCCGTTAATGGATATAGATAATGTAGTTTTAAGTGATATAGAAGTTGATATTCAAGAACATGATGTCAATGAATTCATAGAAAATTTAAAAAAGCAAAGACCTAATTTTGTTATAGCAGATGATCCAGAATATATGGTTCAAATAGGGGATAAATTAATTGTTGATTATCAAAATAAAGTTAAAGGTAAAATCTTGAGAGGTGGAACTGCTAAGGATTTTGTATTAGTAACAGGTAAGGGTATAGCTTTAAAAGAATTTGAAGATCAATTAGTAGGCATGAAGGTTGGAGAATCTAAAACCTTTGCTCTAACATTTCCTGATAATTATGGTGTAGTACATCTTGCTGGAAAAACTACAGATATGTCAGTTACTGTTAAAAGCATATATGTTGTAAAAGATATGCAAGACAATGAAACTGTAGCAAAAGACTATGGTTTTAAGGATGTAGGTGAAATGGAAGATTTTGCTAAGAAAAGAGTCAGGCAGCAATTTGATCAAATGATTCTTACTATAGTGAAAAAAGAGTTATTTGATTATATGGATAACACCTATACCATGGATGTACCAGAATGTGTTGTCACTCAAGAAATCGAAAAAATAAAAAAAGAAATACATGATTCTGGAGAAGATATACAAATTGATGTGGAAAAAGAGGCAATTAAGCGAGTGAAGCTTGGTATGTTGCTTATAAAGATGTCTCGTCATAATAATATTACTATTAACAATGAAGATATTTTCAACTTTATACAGAGCAATTATGCTGATTATGGAGTAGATATTAATAGTGTATTAAAAATCCTTCAGTCTAATAAAAATTTTGCCAATTATATTAGTGGGAAAGTACTTGAAGATAAGGTTATTGACTATATAATAAGGCTGGTTAAAAAGGACAAGAAGGTTATGACAACTAAAGACATAAGCCTTATGTTTGAGAATATATAGTTGTAAAATTATATTAAATATATTAATTTAGACAGCGTTTATTAGTGGTTATAAAGAAAAGGAGATGGCTATGACTTTAGTACCCATGGTGGTTGAACAAACTAGTCGAGGTGAGCGTGCATATGATATATATTCACGATTATTAAAAGAAAGGATAATCTTTATAACTGGGCCAATAGAAGACCAGATGGCAAGTTTAGTAGTTGCGCAACTTATATTTTTAGAATCTGAAAATCCAGAAAAAGAGATATGTATGTATATTAATTCTCCAGGTGGTGTTGTTACAGCTGGATTGTCAATATATGATACTATGCAGTATATAAAACCCAAGGTTTGTACATTATGCTTAGGGCAAGCTGCTTCTATGGGGTCTTTATTGTTAGCTGCTGGAGAACCAGGTATGCGTTATGCACTTCCTAATTCAAGAATTATGATACATCAGCCTTCAGGGGGTTTTCAAGGGCAGGCAACTGATATAGAAATACATGCTAAGGAGATCTTGGATATTAAAGGTAGGCTTAATGATATTTATGTAAAGCATACAGGAAGAGATTTATCAGAAGTTGTTACGAATATGGAGCGTGATAATTTTATGCGAGCTGAGAAAGCTAAAGATTTTGGTATTATTGATAAAGTTATTGAAAAACGTCTTGATATTGAAGTGGAATAATTAGTATTGGAGAGATATGGCAGATAATGAAAAAAATTCTTGTAGCTGCTCTTTCTGTGGAAAGGTTCATAGTGAGGTACGCAAGTTAATTGCTGGGCCATCAGTTTTTATTTGTAATGAGTGTATTGATTTATGTAGTGGTATATTACAGGAAGAGAGTAGATCTTATAAAAAAATGGATACTCTTGATTTAAAACCGAAAGAAATAAAGAAGGTTCTTGATGAATATGTTATAGGGCAAGAGCACTCAAAAAAAGTTTTATCAGTTGCTGTATATAATCACTATAAACGTTTGTCAAATTCAAGTGTTATTAGCGAAGTTGAGATTTCTAAGTCAAATGTTTTGTTAATTGGTCCTACTGGATCTGGAAAAACATTATTAGCTCGTACTTTAGCTAGGGTTTTACAAGTTCCTTTTGCAATGGCTGATGCTACTACTTTAACAGAAGCAGGGTATGTTGGGGAAGATGTAGAAAATATATTATTAAAGTTGTTGCAAGCAGCTAATTTTAACGTTGATGCAGCACAACGTGGTATAATTTATATTGATGAAGTAGATAAAATATCTAGGAAATCTGAAAATACTTCTATTACTCGTGATGTATCTGGTGAAGGTGTACAGCAAGCTTTATTAAAAGTCATTGAAGGTACAGTTTCCTCTGTACCACCTCAAGGTGGTAGGAAGCATCCGCATCAAGAGTTTATACAAATAAATACTGATAATATTTTATTTATATTTGGTGGTGCGTTTGATGGTTTAGATAAAATTATAGAATCCCGTCATAGGGGTAGTAGTATGGGATTTGAAGCAAATGTACAAAAAGTGTCAAAGAATAAAGATATTTTCTGTTATACTGAGCCAGAGGATTTAGTGAGATTTGGGTTAATTCCGGAGTTTGTTGGTAGGATCCCTGTTATTACATCTTTGGGTGAGCTTGATGAGGCAACTTTGTGCCGTATTTTAGTTGAGCCAAAGAATTCCCTAGTAAAACAATATAAAAAACTTTTTGAAATGGATAATATTAACCTTCAGTTTGATGATAGTGCATTGTCAGTAATTGCAAAAAAGGCTGCTGTAAGAAAAACTGGAGCTAGAGGATTAAGGGCTATTTTAGAAGCATTGTTACTTGATTTAATGTTTGAAAGTCCTGGAGATTCTAATGTTAATCAACTAGTAATTAGTAAGGAGATGGTTGAAAAGTTAATGGTAAGCTCGCACTTATTTTTAAAACATTAAAGGTATTATATGAAAAATAAAACTTTACTACCAGTACTCACATTACGTGATACTATAGTATTCCCTCAAGTAGTAATACCGTTATTTGTTGGAAGAGAAAGATCTGTTAATGCTTTAGAATATGCTGCTCAACACAATGATTGCAAGATTTTATTATTGACACAAATTGATGGTTCTGTCGATAATCCCACTGCCGATGATCTATATAAAGTAGGGACAATAGCAGAAGTTGTACAGTTATTACGACTTCCTGATGGTGCTGTTAAAATTCTAATTAAAGGAGAAAGTAGAGCAAAAGTACTGGAGATTGTTGAAGATAATATGTTTTTTAAAGCACAGGTATCTGTTGTATGTGAGGATGTAGATTCAGTAATTGACGATAAACTGGAGGCATTAAAAAGATCAGTATTAAGTGAGTTTGATAGTTGGAATAAATTGAGCAAAAAAATCCAAACAGAAGCTGCAGCATCAATTTATGATATGAAAGAGTTAAGTCATTTGGCTGATATTATAGCATCACATCTGAGTATAAAGATTTCAGATAAGCAGATAGTTCTTGAAACGTTCAACGTTGCTAAAAGATTAGAGAAAATATATGATTTCTTGAAATTGGAAATTAGTGTATTAAATGTTCAGAAAAAAATTCGCAATCGTGTTAAGTCACAATTTGAGACAACTCAGAGAGTTTATTATTTAAATGAGCAACTAAAGGCTATACAGAAGGAACTAGAAGAAAGTGATAGTTCTAGTGTTGATGTAGATTCTGCTAGTGAATTTGAGAAAAAAATAAGCTCTACACCACTTTCTAGTGAAGCTAAAGAACGTCTTATGGCTGATTTAAAGAGATATAAAAAGATGAATTTTATGTCTCCAGAGGCTAATATAATATCTAGCTATCTTCATTGGGTTCTTGATTTACCATGGGGTAAATATTCGAATTCAAAAATTAATATGAGTAATTCTATAAAAATATTAGATAATAATCACTATGGGATGGATAAAATAAAAGAAAGAATATTAGAATTTTTGGCTGTTTTAAAACGTCTTAAAAAACCTAAAGGTCCTATATTATGTTTAGTTGGACCTCCTGGTGTAGGTAAGACTTCGCTTGCTAGGTCAATTGCTGAGGCGACAGGTAGGAGTTTTATACATATGTCTTTAGGTGGAATACATGATGAATCAGAAATAAGAGGGCATCGTAGGACTTATGTAGGAGCTATGCCAGGTAAAATTATTAAAGAGATAAAGAAATCAAAAACATGTAATCCTTTGTTCCTTTTGGATGAAATAGATAAAATAGGTTCTGATTTTCGAGGAGATCCTACTGCTGCATTACTTGAGGTATTAGATCCTGAGCATAATAAACATTTTGTTGATCACTATATAGAGGTAGAATTTGATCTTTCAAATGTTATGTTTATTGCGACAGCAAATACTTTGAATTTAAGTAAGCCATTAATTGATCGTATGGAGATAATCAATATATCTGGGTATACAGAAAATGAAAAATTAGAAATCGCTAAAGCACATTTGATACCGAAGTTGTATAAAGATCATGGATTACAAGAGAAAGAATGGAACATTTCTGATGATGCAATATATCATCTTATAAGACTATATACTAGGGAAAGTGGAGTACGAAGCCTTAAGAGAGAGATTGCTAATCTTATGAGGAAGGCAGTAAAGGAAATATTAATTAATAAGGAAGTAAAAAGTATCTCTGTAGATATGGATAATATTGAGAAATATGCAGGTGTACGGAAATTTACTTTTGGTATGATAGAAAAAGAAAATCTGGTGGGCATGGTGACAGGATTAGCTTATACTGATTCAGGAGGGGATATACTGACAATAGAGTCGGTGTTAATGTCTGGTAAAGGTGAAGTTAAGTATACGGGTAAGTTGGGTGAAATAATGCAAGAGTCTGTCAAAGCTGCATATAGCTATGTGCGTTCTAGATGCTTAAGTTTTGGGATAAATCCCAAGAAATTTTTAGAAAATGATATACATGTTCATGTTCCTGAGGGTGCAGTACCTAAAGATGGGCCGTCAGCAGGTATAGCTATGTGTACTTCAATTGTATCATTAATGACTAATATTTCAGTGAAGAATACTGTTGCTATGACTGGTGAGGTAACTTTACGAGGAAGAGTGCTTCCTATTGGTGGTTTGCGTGAAAAACTATTAGCTGCGTTGAGAAGTGGGATAAAAACAGTTATATTACCGTCTAGAAATGAAAAGGATATTGTAGAAATTCCAGATAATATTAAGAAAGGGTTAGAATTAATTTTTGTTTCCAATGTTGATGAAGTAATTAGTGCAGCATTGACTTGTCAGATTGTTGATATTATAAAGCAAGATCATATTGTAACACAAGATATGGTGGAGATTGATGATGTAGATGCAGTACAGCATTAGCACGTATATAATTCTATAAAAGCTTTTTATTAAAAGTGGTTAGTTTGGTTATTATTATAGTGTAGTAACACATAGTTTTATCAATTAGAATTATGATTTAGAGCAATATTTTGAATCTGTTTGTTGGTTTAGTGGATGGTTTCTTTGGTATACTAGTGGGTTTTTTATAAGTTAATATTAGCAATATAGAGTGGTTTTTAATAAAATAAGTTATGTCTTTGGATTACTTGTGCAGGTATAAGTACTATGGTGAAAGTTGAGTTTATGATAGAAAATATAGATGTTGATTAGGTATGATGTGATATATGTTAAGATTATTTAATAGTATTTCAATAATGTTTTAAAGTATTATAGCATTAATTTTTTGTTGTAAATTGCTGTTGTATATGATACATAAAAATATCATTTATGTTTCTTAGTAACTATGGGGCTGTAGCTCAGTTGGTTGGAGCGGATCGCTCATAACGATATGGCCGTAGGTTCAAGTCCTACCAGCCCTACCTCTAGTAAGTTGTTTTGTACTGTTATATTTAGAACTAAAGTTTAGTACAATTTAGTCTGTTTTTTTACAAGTTGTATGCTTGGTTTTGTCTTCAGCAAATATGATCTAAATTTTGTATCTATATTGTGTTGTTACATAATGTTTTTTGTAAAAATTAAAGAGCCCACTGGGTTAGTCTTGCCTTATTTATATATTTGATATAAATAAGGCTGTATGTAACTGAATAGATTTTGCTATGAAAATAATATTTATGGGTTCTCCTGAGTTTTCTATATCAGCATTATCGTGTCTTATTGAAGAGAAAAATCACGAGATTGTTGCTGTATATACGAGAGTTCCTAAACTTGCTGGAAGGAGAGGTAAAATACTGACTAAAACACCTATTCATGTTATTGCTGAGCAAAATAATATAGAGGTTAATACTCCAAAATCTTTAAAGCATGATTATGAGCAGGAAAGAATTTTAGCGTTAAATCCAGATGTTATTGTAGTAGTTGCATATGGGTTAATTATTCCACAGGGTGTATTATCAATACCTAAATACGGATGTATAAATATACATCCGTCATTATTGCCAAGGTGGCGTGGGGCAGCACCTATACATTATGCAATTCTATCAGGTGATGAAAAAACTGGAGTTACCATTATGCAAATGAATGAGCTATTCGATGAAGGAGATATTTTATTACAAAGAGATATTCCTATAGATGAACAAGATAATATTGAAACTTTAAGCAAAAAACTATCTAACCTAGGGAGTTCAATGTTAGTTGAAGTACTAAACAATATTGATAATTTAGTTCCTATTAAGCAGAATGATGATGATGCGACGTATACTAATAAGATAACAGATTTCCATATAGATTGTAATGAAACAGCCCAGGTTATATGTAGGCAAATTAGAGCTTTGTACCCTAAAGCATTTTTGTTTTTTAATGGTAAAAGACTCAGAATATTGAAGGCTAATTATTATTCTGGTGACGATGTTCAGGATTTGAAACCTGGAACAGTTATTGATTCTTATATGAATATTAAATGTAAAAACAGTGTTTTGGTTCCACTTGTAGTACAACTTGAAGGAAGGAATCCGTGTAATATTAATGATTTTATACACGGTCATAGTGTTTTAAATAGTTCTATTACTTAATCTGTGTAAATTTTATTTAAGCACATGTATTAATAGAATGTACATATTCGTACGATGTATTAGTCGTAATTTCTATATGTATTTATTCTTCCAAAGAATTTTACCTGTTGATAATTTCTGTTGCTAAGATATGAGAGCTATGTAGTGTTATAGTAATGTGTAATAGTTGCCAGTTAAGCTTAATTGACAGTGTTGCCTTTATGAAATATATTAGAGATATTGAGGGGGTTCAAGAGAAGCATAATATGGGGTACGTAGTTTCAACTTTTTATCGTTTTGTACATTTATCTAATTATTATGATATTCAACCTGTATTAAGGGAGTTTTGTATACAACATGGTATAAAAGGTACTATAATTTTAGCTGAGCAGGGAATTAATGCTACAATAGCAGCGGATGAGCAAAGTTCTTTAGATCAGTTCTTCTCTTTTCTGAATCTGGATGATAGATTAAAAAATATACAATATCATAAAAGTTTTGCTATACATAATCCTTTTTCTAAAATGAAAGTTAAATTAAGAAAGGAATTGGTATGTTTGGGTATTGAAGATCTTGATAATTCTGTATGTGGGGAGTATGTGATTTCACAAGATTGGGATGATTTAATTTCTAGACCTAATGTCTATACTATAGACACTAGAAATACCTATGAAATCAATTTTGGAAAGTTTAAGAATGCAATAAATCCTCAAACTAAATGTTTCCGTGATTTTCCAGAATGGGCTGTTTCTTGGGCATCTGATAAAGTAGAGCAAGATCCTGTTATAGCAATGTATTGTACAGGTGGTATTAGATGTGAGAAATCTACAGCTTTTATGAAAGATTTAGGTTTTAGTAAAGTGTATCATTTAAAGGGAGGAATATTGGAATATTTTAAAAGTACTCAAAATAAGAATAATCTTTGGGAAGGTGATTGTTTTACTTTTGATGATAGAATTGTAGTTGATGATAAATTAATTCCTGCTAGTGTAAAATGTATGTCATGTGATGTTTGTGTTACTCCAGAAGAAATGAAGTCGGTAACTCGAGGGCATGTATTATGTTTTAATTGTAAGGGAAGTGTAAAAATATAAGGTTGCTACCTGGTATGTATTGCTATAGTTATAATGTTACTGTTAATACTGTATTCTGAATTTTGTTATTCATAAAATGTATGTTGATTAGTAGATATCTATACGGTAGAATAATAAAAAAATATTGAGTAATAAAGTCATAGGTTTTTAGATAAAGAATAATAAATTAATATTTATTCTACTTAGGTATCCACTAAAATTTATTTATAATTTTCTTATAAATTAATAATAACTTATATAGTTATTGTTAATATCAATATTAGTGTTAAGTTTATGTTTTGTAGTCACTGCATGCGACTTCTTCAATAGTGAGGTAATATCGATTGTTAAAATATGTTATAAAAAATACGAGTCGGAGCTTTAATAAAAAAAATTGTTTGTCTTATTCTTGCTGTATACGTGCACTTAAATGAAACAGATTTTTTTGGAAGCTATTGTTAGCATTTATATTATATCAGTAATCTATTTTATATGAGTACTCCTATTATTTTAAATCTGCATTTAATTTCTGATTCTACATGTGAAACTGTTGCTTCAGTGGCTAGGTCTGCATTAGAACATTTTAAATCTATAGAAGTTAGTGAATTTGTTTGGTCATTTATTAATGATTATGAGCAGATAGATAAAATAATGTCGTTGATTGAAAAGGATAAGTATAATTTTATCATGTATACAATGTTTGATGATGAATTAAGAAAATATTTGAAACAAAAAGCTGGTGTACATGAGATACCATGTATTCCTGTATTATCACATGTTATTAGAGAAATTTCTTGTTATTTACATGTTAAGAAAGATCCATATGTTAATACTAATATTGGATTAGATGATGAATATTTTACCCGTATAGATGCAATTAATTATACTATTGCACATGATGATGGACAGAATCTTTGGGATATAGATCAAGCTGATATAATTATTTTAGGTGTTTCTAGAACTTCAAAATCTCCAACCAGTATATACTTGGCTTATCGTGGATATAGGGTAGTGAATATACCTTTAGTGCATTCTATTGACTTATCTGTAGACCTGTCGAACATGAAGAATAAACTTATTGTAGGATTAACTATTGATATTAATAGGTTAATAGAAATAAGAAGGGCAAGATTAGTTTCTATGAAGAATCAAAATAATTATCAGTATGTTGATTATGAGCATGTACTGATGGAAGTTAAAGAAACAAAAAGGATATGTGTTCAAAATGGTTGGCCTATTATAGATGTTACGCAAAAATCTGTTGAGGAAATAGCAGCAACGATTATTCAGTATTTCAATAAAATGCAGCATTGATAGTACTAGGTGTGCTGTGCATGTGAAGTGTGTGTATTAAATAAGTTGAGGAAATAGCAGCAACGATTATTCAGTATTTCAATAAAATGCAGCATTGATAGTACTAGGTGTGCTGTGCATGTGAAGTGTGTGTATTAAATAAAATGCTTAACTACTTTTCTAATTTGTGAAATGTAGATTTTCTTTTTTGATAAGAACAGATTGTATGTCAGGTAATTTTATTGATGAAATTGTGATGTGAAATACATATCAATTTTAGTAAATCAATTAAGGGATAGCAAATCTTGTTATCGATGTATCTGTAGAATATAGGTGTCTTGTACATAATTTATCTTAATAAGGTTTGTCTGTCTTGTATAATAAGTGTATTTTTAATATGTTACATAGTTTGCTGATTTTGTAATTTCGTATGTTATGTGACTGTATGTTGTGTATTTTTAAGGTTTTGGGATTTCTATGTGATTTATCATTGTATACCTGTATGGATTTGATGTTATAGCTTTTTTATGTTTGAAAATGATTTGAATGAAGTATGTATTGTAGATAAAAGGGATTTAGTACAATATTGTTGTACTAGTCGGTTAGAAGATCCTGAAGATATTGTTAGAAGTGTAGATTTCTTATACTCTATAAAAAAGAAGAGCATATATGTTATTGATGTTATAGATCAAAAACACGATAAGTGCTGGGACTATTATTTTAATGGAGTAGAGGGCTTATGGTTTTTATATAACAGAATATCATCTAATACCAAAGAAGATTTCTTGTCTGTATATAAAGCATCTACATTAGTAAGCAAGTGTTTAAATCCTTATGATTTTCAAAAAGATGCTTTAGTTATAGCCAGAGCTTTTGCTAATAGATCTGTTAAGAACGTTAGTTTTTTAGATGAAGAATGTTTTCCAACTATTATGCTCAATAAAGATGATTACTTTGATAAAAATTTTCATCCTATACTTGATCCTATAGGTTTTTATCAAATAGTACCAGATTTGTTTTGGTTAAAATATGTAATTGATTTAGGAGTTAAAGTTGTACAATTAAGAATTAAGGATGAGCTAATAGAAAAAATAGAAGAAAAAATAAAAGAAGGTATTCATATTGCGAATCAAAATGATGTTAAACTATTTATAAATGATTATTGGCAGCTTGCAATAAAGTATAAGGCTTATGGAGTACATTTAGGGCAGGGGGATTTAAAAGGTGCAAATTTTAATGAAATATTTAATGCAGGGTTGAGATTAGGTGTTAGTACTCATTGTTATCATGAATTAGCAATAGCTAAATGTTTTCGTCCTTCATATATTGCTTTTGGTCCTATTTTCCCAACTACATTAAAAAATATGGATTTTATGCCGCAGGGTGTGAATTTGCTTGACTATTGGGTTAGAAATTTACGATCTAAAATTGTGGCTATTGGTGGAATTAATTTGCTAAATGTGGATTCAGTAATTAGAACTGGTGTTAATGGAATAGCTGTTATATCGGCAGTTTTAAATAGTAAACATCCTGATAATGTTACATATGAATTTATACAAAAATGTAAATCTATATGTTATTGAATATTCACATATATTTGTTATGTATAAAATTGTGATATAGATTGTGTATCCTATAGATCTATAGAATTTTAAATCTGTAAAGCAATATTAGGATCTTAATGTTATTAAGTAATAAAAAATTTATTGGTGAAATAAATATCTTATTGTAGTGATTCAAAATTCTTACCTAATAATTATACGCTTGAAAATAGTGAATGTATAAACTTATTATGAAGTATATGCATAATGAATAACGTGTTTATCTTCACATGTTTTAGAAACGATGACATTATATATATGACCATAGTTTAGGTATCTTTTAGGTGTTTTGATATTTAAATTGCATGTTACACTTAAATTTACCTTTTACTATATGAGATCAATAGATTTATTATTTAATAATGATTTGTGCTTATATGAAATCTGCTTGAGAATACTATATTTATTGTAATATATGTATTTTTTTCTATCTTGTATTGTTAGTATTTTTTTAATTTTGGATGGTATATTTTTCATTATTATGTTGGATAAAACAGTTGTAGATGTTAAATCTGTACTTAATAAAACTTTTTTAAGTATTTTTACTACTTTTTATTATGACATTTGTTCTTTTATCAATTCTTGTTTATTATGATGATGGACTATCTTTTATCAGCATCATGTAAAAAAATTTTGGATGAAATTGTTGAATTTCATGTGGGCTTTAATAACAGATATTTCTGTTTTAGCTGAATAGATGTTGGATCATTTATTTAGATCTTAAAAAGATGTTTTATACCTCATTTTATAGTGGAAAAGCATAAACGGTTGCATTTATTATTCTACCTTATGTTTTATAATGGATATATCTTGTGGAGATGTGTCAACTTGAATACTAGAAATAGTATGACCACTTTTCTTTAGTATTTTGAATGATAATCCGTATAGTAAAAATTCCTCTCCTTCTTCAGGTATACGTTCGACCTCATATACAATTGCTCCTGCTAACGTTGATGCTTCTTCATCAGGTAGATTCCAACGTAATTGTCTATTAATGTCTCTAATGGAAGTAAACCCGTTAATATGATATATATTTTCAGAAATTTGTTTTATAGGAGCTTCTGTAGTAATATCATGTTCATCTGTTATGTCTCCAACTATTTCTTCAATAACGTCTTCTAGTGTTACTATTCCTTGTAATGCTCCATACTCATCTATAACTAAGGCAAGATGTTTTCTATTTTTTAGGAAGTTATGAAGCTGTACACTCAATAAAGTTGTGTCTGGAACAAACCATGGTTTTGTCATTACTCTATAAAGGTCTTCTTGAGTAATGTTTTTACCTTTTTCTCGTATTAGTGTTATTACATCTTTGACATGTACTACTCCTATAATTTGATCTTCTTGGTTTTTCCACAATGGTATTCTGCTGTGAGAACTTGCTAGTATCTTTTTTATTAGATCATTTATATTTATATCTATGTTAAAAGCTAGTAAATTTTTCCTGTGAGTCATTACTTGTGAAATTTCTGTTTCTGCCAAGTCTAATATGCTACTTAACATGTCTAAGTCTTGTTTAAGCATAGTTCCTTTACTGTCATGTAATGATATTAAGTTTCTCATAGCTTCTGCTGCTGAAATAATTTCTTTATCTTTATGCATATCTAGAATTTTTAAGATAAAGTCTATCATGTATTGTATCGATAATGTTATTGGAGATAAAATTAACACACAAAATGATAGCGGACACGATATGAGTAAAGCAGTCTTTTCTGGATTGAGTATAGCATAGCTCTTTGGTAATGCTTCAGAAAATATTAATATAAAAAATGTCATAATAACAGTTGAAAGCAATATTCCTTGCGGTCCTAAAATTTCAATAAAAATTGCTGTTGCAATAGAGGAAGCTGTTATGTTTATGATAGTATTACCTATTAACACAGTGTTGATCACAAGCTTTTTCTTTTGACTTAATGTGTTAATGATTTGAGCTCTCTTATTACCTTGTAACATTAATTTGTGGATAAGCGAGCTACTAATTGAAGTTATGCTTGTTTCTGCAGCAGAAAAAAACGCAGATAAAATTAGTAGTATAAGTATACTAAGTACTGAAGTTACTAATAAACCCATTGAGGATCAAAAATTAAAGTAAACTTTACATAATAAATAATACTCTTGAGTTTTTCAAGTTGAATTTTTCTCTTTTGATTGACTATAATTTTAGTGTATTGTACACTCAATGTTTAATATATATTATTAATTTTAGAGAACTATTACTTTATGCATCCTTTAGTATATTTACTTGATACATTGTTGAGTATTTATAATTTCTCTTTGATACTCTGGATAATATTAAGCTGGTTGATAGTGTTCAATATTGTAAATAGGTATAATGAGATTGTTAATAGTGTCTTTTTGTTATTATCTAAGTTAATATCTCCTGCTTTGGGTTTTATTAGAAGGATTTTTCCTTTTACTATTTCCTATAATTTTGATCTTTCACCTCTTCTGTTATTAGTATTTATTAATTTTGTAAGGTATGCTTTGCGTTACTATTTTGGGTAAGATAGTTGAGGCTATGAAATCTGTACTTAATAGAGCTTTTTTATTTATTAGAATATTGTCACTGTCCTTTATTGTAGCATTTATATCTTTATCAATCCTTACTTATCATGCTGATGATGTATCTTTCAATGTGGCAACTGACTCTCCTGTAAAAAATTTGTGTGGGATTATTGGATCTCATGTAGCTGATATTTTAGTACAGATATTTGGCATATCTAGTCTTGTGATAATTCCTTTAATGATCTTTTGTATTGTTAATATCTTATATGGTATTAATAGGAACATTTATTTGTACCTTATTAATAGCCTTGTTATTGTGTCTGGGATAAGTGGACTGATATCGAATATTTCTCTGAAGATCATTCATAAGTGTGATTATTGTGGTGTTTTAGGTACTTATTTTCATAATTTTCCAATTATTGTGCTACTTGCTATAATACTAGTAGGTATTGCTGGGATTATTGGTTGGAAAAAAGTTGTATATCTTTATGGTATCTTTTTAAGAATATTTAGTAAGTTGACTCATAAACATAGCAATACTAGTGATGTTACTAAAAGAGAAGAAGTTCATCAAGATGTAGGGCAAGCTCAAGAGTTTTACAATGTTAAAAATTTACTAAATGAGGAAGGGTTAACAAAAGAGTTGATAGAAGAAGTAGTAGAAGACGGATTAGCAGACGAGTTGGATTTTTTAGATAGAGAAGGATTAGAGTATCAAATTAAAGAAAATAATGATGATAGATACGATGATAATGAAGAAGATGATGATGAATATGATGATAATGAAGAAGATGATGATGGATATAGTGATAATGAAGAAAATGATGATGGGTATGGTGATAATGAAGAAGATGATGATGGATATAGTGATAATGAAGAAGATGATGATGGGTATGGTGATAATGAAGAAAATGATGATGGGTATGGTGATAATGAAGAAAATGATGATGGGTATGGTGATAATGAAAAAGATGATGATGGGTATGGTGATAATGAAAAAGATGATGATGGGTATAGTGATAATGAAAAAGATGATGATGAATGCGGTAGTGAAAGAGAAGAAATGGTTTATAATAAACCTCAGATAAATCTTCAAGTAATTCAAGAAAAAAAAAAGAAAAAGGAGTTTATATTACCTAGTGTTAATTATTTATCTAAATCTAATCCAACAGATGGAAGAGAATTTCGTCCAGATAATAATGTTGTTAGTCTACTTGACAAGGTGTTGAAGGATTTTTCTATACATGGAAAGATAGTTAATATTAGATATGGTCCGGTAGTAACGTTGTATGAATTCGAGCCGTCTGCTGGGACTAAGTCATCGAGGGTTATAGGGTTATCTGATGATATTGCTCGTTCTATGAGTGCTTTGTCGACACGTATATCAGTTATTCCTGGAAGGAATGTTATGGGTATAGAATTGCCTAATCACTATAGGGAAATAGTGATGTTACGTGATTTGTTAGAAAGTCAACAATATAGGGATTCTAAACTTAAGTTACCTATAGCTTTAGGGAAAGGAATAGATGGAGAAGTAGTCATAGCTGATTTAGTGAAAATGCCGCATATTCTTATTGCTGGTACTACAGGTTCTGGAAAATCTGTGGCAATTAATACTATGATTTTATCTCTGGTTTATAGCTTAACTCCGGATCAATGTAAAATGATTATGATTGATCCTAAAGTATTAGAGTTATCAGTCTATAATTCTATACCACACTTATTAACTCCAGTAGTGACTGAATCTAAAAAAGCTATTGCTGCTTTAAAGTGGGTAGTAAGTGAAATGGAGAATCGCTATCGGTTAATGTCTGATATTGGAGTGCGTAACATTGTTGGTTATAATGATAAAATTAAGGAAGCAATTAGTGAAAATAGAGTTCTTGAAAAAGTATTGCAGACAGGATTTGATAAAGAAACAGGGGAAGCAATTTTTGAGAAGATTGTAATAGAACCTCGTGTTTTTCCCTATATTGTAGTAATAGTAGATGAAATGGCAGATCTAATGCTTGTGGCTGGAAAAGAAATTGAGTCTTCGATACAAAGATTATCTCAAATGGCGAGAGCTGCTGGAATTCATATAATTATGGCAACTCAGCGTCCTTCTGTTGATGTAATAACAGGGGTAATAAAGGCAAATTTTCCAACAAGGATCAGTTTTGCTGTAACGTCAAAAATAGATAGTAGGACTATTCTTGGTGAACAGGGGGCAGAGCAGTTACTTGGTATGGGTGATATGCTGTATATGGTATCTGGTGGTAGGATAATACGTGTTCATGGAGCTTTTGTTAGTGATGATGAAGTACAGAGTATTGTTGAATATTTAAAATCTCAAGGTATTCCGGAGTATATAGAAGGGATTACACAGGTCCAACAAGATTATGATTACTGTATAGATGATAATATTTCTGAGCGAGATGATGAATTATATCAACAAGCAGTTTCGATAGTGATGAGAGATAGAAGAACTTCTATTAGTTATATACAAAGACAGTTGAGAATAGGATATAATAGAGCTGCAAATTTAGTAGAACGCATGGAAAGAGATGGTGTTATTGGAATTGCAAATACTGGGAAACGTGAAATATTGCTTGAGTAATATAGGGAATTGCTATTATCAACATTTTTTGATATGTTTGTCGAAATTGTATTCTAGTATATTTTATAATATATCTAACTTTTAATACTGCTATTCTGTTTCTAGATGAAAGTATCATATGGTACTAGAACTGTGAGTAGTAGGATACTAAAATTCTCCTTCTGTGTGTTTTTTTGATTTATTAATATTGCTGTAAAACGTTAAGCTTAGTACTGTTTCTGCAGTGTAGCAGCTTTTGATATAATTCTTTCTTCAGAAAACTTACTAATATACAACCGATAATATGGTACTAGAGTTTTTTCCCTAGTATGAATCCATTAAATTGATTCTGTTCTTTCTATAGATTCAAAGATTATCTAATGGTTACTAAGATGGTAAGTTAAGTAAAAAAACTGTAATTCTTCTTCTGTATTAATACTTTTTAGCTCGTTATGACTGTATAATTGCTACTATATAGTTTTTGAGGCTGCTTTTGTTTTTCAAGGTTTTCAAAATGCCACATTGTTATGGATTACCAGGATGATAAGCTAAAATAGTACTAATTCTGGTTTAGTTGCTATAATATTAGGTGTGGTCTCTTATATAGTTATTGTCTCGAAGAATCGTACTGCGAACACCTTATGCTGTTGGAAAGGCAAGGATATTATAAATTTTGGATCTTCAAATCTTTTATTAAAATGGGTTAGTTGTAACTACAATTCAGCAGCCTTGAATACTAAGCTGGGATTCAGTAGAAGTAATGCTAGCATCATCTAAACTACCAGAGTGATGACTATTGACACCTGAATCATGCTCTTTTTCAGCTTTGCTATCGATATACTTTTCTATAAAGAATGCCACAATAAACACAAGTACTGTTACCAGTTCTAAACATAGTACAGCAGTATTTTGATAATTATAAAGATCATGCATTCTTCCACCAAGTGATATAGCTTCTAGAATATGACAGTTACAATGAATCACCTCAAAAGCTAAAATAACAGCACATAGGATTGTGAAACTACGAGCTTGTCTCTTTTGTTTCTCGGAGTTACCTGTTTTGCGTGATATATTTGCATCTACTAACCTTAAAACACAAGACAAGATACCTAAAAAAGGTGCAGTGACTGATAAGAATAAACTTAGTTGGTCAAGTGTTGGGTTGTTACCAACTGTAAAAAGCATTGTTAATGATGTGACGGAGACTACGATCCACATCAATTGTGAAATAATAGTAAGAGAATTCTCAGAAATTTGAATATCAGCCTGTCTTTTTATCAACCTATTACGTTTTATAGATTCATTACTGTTTTTCTTACCTGATGTTTCTGATGAATCTTGAATGAGCTTTTTGTTATTTACTGATTCTTTTATTGCAAGTGCTGAACTGATAATCATGGCAACTGTAACTATTATACAGGTAATATAAAAAATAACAGCTGCCATGTGTTTAGTGCGTTCAGAAACAAAAACATGGGTTGATACTAAATTGAGTACAGAAGATGCTGCTTCTATTACTAGCCCAATAAAAGAGATCATTATAAATAATTTGTTATAATCTATCACTTTTTTAGGCTTTTTATCTAGTAAATTTTTAAGAAAAGTGCGTAATTCAGATGAAGATCTTGGTTTACCTAGACCATATTTACATTGCTCATTAAGATGTATTTCTCCATGTTTCATTACCATCATAGCTCTATACCATGTTAACTTAAAAATAGCTGAGATGATCACAAACGTATGTGAACACACAATACAAACATATATTAAAGGGTACCATATAAATTACGAAACATCAAGCTAATTTTCATTGATGATACTTACTTTATAGTCAATTTTTTAGTGTACTAATAATTTTTATACTTAGTTATTTTTAATTGTAACATAACCATTACTTATAACTAGCAACGTACAGCTCACTAACCCATATTATAAGTTGCAGCACTTATTAAAAATTTGAACACCATGTAAGTTTTATTAACGGTGTTTATCTTGCAAATAACTTTCTAATATAGCAATACCTTCATCAATTTCTTGTTGAGTAATTATCAAAGGAGGCACTATTCTTAAAGTATCACCGCTTGCAACGCTAGTTAGTAATCCGTAACTTGTTAATCCACTCACTAATGATCTACTGTCAGTGTTGACTTTCACCCCTATCATAAGTCCCCTACCTCTGATTTGTTCAATTACTGGAAACTTACTGGCTAAATCTTCTAGTTTTTTGTATAGGTAATGACTATTTTTAGTTACATTGTCTAAAAAACCATCTTTTAAAATTTCTTGAACTACAGCCAGGCCAATAGTAGTTGCTAGCGGATTTCCTCCAAAAGTAGAACCATGCATGCCAAGACCCATAAACTGAGCAGCGTTGTTAGTTGCTAGAGTTGCTGATATAGGGAAACCTCCACCTAATCCTTTTGCAATACAACATATGTCAGGGGTTACTCCGACGTGTTCATAAGCAAAAAACTTTCCTGTTCTTCCACTTCCACATTGTACACAATCAAAAATTAATAATATATCATTTTGATCACAGATCGTACGTAACTCTTTTAAAAAAGAATCATCAAGTACATTTATTCCACCTTCTCCTTGTATGGGCTCTACTAATATTGCACCTGTGTTTTTGTTAATTGCATTTTTTACGGATGTGATATCAGGATTTACATTATCAAACCACTCAACATATGGTTTAAGTAAAGGAGAGAATTTACTTGGATCATTTGCTGAACATGCAGCATATGTTCTTCCGTGGAAAGATTTTTTTATTGTGATGAATCGATGACGTTGGGTATTACCTTTCCCACATTGATATGATTTTGCTATTTTCAAGCAGCAATCTATGGACTCTGCGCCTGAATTCCCAAAAAATACTTTGTCAGCAAAGCTAATATCTACTAACTTTTGTGCTAGCTTTATAGCTTCAGGTATTGTATGTAAATTTGATACGTGCCAAAGTTTTTCACCCTGTGTTTTCAGTGCATTTACCAATGTTGGATGAGCATGCCCTAAGGAGCTGGTCGCAATTCCTGCATAAAAATCTACATACTTTTTTCCATGGTAATCATATAAATAAACTCCTTTTCCATGTGAAAAAGTGGTACTAGATGGTGCATATACTGGTAAAATTACTGAATTATTCATTTTAATTTCCTTTAAAATTTTAATATAGCTATTTACGTATATAGCAATGCAAGCTACGTGTGTTATGATAGCACGATATTGTTATAGGTCAACTAAGAAAAAGTTTATAAATAGTACCATATACATATTATCATGGATATGGGTGGTTGGATGTATATATGAAATATTTTCGAATTTTGTTGTTAATGTTTTTGGTGATTACTTTGTTTTTTGCGGTTGGTTATACACATATATACCTAAGGGATGATTATTTGTATGAAGTGTCAAAGGAAATCAATCTGAATATTAAGGCAATACTTGTTAATTCTGTTATCAATAAGTATGTTCAATTGTTAGCAAAAGCTCCAAGTCATGTAGCGACCAATACATACTATATGAATTTACTAATAAAATTACGTGCTGAATTTCTCAAAGCTTTAGGTGGAGTAAAAGATCTTCACGTTATTTTATATAATGTAGATGGGAATATTATATTCTCTAATAGAAGTAGTGAAGATATTGCAGATCAAGATCTACTGTTGTGTTCTGAGGATATGAATTCATTATTGAAAGGGGAATATGTAGATCATAAGATTACTCATGGGGCAACTACTGCTTCTATATTTCCTATATTCTCATTGTATGATAAAGATAGTAGTCCTTTGATGTTTTTGAAGATAGTTAAAAATTCAGAGAATTTATCTAGTGTTATTGTAAACTTCTATACTGTATTTTTAGTAATAGTTGTACTAATCATTATTATATTTGTTGTTGTAACTTGGGGTATATATTATAGAAATACAAATATGCTAAGTAGGCAGTATGATGCTAATTTGGAATTAAAAGAAGCGAAAGAAGTAGCAGAACAAGAAAATGTAAGTAAATCACAGTTTCTTGCAAATATTAGTCATGAGTTGCGTACTCCATTGAACTCTATTATTGGATTTTCGGAGATGATGAAAGCTGAATCTATGGGTGCTATAGAGAATATTCATTATAAGGAATATATAAATGATATTCACAATGCTGGTATTCATTTATTGAGCTTAATTAATGATATTTTAGATTTTTCTAAAGCTGAAGCTGATAAATTAGTAGTGGAATTTGTAAAATTTGATCTAGGAAAAATTGTTTCTTCCTGCTTTAATATGATGCTTCCAAGAGCTGAGCAGGCAAAAGTAAAACTTGAAAAAGTATTACCACCTAATAAGGCTGTAATGATTGCAGATCCTAAAAGAATGAAGCAAGTGATAATTAATTTGTTGTCTAATTCAATAAAATTTACTCCTGAAAATGGATGTGTAAAATTAGTAGTAGAATATAATCTTGAAGAGGAAGTAGTTATTATTGAAATTATTGATAATGGTATAGGTATAGCACAGCAAGATTTGTATAAAGTTATGTCTGTTTTTGGACAAGTGGATAGTAGACATGCTCGTAAATATGAAGGTACAGGATTGGGGTTACCATTAAGTAAGAAGCTAGTTGAATTGATGAATGGAGTATTCAAAATAAAAAGTGAGCCTAATTTAGGTACTATAGTAACATTAACGTTCCCATATACTGATGTGCTTGAAGAGAAAGGTTTTTAGTGATTTGTCGTTCTATTGATGAAGTAGAGAATATATCATATATTCTGTTTTTATTAACAGATAGTGCATTGCTTTAAAGTAGTGTTAAGTATATGGTGTGGTTTATATGTACTATTTTTAATTGTAGTAAGTTATGTAGGTTGATAAGATTAAGTCTTTACGTATTTCTAAGGAATTGTTGTATTATAATAATAAATTGCTGGATGATTTATGTTTAGATATTTAGTGATTGTATTACTAAGAAATACTTGTTATTCCTGTACGTTTGTAACATATTGTTTCAGTTATTAGTGTTAGCATATGTCAATTATACTATTAGATCCTAGAACAATTAATAGAATTGCTGCAGGAGAAGTTATAGAATGTCCAGCTAGTGTAGTTAAAGAATTAGTTGAGAATTCAATAGATGCTAAAGCTACTGTTATTAGTATTACAATAGAACGTGGAGGACGTAATTTAATAATTGTTAGTGATGATGGTATTGGAATTAAAAAAGAAGATATAGAAATTGCATTTGCTCGTCATGCGACATCTAAACTTCCTGATGGTGATTTATCTAAAGTCAGATCTTTAGGGTTTAGAGGGGAAGGATTAACTTCTATTGCAGCTGTTAGTAAAGTAAAAATGGTTTCAAAACATCAGGATTCTGATACTGCATGGTTAATGGTATTTGAAGGTGGAGAGAAAACACAAGAGTTAACACCAGATGCACTTTCTTGTGGTACTTATATTGAAGTAAGAGATTTATTTTTTGCTACGCCTAATAGATTAAAATTTCTTAAAACAGAAAAAGCAGAAATTCAATCTATTATTGATATGATTAATAAGTTGGCTATGGTAAATCATGGTATAATGTTTTCATTATTTGTTGATAACAAGCAGATATTTAAGTATTTAAAGCAACAATCAAATATTGATAGATTATCTGAAATAAAAACTTTGGGAGTGGAGTTTTATAAAAATTCTTTACCACTAGTAAGTGTAAAAGAGAAGGGGATTCAATTGTCGGGGTACATTGGATCTCCTACATTAAGTCGCAGTAAGTCAAGTCTTATATATACTTTTGTTAATGGTCGCCCTATTTATGATAATTTACTGATAGGTGCAGTGAGATATGCTTATAGTGATTTTATAGAAAAGGATAAATATCCGGTTGTTGTATTGCATCTTGATATTCCATGTGATCAAGTTGATGCTAATGTTCATCCAAATAAATCTGAAGTAAGATTTCAGGATAAAAAATTAGTATATAGAACTGTAGTTAATGCAATTAGAGAAGCGTTATCTGTCAACATAAATATGAAATTAAAGTCTATTGGTGAACTTGAAAATGATCATTTTATTCAGAACAATATTGCTAATATGAGAAACTCACGAAATATTGGTAATAATGTTTCTTCTGAATTTTTTAAGCTTCTTCAAAATAAGAAACAATTATTTAATAATAGTATACAAAAACATAGTTCTACAGATATAGATGCAGATGGTCAATCTTTATGTGGTAATAGTAGTTCTTTTTGTAAAGATTCAAGAACAATAGCAGATAAGCTTGAAGAGGAGAGAATTGATGAGAATTTTGGAGACCATAATGACAAGAAAAAACCTGGAGTAGAAACTACTAATTTGGATATATTGAAAGAGAATAAAGATTTTGTTAGTTTAGCTAACGATCTTCTACAAGAGTCCTCTGATATAAATAGTAATAAGTTTAGTGTTATAAGTGATTCTGTTGATTTAGAATTAATTGATACTTACCCATTAGGTTATGCTTTGTGCCAAATACACAATAGGTATATTATCTCTCAAACTCAGGATTCTATTGTTATTGTTGATCAGCATGCAGCCCATGAGAGATTAACTTATGAATATATGAAGCGAGTTATGGAAAAAGAGGGGATAAAACGTCAAATACTATTGATACCTGAAATTGTTGAAATGAATAGTCATCTTGATTTGGAACTACTTGTTGAATATAAGGAAAAATTATTAAAACTTGGATTACTCATTGAACCACTTGGTAATATGTCAGTCATAGTACGGGAAGTCCCAGCAATTTTTGGAAGTTTTGATATTAAATCGCTTGTTGTGAATATAATTGATAGTGTTATGGAAGTAGGTGATACTTTATTCTTAGATGATAAAATTAAGAATATATGTGGTACAATAGCATGTTATAGTTCTATTAGGAGTGGTAGAAGATTAAAGGTTGAAGAAATGAATGCTATTTTAAGAAATATGGAAAATACTTCACATTCTGGACAATGTAATCATGGTAGACCAACTTATGTAGAATTGAGTTTAGTTGAAGTAGATAAGCTTTTTGCAAGGAGATAATAGATAGGTTTGTGGATAAGGTGTATATGTATGAATTTGTACATTTAATGTTGCCTAGTTATATCTAGTTTTTTATTATCATGATTATGGATAAAATAATTGGTATAGAAGCTTATAAGGTTTATGAGGTTAGTAACTAGACTCAGATTATCTTAGCAAGGTATTTAATAATATTGTACTATGTGTGATAAATATAGAATTTTGTATTAATTATCTACTTTTACCAAGTTGGATTATAGAGTAATTGTATAAGAAAATTAGTATAAGTCTATAATATATGAGATAAATTCAATTTTATGAAGGTATGGATTATGTTTATTCACAGGATGTATATATTTTAATTGGGTGATTTTCAAAGTAGTCTTGAATTTGTATATTTAGAAAAGGTTGATATACATTTTTATGGGTATTTCTCTATGGATATATAAAAGTAACTTGCTTATATAAGGTGCTGGAACAAAATAATTTTATATAAAGTATTGATTTTATAGATCTTAAAGGTTGCTTCTATGTTGAGACAATTTTATTGTGAAGAATCTTGTTGTTTTTTAGTTTGTGTGGTTAAGTAATAGCTTCTTATATGAGGTGCTGGAACAAAATAATTTTATACAAATATTGATGTTATGAATCTTAAAGTTTGCTCTATGTTAGAATAATTTTGTTATGTAGAACTTTCTATTATTACATGGTCTGTATAATATTTAACAGTGACTTATTTGTGTAAGATACTGAAAAATGTTGATTTTTTTGAAATCTTGAAATTCTCTTAATGTACTAGAGCAACTTTATTGTTAGGAAATCTTTCTATTTTTTTTGATGCTTCTAGCTCAACTAAGGCTGTTAGAATACTACTTATATTCAAATTGGTAAATTCGATGATTTCTTCAATTTCAGTTGGGCTATGGGTAATATACTGCAAAATCATGTCTTTTGCATTATTGATTTCATGGAAATTATTGCTACTTTTTGTTATATTATCGAATAGTGGGTACTGGGCATGGGGTTTGTAACTGTTAAATTTTAGACTTTCTATTATGTCACTTGTAGATTCTACTAATTTTGCTCCATTTTTTATTAGGCTATTGCTTCCTCTGCATCTATGATCGAGTGGTGATCCAGGGACTGCGAATACTTCTCTGTTTTGTTCTAAGGCAAAATTTGCTGTAATAAGTGATCCTGATTGTATGGAAGCTTCAACAACTACTACTCCAAGCGATAATCCAGAAATTATGCGATTACGTTGTGGAAATAATTGGGCTCTTGGTAATGTAGAAAAAGGAAATTCTGTAATTATTAATCCTCCTTTGTCTATTATAGTGTTATATAGATGTGTGTTTTCTTGTGGGTACACTATATTGATCCCACTTGCCATTACAGCAATTGTTGGTAATTGATGAGAAATTATATCGTGTGCAGATTTATCTATCCCTCTTGCTAGCCCGGATACTATAACAAAGCCAGAATTAGCTAATTCATATGATAGCTTGTAAGCAAAGGTTTTTCCATTAATTGAAGGATTCCTACTTCCTACAATCCCTATTATTTTTTCTTTTAATAAGAGTGAATTTCCTAATACTGTTAGAACTGGGGGGTAATCGTGGATATTACGTAGGATTTCTGGGTAGTCTTCGTCAAATGCTGTAATTATTTTACCACCGATCTTGCTAGTATTTTCAATCTCTAATTCTGCTACTTCAGTAGAACATATATTGTCAATTTTATTATTGATTCTAGATTTCTTTATTAAACTTGGTAGGACTTCTAGTGTGTGTTGACAAGTTTTATATAGCTTAATTAGGGCATAGAATGTTGATGGCCCTATATTTTGTGTCCTTATTAATCTAAGACATGATATAAGTTCTTGATTCGATAATTCTTTCTTGGTTTGCATAGTGAGTTTTATATTTATATTTAATAATATAAATTAAAATATTAACTAATAATAATCAAATAATTAGTAATAAAAGTAATATTATAATTGGTATTGTTTGTTTATACATATTTTTAGATATATAGATTTGATATTTATTAAAAAATTCATATAATGAATATATGTCATGCTAGAATTTTAACTAGCTGATACAAAACAAAATAATCAAGCTTGTACATGTTAATAAGAAGCAACTTAATACATCAATAAAATGTTTAGATTAATAAACAAAAAACATAAAAACACAAGGTCATATATTGAGATGTTATAGCATACCAAAAATGATTTTATACTTTACCAAATACCAAAGATACATTTACTCCGCCAAATCCAAAAGAATTGGACAGACAATAATTAACCTTGTGTTCCTGTGTATTAAGTGGAACGAGATTTAATTGTGGATCTTCGGAAGACTCATATAGGTTTAATGTAGGTGGAACAACTCCTGTATTCATAGCAAGTATACAAAATATAGCTTCAACACTTCCTGCTGCTCCAAGTAAATGCCCTATAGAAGATTTAGTTGACGATATTGGAATTTTATATATGCTTTCTTTGAATACATTTTTTATTGCTTGAATCTCTGCACTATCTCCTATAGGAGTGGAAGTCCCATGTGCATTTATGTAATTTATAGATTCTGGTCTTAATTGTGCACTAGATAGAGCTAACTCCATAGCTTTTGCTCCGCCTTTCCCTTCTGGATGAGGCGCTGATATGTGATATGCATCTGAAGTCATTCCATACCCTAATAATTCTCCGTATATTTTTGCTCCACGTTTTTTTGCATGTTCATACTCTTCTAATACAACTATTCCTGAACCTTCTCCCATGACAAACCCATCCCTTTGTTTATCCCAAGGACGTGATGCTAATTCTGGGGTATCATTGAACTTTATTGAGAGTGCTTTCATAGCTGAAAATCCTGCAATCCCTATACGACAGACTGCACTTTCCGTGCCACCTGCTATAATTACGTCTGCCTCGCCAGATTGAATAATTCTTGCTGCATTGCCTATAGCATGTGCTCCTGTCGAACATGCAGTTACTACTGCATCACTTAATCCGCAAAATCCATACTTAATAGATATGTGACCAGATACTAAATTAATTAAGCTTGCAGGAATAAAAAAAGGACTGACTCTTTTTGGGCCACGATCTTGCAAACATATAACAGTTTTCTCTATAAATGGAAGTCCACCTATTCCTGATCCTACTATTATTCCTACTCTATTATAGTCAAGGCCTTTATAATCTAGTAGGTTCGAGTCATTAACTGCTTGAATAGCAGATGCTATACCGAAATGAATAAAAGTATCCATTTTTTTCAAATCTTTCCCTGATATATAATCTTCGGCATTAAAAACATATTCTTCAGATTCAGACTTCATTGTTACTTGGCCAGCTACTTTACAGTCAAGGTCAGATGTGTCAAATCTATTTATTTTCCTTATACCTGAGACTCCTTTAGATAAAAGATTCCATACTGTTTTCACATCACTACCCAGTGGAGTGACTAGACCTAACCCAGTAATAACAACTCTCTTTTTTGTCATAGAAGGTGCTCCTATTAGTTATTACTCGATAACTTATTACGTATATATTCTTCTATTTTATCTATAGTTTCAAGTTCTTGTGCTTCTTCATCGGAAATTTCTATGGAGAAATGGTCTTCTAGGCACATTACTAAGTCTACAAAATCAAGACTATCAAGATTTAAATCTTTTGCTAAATTAGTGCTACCAGAAAGGGTAGCCTTCTGTTCATCTTTAAGCTTTAAACAATCAATCACGATTTTAGTCACAGTATCTTTCACAGATTCTAACTTTTCGTCACTACTTTCCATAATTTATCCATTAAAAATTGAAATCATACATATTATTAAATATAAGTTTGCAAAAACGAATGTCGTAAATGTTACAATAACACGCGCAATATTAAATTTACAATAATAACAATTTAAAAGCGCAATAGGGTGAAATTTTTGTAGTGATTTTATCAATTGAAACAAAAACCATACCTACTGCTATCTAATATATAACATACGAGTATAAGAATCAACTTATTTAATCTCTAATTATTGTCACATCAATTTGATATTTTTTAGTATTTATCCTAAATGTATGTGTAGTTATAAAATACTTATATGAAGAAAGAAGAAAAAGGATGTCTTTAATTTCTTTTACAGTATTTAATTATAATCATGAAAATATACTTGTTTTATAGGATACTAGGTGTTGTTTTTATATATACAATTGTAATCAATATGAACTCAAATTCTACTTAAATAGTTAAAGATTTGTTATGTAAATCTGATTATAAATAACGTATGCCATTATCGACAATCGACCAATGTTATCTTTTGATTCAAATGTAATATTCACTTGTGACATTGTACTCCTGTGATCTCTGTTGTTGTCACATTGTCAAGTATTCTTTTTTTATAGGGTAGTGGTGCTCTTGGTCGAACAGCACTTACAAGTGGCTCATCATTTCTTGGGTGAGTATTATGAAATGAATCATAATTGTTAAGTATTCTTTTTTTATAGTGTAGTGGTGTTCTTGGTCGAACAGCACTTACAAATGGCTCATCATTTCTTGGGTGAGTATTATGAAATGAATCATAATTGTTAAGTATTCTTTTTTTATAGTGTAGTGGTGTTCTTGGTCGAACAGCACTTACAAATGGCTCATCATTGATTTTGAAGATGTATCCTAAGTTTTGACTATTATGTTGATTACATGTGTGATTGATATTCTGTGTTAGTGATTTGATAGGAAGAGTAGCAGTGTTATTTTCTTCGTTGATGATAATATTTATATTATATATGTTATGTCCTTTCAGTGTTTGAGTACTTTTATTAAATGGATATAAAATTCTTGTATCTATATTGTATAAAAATTGATAAGCCAAATTAGTGTTGTTTGGTGGTTGGTAGGTTGAACTGCTACTTGAAGATATCTTCAAGTTGTGTTCTGTTTTGCTTATATTTTGTACTTTGATGTTTGTTAGTGAGAACGTGATTGAGTATTTATGCATGTAACTGTTGTAAAGGTATGTAGCTTTATTATTCTCTATTATTGCATTAGCTAGCACTAGATATTCTAGCGTCTTGTAATTAGGGTGAAAATATTCGGACAGATTTATTACGATTGGTGACAAGATCTGTTGGGTTATCTTAATTTGTAAAAATTTAAGATTTGGAAAGTGATTTATAATAGAAATTGTGTAATTTTCTAAGAATAAGCATTCTATATGGTCAGCAGTAAACGTGCAATCATTGCGTTTGCTATATCGCGTACTATTCGAAAGAAGTGCATTGGGAACTCTGCTCTTGAGAATTAATATTCTTAGGTTATGTAGTTTATTCAAATACTGTGTAAAAGGTTGATTATGTTGTTTCCATATAGGTTCTGCATAAAGTTCTAGAAATACTAAATTTTGTAAATGCATATCTGTATCACGATTGATTGCATTCATACGGTGTATACTGTGCTTATGGGGGTCATAAGATTGAAAACACTTGGTTTCTATTATTCCTATAACCAATAGTTCAAAGGTTTCTTTGATGCGCGGCATCGCATGAAATTTGTTTTTAATACGATTTAGTAATAAAAGGTTTATTAAGCATTCTGTAGTGATAATTTGTATTTGAAGGTGTTCTTTAGTAGCATCTTTATAGTTTTGATAGAGTTGCTGAAGTGTTATGGTTTCGATGTTTTTAAGCATAAAATCTAAGAGTGACTCATTTTTACTTCCTGGATGTTGACAAAAATCGAGATGTGGTATTTCTGATATCTTCAGTATTTTTTTTAAGATATGTTCCAGGTGGGTGTATTTAATAATTTCATATGGCATGGTAATTCTTTAAGATTTTTAATATTATTCTAATAAATTTCATTATTTTTAATAAAAGTCAATGTTAAAAAAATATAGTAATAAATATTAATTTCTTCGATAAAAACGAAATGTAGTGTTTTATTTTATTAGTATAATTTAAAACTTTTAAAGTATGCTGGATGTTTTATTTATTAATTTATAATGTTGTGACTAAGTATGTTATTACGTGAGTATTGTAGTTGTGTATAGTTGTCTTGATATACATTTTCATAATTTCTTGATAGTGGTTAATGTCTTGCTATGTTTTTATGTGGTATTATCTATTTTTAGATTATCAGAGTTTGTTGTTTTAATATAAATAGGCATTAACTTTCATTTTTGTATAAGCTCAGTTGGATAAAAGATATGATTTCTATATATGTGCTTGTTATGCATCGTTTCTTTTAAATCTGGTTATAGCAACATGCTGCTGTTGAAAAAAAATAGCTACTTTTAATTTGTGTAGTGGAATTGCTAATGAATTTTATTTATTAGAATATTATTTTAAGTTAATAATCAAAATGCGTAAACCTCTTACATTGTGATAAAATTGTTAGTTTGATTCTATGATGTGGTGTTAATTTGACTATGTACTATGTAAAATTGAGTGATAGATACTTTTATACACTGATCTGGTAGTTATTATTAGACACATCTTACACTATACCAAAACTAGAACATGATATTAATCAGGAAGAATCTGTTAACCTATCGACACAATCTACCTCTCAATCAATAATACATACCGCTGACTACACATGTAATCAACATAGTACTCAAAAACTCGGTAATGAAGACATTCTCAAAATCAATGATGATCCATCTGCAAGTGGTCAACCAAGAATATTAAGGAGCTTGATGTAGCAATTTTATGGCATTATATAACGCCATTGGATGTTTATGATAAAGATCTTATTGAGTGTCAATATACTAACTATATATACATCTATTATACATGTGTATTAGTTAGAATATTGATAAATATATTATCTCTTGCTATCTTGTGAAGGTACGTTGATGTGTATTTGCTGGTGAAATGTGAGGCATGTATAGTTGTGTATTATTGTTTTGAGCTTGTTCATCCATGGCATCGTTTGTATTATCTGTGACATTAATGTTTCCATTTTGTTGCACATAGTTGTTATTTTGATTGTTACCTATCGTAGTATTTTTTTGCTTGTGGAATTGTAGATTGTTAATTTATTTATAATAAAATTAAAAAATATTAATTTTTATATGAAGATCTTAAATCATTTTTAATAAAAATCAGTATTTTTTAACTAGTCTATTGGTTAATTGTTTCTTAAAAATTACATATTTTTAAGATTTTGTGACTAATAAAAACGATCTTTACATTTTCTATAATGCAGATATCGCTGTTAAGTGTTAATTCACAATATTATTGAAGTTGATGATTTTTGCTTTAACACAATTATTAATATATATTTCATGATATTAATTTATACAGAATATCTCTAAACAAATATAGAGATAGTTAATATGTTTAATGGTAATATACAACACTGTAAGGGCAATGGTACAGCATCAGGTGAGGTACAGCAATATTCTGGGAATATTGTTGTATTATCCAAAGAAGAAAAGGCACAATTAGGTCAGTTAAAAACTCAAGGTATCTCTCCTAGCAGAATTGTTGCTCTAAACAAGTTATTAGCAGATGCATTAGCAGATAATGATTTTACAGTTTTTTTCCAAGGACTTTCGTCGCTTTTAAAATGTGGAAAAAAGGAAAGGATTAGGCGGAATTGTCGATTTATTATATATCAAAATAGTGCAGGATATTATGTTATTGTAGACAGTATTCAATCAGTTCGTGCTCTAGAAGTGCAAGCTGTAGGAGGTCGTATTTACGTCTGTGATCTTGGTAGTTTAGGTTTGATATTTCCTGGTGATTTACCTGCAAGGGATGACTTTCTTAGATCGATTTTTAGTAGTACTTTTAATCAGGAAAAAAGTGTAATAAGTCAAATTGTTTTCACATGTTCTCGTGGCAATGATGTAGATTATAATGTAACAGACTTTTATAAAGGATCATTACAGTATGCATTAGAACATGGAGATTCATCAGCAGTTAGAATAATATGTAGTTCTTTAAGTCAATTTAAAGAATGTAATTCTGAAGTAAAAAAAGTAGCTAAAGGTGCATTAATCCAAATAATAGAGCAACAAGGAGAAGTTTCTGAGACTTTTTTAGAATGTGCTAATTCTCTACTAGATTTCAGAACTGATGGTCTTGATTTGAATTCTGAAGAGGATCAATCTCTACAGTTACAATTAGAGAGGTTTGTTTCTTGTGTACGCGGTAATAGCGTGTTATTGCATAGAATATGTAAAGCATCATATGAAAACATAATAAAAGTAATATTTCATGTAGAGTTAGGAGAGTTAGATAAGACAGTAGATTCTGATGAGTCTCATTTATTAAAGGCCTATCATGAACGTATTCTGGGTATGGGTTATGGCCCTGATCGTGATAGCATTATGTCTATATTGGTACAGTCGGATAGTGTGAATCTATTGAAGATTTTATTTGATAAATATAAATTAAATGTTAATGCTGTTAACTCGTATGGTTATACAGCACTACATTTTGCAGCTGTATACAATGCAAAAAAGTGCGCGAAATTTTTGTTAAGTAAATCAAGTGTTGTTCTAAATTCTGCGAAATCTGGATTAACACCATTGCATTTGGCCGCAGGAAGTGATTCATTTTCTGTGTTAAAATTGCTGATTAAACACAATGCAGATGCTGTAAATGTTCGAGATCATATGGGCAGGAATATAATGCATCATGCAGCTCTGAGCAATAAGGTAGATAATTTGCTATTATGTCTAAATATTGGTATGAATGTTAACAGTCAAGCAACTGTATATGATGAAGATGGTGGAATTGATGAATTGAAAAATAATGCTAGAAGTTGTACACCACTACATCTTGCGATTGAAGAAGGCAAATTAGAAGTAGCAAGTTGTTTATTGTCATGTCAGGATATAAACTTATCAATTAAGAATACCGAAGGTTATACTCCAATTACTGCTGTAGATCATAATGGTAATACCTTACTACATCAGGCTGTTATGTCAGGTAGGGTGCAGTTGTTATTAAAGGCGTTACACTTAGGTTGGCAAGAAGTTATTTTAGAAAGAAACCGTACAGGAAACACAGCTTTTGGTCTTGCTATTGAAAGAAATGACGTGGCATGTGCTACAGTATTATTCCCTTATGTATACGATCATATAAAATGTGAACATCACAAATTAAAGACCATTTTTTCAATGACAGATAGTAATGGTAATTCTTTATTGCATCAAGCTGTGGCAGCATGTAGATCTACTTTGGTAAAAAAGATACTATCTTTTTCTGATGTTAATGTAATGAGTGTAAATGCAGATGGAGAAACACCATTAGATATTGCTATAAGAATTGGTAGTGTAGAAATGGTAAGTCTTCTAGTTGCAGATAATAGACAGAGTTTATTTTCTAGGAAAGGTGGTAGCTATGTGATGGAATTGATGAAGAAAAATTTACTGACTGCAGAAATTTATAAAACGATTAAAAGGAGAACTTTAAAGAAGGAAAGGTATTGCCATTCTAAATTAGCTATATCATTAATGTTAACTTTTACACTAATTACATGTGCTGTTGTACTGTGTATGATTAAGTTTCAAGATGATTTACGTAGTATATTTGGGACAATTGTTGGAGCCGGACATGGAAATACATTGATTATGGGTGCTGCGGCTTTGGTGTTGTCTATAATTTGTGTAGGTTGTGGTATAGTTGGTGGATTATATATTAAATTGAAAGCACGTGAGAAGCTCATCCATGTGGAAATTAGTGATACACGCCCTTCTAACACTTTGGATGACTTAGAATCTGTTAACAGTGAAAGCAGTAGCAATAAATATATAAAAGCGTACATGAATGAAAGATCATCGCCATCAGAATCATCAGATGAGTGTGAGAGCGAAACGCGAATGTTATCATCCAGCCTAAGATCAGAAAAATACAAGGCCATAAAACCAAAAAGGTTAAGTAGTGTTTCATTGTTGAATGTAAGCAATGAAATGAAGATTACCTCAGCTTCTCTTCAGTAAACAATACATGTTTTCTTGCTACAGGATCATATTTTCGGAAAGAGAGCTTATTAATTAACTTCTTTGGATTGCGCTTCTTTACGTAAAAAAAACCAGTTTTTGCACTGCTTGCTAACTTTACAAGTAGAGTAGAACCCTTTTTAGCCATAAACAATAAATACACTTAAGTAATAACTAACTAGAGCATAGTAGTAAATTACTAATAAGTCAAGTAACTATTTGCTATTAATTAAGATGATTTATATGTTGTTAAGTGACATTAATTACATTTTATATTTTCTTTTCATCAGTTAAAGAGTAAGATTTGTTTTTAATTAGTTTATAATGTTCACAATTAGTATTGGTCTATGTTAGTTTCTTGGCTTCAAATTTTAATAAGAATTATAGGTAAGGTCTTACCTACTAGATTAATAAGCACTTTTTTAGGTACTGGATATTTACCGGCATGGCAAAATCATTGGGCTGCAGTGTTGTCTTTAATATTAAGTTATATATTATTTTACTTAATATATGGGATGTCCTATGTGTCATATGGTCTATTAGTAACAGGAGCTGTAATAGCATCATTTTTTTTAAAGGTGTCGTTAGTGCTTTTGATAATAGCTGTTATATCGATCTTTATATTTCAATCTAATAATTCTACTGATGATAGAAGTGATGTAATAGTAGTACAGATAGCATTAGGACAGCTTTTGGTGGTTGGGTTATCTATGCCTCCAATACTTGCGGTATATAACTACTTAGCAATATTTTATGGCAAAATATGTAAAAGTATTTTTATGTGTCCTGCTTGGGTTAATGATTTTATACATTTTTTAATGTTCTTTTTAGTTCCTTTTATATTTTTTAATATTATCGACATAATAAAACCTTGGCCTATTTCTAGGTTACAAATATCATATAACAATTGTTTTTCAATAATCGCTGAAGGATTGGTATTAGTTATTTATACATTGATAGTGATGTATCTTATGGCATTTATATGTTTTAACTTAACTATTTATGATGCAGTAGCCCTTAATAATTACATTTTGACTTTAATGAAACTTAGGTAAAATAATGAATGTGAAGAAGAATTATGGTGTAATTTTACTTTTTGTAGCAAGTATTATTGCATTGGGTATAGCGTATATAGCTCAATATTTGTTTGGTATGTCTCCTTGTAAGTTATGTATATATGAGCGTATACCGTATTTTATTACTATTGGATTGTTTATTATATATTTATTTAAACCATCCAAAGTTATTTCTTTGTTGGTGTACTTATGCTATGTGTGTAATATATGCGTTTCAGGTTATCATGTTGCTCTTGAACATAGTTTGGTAGCAGATATTATAGGATGTACAGATAGTATAAAATCTTTGAATTTTGATGATCTGAAAAATGCTTTGCTAAATGTAAATACAGTAGTATCTTGTGATCGCCCTAGTATTGTATTTATGGGATTGTCTCTGGCAGAGTGCAATCTTATATATTGTGTGCTATGTTTAATATTATGTGTTTATTTATTTGTGAAGCAGTATGTTACAAAAAGATAATCTATTAGAGCAGGCTATTCGAGTAAATCATGCTGGTGAATATGGGGCAGTATGTATATATTCTGGTCAGGAATTTGTTTTTCGTAAAATGCCTGTTGGTCAGAAAATTGTTGAAATGAAGAAACAAGAACAGAAACATTTTAGTTATTTTGATTCTTTAATGAAAGATAAAAGAATACGTCCTACAGTTTTTTTACCAGTATGGCATGTTATGGGAGTAATGTTAGGTATCACTACGGCCTTAATAGGTGAAGATGCAGCTATGGCTTGTACTGTTGCTGTAGAAGATGTAATAAGTGATCATTATCGAGATCAAATAACAATGTTGGATGATGGTGAGTTAAAAGATAAGATTATTCAGTTTCGTAATGAAGAGCTAGAACATCATGATACTGCTATGTTTCATAATTTTGGTAATGCTAGTAACTATAGGGTATTATCTTTTTTTATAAAAAAGGCATGTAAAGCTGCTATTTGTATTTCTAAGATTATATAGCGTTTCATTGTGTTAATTTACTTGAAGTTAGTAGCAAAAGTGTAGTATGAGTAGCTGTTAATATAATTATGCTAGCTATAGTCATTTGTTGTATTGTTTAGTTTTAAATGTAGAAAGATGTGAGAATCTATTGAGTGCTTAATGTTCGTAATGAAGAGCTAGAACATCATGATACTGCTATGTTTCATAATTTTGGTAATGCTAGTAACTATAGGGTATTATCTTTTTTTATAAAAAAGGCATGTAAAGCTGCTATTTGTATTTCTAAGATTATATAGCGTTTCATTGTGTTAATTTACTTGAAGTTAGTAGCAAAAGTGTAGTATGAGTAGCTGTTAATATAATTATGCTAGCTATAGTCATTTGTTGTATTGTTTAGTTTTAAATGTAGAAAGATGTGAGAATCTATTGAGTGCTTAATGATAGAAGTGTCTTGGAATACCTATAGAATTAGATTATTATAATATATGTCTGTAAGCATTATGTTTTATGTGGATTGGTATGATTTGTTATACTAGTGCCTGTACGCTTTAATATTAAAAGTTAATAATATTGTGATATAAGCTATAGATACTTTTGTAAGTAAACTCCGGATGTATGTATTATTAATAATAGAATTGTTATGTAGCTTCTTAATGAAATTTATAAGTTTGTAAGAATCCATTTAAATGGACATTAAAAAATGTTTTGAAAATTAAATGGTGGTAAATTCAGTGTATTAATTCTCTCCATAACATTCTATCTCTAGTATAAAACATGTGTTTGTTCAGGTATTGTGGACAATATATATATTTATAATAATACAGTGTGATCTCAGGTTGTGATTTTTTGATGGATATTAAAAAATATATTGTTATGTAGCTTCTTAATGAAATTTATAAGTTTGTAAGAATCCATTTAAATGGACATTAAAAAATGTTTTGAAAATTAAATGGTGGTAAATTCAGTGTATTAATTCTCTCCATAACATTCTATCTCTAGTATAAAACATGTGTTTGTTCAGGTATTGTGGACAATATATATATTTATAATAATACAGTGTGATCTCAGGTTGTGATTTTTTGATGGATATTAAAAAATATTTTGAAAATTAAATGGTGGTTAAATTTAATATATCCATCCTCCACCTAACATTCTATCTCCATCATAAATAACGCATGCTTGTCCAGGAGTTACCGTACAATATGTGTCGTGTAATGTTATAGTTGCTGTATTGTTGTCGTTTGGGTGGATTATAGCTGTGCTACCTGAGTGAGATGATCTTAATTTTACTTTAACGTTTAATCCATTACATGGAATTTTGTCTTTAGCCAACCAATTTATCTTTTCTATGTGTAGCTTGTTTTGTAGTAGTGCAGATTTAGGACCTACTATGACTTCATTAGTATTTGGGTTTAATTTTATGACGTATAATGGCTCTTTAGAAGATAATCCAATACCTCTTCTTTGTCCGACAGTAAAATTTACTATGCCATTATGTTGGCCTAGTATGTTCCCATTAGTATCTACAATATTACCTTTTTTTATAGTTTGTGGTCTTAGTTGTGCAATGGTGTTTTTGTATGTGTCTGTAACAAAACATATATTTTGGCTGTCTGGTTTGTTAGCTATTGATAAGTTAAAATATTCTGCTAATTTTCTTATGTTATCCTTATGAAAATTTCCTAGTGGAAATCTAAGGAATTTTAACTGTTCTATTGTAGTTGCAAATAGAAAATAACTTTGATCTTTTTTTGTATCTTTACTTGAATATACGTATATATCATCATCTTGTTCTACTTTCCTAATATAGTGGCCGGTAACTAGAATATCTGCTCCGAGTGATTTTGTTGCGTTAAGTAAATCTCTAAATTTGACAACTTGGTTACACTTTATGCATGGTATAGGAGTTTTTCCTTGCATATATATATCTATGAAATCTTCTATGACTTCTTCTTTAAATACTTTTTCGTAGTTAAGAGTATAGTGTGGGAACCCCATACTTAATGCTACTTGTTTTGCATCTTGCGTGTCTCGACTACCACAGCATGTACCTTTCCCAATATTATCGTTGTATAATTGTAGAGTGATTCCAATAACTTTATATCCTAATTTGTGGAGTAGTGCTGCTGCCACTGAACTATCAACCCCACCAGACATAGCAACAACTGCAATTGTTGATGAAGGTGGTTTGTTTTTAACCAGTGGATCTATTTTGAAATCATTAAGCATTGTTCATGAAATATCTTTTTAGTATTATAACATGTAATTTTGATACATGAAATATGTAATTCATTGTTAATAAGATAGATGTTATTTCAGTGATATCATGTCTATTGTGTATTTGATATTGCTTGTGAGTTTGTGTCCTACTTTGTTAGAGTTGGATATTATTTGGAGTGGTATTATTGTATGTATTATTTTATATTATAATACTAGTATGCTATTAAAAGTTTTCGATTGACATGAGCTTGATAAAGTAGTTGTTGTAATCTGAGAATAAGACAACTTTGTTAGAGTAAGATGTTTATTTTGATAAATGTTAACTCCTATTGTATGTATTATCTTGTATTGTAATTAATGTATCGTTAAAGATTTACGTTGGTATGGTTCTATTATATCAAAGTTATTAGTATAACTTTGGATTTGTGAAAGTTTCATGTGATGATTAAAAAAGATCATTATAGTCAGACTCGGTATATAATTGCTTGTTATTTGATAAGTTCTTTAATATGTTCTGTACATCATGGTAATGTATTTGATTTTTTTCTATAAGCTGGTTGATTTTTTTTATAATGCCTGAATTTTTAATTTCTGGTAAATTATCTTCTATAATAAATTTTTGTATCGTAGTGTCACACTCTATAATCTCATGTAGATATAAGTTGTCAGAAGATGTGTTATTTATAAAAACTTGTGTTATTATAGCTATTAAATGTGTTGATAATATTTTCAAAATAGATTCTCTGTGTGGAAATAACACTATAATTTCTTCTAAAGCACATAAACATGAAATTGCGTCAGTGAATGCTATAGTTAATAATCCCATATTGATACACATAATGGCTGTGCGTACTAAATTGATATTATTAAAATTACTAAAAAATACAATATCGGCTGCTTGATTTTTAATAAATGTAGGTTCAGCTTCTGATAAATTATATACACTAATTAATGCTTTATTGGATTTTGGAACTGGTACTTGATCATTGCTGAAAATTAATACATGTTTTTTTTGATTATTATTAATCTGATTCAACATAAATGATAGAATGTTGCTATTACATATGTTTCCGGTAAGTAGTAGTAATCCTTTTGAATATAGACTAATTATTTTATGTAATTCTTTTTCAAATTCTGGGGCTGCTGTGAATTCATTTTTTATAATATCAACTATGATTTTGACAGACTGAGTAGTATGTGAAATATGTATATGTAACTGATAAGATTTATTAAAGTTAAGTGTTGTATTAAAAAATCCTTGTGCCAAGTATATATTGTACTCTTCTGCTTTTAATATCGATTTTATAATTTCTTCTATCTCTTGTCTATATAAGCTTTTTATTTGAAGGAATTCTATGTTGTTGTATCTTCTGATGGCTGGTGGATTGTTTGAGGTTAAGTATAAGTAATCGGAAGAATATCCTATAGAGGATTGTATTAATTGGTTAAAAAGTAACATATATTATTATTATAACATCATTATCAAAATTGCAGTATATGAATTTATCATAAATCTATTTATATGTTACTATAATAATGCTAATTTTATCTTTATAAGTGGTTTAAGTATGTGTGTACTAGTAATTATCCTACATTGTTACTTAAAGCGATGTTTTTGATAATGTTTTATTAAAAAATCATGAAGTATTAATTATTTAGTTTTATTAATATTAAGATATTTTCCTAAACAAAGTACTACAGTTAATAAAAATAATACATAACTTATTGTAACTCACTATGATGAATATATGTGTAGTTGTACAGAGTGTCTATTGCTTAATGAAACAGCAGTACTAACTCTGTACAACTTTCAATAGTCATATTAATTAAAGTTATAATAATAGTTATTGTTGCTGTGTTGTTTGTTGTTGGGATTGAATTAACGGATTACTAAGAATATTACATACAGTATTAAGATATTGTTTATTTATTAATGTAGAGGTCTGGATTGAATCTGAGTAATGATATACAACAGTGGTGGTATTATCATCTGCTTTTATCTTTGATTTACTAGCTAAATACATACAAGGACCGCTAGCTTCTTGATCGTGGTTATGGGTACAATCTGGAATACAACTGCTTATTGTATTAGGTAGGGTTAATTGTAGCCTTATATCTTTATAGCATATGTTTGAAGATTCATTGAGTGATGTTATTATGAATTGTAATAGATAGCCTGCTTCTGCAGCTTCATTTCTATCTTGTTTATTGTTTATTATAAAATTTCCAGCAATACTATACTGTAATTCTGTTGGGTTTAGTTGTGATATAGAAAGTGAACAATCAATTTCACTGTTGCCATGGTAGATAATATAGGACTTTTTGTGTTTATTCTTAAAAAGTGCCTTAATAAATTCTATGGGTATATTATAATATCCTTCTTTATGACAATGGGTGACTAGTTCATTTATCAATGTTGTATCAGGAGCTGTATTATATTTTTTGATAAACATATTCTCTAGGATTGCAGCCATAATTACTCTATTATGGAATATAGTACGGCATGTTGTCTCATCTATACAGAGTGCTGACTTTATATGTTCAATGTGTTTTCTTACTAAATTTGCGATACCATCATCACCAGGGGTGTCTGATATTGTTAGGCTTGGATCTTTTACTATTTTTAATAATTTAGCATGATCCTCGGTGAGTGGTTTTGCAGTAGTAATATCATAAGCATTGTTCAAATATTGTTGAAGCTCTTTATCAGTTAGTTTGGTAATATCAATCTGATCTGATGTTGGTGTATAAATATTTCTAAGTATGTTTTTAGTTAGTCTTTTATGTGACATTTTTGTATTTGTGTGAAGTTCAAGATTGTTTGTTGTTGATAATTTCTTCTTGTGTAAGGTAATATTATCTACTGGATTTTTTCTAGGGACAGGTAGTGTTATAAAAGATGTATTAGGTTCTGTAGCACTCTTTTTGGGTATTGTGGTTTCTTCAAATTTCTGGATAGATTGTGTAACAGATGTATTAGGTGCTTTAGCACTCTTTTTGGGTATTGTGGTTTCTTCAAATTTCTGGATAGATTGTGTAACAGATGTATTAGGTGCTTTAGCACTCTCTTTGGGTATTGTGGTTTCTTCTTTCTGGATAGGTGGTGTAACAGATGTATTAGGTGCTTTAGCACTCTCTTTGGGTATTGTGGTTTCTTCTTTCTGGATAGGTGGTGTAACAGATGTATTAGGTGCTTTAGCACTCTCTTTGGGTATTGTGGTTTCTTCTTTCTGGATAGGTGGTGTAACAGATGTATTAGGTGCTTTAGCACTCTCTTTGGGTATTGTGTTTTCTGTAGTACCTGCATGGGTAGGAGATGGTGGTAGTTGTTTTTGTAAAGATTCAAATAAAACAGCTACTAGCAATATAATAAGGATTGATAATAATAACGCTAAAACAGCGATTTTTAGTTTAGAAGTATACATCATGGTTGGAACACCTAAATTCTTAATGCAATATTAAATATTTGTTATGTAAATAATAATATTTATTACTAATAATATTATCATATTAAGGATTTGTTGCAAGAATTTATAATACTTCTTTATGAATTAATTGTTTATTTGCATATCATTAATATTAGCTAAAAGATTACTATAATTTTATTAATTATAAGCTAAGGATATATTACGTAAATTGACATCTTAGTATTTTCCCTAGTATAAAATGCTTGAGATCTACTTATGAATCTGAGTAGGAATTTTTTTATTATGATGATGTGAAATATTGGAATGGTTGGCTTGTGTGTAATGTTTTGTTGAATTATTATATTGGAACTTATGTTTAAGAAAATCTGTTCTAAAATTAAGGTTGCAATTAGTGGTACTAATATAATATCACTGCTATGCTGGTTTTATTGCCCGCAATTTTACATTTTAATAGTATCTTATTTAAAAGTTATGACGTATTAATTATTTGGTTATTATATAATATGTAAGATATTTTAACTTATCAAAAAAATACTACACTAATAAGAGTAAAGAAGCAACAAAGTAACCTACTATAGCTAATATAGGTATATGTGCAATATACAGTATCTTATGTCAACTAATGGAAGCAGCAATATGTTACTTTTGTAAACTTTGGGCAACAATATATTAAGTTTGTTAACAATGTTGTTGTGTTGTGTGTTGGTAATTTTCAATAGATGTGCTAGCAAGACCACATGCCGCGTTAAAATTTTGTTTACTTATTAATAAAGGCGGCTGTAAGTTTGGGACCGAATATTTAAACTTGGTGTAATTATTATTATCAGCCTGCACATCAGGAATACAACCAATTATTGATATAAGATGATCACTACGGGTATGGTGATTCATAGAAGGAGATGTAATATGTAGATTCATTCTATTAGGTATTGATAATATTGAACTTATATTTTCATAGCATACGTGTGAAAAATCTTGTGAATCTGGTGATCTTATGGTGAATTCTAATTTACATGTTAGTTTTTCATTTATACCTTTATAAGGTATTATAACGCTTGTTATAATAGAACAATTTAAGCCTGTAGTCTTTATTTCTTTAAACATCATGAATGCATGATGTATACGGGCTTTACTGATATCGATTTCTGGGCATTCCTTAAAAACTAGTTCGAGAAATTTCAGAGGCATATCACGATGTTGTTCTTCTGCGGGATTATAATGGTTAACTAGCTCATGTATTATACTTATATTAGGAGTTAAAGACAAATGCCTATTAAATATATCTTCAAGGATTGCAGCTATTGTTATTCTATTATGGAATATACGACAACATTCTTCATTCTGGATATTAAGTGTTGCTTTTATGCTTTCAATGTGTTTTTTTGCTATATCCATGATTGTCTTTTCATCATTGGGAAGTGATTGATATGAGTTGTCCGGTATTGAAGTTGCTACTATTTGTGATAATTTATTATAATTCTCGAGTAATAATCCTGTCCCAACAAACGGCCTCTCATTAATTCTGATGAGTGGAATATTTCTAAAACTTCTGTCGAGTGTAATGCCTCTTATAATAGGAGCATTTGAGTTCTCGTTAGTAGAAATGCCACATATTAATTTGAGTAATTCTGCCTGTGATATATTGATATTTTTACTAATTGATATAATATCATCGCATGGTGTAGCAGCAGATGATGGACTAGTAGTTTGTATAGCAGGGGGTACATCATCTGGTGTAGTATAAATAGGTTGTATATCACATAGTATATGATAAATATTTTCTATTTTCATTAATAAAGGCGGCTGTAAGTTTGGGAATGAGTATTTAAGTTGTGTGCAAAGATCACCCTGTTGCACACTAGGAGGATGACTAGTTAATTTAGCGGAATCAGCATTGGCTATAAAGGAATTATTAGTAGAAGAAGGAGATGTAATATGTAGATTCATTTTATTAGGTATAAATACTGTTAAAGTTATATTTTCATAGTATACGTGTGAAAAATCTTGTGAATCTGGTGATCTTATGGTGAATTCTAAAATACATGCTAGTTTTTCATCTTTACCTTTATAAGATATCATAACGCTTGTTGTAATACAACAATTTAAGCCTGTAGTCTTTTCTTTAAATATCATGAATTCATGAGGAGGGTTAGTTGCTTTACTGATATCGATTTCTGGGCATTCCTTAAAAACTAGTTCGAGAAATTTCAGAGGCATATAACAATGTCGTCCTCCTGCGGGATTATAATGGTTAACTAGCTCATGTATTATACTTATATTAGGAGTTAAAGACCAATGCCTATTAAATATATCTTCAAGGATTGCAGCTGTTGTTATTCTATTATGGAATATACGACAACATTCTTCATTCTGGATATTAAGTGTTGCTTGTATGCTTTCAATGTGTTTTTTTGCTATATCAATGATTATCTTTTCATCATTGGGAAGTGATTGATATGAGTTGACCGGTATTGAAGTTTCTACTATTTGTGATAATTTATTATAATTCTCGAGTAATGGTTCTGGCTCAACACACTGCATCTCGTTAATTTTGATGATTGGAATATTTCTAAAACTTCTGTCGGGTGTAATGCCTCTTATAATATGAGCATTTGGGTTTTCGTTAGTAGAAATGCCACATATTAATTTGAGTAATTCTGCCCGTGATGTAATATCATCGCATGGTGTATCAGCAGATGATGGACTAGTAGTTTGTATAGCAGGGGGTACATCATCTGGTGTAGTATAAATAGGTTGTATATCATCTAGTATATGATAAATATTTTCTATTTTCATTAATAAAGGCTGCTGTAAGTTTGGGAATGAGTATTTAAGTTGTGTGCAACGATTACCATGTTGCACACTAGGAGTATGACTAGTTAATCTAGCGGAATCAGCATTGGCTATAAAGGAATTATTAGTAGAAGAAGGAGATGTAATATGTAGATTCATTCTATTAGGTATTAATAATATTAAACTTATATTTTCATAGCATACTTGTGAAAAATCTTGTGGATCTTGTGATCTTATGGTGAATTCTAAAATACATCCTAGTTTTTCATTTATACCTTTATAAGGTATTATAACGTTTGTTGTAATAGAACAATTTAAGCCTGTAGTCTTTACTTCTTTAAACATCATGAATGCATGCTGGGTAGTTGCTTTACTGATATCGATTTCTGGGCATTCCTTAAAAACTAGTTTGAGAAATTTCAGAGGCATATCACGATGTTGTTCTCCTGCGAGATTATAATGGTTAACTAGCTCATGTATTATACTTATATTAGGAGTTAAAGACCAATGCCTATTAAATATATCTTCAAGGATTGCAGCTATTGTTATTCTATTATGGAATATACGACAACATTCTTTATTCTGGATATTAAGTGTTGCTTGTATGCTTTCAATGTGTTTTTTTGCTATATCCATGATTGTCTTTTCATTATTGGGAAGTGATTGATATGAGTTGTACGGTATTGAAGTTGCTACTATTTGTGATAATTTATTATAATTGTAGAGTAATGATTCTGGCCCAACAAACAGCATCTCGTTAATTTTGATGATTGGAATATTTCTAAAACTTCTGTCGGGTGTAATGCCTCTTATAATAGGAGCATTTGAGTTCTCGTTAGTAGAAATGCCACATATTAATTTGAGTAATTCTGCCCGTGGTATATTGATATTTTGACTAATTGGTATAATATCATGGCATGGTGTAGCATTGCCTTGTATAGCTGGAGGTTGTTCATCATCAGATAGTGTAGCAGTAACTTGTTGTTTTCGTTGTAAATATTTAAATAAACTAAACGCTAGCAATATCACAAAGATTAAGAGTAATGATACTAAGATAGAAATTTTTAGTGTAGAACTATGTGCCATGGTTATTGTACCTAAGATTTTAACATGATATTAATATTTTGCTATGAAAAGTAATCTTTATTAACAACAATGCATACTATATAGGATTCTTATAAAAAATCAACAATATCTATTAATTATTTAGATAGAAATAGTTAAGGATTATTAAATTACAAATTAAGAAATATCGTCTTAATTAATATTTTTCTATAGTATGCTTGAGATCTGCTTATGAATCTGAGTAGGAATTTTTTTATTATGATGATGTGAAATATTGGAATGGTTGGCTTGTGTGTAATGTTTTGTTGAATTATTATATTGGAACTTATGTTTAAGAAAATCTATTCTAAATTAAGGTGTAATTGGTTATACTAATATCAGTGTTATACTGATTTTACTATCTGCAATCTTAAATTGTAATAGTATCTATTTAAAAATTGTGACATATTAATTATTTGGTTATTATATAATATGTAAGATATTTTAACTTATCAAAAAAATACTACACTAGTAAGAGTAAAGAAGCAACAAAGTAACCTACTATAGCTAATATAGGTATATGTGCAATAATACAGTATCTTATGTCAACTAATGGAAGCAGCAATATGTTACTTTTGTAAACTTTGGGCAACAATATATTAAATTTGTTAACAATGTTGTTGTGTTGTGTGTTGGTAATTTTCAATAGATGTGCTAGCAAGATCACATGCCGCGTAATTTTCTTTACTTATTAATAAAGGCGGCTGTAAGCTTGGGAATAATGAGTATTTAAGTTGTGTGCAACGATTACCCTGTTGCACACTAGTAGTATGACTAGTTAATCTAGCGGAATCAGCATTGGCTATAAAGGAATTATTAGTAGAAGAAGGAGATGTAATATGTAGATTCATTCTATCAGATATGAATAATATTAAACTTATATTTTCATAGCATACGTGTGAAAAATCTTGTGAATCTGGTGATCTTATGGTGAATTCTAATTTACATGCTAGTTTTTCACTTTCACCTTTATAAGGTATTATAACGTTTGTTGTAATAGAACAATTTAAGCCTGTAGTCTTTACTTCTTTAAACATCATGTATGTAAACTGGATACGTGCTTTACTGATATCGATTTCTGGGCATTCCTTAAAAACTAGTTCGAGAAATTTCAGAGGCATATCACGATGTTGTTCTTCTGCGGGATTATAATGGTTAACTAGCTCATGTATTATATTTATATTAGGAATGGAATGCCAATACTTATTAAATATATGTTCAAGGATTGCAGCTATTGTTATTCTATTATGGAATATACGACAACATTCTTCATTCTGGATATTAAGTGTTGCTTTTATGCTTTTAATGTGTTTTTTTGTTATATCCATGATTGTCTTTTCATCATTGGGAAGTGATTGATATGAGTTGTACGGTATTGAAGTTGCTACTATTTGTGATAATTTATTATAATTGTAGAGTAATGATTCTGGCTCAACAAACAGCATCTCGTTAATTTTGATGATTGGAATATTTCTAAAACTTCTGTCGGGTGTAATGCCTCTTATAATAGGAGCATTTGAGTTCTCGTTAGTAGAAATGCCACATATTAATTTGAGTAATTCTTCCCATTGTATATTGATATTTGTATTAGTTGGTGTAATATCATGGCATGGTGTAGCATTGCCTTGTATAGCTGGAGGTTGTTCATTATCAGATAGTGTAGCAGAAACTTGTTGTTTTCGTTGTAAATATTTAAATAAATTAAACGCTAGCAATATCACAAAGATTAAGAGTAATGATACTAAGATAGAAATTTTTAGTGTAGAACTATGTGCCATGGTTATTGTACCTAAGATTTTAACATGATATTAATATTTTGCTATGAAAAGTAATCTTTATTAACACAATGCATACTATATAGGATTCTTATAAAAAATCAACAATATCTATTAATTATTTAGATAGAAATAGTTGAGGATTATTAAATTACAAATTAAGAAATATTGTCTTAATTAATATTTTTCTATAGTATGCTTGAGATCTGCTTATGAGTTTGAGTAGGAATTTTTTTATTATGGTGATGTGAAATATTGGAATGGTTGGCTTGTGTGTAATGTTTTGTTGAATTATTATATTGGAACTTATGTTTAAGAAAATCTGTTCTAAAATTAAGGTGTAATTGGTTATACTAATATCAGTGTTATACTGATTTTACTATCTGCAATCTTAAATTGTAATAGTATCTATTTAAAAATTGTGACATATTAATTATTTGGTTATTATATAATATGTAAGATATTTTAACTTATCAAAAAAATACTACACTAGTAAGAGTAAAGAAGCAACAAAATAACCCATTATAGCTAATATAGGTATATGTGCAATATACAGTATCTTATGTCAACTAATGGAAGCAGCAATATGTTACTTTCTGTACAACTTTAGACAACAATATTGATTAAGTTTATTAACAATGTTGTTGTGTTGTGTGCAAGTAATGTTGAATGTATGTACCAGAAAAATCATATACTGACTTAAAATTTTGTTTGTTTATTAATGAAGGTATTTGCAGTGAGTGTGGTAAGGAATATGTAAGTGAGGGTTTATCATTATTATAATACTTATAAATTAATGCAGCTGAATCAATACAAGATTTATCGGAATTAACAGGGGAAAGAGGTGTAATATACACTGTCCATTGTATTAGGTATGCATAATCTTAAGTTATATTTTTATAGCATACGTCTGAAAAATCCTGTGAGTCTGGTAATGTTATGGTGAATTCTAATTTACATGATAATTTTTCATTTTTACCTTCATATGGTATTATAAAGTTTGTAAGAATACAATAATTTAAGCTTGTAGTTGTTAAGTGTTATACATATATCTTGGATATCTGCTTGACTAATATCGATTTTTTTCTTAAAAATTCCTTTAACAAATCTTAGAGGCATAGAATAATAGCCTGCTGGATTACAATGGTTGGCTAATTCATGTATTATATTTGTCCTGGGGATTAAAGAACCATACTTGTGGAATACATGTTCAAAGATTGCAGCTGTTATTGCTCTACCACAAATAAATCATGACATTTTTTTATATACTCTACATTAAGTGTTGCGTTTTATGCTTTTAATGTGTTTTTTTGCTGGAGTTAGGATTATCTCTTCATTATGGGTAAGCGATTCATATGATGTTGTTATGTGTCATTCTGTACCATTTTTGATAATCTATCATAGTCCTTGGAGAATGATTCTTGTATAATATCAGTATCATTAATTATGAAACTTTGAACCTTTCTAAGATCTCTGTTGGATAACATATTATAGTATCAATATCTGGGTTCTCGTTAGAAATGCGACACATTAATTTGTGTAATTTTTTCTGTGATATGTGAATATTTGTATCAAGTGGTACAACTGGTTGTTATTCTTGTAGTGAACATTTAAATAAAGCAAAGGCTAGCCATATAACAAAAATTAATAGTGACACTAAAATGGAAATTTCTATTATAAAATTTATAGAATTATGCATCATGATTATAGTGCCTAAGATTTTAATGTAGTATTAAGATTTATTGTGAAAAACTTAATTAACAGTGTTAATATTATGTTTTTATAAGAAAAAAATTATGATATTCATTATAAAAATTAACTATTAATATAAATATTTGTTAATATTAGCTAAAAAATTACTGTAACTCTATTAACTATGAACTAGGATATAGTATGTCGATTCACTTATATATAATAGTGTTTTTGCAGAAGCAAGAAATGGAGTAGCAAACTTCTCATTCTAATTGTTATATAGTAATTTATATTGTATTATATGATGGGTATCAGGCGATTATTTCAGTAAATAGCATAGCAAAATTACAATCTTTTGATATGTCATTAATAATGAGATCCTATCCTAATTTCTTGGGGGATAAAATATATATTTTTAGATATAAGTTGTTATTTTCTCGGTTAAAGACAAAATAATATTCTATTATTAGATACATTGTATATGGAAAGATTTTAACTATCTTGTGGATATCGTTTAATTTTGTTACGTGTATTCAAGATGAGGTTATAAGAGTTTTTGATTGTGGTACTTGTTATAACATATGGATGTCAGTCTGTTATTTAATATATGATTGAGCATCTTATATTTTATTTTAATGCATTATATCAATTTTTATAAAAATTATTTATGCTTCATGTGTTATTTACACGTAAGTTGTGCGAGACACTTTAAATGTTTTGCTATTTTAGAGTAATGTAAATACTATGTAATAGAACGTAGTGGAAACTTGATTCCATCATATTTGTAGGTGTTAAGGTGATATGCCTAATAGTTGTTGATCGTATAAAGAGTGGTTTTTTATAGATCTGGTAATATTTTCTATAGGCTTCTTTATAACAAATGTCGTGTATTAGATATTGAGTTTACTGAAATGATGGGATAGTACTTTCCTATTATAACATTTTTTTTATTATGCTCTATTAAAAAGAACATATTTTAATGGAACATGCTAATATATTTGGTATGTGTATACAAATATCATTCTATAGAACCTTATGGGTACTGAGATAAATGATAAGTGTTTGTCGTCAATACAGATAATATGATAGCAGCGATGATTAAGAATTTTATTATTGTATGATTTGTCTAAATGTTAATTGACAGATATAAAAGAAATTTTTTTGTATACTTAAAATGTAATCATCAAATGCTAAAGTTTTATTGGATTGTTTTTTTGATGTTTGACATATTTTGTAAGTACTTATTTGTCTGTAGTATGTATAATAAGGGTAGTGTGATATTATGGATATATTTGTGGAAAAATATATGACACTCATAGTATGAATGCTATAAGCAATTACTTGTGCTATTTGTAATATTGTAGGCTTGTCAATTCTATAGGACAATAATTATATTTATAAAGTAGTATACGTAAAGTTATGCTGGTGTCTTATAAGGTTTGTATATTATTTTCTATTCTATTTTTAAATAGTGAGCTGGCTTTTATGTCTGATAAGCAATATTCTAGAATAGAGATATCAGGGTTAATTTCGTCTTGATCGTGATAGTGTAGTATGGCACAGTCAGGATCTTTTCTTATAAAAGAAGAACATGTATTTCTTATATTACATTTTTCTTTTGTAATATAATGTTTCATACTATTAGGTAGGAATAAGATAAAGATTATGTTGCTATATAATATAGATTTATCATTTTTTTCTTGGTTCTTTGCTGGTGACATATAAAAATAGAAGGCAGTATTAAAATAATGTACCTTATTAGGTTCTATGGTTGTAGACAATGACATACTAGTAATTATGGTAATAGCTATTAGGTTATAGTCGTATATTGTAAATTCTATCATGTGAGCCATAGCTTTAATAATATGAGTAAGAGTTTGACCTGTATTAAAAATATAATCTAATATTTTAGCTCCTACCTGTTCATATATCTCTTGATGAAAGTGATTAACTATTTCATGTATGATATCTGAATTGATTGTTGATTTGCTTGATGCTTGAAATATATAATCTAAAGTTGCAGCTAAAGCGATTCTAGAATGCTGTGATTTAAGATTATTATATGTTGTTTGTCTGCCTAGCGATTGTAATATATATTGGAAATGTTTATTAATATATTTGTTAGATATATTTTGTGATTGATAAAATGCTAGTATTTTAGGAAGTTGTTTAAATAGATTGTCATTTAAATTAGGCATAGCTATAGCTAATTTATCGCTAAGAATCTTGGTTGATAATCTTGTTGTATTTAGTTGTTTATTGTTTGATGTATCAAATATTGTTTGTATAAAATCTCTAGAGATATTGGGTAATTGTTTATCAAAAAATACTTCATGAGTTTCCTTGCGAATATTATGAAATAATAAGAAGGTAATTATTAGTATTGTTAATGCAATAATACTAATTATAGTTAATACTTTATACATGTTCTATGTTATGTGTGGCTTATATTTATTATAGCCTGATTATTTAATAAGTTAATCTTTTTTGTAAATTTTTATAACATAGAATTATCATAAGGTATATTTGCATGGTTAAGTAATGTTTTTATATAAGTAAAACTTGTCAATAAAATGTATATTATTAAGCATGCATCATTGATGTTGAATATACTACAGTTTTGTGTTTACTATATTTATAGCTTATAGACCTCTTATAGTATTTAGACCTTACTATAAGGGGATATAGTCAATGGTTCATTTGTATATGGAATTTTAAGCAAGATAATGAGTATGTAAATACAGATCTCATAAGTATCAAACTTTTTATTACAAAGAGCGGGACTCAATCTTAGGGTTTTTTTGTGGCTGTACTTTTGGTTCGCATATTTTTGCAGAAACACTCAATGGCTGATTTTGTTGTTGTTGAGAATCTTTATTTGAATTGCCTGTGAGTTTGCGTTTATTCTCTGATGAGTGTGGGGGAGTAAATGTGCTGCGAGTTTGGTATTGACTTTGCTGTTTTTGCTTATCCTTTTCTTTTTGATTTGCTATGTCAGGTATTGTTACTGGTATGCAGCTGTAATGTGGTAACTTACATTCTATTGTTAATGCATTACTTTTACGCATTATTTCATATGGTTTTATTTTCTGAAAAGGTATACCAGTAAACAATGATTGTATTCTGTGGAAGGCATTACTCAAGGGAACAAGCATATTTGCCATTCTGAGGCTAGCCATAGGAGGAAGTATCCTTGATGCTAAGTCTTGTGGTATTTCAAGTGATATTTTGGGGTTACTGTATGTTACTTTAGCGTCATTATCTGAACTCATATCAAAGTGTATTGTTGCACTGATGTTAGATATGGGGTTGCCAGTTTCAATGTCTCTAAGTATCAGTTGTTCTGTATGATGTATTGTTAAAATTGATTCTGATAAGGTTTCGATTTGAGTACCATACGTGTTCATAGTTGGAACAATCGTCCTATCAAGAGACATCCTGTCTTGCATATCTTGCGTAAGAATATTTAATATTCTTAGTGATGCCCCATATAAAGATGCTTGATTTAATAGTGTTACACATTCGTCTACAAGAGGTGGACTGATGTTTTGATTTGAGATCTTCTTAAATGTTGAAAAGATCATTTTATGTAAAATTTTACGATAGTCACAGTCTTCTGGTGGTTTGTACTTTCTGTTATAACTACTGATTAGAGCATTAAAACCAGTAGGCTGTCCATTTACCACTAGTGGACTTCTTGGAAAGTCTAACCAAGCTATCCTGCCGCTTTTACAGTCAGGATACTGTATATTTCTAGTATTGTGCAAGTCAAATTGTCTTAAAGCTCTAACAAATGATGGAATCCTAAGTCTCTGCCAGCTATTTCTGAGTTGAGTTAACATTTGGAGGCCTATGTAATGATGAAATGTATATAATAATATTATATAATTCTTTAATGATTAGTGAATTAGTATAACTTTTTAATTATATTACATCTATGAATATACATGCAATAATTATACATTGAAATATTTGTAATTATTCTTACCAATGTATATTATATGTTTATATAATTTGTATGCTGTTGAAATTTAATACAATACTGCTGATTATAGTAGTGTATGTTAATAATTAGGAGATAACTTGCTATTCTGTTGTGAGAATGTAAAACATGTATTGAAAATGGTATTATTTAATAATAGCTTGAAATGTTTTTTATGACTTGTACATGTTCTGCAGGTAATTCCTTGATAAATCTTGATATTTTCATTTGTTGGCGCCAGTTGTTGATGTCTCTTACTGCTACGCATGATATGAATAGTTGCTGACGTGCCCGTGTAATTCCAACATAAGCTAATCTTCTTTCTTCTTCCAATGCATCTCCTGTCCTATCTTGTAAAGATTTTTCATGTGGGAATACTCCTTCTTCCCATCCAGGTAAAAAAACTATGGGAAATTCTAATCCTTTTGCTGCATGCAGTGTCATGATATAGGTGTAGTTGTCATTGTAATTTGATGAATCTGTTTCTGTGACAAGACTGATGTGTTCTAAAAATTCGTTTACATCATTAAAACTTAATAGTGCAGAAAAAAGTTCTTTTATATTTTCTGCTCTTGCTAGGCCATTTTCACCTTCATTTTCTAACATATCTATGTATCCTGAATCATAGGCTATCATTTTAACAGTGTTTGATATTGAATCAGATGATAAAGATTCTTTCCAAGAGTTAATCTTATTTAGTAAATTAATTAAGGATCTAGATGCTTTATCAGGCAATAGATTATCCGAGATTAGGATTTTTGCTGCATTTAAAAAATAGGTATTATTTTGTTTGGCACATAGATATATTTTATTGAGTGTTGATGCTCCTATATGTCGTTTAGGTTTGTTAATTATTCTTTCAAAGGCGATATCATTATTAGGATTGACTGTGATTTTTAAGTAAGCAATGATATTATGGATTTCTTTGATAATATTATAGTTAATATGTCATTCATGTTTTTGTAGCCTGTGTTCGTTATAGCATAATTATTAAACAATTTAATCTTTTTTTGTAAATTTCTATAATATAGAATTATAATAATGTACATTTGCATGGTTAAGTAATGTTTTTATACAAGTAAAACTTGTTAATAAATGTTATATTATTAAGCTTAAACATACATCATTGATGGTTAAATATACTATAATTTTTACTATTTTATAGCTTATATAGATTTCTTATAGTATTTTAACCTTAGTATAAGAGCATATAGTGCATTTGTATATGGAATTTTAAGCAAGATAATGAGTATGTAAATACAGATCTCATAAGTATCAAACTTTTTATTACAAAGAGCGGGATTCAGTCTTAGGGTTTTTTTGTGGCTGTACTTTTGGTTTGCGTATTTCTTTGACATGTTGTTGAGGATCTTTATTTGAATTGCCTGTGGGTTTGCGTGTATTCTCTGATAAGTGTTGTGGGGGAGTAAATGTGCTGCGAGTTTGGTATTGACTTTGCTGATAGTTTTTTTGTGGATTCTCTGTTTTAGATGTCATTGCTACTGGTGAACATTTATAATCTGGTAAACTACATCCTATTGTCAATGTATCAGGGCCATGTATTATGTTATACGGTGCTACTTTCTGAAAAAGAGTACCAGTGCAAAATGACGATATTTTGCGGATGGCATTCTTAATAGGAACAAACATATTTGCCATTCTGAGGGGACATATACGAAGTATATTTAATGCTAAGTCTTGTGGTATTTCAAGTGATATTTTGGAGTTACTGTATGTTACTGTACCGTCATCATTTGAACTTATATTAAAGGATAGTAGTGTATTTACCCTAGATATGGAGCTGCCGTCGTTCGAATTTCTCAAGAACAATGATTCTCTGTGCGTTATTGCTAAATTTGATTCTGATATGATTTTAATTTCAGCCTCAGACGTCTCTATACTTGGAACAATATCATGATTAGCATGCATTCTGTCCTTTATATCTTCCCCAAGACACGTTGGTATTTCTATGAATGCTCCGAATAGACAGTTTTGGTTTAGTATCGTTACACATTCGTCTACAAGATCTTCACTGATTTTTATATTTGAGTGCTCATAAAATTTTGCACCAAGTATTTTATATAAAATTTTACGATACTCATTGTCTCTCGGTGTTCCATTATTTGTTGTATGGGCATCAATTACCTGAAAAAACTTAGCATAATTCCCGTTTACTTTTACCGTATTTCTTCGAAGGTCTTTCCAAGTTTGTTCACCACTTATGGATTTATCATACTTTATATCTCTAAAATGACTTACGTTAGAGCTCCCTAGAAGCTTCACAAATGATGGAATACTAAGTTTCTGCCAGCTATTTCTGAGTTGAGTTAACATTTGGAGGCCTATGTAATGATGAAATGTGGATAATAATATAATATATAATTCCTTAATGATTAGTGAATTAGTATAACTTTTTAATTATATTACATCTATGAATATACATGCAATAATTATATATTGAAATATTTGTAATTATTCTTACCAATGTATATTATATGTTTATATAATTTGTATGCTGTTGAAATTTAATACAATACTGCTGATTATAGTAGTGTATGTTAATAATTAGGAGATAACTTGCTATTCTGTTGTGAGAATGTAAAACATGTATTGAAAATGGTATTATTTAATAATAGCTTGAAATGTTTTTTATGACTTGTACATGTTCTGCAGGTAATTCCTTGATAAATCTTGATATTTTCATTTGTTGGCGCCAGTTGTTGATGTCTCTTACTGCTACGCATGATATGAATAGTTGCTGACGTGCCCGTGTAATTCCAACATAAGCTAATCTTCTTTCTTCTTCCAATGCATCTCCTGTCCTATCTTGTAAAGATTTTTCATGTGGGAATACTCCTTCTTCCCATCCAGGTAAAAAAACTATGGGAAATTCTAATCCTTTTGCTGCATGCAGTGTCATGATATAGGTGTAGTTGTCATTGTAATTTGATGAATCTGTTTCTGTGACAAGACTGATGTGTTCTAAAAATTCGTTTACATCATTAAAACTTAATAGTGCAGAAAAAAGTTCTTTTATATTTTCTGCTCTTGCTAGGCCATTTTCACCTTCATTTTCTAACATATCTATGTATCCTGAATCATAGGCTATCATTTTAACAGTGTTTGATATTGAATCAGATGATAAAGATTCTTTCCAAGAGTTAATCTTATTTAGTAAATTAATTAAGGATCTAGATGCTTTATCAGGCAATAGATTATCCGAGATTAGGATTTTTGCTGCATTTAAAAAATAGGTATTATTTTGTTTGGCACATAGATATATTTTATTGAGTGTTGATGCTCCTATATGTCGTTTAGGTTTGTTAATTATTCTTTCAAAGGCGATATCATTATTAGGATTGACTGTGATTTTTAAGTAAGCAATGATATCACGGATTTCTTGCCTATCATAGAATCTTGTACCACCGATTATTTTATATGGTATACTATACTTAATAAAGTATTCTTCAAATATTCTTGTTTGAAATCCTGCTCTTACTAAAACAGCTGTTTCATTGAATTGATAATCATGTAAATTTTTGATATATTCACATATGTACTGTGCTTCTGCTTTACTATCCCAAAATTTCATCAAATTGACTTTTTGCCCCTTCTCATTTCTTGTCCATAACTTTTTTCCTAATCTTGATTTATTGTTATTTATTATTGCTGTGGCAACATCTAGAATATGAGATGTTGATCTATAGTTGCACTCTAGTCGCACAATTTTTGCATTTGGAAAATCGTCAGAAAATTTTAAAATATTTCCTACTTCTGCTCCACGCCAACTGTATATTGATTGGTCATCATCTCCAACACAGCATAAGTTTTTATATTTTTGAGCTAATAATCTTAACCATAAATATTGGATTGTATTTATATCTTGATATTCATCGACCATTATATATTTAAATTGTTCTTGGTAATGGGATAAGATATTATGTTGTTTGGAAAATATTTGAATGTTGTATAGTAGTAGATCTCCAAAATCGACACAATTTAAGAATTTTAATCTCTCTTGATAGATGTGATATGTGCTTAGTGCTACTGTATTAATAGGTTTATATAACTCTGTTTCGGTTATGTTACTTGGCATTAGCCCTCTGTCTTTCCATCTTTGTATTTTGTTTAAGATGATTTTATGAGCGTCTGATGCATATTCTGGATGCATGTCATTGACAATATTTTTTATTACTTGTAATTGGTCATCTGTGTTAATGATTGTAAAATCATTTTTTAATCCAACTGTTTCAGCATGTTGTCTTAAGATTTTTGCTGCTATTGCATGAAAAGTTCCTAACCAGATGTTATATGCAGGAGTTAACTCACTAATTCTAGCAAGCATTTCATTTGCTGCTTTATTAGTAAATGTTACTGCTAAAATTTGGCTAGGTAATGCAAAATTATTATTAATGATATATGCTATTCTTGAAGTTACAGTTCTAGTTTTTCCTGTACCTGCTCCAGCTAGTATTAAAATAGGACCATTTATATTAATAACAGCTTGCTTTTGGTCTTCATTAAGTGAAGTTATGTAATCTTCCATAATGCAATAAATTCATCATTATCTGGGGTATATTATATTTTTTTTCTTATGCAGTCAAAGTAAGATCTTAATATTATTATATTTGAAGAACAATTTGCTAATGTAATAATATAACGCAACAGTGGTGTATTGAAGTCTATTTACTAAAAAAATACTAATGATGGAAATTTGATGTTTTTAGTAGAGATTACATGTTTTAATTGTGGTATGTGTGTTTTCCTAGATTAATTAATATTTTTATTATATAACTCTAGTTTGAACTAATAAGTTGTCTTGTCTACATTTAAATTTCAATTTTAGGTGGTGGACCAAGGTTATTGTGCGAAACGAATGTTTGGTGTGTTATTAGAATAGCAATACTGGTTATTTGTTTTATAAACAATTACTTGACCTTGATATGCTTGAGAATTAAGATGTAAAATGTGTTTGTTTTTAGGGTTAGTTAATAAATATTAGATGAGTGATGTCAATAATATCATACCAGTTTCTATAGAACAAGAATTAGAGGATTCTTATCTATCTTATGCGATGAGCGTTATAGTTAGTCGGGCAATTCCTGATATACGGGATGGATTAAAGCCTGTTCATAGAAGAATCTTATATTCTATGTATAAATCTGGTTATGATTATGGTAAGCCGTATAAAAAAGCAGCACGTGTTGTTGGTGATGTGATGGGGAAGTATCATCCTCATGCAGATGCAGCAATTTATGATTCATTAGTGAGAATGGCTCAAGACTTCTCATTATTATTGCCGTTGATTGATAGCCAAGGTAATTTTGGGTCGATAGATGGTGACCCTCCAGCTTCTATGCGTTATACAGAAGCTAGATTAGCAAAAGCTGCACACTTTTTATTGAATGATATAGATGAGGATACTGTAGATTTTGGGCCTAATTATGATGAAAATGAAGTAGAACCTGTAGTGTTACCAGCAGAATTTCCTAATATATTGGTCAATGGGGCTGGTGGGGTTGCTGTTGGTATGTCAACTAATATTCCTTCTCATAATTTAGGAGAAGTAGTAGATGCTTGTATAGCTTATATAGATAATCCTGAGATTACTTTTGATGAGTTAATTAATATAGTTCATGGTCCTGATTTCCCTACTGGTGGTACTATTTTAGGAGATGCTGGTATACGTTCTGCGTTTATGACGGGGAAGGGAACAATTATTGTTCAAGGTAAGACTCATCTGGAAGACTTACCATCTGGCAAACAAGCAATAATTATTGATGAAATCCCATATCAGGTGAATAAGGCAAAGCTTATTGAGCGTATCCATGAATTAGTAAAAGAAAAAAAATAGAAGGAATATTAGATTTAAGAGATGAATCTAATAAAATGGGGATACGAGTTGCAATTGAATTAAAAAAGCAGGTATCTCATCAGGTTATTTTAAATCAGATCTTAGGCTTAACTCCATTGAGAACGAGTTTTAGTATTAATACGCTCGTATTAGATAATAATAAGCCGAAAGTAATGTCTTTATTGGAGATTATATCGACATTTGTTGAGTATAGGAAGGAGGTTTTAACACGTCGTACCCAGTTTAGGTTAAGGAAAGTTCGAGAAAAAGCTCATTTACATATAGGCATGTACATTGCTGTATTAAACATTGATAAGGTTATTGCTATTATTAGATCATCTCGTGATACAGCAGAAGCTGCTAAGAAGTTACTTGAGTGTAAATGGGATGCTTTAGCATCTGTGAGAGAGATGATAGAACTTGTTGCTGATAGTAAAAGTATTGTGGTTGATAATGTATGTCAGTTGACTGGTGTACAGGTAAAATCAATTTTGGAAATGAAGTTACAACGTCTCACAAATTTAGAGAAAGAGAAGTTAGAACTTGACTTAAAGTCAATGGTATCATTGATTAGACAATATACTGAACTGCTTAAAAATAAAGAATCATTACTTGAACTGATTAAAGATGGGTTGAAGGAAGTCAAGGCAAAATTAGCTGTCCCTAGAAGGACTGCTATAGATTATTCACATTTTGAGACCGATATCGAAGATCTTATCCCAAAAGAAGATATGGTAGTCACAGTAACTATGAGTGGTTATATTAAACGGGCTAAGCTTTCAAATTATCGTGCTCAAAAAAGGGGTGGAAAAGGAAGAATAGGACAAGCTATTAAGGAAGAAGATGTCATCACTAATCTCTTTGTAGTTAATACTCATACTAGTGTACTATTCTTTTCTAATATTGGTAGAGTATACAAGTTAAAAGTTTATAAACTTCCGTTAGGTGAACCTACGTCACGTGGAAGGTCACTGGTAAATATTTTTCCGCTTAGTGAAAATGAGTCAATAACTAGTGTAATGCCTTTGCCTGATAATGTAGAAGATACGGAAGCATTAAATATTGTTTTTGCAACTGCATCAGGGAATTTAAGACGTAATGCACTTTCAGATTTTCAATATGTACCTAGTAACGGTAAAATAGCTATGGTGCTTGATGAAGGAGATGCTTTAATATCTGTAAAAGTGTGTAAAGAAGAAGATCATGTTTTGTTGTCTACAAGGTTAGGAAAAAGTATTAGGTTTTCTGTAAGTAATGTTCGTCAGTTTAAGGGTAGGATGTCTGATGGGGTAAGAGCTATTAAGCTGTCTTCAGAGGATAATGTAATTTCCATGTCGATATTGTTAGCTATGGATATAGCTTCTGAAAAGAAAGATACATATCTCAGAGTTCCTTTAGGAAAGCGCATGGCTGTTAAAGAAGAATGTTTTGTGAATGCAGGTTTAGCTAAGGTATTAGATGATCTTGGGCTGGAACAAGATATCTTCATGACTATGGTACAAAATGAGCAATTTATTTTGACAGTAACTGAGAATGGTTTTGGAAAAAGGACTTCTGCATATGAATATCGTACTACTTTAAGAGGTGGAGTAGGTGTTGTCAGTATCTTGACAACTACAAGAAATGGTAACGTAGTAGCTAGTTTTCCTGTAGAGTCTAATGATCATATAATGTTAATTACAGATAAGGGCAAGTTAATTCGTATTGCTGTGAGTGATATTAGAATTATTGGTAGGAGCACTCAAGGTGTTACTTTATTTAAAACTGAGAAACGTGAAAAAGTTGTTTCAGTGGCCAAGATAATTGATGCTAAAGATAGTTCTGATATTGATGACAATGTGTAAATTGTATATGCAGATTAATGGATCAGGAGAAAATAAATTTACTCTTTACTAAGTTTAAAGAGTATAATCCTTACCCGAAGATAGAATTAAGATATACTAACGATTTTACTTTGTTAGTAGCAATAGTATTATCCGCACGTACTACTGATGTTAGTGTAAATAAAATTACAAATAAACTGTTTGAAATTGCTGATAGTCCGGGAAAAATGTTAAACCTTGGGGAAAAAGGTCTAAAAAGTTATATAAATACAATAGGATTATATAATTCTAAATCTAGAAATATTATTGCACTGAGTGAAATTATTATAAATCAATATAATAGTAACGTGCCTTTAGATTTTGATACTCTTATTGCATTGCCAGGTGTGGGAAGAAAGAGTGCAAATGTTTTTTTAAACACATGGTTAAATTTACCAACCGTTGCTGTTGACACTCATGTATTTAGAGTAAGTAATAGGATAGGGTTAGTTAAGGAAGATAATGTGTTAAAAACAGAGAGTGCATTGTTAAGTATAATACCAAAAAAATGGTTATTATATGCACATCACTGGTTAGTGTTGCATGGTAGATATATATGTAAGTCAAGGAAGCCATTATGTAGTCAATGTATTGTTCAAGATTTATGTGAATATAAAAATAAGAGTCTGTGAATTTCAATGAAATGTGGTGCTCGATATTATAAATATATCATTGATTATTGTGTAGATGTTATATAATCTGTTCAGGGTTTATATAAGTATGAAAGATTGTATATATTAGGTAAATTTGTATTTATGTAAGATATGTCTATTATCTTAGTACTTGTGATTCCTTCCTAAAATGCATTGACTATATACATTTATTTTTTTACATTGATATCATCTTGTTAATTGGTTGGACAGTTTATGGAGTTAAATATAGTTAATGCTATTCCAAAATTGAAATGGATATGTTGTGTTTTGGTTGTTTTTTTAATAGTGTTTGTGGGAATGGTTTCATGGGTAAATAGTCGTCATGACAAGATATCGGAACACATGGGTGATATGATGTATGATGCTTTAATAGGTGAAATTAGTGATGATGATGTGATGAAGATATTAAATGATGTCGCTAAAGTTGATGGTTCTAGCTATCAGTATTTGGCTAAGTTTAAGTTGGCAGGTATGTGTGGTGAGGATCAAGTAGAAAAAGCACAATTAATATATGCTGATTTGGCTGCTGATAAAAGGCTCATTCCTGAGTTAAGAGAATTAGCAGAATATTTAGAAATTATAACATTGCTTAAAGGGGAAAATTTGGATTTGTTAAAAAGTAAGATTCAGAAATTTGTATCTAACAAGTCTGAAGTTTACAAATCGTCTATTAAAGAGGCAATAGCAGTATCTATGCTTAAAAATAATGATGTCAGTGGTGCTATTGAAGTAATAAAAGAAATAGTTGGTGATGTAAATTCTGAGTCTATGGTATATAAGCATGCTATGGATTTACTGCAAATTTATGAAAATTAGTGATTTGAGAACTTGAAAATTGTTATTGGAGTTATTACTTATTTATTGATGTTAGTTTTAGAGGGTTAATATGCAAGATGTTATAAATTCTGAAAAATTAAAGTTTGATGCTGAAGTGGGGAAAGTATTGAAACTTGTTATACACTCTCTTTATACTAATAAAGATATTTTTTTAAGAGAATTAGTTTCTAATGCATCAGATGCATGTGATAAGTTACGTTATGAATCTTTATCTAACCAAGATTTAATAGATCAAGATTCTGATTTTAAAATAGTCATCAGTGTGGACCAAGATAAAAATAGATTATATATATCTGATAATGGTATTGGAATGAATAGACAAGACCTAATAGATAATTTAGGTACTATAGCACATTCTGGTACGCAGAGATTTTTAGAAGCAATGAACAGTGAAGCTTCTTCTTCTCAAGGTGTTGTTGAATTAATTGGTAAATTTGGTGTAGGTTTTTATTCTGCATTTATGGTAGCCAATGAGGTTATAGTTGAATCTCGTAAAGCTGGAGAATCTATAGGATATCAGTGGAGATCTTCTGGGGATGGAGAGTTTACTATTGCGCAACTAGAAGGTGATCAAGTTCCTCGTGGAACTCGAATTACTTTAGTATTAAAACCTGAAGAATCTGAGTTTGTTGATAAATTTCGCATAGAGCATATTATTACTACATATTCTTATCATATTAACTATCCAGTTTATTTCTTAAATGATAAGGGAGAGGAAGAAAAGTTAAATAGTGATGCTGCTATTTGGACAAAATCGAAAGATGAGATATCTGCGGAGGAGCATCAGAATTTTTTCCGTACCGTAGCTCATGTTGGTGGTGAACCTTGGATGATATTGCATAATAAAAATGAAGGAGTAATAGAGTATACTAATTTATTGTATATACCATCTATTAAACCATTTGATTTATTCCATCCTGATAGAAAATGTTCAGTAAAATTGTACGTTAACAAGGTATTTATTACTGAAGATAATGTACAAATCATACCTCAATATTTAAGATTCTTAAAAGGTATAATAGATTCTTCAGATTTACCTTTAAATATTAGTCGTGAGACTCTACAGAATAATAAAATTATTGAAAAGATTAAACAATCTATAGTAAAGAGAGTATTGTCTGAACTTAAGAAAAAAGCTGAGAATGATATTAATGATTATAAAAAGTTTTGGGAAAATTTTGGTTCAGTGTTGAAGGAAGGATTGTGTGAGTCAATGAACACAGAGTTCCGTGAGGAGTTAATATCAGCATGTCGTTTTTATAGTACACACAGTGATGATTTATTAATTAGCCTGGAAGATTATATTGAGAGAATGAAAACAGGACAGAATAATATTTATTATTTAACTGGTAATGATTTAGATTCTATAAAAAAGAGTCCACAATTAGAAGGGTTTATAAGTCGTGGCATAGAAGTTATATTATTAGTTGATCCTGTAGATGATTTTTGGACAAATGTAGTCACTGATTATCAAAAGGTGCCATTAAAGTCAGTTATACGTGCAGATGAAGATTTAGAAAAGCTTGCTAATCTTGATAAAAATGAAGAAGTCAAAGAAAATGAAGATGAAAGTGCTGACTCTAAAGAAAAAGTAGATACATTTGTTAAATATGCTGTTCAGGTACTTGGTAAATTAGTCAGTGGTGTTAGAGTTTCGAAAAAATTGACAAATAGCCCAGTATGTTTAGCTGTGGCAGATGGTTCTATGGATATTAGAATGGAGAGATTTTTAAGAGAACAGAAGCAATTGAATTATAAAAGCACAAAGATTTTAGAAATTAATCCTAAGCATCCTATTATTAGTAAGATGATAGATGAGCATGCTAATGCTGGAGAAAATGTGATATTAGATGATATGTTACACTTGTTATTAAATCAAGCATGTATTCTTGAAGGGGAAGAGCTAGAAGATGTTAGTGGTTTTGCTGAGAGAATGAATAATGTGTTGGCTAAGATTTATTAGTGTATCCGAGTGAAGATTAGTCTACATGCTGTAGAAGATAGTATGAGGAGCATGTTATACGTGTTAATAACTTAAACGTGTGTTCCTAAGACTAAGCAATATTTTAACTGAGACTTATTAATATCATAATTTTTAAGATGATAAATAAATATGCAGTAGTAAGTAAATGTTTTTGTAGAAACTGTGTTACACTTGTTGTTGAGTTTAATGTTGATTTTGTGGATAGAGAAAAGATCCATTAATATTGGCAATTTACTGAGAAATGGTGGAAAACAGGGTATTTTAGTCAGTATTTATAGTAAATCATGTGAGGAGGTTTGAACAGAGTAACAAATAGGTTTTTTCTTTATAATTACTTAATTTTTTGTGTTATAGCTTTTAGTTGTATAAAAATCACTTGCAATACACTGCAGAAATGTATAGAATCAGGCATGTGTGTAGTTAAACTAGTAGTTATACCTAAAGTTGGATGGAGGCCCTGCTTTACTTTGTAAGATAAAGTGTGTGTTACCTAATGGTTATGCATTGATAGTAAGGCAGGACCGTATTTATTAATCTTTTAAATTAATAATAACAGCATTGTAATCAGAAAATAATAAACAGTCAATAATAATTATTTATTATTTTAATATAAAATTATGTTATTAATATTTTATTTAATAAATATCTTATATTTTTAATATTAATACTTAAAAGCTAATGATTTATTAATCCTATATATTAATCAATATTAAATTTTGATCTTAGATTAGTTACTTATTCTTTAAAAACTTTTTCAAATATTTCCTCTGTATGTTGTGTATAGTAATCAAAATTAAATAAGGATTCTAGACTTTGGCTATCTATGCACTTTAATATTTGTGGATCTTTTTTTAGTTCATCTAGAAAGTGACTATTGTTATTCCATGTTTCTAATGCTTTTTCTTGAATTATTTTGTAAGCTATTTCTCTTTTTAACCCATGTTTGACTAGTTCAAGAAGTACTCTCTGAGAAAACACTAAACCTTTTGATTGTATTAAATTCTTATCCATATTGTTAGGATGTATAACCATGTTGTCGAGCAAATTTGCTAATCTTACTAATGCAAAATCTGTGACAATACAAGCATCTGGTGCAATACATCTTTCGACAGAGGAATGTGATATATCCCTTTCATGCCATAAAGCAACATTTTCGAGGGCAGGAGTTACGTAACTGCGTATCATTCTGGCAAGACCTGTTAAATTTTCACTTAATATAGGATTTTTCTTGTGAGGCATTGCAGAGCTTCCTTTTTGTCCAGTTGAAAAATATTCTGTGACTTCTAACGTTTCAGTTTTTTGAAGATGACGAATTTCTATTGCTATATTCTCTATAGAAGATGCAATAACTCCTAGAGTCGCAAAAAACATAGCATGGCGATCTCTTGGTATCACTTGTGAAGATATAGATTCTGGTTTAAGATTTAAAGAATTTGCTACGTGATTTTCAACAAATGGGTCAATATTAGCAAAATTACCCATAGCTCCAGAGATCTTACATATTGATATTTCATCTTGAGCCATTTTTAGTCTTTTGTAATTTCGCTTAAATTCTGCATAGAATCTTGCCAGTTTTAAGCCAAATGTTATTGGTTCTGCATGTACGCCGTGACTACGTCCTATACATAATATATGTTTTGTTTCTATTGATTTTTGCTTTAAGATATTTAATATAGCTTCTATATTATTTAATAATAAATCGCAAGATTGCTTTAATTGTACAGATAGACATGTATCTAATACATCAGAACTTGTCATACCATAGTGTAAATATCTTATATCTGAGTTTGTAGATTCTGCTACATATGTTAAAAACGCTATTACATCGTGTTTTACCACTGATTCGATTTCATTTATACGATTGATATCAAAATCTTCTATTTTGTTTTTTAAGTTATCAAGTATATAGTTAGGTATCACACCTAATTTTACTTGTGCTTCACATGCATAATACTCTATATCCATCCATATTTTGAATTTATTATTGTCTTCCCAAATTGATAACATTTCAGGTCTACTATAACGTTTTATCATTTATTTATCTCCGAGGTTTCAAGTAATATTTTTATTATAAGTGTTTGGACATCATTGTAATAGCTATAAATATCCAACAACATTTGAAATGTGATAATGATGGTATGTTATACAATTTTGACTTTTAATGCATTATTTTCTTTATGATTTTATTTTGATACTTGAACTTTCTTGTCATTATAAGTTTTAAGCTTTATAGTTTTTATTGAATACGTTATAGAAAAATTGTATAATCCTATTGCATTGTAACAGTTATTGTTTGAGCATTTAAAGCTCCAAGGTGTAACTTGAGTGCGGGAGTAGCTCAGTTGGTAGAGTGCTACCTTGCCAAGGTAGAGGTCGAGGGTTCGAACCCCTTCTCCCGCTCCGCTTCTGTGATAAGAAAGTTGCTTTGTATCGTTAATTATGTTCTTAAGATTCTAGGTTTTTTATATTCACAATGATGGAACTTGGTTATTGCTATCATTGATTAGTGTGATTTATAAAGGGTTATTTTGTTTTGCATAGTTATAGATTTTTAAAAGTAGAATTTATTGATGAATTATATACATAAGGGTAATCATTATTAAATTTATTAACATATTGACAGATTTTAGAAGTTCGTAAAAACCCTGAATCCTGATTTAGTACTTTATAACTTCACTTAGTTTTTTTACTTATAACCAATACCTTTTTATTGTATTGATAGAAAAAATCTGGAAAATTTGTATGAGGAGTCTAAATTGTTAGCTTAGTTTCCTGCTACATTTTACTCAGGGTTTCTACATTAAACCACCTTTTTTATTGTCTTGACATAGAAGAACTTGAACGACTCACTGAAGAGACATTAAGCGTTGAACTTGGTAGCAAGCTATTATTTATATCATCTTCTTCATCGTCAATTTCTATAATGCTGCACTCAGTAGTATTCCTTCTATAAGACGTTAATTGTGCTGCTGTGGTATCATCAGTATATACTTCTGCCATTATAATATGTTGTTGTTCTCTAAAAGGAAGTGGCAATGCCATATCTTCAATACATCCTGTATCTACTGCTATTGCTCTTTCTTGGTTTGCACCATCCTGACCTTGCTCTTCATCTCTTTCTAGGATTTCACTGATAGTTATGTTGTTTCTTAATTGTTGGAATCTACTTTCAATTGTTGGGGAAAGTAATGCTAAACTTGTTATATTATGTTCCATAGCATTTCTTACTATATCTTCAATTATAACTAATTGCTGTTCTATGGCACCGGCTTCAGATAAAATACGAGATGATACTGCATCAGCATTTACAGTTAACATTACATCAACTGCAGTTAATAAACTCACATAACGTAGTCTATCACCCAACTGATCAAAGCATGGTAGTATGACAGGTGAACTTGCTGTTCTTAGCATGTTTACGAGTATAAACTTTTTGAACCTATGATTGTAACATATAGTATGTCTGTTTGCTAATACTGGTATAAATACTGACGCAAGTCTTGTTCCTTTTAAAGCTGCTGAAAGGGGTAGGTATGGAAATCCGAAAGCTGCATCTAAGTATTCAAGTGCTGTTGCTAGCATAGCACTAGAGTACATAAATGTGTTACTTAGTTGAATACTGTAGCCTTGATTGCGGTAGCAATTCCTATTAAGACAGTTATAAATATTTTGTATTTTTAATGGTTCTTCAAGTGGTGCAGATGGTGTAAATAGTCTAAAAACGGTCCATTTAAAAAATGCATCTTTATATGCAGAATCTATGCAGTCAACAGGTTGTACAATAACATTAGCAAACCAACGGAACATTAATACACTTGTCAAAGCTGCATTATTTCTTTGTTCTTCTGGTGTAGGTGAATATTTGTTCAATGCCTTGAGAATGAACTTTCTCTTACGTTGACTCAGAATCATATTTGGTAATGTAAGAAATAGCTGTATTGTAGACATTGCAGTTGTCAGATAACCAGGAATTCCGTTTAGAATACCTTCATGTTCTGGGAAGTATTCAGAAGGGTGTCTAGGTGCATAAATTACTGTGCTATTGTTATGATAGTTTATATCAGGTCTATAGTTGCGAGTATGATTAAAAGTGATATTATGACCTAAAGCCGATACTGCATTTTGTGTATCTTGTTCTGCTCTGTCACTAGCATATCCAGAATATACACGTGTTATGAAGACTGCTGCTATAGCAGTAACATATGCATATGAAACAGTGTCACTAACATGTTTATTAAAATAATTAGTTATTGATAAGAGTTTACTTTGGTATGGATGTTGACGAGCAAAGTCGTCATCGATTTTACGTATAGTACTTTCTCTAGTAGTATGTGTTATGGCTGTTATATGTAATAAAGTGGCAGTTTTTGCTTCTATCTCAACCTGTATCTTATGATCTTGATTAGGAATTACTCTGTTGACAATTGCATGTGCTATACCTCTTATGAGTAATGCATGAAAAGTAAGTGCCTGTACTGTCTCAAGTACCTGTTGTGCTTCTTTAAGTAGGATGTCTTTATTACTTGTATTTAAGATACTATCTATAAATTCTTCATAACATGCAATATCTGCTGGATTGAAACTATTCTCTAATCCTTCAGCAACTGTGTTTAATGTATTTTCAATGGAAGATAAATTGTGTGATGATATATTACTGTCTGCTAATTTATTGGAGATGTGTTTTGTTAGCCTTGGGAGAAGAGCATATAAGAATAATATACCACTACTATGACATTGCTCTTTAAGATCTTCGCTTAGGCATAATACTAGTTGTGTAAAATCTTGAAAACTTGCTGAACTTAGAATTAGATCAGAAGTAAGTTCTTCAGTTACAATGACACATTTTTCATGTGCGGTATTTTTACTACCAAAAAATAAGGAATTTATATGATAAGAAATATAACTTAGTGGTTTTGATATAAAACTTGTTCTTTTAACAACTTGATTATTTTTTATGTGTTGTTGTACTCTATTGTAAAGTTTTAGCTGATTGTTATTAAGCTCTGGTTTTCCTGGCATATTTTTATCTCCATGTTAATTGAGAATATTTTCTAATAACTGCATATGTATTATAGTAGGGTATGCAATTATTTAGTTACAAGAGTATAAGATTAGGTGCCTATACTTTTAAAGTAGGTATTTTAATTATTTAAATAACAAGATAGTGAAAAAAGTATACAATATTTACACACACTAAAACACCTGCCTGACAGATGGATAAAACTCATGACGTTATTACATATCTTTAAAGTAACCAATTTATAAAAATACCTAAGGCTCGCACTTAAATACTAAACCGTCACGCTAACATACTTTAGATACTAAATGTAACATATTAATTCTATATTGAATATATTATTTAGTCAATGATGTTTTTATTTTTTTGATGTACTTGATTATGCATTTTTGTTATTAGTGGAAGGATATATTAATTTATGATGTATCCTTTCATATTGTGTTTCATTATTATAGTTAATGTACTTTATTGGGTATTAAATAAATATTTTCTATAATATGTACGTAAGTAAAATTACTTAAGTGTTCATATTACTTGGTATATTATAACTTTATATTAAGCATAATTAGCCTGGTATTTTTTGTGTTATTAAATGTGTATTGCATATATGTCTTACTGATAATGATATAGCCATATTCAAGTTGTACTTGCCTTATGTGATATTAAATATTTCTCCTGAAGTAATACATATTGTTTTATCGTCTTGTTTCATAATCATATTACCTTTTATATCTATTGTAATAAATTGTCCTGTATAGGTATGGTTGTGGCTTTTAACAGTGATATGGCTATTTAAGTGGCATGTTTGTTTAAGCCATAAATCTCTTATGTTTGTAAACCCGTAGTGAATATAATGCTCTCTAAAATTGTTAAAGTTATTTATTACTTTTTCTAGTAATTCTAGATTAGATAAGGTGAAATTATGACTGTGTTGATTGATTGTTGTTGCATATGCTGGAGCTTTGTACATATTAATGCCTATGCCAACTACTATCCATTTTTGTAATGTATTATTTGATGTTCTGCTTTCTAATAGTATGCCTGATATTTTTTTATTATTTACTAGTATATCATTGGGCCATTTATATTGCACTTTTGATATTATGTTGTCGTTATTTTTTAGTATTTCTTCAAGTGTTTTTCCGACAGATAATGCTGCAATAAATGATAAAGGGAATACTTCTACAAATCTTGTTATGATAACACTGAAATATAAATTACCTTTAGGAGAATGCCATATACGTTCATACCTTCCTCGTCCTTTAATTTGTTCGTCAGATATAATTATAGTACCGTCCTCAGCTCCACATTCTGCAAGCTTGATTGCTTCATAGTTTGTACTATACAAAATCTTATGATGTTCTAGAGTATATCCATTTGGCAGGTTTATATTAGATGGATTTGGTTTCATGTTAATAAAATTCTGTGATATTTGTGAAATATATAATTAACAGTATTGTATATAATAGATTTTATTTCGTAAATTATGAAAAAAATCTTTTAAAATTGAGGTTGTACGAAATATATAATATAATTGTATGGGTTTATAATGCCTATAACGACTAATGTGCCTAACTTGTTGGACTAAGGTTGATATACAGCATGATTAGAAATCTAGTTTATTATAATGTACAGGAGGTATTATACCCGTTACTTTGTCGTTTAATATATCACTAAATGATGGTTTTGATTTTATTATAGAATACCATTCTTTTAATATAGCTGTTGAATGCCATGGAAAGATATTCATATAATCTAGCACTGATATATGTGCAGCTAATGTTATATCTGCCAAAGTAAATTCATTGCATGCAACCCAACTATTGGTATTAAGTAGTCGTTCTATGTATCTGATATGAGGCAGCAAATTTTGTCTTGCTGCTTGAATAAATCTGGAATCTGGACTTGCATTTTTTATATAATATTTTGATATTTTTTCGTTTATTATATACCTTGTAATTTCATGATAAAATTTATAGTCAATCCAATATATTAATTTACGTACTACTGATCTTACATGTAGTGAATTTCCAAGTAAAGATACGCTATCATATAATTCTTCAATATATTCACAGATTGCTTGACTATCTGCAATTACATGCTGTCCACTGATTAATACAGGGACCTGACATACAGGGTTGATCTTTATAAATCCTTCGCGCTTTTTCCAAGGGTTTTCCTCTATTTGATGAAAGTTAAACTTTTTTTCTTTAAGAAAGATACGTACTTTTCTGGAAAAAGGGCAAAGTGGAAAATGATATAATGTATCCATACTGAATTTCATGTATACAAATACTTTAACTTATAGCAGACTTAATAGTCTCATGCAATGTAATATTTAGACCTATTTTATAGGATTACAGATGGGTAATTTTTTCATATACACTGTGTTTTGTTGTGCTGTATAAAAGTTGAGTTTGATTTAATAGTTATTGCCATGTTTGTTAGTGATGTAACTTTGTATATTTCATATTATTTGCATGTTTGATCTGTGATTATTAACAAGGTTATTTGGTTTTCCAGAAATTAATTAACTGAATAGTTTCCTGATTTTTATAATCTTGTAAAAGCCGATCTAATATAATTACCTTTTCTTGAGGAATACATACATCTTTGCATACTGCATATCTAATGCGCAAAGTTACTTGTAATTCTTTTTGTTTGTTATCTTTAAGTACTAATGATATGGGAAATACTACAAGATCTTTGTAGATGTTACTATGAAATGTATTGTTGCTTACAATGTCTGTGTGCTGTAATGGTTGAGGCCAATGTACATGTATGTTCTTGAAGATATTTTCTTGCCATTGAAAAACTGTTGGTAAACCAAGATCTCCGGGCATTTTGTAATAAATATGCCAACCATCCTGTATTGTCACTTTAACAGCTGCTTCAATCTTTTTAGTTTTCATATCTACTGACCCTATAGTTAGTTTCATACGGACTGGATTTGAAACGTTTGTAGAGTAACATTTTGTATTGATAAGCAATGTTAGTAAAATTATGAATATGAATCTAAACATGACGCTTCCTAAAACTATATGCAGAATAATTAAGTAGTTTTTACTATCTTATTCAGTATACATTTATATGGTATAAAATCATTAATTTTATTAGTTCATAATTCCTTGATATTAAGTAATTATAAGTACCAAAGGGATTTTATTTAGTAAAAGATTAGATATAATACCTGTGTATTACTTGCATAGAAAATAAAAAAAGGTTAATATCTAACTGAAGCACTTGATGTTTATTTTATGGTATGTGCTTGGTTTGCATGGTTTACAGTCACATAGTTTTTCTTATATGGCATTAAACTTGTTAAAGGTCTATTGATGGTAGGTTTGCAGTTAGAAAATGTCTCTTATAAATATAAAAAAGGTCAATTTTTACTACATAATGTTAGTATAAGTTGTAAACAAGGGGAAGTAATTTGTCTTCTTGGTCCTTCTGGGTGTGGTAAATCTACAGTATTGAAGCTAATTGCTGGATTGGAGAATTTGCATTGTGGCTCTATATATATAAATGGTAAAGTTGTAGTTAATAGTAATTTTTGTATGCCAACTGAAGAACGTAATGTTGGCTTAATATTTCAACATCCTTCGCTATTCCCACATCAAACTATTATTGACAATGTAATGTTTGCTATTAAAAACTTGTCTAAGATACAGAAGGTTAATGTTGCATTAGATATATTACAATCTATTAATATGATAGCATATAAAGACATGTATCCTGATATGCTTTCTGGAGGGCAACAGCAGTTAATTACAATTGCTCGGGCAATTGCTCAAAAACCAGAAGTTATATTATTAGATGAACCATTTTCTAGTCTTGATACGGCATTGCGGGTTAATATTAGAAGACATGTTTTATCATTATTGAAAGCTAGAAAGATTACGGTATTACTTGTTACTCATGATCCAGAAGAAGCATTGGAAGTTGCAGATATAATATATGTTATGCGTGATGGATATATAATTCAGCATGGTACTCCGTATGAAATATATTATAATCCTAAAGATCATATGTTGGCACAATTTTTTGGTGAGATTAATCATTTTGTTTGTACAGTAAAGGATTCTTATATAGAATTACCAATAGGGAAAATACCAGCACAGTCTTTTTCTAATGGTGAAGAAATAGTAGTTTGTATAAGGCCTGAGGCAATAATTCCTCATCCAGATAAAGGAATAAAAGCTGTAGTAAAGCAGATAAAGTTTTTTAATAATATGATCTGTGTCTGTGTAGATGATTGTTTGTGTTGGATGAGGTTTGCTAACATAGTTTTACCACAAGTTGGTGATACTATATTTATCTTGCTTGACTTAAATAAAATTTTATTATTTAAGATATAGTTTTATATTTTATAGGAGTTTCATTATGACTTTAGGTCCATGGCAAATTTTTTTAATTTTAATAATAATTTTAGTACTATTTGGTGCAGGCAAGTTACCAGATGTTATGAGTGACTTAGGTAAAGGTATTCGTAATTTGAAACAAGAGTTAAAAGACAATAAACTTGCGTCAACAGAAGATGAGCCAAATCGTTAGCTAGGTTTGTAAATTTTTTTGTGTTATACATTAGATGTTTTCTAAATATAGTTTGTTCCGTAAATTTTATATCCTTTAACTCTATGTAGGTGATAGTTTTTTTATTACTAGATAAATGAATCTTTAATTATAAATATACAAAGTTAGCTGATATCATATGCATGTTATTTAGCTTATCAATTATTAAGGATGTGTCATGGATATTAATAAGTTAATTAGTATGTTTGCAAAGCTTCCTAATTTTGGGCCATCTTCTTCTAGAAGAATTGTACTTTATTTACTTCGTAACAAAGAAGAAGTGATGTTACCTTTAGCTTCAGGAATTCAGGATTTAGCATTTCAGACTAAGGAATGTCCCATATGTTTTAATATAGATATTAAAGCGCCGTGTAGTATCTGTGCTGATGTTATGCGTGATCGTCAATTATTATGTATAGTGGAAGAGTTAGGGGATTTGTGGGCATTTGAAAAAGGAAAAATATATCAAGGTGTATACCATGTATTAGGAGGAACTTTATCTGCAATTTATGGAATAGGACCTGATCAATTGAATTTAAATAGTATTGTAGAGAGAATAAAAAAGTTTGATATAAAAGAAGTGATTATAGGTATAGGCAACACCATGGATGGTCAGGTAACTACTCATTATATAACTCAAATGATTAAGGAATTAGGGATTAAGGTAACTAGATTAGCTTGTGGTATACCTATGGGTGGAGAGATAGATTATTTGGATGAAGGAACTTTAAGTGCAGCTTTGTCTTCTCGGTATATTATATCTTGATTATGTGAATAAAGAATATCTGCGAAGTTTTTTATCAGGAAAATTTTATAGGTTTTTTATATATTGCTTATATTTAATTTGTTACTGAAAGATTAGGTGGGTTTAAGTGTGAGAATTTTTAGAATTCTGTATCTTGCGCTTTACATAAGAAAAAGAGAACGCAAATCTTATATATTACAATGTCTAGTAGAATATAAGTATACCTTGTTAGATCAAGATTATTATATATCCTTATAGTATATTCTGTATGAAGGTACTTGTTATTGAATTTAAATAATTTAAGATCTGCTAAGTATTAGCATCTGTTGCCTTTACACATTACGAATACATATTTTTATAATGTATTTTTCATGGCCTATAAAATTTATATTAAATAAATCTATTCCTGTGATAGACAATGTAGAAAATTATCAGCAATGTTCTGCATAATGTCAAAATATGCATTGTCTTTTGTTAAAGTACTGCCTATGGGATCAAGTATTTGGAATTTTACCTGATATTTTAAAAATAAATTCTTAATCTTATCATTTGAAGACTCAGAAAAAATACATTTTATTTTATGTTGATTAATAATTTTTTTTATATGCATTAGCCTCTTTACGCTGATATTTGTGTCATGACTTGAAGAAAGAGCTGCTATAAAGTTTAATCCAAAGTATTTTTCAAAATATTGATATGCATCATGTGTGACTATGTAAGGTTTTGTTTTGACAAAATTCAACATATTTTTTATTTTTTCTGTTTGTTTAGTGATTTGTACTAATGTTGAATTTGCATTGTCAGTGTACTTTGTTGCATTTTCTGGGTCTGCTTGACATAGTACGTTTCTTATTTTATTGACTATATTTTTTGCATTTTCTGGACTTAACCAAATGTGTAGATCATTTTGTGTTGTATGAATTTTATAAGAAAAGTTAGAATCATATCTTGATGGTAATAATTCTACAACCTCTGAAAGTTTGACTAATGTTTTATTTTGTATTTTATTTATAAAAGTCTCAAGGTGATCATCTACATAAAATATGATATTGCTATCTTTTAGTTTCCTTTTATCTGATGGTTTTAATGTATAATCATGTATCGAAACTGGTTCGTTGATTAAAAGCACTGGTTTTGTTATACCATTAGTAACTGCATTAACTAATGAATATATTGGGTTTATAGTTGCTATAATTCTTGGTACAGAATATCCTATAGTAGGATGTAACAATAATATGTAGAAAAGGGAGAGAAAGACTTTATGTTTCATAAGTTATTAAACAAAAGTGACATTGTTTCATATGATGATAGGTGTGTCAATGACTATATAATAAATGTTGAAAATCTCTCATTTTTTTATTCTAAAAAAAAGGTTATAGATGATGTTAGTTTTCAAGTGAAATTTGGTGAGATTGTTACAATTTTAGGGCCAAATGGAGGAGGTAAAACAACATTAATTCGTGTCTTAGTTGGTATATATAAAAATTATCTAGGGCTTGTAGAATATGCAAAAAATTTTACTATAGGATATTTACCTCAACATTTTAGCGTTAATTCTCTTATTCCAATGACAGTAGAATATTTTCTAAATTCTAGTTATACAAAAAGGAAAAGAAAATTAAAATTAAGTAATGTGTTAAAAGATATTAATATTGAAAAAATATTAGATCGACAAATGTCAGAGATATCTTATGGAGAGTTACAATTAGTTTTACTTGCAAGATGTTTGATGTTAAATCCTGATTTAATAATTTTGGATGAACCAGTGAGTTGCATGGATATTAATGCAAAAGATAGCTTTTACAAATTAATTAGCAAATTAATTACTATATATAACTTAAGTGTAATCATGACCTCTCATGATTTACATTTTGTAATGTCTAATTCTTATCGTGTTATATGTATTAATAGGAGTATTTACTGTGAAGGATCTCCAAGTGAGATTGTAAAAAATGAAAAATTCTTAACAATGTTTTCATCTTATGCTTAGTATCTTATTTAATATAATTTCTTTATTTAATATATTAAACATTTTAGTAAGATATAACATATTACCTTACACTTGTATTTTTGCTAAAAGGTCAGTTAAAGGAAAATCTCAAGGAGAAAAGATTGCAATGGCTATGCAAAAGCTTGGTCCAATTTTTATTAAATTTGGTCAATCTATATCTTCTAGGGCTGATATTATTGGAGAAGAGATTGCAAATCATTTACTATGTTTATGTGATAAACTACCAGCTTTTTCTTATATGGATGTTGTAAGAATTATAGAAGAAGATTTTAAATGCAAGATAAGTGAAATATTTTGTGAATTTGAACAAAATCCAGTTGCTGCTGCGTCTATTGCACAAGTGCATAAAGCCAAAGATATTAATGGAAATATAAGAGCTGTGAAAATTTTGAGACCACGAATTGAGAAAATTTTTGAAAGAGATATTAAATTAATGTTCTGGCTTGCGAGGTTGGCACAGAATTTTCAAAGTTTGAAACGATTTCAATTATTACAACTTGTACAAACATTTCATGAGATATGTAAGATGGAAATAGATTTGCGTTTTGAAGCAGCAAATGCTGAAGAGTTAAGAGCTAATATTCAAGATGATAAAGGATGTTATGTACCAGAGGTGGATTGGACTAGAACTACAAGACGTGTGTTAACATTAGAATGGATAGATGCTGTACCAATATATAGTATTTACAAATCAGAGAATTGTGAAGTATTAGTGAAGAATTTGATATTTTGTTTTTGTAATCAAGTATATAGAGATAGATTCTTTCATGCAGATATGCATCCAGGAAATCTTATGGTGGATACAAAAGGAAGAATTGTAATTATAGATTTTGGAATTGTTGGAAGATTAGATAAGGCTACATGTATGTATGTTACAGAGATACTTGTAGGTTTTTTAAAAAGGGATTATCAATATGTTGCTGATGTCCATTATAGGGCTGGATATGTCGATGCAAAATATAGTAATTTTGTTACAGCTTGTCGTGCTATAGGTGAACCTATAGTTGGTAAGAACACAGAAAATATATCCATTTCAGCACTATTGACTCAGTTATTTAAGATTACTGGTGATTTCAATATGAAATTGCAGCCTCAGCTTTTTCTACTACAAAAAACTACAGTATTAGTAGAAGGTGTGTGTAGGCAATTGTGTCCTGAAGTTAATATGTGGAAGATAGCGGAATTATGGATGGAAAAATATGCTATTGAAAAAAATAGATATATTAAAAAACTAAAGAGATCTTACTTATGTCAAACTGTACATGATATTCCTTTGTTTATGAAAAAGGTTGATAAAAGTTTAGATATAATCAGTAATTATCAAGAATTAAGCAAGGCAAAGACAAATATTGGTAGAGATATTATATGGGCATTAATAGTGATTAGTTTGATTGTAAAGCTCATTGTAGGATAGTTTCTGCCATAGATTTCAATGGATATAAATATTTTTAATTAAGTTAAAGTTTACGTATCTTGGACTGATAATAAATTGTATATTGGTATAGTATATGTAGCGTTTAACGTTGTAATATATAAATTGCTTTAGTATTGTGTCTAAATAATTTTATAACTTATTATCTGTTAAATTGTGTAAGTTGATAGAAGTTTAGAGATATTAATAAGTTTTTGCTAATTTTATAATACATTTGAATTAGTATATATTATAGTTGCTATACTAGAAATTTTGGTTATGTAGATAATTATTAATCAACTCTAGGGGAGTTTTCATTAATAATTTTATAATGTTGGTAGATGATACAAATGTGTTTTTATCCTATTATAAATTGGATTATAGGAGTATTAGTACTTATTTGTGGGAGTAATTTTCAAATAGCTTACGCTGTGATAAATCCATATGTGAGTGAAGATTTAAATTTAAGTATTGCACAAACTGCATTAGCAGCATCAATACATATGTGGTGTTTTTCAATTTTTCAACTATTTACTGGATCAATACTAGATTGTTATAATGAAAAAAAAGTACTACCAGTATCTGTTGTGTTAACAATTATAGGTACTTTCTTATTTTTCCATGCTGAATATACTGTTTGTTTTTTTGTATCGCAAATTTTCTTGGCATTGGGAGCATCTTTTGGTTTTGTAGGGACAGGTTATATTAGTTATAAATTTTTTTCTCCTTTAAAATCAGGGATTATGTTTGGACTAGTTCAAACAGTGTATAGTTTATCTTCTTTGTTTATGGAATATATCTATGCGTGTTTGACTTCATCAGGGCTACCTTGGAGAGATATAATTAGGTATATAGAATACATTGAAATTGCTGTACTTATTGCAACATTATTCCTACTAGGGAATAAAAAGTCAGCATGTTTAAAAAGTGGTGATACAAATATCATTAAGTTGTTATTGCAAGTATTTAAACATATTGTTGGAATCATACGATTAAGGAAGATATGGCTATTTACAATAGTTGGTAGCTCTATGTTTGGGGTATTTTTATCAATAGCTGTATTTTGGGGACAAAAGTTATTAATAGCTATGAATTTAAGAGATGACAATGTTACTCTTATACATTCTATAATATGGATGGGTTTTGCTATAGGTTGTCCTTTAGTCAATATAATTTCTAATATATTAAAAAATAGGAAACATGTGCTTATGGGGTTCTGTTTATTACAATGTAGTAGCCTTAGTTTGTTACTATGTGGTAGTAATTTATACTGTTTATGTGTTTATATGTTTATCTTTGGATTTGCATCTGGTGGACATATGTTAAACTTTTCTATTGGCACAGATGTTATAGATGAAGGCAAAATAGGAACTGTTTGTTCAGTTATTAATGGATTGATGTGTATTGTAGGTGGCGTAATTATGTTTTTAGTAGCGCTTGTACTAGAATATCAGGATAAATATGATGTAATACACGTAAGTTTTTTTATGCCAGTGCTTATTTTCCTATCATTTGTTTTATTGTTTTTTTGTCGTGATACTTTCTGTATGAAATAATGTTTTGTAGGGGGTGAGGATTTTTTCTTAAATTATATAGTATATGTAGTGTGTAAAGTTATTGATTTGTGTATTGGCATAGATCAAGTTGTAAATTTACTCATTTGTATCCATTAGGAGGGTATTGTTTATCTGAAAATGTAGGGACTTTATTATTAATGAAGTATTGTTGTGTACTAAAATAAGTAAATATATTCAGAATTTAGTATGTGGTGGTATAGGATTTTATGTATGAGGTATAAAAAGCTATTCTAGTTTTAGGTGGATTTTAGATTGCCTGCTAAAAAAAATTTTTAAATAGAGTTTATATATAAAATTCTATTAATGATAGGGATGTTCTATTTGTCAGTTAATAACTACAACCTGTTAGATATGGGTTCATGATTTATCATAGATTAATACTGTTTGTAAAGTTGTTGTGAATGTGTCTCTAAAAAATTCTAATATGCACAAAACTGTATTAGTGGTGTAATAGGATTACACGATTGTAAAGCTATTGTGGTATCTTTAAAAAGTTTTACTGGAAGCTATATTGGGCATCAGAATATTGACTCATGGTTGGTATAGGATTTACACGATTGTAAAGCTATTGTGGTATCTTTAAAAAGTTTTACTGGAGCTATATTGGGCATCAGAATATTGACTCATGGTTGGTATAGGATTACACGATTGTAAAGCTATTGTGGTATCTTTAAAAAGTTTTACTGGAGCTATGGGCATCAGAATATTGACTCATGGTTGGTATAGGATTACACGATTGTAAAGCTATTGTGGTATCTTTAAAAAGTTTTACTGGAGCTATGGGCATCAGAATATTGACTCATGGTTGGTATAGGATTTACACGATTGTAAAGCTATTGTGGTATCTTTAAAAAGTTTTACTGGAGCTATATTGGGCATCAGAATATTGATTTATATTAGCAACTTGAAACTGCTGGACATATATTAATATGTGAATACATGTTGATTATATGATACCTTTGGAAAGCTGTCTTGTATGTAAAGCTATATGGCGAGAAAATATTGTATCAGTTGATAACTATGCCTGTTAAGCTATTTTGGTGTGCATCTATTATTTTAATAGATAAGATGCTATTGTGAAATTGGCTTGGATTATCTGTATTAATGTAACACGATTGCATATATGGAGTTTTACCTATGATTTGATTATCAAACTTTCCTTTCTTATTACTAAATAATACAGGACAAGTTTGACCAATCATGTTTCTATTAAAAGCAATCTGTTGTTCTCGTAATATTTCTTGTAGCCTGAGAATACGCTGAGATTTTACCTCTTCTGGTATTTGATTTGCATATTCTGCACTAGGTGTTCCTGGTCTTGGACTATATTTAAAACTATATGCTTGTGAAAATTTTACTTCTTTTACTAATTGTATTGTGTGTTCAAAATCTTCTTCTGTTTCCCCTGGAAATCCAACTATAAAATCAGATGAGAAAGCAATGTCAGAACGTTGTTTTCTTAGATTATTGATGATATTGATATACTCTTCAGCAGTGTGCTTTCTATTCATTTTCTTTAGTATTTTATCTGATCCTGATTGTACTGGTAAGTGAATAAATGGCATTAATTTTTCTTCAAGTCCATGTGCTTCATATAAGGATTGGTGCATATCACGTGGATGTGATGTTGTATATCTTATACGTTCTATGCTTGGTATTTTTGCAAGATACTGAATTAATTTTCCTAAGTCCCATTCACATCCTTTATACGTTCCATGATATGCATTTACATTTTGTCCAATTAGGGTTATTTCTTTTATTCCGGAGTCTGATAAGACAAGTGCTTCATTAAATATTGCTTCTACTGTCCTTGAGTATTCTTCTCCTCGTGTGTAGGGAACTACGCAAAATGTACAAAACTTGTTACACCCTTCCTGTACTGAAATAAACGCAGAGGTTGCTTGATTTTTTGTGTACTCTTCTACAGGTATTGCATCAAATTTTGAAATTACAGGAAAATCAATGTTGATAACTTGTTTTTTTTTTCGACGGGCTTTTACAATAAGTTCAGGAAGTGTATGTATACTTTGAGGACCTACCACTACATCAACAAATGGCGCTCTTTCAAATATTTCTTCTCCTTCAGCTTGTGCTACACATCCAGCAACTACTATAGTTAAGTCTTTGTTTTCTTGTATCTTTCTTATTCTACCTAATTCTGAATATAGTTTTTCAGAAGCTTTCTCTCTAATATGACAGGTATTTAATATTACAATGTCTGCCTCTGATGGTTCATTTACTACAGTGAATCCAAGAGGTTTGATTATGTTTTCCATAATTAAAGAGTCATAAACGTTCATTTGACAACCATATGACTTGATATATAGACCTTGCATTAACCTTACAAATAACTGCTTTTATTCTGCTAAGCATATAATGATTAATGAATTAACACAATAATTTTTATTATGTTAAACTGCTGAATATTTATCACAGTCAATTGATTATAGATTACATGTATGTAGTAGAAAAACATATTTAATTATATAGTTTAGCTGTTAGAAACATTGTTTTTGTTTATAAATTCAATATTTTTGCCATATTGACATCTTATTATTCAAAAACATATAAAAATTTTTATACAATGGTAGGTATTTTAGATTATGAGATTTTCAAGTGGAATTTTAAAAATAAATATCTATAAATTTGATAAATTCTAAGTATTGTTGCTTTTATATACAAGAATGGGATTTGTATAGGTTGTTATAATGTGAATTGTATATAATAGTGGCTACTGAAATTTATAAAGTAGCTTTGTAAGCCGTTCCTCTACCTATCGTACTAGAGTTTTGATTATAATATTGATTTTTCTTGTGTCACATTGAATTTCTATTGTTTATCAGAGTATACTGGTGTTATGCTACATTGTTTTTGTTTATAAATTCAATATTTTTGCCGTATTGAAATCTTATTACTCAAAAACATATAAAATTTTCATGCTTTGATTATAATATTGATTTTTCTTGTGTCACATTGAATTTCTATTGTTTATCAGAGTATACGGGTGTTGTGCTACATTGTTTTTGTTTATAAATTCAATATTTTTGCCGTATTGAAATCTTATTACTCAAAAACATATAAAATTTTCATGCTTTGATTATAATATTGATTTTTCTTGTGTCACATTGAATTTCTATTGTTTATCAGAGTATACTGGTGTTATGCTACATTGTTTTTGTTTATAAATTCAATACTTTTGCCGTATTGAAATCTTATTACTCAAAAACATATAAAATTTTCATGCAATGATAAGTGTTTTAGATAATGAGATTTTCAAGTAGAGTTTTAAGAATAAATATCTATAGGTTTGATAAATTTTAAGTGTTTTTTCTTTTATATAAAAGAATAATATTTGTATAAGTTGTTGTAATGTGAATTATATATATAATAGTGGCTACTGAAATTTATAAAGTAGTTTTGTAAGCTGTGCCTCTGCCTATTACACTAGAGTTTTGATATATTATAACATTAATTTTTTCTTGTATTACATTGAAATCTATTTTCTGTTGTTCGGCAGAGTATACAAATGTTGTACTATTATCTTTTACTGTAATTGTGCGAGTTACTATATCCTGGTTGTCTAAGATCTCAATATCATAACTTTCGAATTCTTCATCTATAGGTGTATCAGTATTATCATTCCATTCTCCGTTGATACGTGCTCTTCTTGTCCAAGTAATTGTTAGATTATTGTATATATCACGTTTGCCTCTTACATGTGTTACAGGTAATGGTTTCAAATTATTTGCATAGTATATATATGTAAATTGTTTAGTATAAGAAACGGATTTTTTCGATATTACCTTGTATATCAAGGATTTATTAATTAGTGATTGGTTAATTTTTAAGGAAGGAAGATTATCTAATAATGTGAAAAATTCTTCTTTTTGATGTTGATCAATGTATCTTTCTGTTCCAAATCTGCCTCTAAGTAGGTAGCTTAGTTGATATGTATTTTCTCTGATTTGTTTAACATTTTGAAATTGAATTATTTCGTTTCCAACTAATGCTAGATTACTATTGTTATTTATAAATAAAGATTCAGTTGAGTATAATTGTCCTGTTTTTAAAAGAATAGTTATTTTACTTGCTTGGTCTGGTATAGCTATTGGACCTGTATTTACGCTATTAATAGTAATTCCAGTAGTTGCTTCTGTATCTATGGGTAAAACATCTTTATAGTGCTCACCTCCTTCTTCATATGAATAAAGAATGCTTCCTTCCCAATTTGTTTTGATTCTAGTGATCGCAAAATATAGTATATTGTCTATATTGTGAATACATGGTAAATCGAAGATATGTACTGGATCTTCTGTATTACCTTTGTCAAGATGACTGTTAAAATTGTTGTTTGGAGTAAAATGTTGAGTAGGGAATGAATTATTATAGATTACTCCTTCTATACTAATTGAAATATTTTGTAGGTAAATGTCTGTAATTTTTATCTTGTATAAAGCATTATTATATTGTACTTGAATTATATCGCTAATGTTAAGCCAAGCATATTTTATTGGTAATGTAAGATAGAAATTGTATTTATTATTTGATTTTTTATTTAAGATATTTTCAGCTATAGTTTTTGCTTGCTCGTCGTTTAATACAATTGGAACTTGAATAGTTTGTATTGTTGTGTCTTTGGAATAAGGTATCTTGATATGCTGTGAACTTACGTTGTACTCATGATTTTTGTTAATATACATAAAGTTGATGCTATTAATTAAATTTGATGAGTTCGTTTTGGTAATTTTTTTTGTATTGCTTTTATTGTTGGATAGAATGTCATCCAATGGAATGTCGTATTGAACTAGTTGATTTTTCTCAATAATAGCTAATTTATTATCTTGTTCTACTATTTCAAAGTCATATAAGTCTTTTAGTACATTTAATATGGATTTTACAGATTGTCTTTCGGTAATTATATATCCATCTATTGCATTGTTTAGATCTTGTATTTTTATTTGATTATTCTGTAACCCTGTACTTTTTAATAAATCGTAAATTATATGAGATATTTCAAGTAATGATAGTTTTTCTTGTATCCAATAGCCGATTTGCCAATTTTTTGAATCTTCCCAGGTAGTTTTTAATTGAGGGAAATAAGGGTAGGGTCTTATATCCCATCCCCAAAGAAACATTTGTTCTACTATGTCAGAATTTTCCCATGTTTTGATAGTGCCATTTATTGCAATTTTTTGTGCACGAAAATCCACATATCCTTTTGAAAATATCGGATTTTTATTATATTGATAATCTATAGATATACTAGGCTGACTTGTACAATTATCTATACTTTGAAATCCATATTGAGTAAACCATATCTTTTTTGATTTTGGGATCCAAGAAGTAGTAGTATTGTCTAGATTAATGTGGTGTTGTGTCCACCATTTCTCTATATTTTTCCAAGAATATTGATAATTATTTTCAATATATGGAGTTTTACCTTGTTTTATTTTTGGGTGAGTATACAGGTAATCATATCCTTCTCCTGAATGCCATCCGTTGATTATATCTTGTTCTGTGAATCCATCAATAGGCTGGGGAATATCTGTGAGGGGGAAATATGCATTTATTCCTATTACATCAATATCTTTTGATGACCATAGTGTATCCATATTATAATATCCGTTATGAGAATGATATTCTCTCCAATCTGCTGCATATGTTACAATAATGTTATTGCCTGTTTGATTTTTTACATAATTTGCTAGTTTAGTCAATTCATCTACTGCTGGATAATGGTTATACTTGTCTTTTATTCTTGTTAAACCGATAAAATTTGAGCCGATTACAAAAGCATCTATTAAGTCTTTAGTTAAATTATAATAATGCTTAATAAATGGATTGTATTGCTTATTAAAAAATGTGCTTATGTATTCTATATCTCCAGTGAGATTACCTATCCATGGAGTGTCTTGAATGTCTACTAGAAGCATAGGATATAGTAATACTTTGTAGCCTCGTGTTTTCAATTCATTAATATATCTAACTAAAGATTTATCATTAATAGTTCCTTTATATGCAATGTTATACCTGGAGGTTTGTCTTGCTGCCTCTCTGTTCATTCCTGCTACATACCAATTATCAGGTGTTGTAGTGGCATCAAATTTGAATTCAACAGCTGGATAAATATGGCAATCTTTGATATTTAAACTATCTGTGTACCAATTTACAATAACAGATATCCACTGTATGTTTGGTAGAGTTTCTTGTAATTGATCTAGGGAGATTAAAGCGTCCGCTTTTTGATGTTTGCTGTGGTTATTAATTTGTTGTGCTTCTTCATAAGGGACGTATTGCTTACCGATTTTTTGTTGGAGAACTTTCATTTGTATTTTCGTATCGTATGCGAATTCTCCGGATCCTGGTATAATATGTATACTTTTAATTTTTTGTGTTATGTGTTCTTGATAGTGATAATTGGTAGGTTGTGCTGTTACTTCGAATGTAAAGTTAGGAATTTTATAATCTGTTAGTAAAAAATCCTCTATTACTATATACGATAGCCCACGATATGCTGGGACATCACCCATTAGTTTTAGTATTAGTGGATCGGGTTCTTGATCTTCTGTACCTTGATAAAATCTATATGTTAATGTGTTTAAGTCTAATAGTTGTGAGTTAGCCCATATTTTTGAGATTTTTTTAACGTATCCTGTACATATTGCTATAGCCAAGCTTGTATGGTAGGTATACTCTGTAGAGCTGTGACTGGTAGATTTTTTGTTTGGATTGTTCTTTATAACTATATCTTTGTCTGTAGTGACTTTGAATTTATCTATCCATATTATGTTTCCTGCGATGCGCATTGTTCCATATAGTATGGGAATCATTTTTCCATATATAGATGTTTGAATCTTTAAATTATTGATTTTTGGTATTTGTTTAGTTTGAGTATTGTTATCTAAAAAATGGGGATGTGTGTTTTGATTTGTTATATTGCTTAGTTCTGCTGAAAGGAATTTTTCTATGGATTCTTTTACACTATTAACAATGGTTGATAATATAATTAATGACATAAGTATAACTCCTATAAAAAGTTCAGAATTGACTAAAGAAAGTATTGATTGGGTATGTGATATTTTGTGGACTGTTTGTAATATAAGAGTGAGTACTTACTTAGTGTTATGGATTGATTCATAAAATATTAAGAGGTGTAAAACTATAAGTGGTTTAAAGTTATTTTTTGTTATGTATAACTGTTCTGTATGGATAGTATGAGCGTATTAAGTATTTGATTGTACATATATTTATATGTATTTCTCAAAGTTTCTGTCATGAGTAAATTGTCACTACTGTTTTTATGATATCTGTTTAATATTTATTATTGCTTAAAAATGTATTTCAGGAATATGTGGTTCTCCTCGGAAGTTTTTACTGTTATTAAATCTGTTACTGCATGTAGTGAAGCTTTTGTCACAACCCGCAACTATGGAAAACCTATCATTGATTGAGATTTTGTATGGTGTAGTATTGTAAAATTTTATATACGACTTATTATGAGACTTAATTTCCAGTGTAAAATTATTATTTTGTCCTGTAATAAATGTAAGCAATCCATATGTGTAGTAGTTATCAATGTTAATCAAGTTAATACACTCAAATTCTTGGTTGCTTATTACTCTACTAATGCTGTGTATATTAGTAAATGCTTCTTTGTTTAGCTTGCACTTGTTATCACAGAACTGTGCTCGACATGAAGATGAAAAGAAATCTCCGACATTTTTCGATAAAGTGTTAAATATACTACTAACTTCTGCTGTGAATTTATCATCGATTACGGTGATTTTATTAATACTCCCATAAAATAATGTCGCATTACCTTGAGTGAGATCTGTATAATTTACAAAAAATATTTTTACTTTAGCAAAATCATATAATCCAGATAATATTTCTTCTTCTTTTATTGTGTTACTGTTTATAATGGTTTCTATTTTTGTGCTATTACCAGAAATAGAATTGTATCTTAATATATCTATGTTTAGTTCAGCTGTTGTTTCATAAGTTATGTTGTCTATAACTAAGTTTTGATCAAAATTGGTCAATCCTATTATTTTTTTATTTTGCAAAGTAATTTGTAAACAGTGTGCAATAGTAAGAACTTCAGATGATAAATGTTGTATTAATTTAGGATTGATGTTTCTCATATGTTTTGTCTTTAAAAGTAGTGAAAGAGTGCTGTTATGGGATTAACATTGAATAGTGTTAAATAAATATTGTTTGTTATTGTTTTAATAACTTGAAAGTTACAAAAAATCAGAAGGAAAGCTTTTATATTAAAAAATCAAGCACATTAAACCACAATCTGTAAAAAGAAATATAAATAAATGTATGATTCTAAAGATGTGAATAACTAGTTGGATCAATAGGAAATAACTCTTCTTAAATATAGCAGAAGTAGATTGATCTATCAAGCATATTTTAATAATTTAGGATGTGAACGAATTTATTACATGGTAATCTTTATATTTAATACCAAATGCTTAAATTATTTTTGTAGTGTTGCAACATAACTAATTGTAGTGTGCTACAATAAGTATTTTAATGGTTTTTTTAACTTTAAATTATTCTGCATTTAAGCGATAATAAGTGTCATGAGTAAGTTTTAGTAAAAATCTCATAATTTCAGAGTGAGAGGTGTATTGTGTTTTGTTATTATACAATAGTGTTCTATAACCCAAATGAAGGGGGATGATAGTTCTACTGTTATAAGTAATTTGTAAATTGGAAAGAATATTTGTAGTACTAGTCGGAAGTTTAATGTGAGGATTAATGTCTGTAGTACAATAAATAAATATACTGTTGAATTTTATAGTGCCACAGAATTGTATTTTGTAGTACTGTATACGGTTGATAATTTTTTTAATTATCAATATGTATTTTGTTTAAGTGGTATGAACTCTTGTAATAGCTTTAAATTTGTTAAAATTTAAAAATGGTGAAAACATGAAAAACGTAACTTGTTTATTTGGTGATAATCTAGATGTTATAGAAGATATTTATAAGCGTTATCAAAAGGATAGTAATTCTGTTTCTCTAGAATGGCGTAATTTTTTTTCTAATGGCTTATATTCTTCAGAAAGTATTGATGTTGTCAATCAATCAAATAGTGTTAATGTCATTGATAGCTATAATGCTAAAGTTGTAGAATTATTGAATTTTTTTAGATCTTATGGGCATACTGTTGCTGATTTAGATCCTTTAAAATTACATGTAACTGGTGATTTAGATTATAATAAATATATTGACTTAAATGATATAAAGCCTTCTTCTACATTTTGTTCTGTTTTGGGATTAAATAATCCTACTATAGGTGATATAATTAATGCTTTGAAATCTATTTATTGTAATAAACTTGGCTATGAGTTTATGCATATTAGGAATCATGAAGAAAGGATGTGGTTACAGAACAAAATTGAGGGCTTTTATAGCAGTGTATCAAATGATGACAAGAAGAAAATATTACACCATCTGATGGAAGTAGAGTGTTTTGAACAGTTTTTACATACTAAATATCCAGGATACAAAAGATTTTCTATAGAAGGTGGAGATTCTCTAGTTGTTGCTATAGAGAAAATAATTGACTTATCAACTGTGTTTAATTTTCGTGAGATAGTTATTGGTATGTCTCATCGTGGCAGATTAAGCGTATTAACAAAAATCATGAAGAAGCCATATAAAGCTATGATGTATGAATTTAAAGGTGGAACTGCATATCCAAAAGATGTAGATGTTTCTGGTGATGTTAAATATCATTTAGGTTATTCTTCTGATCGTCAATTATCTCCTGATAAAACTGTACATTTATCTTTGTGTCCTAATCCTTCCCACTTAGAGTCTGTCGATCCAGTTGTTATGGGAAAAATTAGAGCAAAACAGGATGTATTGAAAGAATGTGATAAATCTTCTATACTTGGGGTGTTAGTACATGGAGATTCTTCTGTTATTGGTCAAGGTGTTGTTGCAGAGACATTAACTTTGAGTAATTTGGAAGGATATGAAGTTCGTGGTGTGATTCATATAATAGTCAATAATCAAATAGGGTTCACAACAAATCCAAAAGATTCTAGATCTTCTTTTTATTGCTCAGATGTAACAAAGTTAATAGATGCTCCAGTTTTTCATGTAAATGGTGATTCTCCTGAAGATATATTAACAGCTATTAATTTAGCTGTAGAGTATAGGCAGAAGTTTAATAAAGATGTGGTAATTGATATAGTATGCTATCGCCGTTATGGACATAATGAAGGGGATGAGCCTTTATTTACTCAACCTATCATGTATGATCGTGTTATGAAGCATAAGACTCCTATGAAGCTTTATAAAGAGCAATTAATCAATGAAAATGTCATTACAGAAGAAGAATTCAAAATTTTGCAAGCTAGATTTAATAGTATACTTAATGAAGAATTTGCGCAGTCAGAAAGTTATGTTCCTGATCAAGCTGATTGGTTGAAAGGAAATTGGGCAAATTTCAGGAGACCTGCTCCTGGGAATTTTGTGGATTATTTATCTGATACAGGGGTAGATGAACAAAACTTGTTAAAATTAGCTCGTGCTTTGATTGATATTCCTAAAGAGTTTAATGGTAATAAAAAAATATTGAGGATATTATCTACACGTTTTGATATGGTATCTTCTGGGAAAGATATTGATTGGGCGACTGGTGAAGCTTTAGCCTTTGCATCTTTATTATCAGAAAATGTTAAAGTTAGATTATCTGGTCAAGATTGTGGTAGAGGTACATTTTCGCATAGGCATGCAGTGTTAATAGATCAAATAACAGGAAATTCTTATGTTCCTTTAAATAATTTAGGTGTGCCACAGGCAAACTTTGAAGTGATTAATAGCCCATTATCAGAATATGCAGTTATGGGGTTTGAGTATGGATATAGTACTGATTCTCCGTCAACTTTAATTCTGTGGGAAGGTCAGTTTGGTGATTTTGCAAATGGTGCACAGATTATAATTGATCAATTTATTTCTTCTGCAGAAACTAAATGGTTACGCTGTAGTGGATTAGTGTTATTACTCCCTCATGGATATGAAGGTCAAGGACCAGAGCACAGTTCAGCGAGAATAGAAAGATATTTACAATTATGTGCAGAAGATAATATGCAAGTTGTAAACTGTACAACTCCTGCAAATTATTTTCATGTATTACGTAGACAAATGTGCAGGGATTTTCGTAAGCCTCTTGTTGTGTTTACTCCTAAGTCCTTATTACGTCATAAGATGGCAGTATCTAAGTTATCTGATTTTTCTGGATCTTTTGTTCCTGTGATTGGTGAAGTATCTTCATTATGTAGTAGTGATAAGATTCGTAAAGTTGTAATATGTAGTGGTAAAGTGTATTTTGATATCATTGAGGCTCGAGATCAACGAAAAGTAGATGATATAGCAGTAATACGTTTAGAGCAGTACTATCCTTTTCCAGAGGAGCAATTAGCAAGTGAGTTAAAAAATTATCAAAATGCAGAAGTAGTTTGGTGTCAAGAAGAGCCAATGAATATGGGAGCGTGGGTATTTGTTCGTAATTATATTGAAAAAGTGTTAATGACAATTAATGTAAAATCTAAGCAAACAATATGTATTTCTCGTCCTGCTTCTGCTGCTACTGCAGCTGGATATACAAGTATGCATAATAGAGAACAGAATGATATCTTATTACATGTATTAAGTTAAAATGTAAAATTATATCAAAAATCACATTGCATGAAAATCATACTTAATATGGGTCATAATACATGGGTCTCTTTTGACTAACAATAACATAATGTTCTACATTGATTAGGGATCTGTAGTGCGTGTGGTTTTGCTATAATTAATGACAATGTATTGTAAAACATGGTAGTACTGGAGTTATATGATAGATATATTAAGTTTCAGTATATACATTTATGTAATATAGAATATTGGGTTATTGTTAGTCAATTGAAGTATAGATAGAAATTGTTTTTGATAATATAGTAGCGAATTGGGGGAACAGTTTTGTGTATTGTTTTGCTGTAATAAGTGACATAATATGTGGGAAGGTATGGTATTAGAGTTATTATAATGTGTATAAATTATTATGGGAAATCTTTTTGTACTACTACTATTATTATGCATATATAATGACCCTAATACTAAAAGGTTATTGTTAGCAGTTGAATGTCATACATTTGGAAGTGAATATTTAAATTCAAATGATATGTTGTATATAAATCTACATTATGTATTCTGTTATCGCATGAATGTAATATGTTACATGCTTTTACTGTTAATTGTAGAAATTTAGAAATATTATAAGTTTTTGTATTTTATATGCTAACAAGAAGATAGTGAGACAATATTTTCTATAAGATAAGCACTATGTTGTTGGGTTAATTGTTAAATATCTTATAGCATTTTTGTTAATAACTGCTCCTCCTACTCGTTTTGTTGTGTAAAATTTAACAAAGGATTTACTTGTAAAAGGATCTCTTAATGTTTTTATAGAACGATTTTCTACTATCTTATATGCATTTGTAAAGTCTGCAAGTGCTATGATTGGTAGTATTTTATTATCTAATTGAGGCATGTCAGATGTTTGATATACTGGTAGTCCCATTAATGTATCAGGGCTTCCTGAAGTTAAACCTGGATGCCAGATGTATTGTCCAGATGCTAACTTTAAAGATCTAATTTCTTGTAGTACACTCCTGTGCATTATAAATGCTGCTTTTCTGGAAAAATATTCATCAAGTGAATAATAAAGTTTGATAATTATATCACTGCTTAATGTTGGGGATGTTATTAGGTTATTTTCTGTGTCTGAAGCGTATGTTAATATCCCATATGGTTTATTGTTTCCACTGCCAGATATAAAAGCGGTGTTTTCTGCTCTGCTAAAATCATCAACTAGGTGATTAATCAACCAACTAGCTACATCTATAGTAGAATCTTCCAATAATTTTTTTGTAATTTTTGGTTGAGCATATAGTTCGTGTAAAGTAATGGTAATTTTATCAATCTTTGGTGATTTTGTGTCTTCTACATTACTGTCTGTTCTCCAGTTTACAGATTTTTCATTGTTGTTTGTAATGAAGCAATCTAAATTATCACCTGATATTTTCTCTATAGAACATAGTTGGCGCATTACTGAGTTCTTGTTTAGATTTTTTTCTATATAAGATGATATGTTATGTGGTATAAAATATGATTCATCTAAGGGCTGTATTACAGTACTTTGATCTGTAATGTTATTGCCTTTACACAAATATTGTGTAAATATTTTGTAGTTATGATCTTCATTGTAGTGTTTATTGTCATAAGTAATAGGGCGTTGTGATGATATTTCCAATTGATCTAATCTCTCATTTTGTGTTTCAAGCATACTTTCTGTTTTTTCTAGCTTTTCTAATATAGATGGATATGTCGAACTTTTTTTTCTGATATCTGATAATTTTTTTTCATTTAGAGTTTTGAATTCTTCCCATGAAGATGTAAGATTACTTAAGGATTCTTGGATTGCTGGCATTGATGTTGGCATAGTTGCTCCATTTAGTATTAATTTTGATTGTATAAATATAGATCACAGCGTAGAAAAGATACTGATAATAGGAAATTTTTAGAAGGGCTGTGTAACTTATATTAAGTATATTCTATGATAATATACTATGTCAAGCATATTAGATAACATAGAACACTACTACTTAATCATGTGACTAACTTAAGTAAATAGATACAAACAATTTTAAATTAATTTTAACTCTTCTAATGTTTTTTTAACTTTTAATTTATTCTCTTGAGTAAGCTCTACTAATGGTAACCTTACTACTGGAGATATGTTTTTAATTAGGCTCATTGCGTACTTTGCTGGTGAAGGGCTTGATTGACAAAACAGTACTTTGGCTAATTTAAATACTGATAAATTTGCATCCATAGCTTCTTTTAGGTTATTAGCAAGGAATGCATTATGCATATCAGAATATATTTTAGGGATTACATTTGAAACAACAGAAATAGAACCAGCAGCACTACCACTTTGAGCATAAAACCCTAAACATGTAAAATCATCACCTGTAAATAGAGCTATTTCTTTATCTATTAGTAACTTTAAATTAAGAGGCCTACTTAAATCTCCAGTTGCATCTTTGATGCCTACGATTCTAGGCAAAGATAAAATCCGTGCAAGTAATTCATCACTTGCATCAACGGCAGCCCTTTTAGGTATATTATATGCAATAATTGGGATATTAGTTGCGTCATGTATTGCCTTAAAATGTTGATATATTCCTTCATCACTTGGCCTACTATAATACGGTACAACCACTAGAGCTGCTTCTACGTTTTGAGACTGAACATATAATGTACGTCTAATAGCTTCCTGCGTAGAATTTGATCCTGACCCAGCTATTATTGGAACACGTTTATTTGTAGTCTTAACACATAACTCAATTATTCTGCAGTATTCTTCAAAGTTTAAGGTAGTGTACTCCCCGGTACTGCCACATGGGACTAAACCATGAATGTTATTATTGATTTGGTATTCAATTAAGTTACAAAATGCATCTTCATCTATAGAGAAGTCATTCTTAAATGGCGTAATCAGTGCTGTAAAAACACCGGTTAGGTCTACTCTGGACATATAAAAGCAACTCAAGTACTGTAATAGTAATAACTAACTTAATGTAGCTATTGAGCATTTTATTGTCAAATGAATTTTATGAGGTTAAATGTAAAATAAGTTAAATAATTGTATGCTTGTTTTTTTAGATATTCATTGTAAAGAGCTTTAGTAGTATATGTTTGTATAAATCTGTTTTTATTGAAGCACATTATGTGTCAGTTAGTTGTGTAAGAATTTTCAGTAATGTATTATATGCATATTATATTTTGATGTTATTGGATTGCTATTAGTGGAAATATATAAATGATTATGGTTATTCCTTTATTTACAAATGTGTACATGAATCTTGTATTTCTTGTTTCCATGGTTTGTAATGGTTCTATTATGTATTGTTAGGATATTGGAGAGTAATGAAATTTATGAGATATGATCTATTATCTTAACATATAGTGAGAGATATATAATGATTATAGCTGTCCACCTAAGATATGCACATGAAAGTGTGGAACAATCTGTCCTCCTTGTTTTCCATGATTTGTAACAATTCTATATCCAGTTTTATGTAATTGGAATTCGTGAGTGATCTTCTTTACGATAGAAAAAAAATGTCTAATGTCTGCTGAAGAGTCACTAAAATCATCAAATGATATATACTCACCTTTTGGAATAACTAAAATGTGTATAGGAGCTTGGGGATATATGTCATGAAATGCCAATACAAACTCATCTTCATATACTACGTTACATGGAAGTTCTTTTTTTAGGATTTTTGCAAAAACATTATTATGATCATAAAAATTATTATCTTGCATGTGTTTTCCCTGAATTAGTATTGGTTAATTGTCTGCTCATCTTATTTGTAGGGCTTTGTATTTGATCTTCACTTAAACCTTGTGATAAATCTTCTGCTATTCCATTAACCTCTTGCTGTATAATAGTAGGTATGCTCTGTGAAGGTATTTTTTCAGGTTTTTGTTGCATTAGTATTTGATTTTGCAACTGCTGTAACATCTGTGAACTCTGTAGAGGATGTTTTGGATAAGGAATATCCTTAGGGTTTGTCAGTGAAAAATCACTACTTTCTATATTGGGACTGGTAGTTTGTTGAACTTCATCGCTTTGTGCTTGAGATGATGATACTATATCGTTGTCTTGTTCTTGTGTTGGTGATAATTCTTCTTCTTCAGTGCCAGAGCTTTCTATGTTGTCAGTATTATGGTCGGGTTTTTTATCTTGAATGTCGGCTGAACTCATTTTTGGGTCGGTACATGACTTGTATAACCGTTGAGAGAAGGTTTTTGCTAATTTTTGATCACGTATACCCAAACTTTCTAAGACTAATTTTACATCTTGTTCTATAAGTTCTATTGATTTCCCAGAAACATCTAGTTCTATAGTTAACCCTTGTTTATATCTACCTTGAGTAGAGTCTACTGTAACTTTCCCTCCTAATTTTTTAAGCTGATTATCAAGTGCTTTTAATTGTTCAAAATGCTGATCTGCAGTTTTACTCTTGAATAATTCTCTAGCTGCTGATAGAGGACTAATAAATGATGCTAAGGCATCTTTTCTGGTTTCTTCAATATCTCCTTGTTTATCTTGTTCCTGCCATGCTGCAAATTTTTGTATAGCTTGATATGGTAGCTTATAGGATGGTACCTTCATTGCTACTTCAGATTCATGGCCAGCTACTCTTGTACTTGCTGGTAGCTCTATCCCTAATTTATAGGTTCGATTATGCATTTTTAAGTCGAAATTTTTTTCGGCAGGTGTTTGTTGACCTGGGATAATACTTTTTATCATGCCCCCAAGATATTTACCTACACTTTCTTGGTGAGGTAATTTACTAGTAGTGGGTGTTATAGCTGCTTTTATAAAAACATCTGCACCTTTCTTTAAGAAAGCAAGCATTTAGATACCATAATTAATATTAGACGAAGCTACATATTTATTAATTATAAAATATAATTAGTAATATGTCATTATATATTATTAAAATATTTATTATTCACTTTAGTCATTATCTTTTTTCTATTACTGCATATAATATACTGTAGGATAAAGATTAACAATAGGTAAAAAGTGAGTCGTGATAGTAAAATAACTCCTATAATGCAGCAATACATGATGCTGAAGAATCAATATAAGGAATATTTATTATTTTATAGATTAGGTGATTTTTATGAGTTATTTTTTGATGATGCAATAGAGACATCTAAGATATTGAACATTGTGTTAACTAAGAAAGGAAGTGTACCTATGTGTGGTGTACCTTTTCATAGTAGTGAATCTTATTTAAATAAGTTGGTAAAATTGGGGTATAAAATAGCAATTTGTGAGCAATTGGAAACTCCAGAGGAAGCTAAGAAAAGAGGGTATAAGGCTTTAGTAAAACGTGATGTTGTGAGAATAGTTACTCCAGGTACTATATTAGAAGATTCTTTGCTTGAAGCGAAAGAGAATAATTATTTATCTTGTCTAGTTAATATTAATAATAATTATGCTATTGCATGGTTAGAGTTATCTACTGGTTTGTTTTATTACCATATAACAGAGTTACATAAGCTTGATAGTGATTTATTCAGAATTAATCCTAAGGAAATTTTGATTTCTGATAAGTTAGTAGAGTTAGATTTTATATACTCTATTTTGAGAAAATATAAGTTTTCTGTGACTCAGTATTCAAGTAGCTTTTTTGATGTTAGTAGATCTTATAATACTTTATGTAGTGTTTATGGAATATCTACTTTAAAAGGATTTGGTGATTTAAAAAATGAAGAAATAGCTGTATGTGGTTCCTTATTGGAATATGTTAAGGCTACACAAAAAGGGAATCTGCCTAAATTGGAATTTCCAAAAGCTTATTTAAAACATGATTTTATGTTTATAGATGCTGCAGCATTAAGAAATCTTGAATTGTTTTATACACAATCTGGAGATTTAGAAGGATCTTTGATTTCTTCTATAGACTATACTGTGACAGCATGTGGTGGCAGATTATTAAAACGATGTTTATCAGCCCCTTTAGCATGCTCTTGTGCAATAAATCGTAGATTAGATATAGTTGAATTTTTTGTGAATAATAGATCGTTATGTAGAGACATTAGGGAGATATTACGAGGTGTTGCAGATATAGAACGTATTTTAACAAGAATTAAAGTTGGTAAGTGTTCACCTAAGGATTTATATGCCTTAAAGTTAACTTTAGATAAGACTGTTGTATTATTAGATTTATTGCATAAATTTGACTCTAGTATTGTAAGTGATTTCTGTGTAGGACTAGGGAGGTATGATGATTTGCGTAAGACTCTTGATAATATGTTAATACCAAATAATGTGAATAATGTTAAAGATGGAGGATTTATTAATCCTGATTACGATGCACAATTATCAGAATATATATATATTCAAAGTTATAGTAATGATTTAATTCAACAATTGAGAGATAAATATCGTAGTATTACTAATATTCAGAGTTTGAAAATATTGTATAATAACATTTTAGGATATTATGTTGAAATTTCATCAAACTATTTAATTAGTGATAAAGACTTTATTCATAGACAGACTCTAGCTAATAGTATTAGATACACAACAAGTGAATTGAAAGCATTGGAAAGCAAAATAATTTCTGCTAGAGATGCAGCAATTAATTTGGAAATAAAAATTTTTGGTCAGTTATGTACGTGTATTATTGAAGATGCAGGTAAAATAACTATGACTGCACATGTTATTGCTGAGATTGATATGTTAACTTCCTTTGCTGAATTAGCAATACAATATTCTTATACTAAACCTATAGTTGATGATAGTTATGAGTTTAATATTCAAAAGGGTAGGCACCCTGTAGTTGAGCGTAATGGTAAGTTTGTAGCTAATGATATTGATCTTTCATCAATACAAAGAGTACATTTAATAACTGGGCCTAATATGGCTGGTAAAAGTACTTTCTTAAGACAGAACGCGTTAATAGGTATTTTAGCTCATATTGGGTCATTTGTTCCTGCTCAGCATGCTCATATAGGAGTTATTGATAAAGTATTTAGTAGGGTGGGAGCTTCTGACAATATTGCATCTGGACATTCTACATTTATGGTGGAAATGACGGAAACTGCTGCAATAATTAACCAAGCTACAGATAAGTCTTTTGTAATACTTGATGAAATTGGTAGAGGGACAGGAACATATGATGGATTGTCAATTGCGTGGTCAGTTATTGAGCAAATTCATAATGTTAATAAAAGTAGAGCAGTTTTTGCAACTCATTATCATGAATTGTCAAGGTTAGAAGGGTATTTAGAGAATATAAAGTGTTTTTGTATGAAAGTAGAAGAATGGAATGGAAAAGTAGTGTTCTTACATGAAATTATACCTGGATCAACTGATAAATCTTATGGAATACATGTTGCAAAGTTAGCAGGATTTCCACAATCAGTTTTAGATAGAGCAGAAGATTTAATGAACAAGTTAAAGGAAAATGAAGATTTGTTAACTTAGTTATTTTGTAATACAGTTTTTCCATTAGTTTAGTAATATTTTTTTATAAATATTAGACTAATTAGCTATTGTATTAGTTATGGTACTGGTAAGTGGAGGTTAGTAGTAATAACTTATTTATTAATTATATAGTTGTAAAGAATTATATGGAAAATCTGTAGTGTTTGTGAATGGGAAGGGTAGCATTGAGTATTTCTTGTATATTATAACTAGAAAGGTTGTATTATATTGTATAAGGTTAGTTTATAAAATTAGTTTTTACCCTGTATTAAAAGATAATAAGCTTTAATAAGTTAACGTTTTCATATCAATTAATTGATGAGTACTCCAATAGAAGCTTGGTCTCTTTTAAATTGAGACTTTTGTATTAAGTGCACTGGTTAACATCTTGAATACTATACCAATTTTTTTATTATATCTTCTGTGGAATGGTTTTGTTTGATTAAGTAGTGCAAATACTGAATCTAATGTTGTGTGTAATTAAAAGAATATATTGGTTTTTGCTGTTTGACACTGAAGATAATAACTTTGATATGTTAGTATTTTTTGTATCAATTAATTAATGAGTGGTCCAGTAGAAGCTTGCTCTCTTTTAAATTGAGATTTTTGGATTAAGTGTACTATGTGATTAACATCTTGAATACTATACCAATTTTTTTATTATATCTTCTGTAGAATAGTTTTGGTCGATAAGTAGTGCAAATACTGAATCTAATGTTGTGTGTAATTAAAAGAATATATTGGTTTTTGCTGTTTGACACTGAAGATAATAACTTTGATATGTTAGTATTTTTTGTATCAATTAATTAATGAGTGGTCCAGTAGAAGCTTGCTCTCTTTTAAATTGAGACTTTTGTATTAAGTGCACTGGTTAACATCTTGAATACTATACCAATTTTTTTATTATATCTTCTGTGGAATAGTTTTGGTTGATAAGTAGTGCAAATACTGAATCTAATGTTGTGTGTAATTAAAAGAATATATTGGTTTTTGCTGTTTGACACTGAAGATAATAACTTTGATATGTTAGTATTTTTTGTATCAATTAATTAATGAGTGGTCCAGTAGAAGCTTGCTCTCTTTTGAACTGAGATTTTTGGATTAAGTGTACTATGTGATTAACATCTTGAGTATTATATCCTTTTTTTATTACATCCTCTGTAGAATAGTTTTGGTCGATAAGTAATGTAAGTACTGAATCTAATGTTGTGTAGTCAGGTAAAGTATCTTGATCTTTTTGATTATAACGTAGTTCAGCGGATGGATGTTTTTCTATAATTTGAGAAGGAATAACATCAATTTTCTGGCATAAACTGTTTACTGGTATGTTTTTGTTTCGCCATCTACTGAGCTCATATACTTTAGTTTTATATATGTCTTTTATTGGGGCAAATCCTCCACACATATCTCCATATAATGTTGCATAACCAACGAATAGTTCTGATTTGTTACCTGTTGATAATAACATAAACTTAAATTTATTGCTAAGTGCCATTAATATAGTACCTCTAATCCTAGCTTGTAAATTTTCTTCTGTAATATCTTCTTCAGTATTTATGAAAGTATTGTGTAAGGTTGCAAGTGAAGTTTGAAATATTTTCTCTATCGATAATATATTATAAGAAATTCCTAATCTCATAGCACATTCTTTAGAGTCAGTGATACTCATTTGAGATGTATATTTTGTTGGTAACATAAGCGAATGTACATTATTAGCTCCAAGAGCATCTGCTGCAATTGAAGCTACAAGTGCAGAGTCTATACCTCCCGATAGTCCCATAATTACACTGGTCATAGAATTTTTATGTATGTAATCCCTTAATGCTAACATTAGTGCTTGATAATCTGATTCAATGTTATTGCATATTATGTTAAGATTAGTTTGTTTTGCTAAGTCTGTTTTACAAATCTTGCTATCTTCTTTCCACATATTTAAGAAATAATATTTGTTATTGAAAGTAAAGAAAGATTTTCCGTGAAAGACTAAATTACCATATCCTCCTATTTGGTTAATATATACTGCGTATTTATTAAATGTTAATCTTAAAATTAGATTATCTCTTGAATTTGTATCTTGTGTGTATTGAGTACTATCCATAATTAGCAATAATGTATCGTTATTATAGATAGGTAATTTGGGTGTTCTTGATATAAGAAGTAATGTTATGTTTATATTGTCAATTGTAAATGTTACTGAGATATCAGAAGACTGAGGACCTGCTGGGAATTCTATTAATTCTGTGATTTTTCCATTTTTTATTAGGTAAATTGTTTCAAACATTACATTATCTTTCTCTTTAATGCTGCCAATAATTATTGTTGTATTCTTATTGTTGGTTTGTAGTGTTAATTTATTTATTGCATTGGTACACTGATTGAAAAAATCTTTATATAAGGTTGGAATTTTTTGTATATATCCTGATACTGCATACCTTGAAAATATAACTATATCAGCTGCTTGATCTACTGATTCTTGGTATGATTTTGTAATCTTATTATAATTGTGATCAATATTTTCAGGATTGTAATTTAGTTGAGAGATAAAGATTGATGGTCGATACATGGTATTTTGTTTTTTAGCCTATTACTATATTTATCACATTAACTCTATATAAGCCATCATACATTTCTATTCCTATTATATCTGTAAGCACTGAAGTGAGTATCTTAATTTTTATGGATATAGGCATACTAAAAATGATGTTTTTAGCATTGTGTTACATCCTGTTTTTTATGAGCATTGTTGCTACATCTATTGCAGCATAAGTAATTATGCTTTTTGCACCTGCGCGTTTAAGTCCTAATAGAGATTCATAGATAGCTGAGTCATAATCTAATAAGTGGTTTTGTGAAGCAGCTTTAATCATTGCATATTCCCCACTAACTTGATATGCAAATACTGGTGTCTTATATCTGCTGCTAATGCACTTAATTACATCCAGATATGGCATTCCTGGTTTTATCATTACAATATCTGCGCTTTCATCAATATCCATTTGTACCTCAAGTATTGCTTCATTTATGTTTGCAATATCTAGTTGGTATGTGCTTTTATCTATTGTTTCAGATCTTGAGCGAGATCCTACAGCTTCGCGAAATGGTTTGTAGAAGCTAGAACAATATTTTACAGAATAAGATAATATGCATACATTCTGGAAGTTACAATTGTCTAAAGAATTCCTTATTCTTTTAATTCTTCCATCCATCATATCTGATGGAGCTACAATATCGCAGCCCGCTGCTGCTAATACTAAAGCTTGCTTATGTAAAACTTCTAAAGTTGAGTCATTGTCAACTTGCTCATTTACTATAATTCCGTCATGTCCTGAAATTGTGTAAGGATCTAATGCAACATCAGCTATTATGCCAATTGTTGGGATATGTTTTTTGATTTCTCTTATTGCTCTGCATACTAGATTGTCAGGATTAAATGCTTCTTCTGCATTTTCAGATTTTAAGTGATTTTCCACTACCGGAAACAATGCTACAGCATTTATTCCTAGGCTTGCAGCTTGCTCTACTATTTTTAACAATTCAGAGATGGGATATCTTTTTATGTCAGGTAATTGTTTTATAGGTTCTGATATTTCATTACGATCATGTACAAATAGTGGTAGTATTAGGTCATTTGTAGATAAACTGGTTTCTCTTACTAGATTGCGTAACCATCCGTTCAAACGCTTGCGTCTTAATCTAGTGCTAGGAAATTGCATGTTGTTAACTTGTTATATTGCATGTGTATATTATTTATTGTTTTACTAGTAAGTATCAACTGATTTTTTTATTAGTAACATAGAGTATTTATTAATTAGTGAGTGTGATAAGAAATATACAAAGAACGTTTCACCGTCCACTTTGTAATGTTTTCAGGCTCTAATTATAAATGTTGTAAGAACTAATTTAATTTGTTAAGGCTATTATTAGGCGTATATTATGTTTGTGATTGTCTTTATAATTCTTTGGTCTAATGTAATTTAATGAGGAAAATTTTTTCAGTTCATTGTTCAGAATCATTTTTAGCTGTAGTAGCAAAATTTGCATTTGATATCTTTAATAATAAGGCTAAAACTTCTTCTAATATGATAATTCTAGTACCGAATCAAGAAGATGTGAAGTTGCTATGTGATGAATTGAAACTTCATTTCCATGCTACTATTCCTGATCAAGTAAGAATTATATCGTTGTCGAATATAGATGAAGATTTGCTAACGAATGAGCATAGTTCTGTCAGGATTATGGCTCCAACAAGGAAACTTTTGTTATTGATGGAATTTATAAAGTTATGGAATTCTGAAAATAATGATAATTATCCACTATCTTTAGGTTATGAATTGTCTTCATTGTTGAATGAAATGCATGTGCATTGTATTCCGCTATCTAATTTAGAGTATTTGTTTGATTGTGATTTGCCAGTACATTGTCAGAAGGCTGCTAAGCTCCTTGCTGAATTATCTAAAAAATGGAGAGAAGTTTTAAATAAAGAAAAAGTGCTGGATATATTGGAACATAGAAGTTTATATGTGAGTGACTTAGTAAAATATTTACAAGATGAAGCATTAAATTGCACTATAATTTTTGCTGGTATGATGTTTGATAATTTTTTTATTAATTTTGTTCAAGCTTTATATAAATTACCTAATAGTACAATAATATTTCCGTATATAGATATGAGTATTGATGATGAAAATTGGCAGTTATTGGAAGAATGTCATTATCAGTATTATATAAAGAATTTATTAGATGTTTTAAAAGTTAATAGAAATGATATCATTTTTTTAGGGCAGCCAAATCATTTGGTATTTGTAAGTAGTGTGTTTAATTTTAATTTATTTTTAGAAAAATATCATCAAAATGACATTCAAAAGTATGATGATTATAATCGTGTTAAATTGATTACTTGTGTTTCAGATGAAGAGGAAGCTCAAGTTGTATCTATGCTTATAAAAGAAAATGTTTGTAGTAATCTTATTGTATTTACAAATAATTTGCTGTTGACTAAAAGAATAAATTCTATTGTAAATTCAGAAAAGTTATTAGACCAGTCTAATATTAATTATCTTATATTGTCTTTTATATTGCATATATTAGAAGTTGTAATGAGTAAATGGGATCCTATTCCATTATTATCATTACTTAAACACCCTTTTGTGACTTTGGAATATGCTAAGGAAGATTATGAAGTTTTGATGTCAAGTTTTGAATTAAAAGTTGTCAGGTCTTATTCTTGCTATGATTTCTTTAGCATAGAAAATACTATAAAAGAAAAAGTGCCAGATTTGTTACATTTTTGGGAAAAGATAACAGGTGTTATACTGCCTTTAACTAAAGTAAAACATGATATTATATCTTCTATAGTACAAGCTCATATTGTATGCATACAGAATTTATTGAAAGGTAGTGTTATAATTGATCTTAATGATTATAGTAAGATTGAAGAATTTTTTGATAATTTTCGAAACTCATGTAATGGTATAAAAATATATGGCATGGATGTATATTATGAGATTTTAGTATCAGTTTTAAATAGTACTTTCTTTGCAGAAAATTATAGATTATCTAGTGTTAATTTATCTAAAAAAGAAGTAGTTATTTTTGCTGGCTTTAATGAAATGAATTATGGCGTTAGTTCATGTGTGGCATTATTAAATAAGTGGATACGTGCTAAATTAGGGTTGCCTTCCATTCAAAGGGAAAAAGGTCATTTTGCTTATTTGTTACATAGCTTTTTTTATGCGGATAAAATTTATATCACACAGTCTTTGAAAAGTTTTGGAAAAATAAATGAGGAATCTATTTGGGTTAGACGGTTGAAGATTTTAGCAAGACTTTATAATATAGAAAGTTTAAAGGGTGATATTTATTCGAAGATCCAAGATGGATTTTTGTATAGTGATGTTAAAAATTTATCGTATTTAAGACCTCAACCTAACCCAGAAATCAGTCAAAGGTTCGCTGCATTTAATATTTTGTCTACTACTTCTTTAGAAACTTTGATAAAGAATCCTTATGTATTTTATTTGAATAATATTTTGAATGTTTTGCCATGTAAAGATATTAATGAAAGATTTTCTATGCGTGATTTTGGGATAATTGTGCATAATATTTTTTATAAATATTTGTTAAGCGATAGTAATCAACATAGATATGAAGATTTAATAAAAATTGCCACATCAGAGTTCTTGGATAGGTACAAAGATTTTCCTCAAGTTGAAACTATTTTATGGCCTAAATTTCAGAAGATGGCCGAGCAGTTTTTTGAAATCAATTTAGAAAGGAGCCATGATATTAATGAAGTTATTACAGAACATTTTTTTTCTTGGGAGATCTGTAGTAATGTAAAAGTGGTATCTAGGTGTGATAGAGTAGAATGTTTAAAAGACGGTAGTGTCATAGTTATTGATTATAAGACTGGTACAATTCCTTCGCAGTCAGATATTAATTATGGAGCTGCTTTACAAATGATAATACAAGCATTAACGGTGAAACAGAGTTTAAAAAAAGATATTTCAGGTTTAATGTATTGGAAGATAAATTCAGAAGATATGAAAGTAATCCCTGTGGATAATTATATTGAATTGATGGAGAAATTGGAAGTTACTTTAAAACAGCTAATTTTGGATTATGTAACGTTTATGAAGCCATTTACTGCATCTTATGACATGTCTAAGCATACTAATTATGATCTTGTAACTCGTATAAAAGAGTGGGGATATTTAATATAATTGTTAATTTATTATTTTATATTAGCCGTAAAGTTATATGAAGTACTGGATTTGAACGAGTGTTAAAATTGTCGAGATTTTTAAGATTATATCTATGTATTATACTTTACTAAATGTAATATTTATGTTAGCCACAAAAGTTTTTTTGAATGTTTTGTGAATTTTCTTCTGGTTAGAGTTTGTGGATAATATAATGCAACTTCAGAAAAAACAAGGAAGTGCTTGATTGATATGAGGATAATTTTCAAAGACTAAGTTGATTATGAGAATCAACTTAAACATTGATAAAAATTGTATCTGAATGGGTTCTGTTCTAAATTTCAGATCTATAGATTGACTGTAAGTCATACATTAAAGATTAGTAGAAGGTCTATATGTTGGGAAAATGTTTCGAAATGAAATAGCCTGTTGATATTATGTTATAGCTATGTTGCAAATTAGTTACTATATTTTATTAATGTGCATATTTCTAGAGTAAAAATATTCCACACTAATATAAATTTAGGTTAAAATTAATTATTTGTTAATTGTTGATAGTGGTTGACATAAGAGATAAATAACTGTAATTTTTAACTCTTTATTTTTATATTATTGTTATCTAAAGTGTTGCATGGTTCTAGTAAAAAAGCAATAGTGGCTATGCTTTTGTGTGCTTTTATAGAATGTTATGATTTTTTGGTATACGGGAATTTTGGGCGTATATTTAGTAAGATGTTTTTTTCTCAAGTTAATAGTGAAAGTTTATCTTTAATACTATCATTTATGACATTTGGAATAGCTTTTTTTGTTAGGCCTTTTGGGGCATTAGTGTTTGGATATATTGGAGATAAATATGGGAGAAAAATATCTTTATTTATATCTGCAGCTTTGCTTATTTTATCAGTTGGGGGTGTTGCATTCTTACCTCTTGTTGACTCAATAGGTTTGTTAGCTCCTATTCTATTAGTGTTGTTACGCACTTTGCAAGGATTGTCTTTTGGAGGTGAAGTAGGGGTTATTGTTTTAATAGCAGAGAGTGTTAAGAAAGAGCAAGTTCCTACGGTATTAAGTTTACATTTTGCGATAGCAATACTTGGAGGAGCAGTTGGGTCTTTTACTTTTAAGCTGTGCTATAATCTTATTCCGGAAGCGCAGTTTTACTCTTGGGGGTGGAGAATACCATTTATTGTTGGTTTGATGCTATCTATGTTTTTACCTCTTTTGCGTCATTCTATTGAGGAGAGTAGGCAATATTTGGATTATATGTCTCGCAAAAAGGTCTCTAAAGTTCCTGTTTTAGATATAATACTACATCATAAAAAGATTTGTATAATGATATGCAGTTTAATAGGAAGTGCTAATATCTTATTTTATATGTTTTTTGTATTTTTAAATATACAGCAACAAGTAAGTATGACAGTTTATAGTCTCTTAATATTGGCAGTGTTGGTGTCAGGTTTTATATCCTGTCTTTCTTTTCGGGTATACAAACCTGAAAATGTATTATTAGTTATTCATGTGTTGTTTTTTACATGTGTAGTTCCTGTTTTATGTTTCTTAGGATTTAACTCTGTAATTAGTTATTTTGTGTTAGCAATTGTGTTGGGTTTGTATGCAACTCCTATATTGTCTATGTTGGTGTTTTTATTTCCAGTTAATATCAGGCAAACTGGTTTTTCAGTGTGTTATAGTATTGCGGTAGCAATATTTGGTGGGACTACTCCTATAATTTGTTTATGGTTGATAGAAATAACTCGGTTGGATATATCTCCTATATTTTATTTAAGTTTCTGTATGTCATTATCTTTGCTTAATCTTTTGTTTTTGAAGAAATATAAATATGGGAAAGTGTTATGTGTTTAAATTAGAATTTAGAACAATACTGTATGTAGGACTGGTGAATAAATTAGGTAATCTTTGTAGAGATATGATATGCGCTTGATAAGGCATAAACATTGGTTTTACAGTAATTGCTGACGTGTGATTGTCATTTTATAGAACTTTTGTTATATGCGTTTTATTATAATAGCTAATTGTTCATCAGTGGTTAGTGATAAGACTTTATTTCATAGCTTTAGCATATGATGTAATATTAAACCTAGAATATCTTTTTTCAAACTCTGTTTCACTGTTAATGCATTATCATTTGTAAAACAATCCTATAATTAAGTATATGTATAATAGGTTGTAGGTTACAATGAATCTTAGTTAATTGTTTGTTTACTTAATAATAATTGACATACATAACTAATATGTTGTAGTTATGTTAGTATTAGTATCTAATAAGTATATAGCATGTCAACGAATTCCAATGTAAAATCAATGTTATCAGTACTTCTATGTGCATTTATAGAGTGCTATGATTTCTTAGTGTATGGAAATTTTAGTAAAATATTTAGTCAGATGTTTTTTTCTCATCTAACTGAAAATTTTGCTCTATTATTATCATTTATGACGTTTGGAATAGCTTTTTTTGTTAGACCTTTTGGATCATTGTTGTTTGGTTATATTGGTGATAAGTATGGTAGAAAAGTTGTTTTATTGAGCTCTGTAACTTTACTTATTATATCAGTGGGTGGAATAACTTTTCTGCCGCTTTTTGAATCTATAGGGGTATTATCGCCTATTTTACTAATAGTGTTTCGTATTTTACAGGGATTGTCTTTTTCTGGAGAAATAGGAGCTGTCATTTTAATGGCAGAAAATATAAGGAATAATCGTAATATTGCTTATGCAATGGGGAGTCATTTTCTGGTAGCAATATTTGGTGGTGCAGTTGGATGTTTTGTGTTTAAACTATGCTATAATTTGATTCCAGAAACTCAATTTTATTCTTGGGGGTGGAGAATTCCATTTGCCATAGGGTTAGCGATGTCTTTATCATTACCTTTCTTACGTTCTTCTATTGAAGAGAGTAAAGAGTATTTGGATTATAAAAGCAAGAGTAAAATTTCTAAAATACCTATTTTAGATGTAATATCAAATTATAAAAAGCCTTGTATAATAACATTTATTTTTGTGCCTTTTTGTAACTCTTTATTCTATACTTTCTTTGTATTCTTAGGTGTACAGAGCAAAGTAAGTATGACGATATATGCTTTATTGATTTTAACAATAACCTTGTCATGTTGTCTAGTTTCTATATTGTGTAGGATATATAAGACTACAACTGTTGCATTATGTCTTCAAGTATTTTTTATTCTAGGTATATCTCCGCTTGTGTGGTTTTTTGGTAAATCTATTGTAACTTATTTTCTTATAGCATTTTCTTTAGGTATGTGTTCAACACCTCTTGCTGCTATGATTATGCTTTTATTCCCAGCGAATGTTAGACAAACTGGATATTCAGTTTCATGCAATATTGCAATAGGGTGTTTTGGGATGTTAACTCCTGCATTGTTCTTATGGTTGGCAAAATTAGGTATGTCTCCTGTGCTGTGTGTAGATCTTTATGCTTTGCTTTCTTTATATGGTTTTTATTGTCTCAAGAAAGACAAGAAAGTTACTGAATATGAGAGTGTATTTAAATAATGACTCGGTTTAAGTTGTTTTGAAATACTCTATATTTGCTACTTAGTGTGTAATTTTATGTAATTGAGTGTTTATTGTCAGTTGATACTTATAATTTTATTGTAAAGTTAATGTGATATATGTCTCTTGATATTCAATAATTTACATGTCGAGATTTGAATCTTGTATATAAGGTTATACAAGGCTATTTTAATCAAAGGGGTATTGATTCTGTATAGTTTTATTACAAATAGTATCTCTTATTTTATGGTATATGTATAGACTAGGCAGAGTTTTTTTTGTATGGGTTTGTATTACTATGAACTGTGTGTTATACAAAATACTACAGCAAGTAGTTGAATATTTGTACATATCAATAATTTTGTTTTTAATTAGCATCTAAAATTTGTAGATCAGTGCTTGTGTAACATATGACTATATGTTTGATGTAAGTTTATACTGTAATAAACATGATTTATATTACAAGATTCATAATAGCACTGAGTATTTTAATATGAATATGAAAAACTGACTGATAACTGTGTCTCTCAACTGTTGTGTAAAGCAAATTTGTATGTAAAATATGCGATTTATTATAATATCTATTGTTATAAAAGTTAAAATGATGCTTAATTTCAGTAGATGTGTTTTTTACTACCATTAAAGCAACTTGTTTAAAAAGCCCATTAGTAGGAGTTAAATTTCATATGTGCACTTTAAATTAAGTAGTGGCGGAATGATATTTTAGTGTTATTTAGTAAACCTATGTGTTAACACTGGAAACACATAATCATAATAAATAATGTAAATGTTTATACATGTATGGTGAATTAAAGTTATGACTAGAATGGTATTTCATCATCAATAATTATATCATCACAATTGCTGTCTTGAAAATTTTCTTTGTTCAGACTTTTATCGGTATAATCGTCAGGTATAACATTGTTATCTGTTGTATTATTTTTAGCATCTAGCATATACAATGCTGAGTTAAACCCTTGTAAAATAACCTCTGTTGTATAACGATCTATATTATTTTGGTCTGTCCACTTTCTTGTTCTTAACGACCCTTCAATATATATTTTGCTTCCTTTGCGTATACAATTTTTTATAATTTTTATTAAACCTTCATTGAATACTACTATGTTATGCCATTCTGTTTTTTCTGTACGTATGCCTGATGTCTTGTCTATCCAGCTTTCTGATGTGGCGATAGAAAAACTTGCCATTTCTTTTCCATTTTGCATTACCCTAATATCTGGATCTTTACCTAGATTGCCTATTAAGATTACCTTATTTACACCGATAGTCGACATAGTTGTATCTTCATTGTAAGTTAACAAGGATCATTATCATATTTTATTAACAATTCAGTCAATAATTTTGTTGTTATATTCTAAAAAAAATGGACTAATAGCATGGAATAGTGTTATTTAAAACATTTACTCTAATTGTGGTTTACAATGGATAACTCATTACCAGTAATAAGAAATAAAACAATAAATGGTGTTTTTAAAGTTATGGGGGAAATGGCTGATGCAATATTTTCTTGGATTGGCAGCATTAATAAGGATTTAACTAGGGATCAGGATATTACTGATCTTTATGAAAAAATGAAAGAGTGTGTTAACCCAAAGGGTGGTGATATTAAAGCAAGGTATAATACTATATCTTTAGGTAACTTATATTTGAATTTGTCTGACGTTGGTAAAATAGCTTTTCTAAAGTTGTTGGAAGAGAAATTTAGTGCTGATAGAGTTGAGATAGATGAAAAGATAGGAGATTATATACGTGAAGTAAATGAAAATGGTAAAAGAAAGTACGAATTTGAATTGATGACAGTTTTAGAATCTCCTAGATTACGTATACTTAAGCAATTTATTTCATTACCTGATGGTTTAAAATTTATTGTTGATATGAGAGCTGATGTAATTCGGTTAAATAAGAATCAATTGTTTTTTTCGCTAGAGAAAGATTTAAGAAATATATTATCTTACTGGTTTGATATTGGCCTTTTAGACTTACATCAAATTACATGGGATTCTCCTGCTTCTTTATTAGAAAAGTTGATCTTATATGAAGCAGTTCATGCCATTTCTTCATGGGATGATTTACGAGATAGATTAGATTCAGACCGTAGGTGTTTTTCTTTCTTTCATTATAAAATGTCAAGAGAACCTTTAATTTTTGTAGAAGTAGCTCTTATTGATGAAATGGCTACTAGTATACAAATGTTGTTGGATTCTCAAGTGCCAGCTAAGGATCCGAAGAATGCAAAGGTGGCTATTTTTTATTCAATTTCAAATACTCAGAGAGGACTTTCTGGGATTAGTTTAGGTAATTTTTTGATAAAACGTGTTGTGAATAAGTTATCAGAAGAATTTCAAAATATTAAAATTTATGCAACTCTTTCTCCAATACCAGGTTTTATTAGGTGGGTTATGAATACTTTGCCAGATTGTCTTGAGCTGCTAAATGAGTTGAAAATTACTGCATCTATTGATGAGATAATGTCATACGTTAATGCGAAACAATATGCTGATTTATCTCAGGATATTAAAAATTTATTTTTAAAATTATGTGCTTATTATTTAGTAAGAGCGAAAAATTCTGATAAGGCGTTAGATCCAGTAGCACATTTTCATTTAAGTAATGGGGCAGTTATAAAACAGTTAAATTGGATGGCTGATATTTCTGAAAAAGGATTGAGTAGTTCAATGGGTATCATGGTAAATTACCATTATGAATTGTCTAAGATAGATGACAATTATGAAAATTACGTAATTAATAAGAAAATTAATTGTTCAAAAGAAGTGTTGTCACTATTAAAGCGTTGATTTAATATAATTTTATTTAAAATGATATGTTTTTATGAGAATTATCAAAGGAAATAGATATGATTGGGAAGTGGTAATAGGACTGGAAGTTCATGCACAAGTTATTTCCAATTCTAAATTATTTTCTAGTGCTTCAGCAAAAACTTATGATGCTTTGCCTAATACACAAGTATCGCTTTTTGATGTAGCAATGCCAGGTATGTTACCTGTGCTTAATGAATATTGTATTTATCAGGCAGTAAAAACTGGAATTGCTTTATCATGTCAGATTAATAAGTATTCAGCTTTTGATAGAAAGAATTATTTTTATCCTGATCTGCCTTCTGGTTATCAAATAACGCAGTTTTATTATCCTATAGCGACACAAGGTAAAATTGTTTTAGAAGATCATGATATGAAGGAGATTCGTATTGCTAGGATTCATCTTGAGCAAGATGCTGGGAAAAGTATTCATGAATCTAATAAGACTTATCTAGACTTCAATAGAGTAGGTATTGCATTAATGGAAATAGTATCGGAACCTGATTTAAGATCTGCTGAAGAAGTTGCAGAATATCTAAAAAAGTTACGTATGATATTGCGTTTTATAGAGACATGTGATGGAGATATGGAAAAAGGTTCTTTGCGTTGTGATGCGAATGTTTCAGTAAAACCTGTTGGAAGTAGTGAACTTGGGGTAAGATCTGAAATAAAAAATCTTAATTCCATTCGTTATGTTATGCAAGCTATAGAGTATGAAGCAAATAAACAGGTTAATGCGTTGGAGAATGGAGAAATACTAACTCAGAATACGTTGTTATTTGATGTTGATTTAGGACAAACAAGAGTGATTAGGACTAAGGAAGATGCCCATGATTATCGATATTTTCCGGATCCTGATTTGTTTCCATTAAAAATTGATGATCAGTATATAAATCATGTAAAATCATCCTTGCCAGAGTTACCTATGCAAAAAAGAGATCGTTATATTAGTGATTTTAATCTCAGTAAATATGATGCAGGTATTTTATCTTCTGATAAGGATGTTGCTATATATTTCGAAAAGGTTGTAGAAAAGCATGATGCAAAACTTGCAGCATCTTGGATAACAGGTGAACTTTTTAGTAGGTTGAATAAGCTTGGGATTACTATTAATGAATCTTCAGTAAAAGCTGAACATTTAATACAATTGCTTGATCTAATGGTTGACAATACTATTTCTTGGAAGATAGCAAAACAGGTATTTGATATGATGTTTGAGTCAGGTAAATCACCTGCACTGATAGTCAATGAACATGGATTAAGACAACTAAGTGATACAAATGTGTTGTTTGCAGTTGTGGAGAAAGTTTTAAAAGATAATACAAGTAAGGTTGAAGAATACAAACAAGGCAAGGAAAAGCTATTTGGGTATTTTGTAGGTCAGGTGATGAAAGCAACACAAGGTAAAGCAAATCCTGATATAGTGAATTCTATTATCAAGCAGCAGTTAGAAAATAAATAGTTATATTATTGATGTAAAGTAATATTTATTGCAAGTGTCAGAACTAACACATTCATTATTTAATTCATCTATTAATTATTATTATTAAAATATGTTATTGAATTAATAATTTGATTGAAATGTGCTTGAACATTAGTTATATGATTATTTCTAAACCATATAAATGTCAGTTAGTTGTGTGTTGGAGGTACTGAAATCAGTTTGATGACTGAATAACATATTTTCTATCAAAGCTTGTTTCTATGTAGTATGTCAAAGATAGGAAACAATGTTGTTATAAATTGAAAATAGTCTAAATTCTATAATTTTGTATATTTTTTACATTATTTGATTGCAATAAGTATCAGATAATGTTATTAAAGTCTGTGGGTTTTTATTATGTAAGAGTTGTAAGGTTAAGTAAGAATAAAACCTTATTGACAATTTTTTTGCTGGTTAGCATTATAGAACTTATATTTATCGGGGGCGTAGTTCAGTTGGTTTAGAACGTAAGCCTGTCACGCTTAAGGCCGCGAGTTCGAGTCTCGTCGCTCCCGCATCTTGAAAATTTTTTTATTATAGTTTTGTAACCTGTTAATTTTGTAGTATTGTAAAGGCATGTCTAAGAAATAAGGAGATATTGGTGCTTGCTAGTGATATAATGAAAGGAAAAAAAGGGTTAATTATTGGGATTGCTAATGATAAATCTTTGGCCTGGGGGATTGCTAAAACCTTAGCTATGCATGGAGCAGATATAGCAGTAACTTATTTATCTGATGTTTTTAAGAAAAGAATAGATCCTCTGGTAGAATCTATAGGTGTGAAGTTAGTGTTGCAATGTGATGTATCTAAAGAAGATACTGTGGATAGTATGTTTGCACAGCTTAGTAATGAATGGGAGAGTATAGATTTTTTAGTGCATGCTGTTGCTTTTTCTGATAAAAACGAGCTGAAGGGTAGGTATATTGATACATCACTAAATAATTTTTTGACATCTATGCATATATCATGTTACTCGCTTACTTATCTTGCTAAAAAAGCGGAGAAGGTTATGTGTAATGGAGGTAGTATATTGACGTTATCTTATTATGGTGCTCAGAAAGTAATGCCTCACTATAACGTGATGGGGGTGTGTAAAGCAGCTTTAGAAGCAAGTGTAAAGTATCTTGCTGTTGATTTAGGTTCTCAGAATATCAGGGTTAATGCTATTTCTGCTGGACCGGTAAGAACTTTAGCATCTTCTGGAATAGGAGATTTCCATTACATATTGACATGGAATAAATATAATGCGCCTTTGAGGCGTAATACTACAATAGAAGATGTAGGTGGAGCAGCACTTTATTTACTAAGTGATTTAGGTAAAGGTACTACAGGGGAAATTTTGTATGTTGATAGTGGGTATCATGCTATAGGTATGAAAGCAATAGATGCTCCTGATATTAATTATATTGAGGCTAAATAAATCAAAAATATTGTATCTATTTAAATATGGTATTGAGTTTTTTATTATTTTAATTCGTGATATTTTTTTTCTTTTTATTATATGTATAAATTTGTTTCACTGAGTGAAGTTTTAGTTGTATATTGCTATACATTAAAGAAGAGTTGATCTCTTTATGGGAAATTGATGGATGAGTTTGTTTTTCTATTGTATAATGCAGAGGATCGTGACTCTCAGTAATTGGTGGTACTAATGTGGTTTATGGTTTCTCGAGTTATGATTGTAGTTTTGGATTGGCTATATGAATGATGGTAGTACTGGGCTTTTAGATGGTTATATAAAAGAAAGATTTCGGTCTGATAGCCAGGTAATTTGGAAAGAGATTCAAAGCAAATTACATAAGTTTTATGGTAATGCCATATATGATAGTTGGTTAAGTGTACTAGTGTATGTTAATAATGAAGGTGGTAGAGTTCTACTTTCTGCTCCTACTAGGTTTATCAAAGAATGGATATTAGTGCACTACTTGGATCAAATTTTAAAATATTGGCAAGATGAAGATCAAAGTGTTTGTTCTGTAGATATTTGCGTTGTGGATAATCAAGATACTAATTTACTAGTTAATATTAAAGATCAACAGGATAAGGAAGTAAGGAATAATTATGATCATTTGAGTTCTCCTTTAGATCCTAGGTTTACTTTTGACAATTTTGTGGTGGGAAAACCAAATGAACTTGCTTTTGCTGCAGCAAGGAGAGTAGCAGAGTCTAGCGAACCAATATCTGGAAGTAATCCTTTATTTCTATATGGTGGAGTTGGACTTGGTAAAACTCATTTAATGCATGCTATTGCTTGGTATATTATCAAATCTTCTTCAAAAAGAAAAATAGCTTATCTTTCAGCGGAAAAATTTATGTACCAGTATGTTACAGCATTAAGGAGCAAGGACATAATGTTGTTTAAAGAACAATTTCGTTCTGTAGATATCTTGATGGTTGATGATGTTCAATTTATTAGTGGTAAGGACAGCACTCAAGAAGAATTCTTTCACACTTTTAATGCATTAATAGATCAGAATAAGCAGTTAGTAATATCTGCTGATAGATCACCTAGTGATTTGGATGGAGTTGAAGAAAGAATAAAGTCAAGATTAGGTTGGGGTTTAGTAGCGGATATCAATGAAACAACTTTTGAGCTACGGTTAGGTATATTGCAGCTGAAAGTTGAAAAAATGGGTATTAATATCCCAAATAAAGTATTAGAGTTTTTAGCAAAAAATATCAAGTCCAATATTAGAGAGTTGGAGGGTGCACTTAATAAGGTAGTAGCACATTCTTCATTAGTTGGTTGTAGTATTACTTTGGATTCAGCAAGTGATATTTTATCTGATTTGTTGCGTGCAAATCATAGATCAGTGACACTGGAATGTATTCAAAAAAAGGTTGCTGAGTTCTTTAATATTAAGATGACTGATATGTATTCTACTAGGAGATTAAGGACTTTAGCTCGTCCTAGGCAAGTAGCAATGTATCTATCGAAGAAACTAACTCAGAAGAGTTTACCAGAGATCGGAAAGAGTTTTGGAGGTAGAGATCATGCTACAGTAATCCATGCCGTTAAGCAAATAGAAAAGTTAATAGATACAGATAGTAAGTTGAGGGATGATATTAATTTATTGACTAGAATGTTAAGGTAAATCATAAGGTGTGTAACATCGGAGGACTTTATTGTTGTGTGTTCTGCTATTTGCTATGGTGTATGTTTTTGTATCTTAGATTTATTTAATGTAGTAAAATTCATACGTATTTTTCGATGTTGGGAGTTATTTTAAGCATTTGATGGCATTTAACTTGTACAAATTTTTAATTACTTGCTAGTTTGTGATTTATCCATATCTTATTATTTATTTCTTCTTTTGTATGTCGGTTCTGTATTGCAGTGTAATTTTATGATCTTCTTTGATTATTTTATAGCTTCTAAATATGGAAAGTAGTACTAAGTATTTCATGAATTTTAACTAATGCACATTTTATGTGAGTAGTATTGTAATTATAATTGCCTGCTAGTTTGTGGTTTCTCTATATCGTCTTGCTCACTTGCTTCTTTCTTACGTTGTTCTAATATTGTAGTGTATGGCTTTTCAGTTGTTCTTGGTTGTCTTGTTACTCCTTCTTGAAAAGGATTATGAATATCCTTACCTACTATGGTTTATCGATAGCTTGTTATTTATTTCTTCTTTTGTATGTCGGTTCTGTATTGCAGTGTAATTTTATGATCTTCTTTGATTATTTTATAGCTTCTAAATATGGAAAGTAGTACTAAGTATTTCATGAATTTTAACTAATGCACATTTTATGTGAGTAGTATTGTAATTATAATTGCCTGCTAGTTTGTGGTTTCTCTATATCATGTTGCTCACTTGCTTCTTACGTTGTTCTAATATTGTAGTATGGCCTTTCAGTTGTTCTTGGTTGTTTTGTTACTCCTTCTTGAAAAGGATTATGAATATCCTTACCTACTATGATTTATCGATAGCTTATTATTTATTCTTCTTTTGTATGTCGGTTCTGTATTGCAGTGTAATTTTATGATCTTCTTTGATTATTTTATAGCTTCTAAATATGGAAAGTAGTACTAAGTATTTCATGAATTTTAACTAATGCACATTTTATGTGAGTAGTATTGTAATTATAATTGCCTGCTAGTTTGTGGTTTCTCTATATCATGTTGCTCACTTGCTTCTTTCTTACGTTGTTCTAATATTGTAGTGTATGGCTTTTCAGTTATTCTTGGTTGTCTTGTTACTCCTTCTTGAAAAGGATTATGAATAGTTCCTTCTTTGCCTTTGTCTTCCGTAACCATACCGTATAGACTTTTGCCAACAGTGGTTATAATAAGCAATGGTAGTAGTGGCCCTGCGAGACCTCCAAGACCAAATGTAAGAGTACCTAATATGAAATAATAGCAACTGTGTGGGCTCATTACTGCATTAACTAGTTTTTCATCCATGGACCCTAAGGGTTGCTTTGTATCTGCTGGTTTATTAAGACCTAATTTTTTCTTTATAGAAGACATTGGATTTAATATATCAATTCCTGTTAGATCTTCTGCAAAGTTGCGTATTGATTCAAGTGAAAAACCTTGTTGTTCGTGATTATATGCTTGTATGGCTCCTTCTAGAGACTTTTGCTGTTGCTCAGTAAGATCTGTTTTTAGATGAGAGCACGCTATTATTGTTTCAGTTAATTCTTTAAATTCTTCGTCGGATATATCTTGCATTAGCTTATTAAATTCAGCTAGCAATGAAAGCTTATATACTCCTTGCATTATCATGCTTTTTCTTATATGTTCTAGGCGTTTTGTACAATCAGTTAGTATTTTTGTTTTGTTGTGTCCTATATAGTTATTATCAGATAGATGGTCTATAATATACTGAGTAAGCATATATTCAACATGACTTGATGCTTCGTGGTAAAAGCTTTCACTTGAAATATGTGCTTGAATATCTTCAGGATTTTTTCTCTGGTTGTTGAGTTTTTGTTTTGTTTGTTCTATATATTCATGTAATAGGTTATTACTATATGTTTGTATTTGTTCAGCTGTGCCATTCATGCATTCTATTATATGGTCTACACATACTGTATTGTCTTTAGAATATATTGTTTTCAGATCTCGTGTAGGGTAAAACATTTTTTAAAGAATTAACTCATTGATAATCCATAATTATACTTCAAGATGTTGATTAATCAATAAACATATTACATTTATGTATTATTTCGTACAAATTAAGTTAAGAATCTTTAAGGTTATAAGACAAATTTATTAAATAACTTGATACGAGTGTAACCTATATTATATACAGATTTGTTTTTTAATAGTTTTTACTGTAGTTGTTGAGTTGTTTGGAGTCTAATATATTTTATTTGGATTGAATAAGATATGAATCTTCGTGATGAAAAGATTAGATTTTATTCTATATATAATTATCAACTACTTACTAAGTTTATGTAGTAATTGTAAAGTGTTAGTTATAAGTAATGATTATAATAAGTTATTTATTATATATTTGAGTGTCATAAAGTATTTTTGTAAGTTTTATTATGATGAAAAATTTAACAGTGGGGTTATTAGGTGGATCTTTTAATCCTCCACATTACGGTCATTTATATATTACTCAAGAAGCTATTAAAAGGTTAGGTATAAATAGGGTATGGTGGTTGGTTGTATCTTATAATCCTTTGAAATTTGATGGTGGTTATAGTATTGAAGATAGGATAGCTTTATCTCAGAAGTTAGTTTCTAGTGATACAAGAGTAAGTGTTGTTAAGGTTGAAGAGTGCTATAGTTATAATGTTGTGGCTAAATTTAAGAAGTTTAAAAATATTAAATTTGTATGGTTAATGGGAGATGATAATCTTTTTTCTTTTCATTATTGGTATAGATGGAAAGATTTCTGTAAATTATTGCCAATTGTAGTTTTTGAACGTAGCAAAAATGTATATCGGTCTTTAAATACTCCTTTTGCTAGTTATATGAGAAGTGTATATTTTGTGAATTTTCAGTTGTTGTTAAATTATCAATATGGATGGATATTTATTAGATTAAGACCTTATGATATCTCGTCTTCTCAAATTAGAGGATATGCTTTAAATAAAATATAGTATTTGTGTAAAATTTTTATTGATAATATATAATATACTTTGATCATAGATGTATGAGAGGGTCTTATGTCAGGTGTTGCTTTAGGAGTTAATATTGATCATGTTGCAACGTTGCGTAATGCAAGGGGTATTGATTATCCAGATATTCTTGAAGTAGCAAATATAGCAGTAAATTATGGTGCAGATTTTATAACTGTGCATTTGAGAGAAGATCGCAGGCATATAAAAGATAATGACGTTTTTAGGTTAAAAGAGAATTTAAAAGTTCCATTAAATTTAGAAATTGCCGCAACTGATGAAATGTTATCAATAGCAATAGAGGTAAAACCAAAATGCGTCTGTTTAGTTCCTGAAAAAAGACAAGAACTCACAACAGAAGGAGGATTGGATACAAAACGTATTTCTTCCTATTTAGCGTCATTTATTGATAAATTGCATGCCCATAGCATAGATGTTACATTGTTTATTGAACCTGATGTAGATCAAATTGACCAAGCAAAAAAACTACATGCTGATAATATAGAACTACATACTGGAAAATATTGTAACAATACTACACAAGATACACTACTGCAGATAAAAAAAGCTGCAGAATATTGCTACCAACAAAATATGAACTGTCATGCTGGACACGGCTTAAATTATCATAGTGCTGGTATTATAGCAAAAATACCATACATATCAGCACTTAACATAGGGCATTTTTTAATTTGTGAATCTGTACTACATGGCATAGGTATGTCCGTTTATAAGATGAAAAAGGTCATTACTAGTACATCTTAATTAATTATCTAAATAGTTAATAGCATTTGATAACTTTTTGCTTGATCTGAATCTTACTCTTTTTTTAGGAGCTAGCGTTTCTAACTTTCCGGTTTTAGGGTTGTGATATTTTTTTTCTGCACATTGAATAACATGTAGTGTTCCAACATTGTGCAACCTTATTAGATGAGAAGTTTCTAATGCGTTTTGTATACTTAGCATTACTAGATCATAAGCTTGACTTGATACCTTTTTTGTTAATCCCAACTCTCCCATAAGTGTTCTCACTACCATATCCTTACTCATAACTTAAACTCCTAATTTTACATAACTGAACAAGATTTAGGATATTAGGTTAGTTCATATAGTCAACTAAATTTATTTGTTATTACTTAAAGCATGATTAATTAGCCTGCAATTTTAAGTAGATAATAATATTTTTTATAAATTTTTTAGCAAAATTATTATCATATTAATATAGATGTAAAATTTAGTAAATATTTTGTAATAGCAACATATTCAAATTATATTTGGGTACTTTTGGTGATTTTTGACCTTTATATTTAATTGATATTATTTGTAATATATAATTTTATTTTTATTATTCTAAATTGCCGATTCTAAATATGTAAAATTAAAAAATTGACTGTAATTTATAGTAAATTAATTATGATATTAATTAAGTTGAGCATTAGTGATTTTTTATCTAATTGAAATTTGTTTGCATAAGATATTAATTGTTGTGCTTGAGATAGTTTTGATAGTAATTGATCAATGTTGATTTTATTCTTTATGTTATCAGTTAGGTGCTTGTAATCACTTAAATTTGTTGATATACCTAATGTTTCTTTTGCTAGGTCTGATATGATAGTAAATAATATATGTTCTACTTTGTAAAAGCTGATCTCAGTTGTTATCGCATGTTCTATTGTTTTGTTATCATATTGATTGAAAAGTATTGAAATGAAGCATTCGTATAGTTCAATTTCTTTATCAATATCTTGATTGACCATTCCTGGGGTTCCTGGATAGATATGACTTATTTTTTTGTAATCTAGGTGTGGGAAGTTGTTTTTAACAACCTGTTGTGTTTCGTATGGATTAAGATCTGATAACCCTAATGTAAAGCATCTTGATCTTATAACTGCTGGGATTTTATGTAGATTATGACTAATTAAGATAATAATAGAATTGTTAGGGGTTTCTTCTAGAATTTTAAGCATTGCATTGATGGCATTGATAGTTAGGTTATCAATGCTATCCACTATTACTATTCTGTATTTAAATCTTGCTGTGCTTAAATAAAGAAAGTTTTTTATGTTTCTAATTTTTTCTATTCCTATTATTTCTTCATTATCATTAATTATTAAAAGGTCAGGGTTATAGTAGTTTAAGTTTGTTGATTGTGTTAGATATTGAGCAAAGTGACATGCCAGTGTTGCTTTTCCAATGCCTCTATTACCATAGATTAGCCATGATTGTATATGAGTATTCTGTATTAGTGTATTTTTTGCTAATGTGTGTCCTACAATCTTATCCATATTAAAAATTTTATTTGAGATATCTTAAACATCTAAATACAAAGCTAAGTTAGTCAGGAGAAAATTATCCAACTAATTCTTTGATTATAATAATTAGTCAGTATGACGTGGATATTTTTTTTGTAAATACTGATTTTATTCTTCAACAATATTCATTAAGTTAAATAATGCTAAGATAAAAATTGATTGTAAAGGATATGACTGTACTGGTGATTGCAGCAGTTCATTGATAAAGTAATTTAGATTTTACAAGTTAATACGCATTTTTTTCATTTATAAAGTATATTTAACAAAATTAAACAGTTCTCTACCCTTACAAAACACGCAACCCAGATAATACAGAAAATTTTCTCCAGGAGCAGTCACTTTTGTATTACCAATTCATAACTACAATAATTTACCTAAACAATTCTTCAATAATACTATTGGAATAAGAGTCCCAGACCATCCCATAGCTTTAGAAATATTAAATAATTTAATAATTCTGTTTAGTATAAAATTAGTACTTATGACCTAATTTACAATATTTTGTATTACATCCTGAATTTTCTTTTTTGACACTGCTCCTTCTCTTAGTATTTTGTGTGATGTTAAATCAATTACTGTTGATTCAATGCCTTTTACTAAATTATCATCTTCTATTATTACTGAAATATTCTGTTTGATTGTTTCTTGCACTTGATGTAGAGCAGTGACACTAGGTTGTCCGGAAATATTGACGCTTGTTCCTACGACAGGATTATCAAAATTATTTAATATTTCTAAAGCTATGGGATGGTCTGGGACTCTTATTCCAATAGTATTATTGAAGAATTGTTTAGGTAAATTATTGTAGTTATGAATTGGTAATACAAAAGTGACTGCTCCTGGAGAAAGTTTCTGTATTATCTGGGTTGCGTGTTTTGTAAGGGTAGAGAACTGTTTAATTTTGTCAATGCTACCAAGTAGTAGTGATAAAGGTTTATTATGTGATCTGCCTTTTATTTGATATATTTTTTGTATTGCTTCAATGCTGTATGCATCTCCAGCTAGTGCATATACAGTTTCGGTGGGAAATAGTATTAAGTGTTTGTTTTTTAATGCTTGTACTGCTTGTGAGATCATTTTATATATAAGTTAATTTTTCTATATCATTAATAATACAAATGTAATGTTAATGATAGAGTTATACTGTGGAAGCAATTAAATATTTTATATAGATACTTGTTTACAAAGATGTGGAACTTTTTATGAACCTGTGACAGTTTATTTTTTGTTTTCTATATCAAAAGAAGTTTTACTGTCATTTTTATTAATATAGTTTTATATATGATAGGGAATTATGATGCATTTGTCCTATATTTGATAGTAACTATTTCATAATTATGGTAATTTTTGGATTAACTGGTGGTGTAGGTGCTGGTAAAAGTCTAGTTGCGAGCTATTTTAGAACTTTTTTTAAGGCAGTGGTGTTTGATGCTGATCAAGTTGTACATGATTTATATAGCCATGATAACAATGTTATTGAGCTTGTTAATACATATTTTCCAGATTCTGTCAGTAATGGGGTGGTTAATAAGAGTAATTTAAGATATCACTTTTTTACTTATAGTCGTTTGTGGATTGAGTTTCAGTCAATATTGCATTCGATGGTTTTAAAAAAACAAAAAGACTTTATTATGTTTCATAACAGGCAATCAACTAGATATGTAGTGCTTGATGTTCCTCTATTAGTAGAATGTAATTTTTATAGTTGTTGTAATTTTATTATTCATATTACAACAAATAGATTATTACAAATGCAAAGGGTATTATGTAGGGGCTTATCTGTAAAGGAATTTGAGTTAATTATGACTATACAGTTCTCTGAAAATGATAGAAAAAAATTTGCAGATTTTACTATTAAAACTGGATTAAGTAAAAGTGATGTATTACTTCAAATTAAAAAAATAATGTTTGATATCAGTAATAGAAGTAAATATCTAAATTACTGATAATGTTCAATTAAGTAAGGTAAGTTGTTAACAAAGTATTTTTTTCATTGGATTTCTTATTCACATGTATTTGGCGAAAAATTATGTATTTGTGAGTACCTAAAAGTTAGTTCGACTTGATTAGGATTCTATGTATGAATATTAAAATATCAGGTTTACTGTAAAAACGAGCATAATTAAAACTATAGATAAAAAAAGTAAAAATGCGTATTTGTATACTTATTTGGTAAATTATTAATTTAGTAAGTTAATTTCATTGAACAAAATTTTGGTCCACACATTGAACAAAAGTGAGCAGATTTTGCCTTCTCAGAAGGAAGGGATTCATCGTGTAATGATTTTGCTGTTTTTGGGTTTAGGGATAGGTTAAATTGATCATTAATTTTAATCCGGTATCTCTTATTCAGTAGATTTTAGTTGATGACTTAATTTCATTGAACAAAATTTTGGTCCACACATTGAACAAAAGTGAGCAGATTTTGCCTTCTCAGAAGGAAGGGATTCATCGTGTAATGATTTTGCTGTTTTTGGGTTTAGGGATAGGTTAAATTGATCATTAATTTTAATCCGGTATCTCTTATTCAGTGGATTTTAGTTGATGACTTAATTTCATTGAACAAAATTTTGGTCCACACATTGAACAAAAGTGAGCAGATTTTGCCTTCTCAGAAGGAAGGGATTCATCGTGTAATGATTTTGCTGTTTTTGGGTCTAGAGATAAGTTAAATTGATCATACCATTTAAAATTAAATCTTGCATGGCTTAATGCATAATCACGTATGTAAGCAGATGGATTACCTTTTGCTAAATCTGCTGCATGTGCTGCTATTTTGTATGCAATGACTCCATCTTTTACATCTTGAATATTAGGCAACCCTAAGTGTTCTTTTGGAGTGACATAGCATAACATAGAAGTACCGTACCATCCTATGATTGCTGCACCGATTGCACTTGTTATATGATCATAACCTGGAGCAATGTCTGTAGTTAATGGTCCTAGAGTATAAAATGGAGCCTCTTTACAAAAATGAATCTGTTTTTCTACATTTTCTTTTATTAAATGCATAGGAACATGTCCTGGACCTTCTACCATCACTTGACAATCATTTTTCTGTGCAATGTCTGTAAGTTCTCCTAATGTTTTTAGCTCTAAAAATTGTGCAGTATCGTTTGCGTCTGCTATAGAACCTGGTCTTAATCCATCTCCTAAGGAAAAGGCAATGTCGTAGCTTTTCATAATATCACATATTTCTTCGAAGTTTGTATAAAGAAAATTTTCTTTATTATGTATGGTACACCATTGTGCCATAATAGCTCCACCTCTTGATACAATACCAGTAACTCTGTTCTTTGTGTAATCAATATAGTTTTTTAGTACTCCTGCGTGTATAGTAAAATAGTCAACTCCTTGTTCTGCTTGTTCTATTAATGTTTCTTTGAAAATGTTGAAGTCTAGGTCTCCTACTACGCCATTTACCTTATTTAAGGCCTGATATATAGGTACGGTACCTATTGGTACAGGACTGTTTCTAATAATCCATTCTCTGATATTATGTATATTATTTCCTGTAGATAAATCCATGACTGTATCAGCACCATGTATAATTGCATATATCATTTTTTGAATTTCTTCTTCGATATTTGAACTAACTACTGAATTGCCGATATTGGCGTTGATTTTTACTAGGAAGTTCTTACCTATTACCATTGGTTCTGATTCTGGATGATTTATATTTGCGGGAATTATTGCTCTTCCGGCTGCTACTTCTTGTCGTACAAATTCTGGAGTGATTTCTGGAGCCATAACAGTTGGTTTATAGGAAAGAATCTTTTGTCTTAATCTGTTTTCTCGTATTGCTACGTATTCCATTTCTGGAGTAATAATATTGTTTTTAGCGTAAAACATCTGAGTGACGGGTTTATTAGTACTTGCTTTTAAAACATTATTGCTTTGTAATGGAAATACGTATTCAGAATTGAGGTTTATTGTTTGTCTTTTATGACACGCTATATCTTGTCTGTCTATAATCCAATTAAGCCTTAGCTTTTCAATGCCTCGGCTCATGTCAACTTCAATTTTTTGATCAGTATGTGGTCCACCAGTATCGTATACTAGAATTGATTCAGTGTTATCATTGACATGAATTCTACGCATTCCAACTTTAATGTTATTATAGATTGTACCTGATATGTATTCTTTAGTTGAGGAAGGAAAGATGGTATTAACGTCTATTTTCATATTTACCAGAAGATACTATATCAAATGCATAGTATATTTTATTTTAATATAATGTCTATATTTGTAAAAATTTAAACTTTATACAAACTTAACTAGACTGTATATATTCCTAACTTTTATACATTAAATCTTTTTATTGTTACTCTTTAATAGTATGTAAAATGCTCCTTTTCCACCATGTAAACGAATAGCTTCTGTATAATATAATATTATGTGTGCTATTTGTTCATTTTGTAACCACTTGCTAAAGTTACTTTTTATGCTGTTGCTATTGTGCTTATCAGTACTTTCCCATCCTGTAATAATTAATAAGCACTTGTTTGCTAAATTATAATTTTTAATTATGAAGTTCATTAATATGTTATAAGCAGCATCTAAGGTATATCCATGAAGATCAAGAATAGAATCTATGTGGTACTTTCCTTGATCAATTTTTTTCTTAGTATTATAGTTTAGATTGAGACCGCTGCTAATATCATGTGTGCGGTTTGTTTTAGTTTGTATTGGTAGCATGTAATAATTGGTGTGCTCGTTATTTAATGAGATATTGTGGTTATTATTGATTTTTCTGCTTTTTTTGTACGGAACCTTATTGTTATAAATTGGGATAGTCATTGAAGTAATAGAATCCCATAGTGATGTGTCATCATATAATAAATGATCTGATGCTTTATTTATTAATTTTTTAAACATACAATGACCAGTCTCTGCTCTTATACAAAACTAGGAGTTCATAAAATCAAACGTAATAGACATGGATGTAAGAAGACAAATCAATAGCTTTTAAGTATTTGTATTGTTAGTGTTTCTATTTTCTGGAGTAGAAAAAAAGTTATCTCTATCTAGGAGGTTGATATCTTGATTATTTGAATTATTTCCTAGCTCGTTAAAATTACTAGTTATTGCACTTTGCTGAAATATATCAACATTGTTTTTCGCTTTGCTAGCAACATGTGGTTCGTATGAATTGATAAATTTCTCCATATATTTCCGACATCTTTGTACCGATAAATTAAACAAAGATGACACATCTAGTTGTTTTGCTGCTATTTCTTTTAATGCAATAACAGTATTTTTACCATTCTTATGCTTTATTACTGGACATGCTCCTGAATTTAGATCATGAGCCCTCTGACTTGCTAGTATTACTAATTTAAACTTATTATTAGTGCGACCCATACATTCTTCAACTGTAAGACGTGCCATTAACAAACCAATATGAGTGAAAACTTTATTTTAGCATATATAGAAAATTATGCAATAGAGGAACCCTTAAATATATGTTTTATTCATTTCCTTTTTGTATGATTACTAGATTAATAGATTCTAAAGAATACTCCTTCGTATTGTCTTTGTTGCTTGATATGGTTTCTGAGTTGTTGACAGTAATTGTTATATTCACTTCGCATTTTAAGCGTAGTAGAAATATAAGTAAACGCTCTAATGAAAACCCTGCTGTCTTACCATTGCTAATCTGAGATATTTTTGGCTGATCTACTCCAAGTATTTTTGCAGTAGTTACTTGGTTCCAGTAATTCTTGTGTGTTATATCTTTTATTAATTTCAATATCTTATACTTAATGCTGTAATCGTTTTGGTTACTTATTGTTGTCATAATTTTATACCGTAATCTAGAAAGGTAAAAATAATATTTATAAATTAATTCATATATTAAAAAAATATATTAAATCATTTTATAATTTATTAATATAAAATATTTATTTATAATTTTTCATTTATATTACTCAATTATATACATATATAATTAATATTTTTATGATTCTTGTAATAAAAGCGAAGTAGTTTTCTATTACATATCTTCATTTTAATCTCGTACTTCAATATTGAGCTTTATAAATCAATTCATATATTAGAGATATTATATTAAATCACTTTATAATTTATTGATAATGAAGTATATAATTTGTAAATTTTGATTTATTGATTAATTTATATAGATGTAAGATTTATATTTTAATAACTTTAATGCTGAAGTAAAGTGGTTATTATAAATCTTTTCGTTAATGTACACATATTTGTATTGCTTGAATTGTCTAGTAAGGTACTATACAACAACGAAGCTAAAATGATTTTAATGAAGTTTTGTTAACGGTATGCCATGCATTATGATTTCAAAAAAGTAGAACAAGATGTACAAAGAAAATGGAATTTTTGTACTAATGTTAGAGAAGCTCAGTGCTATGTTTTAGAAATGTTTCCTTACCCTTCTGGCAGCATACATATGGGTCATTTGAGAAATTACACAATAGGTGATGTAATTGCAAGATACAAACGTGCTTGTGGTGTTAATGTCTTTCATCCAATAGGATGGGATGCTTTTGGATTGCCAGCAGAAAATGCTGCATTATCTTATAATATAGATCCACATACTTGGACTGAGAACAATATTGATAATATGAGACGTCAGTTAAAATCTATAGGATTATCATATGATTGGGATAAAGAATTGGCTACTTGTGATGCGAATTATTATAAGCATGAACAAGCATTTTTTCTTGATTTTTTAAAATGTGGTTTAGTTTATCGTAAAGAATCGTTGGTTAATTGGGATCCTGTAGATCAAACTGTACTTGCTAATGAACAAGTTATAGATGGGAGGGGATGGCGGTCTGGAGCTATAGTGGAAAAAAGAAAGTTATTCCAGTGGTTCCTACGGATTACTGATTTTGCGGAAGAATTATTAGATGATTTAAAAACTTTAGATCAGTGGCCGGAAAAAGTAAAGTTAATGCAAGAACGGTGGATTGGAAAATCTCAAGGTGTAGTAATAGATTTTGAAGTTTTAAATATTAACAAGATGTTACAGATTTTTACTACATGTCCTCATACACTATTTGGAGCATCATTCATTGCAGTATCTTTTGATCATCCTATTTTACAATATGTTAATGATTCAAAAATTGTTCAACTAATAAATGATTTTGATAGAAAAAATGTAGTGAGTGATGTATCTAGCCCAATAGAAAAATTTGGAATAAATTCTGGATTAGTTGTAAAACATCCTTTATTGAATATAAATTTGCCAGTTTATGCTGTGAATTTTGTCCTCATGGATTATGCAACAGGTGCAATTTTTGGTTGTCCAGCTCATGATCAGCGTGATTTTGAGTTTGCAAAGAAATATTCTTTGCCAATAAAACAGGTAATTTTTCCTGAAGTTGATGTGAACTTAGAAAAAGAGGCTTATGTTGGCTCAGGTATTATGAAGAATTCTGAGTTCTTAGATAACATGACTGTGGATAAAGCAAAAGAAGCTATAGTTGATCAGCTTATATTATTAGGAATAGGTAGAAAGGTGACCTATTATAGGATGCATGACTGGGGAGTATCTAGGCAACGTTATTGGGGATGTCCTATACCTATAATATATTGTGAGAGATGTGGTACAGTTCCTGTAAATAAAAAAGACCTTCCAGTGACTTTGCCTAAGGATGTTGATTTTACAAAATCTGGAAATCCTTTAGATAATCATCCTACTTGGAAATATGTAAAATGTCCATCTTGTGGTATGGATGCTGAACGTGAAACTGATACTTTTGATACTTTTTTTGAATCTTCGTGGTATTTTGCAGCATTTTGTGGGATTGATAATGGAATAGATAGAGATACGTGTAACATGTTATTACCAGTCAATTATTATGTGGGTGGTATAGAACACGCAGTATTACATTTATTGTATTCTAGGTTTTTCTGTAGGGCGTTAACTAAGTGTGGATATTTTAATATCAAAGAACCGTTTTCTCATCTAATAACGCAAGGTATGGTTTGTTATTCTACTTATTCAGATGAGCAAGGTAACTACTTATTTCCTGAAGAAGCAAAAAAGATGATGAAAAAAGGTCAACATGTTACTGTTGGCAGAGCTGAGAAAATGAGTAAATCAAAAAAGAATGTGGTAAATCTTGAATATATTATTGATAAATATGGAGCAGATACAGCAAGACTGTTTATATTATCTGATACTCCTCCTGAGCGTGATATAGAATGGTTGGATGATGGTATAGAAGGAGCAAGTAGATATCTTAGTAAGTTATGGAAGATGATAATTTCTTATGATCAACTTAACTTGGATTTTAGTGAGAAAAGTATACCAGAAGATGCTTTTGAATATAGAAGATGTATACATAAAATTTTAAATGATATTACAAGTGATTTGAATTTTTATCGTTTAAATTGTGCTGTGGCTAAGTTTAGAGAATTGAGTAATGTTATCGGTGAAATGATAAAAACTTCAGTGAATTGTTATGTAGTTAGTGAGGCAATATGTATTTTAATTAGAGTAATAGAACCGTTTATTCCACATATAGCTGAAAAATTATGGGAAAATATAGGAGGTAAAGGTATGTTGTGGAATCAGATGTGGCCTAAAGTAGATTCAGAATTACTGATTGAAAAAAATATTACTATTGCTGTGCAAGTCAATGGTAAATTTGTTAAAGCGTTAACAGTTGCTAATAACATTGATGATAGTCAACTTAAAGCTATGGCTTTGGAAATAGCTAGAAATAGAATAGGTAAAAATGTCGTAGAAAACATATATGTTATTCCAAAACGGGTAATAAATATTATTACTGTAAAGCCAGAGTAAAAAATGTTGTAATCTACCTATAGTTAGGTCTATGTTTATATTATGTAGCTTTCGTTTTGATATTGATGAATCTTTTTATGTTAATTTTTTCAATGTGATGTTTTATTGGTAAGTACAGGTAATGCTTGCATCTACTTAAGCTTTGTTAAGGTATTTATGTAAAAGCGTTATATTTTTCCTGAGATATGAATTTTTATGTATTTGTGGTTAAATTTGTGTTGATGACTACAAACATGCTTGTTAGATTATGTTTTATTGTAGATTTGAAGAGTATATGATTGTAGATTCACATTGTCATTTGAATTATTTTAATCCAGATGAGATAGAAGATATAGTACTGCGTGCAGAGGAAAATAATGTAAAATTGATACAGACTGTATGTACTACTATATCTGAATTTTCTGATTTAGTAAAAATTGCAGAAGGTTATAAGCAAATTTATCTTTCAGTTGGTGTACATCCTACTAATAGTGCAGATGGAGAATCTATTTCAGTAAGTGAATTAGTAAATTTAGCTCAACATAATAAGGTTATTGGGTTAGGTGAAACTGGTTTGGATTTTTATAAATGTGGTAAAGTAGAGAAGCAAGAGCAGAATTTCTTGGCTCATATTAATGCATCTAGGGAAACAGGGTTACCTGTTATAATCCATTCAAGAAGTGCAGATGAACGAATGATGGAAATTTTAGAATCAGAAATGAGAGAAAGTCCGTTTTTAGGGCTTATGCATTGTTTTGCATCTTCAAGGGAATTAGCAGTCAAGGCAATAGAGTTAGGGTTATATATATCTTTTTCAGGAATAGTGACTTTTAAAAATGCAAAAGTTGTTCAAGAAGTAGCAAAATTTGTTCCTAAGGATCGTGTTTTAGTAGAAACAGATTCTCCATTTTTATCTCCTGAACCTTATCGTGGACAAAGGAATGAACCATCTAAAACAAAATTTGTTGTAGAGTATTTAGCTAGGTTATGGGATGAAAATGTTGAAGAAATTAGTAATTTAACTACAAATAATTTTTTTAAGCTATTTAAAAAATGTTCTGAGCATTTTCATTCATAATAAATTGTTTATGTATTCAGATAATCGAACTATTATCAATAGTATAGTTATTATATTTTTAGCAATTTAAGTATTTGTCTAATTGTAAAATTTGCATTTTTTTCAAGGTATGTAAACTATAGTAAATGTGAAAAATATAAAAATGATTTAGGTTTTTATTTCTTTATATTTACGTATGGAATGAGATACTAGTAAAGTAGATGTAGTGTTTATTCACGTTAATGAGATTGTATTAAATAGTTAATGTTGATATAATTTGGATGTTTTATAAGTGTGCTTATTTATTATAACCCAGTTATTTGTGCATTAGATGCTCATGATATTAACCATGCATTACAGTTAACAAAAATGCTTTGTGGAAAAATATCAATGGTAAAATTAGGATTAGAATTTTCTACAGCTGGAATAAGGTAACGGTAAAATAGATGTAATATTTGTTCAAATTAGTAAGATTGTATAAATATTAATATTGAATAGTTTAGATGTTTTGTAAGGATGTTTATGTATTATAACCCAGTTATTTGTGCATTAGATACTCGTGATATTAACCATGCATTACAGTTAACAAAAATGCTTTATGGAAAAATATCAATGGTAAAATTAGGATTAGAATTTTTTACAGCGTATGGGTTATCTGGTGTGCAAACAATAGCTGATTGTGGTGTGCCAGTGTTTCTTGATTTAAAATTACATGATATCCCTAATACAGTCAGTAAGGCTATATCAGTAATTAAATCTTTAAATATTGCTATGCTTACTATTCATATTAGTGGTGGTAGAGAAATGATAATGAGAGCTATGGATAGCATATCTGGTAGTAAAATAAAGTTGGTGGGTGTAACTGTATTAACAAGTATTGATAATTCTGATTTAAGTGACATTGGTGTTAATATATCATCTATTCAACAGGTAATGCTTTTATCTAAATTAGCTCGAGAAGCTGGATTATATGGTATAGTATGTTCTGCATTTGAGGTGGAAGAAGTGCGTAATCAGTATACCAAGGAAGATTTAAAACTTATAGTTCCAGGTATAAGATTTGGTGTTGATTGTAATGACCAAAAAAGAGTAAAGAAGCCTAGGGATGCAATGTTAGCTGGTGCAGATTATTTGGTAATTGGACGTCCAATTACTATGAGTAGAGATCCTGTACAGACAGTTGATACAATTTTAGCATCAATTGATATATAAAAATATGTATAGAATTAGGGGCTGATAATATTTCTAACTTATTGTGTGTTTTTTGTATAAGTCATTGGAAATTAGATATAATAACTTTTTAGGATAAAATGTAGGATATTATGTATCTATAAGTTTAGTATATGGAAAGATTATCTTTTAGGTAATAAGTTAGTGCAGGTGATATTGATTTCTAGGTAATGCATATAAGGTATGTATTTTAGTTATATTATTAGTGCTTTTTGTTAATAAAATGGAGAGGTATACTATTGTATTGTTGGGAGTATAATAACAGTTGTTATTATAGGCTGATAAACTATATTATGTTATAGTTTATTTTGATTATTGTGGAAGAAAAGTAGTATGAAAGTGTTATTGAGTAATGATGATGGGTTTCATGCAAATGGTATTAAAGTTCTGAAAGAAATAGTAATAACAACGGGTATTGCTTCAGAAATATGGGTAGTTGCACCATTGAGTAATTGTAGTGGCTGTGGTAGGTCAATAGGCTTAAGGACTGCAACTGAGGTGTATCAAGTAAGTGATACTGAATTTATTGTTAACAGTACTCCATCTACTAGTGTTTTTCTTGGATTAAAAGAGATTGTTGGTACAAAACCGGATTTAATTTTGTCTGGGATAAATAGTGGGATTAATATAGGTAATGATATAGCATATTCTGGTACTATAGCAGCAGCAGCAGAAGGAGCTATGATGAATATTCCATCAATTGCAGTCAGTCAGGAATATAATGGTAAAACTGGTGAAATAAATTGGGAGAATCCACGGAAATTCTTAAAAGATATTATAGATATGCTGTTAGGTGTCTCATTTTGGGATAAGTCTACTGTCATGAATATTAACTTTCCTTTGATATCAGCAAAGGGCATTAAATTTACAAGTCAGGGGAAATATATGCCATGTCATGAAATAGAAGAGAAAAAAAATATTTCTGGTAGTACATCTTATACAATAAATAGAGCTACTCCTGATAAAAAGAACAGAGGTGACTTTGATGACAGTATTAAAGCTATAGATGATGGATATATTACAATTACACCATTAAAATTTGATATGACAGATTTTGATATCCTAGAATCTTTAATTTCACTTAACAAAGGCTGTAAAATATGATTTTTTTGATTTTTGCCTATACTATAAGTTTTGGTTTGTTGCTTGGGTTGAGCTATTTTATTATTTTTAGTTATAGTAAAAGTAAGAAAATTCTAGAAAATATTGATCGGAAAAATGAAGAGAAAACATAAAAGATTACTTTTTACTGCCATAACATTTATTATGTTTGGTATGTCGGTTGTTATTGTATTGAATAATCTGAGAAATAATATATCATTTTTTTTTACTCCCACTGAAGTTTTATCAAGGACTGTATGTACTAATTGTACTATTAGAATAGGAGGTATGGTAATAAAGGGTAGTGTAGAGAAATACGATAGTTTTATTTCTTTTTGTATAACAGACTTAGAAAATCAGATTAAAGTACTATATCAAGGAATATTACCTCCTTTGTTTTCAGAAGGTAGTTGGATAGTAGCAAAAGGAAAAATAGTAAACGATGAATTTGTTGCGGATGAAATTTTAGCTAAACACGATGAAAATTATAAACCTGGTAAGTATAAAACAAAATAAATTGTGAAAGTGTTCTGAAGTCAAATATATAACAGTATTAATGAATCTGGTGATGTATAAACATTATTACATAGTTTTTGATTGTTTGATGTGAAAGTAAGTAAGCCATTTATAAGAATCTTACAGAAGCTTATTTACAAATATTTAAACTATTTGTTTAGTTATTGTCATATTCGCAATATTTAGTGATATTGTAATTCTATTCATTCTTTGTTTCCTTCCATGGAGAAAGAAAATCAAATGATCTAAAATCTTGCTGTAGATTTACAGCTTCATAAGTTACTTCTTTTTTTGATATGTCATACCGTACTTCTTTATAGCCAGTTAGAGGAAAATCTTTTAGCATTGGATGTCCAGAAAAACCATAATCTGTTAAAATCCTGCGTAAATCTGGGTTATTAGCAAATATTATGCCATACATATCAAATACTTCTCGTTCAAACCATCCTGCAGCACTAAAAATGTTGGTAATAGATGGAATATTCTCATTTTCTTGTAATGGTACTTTACAAGATATTCTTATGTTGTTTATTATACTCAGTAATGAATAGACTACTTCAAATCTAGCTGACCTACTTGGATAATCTATTGCAAAAATATCAATTAAGATGTGAAATTTACATTTTGTGTCATTGCGTAAAAATAAAATGTGATTGTAGATGTCCTGTGCATTTGAGTATAACTCCAGCATTATATTGTCTTTTACAATGCACTTTACATTTATAGATGTGTTGATATGTGTAGTAATATTATCTATCACATTATTGATATCTGACATCATGTACCTCTTTAATTGTATTCTTTTTACTATACATTATTTTCCTAAATTAAGGTACTACATTGATATTATATATATTGAATACTAGGTATATTTTGTCTACCGTAACTTAGGATTTTTTACTTTTTAATAATTTTTTTATGAAGGTATACAGTTATGTATTGAATTTAAAGTGTGAAATGTTATATGATGTATGCTAAAAATAATAGTATGATTTCATATTAATAAGGATAGGTTTTATTATTTTAGTATAGTAATTATAGGGTTATGAGTTTCTCTTGCAATATTAGTTGTTATATAGAGTGATAGCATCTACTACATTGCATAAAAACAGTAAATACTATTGATTTACATTTTTTAATATTTTACTTGCGTAGTCTGTTATGTAGGTTTTCTTATAATGTGGGTATTCCCTCTGTTAATTTTTTGTTGAAGGCAGAATATACCATATAGTAAAGCTTCTGCTGTTGGAGGACATCCTGGAACGTAGATATCTACTGGTACTATGCGGTCACATCCTCTAACTACTGAATATGAATAATGATAATATCCACCGCCGTTAGCACAACTTCCCATTGAGATAACATAACGTGGTTCTGTCATTTGGTCATATACTTTACGTAATGCAGGGGCCATCTTATTGGTGAGTGTTCCGGCAATAATCATGACATCTGCTTGCCTAGGACTTGCGCGAAACATGACACCATATCTATCTAGATCATATCTACTTGCTGCAGTGTGCATCATTTCTACAGCACAGCAAGCTAATCCAAATGTCATAGGCCATAAAGAGTTTGACCTTGCCCAATTTGATATGTAATTGATTAAGTCAGAAAACTTGGTTATCATAAAGCCCTGATGATTGTAGCTTTGCCAAAATTGATTGTTTAACACAGAATTATTCTCATTTGTCATACTTAGTTTACTCCCATTCTAGTGCACCTTTGCTCCACTCATATATAAATCCTACTGTTAATATAGTTAAGAAAATCATCATAGACCAGAAACCATTTATACCTATATTTGAAAGACAAATAGACCATGGAAATAAGAATGCTATTTCGAGGTCAAATATAATAAATAGTATTGCTACTAGGTAAAATCGAATATCAAAAATTTTTCTTGAATTTCCAAGAGGTGCGAACCCACATTCATAAGGAGAGAGTTTCTCTAAATCTGGATTACGATTAGCTAAAAGCATTGGTAAAATACAAAAGAGGAATGAGATGAAACCTGAAATTGCTAAGAAAATTAAAACAGGGACATATTCAGCAATATTAAACATTTGTATCATATATATACTTTAGTGAATAATTAAATACTTACAGAGTTTTAATTTTATGTCAATTTATTAACATGTATTACACACCCTTTGCTATTAATCATAGCACTAATTGCAGATGAAGTATAATATATAATTAGTATAAGAACGGTAAAGTAGCTATTTTATTATAAATTTTATATGCTATATTGGAATAATTTATGTTATTTAGTTATTTTTTTTATTATAGTGTATATGATAAATCTATAATATCATGATAAGTATTTTAATAGGATTTTATTAATTTTTAGGCTAGTGAAAGATTGAGAAAAGGGTTTGTGGAAAAATTCTTTATATTTATTTTAATATAGGTAAAAAATTTACTTATATAAATTTAATGATTTTACATTAGTTATTGAAGTAGGGTATTAGTGTTTTTGTGCATGGTCAAATACCTTTTATTGAGGAACGTCCTATTGGTGAGAAAATATTGTGATCATAAAGAAATGTTCTTATTTTATTATAAAGGTACTTTAGCGTGATATTCTTGAATATGCAGATTTTGTTAAAATGTAAGTATGTTTATTAATGATGACGTATTTTCAAAAGATATTACATATATTAGGGTTTGCAAACATGTGTGATTACTAAGTATAAGTGCTATTTGTTATAACTTTAGGAATATTATAATTGTCTATGTCCACTACTAATATTGACTATGTCTATTTTTTTATGCAAGTGCATATACAAGGATTGAAATACTATGTTCACAGTTTGTTAGAGGTATCTGTAGTTTGTGGTTATATATTTTAGAAGCTTTTTTAATGTTGAATTATTATATTGATGATTGGTTTGCATCTGTTTTTCTTAAATGAACAGTGTATATATCTATGGTAAAGCTTATATCCTCTCATTTGTATATGTGCTAGTGTATGTATAGTCTGTGGTTATATATTTTAGAAGCTTTTTTAATGTTGAATTATTATATTGATGATTGGTTTGCATCTGTTTTTCTTAAATGAACAGTGTATATATCTATGGTAAAGCTTATATCCTCTCATTTGTATATGTACTAGTGTATGTATAGTCTGTGGTTATATATTTTAGAAGCTTTTTTAATGTTGAATTATTATATTGATGATTGGTTTGCATCTGTTTTTCTTAAATGAACAGTGTATATATCTATGGTGAAGCTTATATCCTTTCATTTGTATATGTGCTAGTGTATGTATAGTCTGTGGTTATATATTTTAGAAGCTTTTTTAATGTTGAATTATTATATTGATGATTGGTTTGCATCTGTTTTTCTTAAATGAACAGTGTATATATCTATGGTGAAGCTTATATCCTCTCATTTGTATATGTGCTAGTGTATGTATAGTCTGTGGTTATATATTTTAGAAGCTTTTTTAATGTTGAATTATTATATTGATGATTGGTTTGCATCTGTTTTATAGTTTATTGTTATGTATTTAAAGGTTTGGTATTAAAAATTTGCTAGAAGTACTATATGCTTGTGTTCTTGATTTGGTATGTCTTTAGAAGATTTTATCTAATTTGATAATTAGAAATTGAAATAAGGCTTTAAATATTGTCCAGTTGTACTATTGGGGTTTTTGATTATTTCTTCAGGAGTGCCAGTAGCTACTACTTTACCTCCAGCATTTCCCCCATTAGGCCCTATATCTATTATGTATTCAGCTGTTTTAATGACATGTAAATTGTGTTCTATAACTACTATTGTATTCCCTAAATCGCGTAATTTGTGTAGAACATGTAATAAATTATCTATATCTGCAAAATGTAATCCTGTAGTTGGTTCATCTAAGATGTATAAAGTGTTTCCAGTTGAACGTTTTGATAATTCTTTTGATAGTTTTATTCTTTGTGCTTCACCTCCTGATAATGTATTGGATGTTTGGCCTATTTTGATATAACCCATTCCTACGCTGCGTAAAGCATCTAACTTTTCTTTAATTAATGGTAAATGGATAAAAAATTCGTGTGCTTGATCAACTGTCATATCTAATACGTCAGCTATAGATTTTCCTTGATGAGTTACTTCTAAAGTTTCTTTATTATAACGCAATCCTTTGCATTGCTCACACTTGACATATACATCAGATAAAAAATGCATTTCTATTTTGACTTGTCCATCTCCTTTGCATGCTTCACATCTTCCTCCTTTGGAGTTAAATGAAAACCTGCTAATAGTATATCCTCTTGCTCTTGATAAAGGTAATCCAGCAAACCATGACCTTATGTGAGTAAACAATCCTATATAGGTTGCTGAATTTGATAAAGGAGTTCTACCGATAGGGGATTGGTCTATTTTTATAACTTTATCTATATGTTCTAGCCCTGATATGGATATGCATTCGCCGTGTGTACAATTGATATTATTTAGTTGATTGATTGCATGCTGATATAAAGTATCGTTTATCAAACTAGATTTTCCGCTTCCAGATACTCCAGTAATACAAGTAAAAGCATTTAAAGGAATTTTGACATCAATATTTTGTAAATTGTTTTTACGAGCTCCAATAATTTCTATCCATTTATTAAAAGTTCCATGCTTTTTGAAAGTGGGTATCGTCTTCTTATTACTAAGATATTGGCCAGTTATACTGTTATGGTTATCCATTATTTCTTTTGGAGTTCCAATTGCAATTACATGTCCTCCGTTTTGTCCTGCCCCTGGTCCTATATCTACTACATAATCTGCATTTATTATTGTTTCTTCATCATGTTCTACTACTATTACTGTATTTCCTATATCACGTAATGTTTTTAGAGTGTTGATTAACAATGTGTTATCGCGTTGATGTAACCCTATTGAAGGTTCGTCTAGAACGTAAATTATTCCTGTTAATCCAGATCCAATTTGTGATGCTAATTTTATTCTTTGACTTTCTCCTCCAGATAATGTTCCTGATTCACGATTGAGTGTTAGATAACCTAATCCAACATTCTTTAGAAATGTTAATCTTTTGATTATTTCGTCTAATAGTTTACATGAAATATGTTTCTGCTGTTCGTTTAGTTTAGGTGGTAGTGCTTTACACCATGATATTGCCTCTACGACAGATAATTGTGTAAATTCTCCAATATGTTTGTTATCAATTTTTACTGATAACGCTTCCTGTCTTAATCTAAATCCTTGACATTCACTACATACATTTATAGATGAATATTGTTCAGCTAGTTTTTCAATAACTATATTTTCTTTGTTATTTAAGACATTTATAATGCCTTCAAATGGCTTGTTTCTAGAATATTTATATCCTTCATTTTGGTAGTGTATAGGTATTTCTATTCCTCTGCTACCAAATAGAATTATATCTTTTATATTATCATCCAACTCTTGCCATGGTGTTGTTAAATTAAATTTATAATATTTTGCTAATGATAAAATAATGTTTGCGTAATAATAACTAAATTGCGAATTGACTTTGTGATGAGTGGTTTTTAGTTCAATTGGACCTATAGGATGTATAGCTCCTTCTAAAATCGATAAGCTGTCATTTTTTATAATTAGATTTCTGTCAATGCTGTATTTTTTTCCTATTCCACTACAAGTTTTGCATGATCCATATGATGTATTAAATGAAAATAATCTTGGTTCTATTTCTTCTATGCTGAAGTCTGCCTGAGGGCATGAAAAATTTTCTGAAAAAAATAATACCTGGTTCTTGTGATATATTCCCTTATTGTATTCTTGCGGTAAATCAAGTATTTCTATATGAATTATACCATTACCTATTTTTAGTGCAGTTTTTATATTGTCAGTTATATTATCAACATAGTCTTCTAGTACTGATATTTGATTTACAATTACGTGAATGTTATGTGCTTTATTTCTATCTAACTGTGGAATATTGTTAATATCATAAGTAATGTCATCAATTTTTAATAATTTATAGTGTTGTTTTTTTATTTCATATATTTCTTTATTATGATCTCCTTTTTTGTTCCTTATTAGTGCACCTAAAATTGAAATTTTTGTACCTGAAGGTAGTTTGAATATAGTTTCTATTATTTGAGAAAGTGATTGCTTTGTTATAGGTAATCCAGTGATTGGAGAATATGGAATTCCTATTTTAGCATACATAATTCTTAAGTAGTCGTAAATTTCTGTAATGGTTGATACAGTTGATCTTGAGTTTTTAGATGATAATTTTTGACTTATTGCAATAGCTGGAGAAAGCCCTGTGATTGATTCTACATCTGGTTTTGTACATAAATCTAAAAATTGCCGAGCGTAAGATGATAAACTTTCTACATATTTACGTTGTCCTTCTGCATATATTGTATCAAACGCAAGACTGGACTTTCCCGATCCACTAACTCCAGTTATTACAATTAACTTGTTCTTTGGAAGATCTATGTTTATGTTTTGTAGGTTATGTTCTTTAGCATTACGTATACTGATCAAACCAGTCATATTTAATTTACCGCATTAACTAGTGAGTAAAGAGATAGGATTCTTAATCATATATGAAGATTAACAATTTTCCAATTAATTTTGGTAATTAGGTAATAATATATTGTATATAGCTTGATCACGTATTTTTATTATGTTTAACTGAATGCTAAAGTGGGTGTGATCTAGTTATGTATAGGAAAAGTATTTTTTGACCATTATTAAGAAACATCTTATATTCCGTATTTATGATGCTTCGTGCTTAGTTATATATTATCTAAATATCTATGTATATTAGTGTTTTATTGTTATTCTCAAATGTTATGTATTATTGAAAACAGCGAAAGGTTCTGTTTGTTCTATATGAAAATTTATATCTTTGTTAAGAACAGGACGTGCTGTAAGCTTTATTTTATTTAATATTGCATTAATGAAGTTGACTTCTGTTCTTTCTAATATGTGGCTTGCTATATTGACGTATTCATTGATAATGATTACTGTGTCTGTATTAGAACATATTAATTCACAAACTGCAGTTTTAATAATGGAAATACTAATTGGATTTATACGGTCTATCGACCATGTATCATTTAAAAACGTTGCAATGGTTGAATTGATTGTGTTGAATGTTAGCAGCATTGTGTTCATAATTTTGAGTAATAGCTGATTATCAACCTGCATTAAGTCTAATAATTCCTTTATCTCATATAAGTACTCGATTAAATTATCAATGTCATTTATAGTGTAGTTATTAAATACCATGGAATATGTACCTTGTATAGCAAGGAACCTTGTTGTTGTTTTTTTTGAATGCCATAAAGGTTTATGGCATATATTATCTGTCATAATTCTAACTTAAAAATTTATCATGTAATTCAATCATAGCTAAGGCTGCCTTGGCAGCATTTCCGCCGACATTCTTTTTATTCATGTCTGCTCTTGCCATTGCCAATTCTAAACTTCCAGCTGTAATCACTCCAAAACCCATAGGAACAGCATGATGAGTTGCAATTTCACTAAGAGATGTTGTTACTCCCTTGCATACATAGTAATAATGATCTGTTTCTCCTTTTATAACACAACCTAGAGCAATATACCCATCGTACTGATATCTGTCACTCATTATTGCAAATACTATGGCTGCAGGTATTTCAAAAGATCCTGGAACATATACTATATCATATTTTACAGGTTTTGAATATTTTTTTAATTGATCTATTGCTCCATCTAATAAAAGATTTGTTATGTCTGAGTAGAACTGTGATACTACTATTAATATGTTAATATGGTCAGGCATATTAATCTCCCTGTTGTATAGTTTTATGAAAATTAAACTTTTTGATTACGTAATTCTTGATTATTAATTGTTGCATTATCGTAATTGAATTACTGCATATCCAGTAAATAATTAATCCTGCAGGAAATGATGAAAAAATGAATATGAAAATGTAAGGTAAAAATTTCATAAAATTTGCTTGAGTTTTATCTTGATTTGGCGGGTTATTATTGCTTAGCTTTTGTTGTATTATCATAGTAACACCCAGTATGACTGGCAAAACGCCAATACAGATACTTGGATTGAATTTTAACAGTCCAAACATTGTTAATATGTTTGCAGTATCAAAGCTTGATAAGTCTTTTATCCATAAATAAAATGGAGCATGTCTCATTTCAATTGTAACAAATAACACTTTATACAACGCAAAGAATACTGGTATTTGTATTAATACCGGAATAAACCCAGACATAGGGTTGACATTATTCTTCTTAAAGATAGCTGATATTTCTTTACTCATTTTATCATTATCGTTTTTGTATAACTCTTTTATTTTTAATATATCTGGCTGTAAGTGCCTGAGTTTAAGCATCGAAACACATGATTTGTGTGATAATGGAAACATTACTAATTTTATTATTACTGTTAATAGTAATATTGCTAATCCAAAATTTCCTATAACATCATTGAAGTATTCTAATAAAAGGAAAACAGGTTTAGTAATGAAGTATAAAATCCCAAAATCTACTGCTTTATCAAATAAAGAAATCTTTAAATTATCTTTGTATTTATCTAATAACTTTAATTCTTTGGCTCCAGCAAATAGATAACTAGTACTAGTCGCCGTTTTATTTGGATGTGCGATATAACCATCGTGACTAAAGTCTACTTGAAAACGGTCTTTATTATTATGCTTAGCGTATTTGACGTGGAAATTTAGCTTACTCTTTTGTAGAACATTTGGGATTAATGCTGTGAACCAGTACTTATCACCAATTCCAATCCATTGATTCTGATTATCATTTATGTCTTGTTGCTGAATTTTTATATGCTTCTCTTTAGTGATGGCTTTATATGTCCATTCTTTGAGTGTGTTTCCAAAACTTCCTACAGCCCCTTCATGTGATATCCAGTAAGATTTATCTGTAGCATGTTTAGATCTATTAATTCTTCCGTAAGGAATTAAATTTACTGTTGCATCAGTATTATTTGTGATTATTTGTTCTACTTTAAACATGTAGTCATTATCTAAGGTGATTTTTATTTTAAAGATAATACCTTGCTTGTTATCCCATGTTAAAGTGACAGTGTTATTTGGAGATAAAGTTGACTTATTTGAGCTCCAAACTGAGGTGTGGTTAGGTAAAATGATTTTGTGTTTGGGATCTATCCATCCAAATTCAATAAAATATACATCTTCTGTCTCTTCTGGAGATAGTAATACTATTCCTTCAGAGCTACTATCTGGTGTAACATGATAGTTTTTAAATGTTAAATCATCAAACTGTGCTCCCTTTAATGATATTGATCCATTTATTTTTTGGTTGGATAACTGAAGCCGTAGGTTAGTGTTACTTTCTATGACTTCAGATCGCGTTTTGTATGTAAAACTATCATCAAATTCTGGGATCATAGAATCAGAACCTGTATTGTCTTCTGTAGCATATTGTGTGGTAAAAAACTTATCGTATACAAATCTCCACCCCATCATGATCAATACAGATAAAATGACAGCTAATATTAAATTACGAACTTCTATCATATTGCTTAATGAGCACCTTAATAAAGTTGAGTGTAGCATATAGCTTTTTTTAAATCAATAAGGCAATATAAAATCAAGTGTGTAAGTTGTGTTATTGTGTTGATTTTATCAGATTGATTAATATATCAAAATACTTCTAAAATGAATTGATTTTAAGTGCTGAATTGAAGAAAAATATTATATAATCATTATCTTAAGAATTAAACTTAATTTGTGATTTTAAAGTTGTATGTTAGTTATGGATAGTATCTTTATAGAATTTAGAAAAATATATAGAAATGATATAATAGTGTTAACAAGATGATTCATTATAAACTTATATCACTGTGTAGTGATAAAGTAAGTCATTTGAGTTATTACTTGGAAGTTATTATGTAAATATTCCCTAGAATTAAGTTTTCCGTAAATATGTCTTAAGTTCTTGATTGATAGTATCACTTAATAAAATGATTGTTAATCCATTAGGTATTGTGAGGAATATAAATAGCATGTCTCCTAATTGAGATATAAGTACTATATTTTTTGATAATCCACTGATTACAATTATGCACATTATAACTGTTCTACATAATATAATATGACGTGAGCTTCCAAGTATATATTTCCATGATATTTCGCAGTAATAGGAATATGTAATAATTGATGAGAATGCAAAAGCAAATATAATAAAAGGAAATATAACGTATTCACAAATTGGACAAATATTGGAGAATATATTATTAATTATTATTGCACTACTGCTACTATTTATGTGGACATAAGATCCAGTTAGTATGACTACTATTCCTGTAATAAATGATACAATTACAGTGTCAATAAATGGTTCAAGCATTGCAGTGCATCCTACTCTTGCAGGTTCAGTGTCATTTGTTGAAGCATGTATTATGGGAGAAGTTCCAACTCCGGCTTCGTTTGCAAAAACTGATCTTCTAACTCCTGCAACAATCGATCCTATTACTCCTCCAGTGACACTATTTCCTTCTATCATTCCATGTAACATTATACTTAGTGTAGAGAGTAGTTGATCTAAATGACTAATAATAATAGCTGTACATATGGTTATGTATAGTATCACCATTATAGGGGACAGTTTTGTCATGATTTTTGCAATGCGTGTTATTCCCCCCATTATCACTAATCCACTTAATAATGTTAATATTAAAACAATAATACTACAGTTTACTTGATGGAAAGTGTTGCTTAATAGTATAGTTGCTTGATTTGATTGAAATGATATTCCTCCAAAAGACATAGCTATTATCATGATAATAGCGTATATGTATGCTATTATTTTTCCTGTTTTCACTAATCCTAGTTCAGCGAATCCACATCTGATGTATTGAAAAGGACCTCCTATATTATTTTGCTTTTCTAGTAAATAGTATTTAAATCCTAATGTTACTTCGGCAAATTTTACTGACATACCTAAAATGCCTATTATTATCATCCATAATACTGCTCCTGGACCTCCTGTGGAAATTGCTATAACTACTCCTGAAATTGTTCCTAATCCTATAGTACCAGATATTGCTGTGATAAATGCTTGAATATTAGAAATAGCATGATTGTTTTTATTCTTAGGTGAATTTATTAAAACATTTATAGCGTGTTTAAAAAGTCTGATATTAATGAATTTAAATTTTATAGTGCAAAATGTTCCTAGAAATATTATCCATAGAATAATTAATGGAATTTTGAATACTGTAAGAGAGAAGATAGGCTCTAATATTCTAGAGACATATGGAAAGAAATCTGTAGGCCCAAGATTTATCATGGTGATCTATATGATACTATTTTACTGATTTGACTTTAGTTTTATACATAATGTATATGTATATCGCAGTACTGATGGGGATTGATAATATATACATCATTCCAACAATTGGAAATGTTATCCATGGTTTTGTTATTGCAAATACAATAAATATACCAAACAGTAGAATAAATATATAAGATAGGTTTTTGGGTATATAAAGATGTTTTGCGGAAAATGTAGGAATGTTGCTTGCTGATAAGAATGCAATAACAGCAAAATATACTGCGACATTATTTTGATCAGATAAGTTTTGAACCCACCAATGATTATCATGATAGTAAAAAGTTAGCATTACTGGAATTAATGATAATACTGCTCCTAGTGGTGCAGGTACTCCTACAAAAAAAAACTTATGCCAATCTAATTTTTTTTCTTCGTATAACGACATATTAAATCTTGCAAGTCTGATTGACATGCACATTACAAACATCATTACTAGCATCCAACCTATTACTTTAATTTGCTTGAGAGACCAAAAATATAATAGAAATGCTGGAGCAGCGCCAAAGTTTAAAAAGTCTGCAAAGGAATCAAGCTGAGCACCAAAGCCACTAGTGGAATTAAGTAATCTGGCAATCCTACCGTCCATTCCGTCTATGAGTGCTGCTATGATAATAAACATGACAGCAGACTCCCATTTACCCATAAAAGTAAATTTTATAGAGGTCAAACCAGCACATAAACCTAGTAAGGTAACTATATTAGGAAATAACCTAGCAATAGGAAAAAACTTGCTACTTTGTTCCTCTTTCATATTATTATATAGACTTAACTGTTAATTGTTTAGGAGCTTCTTGCAGGTATGCTAAAATAGTTTCTCCACCTATAACTGTTTGTCCTATAAATGCTGATACGTGGACACTTAATGGTAAATACAGATTAACCCGACTGCCGAATCTAATAATACCAAATCTCTCACCGGAATTAACATTTTGACCTTCGTATGCATTGCATACTATACGTCGCGCTACTAGTCCTGCAATTTGATCTATAATAATCGAGTGGCTATCAAGTTTAGATTCAATAACTAACCTTTGTCTTTCATTTAACTCACTTGACTTATTTAGCGAAGCTAATAAAAATCTTCCTGGTATATATTCTGTACTCTTAATAATTCCAGACACAGGAATTCGATTTACATGAACATTCAATATGTTTAAAAAAATACTAATGCATACTACTTGTGTAGAATTATCTATAGGAGAGCTAACTTCCTTAATGTCCAATATTACACCGTCAGCTGGGCTAAGAACTAGATTATCTCCTTCTGGTACTACACGTATAGGGTCACGAAAAAAATATATGCACAATAATGATATAACTAAACAAATTATTCCTAAGCTGCAAGAAATAGCAAATCCAATGCAAGACGTAAAAAATGATATCATTATAAATACATATCCCTCTTTGTGGATGTTATGAATAAAATTGTAAAGCATCACTCAACCTCAGACTTTTTTACAGATTATAAACTTTGCAGTATTTTATGCAATTAATATTTGATAGGTTTATGTGATTTATAGATATACTGTGATAGTCTGTATTGTTTTGTGTTGTTATTTTAATGCTAAAGTGTGAATCTGGGTTAATATAATTAAATTTGCTATTCAGAATTTTGCAATACTTATCATATTTTTTGTAAAATATCAGAATTTTTAAATATTGTACTAACAATACTAGCTTAGTAATTTTTACAGTATGAAATGAAGAATTTATAGTGTATAGGGTTCATATCAATTGAATGCTGAGTTATTTGAGTAAGTTTATAAGAAAGGTATTAGTAATGTTCTTATTTAATTGTAACTTATATCTGATAATCTATCTGCTATGTAATTATGGTTGAGTGAAGCATTAAAAAATTAGAAGATGTTAAGTATGTTGGTAAACTTAAGGAAAAAATATTATCTTACTTGAGTTATATAACTTATGTAGGAATCTACTTACTGTTTAGTATGTCTTTCTAGGGTTACATTTAGTAAAGTTTAATTGATGGAGTGCTGAGTGTGTTGTGTGTTTCATAAGGAAAGTGTTATGTAGTGTTTTTTTTAGTTATAATTTATGTAGACAGTAATCTATCCACTGTTTGGTGCATTTTTCTTGCAAGCTATTTTGTTTGAGTCTTTCATCTAAGAATTTGAAATCTACGTAATTTGCATACTGGTCTTGATTATTACAACTATATACAAAACTTTCCTGCTTTGTTATTGGATCTATATGTTTTTGTAAACATTGAGCACATATTTCTTTCATCATACACTGCATGGGAGAATTAATGGAAGCTATAACTTTAATCTCTTTTTTAAAAAGAATACGTAATTGATTGAATATAGCATGTGATACTGCATCCATCATATGGCTTGAACCAATGATAATAATTCGATCTACAGAATCTAAAGGTATGTCAGTATCTTTTGACAAATGATTGTTATATTGAATTATGCCATCAATTATATTTCCGTGATAAGATTTATCGTGTGTTCTTCTTGGTTCAATCATTTTTTCATCGCAACACCATACTACAGTATTTGATGATTCTTCTATAGATGATGGTTCAAATACATCTTCTACTTTTTTATATCCTGCAAAATATAAAACTTTACAGTTATTTGATAATAATGCTTTGCCTATTGAGAATAATACAGCATTGCCTACTCCTCCACCTATTAAGATTATGTTTTGGTTGTGAGGAATTTCTGTTGGGGTTCCAGTAGGGCCCATAAAAATAATAGGTTCGTTTTTTTTAAGATAATTACATAAGTGGCTAGATCCTCCTATATTCAATACTATAGTTGATATTAATCCTTTCTTCTTATCTACAGAAACTCCTGTTAATGCTAGGCTTTCCATTGCTAATTGTGTATTTTCTATACTTAAGCTGTTACATTCAAAATTTTGTAATCTGTAGAATTGTCCAGGTTTAAAATTGGCTGCTGCAAGAGGAGCTAAAATAGTAAGTTTAGTGATAGTTTTTGTAATATGTTCTATGTTTACTATATATGCTTTTAGCTTGTGGTTTAGTTTTTTTAATAATTGAGTCTCTTTTGTTGGTGAGCATTGTTTTAATATCTGTGTTATAATTGGATATCCATTTTTAGCACTTGCCATTGCTTTAACTACACTGCCTCTATATGGCAAATGTAGATCTCCGAAAATACTAATTTTTTTATCAGGTGATATAAATATGCTATCTTTTTTTGTAAATTTTGGAGATGCAGTTATTATTGTGCTGTTGCCTTGTAAATCAAAGGTATGGGTGAAATCTTGACCTAATGCATAAAATTGTTGATTTTCTTTTATGCTAATTAAGTTTGGTTTAGTCCCTGCTGCAATTATGATGGTTTTTGTAGGTAGGGTTTTTTTGTTATTGTATTGATCAATCAATATAATATTACTTATGTGATTGTACTGATCAGTTATCATTTTATATGGTTGTAGATTTTCTATAAAATATATTCCTTCTGATAATGCATTGTTTATTTCATCACTATTTAATTTATAACTTGGAGCATCTAACAACTGATTTCTATAAACAATAGTAACTCCTCCCCATAATTGTAGTAGCTCGATAATTTTTTCTTCTCTATTTTCTGCTTTAGCTAATGTTTTTTCTTTTCTGATTTGAATTGCATGGCTTAAAAATTCATTTGCAATAATTTTTTCTTCTTCTGTCCAATTTGTTTCTATGTGTGATTTGCCATAGATTTTTGTCAATGCTTCGTATCTTGTGAGGAATTTTTCTACTTGTAATGGATAGTACGCAAGAGCTTCTGTTGCTGCGTCTATTGCTGTTAATCCTCCACCTATGATGATGACAGGCAATCTAATTTGTAAATTTGCAATTGAATTTGTTCTTGCAGCTCCAGTCAGTTGTAGTGACATTAAAAAATCTGATGCCATGCGTACTCCTCGGGCCAAAGAATTATGTACATTGATTATATTTGGGCTACCAGATCCTGTTGCAAGAGCAATATGATGAAACCCCATTTCAAAAGCATGTTCTATTGTTAATGTACTACCAAATCTTATTCCTCCATACATTGCAAAATTTTTTCTTCTCTCTAGTATCAGCCTTGCTATTTTTAGATAATTTTTGTTCCATCTTGCAGTAATACCATATTCAGATACTCCTCCAAATCCATAAGGTATACGTTCGTTTAGATTTTCGTATAATTCTGCTTGTACATTTTTGATTAATTTAAATTCTGTTTTTTCTCCAAATTGAGTAACTCCGGAAATATGTTGTGGTAAAGGTTCAATTTTTAATCCGTCTATTGCAACAACAGTATGTCCATCATTTAGAAGATGATGTGATAGGTTAATTCCTGCTGGACCTAGCCCTATGACTAGTACATTTTTATTTGTATGTACTTGAGGGAATGGTCGTTCAAAATTTATAGGATTCCACCTGGTGAGTAATGAGTATATTTCAAATCCATAACTTAGAGTGAGGACATTGTTGACAATTTGAGTTTCAATCATTGGTATATTTACAGGATCTTGTTTTTGATAAATGCACGATTTAGTACAGTCATTACAAATATGATATCCTGTTAAAACACATAACGGATTATCAATCATAGCAATTGCTAATGCTGCTATGGGGTACCCTTGAGATTTTACTAAATTCATTTCTGATATTTTTTCTTCTAAAGGGCAACCATGTAACTCTATGGATAATGTTGACTTTTTAAATGCATTGTTGGTTTCTAATAATCCTTTTGAACAACTGTCTTTATTTTGTTTGTGGCAAAAAATACAATAATGACAGTTATTTAAGGCTTGATATAAGGTAGGTTCTTTATGTGTGAGGTTAAAGCCATATCTGCGTTTGAGACGCTCTGATGTCATTACAGTTGTATTGTTGTTGATAATTTTTGTTGTTGTAGGAACTAAATTGTTAAAATCTATTTTGTTTGGTACATTGAATAAAATACTATCTGATTTTGAATGTACCATATATGCAGCGTATTTAGCTGTAATGTCTAGGTTTTCTGAATATTTTTCTTGATCTTCAAGCCATAGTAATACTTGTTGAACAAATTCTTTCTCTTGAATAGGCAGTTTAAATATTTGGCTAATTTTCTGTATTATTTCTGATATGTCTAAATTGTTAATGTTTGGATATTTCTTAAGAGCATAACGTTGTATAAATAATCTTTTACATTTATATATTTCTGAAAATTCTTTGTGTGCATTTTGTTGTGTTACTACCTCGTTTTCAATTCCAAATAATTTTGTTATGAAATTCTCAACTACATATGAAAGGTCTATAATACATGATGTATTGTCAGATTTAATATCTTTCTTGCGTTCTTTAATTAATATGTTGTGTAGATCTTGGTTATTAGACTGTAGATATGATAGAAATAGATTGTCTAATTTGACTAAACCTTCCCTGGTATATAAATTTTGTACAGTAAGTTCGAATTCTAACATAATTTTTTTTATAAAGAGTGTAACATATTGGTTGAAATATGATAATTTTATATTATAAGTGTTGAAAGTTGTAGTTTCAGTTCTATTTTTAAACACTAAAATTATGACATGATAAATCATGTTTACTATAATTGATATATTAGGAATATATATCATTGATATATTCATTGTAATTATAAAATTATTAGTATTAAAGAATTGCTGTTAGTATACATAATAATTTACTATATGTGTTCATTCTAAATCTTTCTAAGCTTATTTTATTTTTTATTTATATGATGGTTATATATTCTAGTCATTGGTAAGATGTTGTATATAAAATCTTAATAAAAATTGGTATGAACTTATACTAAATGATTAATTAAAGGTCTTTGTTATATAGTTGATAACAGGATATATTTATGAGTAAAGTTACTATAAGTGTTTATTTTTCTTGAATTACTTATACTTTAAGAATAAAATTTCGAAGTTGTAGTTTTTTGTTTGTGAAAGATGGCAGAAAGAGGGAGTGATATTAGGCCTGGGCATATATTAGAACATAATAATGCTTTGTATTTAGTTGTAAAAGTTATGCATACTCAGCCAGGTAAAGGTGGAGCCTATATACAAGCTGAAATGAAAAATTTAAAAACTGGTACTAAACAGCATGAAAGGTTTCGTGCAGATGGAGATATAAAGCGTGCTATTGTTGATGAATCTGATTATCAGTATATCTATGGTGATGGTTCAATGATTACTATCATGCACCTTAAGACTTATGAACAGCTTACAATTAGTAAAGATGTATTAGGTGATAAGAGTGTATATTTGAAGGATAATATTATTATTACTTTAGTGTTCTATAATGGAGAAATAATATCTGCTAAGGTGCCAGATTATGTAACTCTTCAAGTAGTTGAAACCGAAGCTGTCATTAAAGGGCAGACAGTTTCTTCTTCTGCTTATAAAGTAGCAATGTTAGAAAATAATCAGCGTATTAGCGTTCCTACATTTATTAAGCCTGGAGATAAAATAGTTGTATATACTCCAGATGATAGCTATTATGAGCGAGCAAAGTGATAATGTTAAGTTAATTTAGTGTTTGTATTCTTGTAGAAGGGTATGTTGTACAACATATACTGGATTAGTTCTATTCTTTGTGCATGTCTGTGAAGATATTGTAAATAAAAATGTATCTGACTGTTTATTAAGTTCTATTTATCTGTTGAATAGCTACTTAAGTTATAGAGTCGTATTAAAAATAAGGAGTTGTAAATGTCTGTAATTTTTTCTTCTATTACTAATATTATGTTAAAGTCAGTGAGACAATCATCTAAGGCTTTAATTAGAGATTTTAGTGAAATCCGGTATATGCAATCTTCTTATACTGCTGCAAGTAATTTTACTCGAGCTGCTTATTTGAGATCGAAAAAAATTATTACTGATGGATTATACAGTTATCGACAAGACTATGGAATTGTATTTGATGATACTAGAAATATATCTGATGTTGGAGAAAATTTTTGGTTTGTTAACCCAATAGATAGTAGAACTAATTTTATAAATTATTTGCCTTATTTTGCTACATTAATTGCTTTTTTTCGTCAGGGGGAGCCTGTTGCTGCGATAATTGATGCTCCAATACTGAAAGAAACTTTTTACGTAGAAAAAGGGGTAGGTGCTTTTTCAGAGAATGTGCAATCTCGTTATATAAAAATGCATGTGGGAAATAAACAGAGTATAAGTAGGGTTGTAATTGATTTTGTTATTACACATCTTAGTGTTGGTGTGATTGATAGTCAGCTTAATTCTCAGGCTGTTATAATACGTGCTATGGGTTCTATGGCTTTGGGGTTTTCTTATTTGTGTTCAGCATCTTATGATGCCTTAATTTATTCTAATATTAATAAGTATCAAGCTGCTGTAGGTAAGTTATTTATTGAGGAAAGTAAAGGTAAAATTGTATGTGATAACGATTTGTTTATAGCTAGTAATTTTACCTTATGTGATTATTTGAGAAAGAAGTTTAACAATGAGTAAGTAAAGTTATAAATTTAGTATTAGGTATTCTATGTTGTTTTTTTAGGATAGTTTTTATTGTAATGCAGAAAAATTTATTCATAATCTGCTTAATAAGTTAAACATTTACTTGTTTTACAGAGTGTAGTATTAGTTCAGTGTGCTATATATTAAGGTCCTATATTAATAAATGCAGAAGGAATTCTGTATTATTGCAATATGTTTTTTGGTAGAGGTTATTGTATTATCATGTGATTAATTTATAAATCAATTGTACTTTATCATGATTTTTGAGTAGTAGAATGATAGAAGTTGATAAGTGATCTCTATGTTTTAGGTTGGGAGTTTATAGAAAGTCAGTTATTATTTTATGTGCTATTTTTAAAAAGCTTGGATAACAATGAGTAAATGCTGTATAGAAAACATGATTCTGAATTGTAGAAACTAGTAGATGTATGCAAAAGTGTATGTTTAGTTTGAGTGTAGATTTTGTTAAGAGTTTGTGGTTCTTTTATATGCTGTTTTAAAAACTTGGGTAATGATGGATAAATATTATACTGTACAAGAAGATGATCAGAATATAAGAATAGATAAGTTTATTAGAAGAGAATTAAAAATCCCTCAGTCTTTGGTTGAGAAGTTTTTACGTAAAGGTATTATATTACTTGATAATATGAAGGTAAAATCTGATACAAGGATTAATGTTGGAAGTGTAATTTATATAAAATATAATGGGGTTATCTGTGAAAAGAAACACAGTAAAAAGGTTTCTGAGTCTGATAGTGATTTTCTAGTTAATTTGATTCGTAATGATATTTTATATAAAGATGATGATGTATTGGTGATTAATAAGCCTACTGGCATTTCTGTTCAAGGTGGTACTAAGGTTAAAGTTAGTATTAGTGATATTGTAGATAAAATTATAGATGGAGAATCTATGAAAATTGTTCATAGATTGGATAAGGATACTAGTGGTGTTTTGATATTAGCTCGTAATGCAAGAGTATCCAGATTAATTATGCAAGAATTTAAGAATAGAAGGGTAAGAAAGAAATATTTAGCATTGACCCAAGGTATTCCAGAGAATGATATTGGTCAGATCAATCATTCTATTATTAAAAGCAAACATACTCTTCCTTTAGAAAAAATTGATAACTCATGTTTACAAGAAGCTATTACTTCATTTTCTGTCTTGAAGAAGTTACCTTATGATGTTGGATTGCTTGAATTGAAGCCTATTACTGGAAGAAAACATCAAATTAGGATACATTTATCACAAATTGGGTGTTCTATTATTGGTGATAAGAAATACGGGAAATTTTGTAAACATGTATTAAATGATCATTTACAATTACATGCATATTCTTTATCAATTAACATAGGGACTAAAGAGTTAACATTTACTGCTCCTATCCCATCTTATATGGAAGATACAATTATGTATTTAGAGAAATTGTTATAGTTGTTATGAGTAGAAGTGTAAAACTTATATGTTAAAAGCATTGTATTTAAAATTCATGATATCTACTTGTAGTTACTGTAAGGGTTATATAAATAGTATATTCGGTTGTTGCTAAATGTAAGCTCTAAAGTGTAGTGTATTTATTAAATTACAAATGAAATTTAGACCTAATCTAATTCTTTCAAATTAAAACTGTAATTGGATAATATATATTTAAGAATAAAAAGTACTTTCATAGTGGTATATAGAAGTTTTCTATTGGGTGATACTATGTTATATAAAGCATTTTTAAGGTCTTATATTTTATTCATAGTTTGAAAATTAATAAAATTTATAAGATGTAGGTTTCAGAATATCATAGAATATTCGTATACTTTATAAATTACAACTGATCTAGGGAGTACAAAAATATAATAAGCATTTTGTTATATTTATGATGAATACGTAATAACTTTGTTTCTTCCTGTGTTTTTTGCTTCATATAGGCACTTATCAGCTCTGTCTATCAATTGTTTTATGTTGTTAATGTCAGATTTCTGTACTTCGACTACACCAATACTAACAGTTTTGCTTATATCACCTATACTTGTTTTAAAAGGAGTTTGTTCTATTATAGTAAGAATTCGTGAGGCTACTTGTTCTGCTGTAGTAATTGTTGTATCTGGTAATATTACAACAAATTCTTCTCCACCAAATCTTGCTAATAAATCTGTGATACGTATATTGTCTGATACTCGTTTTTTAAACTGTTGCAATAATTCGTCTCCAACAGTATGTCCAAATGTATCGTTGACTTCTTTAAAATGATCAATATCTAGTATCATTAAAGATAAATTTTTACCCTTTTGTAGTAATTCGTTTACCATATTATGAAAATGCATATCAAAATAGCGTCTATTATAGCATCCTGTTAGAGGGTCAGTTATAGCCATTGTCATGCTAGTATCTACATTGATTCTCAAAGCATCTTGGTATCTTTTCCTTTTTACTTGGACATTTACTCTTGCGATAAGTTCATTACTGTCTATAGGATTTGTAATATAATCATGAATTCCTATATCAAAAGCTTTACTTAATAACTTTGGATTTTCATGATCGTCTAGTAAAACTAGAATAGGAGTGTAACGTGTTTCAATTTTGTTGCGTAATTGTGAGCATAGTCTCAATCCGTCTCCAGAGAATTCTAAATCAATAATGATTAAATCATAATTTTGTATATTGCTTAAAGTTAATGCTTGGTCTATGTTATGTGAAACTACAGTTTGTTGAAAAGATTTTTGCAAAACGTGATTTATGTGTTCAGATCGGATAATATCTTCATCAACAATTAGGATACTAGCATCGTCAATTTTATTTGCATAGTCCATCATGTTATTATGTAGCACGCTCATATCTGCGTTTGTTTTTCCTCTTAATCTTAATTCGTCTATAACCATCTTAAATCTTGTTAATGATCTAATTCGTGCAAATAGAGCTGTGTCGTTTATAGGTTTTGTTAAGAAGTCATCTGCACCATAACTGAGGCCACTTACTCTATTGTCTGATGTATTATCAAGAGCTGTAACCATTACTATTGGAATATATGTAGTTGCTGGATTGGATTTTAATCTCTTGCAGGTTTCATATCCATCCATTTCTGGCATCATAACATCTAATAGTATTATGTCTGGATGTTTTTCTTCAGCAATTTTTATTGCATCTATTCCATTTGTTGCTGTTAAAACATTATAATACTCACTTATGAGCTTAGCTTGCAGTAATTTTATATTTGCAGGCAAGTCATCTACTATTAATACTTTTGCAGTCATATATCTTCTTTTTTATTTGGTATCTTTTTTATTTCATAGCTTTTATATATTTTTCCATCATCTCCTACTATTTCTTTAATGGTAACATTATCATTTTGTTCTCCTGTACAATCTATGTAAACTTTATTAAAGTAACTAAGTATTTCACCTTTTACATCTACAAATTTTTTATAATAAGCTCCTAGGTTTTTTGTTAAAAAAGGGAGTTTTTTTGGGTTAATTACTAAACATACTATTAAAATTATGACAATAATTTCCGATATACCAACACTAAACACTATTTCAATTAATAAACATATCAAGAGACTTTATTATAAGCATTAATTTACTTAAATCAAGTTGAGTTGTATTGATTTCATTTAAAAAGTTATAATATCTATTCAATTTTTCTTGATTGTTTATATACCAACTTTGAATTATATCATTAATTATGCTTTGTACCTTATCCAATTTCACTGCTAGTGATAGTGTAGGTTCTATCTGTTTTAGAATATTTTCTGTTATTATATATTGATAGTCATTTAGATCATCAAGTAAATTTCTAATAGCAATACGCTGCCAGTATGAGGAATTTGATTCCATATGTGCTGCAAGGTCACGTATACGACTAAAGTTCAGCAGTGATCTCAACTGAAAATATATTTTTCCTACAGCTAACAGTGGTGAATTTGAACTATTTGTTAGATGTATTATATCGAGGAAAGCGGTCATGAATTTTAATTTTGTGATTTTTTTTATGATTGATTCTTCAATATTGTGTTCACTTAGAGAGGATAAAGTATGGTTATATATTTCTAGAGATTCATTACATAAAATGCTTTCTATATTTTCTTCGAGTAAGGATATTTGTGATGATAATTCTTCTAATTTTGTGTCTATACTTGTAATTTTGGAAGAGTTCCTAATAAACCAGAAGGTAACTTGTCCTATAAATTTTTGTACTTCTCTAATTAAGGCTGTGTATATATTAATGTGAATTTTGCTGTCCAGCTTATCTAATGTTTTCCATATTTCATATAAGTTATATATGTGGGTTGTTATAACATATATTTTGATTGTATCTTCAACAGTAATGCCAATGTTTTCAATGATGTAATTTACAAAGATACATCCCATTCTATTTACTATGTCATTCACTATACACGTTGCTAATATCTCTTTTTTCAAAGGATGTTGCCTTATATATGGTGCGAAATTATCTCTTATGTATTGAGGGAAGTAAGATAGTAAATATTGGGATTCATATAAACTTGATAAATTGCTTGAGTGATGGAAAATATTAGAATGCATAACCTCATTTTTTATAAATGTTCTGGTATATGCTATCAATATTGCAATCTGAGGACAGGTAAAGCCTTTCATTTCAGCACTCATTTTTGTAATTTCTTCATCACTTGGTAAGAATTCTATGTCTCGATTTAATACTTGAATTTTTTCTAAATATTTTAACAGTTTGTGATGTTGTTCTATTCTATTTTGTGCTTGTATACATTCTAACATTAAAGCTTTTGTCTCTAGTTTATTGTGTGATTCTAAAACTATTGATGGTACTTCATGCATTATGTCATCTAGTATCTTATTACGCTCAGCTAAAGAAATATAGTTGTTTTGCATTGCTAGCCTTAGACATATTTTTATATTGATTTCAAAATCAGAACATATCACTCCTCCAGAGTTATCTGTGAAATCAGTATTGATCTTTCCTCCATTATTAGCATATTCAATTCTTCCAAGTTGTGTAGATCCTAAATTTCCACCTTCTATTATCATTGCAGCTTTTACTTCAGATCCATTAATTCTTAGTGCATCGTTGGTTTTATCTGCTACTGCGGCATTACTTTCTTGTGAAGATTTAATATATGTTCCTATCCCTCCATTCCATATCATATCAACTTTTGCTTTTAATAAGTGTTTGATAAGTGTATTTGGAGAAATCTGGTCTTCACTAATATTAAATAGTGTTTTTATTTCAGGGGTTAAGTCTAGTACTTTAGAGTTGCGATTAAAAACTTTTCCACCTTTTGAAATACATGATTTATCATAATCTTCCCATGAAGAATTAGTTAAGTTAAATAACCTCTTACGTTCAAGAAAGCTTTTTTGTGGATCAGGTGATGGATCAACAAAAATATGACTATGATTAAATGCTCCAATTAGGTGTATTTTATCAGATAATAGCATTCCATTGCCAAATACATCTCCGGACATGTCTCCAATACCAATCACTGTAAATGGTTCATTATGTATATCTTTGTCCATAAGCCAGAAATGCCTTTGGGCTCCTACCCATGCTCCTTTTGCTGTAATGCCCATTTTTTTATGATCAAATCCGACTGATCCTCCAGATGCAAAAGCGTCTCCTAGCCAGAAATTATATTCTTCGGAAATTTCATTTGCATAATCAGAAAATGTAGCAGTTCCTTTATCTGCTGCAACTACTAGGTATGGATCGTATTCATCATATTTAATAATATCATTAGGTGTGACATATTTATCATCGATAATGTTGTCAGTAATATCTAATATACCCCTTAAGAAATTTTTATAGCATTCTACAGCAGTACTTTTTGATAAAGCTGCATTTTTTTGTGTACGTTTTAAGATAAATCCTCCTTTAGATCCTACTGGAACAATCACAGAATTTTTTGTCATTTGTGCTTTCATTAATCCTAATATTTCTGTGCGAAAGTCTTCTGTTCTGTCAGACCACCTAATTCCTCCACGTGCAACTTTTCCACCTCGTAAGTGTATACCTTCAAATAAATTAGAGTATACATATATTTCTCTAAAGGGACATGGTAAAGGTATGTTTGGTACTTTACTTGAGTCTAATTTTATAGACAGATAATCTTTTCCTTTATAGTAATTCGTACGTAAAATTGCTAAAATTAATGCGTATATGCATCGTAAAATGTGGTCATGCACTACATCTGTAACTTTTAGTAATAGTTCATTAATTTTGTTTTCTATGGAACTAGATTCCTGATTGTTAATTAATGTTGGATTAAATCTGGCTTCAAATAATTTTATAAAATGGAACAAGATTTTTGGATATCTAATAGCAACTTTCTGAGTGTAAATTTGACTATAGTTAAATGACACTTGCTTTAAGTATCTGCTTAAGACTCTTATCAGCATAACTTCTCTCCAATTTAAGTTAGCTAATATGACTAAGCTATTGAAGTAATCATTTTCTATTTCTTTAGCAAATATTTTTTTAATTGTGGTTTCAAATTGCTGTTTGATACTGTTATGGTCAAAGGATTGTTTTGTATTTGATAGTATAAAGTGATGTAAATATACGGTAATTTTGGCTGTAATAGTATAGCTATGGTGTAAAATTATATTTGTTCCCATTTTTTTTACTATACTCAATATTTCTGAAAGTTGAAGATTGCTTTCTTGAGGTATGTATATTTTTAACTGATAATGAACACTATTTTTGATTAAATAAAGGTCAGCTTCACTAGTATTATATTTACAAACTTGCTCTAATTTTATTATATCGTGATAAGCACTTTTTGAATTAAAATATTCTTGGTAACTTGGTGGAAATGCTGTTAAATATTGTAAAAATGGATTTATAGATCCTAAATTACAATACATGACATCTTGTAATTTATCTTCCCATCTCCTAGATGCTGCAATTAATTTTTCTTCGATTTCTGATTCTGAAAAGTCACTAAATAACTTATCTCGTGCTTTTAGTATAAATTGCAACCTGACTAGATTATACTCATTTAACATATTATATTGATTATTGACAACTTTACCTAGGAGCATCTGTTCTAATATGCAACTCATTTTATTTGCAAGTTCAGTGCTTGCTAAAACTTTTGGTATAAAAATTATGCAATTTATAAAATTGTGACTTTGACTTTTTATTATGAAAAGTTTAATTTTTGGGTTGTTAGCTAAAGACAGTATTCCAATTGAAATTTTAAATAGTTCTTCTTCGGAAAATTGAAATAATTCGTCTCTAGATAACCTCTGTAATATATCAATCAATGCTTTATTACTATGTCCACCTCTAGTAAATCCTGCTTTTTTTTCTACTGCTTTTATTTTACTGCGAATTAATGGAATAGAATTTGCATCTTGAAATGAAATTATGGAGGCAAAAAATCCGTAAAAACAATGTTCTTTTATCAAAATATTGTCTTGAGTAAATATTCTAAGTCCTATACAAATCATGTATTCATATCTATGCACAGTAGATAAAATGTTAGATTGTATGATATATATGTGTTTTTTAGATTCAGGTAAATTTTTAATAGATTCATCTGATGTATTGACTCGCTGTAGTCCAAGACTGGTTTTAGTATTGATTACTAACTTGTTTTGATCTACAATGTACTCTTCATATCCTAAGAAAATAAAATTGTCTTTTCTTAACCATTCTAAGAATGTAATTTCTTCTTCTATAGAATTGCTATAGGAAGCTTTCATAGTATTCAATGCTGAATCGAAATGGTATAACATTGATTTCCAGTCATTAACACAGTAGCTAACTAATTGTAGATTTTTTTCAATATCGTGTTTTAATAGTTTATGAGATTCTTCATCGACATTACTAATAGTAAAGTATACTATTGACTCGCTTGTCTCATCGTTTGAACAAGATTGTGCAGGTGATATAGTATGTATATGTTTTTCTTTGCGTTCAATATTTAGCACAGCATTTGTATAATAATATATTGATGCATGGTGTTTCTTTATTGCAATGATAATAGAATCAACTATGAATGGTAAATTGTCATTTATGATTTCAATAATAGTTGCATTGCTTATAATATCATTGTTTTGTTGTTCTACATTGAATATTTTTACTTTACTTTCTCCAGGTTGTTTAATCTTAATGAGTTCATATAAATCACGTGCTATGAATAAAAAAAAGTTGGTATCTAATGTAATATTGCTATTGTAAGAGAAACTGTAGAATTGTTTAATAAAGCTTTTGAATAGATAGTCATCTTCCTGTTTTATTAATTCTAAGACTGAATCAATAATCTTTTGATTAAAATTGTTAAGCATTTTTTTAGCTGCGCTAGTTGACAATTATATAGTAAGTTATTTTTGTTAAAATACTATTATACTTCTTTAAAGTATAATGCAATTAATTTTTAGGGTGCTGATATGAATTCACAATTTAATGTATTATGAAATATTATGTACTAGGATATTTAGAGTATAGATATTTATAATATAAAAAAACAGTTGTAAGTTAAGACATATACATCGTGTGTATGTATTAAAAACAATTTTAAATATGTTATAGGTATTTTTTTAATGGAACTATATTATAGTTAATTTTTTACTGGATGTTTTATGTTAGATATTACTTTCATGTAAACTTAAAAAGTACTCAAATATACTATATTTATAGAACTTATCACACTTGTGTGTTATAGGTTAGTTTTAATAAGTTAAAATATTAATATATTATTTCTAAAATGTGCTTATATTTGATGTAAGCTTAAGAAATTTTATTATATGTTAAACATGGTATTGTTAAATAATATTTTACTCCTTGTAGATAGTGAAAATATGTAGTAAATTTTATTAACTATACGTGTTATTTTTCTTAGGAGTATCTTGTATAGTTTTTGAAATGAGTATATATATGTCGCACGAAAAGGATAAAGCAGTTTCAGATCTATTGAAAGAAGTTACAAATAACACTGATATGGATAAGATTACATTATTTGAATTAAAATCTGCACTTCATGCTCGTGGTTTTGGAGTATTAATGTTGTTGTTTTCATTACCTCTTGCGATTCCTATACCTGTACCTCCAGGGTATACAACAATATTCTCTATACCTTTGTTAATGTTTGCATTCCAAATGTTGCTTGGGTTGCAGGTTCCTTGGATGCCTAAATGGTTAGAACAAAAGTCTTTTAAACGTGCAACTTTAGCTTCAATTATTGAAAAAACTGCTCCTATATTGAGAAAAGCAGAGAAACTTACAAAGCCTCGTTTATTATTTGTATTTAATAGTTTTGGAGAAAAGGTTATAGCTTTTATTTCTCTTTTATGTGCTGTATCAATAGCTATACCGTTACCTTTAACAAATTTTATACCAGCAGGTGGTGTGTCGATTATGTCTTTGGGTATGCTTAATAAAGATGGTGTCATGGCGATTCTTGGAGTAATAGTGTCATTGTTTGGTATTATTATTACTCTCATGGTAATTACTTTAGGTCCCAAACTTGTTATAAATATGTTTTCTTTTTTATCGAAATTTACATGATCATATATAATACTTTAACTGGCATTAAGGAACCTTTTATTCCTTTGAGTAGTGATAATGTGAAGGTTTATGTTTGTGGTCCTACAGTCTATGATTTTGCGCATATTGGGAATTCTAGGTCAATCATTATATATGATGTGCTGTTTAGATTGTTAAAATTGCTATATCCTAAAGTGACTTATGTAAGAAACATTACTGATGTTGACGATAAGATTATTAATGTTGCACAAAGTAGTAAGCAGAATATATATGATGTTACTTCAACTTATATAAGAGCATTTCATGAAGATATGAAAATGCTGAATTGTTTAGACCCAACTTATGAGCCAAGAGCAACTGATAGTGTAGATATTATGATCAATTTGATACAGAAGTTAATAGATCTGGGTCATGCGTATGTGTATAATGGTAGTGTGTTTTTTAATATCAAATCTTATCCTTCCTATGGTAAGTTATCTCGGCGTAATATCTCAGAACTTATTTATGGTAGTAGGGTAGATGTGGAATTGGGTAAAAAACATCCAGGGGATTTTGTTTTATGGAAACCTGCTACTGAAATAGATAAGCAATTAATGAGTTGTTGGTCAAGTCCTTGGGGATTAGGGAGGCCAGGCTGGCATATAGAATGTTCAGCTATGAGTTATTGTTATTTAGGTGAAAATTTTGATATTCATGGTGGTGGAGCAGATTTACAGTTTCCTCATCATGAAAATGAAATAGCACAAAATTGTTGTGCTTTTCCTGGTAGCCAATATGCTAAATATTGGGTGCACAATGGGTTTCTTACTGTTAATGGTGAGAAAATGAGTAAATCTTTAGGTAATGTTTTAACAGTGAGGCAGTTATTGGATAGTGGAATCAAAGGTGAATTGATAAGATATGTATTGTTAAGTGCACATTATAGGAAACCTTTAGATTGGAGTAGTAAAATAGTAGCTAATGCTCAAGAGTCGCTTAATCGTATGTATACTGCTTTAAGTTCAATAGATGCTGATTTATCATTGGATAGTGGAGTTGAATTATCTAATAGTGTTATTGATTGTTTAAAAGATGATATTAATACTCCAAAGGCTATTTCAATATTGCATGAGATGGTTACAAAGATTAATAAAACATCTGATATAATGAAAAAGGTATGTTTAACAAAAACTCTTATTAAAACTGCAAATTTTTTGGGTATTTTACAGCATTCTTGGCAAGATTGGTTTAAAATTGATAATAATGATAAAGAAATCAGTCAATTAATAGATGAAAGAAAAAAAGCAAGAGCAAGTAATGATTTTAAAAAGGCAGATGATATACGTCAGCTTTTGTTAGATCGAGGAATAGTTCTGTCTGATAATAGAGATGGAACTACACATTGGTATAAGAAGTAATAAGATAAAACGAGATTGGATTTCTTTAATTTTATAACTGCATGTGATAAAATGTCATGTAAAACATACCAATGACATAGAACGGTAGTAAAGTGTAAAAAAATTTCTGCTTATATAATAAAACCTTTGGTGTAAAAAGTATGTTTTATTTACGTTTTTTTATAGTATAAAAAGCTGTACTGCAACACAATATGATAGTTACAGTTGTCATACTAATGTCGTCCATGCTCTCCTGAAATAAGGGAACATAACATGTCTGAAAGTCTTGTGAGATATGAAGAAGGGGAGGGAGCAGTGGTTGTATCTAGTGGTTTTTTAGTTATATTTTTACTGTCTATATAAGAATTACAATATTTACCACTAAATTCTACGGCACCGTATCGAGCGATGATAGCACTATCAATTGCTATTGGTTCTGTGGAACTGGCAGGATTGTTGTGGATTTTAATTAATCCAGTATTTGACATTATGTGAGATTTATTAACTTGTCCTATGATTGTAATATTACCTTTATTTGTGTACAACATACCGCAAAATTTACCAAATATAGTTACGTCTGTATCATGGAATATTAGAACTGAAAATTCTATAGTTTTGCTATATATTACTACTTCATTAACACCAAATTTAGACATAAGATTTGTACCATTGTGTGTTATGTATGTTAGATAAAGTGCTATCTTACTACTTAAATTTTTAATAATTAATTGTTTGTTTTCTATACGTATATTATAAGTGAGCATAGGTATGCTATGATCAAAAAAAGTGCAAGGTAACCTCTTATCCTGGCTGATATCATCTATTATGTTTAAGTGATTTGCATTGTGCATTATATTACAAAATAGAGATTCGGCATTTTCAGTTGTGGTGGTAATGTTATGTCGATTAATAGGCCATCCTATGGATACAATAACAGCACGGTATTGAAAGTTAGGATGGAATGATTCTATATTTAGTGCACGTATTCCATATTCATCTTTTTGATTAACAACATCCCATGAGTGAAACGATGTGATTGATTTTTCTGCTGGGCAGAGATCTGTTTGTTTAGTTATTATAGTTTTATCTTTTATATTGCTGCAAAAATTGGGTGGAATAGTAAATGTATCCGGTAATTTTTTCTGAATTATTCTACCATTGATGCTGACAGTTCCAAATATGGATATTATGTTTTCACTACATTCTTCTTTTGCATTAGTAATGATAATGCTACCGTATTTATTAAAGATACTGCCATATACTGTACCAGAAATAGTTATGTTACTTATTTCTAAGAATATTTCTGTATACTTTGGAATGTCGCATTTAATATTGATTTCACATCCATTATCTAGAAGGGGATTAAGGTTGTGAAATATTTTTTGGTCAAGAATGTGGATTGCTTTTAGTCCAATAAATTGTTTAGTTGTTCTTAGTAGATCGATATCTCTCTCTATTACATATGATGCTTGTATATTATATAAATTTTGTAAATATTTTGCATATGAGAAGAAAGCTTTTTTTTGTACATACTGAAACAATGTTGCTTTTAATTGATTCATTATTTTATTTCTAATGACAAATGTTTCGAATAGTATTTCGCTTGTATAGCTTGTTTGGTAGTTAGTATTATTGTCAAAACATTGATCAATGAATGATGTCAATATGGTGTATTGGATATTATATTTCAAGTTATTATTTATTGTAATGTCTCTCTTGTTATGAGAGGAATTGCATGCTATCCTGTCTAGCATATTAATACTGTCATCACTAGAAACTGATATTTGATGTTTATGGTATAATGTGTGTATTTCTTGTATACTGTTCCATAGGGTATCTGATGTTCTTTCATCAATTAGAGGCATCTTTACTTTGTCATTTGTAGTAAACCATTCCTTGTATTCCTGCAACATGGATGTGACTTCTTGTTTAAAAGAGGTGAAATCTGGTTCAATATCTAGTGTTAGTGCTATGCATAGTGGGATCACATTGCTGATATCTATGAGAGCTTCATCAATCTTTTCTAATGTAATATCCTTTACGTATTTCTTTAAGTTTATATTGTTTATTACTGCTCCTTGTTGAACTTTTGTTAGCATAATATTTGCACGTATAAGATTTAGATGACTAGTGTATAGTTGTAAATAATTTAATATGCAATTTATTTTTTAATATTTTAGGTAAAAAATATTATATAAGTATATAAAAATTATATTTATGTTACCTTTTTGTTAAGCGATGGTTATTTATAATTACGTTTATTACTTGGATTATATTAATAAAAAATCTTAGTTGATTTTTGTATCAAATAATTGTTATAGTTCTTTTTGGATTGTAGTTTATAATCCATGTTGTTTTGTTATAGTATTTGAAAATGTCATTATTAGATTCTCGACCAATTTATAAACCATTTAATTATCCTTGGGCATATGATGCGTGGTTATGTCAACAAAGGATACACTGGTTGCCTGAAGAGGTGCCGCTTGCAGATGATGTTCAAGATTGGAAAACGGTACTTTCTGAGAAGGAAAAAAATCTTTTAGTCCAGATTTTTCGTTTTTTTACGCAGGCTGATATTGAAGTTAATAATTGTTATATGAAACATTATTCAAATATTTTTAAGCCTACAGAAATATGTATGATGCTTTCTGCATTTTCAAATATGGAAACTATACATATAGCTGCTTATTCATATTTACTGGATACTATTGGAATGCCTGAAATTGAGTATCAAGCGTTTTTAAAGTTTGAGGTAATGAAGAAAAAATATGACTATATGCAGAGATTTGAAGAATGTAAGAAAAATGATAAAAGACATGTAGCAAAAACTTTAGCAGTTTTTGGTGCTTTTACAGAAGGGTTGCAATTATTTGCTTCGTTTGCGATCTTGTTAAATTTTCAACGTTTTGGAAAAATGAAAGGTATGGGACAAATTATAGCTTGGTCTGTAAGAGATGAAACATTACATACAGAATCAATAATCAGGTTGTTTAATACTTTTATTCAAGAGAATTATGAAATATGGGATGATTCATTAAAACAAGAGTTATATGAAGCGTGTAGAATTATTGTTTCGTTAGAAGATGAGTTTATTAATTTAGCATTTGCTTGTGGAGATGTTGAAGGATTATCTTCTAAAGAAGTTAAGGAATATATTAGATATATTGCAAATAGAAGATTATTACAGTTGAATCTGGAGCCTATATATGATGCAACTAAAAACCCTTTGTTATGGTTAGATGAGATTTTAAATGGAGTAGAACATACTAATTTTTTTGAGAATAGGGTTACAGAATATGCTCGTGCTGCTACAGAGGGAACATGGGAAGAGGCATTTGAAGACCATTGATATTACTATAAATATATTTTTAATGTCATTTAAAATTTTGAATAGTATTATATTAATATGAATTCGTTATTTCTATAAACGGTCATATATAACTTTATTGTTTTTTATGTAGAAAGAATTATCTTATTTGGTGACATAACATTATTTATGTGAAATATGTTATAGTGTTACTGTTATATTAATAGGAATTCCTATTTCTGATGAAAAATGGAGCATGGGTTTGTTGGTTTTTATATTAAAATAAAGTTGCATGTAATTATGCAATACGCTATGTGTAATTTCCATTTCTAATGATGTAGAATAGATTTTTTTCAGTTTTGGGCGTTATATGGTTTGATTGTTCCTTTGATAATGGATCCAATACTAATGGAATGCTTAAGTTTACTTGTTTTGCTGTCATGTTGTTGATGTATATATTTTCTGCTAATAACTGTAATTTAATTAAAAAGTTGTTTTGTTATTTTTATTTATATATGTAGAATATGAGCTTTTGTAACAAACATGTATAATGCTTTAAGCTAAATAAATACATGTTTATGAGTTCTTGTTATTTTTGTGAGAAGCAACCGTTAGAGCATATACGCAAAGATCTGCAAAACAAATGCCATTTTTCTGTGCTAGTGCATATAATTTTGCTAAGCTATCTTTAACTTTTTCTGGTATATTGCCACCGCGTTCCTTTGCTAGCCAGTTATCTTGATGTTGTACAGGGTGATTATCTGGTTTTGGTTCTCCAATGTATATTGTAAAAGGAGAACTTTGTCCGCTGAAGTCACATGGGACAATAAATTTCTTTATACCTGGCATATCATTTACCTTGAATAACCTGAACTTTGAACTGTTCGTTTACGTATGTTGTGTAAGACTATCTGAGCAATATTCTTCCTTATTCTAGATTCTGGAGCCACTAAAACTCCTTCACTAACTAAAGTATTTGCAATTAATAGAGCTTCTTCAAGTAATTCAATGTTATTATTAACTAAATTTAACAATAAACTATACGCCATTTCATAGCTAATTTCTTCATCATGTAACATGATGTTACTATCATGCTGCTGGGTTTTAATATTATAACTACTGCTATTATCTTGTAATAGTATTTCTTTATTAGCTGTTGATTGATCTAATAAATTTGCAAATGTTGTACTTAAGTTATCAGAAGATAGATCATTTACTGTGTTACTATACTCTTGTTCTATTACATTGTTGACGTCATTTTTATGTAAAATAGTAAATGACATGTTAATATCTGATTGATTTATTTTGCGATAAGGATTGTATCTATCTTTAATGGCAGTTAATGCGCTATATAGGCTATAAACACCATGTCCTATATAATCTGTAAATTGCCAGCCTAGTTGTTTCTGAAAAATAGATAACATCATAGTAATATAAAAAATTTACAACCTATTTTACTCTATTGTATCATGTTAGTGTAAATAATACATTAATTAATTATGGATTCTTATTTAAAAAAAATTATATTAAATTGCGGTGGTGCTATCTCAATAGAGCAGTTTATAAGAATTGCTCTTTATGATGTACATCATGGTTATTATATGACTCGAATGCCTTTTGGTACTCATGGAGATTTTATTACTGCTCCTGAGATATCTCAATTGTTTGGAGAGGTTATTGCATTATGGATATTGTTGAATTGGCAAAAAATGGGATATCCATCTAAATTTATTATAGTAGAATTAGGACCTGGTAAGGGAACATTAATAAGTGATATCATTAGAGTTTTGAAGAAATTTGAACAATGCTATGCAGCAACGATTGTTTATCTTGTTGAAGTAAGTCCTGTATTAGAAAAATTACAACGAAGTGTTTTGAAAGATGAGAAAATATTCTGGTGTAAGGATATAAAAGATGTGCCAGATTATCCAGTAGTATTTATAGCAAATGAATTTTTTGATGCTTTACCTATTAGACAGTTTATGTATATCGGTAATTCTTGGTGTGAGGTGTATGTTGCAGTAGAAAACAATGAATTTAAAATAGTTTATAAAAAGATAGATAAGATGTTTAAAATATCAAGTGATATTGAAAACCCGGTAATAGAAATATGTGATGAAGCTGTTTCTATAATAAAATGTATAGAAAATAAGATTTTACAAAGCGGTGGGGCAGCAGTCATTATTGATTATGGATATGTAAATTGCCCATATGAAAGTACTATACAGTCTATAAAGAATCATAGATATAATGATTTACTTAAAAATGTAGGAGAAAGTGATATAACTGCACATGTAAATTTTGATGTACTGCATAACAGTTTGTCTACTCTCAGGTCAATTATTATGACTCAAAGAGATTTTTTATACAGTTTTGGTATTAAAGAGAGGTTACAAGTACTTATTGAAAATGCCACAGAAACTCAAAAACAGAATTTAATGACAGGTTTTTTAAGATTGACTGAGAATATGGGTAGTATGTTTAAAGTACTTTTAGTAAATCCACGATAAAGCTATAGTTTTGCTATGATTGAGAGGAAATATGAAGTCATGCTTGTCCATGTTACATTAATGCGTGTATTTTGTTCAATTGTAGTAATTATAGGTCAATGGGTTTTAGGTCCTTCTTCTATGTTTTTTGATAGCACAGTATATTCTTATGAGCTTTAAAAAATAATGTGCTGTGTTCCATTTACAATTCATCAACTATAACTTGTTCATATTATATTGATTTATGTTTCGTAAATTATGGTAGTTGTGATTATCAGTAAGCTTCATTCTTATGCTATGTTTTTGTAGTAGCATGTTGTCCCCATAGGTTTTATTGAAAATGGTGTGTATACTCATTTAAAATCTTATCTATTAATTAGATGGTTGTAATTGCATTATGTCTAGATTTGATTGTCATAACCTTCTATGACTGTATAATGAATTGTAGCTCTATTTATTGTAGTAAAAGAATAATATGCTTTATTATTAAAAATTATACATATCTGTAGTATGTGGCATGAATGTTGTTGATATTATCAAAAGTAAAATTAAGCTATCTGATGTAGTTGGACAGAAAGTTAAACTGACTGGAAGAGGGAATAATGTTATTGGGTTGTGCCCATTTCATAGTGAGAAGACACCTTCTTTTACTGTAAGTGATGAGAAGGGGTTATACTACTGTTTCGGTTGTGGAGCAAATGGGGATGTTATACAATTTATTTCTGATATTCATGCTTTAGATTTTAGGGGTGCAATAGACTACTTAGCAGAGATGTATGGTATTGATTTGCCACAAAATACTAGTAAGAAAGTAAGTTTAAGTCCTATATTGGATGCTGCAACATTGTGGTTTGAAAAGCAATTATATAATAATCATATAGCCATAGAATATATAAAACGTCGAAAGATTTTTGGTAGTACAGTAAAGAAGTTTAGGTTAGGGTATGCTCCAGCATATGGTTTGAGTAAATACTTATTATCTTTAGGGTTTAATGTAGATGATATTAGAAGTACAGGATTATTAAATTCTCAGGATCAAGATTATTTCTATAATAGGATTATTTTTCCTATTTGTAATTCTACTGGAAATGTTATAGGATTTGGTGGGCGATCAATTGTTGATATACAGACCCCTAAGTATTTGAATTCTAAGGGAAATGTTTTTTTTCAAAAAAGAGAAAATCTCTATGCATCACATCTTGCTGTACGTGAAGCAAAGAAGCAAGGAAAAATTATAGTGGTAGAAGGGTATATGGATGTTCTCATGCTTCATCAGATAGGAGTTAGTAATGTAGTTGGATTACTAGGAACATCAATGACTCCTGAACATCTAGTATATTTATGGGAAATAACTTCGGAAATTATAGTCTGGATGGATGGTGATATTGCTGGGAAAATAGCTTCCATTAAATCTGCATCTCTTGCATTATCGTTGGTTAGACCTGGATGTATTATAAAATTTATTGATGTTTTTACAGGAAAGGATCCTTATGATATATGTGTTAATGGTGGTATTGATAGTGTAATTACTTTGTTAGATAATGCAAAATTATTGTCGGAGTTTATTTGGGATTATGAACTTGCTAAGATTAGTATTAATAAGAATGCTATTATGCCTGAACAATGTGTCATGTTAGAAGCAAAAATTAAACATTATCTTGATCAGATTGGTGATAGTAGTCTTGTAAAATATTACAAGAAGTATTTTTATTCTCAAATTCGTAATTTACAGTATTCAAAGGATAAAAGTAAGATTTTAGATAGTGGTAGTTCAGTTAACCGAGCGAATAATAAGCTAAAGTATATAAATGATGAATTTTTGCTAGAAGAATATAATCAGTTAAGAGTAGTATACATCATAATGGAATTTCCAGAACTGCTTGACGATCCAATTATTTTTGATCAATTTTCTAACTTTAATATAAGTAATAAGGATGTATATAAACTACAACAGAATATTATTAATATAAAAGTTACTTTATGTAACCATATGATATCTAAGGAGATTTTACTTTCAGAGTTAAAGAAAAGTAATTTAGATGATATAGCAGATTTTGTTTCAAAAAAAATGTCTACATCAAATTTTATGTTACTACAAAATAGAAGTTATAATATCGATGTTTCAAAGAAAGAAGTAGAAAAAATAATGCTTTTAGATCATTTACAATGTATTCAAGCAGAAATCTTGGATTTGCAATTGCAAGGAAAACGGAATCTTGCTGAAAAGTTATCTAATCAAGCACAGGAAATAGACAACAGATTAAGAGAGTTATGGAATTATTAAAAATTGAAAAGTGGGTGTTTGTATAAGGGAATTTTATAATCTTATATATATTGTTAAAAGAAAAATAGTTTTTGTATTACTCTAATGTATTTATTTTTTAATATATTTTGGTTTTAGGGATAACTTGTATTTATATTACGTAGATTGTGCAATAACAATTTGAAAAAATTTATGAGAGATTTTATGAATGCTTTTATGATGTTAAACAGTATTGATATTAAAATATCACAGTTAGTATAGATGTGTTGTGAGTTTTGTATATATGATCAAAAATGTTTTTTGAATAGTTAAGATATGTTATTACATGTTATATAGGTTTTTATTAATTTAAATTATAATATTTATATATTTTGTTGATATTTAATTGAGATTTTATTTTTAATATTATTTGAAATATTCAAGCTAGTATGAAGGGATTGTGAATTTTGATAATTTTAAAAGTATTTTGTAAATAATTTTTTTAATATAGTTATAGATATATTATTGGAGGTTATGGAATTTTTGTTTCCTTAAAGTATATTTGTAAATTTTTACATGTTATTATAAACGTTTAGTTATATTATTTATACTGTCTTGTACATTATATTTATTTTGATGACTTTAATCTTTACGGCAAGAATCTATTAATTTTTTGTGTAGATAGATACGTTTAGAAAAACTGTACTATGGATATATTTCAGGTTTATAAAATTACATGTGCTTTTAGAATTGATAGTCACTTAAGAGTTATAGATATTAGAAGAATCCTCTAAGCTTTCTTGCACGACTTGGATGACGTAATTTGCGTAAAGCTTTTGCCTCAATTTGTCGTATGCGTTCTCTTGTTACGTTAAATAATTTTCCTACTTCTTCTAAAGTATGATCCTTTCCTCCTTTACCTATTCCAAATCGCATACGCAAAATTCTCTCTTCTTTTGGTGTTAATGTTGATAATACTTTTGTAGTTATTTCTCGTAAGTCTGCGAGTATAGCTGCATCTTCTGGTTTTACTGCACGTTTGTCTTCTATGCAATCACCAAAAGTACTACTATCATCATCTCCTATAGGACTTTCTAAGCTTACAGGATCTTTAACTATTTTCATTACCTTGCGTATCTTATCTACATTAATATTTAATCTTGCTGATAATTCTTCTAAGGTTGGTTCTCTACCCATTTCATGTAACATTTGTCTTAATGTACGATTAATTTTATTTACAGTTTCAATCATGTGTACAGGAATCCTAATGGTTCGTGCTTGGTCTGCTATTGCTCTTGTAATTGCTTGTCTCACCCACCATGTTGCATAAGTTGAGAATTTATATCCACGTTTATAATCAAATTTATCTACTGCTTTCATTAATCCAATATTTCCTTCCTGTACTAGATCTAGAAATTGCAGGCCTCGATTTGAATATTTTTTTGCAATGGATACTACTAATCTTAAATTTGCTTTTATCATCTCCTGCTTTGCTTGATTTGCTGCACGTTCGTGCTTTTGTATTTTTGTGACTAATGCTTTAAACTCGGCGAGGTTATCTTCTCCAGAAAGTAATTTAATTTTGCTATAGACACTTATTATATTGCCTTCTTCATTTAATAACATATTATCCCATTGAGGAGAAATACCTTTTTTTTTCAATACGGAATTAGTATTATATGCATCTAGAAAATCTTTTCGTTGTATACCATAACTCTCTGCAAGAGAAATAATTTTTGCTTCTTCTGTTGCAATTGATTTACTTAAACTATAGATTTGTTGTGTGATTGATAGTACTGCAGAATTACTGAGTTTAATTTGATATATCATTTCCCATATACTGTCATGTAGATCATTATATTGTTTTTCAATATCTTTGTTGATTTTGCCTTGATGTTGTTTCTTGAGTTCTAAAATTTTTTCTGCTGATGCAATGACTGAGTCTAGTATACTTATTACTTTTGGTAACAATGCATTTTCCATTTCTAATATGGAAGTATTTATTGAACTGTTTTCTTCATCTTCATCTTCTGGTATATCTGAATCTTCATCTATTAAATCCTTATCATAATCTAAAACACTAGCTTCATCGGTATCGGGGAATTTTTCTGGAAATTCGTATCTATAGTTTGCATCTAAATCTATTAAATCTCTTAACATTATTTGTTCGTTTACCAAATCATCTCGCCATGACATAAATGTGCGTAATACCACTGGAGATTCTACTAGTGATCGGAGCATGTTTACTTTCTCTGATTTTATTTTTTTTGCAATCTCAATTTCTCCTTCACGAGATAGTAACTCAACTGAACTCATTTCACATAGGTACATGCGTATAGGATCATCTGTTTGTCCAAAATCCCAAGGTTTTATGCTTGTATCTGATACGTCATCCTCATCTATGTCTTCTTTGATTCTGTTTTCTTCTACTATACTATTTGCTTCATCTTCATCGCTTTGTTCAAGTACATTAATACCTGAATCCTGAAGCATTGATATAGTTTCATCTATGTTGTCAGATGATAATACATAATCAGAGAAAACATCGTTGATATCGTTAAATGTAACAAATCCTTGTTTTAATCCCTTGCTTACAAGAGTTCTGAGTAATTCTTTATCTGTTTGTAGATCTTTCATAAATTAATTAATATTCAGAAACGACAAACTCAAGCTAGTATCATACTATAAATATGTTGTCAATCATAAAACGTTATATGAGATATGTGTTAAAAAAATAATTAAATATTTGTTTATTATTTGTCAGCAACAATATGTTTCTGATGTAGAATACTAATTTGTAAAAAAGCACGTTTCCAATGTGAAATGTTGTTGGACACATGTATTAAAGTGGCAATTAAATGTTAATTTATTGTGTCAAAAAGATGTTAATTTTGTGAAAAAAAGTCTGTTATTTTATCTCTAATAAAATTGTGGTCATTTGAGTAATTTATTTGAGATCTGAATTCTGCTGAATTATCTAGAGAAGCACTATACCATCCTATATGTTTTTTTGATATTTTCGTTCCAATGTCTTTCCCATAGTATTCTATCATATGGTCATAGTGACTTGTGATAATTTGCAATTTTTCTGATGGGGAAGGATCAGGTAAAATAGTGCCTGATTTTATAAAATGTAAAGCTTGATTAATAAACCATGGCTTTCCATATACTCCTCTTCCTATCATGATACCATCTGCTTGTGATTCTTCTAGTGATGTTTTTATATCATGTAAGTTTTTTATATCTCCGTTAACTATTACAGGAATTTTTACGCATTTCTTAATATTACTAATAAATTTCCAATCTGCCTTTCCAGTAAACATTTGTGTTCTTGTTCTGCCATGTATTGTTATCATTTTTATCCCAATTTCTTCAGCAATCTTGGCTAATTGAGGTGAATTTAGGTTATTATTATCCCATCCAGTACGCATTTTTAGTGTTACTGGAATCTTGACTGCCTTTACTACAGATTCTAGAATTTTTGCAGCTGTAATTTCATCTTTCATTAGTGCTGAGCCAGCATAACTATTGACTACTTTCTTAACAGGACATCCAAAGTTTATATCTATAATTTTTGCTCCCATGTCTTCATTGAGTTTTGCAGCTTCTGCCATTATTGTTGGGTCGCATCCAGCTAGTTGTACGGCAGTGTTAACTTGAACTTGTGATTTTTGCAAACTTTGTTTGGTTTTTATAATCATTGCATAACTTGCAATCATTTCTGAGACTAATAATCCAGCACCCAGGTTCTTTATAAGAGCACGAAATGGAAGATCAGTTACACCAGACATTGGTGCTAATATTACTGGGTAATCTGATATGAATTGGCTGATGTTCATGTACTTATTAATCTTTTTGTTTATATATTGATGTAAATAAAAATACCACAATTTAATAGAAGAGATCTATTTTGCTATTGGGTATTTGTATTTTAAATTGATTAGTTGTAATAAACAAGTACTGATGAAATATTTTTAATATATTGCTGTACTGTTTAAAGATACCAGATTTTGATAGGATTTCTTGATATGTTAAAGAAAGTAATAAGTTATTTAGGTAACAGAAAAGCAAGTCGTAGTACAGGGTTTCCAATTAGTTATGGTTATTTTTCTAATGATATACTTTTTATAATTATATGTTGCAGTGTTTATGTATTTAAAATTTATTAAAAGGCGTTTTTATTTAATAATCACTAAAGATGTTTTACAAGCTATATAGTATTCATTATTAATAATGTATAGCATATTGTTGATAATAATATAATTATGTCAAAGTTTTTAGTCAAAGCACCAGCAAAAGTTAACTTGTTTTTGCATATTACTGGTAAACGAGATGATCAACATCATTATTTAGAATCATTGTTTGTTTTTGTGAATATTTACGATATATTGGAAATTGATGTTGGTACCTCAAAAAGGGGAGTCTATTTCTCAAATTTTAAGATTAGTAAGTATAATAATACTGTATATAAAACGATAGAGTTATTATTGAAGCATAGTACTGTACGTCCTAATGTTTCTGTGAGTATTATAAAGAACATTTTAGTATCTGCAGGCTTAGCAGGTGGGTCAGCTGATGCTGCTGCTGTTATGCGTTTATTAGGTAATATGTGGAATATTGATTACAGATTATTACAGGATTTAGCTTTAAAAGTTGGAAGTGATGTTCCAGCTTGTTTAGAATCAAAGACCCTTTTTGCTAAAGGTGTAGGAGAAGATATATTGTTATTACCTGATTTGTTATTGCCAAAATATATTATACTTGTTGCTCCAAGAGGTAAGGCATTAAGTACAGCGAAAGTCTTTAATAATTACCAGAGCTGTACTTACTCTCCTTCAATATGTGATAAACTTCCTGTAAAAGGAGATGATTGGATGGAATTAATTTATAATTCTAAAAATGATTTATTAGAGGTAGCATTAAGGTTTGTTCCTGAAATAGAAGAAATATTGTTTGTATTGAATAAATTAAAAAATTCTGTAATTGTACGTATGACTGGTAGTGGTGCAACATGTTTTGCTTTGTTTAACGAATTAAGTCATGCTGAAGATGCAGCTAGGAAATTGCAAATGACACGTCCTGATTGGATAGTTTTTAATGCTAAAATACTTTAGATTTTTGATATTTTTCTATCAGTACTTTAGTAATACAGTTACTTAAATTTATTTGTGTGAATTTATAATTTGTATTGATTAAATCCATAGTAAAGATTACAGGCATGCTATAGTGGGATAAGATATTGATCTGACAGCTGAACTAGATTGTTGTTTTTATGTGGTAGCAGACTTATGAAATAATATAATCATTTATCCACTGTATAAATTTATCATTTGCATTAATTGAATCTATAGTGATGATTGCAGGAGTATCGTATGGGTGGATTTCTTGTATTTTATTCGCAGCGTCTTGGACTAAGTTATTTGTTGTTTTTAATATAATAGCGCATTCAGTATTATTATGTACTTCATTTTCCCAGAGGTATAATGATGTAACATTATTAAATATGTTAGCACATGCTATTAGCTTGTTGTCTAAAAGAATACTACTTATCCGATATGCGTCTTCATAAGTAGGGGCAGTTGTATAGATTAAAGAAATGTTTTGCATATATAGTTTTAATTGTGATTCAGATATTTATATGGTTTTTATTATAAAAATCAATTTATATCAATTTTATAAGTAACTATGTTTTTATGTATTTTGTGAAAAATGTATAAGAATCAAGTTTAGTTTTGTGAATGGTTATTTGATATCTCTAATACTTTTTCTGTAAGTTGCTTAAGAGTGAAAGGTTTTGATAGGAAGTTAATTTTGGTTGCATCTATGTTGTTGTGTTTGTTAAATACTTCTTCAGCGTATCCAGAAATAAAAATAATTTTAATATTTGGTTTAACTTTTAGTATTTTTTCTACGATTTCTGGACCACTTATTTTTGGCATTACTACGTCACTGATAACAATATCTATAGGATATTTATTGATTATTTCTAATGCCTGATCTCCACAGCTTATGTCTATGACTTTAAATCCTTTCTTAGTTAATGCCTTTGTAGCAAATATTCTGACAGGATCTTCGTCTTCAATTAATAAAATAGTTGTTGAAGTGCTGATCTCTGGTATTACAGTACTTACTTCATTTGAATATTTATTATATGATATTTCAATGTCATTACTGTTTGATAAATGTACTGTAGGGATAAGAATAATAAAGGTAGTACCTAAATTTACTGTACTTTTAACATATATATATCCATCTGTTTGTTTTACTATTCCGTATACTGTAGATAAACCTAACCCTATGCCGGCAACTGTTTCCTTTGTAGAAAAAAATGGATCAAAGATTTTTTTCATTATCTTCTCTTCCATGCCATGTCCTGTATCTGAAACTTCTATTGCAACATATTCTCCATCTTCTATTTGTTCTTTATCTGGAGAAAACATGTCTTTTAATAATATCTTTAAAGCATCTGTTTTAGTGTTATAGGTTTTTATAGTTAATTGTCCTCCTGTTTCCATTGCAGCTCTTGCATTTACTACAAGATTAATAATAACTTGCTCTAGTTGACATAAATCTACTTTTACTAAATTAATATTTTGCTCATATTGAATTTTTAGTTCTATGTTTTCATTAATTAATCTCTTAATCATATGTGATAGATCTGCAATGATGTTGTTTACATCAAAGATTTTAGGTTGTAAGGTTTGTTTCCTTGAAAAAGCTAATAATTGCTTTATCAAATTTGTTGCTCTATTTGCATTTTGTTTTATTTGCATTATATCTGAAAAAGAAGGGTCTGTTGCAGTATGTTTTATCAGTAACAGATCACAAAAGCCTATTATTGCTGTTAAAATATTGTTAAAATCATGTGCTATGCCTCCAGCTAATTGTCCGATAGCTTGCATTTTTTGTGATTGTTCTAATTGTATCTCTAGATTTTTACGATCTTCACTGTCAGTTATGTAACATATAATAAATATGTTATTCTGATGTATAAATTTGTTAAAATGAATTTTTACATATAAATTGTTATAAAGTTGTGCTTCTAATGACATATTTTTTACAATGTTATTTTGGAAATATTTTTTAATTTTTTATTGTATGAAGGTAATATGTATTCAAAAATATACTCTTTGCTATGTTTAACTAGTCTTTTTAGTGTGTTATTTGATTTCAATATTTTACCATCTGTGTTGCATTGTAGGATAGCTATTGGTGCTTCTATGAAACATGGATGTAAATGATAATTAAGAATGTCGCAGTTTACTGGGGTTAAGAGCCCGTAAATGTAACTGTGGTTGTTTTTGTCATAAAATGCAGCTTGTGATATATATGCTTTAAATTTAATTCCAGTAGTTGTTGATAAAGTAACTGTGTTATTGTCTATGATTTTTTCCTTATTGTAGCTTTTTGTTAAAAAATTAGCAAATGTAGTGCCATTCTCTATTGAATTTAGTTCAAACATTTTTAGAAAAGTATCATTTACAGATAATATTACTCCCCTATGGTTAAGTAGGTATGCGCCTACACAGTGTTTCTGTATTAATCTTTCATATACTTGTTCTTTAGTAATTTTTATAGCTTTAAGTACAAAATATTCTTGTGGTCTTGCAAGAGGAGCAAAGAACAGGTTTGTAGTTTTTACATAACTAATTTCTATTTCTGGATTCTCTAATACTGGGTCTAATATTAGTGTAAAGTTAGAGATTTTATTTTTTGTATTTAAACAGAAGTATGTGTTAATAGATAACTTGTTTTTTAGTGCGTTTTTAAATGCTTCAATTTCTTGCTCACTAATATTACCTAGTTCTAGTATATCAAATAGATCTAATTTCTTTTCTTGATTTTTTATGAATCTTTCATAAAACCTTGCGTCAGCATATACAACCTTCCCATCATTTTTTACTATCAGGCAAAATTCCGTGTTATGATTTAAAGAATTAGCGAAGATCATGTTTTGGTATTCTATAGAAGCAATGATATACAAGTATTGCCGTAATTGTATTGATATTGCTAGTATGCTGATGCTGGTAAATATGCAATTGATAATTATGTTTATATAACTATCGTATATATTAAAGAGATATAAACTGGATATGCACAATAATGGAGCTATTAAGAAAACAGATAATTTACATACTGATAATCCGTATTTTCTTATTACAAAGTCTACTTTATTGTCTTGTGTGTTATCAGTATGTCTTTTTTTCATATTAACATAACTATAATACTTACTAAAATTACATAATAATATAAATGCTTAAGATTGCTATATGAATATTGTACTGTGTAGTGAAAGATAATAGCTTAGTTTAATTTTCTATTAATATTCAACGGTAAAAAATGTTTAAAACAATTTCAATGCAATTGTCATGCCTTCTTCTGTAGGAAGTAAAGTTGTTAGATATTTATCTTTATCAGATAGCCTTTCATTGAAGGAGAGCATTTTATGTATTGTAGTTTTAGACACTTTTTTTATTGTGTTATTATTAGAATATACATTCCCAAATAATAGTGTATTATCTGCAACTATTAAACCATTTTTCTTGATATTTGATTCTGCCCAGTCTAAGTAATCACAATATCCTGATTTATTAGCATCTATAAATATCATATCAAACGGTGACGTATTGGTTAGTTTTTGTAATGCTAATATTCCTATATCATTTATTACTGTGATTTTGTGAGATAAGTTGTATTTTTTAAAGTTGTCTTCTGCTAATTCAGCATTTATAGTATTTTTTTCTATAGTATATATATGCCCATTTTCTGGTAATGCTTTAGCCATGCACATAGCAGATGAGCCAACAAAAGTTCCAATTTCAATTATGGATTTTATATTGTTCATTTTTATTAATAATTGTAATATTTGTCCTTCTATAAGATTAAGTTGCATTAAGGATATATCGTCTTTAATGAATTGATGTGTTGCTACAACTTCTGCATCTGTGATTGAAAATAAATCATGTATATATTGTAATTTTTTGCTTAGTATTTTGTTACGCATAAAACCATTTTATATAATAAAAATTACTAATATAATCCTGTTTTTCGTTTAACTTGAGTTTTTATTCAATTATTAGTATATCATTGCGTGGCAAATTAACAACACTTTTCCTAAAAAACATGATATAGATATAATTTTATGTCGTTTTATTGTGGTTATATGATATAATTAACATCATTAGGGAGTTATATAAGAACTAATAATATAGTTAATTATGGTGAGGTAGTAATAACAATGAGTTTTTACACGTATGATGTAATGAAGAAACAAGTGGCAGATACTTTTAATAAGTCAAGTAATGTTACTTATTCTGTACTAAATGATCCAGCATATCGTGATAGGTATAGAGAAAAGTTCCTTGAAGCTCAGAAAAAGGGTATGGATATGGTTGTATATTATGACGGTACTATAGCACTAATAGAAAATAAAATAGCAATGTATCAATATGGTTGGCATAAGAAAAGAAGAGAATTTGAGCGTATTAAATTTGCTACTGAAACCAAGAAAAAGAAGAATAAGTCAAATTAATTATTATAATTGAGTAAGTTGAAAGAGTGTGGTATAGATCTGTATACAAAATTTAATATAAAGTAATCCTTACCTTTTTATTAGTGTATGTTATTCAAATATATCAATTAGAAAGTGACATTTATGATAATTCTCAATGGTCAACAAGTTGTTTCTTGTGAAAAGAGTTGTGGGATAGTCATTGATGAACTTATTTCTAGAGCTGGAAAGGTTGTAGGTGATGCTATATTTAACCTGTTCCCAAGGCAGCCTGTGGTAGTAATTTCTGGCCCTGGTAATAATGGTAAAGATGGTATTGTTGCGGCAAAGATGCTAAAAGCTTGTGGATGGCCAGTAGTTTTAATGTTATATAATTGTACTATTGATATAGATGAAGACTGGGTAGTACCATTAACTTATGATAATATTGTTAATTCTCAGAGCTGCTTAATTATAGATGCACTATTTGGAATAGGGTTATCACGCTATATACCTGAGGACTTATCATGTATATTTAGCTACATTAATAATTCTAATGATAAGATTGTTGTTGCAGTTGATATTCCTAGTGGTATAAATTGTGATACTGGTCAAGTGATGGGTTGTGCAATACGTGCTGATGTTACTATAACTTTTTCTGCATTAAAAATAGGACATGTTTTATTTCCTGGTTCTAGTTATTCTGGAAAAGTGCATGTTGTAGATATTGGAATTGGCATTGATTACAGTAAAGTTACGACACGTAAAAATACTCCTGCTTTATGGAAAAATGAAATACCTAAGTTAGAGTATATAGCAAATAAATATACTAGAGGATACACATTAGTATGTTCTGTTGGGAATAAATCTATAGGGGCTTCAAAACTTGTTGCAATGTCTGCGTTAAGAGTAGGTTCTGGTGTAGTAAGCATTGCTTGTGACAGTAATGCTTTTGCATTTTATGCAAGTTGTTTAACATCAATTATGTATAAGCTTTATGATGATGTAATTAATGATGATAGAATTACATCTATTATAATAGGTCCGGGATGTGGGATCAGTGAAATTACTAGACAGCGTACTATGGATGTTCTCAGTAAACAAAATTGTGTTCTAGATGCTGATTCTATATCAGTATTTTCTGATTCTTATGAAGTTCTTTTTTCTAAAATTAAGCATAATGTTATCATGACTCCACATGAAGGGGAATTTAAGCGTATATTCCCATTTTTGACTGGTAGTAAAATAGAAATGGCAAAGAAAGCAGCAAGTTTGTCAAAAGCTGTTATAGTTTTAAAAGGTCCAGACACTGTAATTGCTGATCCTATGGGTAATGTTGTAGTAAATAATGCCCCATTTAGTTTGGCTACGGCCGGGAGTGGAGATGTATTATCTGGAATTATTGGTGGGTTGCTGTCTTCTGGTATGAACCCATTTGATGCTGCGTGTTGTGGAGTATGGATACATACAGAGTGTGCTAGAGAGTATGGGATTGGGTTGATTGCGGATGATATAATACTGCAAATACCTCAAGTATTAAAAAAATTGTTTAGTTAAGATTAGTAATCTTTTGCTTAAATATATTGAATAATTATAACATATGTGGGATATGGTGTTTTCAATTGTTTTAAGTGTTTTTTATGATATCAGAACATGTATATAAGGTATTGTACGTTTTTTCTATGAATATTGTATTACTTTATGAAAGGAATTAATAGTAATTGTTGTTATTATAGTTCTTGTAAAATAGAAAAAAAATACTAAATATATGTGATGGAGTATGGTATTGAAGTGTTTTTTAAATATATGTGATGTAGAATACCTTGTTCTTTTTTTCTGGTATACCTCTACAGTAAATTTAAAATTCTTTTCACAATTATCGTTAGTAATAATGCTTATCTCTTGTATGAAGCATAACAAGAATGATTTTGTTAAATAGTAATTTTAGGGTGTAATAATGAGTTTAATTATAGTAGAATCCCCATCTAAAGCAAAAACTATAGGTAAATATTTAGGTAGCAAATATAAAGTAGTTGCATCATTTGGGCATATTAGGGATTTTCCAGCAAAAAGTGGTTCTGTTGATCCAGAGAAAGACTTTGCTATGACTTATGAAATCATTAATAAATCAGAAAAATATATAAATAAATTAATTCAGGCAGCTAATAAAGAAACTCAAAGTATTTATCTTGCAACTGATCCAGATCGTGAAGGTGAAGCAATAGCATGGCATATTGTAGAAGTATTGAAAGAAAATAATGCCATTGATAATAATGTTGTAATTAATAGAATGGTTTTTAATGAAGTAACGAAGAATGCTATTCTTGAGTCTATAAAACATCCAAGAAGTATAAATATGGATCTTGTGTATGCACAGCAAGCACGTAGAGCATTGGATTATTTAGTTGGCTTTACATTATCCCCTTTATTATGGAGAAAACTTCCAGGAAGTAAATCTGCTGGTAGAGTGCAATCCGTTGCTTTAAGGTTGATATGTGATAGAGAAAGTGATATTGAGAAGTTTGTTACACAAGAATATTGGAATATTGAAGCTAAGTGTTGCAATATAGAAGGAAAACAGTTTTCTGCAGTTTTGAGTTGTTATTCTGGTAAAAAACTAGAGAAATTTGATATTCAAAATGAAAAAGATGCACAAAAGTTATCCGAGGAAGTGAAATCTCGTAGTTATTCTGTTGTAAATGTTGAAAAAAAACATACAAAGCGAAACCCTTATCCTCCTTTTATTACATCAAGCTTGCAACAAGAAGCATCAACCAAGCTTGGGTTTAGTGCGAAAAATACTATGATTATTGCCCAGAAACTCTATGAAGGAATTGATGTTGGTGGGGAAATCATCGGGTTAATTACTTATATGAGGACAGATGGGTTTTATATTGCAGATGAAGCATTGGAGCATATTCGAAGTATCATTGTTTCTATGTTTGGTAAAGAGTATTTACCAGAATCTGCTCGCAAATATATTAAAAAAGTAAAAAATGCTCAGGAAGCACATGAGGCAATTAGGCCAACGAATATTACAATTACTCCTGATAGCTTATCAAGCTATTTAACTCCAGAACAGCTCAAGCTTTACGATCTTATATGGAAGAGAACTGTTGCTAGCCAGATGAGTTCTGCCGTGATTGATCAAGTTGTGGCACAACTAGGGTCATTAGATAAAGTAGTAACTTTACGTGCAACAGGATCTTCTTTGTTTTTTGATGGATTCTATAAGGTATATGGTTACAGTGAAGATGATGATGATAATAAAAATAATATGTTACCATTACTTCATGTAGGTGATAGGTGTCCTTTGAATGAAGTTATTCCTCATCAGCATTTTACTATCCCTCCTGCCAGATATAATGAAGCAAGTTTAGTAAAAAAAATGGAGGAAATAGGAATAGGCAGACCTTCAACTTATGCATCTATTATTTCTGTATTGCAGGATAGACAATATGTTGTATTAAATCAAAAGAGGTTTTTTCCAACAGAAAGAGGTAGGATAGTAAACGTTTTCCTTGTTAACTTTTTTAGTCGTTATGTAGAATATGATTTTACTGCTGATCTTGAAGAGAAACTGGATTTGATATCTAATGGAAAAATTAATTGGAAAGAAGTACTGCATCAGTTCTGGTTTTTATTTATTGATAATGTTGATTCAGTAAAAAAATTGGAATTTACTGAAATATTGAAAGTTATTAGTTGTGCTATGGAAAATTATATTTTTTCTTCTGATAAATCTGAATCTGGTAAAACATGTCCTGTATGCAGTGATGGAACATTAGAGCTTAATATTAGTAAGAATGGTATTTTTTTGGGGTGTTCTAAATATCCAGAGTGTAAATATACGAAGAATGTTGGAGGTGATATTATTGATGATACCGATAATATACAGTATCCTAAAGTTTTAGGTATTGATGTTACAACAGGAGAAGATATATATCTCAAGAAAGGCCCATATGGAGTTTATTTGCAGGTTGGTAGTGATAAAAATGGTAAACGTGCAGCTATTCCAAGAAGTATGGATGCCAATTCATTAGATTTGCAAATGGCAGAGAAAATATTAAGTCTACCTATAAGTTTAGGAATTCATCCAGATACTGGTAAAGAAGTTAAATTAGGATTAGGTAAATTTGGGGCATATATATTGTATGAAGGTAAGTATTTTTCAATTAAAAATGAGCGTAATTTTTTAGATATTAGTATTGAAGATGCGATTAATATTATTACAAATAATTCTACTAATGGGGTTATAAGATCCCTAGGTGTTGTTGAAGATAATAATGAAGTATTTTTATGTAAAGGTAGGTATGGATTTTATTTAAAATACGCTAAGTTGAATGTTGCTTTAAAAAAAGATATAGACGTTGACCAAATATCTTTGTCGGATGCTATTAAGCTTATATCAGAAAAATATAGGCTCTTAAATGAGACATGATGTATAGTAATAGTCATTATATATAATACTGATATCTGTAAGAGATGTAATTTTTTAATTACAGTAATCTGGTAAAGCTTTTTTAGACATGATTATCATTGTAATTAGTGTGAGAATCTGTATAAGCATACATGTTTTTTATATGCTATAACTAGATATCCATTGTCCATTGCTATATGTGTAAAGCTGATTTTTACTTTTTACCCATAAGGTTAAACCTGTATTTGGCTGTATGAAGTACCATTGATTAATATAGTAATACGTTACATAATTTTGTTTGTTTTTCCATTCTTGAATTGTTGGTACAGGTCCAATGATGTACATATCTCCAGAAGATGTTTCTTTTATCGGAGTATTACATTGTAATTCTAAAATACAATTGTTCATAAGCATATCTATTTTTATCAAAGCTTCATTTACAGTGATTTCCTTGTGTGCTTGATTATGTATGACTAAATCGAATTTAAGATTGATGGATTGTGTTACCATATATTTGTCTCCTTTAAAATAATGGCTGATATTGGTTAAATTACACTTGATGGATTCAATAAGATGAAAATGCTACTTAATAGTTTATAATATTGTATTTATTAACATATTCTGTAATTCAAAAAGTGATTTCTTAATTGTGGATTAGTATGCATAGTAAATAAGATTTTAAAGACATATGTTGTCAGTATGTATTTGTTATTTCCTGAAAAAAAGCATGTTAATATGTTATATTTAGTAAATTTCAAGTACAATGTGTATAGAAATTTGTATTTGTAATATTAAATACACATGTATAGTAAACTTCTAGTAATACAAAAACGTAATGATATAAAGGAAGCATATGGTAAGATAAACTGTACTTCAGTAGTAAGATGATACACTGATAAACTTATTGTAGTAAAGCATAAAAATTTTATTTTTTTAAAAATGTATCGATAAAGATAATATTATCCTGATTGCCTTTTTTATCACTCTCTTCATTAGTATGATTAATATCATTACTGCAATCTTCTAGTTCTTCTATATTATTACTAGTGTATTGCTCAAGATCAAGAACAAAACCTTGGTGGACATCTATATATTTAATAATAGAATGATATGGGATAATAACTGTTTCTTCTTTACCTTGAAAACTCAACACTACACTAGCACTGTTGTTAAATACTTGTAAATTTCTAAATTGATGTTGTAGTATTATAGTAATTTCTTGTGGGTAATTGTTTTTTACATGATCAGGTAGTATTACTCCTTTGTAATGTGTTAGAAATGATATAGCAATGTGTATGTTATAAGAATGTTGTGACTGTGCTACAATAGTTAAGGCATCCTTGATAACGCTACAGATAGCATTATGCATAAGTTTTTGATATTCTATTACATTACTCATAAATAAGTTTCTGATCATATAAACAAGGGTTTTTCTGTTGCCCGGAAAACCCTTAAAAAACCGCGCTAATAATAAAACTAAGCAGCCACTAAGTTAGCGTTGCTATTATTATCATTAGCAAAAACGAAATTATCGTTTGCACTTATAAATTTTGAGCACTTAAACGGTTGCTGTCTCACCGAGCAAAAACTATCCCCTTTATTATGCATGTCGATCCTGTTTCACCCCCATAGGCTAAAAGTGGAGATGCCGAGCACTGCCCTCGGGTCCAATACATCTATTTTAAGATGTCTTTATTGCCATAGTGCTAAAGCACGGTATATATTATAATACTACATTTTATATAAGTCAACAGATTTACATAGTATCTTTTTAAAATAGTAATAAAATATAATGAATATTAACGATAACTAGAGTTATCACAAGCTTTGTGAAGAATATCAAAACAAATAACACGCTCCCCGGGCCGGATTCGAACCAGCGACCAATTGGTTAACAGCCAAGTGCTCTACCACTGAGCTACCGAGGAAAAAAACATATACAATATACATATTGTATTCCTTACATGCAACAAAAATTTGATAATAATTGTAGTACTTAAAAGTGGAATTATGTTAAGTAGTAAGTTTTTAATACATAATAAATGCTATGAGATGTAAGGTAGTTCTGGTGATAAGCATGAATTTGTAGTGTTTTTTGTTAATTTCTAATCATGTAATAAGGAGAGTTATTGTAATATTAAGATTATGTAAGATTTAATATAAGGAATATAATTTTTAAGATTATGCTCGCAGATATTTAATTTGTTACACAAACTACCTATGTTCTATAGTATTTTTGTATATATAGTATGATTATAACTCTATATATAGAACTATAAAGGCGATAGCATAGTCCTTTTCATCACTAATTGATAATTCAATTTTATGTTTTGTGCTATTATTATTTATAGTAATTTGTGGTTTTCCATATAAGTTATTAGATATTATAATATCTGACATTTTTATAGATTTGCCAAAACCTGTTCCTAATGCTTTCACATAAGCTTCTTTTGCTGCGAAACGTTTTGCAAAATGTCTTACTTGTGCATCGAAGTTTGTATATTTCTTACTATCTTCTATTTCTTTTTCATTGAATACCCGCTTAAGAAACTTAATACCGAATTTTTTATATAAATTCGATATACGTGGGATATAAACAATATCTGTACCAATACCTAGTATCATTTCTTAAATTGTTTTAAAAATTGTTCAATAGAAATTAAAAATGTATCTTTTGTTGACCTATTTCTTACTTCAATAAGATCTTGTTCTGCTGTTGATTTTCCAACTATAATTTGCCATGGCATACCTAATAGATCTGTCCTTGCTAACTTAATACCAGGGCTATCGTCTGTATCATCGTATAAAATATCATCATGTAGTTGTATATGTAAGTTTTCAGAAACTTTTCTACATTTATCATTTGATGAATATAAATTTACTAAGGAAAACTTAAATGGAGCTATTTGTTCTGGCCAAATAATACCTCTATTATCATGAGATACTTCAATTATTGCTGCTACTAACCTTGATATTCCTATGCCATAACATCCCATTTGTAAAGGTTTGTTATTGTTGTTGTCACAAAAATTGGCATTCATTGGTTTTGAATATTTATCTCCTAGATAAAAAATATGGCCTATCTCTATTCCTTTGCTTGTTTTTATTTTATCTGGTGGTATAGGACAAGTTTTAGGATCAATCGTATCATCTGCTACAGTATAAGTGTTTTTTATTTTTTCAATATCAATACTATCGCTATTCATTAAATCAATAATATCTTGGTCATAGTATAAAGTACTTTCTCCGGAATTTGCTAATACATGAAATTCATGACTTAAGGTTCCTCCTACAGGACCCGGGTCTGCTTTAACTGCTATTGGGGTTAAACCTAGCTTTTTAAAAATTTGTATATAAACCTTAAACATTAAGTTATAGGATGAAATAGCACCATTAAAATCTTTATCAAAACTATATGCATCTTTCATTAAAAATTCTCTACATCTCATTATCCCATATCTTGGACGTAGTTCATCGCGAAATTTCCATTGTATTTGATATAAAACTAGTGGTAGATTTTTATGATTTATCGGTGTTGTTCTTAAGACATCAGTAATCACTTCCTCATGAGTTGGCCCAAAAAGCATTTCGCGTTGATTTCTATCTGTAATGCGTAACATTTCAGACCCATAGTCATCGTATCTCCCTGACTCTTTCCATAGACTTGCTGGTTGTATTAATGGCATTAATACTTCTAGAGCTCCTGACTTATTCATTTCTTCTCTGATAATATTTTCAATGTTTTTTAGTATCTTTAAACCTAATGGGAGCCAAGTGTATATACCAGAAGCAATTTGCCTAATAAGCCCTGCGCGTATTAAATACTTATGTGATATCACTGAAACATCAGCTGATGTTTCTTTTAATGTAGGTGCATAATAATTTGATAAACGCATTAATAAGTATTGATTAACATAAGATTGAAGCAAGAATAGCACGTATCATATATATGTTCAATAGTCAATTGTGATGAGCATTGTTACGTAAAATAATTTTTTATGTTTCTTTATTTTGGAAAGTAGTAACTTAGTACTGAAGATTCTATTATTTGTTGTACTGAAAATAGCATAAGAAGATTATAAGATTTCATAGAAAAAAATTGTATATTTGTTGAAGAGTACTGCTTGTATTAAGATAGTAGTATTAAATATATTATTTTTGTTAAAAGATAACATAATAGAATTATAGTATTTAATTAATTGATCTAAGATAGAGCATATCTTAACTCATGATTAAGTGATTTTTTCAAGTAATGTTAAAAAATGCTATATTGTTGTTGTAAGAAGGTAGTATCACTCTACTTAAAAAATGGTGAGCTGTTTACTATGCTTATCTCTACTGTAATAAAAAGCATTAAGTATTAACATAAATCACGCAATGATAAATATAATACCTGTAATTCAAATTTAGTTTCTGTAAAGGAAATCATTAATAATAGCAATTGCTGACAAAGTTGCTTGGCGTCTTCTTGTATCATTATCATCCTTAATGTCTTGCTCAGATCCTTTTATTGCATTAATTGCTAAGGCTTCTGGATGATCTTGAAATAAAATGTTTCCATGTTTATCTTCAATTGCTTCAATGATGCCATCATCAGAAAACCCTACTATCTTGTATCCAAGAGATTCTATTTTTTGTATATTTTCTTGACTGTTGTTTACTACTCCTCCATGTGCATCTGGAAAATATATTGAAATCCATCCATTATCGTCTGGCTTGGTATATTTAGAAATGATACTTGATAATCTACTTCCAGGTACAACTCGTAATCTGTGGAGTCCTACATCTTTTCTATGTGGATCTGGCATTGAAATAGAGTGTGCAGCTATAGCCTCTTTAGATGCAATTATCTTTTTCACTCTGATAACCTCTATTCCAACTGCATGCATTATACCTTGTAGTCCTCCACATACTCCTATTAAGTGGATATTTGGGTTACTTTCTACAATTTTTACAATTGCATTAGTTACAAGTTGTCTGTTTGGAGTTGGCGAATAAGGTTCAGTGTCTACGTTATAGTAATTTCCAGGAATAAATATTCTATTAATTTTATGTTGTTTAATGAAATTGTGAACTGCATCCTGGATTTTGTTAGCTTCTATTTCTTCTAAAAGGGAAATATCGTTTTTAGACTCTTCTAAAGACTCATTTTTTATTTTTTTAAAATCTAATATTGCATTGTAGTCAAGTAGTACAACTTCTGCCCCTAGTTTTTCTAGCATTTCCGCAATGTTGTTTGAAAACGTCCATTCTTCAGGGTAAGTTTCTTTTGCTGTGCGTACAAAACCAACAACCATTTTATTTTGTGCTGTTTCTAATGCAAATGCTGATATTGACAATAGAAAGGATAATATTAATATAAAATAACGCATTTAGTCTCCGTAAAACTATTAACTATGCCTACTATATGATAAATATACCATAAAGACTTAAGTAAACCCTGAAACATAAGGAAAAGTGGCTTGAGTTGGAATTGAACCAACGACACAAGGATTTTCAGTCCTTTGCTCTACCGACTGAGCTATCAAGCCAGCACTATATTATTGTACTACAGAGATGACATCTAACAATATGCTAATACAAGCCTGTAATTTAATATAAGTCTATGGATTATATATTATAAGTATCATCCATTCAAGTGAAAATATAAGCTTAAATTAATAGTACATTGTGATAGAATATATTTTTATTTTAATAGTGATTTTCTGTGAAGGTAGGTATATATCCTGGTACTTTTGATCCCATTACTTTTGGTCATATTGATATTATCAAGCGAGCTTGTAACTTAGTTGATAAGTTAATTATAGGGGTTGCTAGGAATTGCATAAAAAAGACTATTTTTTCTGCTGAAATTCGTGCAGAATTGATACAGCATGAGATAAAATTACTGAATATGACAGTGGATACTGTGATTTTTGATGGATTATTAGTATATTTTGCTCAGAGAAACAATGCATCTATTATTATCAGAGGATTGCGAGCTATATCTGATTTTGATTATGAATTTCAAATGAGTTGGGTGAATTATAAGCTTACTTCTCAAATTGAAACTATATTTTTACCAGCTTCAGAAGATACTCAATTTATTTCTTCAAGTTTTGTAAAAGAGATAGCACGTTTAAACGGTGATATTAGTGCTTTTGTACCTACAAATGTACAGAAATGTTTAAAAGATTTCTATCAAAATGCTAATTAAATAGTTGTTAACCTTTAATTATAATCTTGCTTTTTGACTGGCTATGCTATATTGGTAAGCGAAACAGCTTGCTATGATTTTCTATAAAAGTGTAGAAAAATTAAGTTATATTTTCATATGTTGATATTTGTGACAAATAATTGTGTATATGAGTGGGATGTATCAAAATACATAATCAATAATTCTAAGGTATATACAATATGGAAACAAAGAAAAGAAGGTATAACTTGGACGTATATAATACTAGAATGTTGGTAGTATAATATATTAATAGATGATATCTCTAAAATGTTAATGATCATACTCTGTATAAGATCTAGATTTTTATGTAATCATGTATACAACTGTATCAAAAATTAGATTACGCAACATTTAGTGGTGTTATGTAAATTATGTATAAAGAGTAAGATTTAAGGAGAAGTAACAGCAGCAAATTCTAAAATTGATATTATCTATGAAATGTATATACGAATATAATAATGATATAATAAAGTTTATGTAAAGAATGCTTAATTTTACAAATTCTAATATTTTGTGAAGGGTTGTACTAGTTATTATATTAATAATATAATAAATTTGTCGTTCTGATAAAATTCAGTACAGCCATACATCCGGGGCTTGCTGCAACGACATCTTATTTATATGTTTTAACCTTGTACATAATCTGCAGTAGAAATACCACAGGATAACTAGTTACTGTGTCTGCCAAGTTTAGTATGATATATTATGGTTTGTTATCTTTTATTGAAAACATAATGAATTTCTATTGTTCTGATAAAAATTTAATAGCTTCTAGTGCAGCCATACATCCGGAGCTTGCTGCAACGACAGCTTGTTTATATATTTTGTCTTGTACATCACCTGCAGCAAAAATACCACAGGATAACTAGTTACTGTGTCTGCCAAGTTTAGTATGATATATTATGGTTTGTTATCTTTTATTGAAAACATAATGAATTTCTATTGTTCTGATAAAAATTTAATAGCTTCTAGTGCAGCCATACATCCGGAGCTTGCTGCAACGACAGCTTGTTTATATATTTTGTCTTGTACATCACCTGCAGCAAAAATACCAGGATAACTGGTTACTGTACTACCAGGTTTGGTAATAATGTATCCATCGTTATCTAAATCTACTATATTGCTGTTATCTTTATTTTTAAGTACTTGTGTGTTTGGAGTATGTCCTATAGCAACAAATACTCCTTTTACAGAAATAGTAGTGATATCTCCAGTTTTTACAGATTTTAATCTTATAGCTTCTACGTTACCACTTTCTTTATTTCCTAATATTTCTTCTACAATATTATCCCATATAACATGTATTTTATTATTGCTGAATAATCTTTCTTGCATTATAGGTTCAGCTCGTAGCTTGTCTCTTCTATGAATCAAAAACACCTTTGTTGCATGCCTTGTTAGATATAATGCCTCTTCTACAGCTGTATTACCTCCTCCTATTACGGCAACATCACTACCAGTAAAAAATGTTCCATCACATGTAGCACATGCAGATACACCTCTACCTTTAAAAATTTCTTCGCTTTTTATATTAAGCCATTTTGCCTGAGCTCCTGTTGCAATTATAATACTATTTGTGATGTATTGATCACCAAATATTCCTATACATTTAAAAGGATATACATCTGAACATATCTCTTTTATTTCGTCAGATATAACCTGAGCTCCAGAGTTAAGGGCTTGTTGTTTCATTTGTTCCATTAAATCTGGTCCTTGTATTGCATCGGCAAAACCTGGAAAATTTTCAACATCTGTAGTGATTGTAAGTTGTCCTCCTGGACACATCCCAGTTATTAATATAGGTTTTAAATTTGCACGAGCAGCATATATAGCAGCAGTACATCCTGCTGCTCCAGAGCCTATGATTAAGACTTTTGTATTGTATGTTTGTGTCATTTATTTATCCATAGTGCTTTTTTCAAGATTATCTATATGTGACTTTAAGTAATCTTCAATACCATGTTGTGATGCTTCCATTGCTGGATCTCCTTGTATCCATCCAGCTGGGCACACTTCTCCATGAATTTGGTGATGTTTTATTGCATCTATTATTCTTAAAAGTTCGTCTACATTTCTACCTATGGGGAGATCATTTATTGATTGATGACGTACTATAAAGTTATCGTCAATGATAAAAGTTGCTCTTAATGCAATACTATTATTGTGTAATACTCCATAGTTACTGGAGATGAAATGCGAATCATCTGCAATCAACGGGAAGCTAATCTTATCAATTCCACCTTTGTTTACACTAATATTACGCCAGTGACTATGACAGAATTCTGAATCTGTGCTGATACCAATAATTTCAGTGTTTTTTTCCATAAATTGAGGTATCCTGTTGTGCAAAGATATAATTTCTGTAGGGCATACAAATGTAAAATCTCTTGGGTAAAAGATTAAAATAGCACATTTACCACTAACATATTCTTTTAAATTAAATTCACATATTTTGTCATCTGGCATAACGGCTTTTGCTGTAAAGTCAATGGCTTGTTTTGTTATGAGATTCATAAAATTACCTAGTTAATTATATAGCAACGATCATTATAGCACTTAATACTACAATTTAATGGTTTTGCAATTATAATTTAAGAATAAAATACATTATATAATGTGAAGCTTTATATTTTTTCATTTAAAATCTAACTGTAAGATTCTTATATTGTTGATTTAATGTTTATTTTGATAAAAATGTTGTAATAAAAAAGTTTTTTATATTGCATTTATAATGTTGGAGTTATTTTTAATTTTGTTGCCATATATTAAAATTACTAAGATAGTACCTGCTGTTTTCACATGTTAATGTCTTTATTTGATTTTTCTAGAGATTTAAATAAGTTGATGTATTAATGCATTTGTGCAATCATGATATGAATAACAGTAATGTTGAATATTAATTGAAGTATACTAAAATACATTTGTTTATATATAGAATATTAGGGTAATTATGTCATTTATAGCTGAAAGGATGGGATGTATTAAACCTTCTCCAACACTTGAAATTGCAAATCAAGCTCAAAAATTGAAAATGTCAGGAGTAGACGTCATTTCTTTAGGTGCTGGTGAACCTGATTTTGATACCCCACAACATATTAAGCAAGCAGCTATTGATGCAATTAATGCTGGTAAGACTAAATATACAGCAGTTGATGGGGTCATCGAACTCAAAAAAGCAATTGTTAATCGTTTTAAACAGGATCATAATTTAACTTACGATGTCAATCAAATTTCTGTTGGAAATGGTGCAAAGCAGTGTATTTATAATTTATTTATGGTCACTATAAATAGTGGAGATGAAGTGATAATACCAGCTCCATATTGGGTATCTTATCCAGATGTGGTAAAAATTTCTGGTGGAAATCCTATCATTGTTGATTGTGGTGAAGCATTTAAATTAACTCCTGATTTATTGGAGTCTGTGATTACTGAAAAAACTAAATGGTTAATTGTGAATTCTCCAAATAATCCTACAGGATTAATGTATACGTATGAAGAATTGAAAGGGATTGCTGAAGTTTTATTAAGATATCCAAATATTTATGTGATGACTGATGATATATATTCAAAGGTAATATATGATGGTCTTGAATTTTTTACCATTGCTCAAGTAGAACCGCGCTTGTACAATAGAGTCTTTACAATCAATGGGGTCTCTAAGTCCTATGCCATGACTGGATGGAGAATAGGGTATGTAGCTGGGGATTCAAAAGTTATTAATGCAATTTCTGTTATACAATCGCAAAGTACAACTAATCCTAATAGTATTGCACAGATTGCATCAATACAGGCTTTAACTGGGGATCAAGAGTTTTTAAATGAAAGAAATAAAATATTTGCAGCACGTCGTAATATGATGATAGATATGGTAAATAATACTCCATTATTGTCTGTAAGAAACCCTCAAGGTGCGTTTTATGTGTTCATTTCCTGCAAAAAATTAATAGGTAAAAGTACAAGGAATGGTTTAATTATAAATAGTGCTATGGATTTTACTAGATACTTATTAGAAGATTATAATGTTGCTGTAGTACCAGGTGAAGCGTTTGGAGCACAAGGATTTTTTAGAATATCCTATGCCGCTTCTAATGAAAACTTATCTAAAGCATGTGATCGTATTTTAGATGCCTGTAATAAGTTGTTATAATAATGTATCAGGCTATGGAAGATATGCATTAAAATCCTAGATGTTATGGTAAAAATGTTATTAAGAGAATACTGTGTTTTAGTAAACTATATCAAATAATATGTAGCTTTGAACTAAGAGTGATTGTTGTAAAATAAAGTTTTAAGATTTAGTATCTGTCCAAACATGATTTAAAGGTGTTTTAATTGATTTTATATAAGAATATATTTTACATGTACCTTGTATGAACTTGAGTAATGTTGTTTGTTTTTGTTAGTTTGACAAAAATATCTAGTATAGTTTTTTATAAAGAATGCAAGTGTTAATGGTAAATTTAACAATATTTCTCAGATAGATGTTCAATAGTCTTACATGTTTTTATATAAAAATTTTTTAATTGGCAAATGCTTATTTAAGGAATATGGTGTAAGTTTAAAGACAAGAATCATATACATTTTTTATAAGTAACTTTACTAAAATGGAATGTTTATAGCCTACATGTTGTATATATAAGTTTGTTTAATAGTAAATGCTTTGTTTAAGGAATATGGTGTAAGTTTAAAGACAAGAATCATATACATTTTTTATAAGTAACTTTACTAAAATGGAATGTTTATAGCCTACATGTTGTATATATAAGTTTGTTTAATAGTAAATGCTTTGTTTAAGGAATATGGCGTAGGTTTAAAGACAAGAACCATATAAACATCTTTTATAAGTACTTTACTAAAATGGAATGTTTATAGCCTACATGTTGTATATATAAGTTTGTTTAATAGTAAATGCTTATTTAAGGAATATGGCATAGATTTAAAGACAAGAATCATATACATTTTTTATAAGTACTTTACTAAAATGGAATGTTTATAGCCTACATGTTGTATATATAAGTTTGTTTAATAGTAAATGCTTTGTTTAAGGAATATGGCGTAGATTTAAAGACAAGAATCATATACATTTTTTATAAGTACTTTACTAAAATGGAATGTTTATAGCCTACATGTTGTATATATAAGTTTGTTTAATAGTAAATGCTTTGTTTAGTAGATTTAAAGACAAGAACCATATAAACATCTTTTATAAGTACTTTACTAAAATGGAATGTTTAATAACCTGCATGCTTTTGTATAAGTTTTTTTCATTAGCAAAATACTCAACACAATTCATTATGAAAAATACCGTTAAGATTATCGTACATTATCAATTAAGCCTTGATTGACTTTCACAGAGTATTTTTTTATTAAATGTGTTATTAGCTGGTTTTTTAGTGATTCTAAATTGTCATTTGCAATTTTTGCCTGAATATTCTTGAGATCTATATTACTCACTTGATCAGTGTCTTTTATGTCTTTTAACACTGCTATTAACATTTTTTGTTCTGAAGGACTTGTGTCATGTTGATAACTCTTACTGATTTCTCCTTTTTTCAGATGAAAAATTTCATTTATAAAATCACTAGGGTAATTTTGACCAGGATTGTCTACTGCTGCAACACTATTTCTGTAAACTATTTGATTAGGACTTAATGATACTCCGTCAATATTATGTATCTCTATACCTGATTTAAGTTTTATAACAACTTCTTGTGTTAACTTAGATAATTTTTGAGCTTTTAAATTACGCTGCCATTCATATACTAATTGTTCTTTACTTTCATCAAAAGTTTTTTCTCGAGAAGGTTCTATTTTAGTAACATTTACACTAAAGAAATAATCATCATTGTCGATAAAGTTAGAAGGTTTATTTAATTGTGCTGAAAATGCGGCTAAAGTGATGGCATCATAGTTTGTCTCTGACATTTTTACTTTATGATCAGATGGATCTTTGCCTGAGATGTCAGCAACTACTGTCTTTATAGATAAATTATATAATTCTGCTATCTCCTTAATAGATGTACCACTGTTAATCTTATCATTTATAGTTTGAATTTCTGTATATAATAGATCAGTAGCTTTTTTCTTTTTAAGATTTTGTTCAATTTTTTTACTTAATTCTTCTAAGTCTTTAGTAGATATTTTGTGAATATTTTGTATCTTTATAATATGCCATCCAAACATACTGTGTAATATAGGGCTTATTTCTCCTTCTTTTAAAGAAAATACTTGATTTCTTATATCATTAGGAAGTGTATTTTTTACAATGTTGTGTAATGTTATATCATCTAGTGTGGTGTGTGCAATATTTGTAACTACACTATTGAAATCTGTACCTGCATTGAGTTCTTTCAAAGCAACCTCAGCTTCATCTTTAGTACTGAATACTAAGTTGAATATATCTCTTTGTTCATCTAATTCTTGAACTTTTATTTCATTAGCTATTTCCTCTTGTGTTACATTTGTTTGATTAATAAAGCTTTCATAGTCAATTGTTACATATTCTATAACCCTATTTTCTGGAAACATGAAATTGTTATCTTTTCGCTTTTCTTCATATAATTTTCTTAATTCATCAATATTTGGAACAGAAATGTTATTAATTGTAGGTGATATCTCTATAATATCTATAGTACGTGCTTGATGTAAATTTTGTATAATTTGTTTTATTAGTTCTTGATGATATTGAATATAAGTATTTTGCGTACCACTAAATAAACAATTCATCAGCATAGTTATAGGGAATGCTTTTTCTAATTTGCTTATATATAACCTTTCTGTAAGTCCTGCATTTGATAACCCTGTGTTAAACTTTGTTTTATCAAAGTTTCCATTTTCGTCTTGAAAAAATTTTATGCTCTTAATATGATTTAATATGCTTTTTTCTCCTACTTTAAGATTTAATGAATCAGTAAATTTTGTAAGGACTTTGTTTTCAATTAACTTATTTAATGTAGAAAGCTTAATATTGAATTGGGCAATTTCTTCCTCTGTTAATGCACGATTTAGTACATGCTGTATATATCTTAATTCATCGTGATACGCGTTTGTGTAATCTTGCAATGATAGTTTTTCGTGTCCAATTTTTGCAATATATTTTTCGTTAGTAAAACTACCAGGAAGGAAGGATGCTCCAAATGCTATAAATACTAAAGAGCATACTAAAACTATAAGCAATGGCTTTACGAAAAAGGCTTTGAATTTCATTGTGTGTACACATATAAATATCAAATGCTTTTAATATATCAGACAAAAAATCTCATGCAAATGTTTTCATTATAATCGTTAGTGGGATACTGTTATTGAAAAAAAACATTTATGTGAAACATCAGTAATTTGTAATTTATTTTAGTCATGATATTTGTAAATTAATATAATTTAGTTATTAATATTAGACAGTGTTTTATTGATATAACATGTAGTGTAATTAGTTTATTGTATTAAAGTATATAGGTGTAGTATTCAATGTAGGTAAATTATTTTGTAATTTGTAAGACAATAATAAAGCAGCTATTTTTGCATTAAAATTGCTTGATGTTATGGATTGTGTGTAATGTTTATAATCATTATAATTAAAATTTTTATCTAGTAGTTTTATTTTACTTGTTGCAATGAATTTATGATTAAAAGTTTGAGAATAAAATTTATTGTTAGATACTTCAATTATTGAAAATATCTCATCATCATTGGTTTTTGTTGAGTTTGATATCAGATATGCTTGCATTTCTAGAGTGCTTATACCATGTAAGGTAATTTTTGATGCAAGGTGTATACCTTGAGCTGCAGCTATCCCAGCTCTAATACCTGTGAAACTTCCTGGTCCTACTACTACTCCAAGATTTGTTATAGTGCTGTATGAATTATTGGATTTATCAAATAGTTTATGAATTAATTTGAATAGAGATTCTGAGTGTTGATTCTCAGATATACTTTCTTCATAGTGTATAGTTTGATTGTTATTAATTATAGCAACAGAGCATATGGGACCTGATGTATTAATTGCCATGATAGTCATAATTTTTGTATTTTACGAATTACTTAATCATAGCATATAGTTAAAGTGAAGGGTAGTATGAGTTTTGGAATTTTGTAGGTTAAAATTACTGTGATATAAACTTATAATAATAAAATATAAATGAATAAGATTTTATTTTGGTATAGACTTTAGAGGAACCTATTAACAGATAATTATAATAAAATTTGAAGGTATTTTCTCACAGGTTTCAGTAGAAAGCGATAGAGAAAATGGTGCACCCTGAGCGATTCGAACGCCCGACCTTTTGATCCGTAGTCAAAAACTCTATCCAGCTGAGCTAAGGGTGCTACTAGTATAGCTATATAATTTAATTCAAGATCTGTAAATAAATTTTTGATAATAATGTAAATTATGATTGATATAATGAATTAAATTTATTGATGTACAGATCATGTATATATTATAAATTGCTGCTGTTTTATCTAGTTAATGTAAAAAATTAATATCAGTATATAACTTACTGATATTTGTTTTGTTAGCTATAATTAATACAAACAAATGTTCATGCATCATTAAGTACTTTTTGATAAAGTTATAATTTTCATCAGAAAATTTTTTTGTCATTATATATGGAATTTTAAAAATTTCTTTATTAAAATACCTTTGCAATAAATGATATTTTTTTTAATATCAACATTATATTAAAATTTAATATTTTACTTTAAGTAGCTGTAATTATTTAATAGTTATTTATATGAATTTAGATTACACTTGATTTGGTTATTACACTAAGTAATTATTAATGTGTTGATATAATACATAATAGTTAACTTTTTTAGCAAGAGTAAAGTTTAATATATTGATTTTCTGTGATATTATTTATTCATTAAGTGATTTTAGATATTTTTATTTTTAGTACAGTTACTGTATAAATTGTATTGCGTTGGAAAGTTATTAAGTTAATTTAGTGATATGAGTTTTTTATAGTTATTGATATGTATGGCTGGATAAATTTGAATAAACCATGTGGTATAAGTTCTACTGCTGCAGTTAATTTAGTCAAGAAGATTTTGAATGTCAAAAAAGCTGGTCATGCAGGTACATTAGATCCTTTAGCTTCTGGTGTTTTGCCTATTGCTATTGGTGAAGCTACAAAAGTTATGCCTTATGCTGTTGATGTTGTAAAATCTTATTTGTTTACGGTGCAGTGGGGTGAACAGAGAACGACTGATGATGCAGAAGGAGAGATAATAGAGAAGAGTAATATAATACCTAATTTGGAAGATATAAAAGAAGCTATTCCAAATTTTGTTGGATTGTTGAAACAAGTTCCTCCTAATTTTTCAGCAGTACATGTAAATGGAATTAGGGCTTTTAAATTAGCTAGAAGCGGTCAAGATGTAAGTTTAGCTTCTAAGCACGTTTATGTATTAGAGTTAAAATTATTGTCTGTTGACAAAGAAAATAACAGGGCAGATTTTTATTTATTGTGTAAGAAAGGTGTATATGTCCGTTCTATAGCAAGGGATTTAGGTATACAATTAGGATGTTTAGGATATGTTATAAAATTACAAAGAGTTAGGGTAGGTTATTTTAGGGAAAAAAATGCCATTACTTTAGAAATGTTAAAGATGCTACATAGTGATGGTAGGAAATGTAGTTATTTATTTCCTTTATGTTATGTTTTGCAAGATATAAAACATCTTGATAGTATTTTCTCTGATATTCAGATAAAAAAGATAAAAAATGGTCAAAATATTGAGTTAAATAACTTGTGCGTCATTAGTAATTGTGATATCTGTTATGTTAGCACGGATAATGTGCCAGTGGCAATTTGTAATATATTTAATAATGTCGTAAGGCCAGTACGTGTTTTTAATGTTTAAAGATTTGGTGTTTTAGTTATGTCAATTACAAGTAAAAGAAAATCTGAGTTAATAAGTGAATACTGCCTTAAGAAAGATGATACTGGTTCTTCTTTTGTGCAATGTGCAATTTTGTCAGAGAGAATACGTAATTTGACCGAGCATCTTAAAATCCACAAAAAAGACTTCCATTGTAGACGTGGTTTAATGGTATTAGTGTGTAGAAGACGTAATGTGTTGCAGTATGTTAGAAAGAAATATGGAGATAGTGAATATTTGGCATTAATAAAACGATTAGGTATCAGAGATATTTTTCACTGATTTAATTTATAAAAAGTAGGAAATGATATATGTTTAATTTGATAAGAAGATCTGCAGAATGGGGAGGGAATACCTTAATTTTAGAGAGTGGTAAGATAGCAAGGCAAGCTAGTGGTGCTGTTATGGTTAGTTATGCTGGTACTACAGTGTTAGCCACAGTGGTAGTAGGTAAAACTAAAGAGCCGGTAGATTTTCTGCCATTAACCGTGCAATTTGTTGCAAAGAGTTATGCTGTTGGTAAAATTCCTGGTGGTTTTTTAAAGAGAGAGGGTAAACCATCTGATAGAGAGACATTGATTTCTCGTTTAATAGATAGGAGTATCAGGCCTTTATTCCCTGCTGGCTTTTATGATGAAATTAGTATAGTATGTAATTTACTTTCATATGATACAGTTACGCCGCCTGAAGTTACTGCATTAATTGGAGCAACTGCAGCTTTGTCTATATCTGGTGTTCCTTTTAATGGCTTAGTAGTTGGTGCAAGAGTTGGGTATTTGCCATCAGAAGATAAGTATTTACTGAATGCATCTGCTGATGAAATGGCATGTAGTTCTTTAGATTTATTCTTATCAGGTAATGAGGATTCTGTTTTGATGGTTGAGTCTGAGGCATCCGAGTTATCTGAGTCTCAAATGTTAGGGGCAATAGCTTTTGGGCACCAGAATTGTCAAGAAGTTATTAATTTAATCAAGGAATTTAGTAGTGACAGTGGTAAGATGCCTGTCGAATTTATACCACATGATATTAGTTCAATTGTAAATTATATCGAATCATCTTATAAAGAAAATTTTAGTTTAGCATATGCTAATACTGTTAAAAAAGAAAGAGTATTAAAATTGGAAGAGTTAAGAGATAAAGTTTTGGTTGAAGTGACAGAAAAATATAGTGCTGATAATATAGCATGTAATAGTCAAGATATAATTAGTGCGTTGAAAACCTTTGAAAGATCATTAGTAAGGTCCAAGATCGTTGATACTTCTTCTAGAATAGATGGTCGTTCATTTGATGAAATACGTGGTATAGAAATTGAAATAGATGTATTACCTAAGGCACATGGTTCTGCTTTGTTTACTAGAGGAAATACACAAGCATTAGTTGTGACTGCATTAGGTACACCTCAAGATGAGCAAATAGTTGATGATTTAGATGGCGATAGGAGAGAAAATTTCTTATTACATTATAATTTCCCTCCTTATGCAGTTGGTGAGTCTGCAGCTTTACGTGCTCCTGGCAGGAGAGAAATAGGTCATGGTAAACTTGCTTGGAGAGCAATTCGTTATGTATTACCTGAGAAATCAGACTTTCCATATACTATTAGAGTAGTTTCTGAGATTACAGAATCAGATGGTTCTTCTTCAATGGCTACAGTTTGTGGAGCATCTTTGGCTTTAATGGATACAGGTGTGCCAATTAAATCTCCTGTTGCTGGTATTGCAATGGGACTTATTAAGGAAGGTGATAAATTTATAATACTTTCAGATATATTAGGTGATGAAGATTATCTTGGTGATATGGATTTTAAAGTAGCTGGTACTGCTGAAGGTATTACTGCTTTACAAATGGATATGAAAATTTCAGGTATTAGCATTGAGGTAATTGAAAAGGCATTGCTTCAAGCTAAAGATGGTAGAATACATATTTTAGGTAAAATGAATGCGGTAATACAAGAATCTCGCGATCGCATAAAAAATCATGCTCCTAGAATAGAATCTATCTTTATAAATAAGGATAAGATTCGTAATGTGATAGGCAGTGGTGGAAAAAATATACGTGATATCTGTGATAAAACAGGTGCAAAAATTGAAATAATACAAGATGGCACTGTTATGATATATGCTGTTAATAATGAGGCAGTGGAACATGCTAAAAATATGATCATGGATGTTGTAACTGAACCCGAGATAGGTAAAGTTTTTGATGGTACTGTTGTTGAAATTGTGAAATTTGGAGCTTTTGTAAATTTCTTGGGTGGTAAAAGAGGATTAGTACATATTAGTGAAATAAAAAATGAACATATTAGTGCAGTGGGTAGTGTAGTTTCTTTAAATGATAAAGTAAAAGTACTTGTAATTGGCATAGATCGTGAACATATTCAATTATCTATGCGTAGGGTAGATCAAGAGACTGGAGAACCTATAGATGGTGAGCTTTATAATATAAGAAAGGGTAGCTTTTCTGATGATTCAGGTAGTTGCAGTAGTACTGGCAGTAGTTTCAAGGAAGGCTATAACAGCAATAGGTATGGTAGTCATGATAAAAAGCGTGGTGGAGGAGGTGGTAATAGGTCATCACGTCGTAATAGTAATGGATCTAATTATTATAGAGAGGATTTACCGTCGAATGGGTTTGAAAATAATAATCGCTCATTCAGTAATAGTAGGAATGGTAATGACATTCCCAGAAAACCTAGGTTTTTTTAATTAGGTTGCTACGTAAAAAAGTCCATGCTTATTTTTGACCGTAGCCTTGTAAAGCTTTATAGAGACAAGCTATTTTATACTAAAGATAGTAACTTTATATTTTCTGAAATTAGTGATATTTTATTAGATAAGGTTAGTTTGTTTTCAGTTACTACAGGATTAGCTTTAAATATCGGTGTTAGGACTAATTCTTTTATTGAAAATCTATTACGGAAAAAGCTGATATCTTCTAAAGAGCAAGTAATTCAATGTGATTTATCATATTGTATGTTATACAATGTGCAGAGTGGATATAAGGTAGTAGCTGATGAGGAGGCACTACCATTTTGTAACAATACCTTTGATATTGTTATTAGTAATGCATCATTACATAATGTCAATAATTTATTTAGGGTATTATTAAGTATATATAATATTATAAAAACTAGAGGTGTTTTTCTTGCTGCGTTGTTTGGGAGTAAAACTCTTTATGAATTAAAACATTCAATTATCAGGGCAGAGATGGGTTTAGGTGTTGCACCTAGAGTATTGCCTTTTATTCATGTTCAAGATATTGTTTCTTTATTAAAAAAAACTGGATATTCTGATATTGTAGTAGATGTTAATACTATTATGGTAGAGTATAATGATATATATACTTTATTTAGGGATTTAAAAAATATGGGAGAAGGTAATGTATTATATGCTAGAAATAGGTATCCTTTAACTAGAACTATTATTACAAAAATTTTTGAAAATTATAAACGATACTTCTCAATAGATAAAACTAGTATTCCTGCTACTTTTGAAATTATTACTTTAAAGGCAAGTAAAGTGTAGAAGCTATATAGAATGTGAGGATGAAATGGATAAGAGTAATATAAGAAATTTTGCTATAATAGCTCATATTGATCATGGTAAATCTACATTGGCTGATCGATTAATAGAAAAGTGTAATGGTTTGGATGAACGAGAAATGAAGGATCAAGTACTTGATTCTATGGATATTGAGAGAGAGCGTGGTATTACAATTAAGGCGCAAACTGTTAGACTTGTATACAAAGCCAAGGATGGACAAACGTATTATTTAAATTTGATGGATACACCAGGACATGTGGATTTTTCATATGAAGTAAGTAGGAGTTTAGCTGCTTGTGAAGGATCATTGCTTGTTGTGGATAGTAGTCAGGGGGTTGAAGCACAGACTTTAGCAAATGTATATAAGGCTATAGATAGTGATCATGAAATTATTCCAGTACTGAATAAAATAGATTTAGCATCTTCAGATCCAGATAAAGTGAAGTTACAAATAGAAGATATGATTGGCATTGATGCAAGTGAATCACTACTTGTGTCGGCAAAGTCAGGTATTGGTATACAAGATGTATTAGAAGCTATTGTTTCCAAGTTGCCAGCTCCATATGGAAAATTAGAAAATCCATTGAAGGCTATATTAGTTGATACTTGGTATGATATATATCTTGGGATAGTAATTTTGTTACGTATTAAAGATGGTATTATAAAAAAAGGCATGAAAATTGTTATGATGTCTAATAATGCTGTGTATCAAGTTGATAATGTAGGTATTTTTACTCCACATAAAAAAATTGTAGATCAACTTTCAGTAGGTGAAATTGGATTTATTACTGCTTCTATTAAAGAATTATCAGATTGTAAAGTGGGGGATACGATCACTGAAGAACAGAGGAGATGTAGTGAACCACTTCCTGGATTTCGGACAATTCATCCTGTAGTCTTTTGTAGCATTTTTCCAAATGAGGCTGGAGAGTTTGAAAGATTACGTGAAGCTTTAAAAAAATTACAACTTAATGATGCAAGTTTTACTTTTGAAGTTGAGATTTCTAATGCACTTGGATATGGGTTTCGTTGTGGATTTTTAGGAATGTTACACTTAGAAGTAATTCAGGAAAGGTTGGAAAGGGAATTTAATTTAGATTTGACTGCTACAGCTCCAGGTGTAATTTATCAAGTGACTACTAGGAATGGTGATGTTCGTGAAATACATAATCCTCATGATTTTGGTGAGCAGGATATTGCTAATATTAAAGAACCATGGATTTGTGCTACTATTATGGTACCAGATCAATATTTAGGTGTTATCATGTCATTATGTAATAATAAGAGGGGTGAGAAACTGGATCTGTCGTATTCAGGTAATACAGCATTATTAAAATATAGACTGCCGTTATCCGAAGTTGTTTTTGATTTTTATGATAGAATAAAATCTATGTCTAAAGGTTATGCTAGTTTAGACTGGGAGATGGATGGGTATTTAGATAGTGAGATTGCTAAATTAAGTATTTTGATAAACTCTGAGCCAGTAGATGCTCTTGCATGCATTATTCATAAAAGTAAAGTAGAGCAAAGAGGACGTGAAATATGTATTAGATTAAAAGATTTAATTCCAAGACAACAATATAAAATTGCAATACAAGCAGCAATAGGAGGAAGGATTGTTGCTCGTGAAACTATCTCTCCATATCGTAAAGATGTTACAGCAAAATTGTATGGTGGAGATGTTACCAGAAGGATGAAGTTATTAGAAAAACAGAAAAAAGGAAAGAAAAAATTACGATCTATAGGGAATGTTAATGTTCCACATAATGCATTTATTCAAGCATTAAAAATCATAGATTAGCTGTATATGTGTTATTTTTTTTAAGATGAAGAATTTATTTTAGCTTTTGTTGGGTATGAATTAATAGTTAAATTATTAATCTATAAGTTGATTATTTAATAATTGTATGTTAGTATAAATACTACATAATGTTAAATAATATTAAACTTAATTTCAAAAGATTATATGTAAAGTTTTTGTTCTATTTTAATCTTTAATGCATCTTTATATAGAGAAATAGTTATTAGTTAATTTTTTGTCTTATGTATTTGACTTAAGGGTTTAATATGTCTCTTTTTTATAAAATTGGTATCTTCGTTCTAGCTTCTATAATTGTTTTTATAGCTTTTTTTTATTAAAAAAGGTTATTTATAGAATGTGTTGTGCTGATGGTAAGCATTATACATCTCTGTATCAGTATGAAAGTGTAGAGGATATTATTTCTAATGCTGATCAAAATATTATTGATAAAAATGAGGATACTGTTAACAAAAATACTATTTCAAGTATTGCTAGAACTGAAAAAAGGAAAACTTTACGTTTTTTATCTAATGGGGATCGAGAAATTATAACTAGTATAATGGATGTAGACACTGGTCAAGTTGTAAATCAATCAACAAGACATGTGTGATAATAGCTTATCAATTGGATATGATGATTGTATAAATACATAACATGAATAGTTGTAATAAACGTTGGACAGCAAAGTAAAATAGATGAGATGTATTTATTTAATTGTATATATATTAGTTAAAATATTAAACAAAAATTTAAGCTTAAATATTACTTATATTCCTGTGTAAAATGATATAAATGCAATAATTTTATAATATAGGGTTTACATATTTTATAAATTAACAAAATTTAAGAAGATTTAATTTGTGTAATATTTAATAACATAGTTTATTTCATATAATTATGAGTCAATTAGTAAGTTATATGAGATAAAGCTAAGTCTTTAATAGTGAATAATACGTTTAAATCACAATGAAATTTTATATATTGATAACATATTTTAAAATTATTTATAGGGATTTGATATTAATTTCATACGGTAATATTGGTTGAGTGATTTATATTAAAATTTGCAAGTAAATATTGTGGATATTATGTTGATTTTTATAATAAAAATCATGATTTAATGCTGAACTGTAGCAGTTTTATTGTTGCTATTTTGGAAGCAGTAGGGTAATACTATGTTGTACAAATATAATATCTCAGATCAAACTTGTATAGGGATATTTACGTTTTTGTTTATGATGATAATTGTATTATTATGTGCAAGTTATAATGAAGGCATGAGTAAAAAATATATTGAGTTAAACAATTATTTACAACATTTTCATAAGAACCTATTGTCAGCTTCAGTATTGATTAAATAGTTTATTTGTAGATAGTTTTAATTTTTAATTCATATAGTGTATTTACATCTCTAAAGCTCAATTTCATAGGGTATAGAATGGAGATGATTTTCTTGAATTTTATTATGAGATTTTAGATAGAAAATGTTGATTTAATGATAATGGTGTTGAAAAAGTTTAAATATACTGGAAATGGTTATGTTTTATATGATAAAATAGGTACGGTAGTAAAAAGTTTTTCTCTTAATTAAAAGCTTAATAATTTGTTAATATATTAATAATATTTCTATTGTTTTTGATGTTTTTCAGATAATAAAGGTAGATATTTCTTATGGAAGTTAATATGATAATGATGACTTTGGGTAGCATGTCAGTAGTAATTACTGCAAGCGTAGGATTAATATTAAGTTGTGTAAATATGAGGCATAACAATTGTGCTGATATTATGGATACCGTCATGTTTGCATTCTTACTTATAATTGTAGTTGTATTATTTTATGCTAATCGTATGGGTGTTAAATATGATAAACTTGTTGAGATTTTATACGATAATACTATTCCTGATTATGTTGTGCCACCTTATGAAAGTGAGACAAGTATATTGTCAAAATTGAAAAAGATTTTTGTTAGAGGGAAATCTAGCCAAGTATGTCAATTACCTGTATCTTCTATGAATCCGTCAGATAGTAGTAGCTATGATATGGATAATCAAGGATCTCATAAAGATAATAGTTCTGTTACTTTAAGTCAAGTTATTTGTGACACTAATTTTATGAGTTGTGATAATTTGGATAGTGTAGTTGGTTCACATTTTGATATTGATGATTTCAATATTGAAGTTGCAGAAAGAATGATTCAACAAAGTATGCTTAGTAGAACATAAGTTTAGTTTTGATGCATTTTAAGTTGTTTTGTTCTGATAGTAATTCTTTTGCTATTGATTGGTTTAGTAGCCCTAGCAATCAAATTGCTAGTGTTATTTTAATAAAATCTTAGTTTATTAAGCATATTGTAATTTCATTTGTATCGTGTAAAGAAGTAATACTATGATTTTAAGTTTTATGTGTAGGATGTTTTTATAATAAAATTTATATTTATTATTATAATGTCTAATTGAATTATTTGTATGCTAAATCCAAAAAAAAATAGAAATTTCTATAATAACCAAAATGATATATTGGCTCTTAATTGCAACATCTTCACTATTCCAATAATATAAAAATACCCGTATCCATTACTATCTAAAAAATAATAACTTTTTTGACTTAGCAGCTCATTACATGCTTTCTTAAACAATCTTTCTAGTATAGTTCTCATCGTATAGTTCTCATCGTATAGTTCTCATCGTACTATTTAATACCAACTTCTCAATAGCAATTCCTATACTCTTAGGACCAGATTTAAATAATATATTATTAACTTTTTTATAGTTTTGTATATAACCTTTTTACTTTGTTAAATTTACACCATTAGATACATAGAAGCAGAACTACCACTACTATAATTAACAATATTAACTTTACTTGTTGGTTTACTTCTTTCATGAAACACAGTTGTTCTTGTAGATTCAAATTCTACAAAATCAGGTACACTTTTCAATATTGCTACATTATTGAAATATTTGAGCATTACATAATCCCTTGCACTATTAACTACCTCCCGAATAGTACAAATACTACCTAATGACTTTGAGATAATCATCAGTCCAATTGAGATTTTTGATGTTAACACTTTACAGCTATGCAAATTAATTTTTTCAGACAAATCACCATTTATTACATTATTAACTTCAGCAATTAAATCACCACTTCCAGCTGAATGTAATATTCTTCTAAAAAAATTATTTGTTTTAACATGATACTTTGAACTCTTACACTGATAAGAAGCAATAGCAATCATAATAGCTAATATAGTATCACCTCCACATATCTCAGAACTTATTAGCTTACTAAAAGGCATACCACGTATTGTATAGTAATCAAGATACAGAGAGCTATAGTTAGCTACTTCATGTATTGCATAAAATTTACGTTTTATTTTCTCAAATAATGTGAATATATCTTGTGGTTTAGGAGTTAATTTATTACTTACTATATAATTTTGTAACAATTTAATTTTAGAAGATAATTCCTCATCATCATCAAATACAGACCCATTACCTAATATCATCGAAACACGAAAGACCATCAATAAAGTTAGAGTTAATCGGCCACTTACTTGATTGATCCATAGATCTTTCCTCTTTATTCCTGCAGAAATACTAGATGGAATCAGTAAACTACTATCATTTGGACATGATTTCAACATATCTCTTAACAATAACTCATATAAAGTTACAGAATCTTTTCCAGTTTTATGTATCAACAGATCAAACGCATATTTTATATGATTACATAAAGCACTATAATTAAAAGTCAGCGACAACACACCATTCTTCATTTTAAAATATTTAATATGAAGGTGGATCTTAGATAAGATATCCTTGATTACTGATGGTTCTGCTTTGATGTGCACAAAAATACCTGATTTCTGATTGTAAGAAATTTGTTTATGATTCGATAATAAGATACATTCATGGTTAGGATCTACCTGTACATTAACCACTTTTGTAAAAAATAACCTATATTTTTGAGTTATATTTAATACAACCTTTTTTTCTTCATTAACATTTATTCCAGATTTAATGCTATCATAGTCTATTTCAACAATATCATTTGTAGGATCAAGTTTATTTGATTGATCATTAGATAAGGGTATAAATAACAGCATTTGCTCATTTTCTCTAATATGTGGTGATATATTGTGCTGTTGTGTAAAGTGTAGATGATCCATAATAATATATATAACACTAACTAATATAGCTAGTGCTGCCATAACTAAACCAGCAGTTACATTGAAATATGGTATATTAATGTTTTTAGCCATAAGAACAATTGAAGCTATAGCAGCAATAAGCATAATACATGCTATAAATACACACACAAATCTGGATCTATTCATAATACTATATAAGAATTAATTTGTTAAAATATTAACATATTACTTTAATTTATATATAACATCAAAAGATATTATTAACTAATTATTGCATCTTAACTTTATAACGTCCTTTATTACTAATATTTCAAATTTATATAATAATTTTATAAATACAGGATCTTTTCAACGTTCCATTACTACTTTTTAATAGCCTAATAACGATTTCATCTTGTAATGAGATATTGATTTGTTGGTTAATCCCTATAATCAATCATATAACATCCTTAATACATTACATGTCAAGGTATGACAAGCTATATACATTTGTCATCCTTCTGTAAATAAAGATTACATTAATTCTCTGATCAATAACACTCTTATCAATTATGTTATTCAGTAATAAATTCATCTAATACTTCATTAAAATTTTTATTGAATTCAGAAAATAAAACACAAATTATTAGATATTAGAAAGCTCTTGCATTTCTCAACTTTATGTACAAAATTTACAGATAAAATTTTATTCGTAACTTCTAAAAAATATAACATCTCACATTAAAATGTTTATGATAATGGCTATTCTACCATTTGGAATATTTCTAACACTACTACATATAATGGCGCATATAATACTTCATATATCTATTATTATTTACAAAAGACAATTACAGAACTGCTATTAACGAATGCTATAATTACAACATCTCTACTATTTTAACAATCATTTCTTAAATATTTTTATATAATTTATTTATTAATTTTTATTAGTAAATTTATAATGTTACTTTGCTAATAAAAATATATTGTAAATCACATAACACCTTTAGTACACGAATGCTTTAACATATTGTTTTTCAGCTCAATTTACAAAAATAGATATAAAGTTTAAAAATACTCACCGCAAAGCTCTATTTTCAAAAAATTTATATAACAAAAGAAACCATACTACTAAATAATACTGCAACTTAAACATATTTCAATGAACTGCAAATAGCATCAATTTGTGTATCATAAAATGGTAAACAATACTTCTTAACATTATCTTTTATAATATCCTCATACAAATCAGTTCTATAAATATCATTAACCATCTCTTTATAAACACCTATTTCTCTAATCACATCTACTGTATTACAAATATTATCAATATCTTCTATCATATCAGGTGTATAAGCACAGTAGTGTTGAATACTATAAACAGAAAGCAATGCCTTAATTACTTGTTTTTTATTGCTAACTTTATCAAGATTTGATATATTTTTATCAATATTAAATGCTTTAATCAGTTTCATCTTCGTATTACATGCATCCGAAATACTTGATTTCCAGTCACTATAATTTTTAAATACATACATCCTGTTTCTTATTAAAGATTTAATTTGTTCTGATGCTGCTAATTTATCAGCTCTACTTTTATGTGAAATATCTATTTGAGAAACTAGCTGAATAAATTCAACAATTTCATCAAAGTACATAGCATGTAACATAGGATATTTACAAATAAATCTGGCAGCTGTTATAAAAAATAAAAAATCTTCGCCTAGTCTATCTTCTAGTACATCTTCATCATAAAAATAATTTAATTCACCACCTAAGATTCTATTGAACATAGAACTAAATTCCGAAAAAAAGAAATAAGGCATATTATCAGATAATCCATTATTAAATTTGTTAATATTATCTACAATATCTTTCATAGTTGAAATATCATAATCTACAACTTCATCCAAAATTTTAGAAATATGTAACATTTCATCTGATACTAACTTATCATACTGTAAACTTGAAAGTTTTCTCTGGGTGTTTAGATCTTTTAATCCAGCATAACAGAACATAGATGATAAGATATAAAATGCTATAATACTCAGTGAAAAACCAATGCTAGTAACATATCCTTTTCGTGCAACTAACATTACAAACGCTACATATGATAAAAATATAGCAGCACCAAAGATTATCAAGATAATGTTAAAAGGGCTTATTCTCATATACATACTGCATAATTAACAGACAAAAATACTAATAACTAATATAAGTTAATTTTTATAAATATATTATATAATATGGCGAGCAGGATAATAAATATTTATTTTAATAATTTACAATATTTATGTAAATTTTCATTTAAAGAACTTAACATATGTAAAAATAGCAACAATAAATACTCGATTATTGAAAATATAATGCTTTAGTTCTATATCTAGTAATCAATCAATTGTAATACTGATATCTTGTATACAGAATGTTAGACACTTCTTGCAAATCCGACGACCCTGTATTTAGCAAGTCGCATGTACTATGTTATTTTTCATTATTCTGTTTTGCCAAGAAAACGATATTTGCATATTTTTTAATGAATCAAATAATACCTTAATCATACTTAATACAAGATCTTTTATAAGATGAGATATGCTATATATAGCTTTTTCAATTGTATATCACATCAATCTTATTTGATCTGTTCCACTACCACCTTAATAACCGTTTAGATAAACATGAAATTTGCATCTTCACCTTTCTCTGCATTAAAGATTTTCCTTCAAATCCCAAACTGAAAGAGCTACTTTCCAAATCTAAGCTTACGCTTGCAATTCACATTATTAATCATTTATCAAAAATAGGTATATAACTTTCAAAATACAGATTAACTGAGATCCATCAATGCAAACATTCAACTTTTAAAGTATAGAATTACAAATCCAAGAAAATCAGAAAAGACATATATGACATATTTGTTAATAATGCTTGATAGGCACTACCCATTTCCGGTATATCTAAACGAGCTATTACCTTAATACAATCAATCATATTTCCTAGGATAAGAGTCAATAAATAAGGTGTACAACAGACAATCCTAGCATAACATGCTTATATATTGAACCTTAGATTCTAGCTCAAAACTAGCACTAGAACCATATCATAATTATATCATGCTGGTTGATAGGTAAATCAGGATTGATTTTAGCACGCAAGAAAAAAACCCTGCATCCAACATAATTTTTGATTGCATATATAAAATATAATAGCTCATATCCTGATATTCATTAGTCACTTGTACTTCACATTCTTTAAAATCCTTAAGACTTCTACTAACACTCTTAGCTAGAATAGCATAATGACGAAAACTAGAAAAAATATCAAAAATCAACTCTTCTTGATCCATTTCCATATTTAATTCCTTAGAAAAAAATATCATGTTATTAGTACAAGCAGATTTTCATATCAATTCATAATCTGTACAATGTGTTTTTAAAGCATCAGGATAGGTTCTGTGAATTTTTCTAAAGCATTTTTCTAAAGCATTTTTTTAATACTTCTTACTTTATTAGAATTGTATTGCTGAACGAAACAAGAGATTTCCCTATTACCTTGAACAATAGTTTGTTCAAAGACTTTAGATGTAATTCCTGAACATTTGTTATATCACGATAATGCGTTACTAAGCTAATATCAACACCATTAGACTCAGATTCTCTGATATCATTAACATATTTCATAATATCCAACATTATTTCCACTACTATACTCACCATAGTACCTAATCATACCAGAAGATAAATTCATTTTTCTCGTAACTCCCTTATGTAAATAATTCTCACATACATAATTATATTTAAAACGATCCATTACGTATTTACGAGATACATCTGATAAAAACTTATATAATCCACAGATTATCAAAACTATATGCTCTTTCTCCTAACAATTTTACTAGCTGAATTTAACCTCTTTTGATATGGTATATCCCTTTATAGATAAATTAAGCTAATGCCATAATCTTATCACATACATCTCTAGGATAAGCTTCCATATAAAGTTTGATTTCTAACAATTAATTGTGCTGCCAATATACCCAACGTAAAAGTATCTTGTTCTAATAAATCTTCCACTCGATCAGGCATCAACACAACCTCAACAATACCATGAATCTCAACAATCTGAGACTTAGCAAACACGTTAAAATATATTAATTTATCTAACATGAAATCAAAATGTCTCTTAAATTGTGGAAAAACAAAAACATAACTAATACCAAGAATATTACTGTAATAATACATAAAAAAGGTATATCCTTTATAGATAAATTAAGCTAATGCCATAATCTTATCACATACATCTCTAGGATAAGCTTCCATATAAAGTTTGATTTCTAACAATTAATTGTGCTGCCAATATACCCAACGTAAAAGTATCTTGTTCTAATAAATCTTCCACTCGATCAGGCATCAACACAACCTCAACAATACCATGAATCTCAACAATCTGAGACTTAGCAAACACGTTAAAATATATTAATTTATCTAACATGAAATCAAAATGTCTCTTAAATTGTGGAAAAACAAAAACATAACTAATACCAAGAATATTACTGTAATAATACATAAAAAAGGTATGAATTCAGAAACATCATATGGTTGAGATATTAGCAGATCTTGTGATATACTTTAGCAAATCTCTATAAATACTCAAAACTGCACCTTGCAATCTAACTTCCGGTTCATATTGAAAGTAATATACCTATGCTGCATAAACATTAACCTCATATCTTCAGGAAAATTATCAACAGGCTCATTATCAATACACGTAGGATTTCTACTGCTAAGTAATTTTATACATATATATTGAAATGGGTGTGCAAGACCTGATAACACTATTGACACATACGAATATTAATTAAATAGAAGACAGCATCTTGCGTATACGAACAAGGAAAGCAGCTATAACACGTTGCTTAGGGTTTAACATAAAAACACTTTTTATATTAATTAGTATATAAAATATTAAACTTTTAATAATAATTCATTAACTATTACATTTTACTATATACTATAAATACTCTAAACAATGATATGTTATAACAGAAAACAGATATTAATTATAAATTAATTAATAATACTTAGCATAGTTTATGAAATAAAAAATTAAGCAGCAGTATAGTATTTGAGTAAATATTTAAGATATTTATTCATATACTCATAACATTTGTATAAAGTGGTAGTGTTTTCATAAGATCTTGCTAACGTATTTTTTTATTATTTTAATCTATTGTCGAACTACGAAGCTGTATTTTTATTGTGAACGCTGATATAGAATGATTTGAGTTTCTATCTAACAGATTTAAATTGTCAATTTTGTGTGCTGTACGTATATCATTTGATGATTAATAATATTATTAGTAGTGCATTAGGATATAGCTTTTGTTAAATAACTGGTAAAATAAAAGTTAGATAAGCTAACGTAAGTTCAGTGTTCATAGTAGATTGTTTGATATGGGTGAATATCCTGTAATGTTTTTATGGCAATAAAGTTAATATAATTTATATGGTAGTTATGAGTGTGTGAAATATAGATTTGCATTAAAAACCAAGATGCATATTATTGTTGATTTATAGTGTATAGTAAAATGTAATAGTTAATTAATTATTATTATTATTATTTTTTTTTTATCAGATTTAGTATTATGCCTAAAAAAAGTTAAAGTAATATCTTAATGTATCAGTTGATTAACATGGGCTTCTTAGGAATATATTTTACAATTTTAATGTAATACATTATAATTACAATATGTTTTTCCATATATTAAACTTAGTCAACTGATTTTAGAATGTTATGAAAAAGTCTCAATTTTTGTGTTTATTTATATTATTTATCATGCTTTCTGCTGTAATTTTAGCAATTCTTCTGAGTAAAATCCATATTACATATACTATACCGTGTTTTATGATTCTTGGTATAGCTGCGATATTAGTAAGTGGAATTATGTCATTTGTTATTACACGTGCTATTTTAGCTTGTCAAGACGCTACAGAAAGTCACAATACGTTACCATCTATTAAAGAAAATGAGCAAATGGCTTTATTTATACCGTTGTCTGATGATCAATTCAATAAACTTGATTCTAAAGGTAAGATTGTTAAGATAAAATATGATAGAGTTGGAACTGGAATAAATCTCAATGGAGAAAAAGACATTGTATTAAATGTAACTCAAAGAAAATATGGATTATGTGCTACAAGAGTAGTTGATGTAGTGGTGAGTGCTGATAATAAATGTATGTTGTTGATGAAGAATCAAGATATTGCTCAATTAAGTGGTAGAGGTATTGTTATAGTAGTCAATAAAAGACCGTCAGAAATCAATGATATTGTTTCTAAAAGAGGCTTTTATATTAAATATCCAGAAATGAAGGATGGTGTGCTGTCACTGGCTTGTAATTATAGTGCTGTAGATAATACTAGAGGACATATGTCAAATATGTTGAGATATAATGGTGGCAGTACTGGTGGTATAAGTGTATATGAGTTATTATTAAAAGATCTGTTGAGGTCATGTCCAGGTGATAGTAGTTTAGTTGTTCCATCTAGTACTTCTCTAAGAATTGGAGAAGAAAATTTATGGATTAATCAAAATGATGGTCAATTGACTGTGGCTCTTTTAGCAAACTTTAGTTCTTTTACTGTATTAGGCAGAACGTCTATATTTGGTGAAAATGAGAAATTGTGTAATAAAATTGCATTGCTACGAGATTATATAGAGCAGAATAACGTGGCTCCTGACACAGGCATTCTTACTGAATTATTTGAGAAAATAAGATATAAATATTGTGAGGTACATGATAGACATCAGTATAGTGGTCTGTATAAAGATTACGATACAAAATATGGTATGACTTTTAGTGATCTAATAAGGTCTAAGATACGTAATGGTGATCGTAGATTAGCTGCTATGGTTGCTATTGCTTCTCATCAGTGTCAGGGTGTTACAGATTCTGATACTAAAACAAATGATTTTTTAAAAGGAATATTATGTTCAGTTGGAAGTGGTAATTTAATTGCTGAAGTGCATGATTTAATAGATGATGATTTATGTAAAAGAGTTAATCTTAATAGCTATAAGTTGATAGGATTAGGAATCTCATGTGCATTACAAGTAATGTCAAAGTCATTAGGTGGTTATTGTTCTGCTGAGGCATTGATAAGTTATGCAAGGAGTTATATAATGTCCGAATGTTACTCTAGTGTAACAGTATTAAGAAATGTACCTTGTTCTTTAAAATTTTACTCTATACAAGATATAAAGATGTTTAATGTAAGGGAAAATAGGCAAGTAAGTATTGATAATTCTAATGTTGAATGTGTTAGTCATAGTATGAGTATGTAAAGGTGTAAATTTAATAAAGTAGAAAGTTGTAGTCAATTACAAGGAAGGATAATATGTTATTTAGATCTGGTCCTAAGAGTATAGGGGCTGCTATTGAGAAGTTGATATTGAATAAGTGTAATAAGAATCATATTAGCAGAATTGAAGTACTTCTTTTTTTAAATTGGAATAGTATTGTTGGGGAAGAAATATCGCAAGTTGCTAAACCAAAAAAGTTATCATTTTTAGATAGTATGAATACAGGAATTCTATATATTATGGTAAATAATGGAGGTGTTGCAATTAATATACAGTATGCCATTCCAGTTATTATAGAAAAAATTTCCATTTTTTTCGGATTTAAGGTAGTGCATGCAGTAAAAATTAGGCAACATTATACTATTTAAGTAAATTTTTCATGTATATACAATAATATTTGTATACAGTGTAATGCTTCCATAAGGGGAGGGGGATTTTCTACTTATTTTTTTGTTCTTGAGTTATAAAGAACTGTGTTTTAAGTATACTATATTTTTGTTGTTAGTGCTGATATGATAAATGAATCTAAATTTCCATCTAATACGGAATTTACATTGCCAATTTCGTGTCCTGTACGTATATCCTTTACCATTTGATATGGATGCATAATGTAAGATCTGATTTGGTTACCCCATCCTATATTGCACCTTTTATTATGTTCTTCTGCCATTTTTTTTTCTTTTTCTTGTAATTTTAGTTGATATAGCCTGCTTTTTAATAAATTATGTGCTTCAGCTAAATTTTGATGTTGAGATCTATTATTTTGACATTGTACTACAATTCCAGATGGCATATGTGTAATCCGTACGGCACTTTCTGTTTTATTAACATGTTGTCCTCCTGCGCCGGATGCTCTGTATGTATCTATTCGTAAATCTTTATCAAGGATCTCAATGTTAGTATCTTCATTAATTATTGGGGAAACTAATATGCTTGAGAAAGTAGTGTGACGCTTAGCGTTTGAGTTAAAAGGAGAGATACGTACTAATCTATGAATACCACTTTCAGTTTTTGCCCACCCGTATGCATTATCTCCTGTTACCTTTATGGTAGCAGACTTTAATCCTGCTTCTTCGCCATCTAGCTTGTAAACAATTTCTGTTTTAAAATTATGATATATCTCTGCCCATCTCACATACATTCGAAGAAGCATGCTAGACCAATCATTGCTTTCTGTCCCTCCAGCTCCGGATTGAATCTCTATAAAGCAATCGTTATGATCTGCTTCATTAGAAAACAGGCATTCAATTTCTTTTTTTTTGACCTTTTCTTTTAATTTTGTTAAACCTATCTCTAACTCATTAAGTAGTTCATCTGCGTCATTTTTTATAATAGTTAGCAGTTCACAATAATAATTATACTCCTCTTCTAACTCTGTAAATGAATTAAGAACTTTGGATATTCTAGCACGTTCAGATAGAATACGTTGTGCTAAAGAATTGTCATCCCACAAGGACGTACTAGAACACTGAACACTAAGATCAGCTAATGAATTTGTTAAATTATCAATGTCAAAGGTAACCCCTGATCAATTGCAAAGCCTTGCCTAAACTTACTAATTCTTCATCAGCACAGGATTTTGTGATCATAATAGTAATAAGAAAAATTAACTGTTAGATTTTACTCGATTTATTAGAATATACAATAAAAATAAGCATAATAACAACTTTAACATAAATACCATAATCGAATAACTAATTATAGAATACAAAACCTGTGTTACGAAGGCAAGATATAAATTATTAAAGAAAAATTAACTTTATTTGGTTATTTTAAGGAAATATGAAATTTTGTTTAACAATAAACTTGTTATTTCATATACTACTTACTATGTAATTTAGGCATGTATATTACATTCAATAGCGGTAAAATAAAGATAAAAACACTAATAATATTGGGATACCTAACTCTTAAGTCTTAGTAGTATAACCTTAGAAGGTAAAGTTACTATCTATGTATTGTACATCATCGTTGTTTTCTAATAAATCCATTAGATTTGAAATTTTCTTTTGTATCTCTTCATCTTCTATCTTTAAAGTATCACTTGACTTCCAAAATAATCTAGAAAACTCAGCATCAGCAAATTTATGGAATAGGTGGTCTCTTACATTACCAAAATCTTGAATGTTACAAATGACATAATACATTTTATCTTGAGTGTCATCTTGTATAATTTCTTCAACATCTAAAGCTTGTAGTTCTATAGCAGTGTTAAATAATGACTCAAAGCTATCAATAGATGAAGCTTTATAGGCTATTACTCCTACGTGGTTAAAAAGGAAACTTACGCTTCCAGATTCTCCCAATTTACCATTATACTTTGATAAGGCATGTCTTAGTTCAGCTGCTGTCCTATTGCGATTATTAGTTAAAGTTTGAATCATCAAAGCTATATTTCCTGGACCATAACCCTCATATACTACTTCTTCATAATTATCATTTTGAGTATTTCCAGCCGCACTTTTGATAGCAGCATCAATTTTATCTTTAGGAAGATTCTCTTTTTTTGCTGCAATGATTGCAGATCTTAACCTAGAATTGAATTCTGGATCTGGTAATCCTTGTTTTGCAGCGACGATAATTTCCCTTGTTAATTTTGTAAATCTTTGAGCTCTTTTTGCATCTTGAGCTCCTTTTCTGTGTTTTATATTTGCAAATTGTGAGTGACCAGCCATGATTACCCTCTATTTTAAAATTCTACCTGTATGTTTTTCTATAATGCTAGCTACATTTAAAATTCCTCCTTCATCATAATAGTTACCTATTATTTGTAAGGAAAGAGGTAAATTGCTTTTTGATAACCCTATAGGAACTGAAATAGCAGGTAATCCTGCTAAACTTGCTGGAACAGTAAATACATCATTTAAATACATGGTTAATGTATCGAATTGTTCATTTATTGCAAAAGCTTCTTTAGGAGTGGTAGGGGTTAATATATAGTCAACTTTCTTGAATGATTCGATAAAGTCATTTGTTACTAAATGTCTGATACGCTGTGCCTTGTTGTAGTATGCATCATAATATCCGGATGATAATACGTATGCTCCAATTAATATCCTTCGTTTTACTTCTGTTCCAAAATTGTATCCGCGTGTTAATTCATACATCTCGTTAATATCATCGGATGGTATGCGTGTTCCATATCTTACTCCGTCATATCTTGCAAGATTAGAGGATGCTTCTGCAGAACAAATAATGTAATATACAGGGAGCGCGTAACTTGTATGTGGTAAACTAATTTCTATAATTTCAGCTCCTTCATCTTTTAGATATTGTATGCCCTTAGCCCACATTTCTGAGATTTCAGTGTATTCTTGATATTTACCTGATAACTCATATTCTTTTGGTATGCCAATGCGTTTACCTTTAATTTTATATGTGATGCTTTCAGAAAATTTAGGGACAGGTATATTAGCGGAGGTTGAATCTTTAGTATCATATCCACAAATTGACTCTAACATTAGAGCTGAATCTTCTACTGTGCGTGTTAACACGCCTGCTTGATCAAGAGAGCTAGCAAATGCTATCATACCAAATCTTGAACACCTTCCATATGTTGGTTTCAGCCCTACTATGCCACAAAATGCTGCAGGTTGACGTACTGAACCACCTGTATCACTGCCTAGAGCCCCTGCGCATAAAAACCCTGCTACAGCAGCACTAGAACCTCCTGATGATCCTCCAGGGACAACTTCTACTCCATCTGCCCTTATCCATGGATTTTTTACATATCCAAAGCAACTATTGGAGTTTGATGATCCCATTGCAAATTCATCCATGTTCAACTTCCCTAACATGACAGCTCCATTATTAAGTAGTTGCTTAGTAACAGTTGAATTATATTGAGGAACAAAATTTTTTAATATATTGGAACATGCTGTTGTTCTAGTATTTTTTGTGCAAAATAAATCTTTAATACCTATTGGAATTCCAGTTAAAGGGGTTAACTTTTCTTTTTGATGTGTAAAGATATAATCTGCTTTTTCAGCTGCACTTAAGGCAATTTCTGGTGTTTTAGTTACAAAAGCGTTTAACTTCTCATTATTAACAGCTTCAATATGAAATTTAGTTAGTTCTACAGCAGAAAATTCTCTTTTTCTTAATTTGTCATGCATTTCTGCAATAGATAATTTTAAAATGTCTTTCATGTTTGAGTAAATAGATAAGAGTGGCTGTAAATTACCATATTATTTGGGATAAAACAATTAAATTTTTGACTATTTAAGAATATAGTTGATCAATTAGGATTAATTTATTGAATATATGTGATATTTATTTTAATAATAGGTATTATTTTGATGAAAAGCTTATGTTCTCCTTTTATGAAAATTTATTTGTGATATATAATTTGGTTATAGCAACTATGGGACAGTTAGGTAAAGTAATTTTTGTGAATTTGTAATGTATTTGAAGATCCAGTTTTCCTGAAAATTAATTATAGTATTCAAATAAAAAGATATAGATGTATTTATATTAGTAAGGACGTTTGAAATATAGGTTTATTTATTATTATTTATGAAGTTATGAGAAGTTATGATATGAGTTGCTATTTAAAATAGGGAGATAAGGTATGGTATATATGCCCCACTGGCCAAAGCCTTTAGGTTTTCGACCATCTGATATGGTTCTTGATAGAATTAAGCAGGTTTTGAATAATTTAGGTAATCCTGAAAAAAAGTTACCTCCAGTAGTACATGTTGCTGGAACTAATGGCAAAGGATCAACTATAGCATTTATGCGTTATATTTTAAATGCTGCGGGATTAAAAACACATATTTATACTTCACCACATCTAATAGAATTTAATGAAAGGGCTATAGTTGCTGGGGAAAAGATATCTGATAAATATTTATATGAGGTTCTAGAAATTTGTAGAGAAGCAAGTGTAGGCATACCTCTTACTTTTTTTGAAGGTACAACTGCAGCAATATTACTTGCATTTTCGGAAGTTAAAGCAGATATTGTGTTACTAGAAACTGGTATGGGTGGGCGTCTTGATGCAACAAATGTAGTACACCCGATATTAAATATAATTACTGCAATATCATTAGAACATACAGAAGTATTAGGTGATACTGTTGAATTAATAGCTGCTGAGAAAGCTGGGATAATGAAGGAGAATGTCACGTGTGTTATTGCTCCTCAGAACCAAGATTCTATAATGAAAGTTTTTGAGTGTTATGCAATTAAAAACAGCGTTCCATTATATCGAGGTGGAATTGATTGGTTTTGTAAAAAAAGAGGAGATAGTATGCTTTTTAAAAATAGTGTTGATGAATTATTTTTTCCTCTACCTTCATTACAAGGAGAACATCAGATAATCAATGCAGGCAATGCGATTGCTGCTTGTAGCATACTTTCTGGTAAATTTGGATATAATATAGATTATGAAAATATTGTTCAAGGTATAACACAAGCTTATTGGCCAGCTAGATTGGAAGCAATTAATACTGGTTTTTTATCTACAATGATACCTCAACTGTGGCAATTATTTTTGGATGGGGCTCATAACCCTTCTGGTGCTGAAATGTTGTCGCATTGGATACAGAATAATGAGTTAGGGGATTTATATATTATTATTGGAATGACTAGAGAAAAAGATAGTGTTGTATTCTTAAGTCATTTAAAGCCTCATATAAAATTTTTATCTAGTGTTTGTGTGAAATCTGAACCGAGAGCGCAAACTGCAGAAGAGCTGTTACAAACTGCATTATCATTAGGTATAGAAGCGGTTGCGTCTGAGACTTTAGTAGATGCAATTTCTAAAATATTGCAGGTAGGAGATCATAATAAGAAGTCTACAATTTTAATTTGTGGATCATTGTTTTTGGCTGGAGATGTTCTATTAGAGAATGGTATAAAATAGTAACTTTTTACCTTATGGATATATTGTATTGATACATATAGCTTATTATTGGTCTTTAGGGATGTTTGTAAGATAAGTATATTTTGGCATATCTTTCTGTAAAATGATACTTGAGTTGATATCTATTTGTAAACGAAATTATCACAGCACAAATGTAGGTTTGGTTTCCTAATATACTGTTTTTATTATTATTTTGAGGGATTTTGATAGAAGAAGTTATATGTTGGAAAACGAAAAAATATTTTTCTGTAATACTATTGTGAACTAATGTATGTTTAATCCGAAATTGGGCTGTCATATTACAAGATTTCATGTTAAAATTAACCAAAAATAGGATATATCATTTTTATATTAGGCTGTATCTTTTAAGTTGCCAAGATTTCTTGTGATCTATAATGGTATGTGCATATGTCATGTTTAATTATATAGCAAATTTATATTCAGGAACTTATTTTTTGTTCTGTGTTTGAGTGGTAGACACATTTTTCATACTGGTAATAGAAAAATTTAACAGGTGGTATATTCTATGATGTGGATTCCCTCTGTTCTGTTTCATGGATATGAAACCTGTATATCTATAATGTTTATTCTATATTTGAGCAGTGAGTGCATTTTTCATACTGGTAATAGAAAAATTTAACTGGTGGCATATCCAAGAACATGGATTCTTCCTGTTCTGATTTTATAAATACGAGACCTAATTTTATTATATAGTAATTTTATATTTTGTAAGTTTATCTATTTATTTTATATTTTAAAGTAGCAGCCACGTTCTCATGTTACGACATTAAGTTTATAATTTATAATCTTTTCAATTGTCATGCTGAGGTTCTTATCTAATGTGGATGTATTATTAATATTCTGCAAAGAGTTTTAAAATTGTTATCTTTGAGAGATCTTAAGTTGTTTTTTCAGATTTAAAATCAAGTAATGCCAAACTTTTTAATCATAGGATTACAAATAATGTAAAATTTAATGGCATATTTGTTGTAATATTGAAATTTATAATATTAATTTTCATATTTGCTTTGTTCATAATATAGTGTTAATTTGTTTATAAATATGCAATGCTGTAGCATGTAGTGTATAGTTTTGTTATTATTAGGTTATTTTATAAATGTTTTGCTAATTCATTATGAACATAAGGATTGGAACAAGAGATAGTATTTTAGCTATAGCACAAACGTTGGAAGTTAAAAATCTGTTGAACAGATATTTTCCTGAAATTAATGTTCAGATTGTTAAGATTAATACTTCTGGAGACATTAATAATAAAGTTCACTTGAGTACTATAGGTGGAAAGGGGTTATTTATCAAAGAAATAGAAGAAGCATTACTAGCAGAAGAGGTGGACTTAGCTGTACATTCAGTAAAAGATATACCAGCTTTTTATTGTGAAGGATTGATCATTCCTTGTATACTAAAACGTAGTAGTCCATATGATGTTTTTATTTCCTCTAAGTATCAAGATATAAAGTCACTTCCTCTTAATGCAACTGTAGGTACATCTTCTGTAAGGAGAAAAGTACAACTAAATTATTTACGTCCAGATCTTCAAATAGTTCCTATTAGAGGTAATATAGATACTAGAATATTGAAGTCTAATATTGGTGAGTATGATGGTATAGTATTAGCTGAAGCTGGATTAATCAGAATAGATAGGTGTTATGTAATCAAAGAGGTGTTAGATCCTAAAATGATGTTAAGTGCAGTAGGGCAAGGGGCAATAGGTGTTCAGTGTAGAGCTAATGACTATAATATAATAGAGAAAATTAAAGTTTTGAATTGTCATAAATCTTACGTTTGTATAATGGCTGAAAGAAGTTTTTTGAGAACAATCAATGGTTCTTGTGATACACCATTAGCAGCACTTGCTCAGTACGTTGATAATGATACAATTTATATGTCTTGTATGCTTTCAAATGAAAAAAATATGGTATTTTCAGATTGCTACTTTAAAGAATGTGATGCAGAAAAATCGGGTATTGATATAGGAAATAAGTTAATAGATAAGTTGAGTACGCATTATTAAAAGATATGATTTAAAAATTTGTTGATGGATTACTAATCTGTTATATCAAAATACTCATTTTAGATTTAAACAGATAAGAGTTATATAATGTTTATTATATTTGCATGCTTGTGGTGTACTTGACAAGGGGGTTAATTGTTTTTTATAATTTAATACTTTGAGTAAATATATTATGTATATTCAAGGTATTGATTTATTCTAAATTCACAATAAGGTTATGTTAGTTAGTAAAGAAGATTTAAAATCTTTGCAGGTGAGTAATGCTCAATTATGTAAAGAAGTAAAAACATTAAAACACATATTACTTGGAAGATGTCATGTAATAGGTGCTACTAGGCCTGATCATAGTTTACAGGTTAAGATAAGTAATGTCCATCTAGGTGAGCGACCTTTCTCTACGGTAGGTGCTGGAGGTCAAGGTTTTAATGTTCTCTCTAGGGAACAAATTATGGGTATGTGTCCAGTTAGTGAACATGAAATTCCTGATATATTACCTTTTAGTAGTGGAAGAAGTCTTTGGATAGTGAAGAGTAAATTATCACGTGATATGTTAAATAACAATCCAAGATTAAAAGATCTTGTAGGTTTCAATCCACTATCTCCTGAGGTCAAAATATCATTGTACTGTTTAGTTGATCCAGAATATTGTAATGATTTTTTCAGAATTGTAGTTGACAATTCAAGGTGTTTTGGATACGTAGCTATTCCAAATTTTTTGCATATAGTAGACTTAGTGTATGTTAGAGTGCGTGGATTCCTGCAAGATAAGAAGTTTTCTGAGTTATTTGCTTTAAAGGATGTTGCAGGTTTATTAGGAGATTTTTTTGTAAAAGATGATGGACACAGCACAGCAGATACAACACGATGGACAATGGTGAGATCAGTGTCTAGGTATGGTGGTAGTGGTATACCATTTGCTTCTGATCTATCAGTATTCGGGGCAGAAGGTGGAGTATCAGCAAGTGAAGAGCTACCATTAATTGCAGAAGGTGGAGTATCGAGATCTCGAGGAGAAGATAATAAGCAAAAAGTAGGTGCAGTGCTGGATGAATTAAAAAGTCTTGCTTGTTGTTTAGAGAGGAAGATAGCGAGAGATCAGTTCTTATCTTGATATTAGGTAATATATACTTAAATAAGATAATGTTTTGAGTTATAAAGCTAATTCTTCTGGTTATTAATAAGAAACATTTTATTTTTGCTTATCTAGCTGTAGGTACATCTTCTTGAAGGAGAGAAAGTACAACTAAATTATTTACGTTCAGATCTGCAAATAGTTCCTTCCTATTACTGGAAGTTTAATATTTGTAAATGTGATAGTATGATATTAGTTGAAACTGATCAATTAGAATAAATAGATGTAGTGTAGGCATTAGATTCTAAAATAATGTTAAGTGTAGTGATGTAGTAGGTATTCAATATAGAGTTAGTGATCCTAATATAATAGGAAAAATTAAAGTCTTAAGCTGTCATAAATCTTAAATTTGTGTGATTGCTGAAAGGGTTTCTTGAGAATAATCAATGTTCTTGTGGTATACTATTAACAGCACTTGCTCAGTATGTTGATGACGATACGGTTTGTATATTATGTTTTCGGATAAAAAACATGGTATTTTCAGATTATTACTTTAAGAATATGATGCAGAAACATCAGGGTTCAATATGGGAAATAAGTTATTAGATAAATTGAGTATGCATTATTGGAAAATGTAATTTAAAGCTTTGTTTAAGCATAGTACTTCTGTTTACATTAAAATATTTATTTATGTTGGGTTGAAACTAGATAAGAATTATACAATTTTTATTGTATTTGCATAATTGTGATATACTTGATAGGATATTAATTATTTTTTAAATATTTAATATTTTTGATAAATATGTTTTATATATTGGATAAAGTGTTGAGTTATTGTAAATAAAAAGTAAGGTTATGTTAGATTATAGAGATTTACAATGTAGGAGAGAGCACAATAGACAGTTGTGCAATGCTGTAGCTAGTTTACCAGAACTGCATATTGAGAGATGTTATTTAATAGGTGGTACTAGGCTTGATAATATATTCCAGGTTAGAGTAACTAAACATCATCGGCATAAAAAGCCTTTGACTGTAGTAAACGAGGGGCTTGTAAGTGCTGGTGGTGATGGTTTGCCTACTGTAGTTCATGGAGATGAAATTCCTGGGATATTACATCCAACTAATGGACAAACTCTTTGGTTAGTGAAGTGTAAATTATCACGTGAGGTACTACAACAAAATACAATATTGAGAGATCTTGTAGGTGCTGCTATGCTGTTACCTAATCTCAAATTAGCATTGTATTGTTTAGTTGACCCAGGATGTTATCCAGATTTCTTAAAATATGTACGTAGCCAGGTAGGATATTTTCGCTCTGCTACTGTTTCAAATTTTTTTAGTTTTGTGAAACTGATATATGTTAGGGTACGTGGAGTAGGCTATGATCAGGGATTTAGTGAAGCAGAAGCATTAGAAAGTGTTGCACAGCTCACAGCAATTTATTTTATAGAAAATTTAGTAGCCACAACCGATGCAACATCTCCACACGATTTAGTGTGTCTAAGAGAGCAAAATAGTACATTATGTAAAGAGTTAAAGCAGTTACCACATCTGTTGGTTAAGTCATGTCATTTAATAGGTGGTACTAGGGTTGATGGTACTCTCCAGGTTAATATAGCTAGACGTAATGACAGGTGTTTGGTTAAAATAGGAGATGGGGCTATAGTGGCGAATGATCTCTCGCAAGAACAAATTATGGGTATATCTCCAGTTGCTGAATGTCAAATTCCTAGTATATTACATCCAACTAAGGGACAGACTTTTTGGGTAGTGACCTGTAAATTACCACGTAATGTATTACAACAGAATACAGCCTTGAAAAATACTCTAGAGTTCAAGTCTGTTGATTTGTTTAATCCTTCAGTAACCTTGTATTGTTTAGTTAATCCAACACATTATTCAAAGTTCTTAGAGTGTGTATGTAAGAAGACAAAACGTTTTTACTCGACTTCTATTCCAAATTTTTTTGATAGCGCAAGCTTGGTGTATGTTAGGGTACATAGAATAGATGCTGCTACAAAATTTAATGATGTATTCGCATTACAGGATGTTGCACAGTTATCAGCAGATTTCTTTGTAGAATCTTCACGTGGATTACTGGGTTCAAGGAAATGGACGTTAGTAAGATCAAGATCTAGTGGTGATAATATGCCATTAGGTGCGGTTGGTGAAGTATCAGAATCTGAAGATTTGCCATTAGGTGCGGTTGGTGGAGTATCAGAATCTGAAGATTTGCCATTAGGTGCAGTGGGTGGAGTATCAGAATCTGAAGATTTGCCATTAGGTGCAGTGGGTGGAGTATCAGAATCTGAAGATTTACCATTAGGTGCAGTGGGTGGAGTATCAGTAAGATCTACTGTTAGGTGTCGTGAAAGAATGCGTTTAGTAATTGAAGAAAGAACAGGTAGGCGACAAACAGAAATAGTGAGAACAAGGTTACAAAATCTTTCTATTTGTTTGGAACATGCGATAAGGAGAGATGAATATTCGGGATTGAGTAAGTAGTGTATATCTAATAAGGATGGTATTTTTAATTAAAACCGTTATTTTGGAGAATATCTTTTAATAAATGGTGTTAAGATATGTATTGGTAGTTGTTCTTATTTTATATTCAATCTATATTACTGTTAAAGATCATTATAGAAGTTATTAAGGTTGCCATTTGAAGCATTAGATATATTTAGTATACTAATGATTGCTCATAGTTGAACCAGTTTACACTTATGAAAGCATATAGCAGAAGACTATTATGAATTATAACAGTTAAGTATGTTTGATGATGGAAATTGAGGATATATGAAAATATAAGGAAATATCACTATAATCAGTATATATGGAAGTAGTGTTGATGTTAAATATTGGTACATGCTTCTAGAATTCATAAGGGTACAATCTGATACATATTTTAATTTCCTAACTGATATTTTACTAAAAGTGAGATGTAAAGATTATAGTAATGAAAGATCTAGGATTATATAATCTAGTAGTATTAGTTTGTCAGTGATATGGAAGTTTGTATGTATCATTATAGATTAATGGAGTGGTAATTAGCAGGTTTGCTAGTGATGTATTTATAAACATCTTCTGTAGATGTTTTTTTATTTTGTGATGAGTCTTAGTGATTTGTATTAAGTAAGATCAGGTAGTGTATGTAGTGGGTCATATACGACCGGTGATTTTTATTAAGTAAAAGATTTAGGTGATTTGTGAAAACTTTTTATGGTTAAAGTCAATGGAGAGTAGTATTTCTTGTATATCAAGAGATAGAATAGATAAAATAATGTAGGACCTGTATCAGGTGATATAATATCTTAAAATATAGATATGCTAGGAAAGTAATGAACATAATAACCAACTAAATAGTGGAGAATTATAGGTTGATGTTCTTGTATTGTATATAATATGCAGCTTAAGTTTCTAGGTATAAGAAGTAATAGGAAAGTATGTTGTAATAAACAGGTAAATGGTAGAAGCCTTATAAGGTATTTTTCTCCTATATATTGATCTAATATTCTATATTGAACTAGTTAATTAAGTAGTATTGTTATAGTAATGACTTACCAATTAAAGTCGTTGATATTTATTATTCTTAGCTAAGAGAAAATTTTTATATTATTGTCTGGTAGCTATGGGTGGGGTTTTTTATTATATTTTTTATATCAAAATAAGTAGTGTTCTGTATGGAATTGATTATATGCTAATGAATGGGTTGTTATTTGTGTAAAAGTATTTATTTTGTATTGATTAAAAATGACGAATCATTTAAAATTTTTATAGTAAAAGTTGTTATTTAGATAAATATTATAAAAATAATGGTTGTATTATATGTTAGGTAATAATTCATTAGAAGCTAGGAAAAATTACAATAATAGGTTATGTGAAAGGTTATTACGTGATGATATCATTCATGTCAGGGCAGCTTATCCGATAGGTGTTAGTGACCCTACAGATCAGGTTGTGTTAGAGGCGGCTCCTAAAAGTTATAAGGATAGGGAATTAGTTCTTCCAGATGTAGATATAGAGGGCAGTGCAACTTTATTTTTACTGAAGTGTAGATTGCCAGCTGATACAGTACGTGATGATGAAGAATTATGTGATCTTATGGGTAGTGTTCCTGGAGTATTGCATAATTATTATAGTATAGACATGTACTTTTTAACGCAAATATATACTGAAGCATTTGTGGAGCATCTAGCGTGTAATCTATCACGAGGTATTACAAAATTTAAAAGTTTGAAAAATTATGGGGCATGTATATTAGCTAAAGTACATGGTGGACCTTATGCTGATATTTTTTCTGAGGAAAAAGATTTAGAATGTCTTGGTAATCTGAACTTAAGATGTTTACCACGTGAAGATTATAGGAAATATATTAAAGAGCATCAATCAGTAAGTGTAGCCCAGAGTGAAAGTGAAGTTTTTGATCCATATGATGACGTAATGACACAGTTAATGGGTCTTTCTATTGAGCATGTTGAGAGTAATATAAGAGATTATAGAAGATAATGAAACAATATTTATTAGTTTTGTTATCAGTCATAACATATAGCTTAGATATTTGAACAATTTTATGTGGTATCAGCAATAATATGAAGACACAATATGAATCCGTATTTAGCTTCAAGTAATGAATAAAAAAACTAGTATAACATTACTGGAATTTATTGATTGCATTTAAAATTTAAGATATTACCCAATTCTGTAATAATAAGTTCAAAGACATCATTTATATAAATGTAACATAAAATTTAGAATTTTTCGAAGATTTATATTTGTATTGGTTAGTAGATAGTATTTCTTTCTAAATTGAGGTGTTATAATTATGTCTTTAATATTAGAGTTAAGAAGTTTCTGTAATATCTATATATTATAAGGAAAGTGTGTAAATTATGTGGTTGTTTATATGTTAGGTAGTAGAGCTTTAGAAGCGGCAAGAAGTTATAACGTTGCTTTGTGCAGAAGATATCATCTTTAAGATATTAAAGAATTCTGTAATAATAAATTCAAAGACATTATTAATAATAAATTCAAAAACATCATTTATATAAATGTAATATAAAATTTAGAATTTTTCGAAGATTTATATTTGTATTGGTTAGTGGATAGTATTTCTTTCTAAATTGAGGTGTTATAATTATGTCTTTAATATTAGAGTTAAGAAGTTTCTGTAATATCTATATATTATAAGGAAAGTGTGTAAATTATGTGGTTGTTTATATGTTAGGTAGTAGAGCTTTAGAAGCGGCAAGAAGTTATAACGTTGCTTTGTGCAGAAGATATCATCTTTAAGATATTAAAGAATTCTGTAATAATAAATTCAAAAACATCATTTATATAAATGTAATATAAAATTTAGAATTTTTCGAAGATTTATATTTGTATTGGTTAGTGGATAGTATTTCTTTCTAAATTGAGGTGTTATAATTATGTCTTTAATATTAGAGTTAAGAAGTTTCTGTAATATCTATATATTATAAGGAAAGTGTGTAAATTATGTGGTTGTTTATATGTTAGGTAGTAGAGCTTTAGAAGCGGAAAGAAGTTATAACGTTGCTTTGTGCCGAAAGATATCATCTTGTAATGCCGGTTTAAATATAGAGTCAATTTGTATAGTAGGTAATACTGGACCTAGTGGCAAGATGTTACTGCATATTGATGAAGGTAGTAAAAATCAGGATTTGACTGTTTCAAGTACTGGAAATACTTTGTTTTTAGTAAAAGGTAAAATACCAGCTAGTGCGCTAAGACATGATCCAGAATTACGTGCGTTAGTAGGTAGGTGGAATATGGGGCCATTTACTCGTTCTGTAAAATTCCAGTCGTACTTTTTGGTTAATCAATTCAATATTAATAAATTTATGAAGGAAGTACATGCCAGGTTAGCTGGTATGAGAGGTCCCTCTAGAATGCAAAGAATTATTTCTAGGTTAGCTGGTATTAGATGTCTCTTTAGAATGCAAAGAATTACTTATTTTAATCTTAGTAATTATGGGGATTTTGTATTAAGTAGGATACCTGGAGGACCGCGTGATCGGCGATTTAATGCATATGATTATTTGCAAAATTTTTCAAACTTAGAGTTAGAATTTTCAGTAAGCCCAGAAAAATCTGGCGGTTCTTCATGCTGTAGGAGTTGTGTTCCAAAAAGTAAAAGAGTAGCTGAAGAAAGTTTTGTTCCAGAGGTGAATGAGGAGTATGAACTAGAGTGTGCAATGGCATATCAGGAATTCTTACAAAAAAATAAGAGAGCACGAGAAAGAAAAGCAAGAGAAGAGAAATATAGGACAGTGGATGATGGAGTAATGACAGAATTAATGCATCTTTCTATTGAGGGGATTGAGTCAGATATGGGGTTATCTAGAGGGCCTAGAGAATAGCTATTACAATACCTGTTGATTTTATATTTAGTGGTTGTTCTATTTCTACTACGTTAGGTATTGTTTAGCATGAGTATGATATAAAATTGTGGTATAGCATACAAAAGTTGCTGTGTAACTTGGCTTTAAATCAGGTTTTATGTCAAGTGAGTATGTAAAAAAAGCGAATAAATTACGAATTGTGTATCATGTGATAAACTTTTAGGATTATAAAGATCGTAATTGAGTGCTAAAACGGGTATCTATTTTTGGAATTTAGAAAAATATAATAAAAGTGTTGGTGCATATTACTAAACCCATAAATACATGTGATACTTTATGGAAGGAGTCATATGATCTAGTAAGTAGTATTCTTGGACATTTAGTAGTTATCTAAATTGCATATGTACTTTTTAGTTCATATGTATGAATGTTCATCAAAATGTCTTGTGAATTTACTAATAAAGTATTTCAGGTATTGTGTAAATAGGAAGGATTGGTTGTAATAAATTTCAGTAATTATAGAAATTTGTATTAATTAGTGTACGTGGAGACTTTATGGTAAAAATTTAATTTTTAACGGATGTTGTATAGTTAAATGCGGATTTTCTTCTAGTAAAAAGAAGGTTTATTGTTATGTGAAAGAAAACAGGAATTAGAGAAATTGGTAAGCAAGTAGTGATAATTCATTTTTTTAGGTGTAGTGGTAGGATATACTATCGGTAATATGGAGAACAAATACTGAGTAATAAATTATATTGCAGAGGTCGAATTCGTAGAGAAAATAATAGTTCAATATAAAATATTATATAGGTTATGCTGATGATAGAGGCAATAGAACTTTATAAATTTTAGGCTTTTAGGATTGTTTTGTATAAAAATATTAGTACAAGAACTCATAATTGATGATTTTAGAAAATCGTACCTATACCAAGAAATATATTCTTGATATAATATTTTGTATGGATGAAGTATATTATTTATTGATTGAAAAAAAGTTTTTAACAGAAAAAGCTTCTTTACAGTAATTATTATGTCTAATGGTTGATTATGTGTGTGGTTATTAGAATTCTAAGGATATGGAGAGTTATCTCTGCTGAATACAAGTAGTTTTATTTTTATTAAAGGGATAAAATACTACACATTTTCTAGGGATATAATGGATTTAGTAATATATTAGATATAATAATCACAAGGTAGATATATTTAGCTAATAAGTTGGAAGATTTATTAGTGTTTAAAGGTTTTATATTTTACAACAATGTTTATCCAATATGGTGTTTATATTGATTAGCCAAGATATGATTCTCAATTGACAAAAATTTTCTGATTAAGTCAGTAACTATAGATTAGTATAGAAAAATAAGTGAAACAATTACTCATATACATTATGTAATTGTACTCAAGTAATGTGTTTTGATGTAAGTAAGGTGCTTTATCTAAACGAGAAAGATCTTAAAATATACTAAAATAGTAGTAATCTTCAGCTTAATGCCGTACTTTTCGCTTACTTATTGAGATAATTGATGCAAAATATTATGGAAATAATCCTAATACAGAAAGAGGTTATAGTGAAAAGTAGTTTTAATTAGTAGTTAAGATTAAGAGATGTTGTGGATGTAGAACAAATTTTGTATGAAAGAGAATATCGAAAAGGTTTATTAGTTTTATGGTGTGTAGCGGTCAGGTTTTGATTTTAAATAAGCAAAAAAGATACGTGAGTTAAAAAAATATTTTTTAATAATGGTTAGTTTAGTATTTAAATTAGGTTAAATAATACTGTTTATTAAATAATTTCTGATTTTTCAGGTTTCTGTAGTATAAGATAAAGTAGCTATTTTTTTATAATAGTCCGATATAAATTACTGTTTTTTTATTTTATTAAAGAGTTTAAATATTTTTGTTTTGGATAAATAGATACCAATAATTATTAAATCAGTATTTGTTGATTAGTAACATGTATGCTATAAGTTAGTGTGTAGAATTTTAAAATTTAAGAGATATTATGTTGTCACAAGGTGATTATCAGTCGATATGTAATTTAGCAATTATTGCTCATGTTGATCATGGGAAAACAACGCTATTAGATGGTATGTTAAAACAGAGTGGTACGTTTAGGGAGAATCAAGATATAGCTGAAAGGGTAATGGATAATAATGATTTAGAACGTGAACGTGGTATTACCATTTTAGCAAAATGTACGTCTGTTATTTGGCAAGGTAAGAAAATTAATATAATTGATACTCCAGGGCATGCAGATTTTGGTGGAGAAGTAGAAAGAGTATTGTCAATGGCAGATGGAGTTTTACTGCTTGTTGATGCTTCAGAAGGTCCTATGCCTCAGACTAAGTTTGTTTTGTCAAAAGCATTGAAGGCTGGGTTATTACCAATAGTGATTATAAATAAGGTTGACAGACCAGATAGTAGAATAGATGAAGTATTAGATGAAGTGTATGAGCTGTTTATTAATCTAGATGCTACTAATGAACAATTGGATTTTCCAATATTATATGCGTCAGGGAGAAATGGATGGTGTGTTAAAAATTTATCTGATAATAGAGAAAATTTAGTACCATTGTTTGAAGCAATTGTTCAACATGTTAAGCCTGTATCTTATGATGCTGATGCACCATTTAGTATGTTATTGACTTTATTAGAGTCAGATAAATTTTTAGGTAGAATATTAACAGGAAAAATATATACTGGTACAGCACGAGTTAATGACAGTGTTAAAGTCTTAAATTTATCTGGTGAAGTTGTTGAATATGGTAAGCTTACAAAGCTTTTGGCATTTTCAGGGTTAAAGCGTATATCAATTAAGGAAGCAAAAGCTGGGGATATTATTGCTGTAGCAGGTCTTGAGAAGGCTTCTGTATCTGATAGTATTCTTGATAACTCTATTAATTTTCCTATTACATCAACTCCTGTTGATCCTCCGACAATGGCAGTTACTATTGGTGTAAATGATTCACCATTTGCTGGAACAGAAGGAGTAAAATTAACATCAACTGTTATTAAAGCACGACTTATAGCTGAAGCTGAGACAAATGTGGCGATTACAGTTAAAGAAACAGAGCAGGGTGATGCGTATGAAGTTGGGGGAAGAGGAGAACTGCAACTTGGAGTATTAATAGAGACAATGAGAAGAGAAGGTTTTGAATTATCTGTATCTAGACCTCGTGTTTTATTGCAACAGGGTGAAAAAGGACAAGTTTTAGAACCTATAGAAGAAGTTGTTATAGATGTAGATGAAGCATATAGTGGTGTTATTATGGAAAAGTTAAGTTTCCGTAAGGGTGATATGCAAGATTTACGTCCATCTGGAAAGGACAGAGTAAGAATGATATTTTTGGTCCCTTCACGTGGTCTTATAGGCTATCAAGGCGAATTTTTAACGGATTCTCATGGTACTGGAATTATTAACCGATTATTTCATAGTTATGCTCCACATAGAGGTCATATTCCTACTAGAAATAATGGAGTTCTTATTTCTACTGATAAAGGTGATGCAGTAGCTTATGCAATATTTAATTTACAGGATCGTGGTGTTATGTTTATCAAACCTCAAGATAAGGTATATTGCGGTATGATTGTTGGGCTTCATAATCGTGAAAATGATATTGATGTAAATGTGTTAAAAGGTAAACAATTGACTAATATAAGAGCTGCGGGCTCAGATGAGGCAATAAGGTTAGTTCCGCCAAAGATAATGACTTTAGAAGAAATGATAGCATTTATTAATGATGATGAATTAGTTGAATGTACACCTAAGTCTATTCGTTTACGTAAAAAATATTTAGACCCTAATGAACGTAAGCGTGCTTCTCGTGCTAGTAAGAACATAGTTTAGTTTTTTTTAGTTAAATTTTCTTATTAGAGGATCATATGACAGTGATTTTATGGTGCTCAGTTATGAGGATAAAGTTTTTTAACAAAAGTTGAGTTTTTATTAACGAGATATTTTAGTATTCTTTTATCAAGTAAAAAGGTAGAGATTTATAATAACTAATCTTCTATAGAAATATGGGAATATATTTCATGTTGATGGGGGTTTTAGTGTTTATATTGCATGATATTTTTGAGATACAATTACAGATACTAAATGTTATTGGTATACAAATTGAGTATTTAAAACAATTAGATTTTGCAACAGTAAAAGACCTTCAGTATATAGAGAAAGAATTAGTAGATCTGTTAAATTATAAGTGTAATACAATTAAATCTGATATAAGTGTTATATCATCTTGTAATAATCACGATATAATTGAATTGCTAAATAATGTATATTTAAACTATAAAAGAGCTCTAAAGATTAGGAATGATCTGCTTGTTTGATATATGGTGATTAAAAGAATTATGAAGATAAATTACTGAATTTTATAATTTTAATAGATTCTATTTTTTTCAAAACACAAAAACCTTGATTACTGCAGCTATGTAGAGATACGGATTCATTATAAAAATTCTCTGTTAGTAAAACTGACTGTTCTTTTTTATTCTTAAATCAATAGCTTCCTCCCATATTTGTCCATTATGAAGTAACTTACTTTTGTTATACATAAGTTCTTCTCTTGTTTCTGTTGCATATTCAAAATTTGGACCTTCTACTATTGCATCTACAGGACATGCTTCCTGACAAAAACCACAATATATACATTTTGTCATATCTATATCGTAACGTACCGCACGACGACTACCATCATTTCGTTCTTGAGCTTCGATTGTGATTGCTTGAGCTGGGCATATGGCTTCACACAATTTACATGCTATACAACGTTCTTCTCCATTCTTATATTTACGCAATGCATGTTCTCCTCTAAATCTTGTGCTTAAAGGACCTTTTTCTAAAGGATAATTTAATGTTACTTTCGGTTTAAACATGTAACGTAAAGTAATATACATACCCTTACAATTAATGAAAATACTCCGCATCAAGTTTATAATAATCGATAATCTAGGATTTTTTTTCCTGTAAATCATAATAACTCTAATTAATAGTATGCCATATTCTATTTAATCTTATTGTAAAAGGTAGCACAGTATCAGATTTTTTAAATGACAACGCTACTACATGAGCCTTACCTACGATATTTTCAAGAGGTATATATCCAACATCTGTAATAAACCTGCTATCTCGTGAATTGTCTCTGTTATCTCCTAAAACGAAAACATGTCCCTCAGGTACATTATATACAGGAGTATTATCAAGTGGACTGTCTGGAACTTCATCTAACACTTCGTGAGTATTTCCATTATATAAAGTCTCCAAATAGCGAGTAATTACCTTTCCATCATCATCAATAAAGTCGTCTAATTTTTCATACTTCATTTTTTGCCCATTAATGTATAGAAAGCCATTAATAATCTGTATTTTGTCACCAGGTACCCCAATAACTCTTTTTATATAATGAAGATTTGATTCCTTAGGTGGACGAAATACAACAACATCACCAGCTTTTGGTAATCTAGAAAAAACACGACCTTTTATTATTGGTGGTGAAAAGGGAATAGAATGTTTGCTATAGCCATAACTATACTTACTGATAAATATATAATCACCCACTAACAACGTACTTTTCATTGAGCCAGAGGGTATGTGAAACGGCTCAAATAAAAAGACCCGCAACAATAAGGCTACAACTAAGGCGAGAAATATAGTTGAAGAAAACTTTATAAAAGAATAACTTTTTTTCAAATTTATACCATTACTTATATAGAAAAGCTATTACCGCATCCACATTTAGATTTTACAATTGGATTATTTACTATAAATCTTGATCCATTGATATCTTCAATATAATCTATTATAGAGTGCTTTAGAAGATCATTGGATGCTTTGTCTATCAATAATAGGGGCTTTCCTGTTTCTTCATCAAAAACAGTAAATTTTGCGCTACTTCCTCCCTCTAACTCATCTTCATCATCATATTCTTCGTCGTCTTCATCAAGAAAATCATAATCATCATCTTCGTCTTCGTCATCTTCATCATTAGCAAGGAATGTATTTATGTTACCAATGTTAAAATTATATTGAAACCCTGAACATCCACCACCAGAAACAGATAAACATAAAAGAGAACCTGCATCTTCTTCTTGATTGATTAAATGCTTAATTTTATTAACAGCATTTTCTGTAAGGGTTAAGTCTGCACTCTTTAAGTTTGACATATATACAATACCGAATTAAAAATTAACAAGCGAATATATCATATATTTTTTTTGTGTCAAATTATAACTATGTTAGATTTAGTAAAATATGCATGTAATCCTACTGAGACAAAAGGTAGAATATTTCATGAAGAGGAAGACCAATATTGTAGCTGTTATCAAAGGGATCATAACCGTATTATATATTCAGGTGCATTTCGTAAATTACAGTATAAAACACAGGTATTTATTAATTATGAAAATGATTATTATAGAACACGATTAACTCATAGTCTTGAAGTTGCTCAAATAGCAAGATTATTGAGTAGAAAATTAAGGTTTAATGAAGATTTGACAGAGGCTATATCTTTAGCACATGACCTAGGTCATCCTCCATTTGGACATGCAGGAGAAGATGCTTTGAATGAAATGGCTATGCATCATTTAGGATTTGATCATAATATTCAGGCTTTGAGAATATTAACATTGTTAGAAAAAAGATATATAAAATTTGATGGTATGAACCTTACTTGGGAAACATTAGAAGGGGTAGCTAAGCATAACGGTCCTATTACAGGGAAAAATAGAGTCAATTCAAGTAAGAAAATACATAAACTTATGTTAGATTATGATTCGTATTATAAGTTAGATCTTAATAATTACTCTAGTGCTGAAGCACAAATTGCAGCTATTTCTGATGATATAGCTTATAACATGCATGATATTGATGATGGAATAAGGGCAAAGATTTTAGTTATAGAGGAATTATTGGAATTGCCATTAATTGGGGGAGTATTAAAGAAAGTTATAGATGATAATTTTGGATTAAATGTATCTGATAATCGAATTATACATGAATTTTTAAGAAAGACTGTTGATATTATGATAGCAGATATAGTATCTCAAGTTATAAGTAATATTAAGGAGTATGATATATCTTCTCAAGATGATATTAGGAAATTAGGTAAGGCACTTGTTCATTTTTCTGAAGAGATGAATCAATATAAAACAGGTTTACAGAATTTTCTCAGAACAAAATTGTACAATTATTATAAAGTAAAAAGAGTAAAAAATAAGGTAAAACGTATAATAAGGGAGTTATTTCAAGTTTTTTATGATGACCCACAGATTTTACCTTCTGATTGGGCTATGAAGGCAATGGATTCGAATTTAATGGATCGATCAATTGTAATTTGTGATTTTATTTCAGGAATGACTGATCGTTTTGCTATTCAAGAACATAGAAAAATTTTTGATTCAACCTACGAAATGTTGGCATTTTAATAAGCATTGACCATAGTCTGTACATCATAACAGACTATATTAATTATTTTTTTAAATATTATTGATAACTTAATAGGTACAGTGTGCATGTTTTATCGAGCCACTTTAGTATGTGCAATTTATTATAAACATTTTTATTTGTAGTATTTGCATTAATGATCCAAGTATTTATTGTAGGAAATTTTTATGACAGATCCAAAAAAGGATGATTTACAACAAAATCAAAAAGATCCTGATGTGCAGGGTAATGATCCTCAACCTGGTGAGCAAGATCAGCAACTTACTATTGAAGGGCAAGAACAACAGCCGTATGTACAGGAAGAGCATGAAGGTGCTACTGGACATGATATATATGCTTCACCTTTACCTAAAAGTCAGAGACCTGCTACTCCTCAAGTGTTAGAAGAACCTTCGTCTATTGAAGAAGAAGAAACTCCTCCTCCACTTCCGCCAAGGGAAGGTATCAGTGATGTTGCTCAAGAATTGGAAGAGGAGATATATCAGAGTGTATCGCCAGAATCTGAAGAAGAGGAGATATATCAGAGTGTATCGCCAGAATCTGAAGATGGTTTTAATGTAGTTAATCGATATAACGGACCTAGTATAAGTAGCAGAAATTTGATAGATGAGCCATATCATGATAGTGATGGCAATGATATGATGGAATTTGAGGATAATAGGAATTGGGAATCTGTTAGAAATGCAGTTGTACGTGATGAAGAAGTAGATTCTGATTTGTTAGTAACTTCAGGATTAATGCGGAAGATTTGTGATAAAATAGTGAAATCTAAGGGAAATTTATCTGAGGAGGAAGTAAAGAATATTGTTCGTGTTTTAGAGACTAATGATCAAGGAGTAGCTGAGGATATTGTAAATCCAATGCAGGCTGATGTTGAAGGTAATCCTGTTAGAGAAGCTAGGGGTATAATGACATTACTGCATTTGGCTTATGCGTATAATCTTGATCAAAAGATAGTTTCAGCCATAGAAAATACGAAAGATTCAGCAGGATTTTCTGGACGTGATGCTTATAACATTCAAGATTCTGAAGGTAATTTACCATTACACCTTGCTGCTCGAAATTGTAGTGGTCAAATGCTAAATCGTTGTATATCTAATACAAGACCTGATATTTTGAATCTGCGGAATTTTGGCAATCAAACTCCTATGCACATTATGTGTCAAAATCCTGCTTGTTCTATAGAAAATATGGAAATTGCTAAGGAACATAATGTGGATTTTACTGCACTAGATGGTAGGGGCAGATTACCTCTACATTATGCTGCTGCACATTTTAAGCCTGAAGTGCTATCATATGCGTTAAAGAGCACAAAGATCTCGTTTGGTCCTGAAACTGCTGTAGTTAATACGCAGGATCAATATGGATGTACTCCACTTCATTGTGCTGTAATAGGGAATAATGCACAGGTACTGCCTTTAATGTTATTACAAAATGGAATTGATGCTTGTGCACGTGATGTAAATGGAGATATGGCTATACATCATGCTGTTAGGGATAGTGATGTTGATACAGTAAAGGCTTTATGTTTATCTAAAGTGATTGCTAATAAAGGTCCTGGTAGTGTTGCTGAATCATTATTATCAGATGACTTACACGGTAATACACCTTTGCATATTGCTTGTAGTCGACCTAATGTTAAAGTATTTAATATAATTAAAAATAGTATACGAAGGCACCATGGGCCTGATGTTTTGCGTGAATCTTTATTGCAAGGAGGGGCTGGAAGTAGAGGATTAGATTTATCTGATTTTACTTCAGAAAAAGGAGCATTAGACAGATTTGGCCCATTATTTAATCGTATGCGATTTGGAAATTTCGTTCTCTCTCCAGTGCATTGTGCTATTCAACATAATAATCGATCAGTGCTTAATGCAATTTTTAAGCATTCACCAGATCTCGTGAAACAAGAATCTTCTACTGGAGTAAATAGCTGTCATTTGGCTATGTTATTTGGTAATGCCAAAACTGCAAAATTTATTGTTAACAATGCTTCAAAGGAAGAAGTTAATGCTCAGGGTGCTAAGGTACCTACTCCATTACATTTAGCATGTATCCGTGGTAATAACAGTGTAATACAAGTGTTGGTATCTCATAAGGATTTGGATATTAATCAATGTATGGGACCAGATCAGAATACTGTATTACATTATGCGATTAATAAAGGTGAAAATACACTTCTCAAAAAAGTATTAGCTCATCCTAATATTGATGTGAATGTTAAAAATGCTGCTGGTAGAACAGCTTTACATGAAGCTTTGGACTTAGGAGATCTAAAAGTTGTAAAAGCGTTATGTGTAGCTGGTGCAGATGCTAGTATTGCAGATAGTCAAGGTAAATCTGCACTGTCTTCTGCAATATTTTCAGGACAGAAAGAAGCTAACGTTATTAAGACAATTAAGCTTTTGGTTGTTCATGGTGCAACAATTGGTTCAAGTGAAGATAAGAATAAACTTTTGGAGCAATGTGTATACTGTGGATATAACAAATTATCAAGTATGTTAATGAATTATAGAGGTGTACCAACTTCTCCGGACAGTGATAGTTATCCATTATCCGCTGCTGTAATATGTAATAATAAGACAGCTGCTGGGTTATTGATTCGTAATGGTGGAGATGTTAATCAAAGAGTACCTAATCCAAGTAGTATGCATTTTGGAAATAGTTTATTGATGGTTGCAGTGGATAATTCCAACATTGAGATGGTAAAGTTACTAGTACAGAAGAACTGTGATACTAGTATAGTTGGAGCTAATGGAAACACAGTAGGTCATATGCTTGCTGAGAATCAAGATATGAAGTTTGCTGGCAAAGCTTTGAAAGTCATACTGTCTAAGGATGCTAAGGTTATGTTGTCAAAGCAAGATAATCTTGGTAATACACCCATACATTCGGCTATTCAGTCACATAATTTGAAGATGGCAGCTGATATGATGCGTGCTGTTCCTAAAGGCAATCTATCAAAGATTATAAGTACGCAAAATGGTGAAGGAAACACATTATTACATATGGCTGCTAAATCTGGTGATCTTGGTCTATTTAAATTGGTGATAAGTAGCTTAGATAAAAGGCAACTTGCAGCTGTAGCATGTGTACCAAATGAGAACGGGGATACCCCATTGCATTTAGCAATGCAGCATGGTAATCCTGAATATGCAGCAGCAATATTGAAAGGTTGTAGAAAAGAAGATTTACCTGGTTTAGTGACACCAAAAGATGCCACAGGTAATACATTACTACATTTAGTTTGTAAAGCAAATGGTAACCGTCATTTTATTAATTATGTAATGAAATTCCTTACTGACAACTTAGATAAAGAAGTGTTAAAAGGGCTTGTTAATGATCGAAATCTAGAAAATAAGACTCCTATGCATTGTGCTGCGTCACAAGGTAATAAATATGCTTCACGACTTTTTCCATTGTGTAATACCAATACATTAACAACGCCTGATGCAGATGGTAATTTAGTATCAGGTTGTATTAGTGATGGAAGTAGTTTGAAAAAAGGTACAGGCTTATTTGGGCTAAAGCCTTCTTTGTTTAAAAAAATATTAAAAGCTGAAGCAGATGCTAAAGCTGGATTACATGCAGCTTCGTGTGAAGTTTTACCTAGTGTTGATGAGTCACCAGTAGAAGGGAAGGAAAATGATGGTGTTGAAATATTGACAGATACTGATCATAGTGAATCATTAACAGCAGATCAAGAACCAGAGGAATATGGATATGGATTCAATATGTCATCAAGGTTATCAGCTTCTCAAAGTTCATCTATATCAAGTTTGGTATCTTCTGGCAAAGTATCTTCAGCTTCTGCAGAGCCACCTTTAGCAAGTCATCGCTCTTCTTTTAGTTCTTTTGGCAAGGGATCTTCTTCTGATGTTACACCATCTGGTCAACATGGAACACAAGAAAGTCAGCAACCATTAACTATGGAAATAGAGAATATTGTTGGTGACCTGGAGATGTTAAGTGAGGAAATAGATGCTATTGTTCAGGATATGCAGTCTATGACTGTTGCATCTTCTGCAGATGTAGATATTCAGTCAGTAGGTTCTCCTACCACAGGTCAAAGTGCTACTGCTAAAAAAAGTTCTTGCCATGGTAAGTAATTTAGTGTAATAAACGTCTAGGTCTTAAAAACTTATGGTCCTATTAGTAATAGTGCGGGGTAGAGCAGTCTGGTTAGCTCGACAGGCTCATAACCTGTAGGTCGTTGGTTCAAATCCGTCCCCCGCAACTTTTTTATGAAGATTGGAGCTAAGTAGTGTGTTTTCATTATTAAAGTTATATTATTGTATTGGTGGTTTTTATGGGAGATAGTAGCCATAAGCAGGGGTTATTTAATGAAAAAGTGATTCATCGATTGCAGATGTCATATATTGTATTGTCAGTCTTGTATTTAGCATTATTGACTAGTGCATTTTTTATTGTTTTATATGGACCTAGCAATATAAAGTTTTTAGGGGGTTATTTATTCTTAACAGTTGCAGCACTGTCATTTATCTCACAGTTTATTAATATTACATGTAATATAGTTAATATAATTAATATAAAGCGTGAATTGCGAAACAAGTTGAAACAAATTAAAGGTTCTAGGGATGATGCGCTTGTATTATCTGCTAAAAAGCAGCTAATAGTAGCATTGGGTTTTATTGGTGAGTCTATGGGATTTTGTTGTATAGCTTCTGTACTGCTGATCTTAGGAGCTCACTTAATGCCTGTTGATTCCGTAGCTTTGCCTATGCGTCTTTTTAATATTTTTGCGTCATCATTCTCTTTAATATATGGATCTGTACTTTTAATAAGAAGTATTCAAGGCAATGCTGCATCAAAAGAATCTAGTAGCATGAAGGTAAAATTACATGCTAAGTGGGTACTATTGAATAGTATATTCTTTCTTTCATTGGGAATTTATAATATTTTATATGAAACGGCATTATATGAAGTTTTAGATTTTTATTCTAATCATAGTCTTGCTATGCTTTTAAAAGCTACTGTCTTTATTGGATATGCAGTTGTTTTAACATCTATCTTCTGTTCACAAATTTTTATGTCGCATCATGCTGTAGAGACTGAACACAGTGGTGTAGGAGGGAAAACAAGTGAAGTATCAGAAGAAAAAGCAAAATTAATTATTAATGAAGCAGGAGACGGAGACTCAGGTGTAAAGTTAGATTCTGTTGTTGATGTTAGAAAAGCTCAGTCGTGTTGTTATCGGTAAAATTTTTGTGTGCACACACACCATTTTTACATTTGATGGATCAAATGAATAAATATGTGATGAGAGCTATAGTAGCTGCAATAATTGTATAGATATTGTATAAAATATGGTTTTCTTTATTAAAGTTTTTATTTCTGCCAAATTTACTAATCCAGGAATTGTTGATGTAATAGACAAAAACATTACTGGTAGCTAATGAGCTTAAGTAAATTAATAAAAATATCCCCAAACACTTTAGCAAATTCCACTATCCATAATTGATTCATATAAACTGAATACATAATATATATTGATGATGATTGAATAAAAAATGAAGAAATTAGCAATAAAAAAATTAATAACAGTGATCTATAATAATTACAACATCTTCATCTAATGTTAGATTTATATATTCAAACATTAAGTGTTGTAGTAAAAGTGATATAAATTAATGTATAGTTGTATTAATACTTAAAATAAATGCTGTTATTTATAAAGTTCAGTATTAAAAATAAATATCAATTATTTCTTAATCTTAGAGAACTTATTTTAATAAACCCCTCTGCATCTGCGTGATTGTAATTCTCTGATGCGTCAAAGCTTGCTAGATCATGTGAATATAAACTGTTGTGAGATTTTCGTCCCACGATCATAACAGAGCCTTTGTATAATTTTAAGCGTACAACTCCGTTTACTTTTTCTTGTGACTTATCGATGAGTGCTTGTAACATTTGTCTTTCAGTAGTCCACCAATAACCATTGTATATTAGTTTGGCATATTTTGGCATTATTTCATCTTTAAGGTGCGCTGCTTCTCTATCTAAAGTTATGCTTTCTATAGCACGGTGTGCATGTAAAAGTATTGTTCCTCCAGGAGTTTCATATACTCCTCGTGATTTTATGCCTACATAGCGATTTTCTACTATGTCTATAATTCCTATACCATGTTTACCACCTATTGTATTCAATTGTTTTAATAAATTTGCAGGTGAAAGAGGTACGTTATTTATTGCATATGGATCCCCTTTTTCAAAGGCAATTTCTATATATTCTGGAGTATCACTAGCTGATTCTGGAATTACTGATTTGGAGAGCATTGTATAATCAGGTTCGACATATGGATCTTCTAAAGATTTTCCTTCATATGAAGTATGCAATAAGTTTGCATCTATAGAATATGGTGGTTCACTTGCTTTATCCAAAGGAACATCTATATTGTGCTTTTTTGCATATTCTATTAAGCTGTTTCTTGAAGTTAATTTCCACTGACGCCAAGGTGCTATTACCTTTATATTTGGGTTACAAGAATAGTACCCAAATTCGAATCTAATCTGATCATTTCCTTTTCCAGTTGCTCCATGTGCTACAGCATCTGCTCCTGTGAGGTGAGCTATTTCAATTTGACGTTTAGCTATTAGTGGCCTTGCTATAGATGTGCCAAGCAAATAATATCCTTCATATACAGCATTTGCTCTAAACATGGGAAATACAAAATCTTTTACAAATTCTTCTTTTAAGTCTTCTATGAAAATTTCTTTGACGTTTAATGAAATTGCCTTTTGTCTTATAGCGGACATATCATCATTTTGTCCTAAATCTGCAGTAAATACCACTATTTCACAATTGTATTCTTCTTGAAGCCATCTTAATATAACTGAGGTATCTAACCCTCCTGAGTAAGCTAATACTATTTTTTTCATTAGATAATAAATAATAATTACGTAAAGCTTAAATTTTATTCTATTTTTATTAGAATGACAAGTGATTATTGATGTTTTAATGATTGAAAATTTAATCTTCTCGAAGTAAGTTGAGATGTTAATAAAATTACAATGCAAATAATAATTTATATTATATTATACATAACTTATATTGGTAAAATTATATACTGTATTCATGAAAATTATCTTGTATCTAAAAATTATACTTTTGGTATTAATTTGTTCAAAATGCAATGAAGTGTTTGCAAAAGATATACTAAATAACTCTATTGGCAATTTTTATATTGGTGGGTCTTATGGGTATGATAAGAAAATACTAGAGTTTAAAACTGGAAATGGATATTTAGATTTTGATTTTAGTGTAAATAATGTAGTAGGTTATAATGTTGACCTGTTATTAGGTTATATATGTCCTAGTGCTTCTTTAAATAATTTTAGGACTGATTTAGAATTTGTGTATATGACTAAGAAAAAAATACTTAATGAACAAAAGATAGCTAATAAAGATAATGAAGAACCTTTAGAAAAGAAAATGTTATATTGGAATAGCAATAATTATAAAATTTTCTTTAATCTGTACTATGATGTTGGTAATTTTTTTAGTGTAAGGGACCTTACGTTTTTCTTTGGATCAGGTATTGATATCCATTATCTTATCGGTTGGCTTTCAAAAAATAGTGAATCTCTAGATCTTAAAAACAAATTAATGATACAAAATATGATTGGTATAAAATATCAATTATTACGTAATATTGCTATTTATAGTGGTTATAGATGTTTTATTGGTTATGCAAAAACCCAGAGATGATGTTAATTTGAAACATTGTTGTATTTTAGGATCTTATGGTCTTATATTTGGTTTAGAATTTATTTTTTAATGCTATATATTAATTATTATTTATAATATATTGATTTTTAGTTATAAATTTTTTGCTTATTATTGTGTGAATTATAGAAGTGGTTTTTCTAAAAAATTTGTTATTATATGTTTCATGATTAAAAACGTGTTGTTAATTGTACATGAGTATGCATTAATCTAATTCTTAAATATGTTATTTATCTTATTGATAATATATTAATATACAAGTAATTTATAGTTAAAAATGATGCAAGATAGTAATATCTCAATAAGGTAATGTAAAAATTATTGACTTATATTGATTGTATTAGATGATTTATCCTAATAATTTTTATGTTGACTTCATAGTAGAGATTTGTATATCAACTATATAGTTAATATTTTTACTTTTTATGAAAAATTATATATATGCCATTATATGTTTTACAGTTATTACATTTAGTTTTGATGCTATAGCTAATCATTTTTATTTAAAAGGAGGTTATAATTTTTTGGGGGATTATTCTGATAGTTTTAAATCAGAATATATAGATTATCAGCATTTTAATATAGATATTAGTACTGCGCTTGGGTATAAATTGGATAATAATTTTTTTTATGAATTTAAAATAAGGTATACAAATATAAAACCTGCAATACATAAATTAATGGATTTTGAAAAGATGGATTTGATTGATATATTGCAAAGGATTATTGGTAAAAAACTCTATACATCAAAGATAGAAAATGTATTTGAAATTAATAGTGTTACTACTCTTGTTAATTCTGGGTATGATTATGTTATTAATAATAAATTGACGGCATACTTAAGTTGTGGAATTGGTATTGCTGGTTTATTGAATTATCAGGGATTTAGAAGTCATATTTTTACTCATTATGGTGTGAGCGTGCAGAGTGAGGTTGGATTGTGTTATGTTGATAAAAAAAAAGTGAGTTTATGTGTAGGATATAGCTATTTGAGGAATTATTGGAAATATGATACAAATAAAATCTATGATGAAGATGGAAATACTGTAATGTATCATTTTCAGGATTTTCAATTAAATTCTCATGTTGTATTTGCTGATTTTAAAGTTATGTTATAATACTGGTTTAAGCTCTACTATGCTTGAGGCATGTAGTAATTGTTTAATGAGGTTTATTTGATAAAAATATCGATGCTATTGTGATGAATTTTAGAATTTATCAATAGTATATAATACTATATTTAATTTTTTAGAAATGAAATTTTGCTGATTTTTTTAATAATTTTCTTGCATTGTGTGGTTATACTTTATATAACTTGGAAAATATAAAAATGTTAGCTTGGTAGTGTATAATGGTCAAGAGTCTTTCAAATAATCTATCTGGATTTCTTCTTTCTCCGCTTGCTCCTACTAATTTTCCTGTTATGCCTAAAATTAATGGAATAGAGTTGTATTCTTTTGCTTGTGGTATTAGAGGAACTTTAGATAAGCTTGATCTTTTAATAGTAAAAATGCCAGTTAACACTACTGTGGGTGGTGTTTTTACAACTTCTTATACAGCAAGTAGCAATGTTGAACATTGTAAGAAAATACTTCCTTATGGTAAAGCAAGAGTTTTAATTGTAAATTCTGGTAATGCTAATGTCGCAGTAGGTGTTGGAGGATATAAAGTTGTTGAAGAAGTTACAAGATTATGTGCAGAAAGGTTTGGTTGTTCTACTCAAGAAGTCTATTTCTGCTCTACAGGAGTTATAGGCGTTCCCTTGCCGATTGATAAAATTAAATCTGTTATACTAGATCCTATATGGAGTAATGCTAAAAACTCCTGGGAAGATGCTGCTAATAGTATTACTACAACTGATACTTTTATAAAGATGGTAACAAGAGAAGTATTAATTTGTGGTGAGAAAGTTACGATTAATGGAATATGTAAGGGTTCAGGTATGATTGCGCCTAATATGGCGACAATGTTAGCATATGTTTTTACTGATGCTAATATCAAATCAGATGTATTGCAAAAATTATTAAAAGAATATGTTGATGTATCTTTTAATAATATTACTGTTGATGGTGATACTTCTACTAGTGATTCAGTTTTGATATTTGCTACAAATCTTGCTAAACATAAACAGGTATGCTCTGCTGATGATCAAGTCATTGATGATTTTAAAATTGCTTTAAAAGATATGCTAGTGGAAATGGCACATTTGATTATCAGAGATGGAGAAGGAGTGGAAAAATTTATTACAATTAATATTAAAAATGCTGTGTCATTGAATTCTGCTAGAAAATTAGGGTTTTCGGTAGCGAATTCCTTACTTGTAAAGACTGCTATAGCAGGTGGAGATGCTAATTGGGGTAGGATAGTTATGGCTATAGGTAAAGCTGGAGAGCCATTTAATAAGAATGAGATTTCGTTGAAAATAGGGGATAATGTTGTATTAGTAAATGGTGAAATTAGTCCTACCTATAATAAAGTTGCTGTTAATCAATATGTAAAAGATGAGCAGAATATTTATATTGAAGTTGATATTAATACTGGTAATTTTGATGCAACTATATGGACTTGTGATTTAACCCATAGATTTGTTGATATTAATAGCAAATATTTGACTTAATGATTATTGTTAATTTTAGAAATTATTAATGAATTTAAAAATAGCTACGTGGAATGTTAATTCTGTGTTAGGAAGAGGTTGGATCATCTATGTAATTGGTTGATAGAATATGATATTGATATAGCATTATTACAAGAAATAAAGTGTACAAATGAACTATTTCTTATTATTATTGTTAATTTTAGAAATTATTAATGAATTTAAAAATAGCTACGTGGAATGTTAATTCTGTTAGGAAGAGGTTGGATCATCTATGTAATTGGTTGATAGAATATGATATTGATATAGCATTATTACAAGAAATAAAGTGTACAAATGAACTATTTCCTTTTTTTAATGTGGAATCATTAGGATATAGGTGTTATGTACATGGACAGAAGGCTAGAAATGGGGTAGCTATTATAACAAGGTATCCTATAGTTGGGGAATTGGTTACAAGTATTTTTTTATCTGATTACGAATCTAGTTTATGTTACAAATTAAGTTCAGAAGGTTTTATTTATAATTATAGAGAATCTCGTTATTTAGAGTGTGTGATTTTATGTAATAATGTTAAAGTTCGTGTTGCTAGTATATATGTTCCTAATGGGCAAAGTATTGATTCTGATGCGTTTCAATATAAACTTGGATTTTTTGATCAGTTAAGGGAACATATGTTCTCTTTACTTACACAGGAAGATATTTTAATATTGGGTGGTGATTATAATGTAGGGCCTTATCCTATAGATGTGTATTCTCCTGAAATTATGGATGGTAGGCTGTGCTTTCATAAATCTGAAAGAGAAAAATTTCGATCTATCTTAAATCTGGGATTTACAGATGCTTTTCGGATATTAAATGAGTATGAGCAGAAGTTTACTTGGTGGAATTATAAAGCAGGTGCATGGCAAGCAAACAAAGGTTTAAGGATAGATCATTTATTGTTGTCACCACAAGCTGCAGATAAGCTGTTATCTTGTGTTATTCATGATAAACTCAGAAGTTTAGATACACCTTCTGATCATGCTCCAGTTGTATGTAATATTGATTTAAGTTCTTAGTCAGTTTATGTATAAATATAATGTTTGATTTGTTTAATATATAGGAATTTGTGTTTTACAATATGTGCTGTGTTTTAAATATAGAAATAAATTAATTTTTATAATAAGAACATATAAATATCTAAATCATAGTTAAAACTATATATGTAAACGTTCTTTAATCTATACAACTGCCCCTACTTGTGAAGGTACATATTACAATATATTTTTAGTGTATTACCAAAAATTTAAAAATGTTTTGTTTGTAGTTTTATATATGCTATAACGCATTTTTCGTCAGATATATATTGATTGATGATATGAATAATTGAGGAAGGTTAAGACATACTTTTTGATATTTTAACTGGACTTATTAAGTATGTAAATATAATGTGTTGGTTTACTGTGGAAAAGTCTAATTGTATATTGTGAGTGTTATCTACTGTGCTCGAGGCTTTCTTGATATTTAGTAAGATGTTGTCTTTCTTCTGCTACATTAGATTTTTATAGCTTCTACCTGTAAATTTAATGATATTGAAGGATCATTTTCTTGCATGGTTTTCATAAGAACCATAGAAGTAATAATTGATATATATACTGAAAATAATAAGATCTTAAAAATATCAGTGCCATTATGTGTTATGAAATAACTAATAGATGTGAAACTTACATTTGCTATTGATATAATTAATGCCGCACTCCAGTTTACCATTGACCATATTGTATATTTTGTAGATGTATTGGTCTTTTTTAGTTCTTTATATTGTTTAATATTTGTGTCTAATAAAATCGAAGCATATTCTATGACAAAAAGTGAAGATAGTATATTCAATATAGAAGCAGCTATAGCCATAGGCTTATTAATTGGCAAAATTAAAATGGTAATAGTGGATATAATATTGAGTCCTAGTAAGCTTACTGCTTCTCCTATAAATCCCAAGTAAGAAAATAAGATTTTTTTTTGCAGATTTTTTTTTTTGTAGTTTTTTAATATAATACTTAAGTTGTATATTATATTAATACTATAGAGTAATATTGATAATATTGATAGTATTGCAGTATATGAGAATATAAGATTTTTAGCATCTTTTGGAATAGTTGATATTGATTTTATTATAAAAAAAACATTCCATAATGATAAAATTATTATTATGGTTATAAGATGAATTTTTGTGTAACTTAGAGCCTTACTTTTGATCATATTTGTATACTTTAAGGTTATGTAAATTTATGATTTTTGTTCCTTGTTTTTGCATCATTTTAATAATAAAACTTTTTTTAAGATAATTATTTTTTATTTAATGCATAAGTATACAGTATATTTTTTGTTGTAGAAATATCTTTTGATATAGGAAGTATTTTATAATATTATCCTTTCTGTTATGCAAGTTTATAAAAATAAGGTGGTCCTATATAAAAAACCGTGTATTTATATAACAAGATGTATAAGATCGCCTTTAAAAGCATATGTAGTTTTAATATTTCTTTTATTAAGTTATAGACATTAAATTTTTTATAATTAATTATTGTATAATTGTATTGAAATTATAAGAGTCGTATGTTATATGATTACTAAAAGGCTAGGTAGCTCAGTGGTAGAGCAGGAGAATCATAATCTCTTGGCCGTGGGTTCGAATCCCTCCTTAGCCACTTACACTATTATTTAATATTTTGTGTTGATCCTGTATTTCAATATCTGATAATGCTAAGTTAGTAGAGAGTTCTATCTTGAGTATTGTTATTGTTAATAATATACTAATTGCAATGCATGATATTCTAATTATTGGTCCAAGAGGAAAGTTGATTGGCCCGTTATTGTGGTGATTTTCTGTGTCAAAGAGCGAAAAAAATCGAGTTTGTTCTAAGACATTAATGATTTTGCCAACAAATGCTATAAGACTTATCACTAGTGACACTATAGAAAGGGAAAATAAGCATACCAGATGTTTTTTTTGTGTTGTATGCTTATTTTGTTTCATTCTATGATAGTTAAAATATATTAGCAATGGTGATGCTATTAATAGCTTGATTAATATGCAAGCAAAGTCTACAGCGCCTTTGGTATGGATTGCTGTTTTGTTACTTGATACTATCTCTAAATTACCTGCTGCTACTTGATGTATCGCAATGATTTGTATTATTATTGCAATTGTAGTACTAAGTACTTCAGCTGTGTGTGCTACTTTTTTATATTTCATTAAAGAGTTTTTATTGTCAGTATGGTGTGTACATGCTAATTCATGGTACGATAGTAGATACAGTATAATGCGTGCTGATAAAACCATCAGCAGATTAATTAACAATAGATCTTTAGCACTAAGCTTAGAAGGGAACCTGATTAGCTGTATAAAAATTGCAAATAGGAATACTCCAAAGTATATAACATTAGCACAAAGTGCCATGTAGTGCTTAGTTTTATATGTTGCTTTCTTTGAAAAAAACATACACTTTTTCTATGTTGATTAGTACATTAACATTCCACCGTTGACATGTAAAGTCTGACCTGTAATATATTTACTTTCATCACTAGCTAAGAATAAAACTGCAGCAGCTACTTCTTCTGGTGTACCTATTCTTCTCATAGGAATATTTGCAATAATGTTATTGCGTTGCTCTTCGGATAATACATCTGTCATTGGTGTTGCAATAAATCCTGGAGCTATACAATTTACGGTTATATTTCTACTTGCAAACTCTTTTGCTATGGATTTGCTCATGGCTATAATGGCAGCTTTAGATGCTGCATAACTTGTTTGTCCAGGATTACCAGTAAATGCTATAATTGAGGAGATGTTAATTATTCTGCCTTGATTATTTTTTAACATTGAACGGCATGCATTACGGTTTAGCTTAAAGGTTGTAGTCAGGTTTGTATTGATAACTTTATGCCAGTCTTCATCAGAAGTACGTAATGTGAGTTTATCTAATGTAATACCGGCATTACATACGATACCATCAATGCCAGACATAATTTTACATGCATTGTCAATTAAACCATTAATCTGTTCATCATTTGTTAAATCGCATGGTAAAGTATGTATTATACTATCTGTGCTTGAAGATTGTTTTGCGATTTCCTGTAAAACAGATTCTTTAGTACCTGAAATACAAAGTGTAGCTCCTGCATCTGATAAAGTTTTAGTTATAGCCTTTCCAATACCACCAGATGCTCCAGTAATTAAAAATCTTTTTTGTGATAGATTAAACATGTTAAACCTAAATGTACACTTTTAACATGATATGCTACTTTGTTGAAAATGAGAAGTAAAGAGTTGGTTGTTAAAGTAATGCATAAATATGTTTATGCAATATGATTCAAGATTATTCTAGATAGTGATGTTGTGTAAATATTGAAATATATGTAATATTTTTTATACTATGGACAAATTTATAGAATATATTTTTGTAAAATTTATGATATTAAATAAGTTCGATAAGCGCGTCATGAGACATAATAGATAAAAAATAATTATGTTCATATCTGGTAGCATTAGGTATAGATTTCTGCAGTTAAAAGTAATTACAAAATGTATTTATTAGTATTCTAGAAATAAAATTGCTCTCAAGTTAGTGTATATTTCAATTAAATAGATACCTATAATAGTTACTGTAAGGGTTAATTTAATGTTGTTATTGTAGAAAGGTATGCGATTTTATATTTTTTATAGTAGTAATATATTTTATGGTGTATATTATTTTATATATAGTATTAGTACTGTGTTATGTGTGTTACTATTTGTATAATTCTATTAGAATAGTTTATTTAAGATATCCACGTAACTCTTAGAAAAATAATAAAGTCATGAATTTTTATAGAATATTATTAATATTTATGATAAACAAAATATTTGATTTTTATTAGTGTGTTTAATTATTAACTTCATAATAGGGTTGATTAAATATTCTAGTTGTTAACTAATATGTTGCTGTAGCAAGTATAAGTATTAATGGGAGATATGAGAAATGATAAGTGCATTACAAGCGCCGAATGAAATACGTAGACGTATGCAGATGTTGTATCGTACAGAAGAAAATAGTTATATAAGGTATTTGACAGAGAAAACAGAAATATCACAAGATTCTAAAATTAGGATTTATAGTGTTGCAAAACAAATAATAGAAAGAATAAGAGTAGATAGAAATTTAGGTATAATAGATGCTTTTATGCAAGAGTATGGCTTATCAAATGAAGAAGGCATAGCTCTTATGTGTTTAGCAGAGTCTTTATTAAGAATACCAGATGATTGCACCATAAATGATTTAATAAAAGATAAGATAGGAAACAGTATGTGGAGTAATCATATAGGTAGTTCTTCATCAATATTTGTTAATGCAGCAACATGGGGTTTATTTATAGGTGGAAGAGTATTAAAAGATAGTAGTGATAGTACTCGATTATTTGGTGCTATAAATAATTTATTGAAAACAATGGGTGAGCCTATAATTAGAAAGGCAGTGCGGCAAGCAATGTGTATCTTGGGCAAACATTTTATAAAGGGAAGAGATATAATAGAAGCACTTAACAATAGAAAAGCAGGTGAGTTATATTCATTTGATATATTAGGGGAAGCTGCAAAAACTAGAAAAGATGCAGAAAGATATTTTACTGAATATATGGCAGCGGTAGAAAGTATAGGAAAGTCTAAAATTGTTAATGAAACAGGAAATTTAATAGATTATGATGAGATATCAGTCAAAATATCTGCATTACATAATAGATATGAGTTTTCACAAATCGATGAAGTATTAGATGAGATAGTAGATAAATTATTGCAAATATGTAGATTGGCAAAAGATCATAACATTCGTGTATGTGTTGATGCAGAAGAAGCAAGTAGATTAGAAATATCATTAATGATACTTGAAAAATTGCGATTTGATAGTAGTTTGAATGGATGGGAAGGTCTAGGATTAGCTGTACAAGCGTATCAAAAAAGAGCATTTTCAGTGTTAGATTTTGTGGAAGATATATCAGTTAGATCTCATCATAAAATGATGCTGAGGCTTGTAAAAGGTGCATACTGGGATTATGAAATAAAGAATGCTCAAGAGTTAGGTTTAAGTAGTTATCCAGTATTTACAAGAAAGGTGTATACTGATGTGTCATATTTAGCATGTGCAAACAAAATTTTAAGTAAGCCAAATACTTTTTCTCCATGTTTTGCTACACATAATGCTTATACATTGGCTGCAATATTAGAAATGGCAAATAAGGATCATCCAGGGTTTGAATTTCAAAGATTGCACGGTATGGGAGCTAGTTTATATGAATATGTAACGCAAGAATTAGCAGCAAATGTTAAGTGTAGAGTTTATGCTCCTGTTGGAAGTTATCAGGATTTACTTCCTTATTTGATTAGAAGATTATTAGAAAATGGAGCAAATAGTTCATTTATTAACCAGTTAAATGATAGTAATGTGTCACTGGAACAGTTAATAGAAGATCCATTAGAAAAAGCAAAAGCGTTAGAATATTTACCTCATCCTAATATAGCATTACCAAAGGACATATTTGGGCCTGATAGACTTAATTCTATGGGTATTGATATTACTGATTCTGTTACTTTAGCAAGTTTTAATGAAGAAATGAAAAATTATCAAACTTGCAAGTTTAGAGCAGCTCCAATTATAGGGGGAGAAGAGCTAGATGGTAGTTTTAAGGAAGTATTTTCTCCAACGAATTCTGAGGATGTTATAGGAGAAGTATTGTTTGCAGATCCTACACAAGCACTATCAGCCTTAGGTATAGCATATGATGCGTTTGAAGAATGGTCTAATATTCCAGTTTCTACTCGTGCTGCTATACTAGAAAAAGCAGCTAATTTACTAGAAGAGAATAAAGCAAAGTTAATAACACTACTTATCAGAGAAGGGGGTAAAGTTATTTCTGACGCTATTGCAGAGGTAAGAGAAGCCGTTGACTTCTTACGTTATTATGCACTTCTTGGGAGGCAAGAATTAGAGCAGTCAAAAAAATTACCTGGTCCTGTAGGAGAAGATAATTATCTTTATTTCAAAAGTAGAGGGGTATTTGTGTGTATATCTCCTTGGAATTTCCCCTTAGCAATATTTATTGGTCCTATTGCTGCAGCATTAGTTACTGGAAATACTGTACTTGCAAAACCTGCTGAGCAAACTTCTATCATTGCATATGAAACAGTAAAGTTATTGTATGATGCTGGGGTGCCGAAAGAAGTTTTACACTTATTATTAGGTCATGGTAAAGAATTAGGAGAAGTATTATTAAAAAATGAGAAAATAGGTGGGGTAGCATTTACTGGTTCAACAGAGACAGCTAGCATAATTAATCAGTCTATTGCACAAAAAGAAGGTGGTATTATTCCATTCATAGCTGAAACAGGTGGTTTAAATACCATGATAACTGATACTTCTGCATTAATAGAGCAAGTTACAAATGATGTTATAACATCAGCATTTAAAAGTGCTGGACAAAGATGTTCAGCGTTAAGGGTATTATTTGTGCAAGAAGAAGTGGCAGATAAACAAATTGAAATGATTTGTGGTGCTATGGAAAGTTTGGTCATAGGAGATCCTATGTTGTTAAATACAGATATAGGGCCAGTAATAGATAAGCCATCGCAAGAAATGTTAATGTCTCATGAAAACAAGATGTCACAAGAGGCAAAATTATTATGTAAAGTTAAGTTAGGAGAAGATTGTAAAAAAGGTTATTTCTTTGCTCCGTGTGCATATGAGATACAAAGTATATCTCAGTTAAAGAGAGAAGTATTTGGTCCAATATTACATATAATCCGTTATAAGAAAGAAAATTTACATAAAATTTTGAATGAGATCAATAGTACAGGATATGGGTTAACATTTGCTGTGCAGAGTAGGGTGCAAAGTAACATTGATAATATTATTGATAAGATAAATGTTGGAAATGTTTATGTAAATAGAAATCAAGTTGGAGCAGTAGTAGGGGTGCAACCTTTTGGTGGACAAGGATTATCTGGTACTGGTCCTAAAGCAGGTGGTCCATATTATTTACATAGATTCCTAACAGAAAAAGTGGTAAGTATTAATACTACAGCTTTGGGTGGAAACACTTCCTTAATGTGTTTAACTGATTAGATGATTTAGTAGAACATATCATTACATTGTTCTATCTTGATTTGTAGGAATATTTGTGTGAGTAATATTGACTAGAAACATAAATGTTACGGTTTTGGTAGGTACGTATATTTACATAGATTTTCTGTTAAGATAAGAATATCCTATCTCCTGGAAAGTATGAATGACCTGAGATTTAGGTCATAGTATTATTTTTATAATGATCTAATTCTGTTTGTGCTTATTGTATTTATTTAGGCTTGTGATTAAGTAGGTACGTGATTAGTTTAATTAGATAATAACTATAATATATATGTAGGTGTACCTTTTTATCTATGATTTTTTTAATCAATTACTGTAAATATTTATGCATACTAATTTTTATACATGGTTTGATGAGGGATATCAAAATATTTGGATGCCTTATACACAAATGAAAAATTCGCCTCTACCATTAAAGGTAAAGTCTGCTAGTGGATGTTATATAACATTGGAGGATGGTACAAAGTTACTTGATGGTATATCTAGTTGGTGGAGTGTGTGTCATGGGTATTCTCATCCACATATTGTTCAAAAGATTCAAGATCAAGTTGCTAAATTATCTCATGTTATGTTTTCTGGATTAGCACATGAACAAAGTTATATTCTAGCATCTCGACTTGTCAAAATTGCTCCAAAACAGGGAATGAGTAGAGTTTTCTTTTCAGATTCTGGGTCAACTGCTGTTGAAGTTGCTATGAAAATGGCAGTGCAATATCACCAAAATTTGGGCAATGTGAACAAATGTAGTTTTATATCTTTTGTTAATGGATATCATGGGGATACAATGGGTTGTATGTCAATATCTGATCCTGGAAAGATTCATGGTACCAAATTCAAAAAGTATCACCCTTTACAGTACATTTTGCCCTTACCTCATACTGAAGAGGAAATTGAGAGTTTTACAAATACAATATCTTCTATAAAAGATTGTGTTGCTGCTATAATTTTAGAGCCGATCTTGCAAGCAGCAGGTGGGATGTTAATTCATTCTGCAAGTACTGTAAGAAAGATTTATGATATTGCAAAAAATAACAACATATTATTTATAGCAGATGAAGTGGCTACAGGTTTTGGTAGGATTGGGACTATGTTTGGATGTAATCAAGCAGATATTGTTCCAGATATTATGGTCATTGGGAAAGCATTGACAGGTGGATTTTGTACATTATCTGCAACTTTAACTACGCAGGAGGTTTATAATGCATTTTTATCAGATAATATAAATGATGCTTTTATGCATGGTCCAACTTTTTCTTCTTTTAAGTCTTCTATGAAAATTTCTTTGACGTTTAATGAAATTGCCTTTTGTCTTATAGCGGACATATCATCATTTTGTCCTAAATCTGCAGTAAATACCACTATTTCACAATTGTATTCTTCTTGAAGCCATCTTAATATAACTGAGGTATCTAACCCTCCTGAGTAAGCTAATACTATTTTTTTCATTAGATAATAAATAATAATTACGTAAAGCTTAAATTTTATTCTATTTTTATTAGAATGACAAGTGATTATTGATGTTTTAATGATTGAAAATTTAATCTTCTCGAAGTAAGTTGAGATGTTAATAAAATTACAATGCAAATAATAATTTATATTATATTATACATAACTTATATTGGTAAAATTATATACTGTATTCATGAAAATTATCTTGTATCTAAAAATTATACTTTTGGTATTAATTTGTTCAAAATGCAATGAAGTGTTTGCAAAAGATATACTAAATAACTCTATTGGCAATTTTTATATTGGTGGGTCTTATGGGTATGATAAGAAAATACTAGAGTTTAAAACTGGAAATGGATATTTAGATTTTGATTTTAGTGTAAATAATGTAGTAGGTTATAATGTTGACCTGTTATTAGGTTATATATGTCCTAGTGCTTCTTTAAATAATTTTAGGACTGATTTAGAATTTGTGTATATGACTAAGAAAAAAATACTTAATGAACAAAAGATAGCTAATAAAGATAATGAAGAACCTTTAGAAAAGAAAATGTTATATTGGAATAGCAATAATTATAAAATTTTCTTTAATCTGTACTATGATGTTGGTAATTTTTTTAGTGTAAGGGACCTTACGTTTTTCTTTGGATCAGGTATTGATATCCATTATCTTATCGGTTGGCTTTCAAAAAATAGTGAATCTCTAGATCTTAAAAACAAATTAATGATACAAAATATGATTGGTATAAAATATCAATTATTACGTAATATTGCTATTTATAGTGGTTATAGATGTTTTATTGGTTATGCAAAACCCAGAGATGATGTTAATTTGAAACATTGTTGTATTTTAGGATCTTATGGTCTTATATTTGGTTTAGAATTTATTTTTTAATGCTATATATTAATTATTATTTATAATATATTGATTTTTAGTTATAAATTTTTTGCTTATTATTGTGTGAATTATAGAAGTGGTTTTTCTAAAAAATTTGTTATTATATGTTTCATGATTAAAAACGTGTTGTTAATTGTACATGAGTATGCATTAATCTAATTCTTAAATATGTTATTTATCTTATTGATAATATATTAATATACAAGTAATTTATAGTTAAAAATGATGCAAGATAGTAATATCTCAATAAGGTAATGTAAAAATTATTGACTTATATTGATTGTATTAGATGATTTATCCTAATAATTTTTATGTTGACTTCATAGTAGAGATTTGTATATCAACTATATAGTTAATATTTTTACTTTTTATGAAAAATTATATATATGCCATTATATGTTTTACAGTTATTACATTTAGTTTTGATGCTATAGCTAATCATTTTTATTTAAAAGGAGGTTATAATTTTTTGGGGGATTATTCTGATAGTTTTAAATCAGAATATATAGATTATCAGCATTTTAATATAGATATTAGTACTGCGCTTGGGTATAAATTGGATAATAATTTTTTTTATGAATTTAAAATAAGGTATACAAATATAAAACCTGCAATACATAAATTAATGGATTTTGAAAAGATGGATTTGATTGATATATTGCAAAGGATTATTGGTAAAAAACTCTATACATCAAAGATAGAAAATGTATTTGAAATTAATAGTGTTACTACTCTTGTTAATTCTGGGTATGATTATGTTATTAATAATAAATTGACGGCATACTTAAGTTGTGGAATTGGTATTGCTGGTTTATTGAATTATCAGGGATTTAGAAGTCATATTTTTACTCATTATGGTGTGAGCGTGCAGAGTGAGGTTGGATTGTGTTATGTTGATAAAAAAAAAGTGAGTTTATGTGTAGGATATAGCTATTTGAGGAATTATTGGAAATATGATACAAATAAAATCTATGATGAAGATGGAAATACTGTAATGTATCATTTTCAGGATTTTCAATTAAATTCTCATGTTGTATTTGCTGATTTTAAAGTTATGTTATAATACTGGTTTAAGCTCTACTATGCTTGAGGCATGTAGTAATTGTTTAATGAGGTTTATTTGATAAAAATATCGATGCTATTGTGATGAATTTTAGAATTTATCAATAGTATATAATACTATATTTAATTTTTTAGAAATGAAATTTTGCTGATTTTTTTAATAATTTTCTTGCATTGTGTGGTTATACTTTATATAACTTGGAAAATATAAAAATGTTAGCTTGGTAGTGTATAATGGTCAAGAGTCTTTCAAATAATCTATCTGGATTTCTTCTTTCTCCGCTTGCTCCTACTAATTTTCCTGTTATGCCTAAAATTAATGGAATAGAGTTGTATTCTTTTGCTTGTGGTATTAGAGGAACTTTAGATAAGCTTGATCTTTTAATAGTAAAAATGCCAGTTAACACTACTGTGGGTGGTGTTTTTACAACTTCTTATACAGCAAGTAGCAATGTTGAACATTGTAAGAAAATACTTCCTTATGGTAAAGCAAGAGTTTTAATTGTAAATTCTGGTAATGCTAATGTCGCAGTAGGTGTTGGAGGATATAAAGTTGTTGAAGAAGTTACAAGATTATGTGCAGAAAGGTTTGGTTGTTCTACTCAAGAAGTCTATTTCTGCTCTACAGGAGTTATAGGCGTTCCCTTGCCGATTGATAAAATTAAATCTGTTATACTAGATCCTATATGGAGTAATGCTAAAAACTCCTGGGAAGATGCTGCTAATAGTATTACTACAACTGATACTTTTATAAAGATGGTAACAAGAGAAGTATTAATTTGTGGTGAGAAAGTTACGATTAATGGAATATGTAAGGGTTCAGGTATGATTGCGCCTAATATGGCGACAATGTTAGCATATGTTTTTACTGATGCTAATATCAAATCAGATGTATTGCAAAAATTATTAAAAGAATATGTTGATGTATCTTTTAATAATATTACTGTTGATGGTGATACTTCTACTAGTGATTCAGTTTTGATATTTGCTACAAATCTTGCTAAACATAAACAGGTATGCTCTGCTGATGATCAAGTCATTGATGATTTTAAAATTGCTTTAAAAGATATGCTAGTGGAAATGGCACATTTGATTATCAGAGATGGAGAAGGAGTGGAAAAATTTATTACAATTAATATTAAAAATGCTGTGTCATTGAATTCTGCTAGAAAATTAGGGTTTTCGGTAGCGAATTCCTTACTTGTAAAGACTGCTATAGCAGGTGGAGATGCTAATTGGGGTAGGATAGTTATGGCTATAGGTAAAGCTGGAGAGCCATTTAATAAGAATGAGATTTCGTTGAAAATAGGGGATAATGTTGTATTAGTAAATGGTGAAATTAGTCCTACCTATAATAAAGTTGCTGTTAATCAATATGTAAAAGATGAGCAGAATATTTATATTGAAGTTGATATTAATACTGGTAATTTTGATGCAACTATATGGACTTGTGATTTAACCCATAGATTTGTTGATATTAATAGCAAATATTTGACTTAATGATTATTGTTAATTTTAGAAATTATTAATGAATTTAAAAATAGCTACGTGGAATGTTAATTCTGTGTTAGGAAGAGGTTGGATCATCTATGTAATTGGTTGATAGAATATGATATTGATATAGCATTATTACAAGAAATAAAGTGTACAAATGAACTATTTCTTATTATTATTGTTAATTTTAGAAATTATTAATGAATTTAAAAATAGCTACGTGGAATGTTAATTCTGTTAGGAAGAGGTTGGATCATCTATGTAATTGGTTGATAGAATATGATATTGATATAGCATTATTACAAGAAATAAAGTGTACAAATGAACTATTTCCTTTTTTTAATGTGGAATCATTAGGATATAGGTGTTATGTACATGGACAGAAGGCTAGAAATGGGGTAGCTATTATAACAAGGTATCCTATAGTTGGGGAATTGGTTACAAGTATTTTTTTATCTGATTACGAATCTAGTTTATGTTACAAATTAAGTTCAGAAGGTTTTATTTATAATTATAGAGAATCTCGTTATTTAGAGTGTGTGATTTTATGTAATAATGTTAAAGTTCGTGTTGCTAGTATATATGTTCCTAATGGGCAAAGTATTGATTCTGATGCGTTTCAATATAAACTTGGATTTTTTGATCAGTTAAGGGAACATATGTTCTCTTTACTTACACAGGAAGATATTTTAATATTGGGTGGTGATTATAATGTAGGGCCTTATCCTATAGATGTGTATTCTCCTGAAATTATGGATGGTAGGCTGTGCTTTCATAAATCTGAAAGAGAAAAATTTCGATCTATCTTAAATCTGGGATTTACAGATGCTTTTCGGATATTAAATGAGTATGAGCAGAAGTTTACTTGGTGGAATTATAAAGCAGGTGCATGGCAAGCAAACAAAGGTTTAAGGATAGATCATTTATTGTTGTCACCACAAGCTGCAGATAAGCTGTTATCTTGTGTTATTCATGATAAACTCAGAAGTTTAGATACACCTTCTGATCATGCTCCAGTTGTATGTAATATTGATTTAAGTTCTTAGTCAGTTTATGTATAAATATAATGTTTGATTTGTTTAATATATAGGAATTTGTGTTTTACAATATGTGCTGTGTTTTAAATATAGAAATAAATTAATTTTTATAATAAGAACATATAAATATCTAAATCATAGTTAAAACTATATATGTAAACGTTCTTTAATCTATACAACTGCCCCTACTTGTGAAGGTACATATTACAATATATTTTTAGTGTATTACCAAAAATTTAAAAATGTTTTGTTTGTAGTTTTATATATGCTATAACGCATTTTTCGTCAGATATATATTGATTGATGATATGAATAATTGAGGAAGGTTAAGACATACTTTTTGATATTTTAACTGGACTTATTAAGTATGTAAATATAATGTGTTGGTTTACTGTGGAAAAGTCTAATTGTATATTGTGAGTGTTATCTACTGTGCTCGAGGCTTTCTTGATATTTAGTAAGATGTTGTCTTTCTTCTGCTACATTAGATTTTATAGCTTCTACCTGTAAATTTAATGATATTGAAGGATCATTTTCTTGCATGGTTTTCATAAGAACCATAGAAGTAATAATTGATATATATACTGAAAATAATAAGATCTTAAAAATATCAGTGCCATTATGTGTTATGAAATAACTAATAGATGTGAAACTTACATTTGCTATTGATATAATTAATGCCGCACTCCAGTTTACCATTGACCATATTGTATATTTTGTAGATGTATTGGTCTTTTTTAGTTCTTTATATTGTTTAATATTTGTGTCTAATAAAATCGAAGCATATTCTATGACAAAAAGTGAAGATAGTATATTCAATATAGAAGCAGCTATAGCCATAGGCTTATTAATTGGCAAAATTAAAATGGTAATAGTGGATATAATATTGAGTCCTAGTAAGCTTACTGCTTCTCCTATAAATCCCAAGTAAGAAAATAAGATTTTTTTTTGCAGATTTTTTTTTTGTAGTTTTTTAATATAATACTTAAGTTGTATATTATATTAATACTATAGAGTAATATTGATAATATTGATAGTATTGCAGTATATGAGAATATAAGATTTTTAGCATCTTTTGGAATAGTTGATATTGATTTTATTATAAAAAAAACATTCCATAATGATAAAATTATTATTATGGTTATAAGATGAATTTTTGTGTAACTTAGAGCCTTACTTTTGATCATATTTGTATACTTTAAGGTTATGTAAATTTATGATTTTTGTTCCTTGTTTTTGCATCATTTTAATAATAAAACTTTTTTTAAGATAATTATTTTTTATTTAATGCATAAGTATACAGTATATTTTTTGTTGTAGAAATATCTTTTGATATAGGAAGTATTTTATAATATTATCCTTTCTGTTATGCAAGTTTATAAAAATAAGGTGGTCCTATATAAAAAACCGTGTATTTATATAACAAGATGTATAAGATCGCCTTTAAAAGCATATGTAGTTTTAATATTTCTTTTATTAAGTTATAGACATTAAATTTTTTATAATTAATTATTGTATAATTGTATTGAAATTATAAGAGTCGTATGTTATATGATTACTAAAAGGCTAGGTAGCTCAGTGGTAGAGCAGGAGAATCATAATCTCTTGGCCGTGGGTTCGAATCCCTCCTTAGCCACTTACACTATTATTTAATATTTTGTGTTGATCCTGTATTTCAATATCTGATAATGCTAAGTTAGTAGAGAGTTCTATCTTGAGTATTGTTATTGTTAATAATATACTAATTGCAATGCATGATATTCTAATTATTGGTCCAAGAGGAAAGTTGATTGGCCCGTTATTGTGGTGATTTTCTGTGTCAAAGAGCGAAAAAAATCGAGTTTGTTCTAAGACATTAATGATTTTGCCAACAAATGCTATAAGACTTATCACTAGTGACACTATAGAAAGGGAAAATAAGCATACCAGATGTTTTTTTTGTGTTGTATGCTTATTTTGTTTCATTCTATGATAGTTAAAATATATTAGCAATGGTGATGCTATTAATAGCTTGATTAATATGCAAGCAAAGTCTACAGCGCCTTTGGTATGGATTGCTGTTTTGTTACTTGATACTATCTCTAAATTACCTGCTGCTACTTGATGTATCGCAATGATTTGTATTATTATTGCAATTGTAGTACTAAGTACTTCAGCTGTGTGTGCTACTTTTTTATATTTCATTAAAGAGTTTTTATTGTCAGTATGGTGTGTACATGCTAATTCATGGTACGATAGTAGATACAGTATAATGCGTGCTGATAAAACCATCAGCAGATTAATTAACAATAGATCTTTAGCACTAAGCTTAGAAGGGAACCTGATTAGCTGTATAAAAATTGCAAATAGGAATACTCCAAAGTATATAACATTAGCACAAAGTGCCATGTAGTGCTTAGTTTTATATGTTGCTTTCTTTGAAAAAAACATACACTTTTTCTATGTTGATTAGTACATTAACATTCCACCGTTGACATGTAAAGTCTGACCTGTAATATATTTACTTTCATCACTAGCTAAGAATAAAACTGCAGCAGCTACTTCTTCTGGTGTACCTATTCTTCTCATAGGAATATTTGCAATAATGTTATTGCGTTGCTCTTCGGATAATACATCTGTCATTGGTGTTGCAATAAATCCTGGAGCTATACAATTTACGGTTATATTTCTACTTGCAAACTCTTTTGCTATGGATTTGCTCATGGCTATAATGGCAGCTTTAGATGCTGCATAACTTGTTTGTCCAGGATTACCAGTAAATGCTATAATTGAGGAGATGTTAATTATTCTGCCTTGATTATTTTTTAACATTGAACGGCATGCATTACGGTTTAGCTTAAAGGTTGTAGTCAGGTTTGTATTGATAACTTTATGCCAGTCTTCATCAGAAGTACGTAATGTGAGTTTATCTAATGTAATACCGGCATTACATACGATACCATCAATGCCAGACATAATTTTACATGCATTGTCAATTAAACCATTAATCTGTTCATCATTTGTTAAATCGCATGGTAAAGTATGTATTATACTATCTGTGCTTGAAGATTGTTTTGCGATTTCCTGTAAAACAGATTCTTTAGTACCTGAAATACAAAGTGTAGCTCCTGCATCTGATAAAGTTTTAGTTATAGCCTTTCCAATACCACCAGATGCTCCAGTAATTAAAAATCTTTTTTGTGATAGATTAAACATGTTAAACCTAAATGTACACTTTTAACATGATATGCTACTTTGTTGAAAATGAGAAGTAAAGAGTTGGTTGTTAAAGTAATGCATAAATATGTTTATGCAATATGATTCAAGATTATTCTAGATAGTGATGTTGTGTAAATATTGAAATATATGTAATATTTTTTATACTATGGACAAATTTATAGAATATATTTTTGTAAAATTTATGATATTAAATAAGTTCGATAAGCGCGTCATGAGACATAATAGATAAAAAAATAATTATGTTCATATCTGGTAGCATTAGGTATAGATTTCTGCAGTTAAAAGTAATTACAAAATGTATTTATTAGTATTCTAGAAATAAAATTGCTCTCAAGTTAGTGTATATTTCAATTAAATAGATACCTATAATAGTTACTGTAAGGGTTAATTTAATGTTGTTATTGTAGAAAGGTATGCGATTTTATATTTTTTATAGTAGTAATATATTTTATGGTGTATATTATTTTATATATAGTATTAGTACTGTGTTATGTGTGTTACTATTTGTATAATTCTATTAGAATAGTTTATTTAAGATATCCACGTAACTCTTAGAAAAATAATAAAGTCATGAATTTTTATAGAATATTATTAATATTTATGATAAACAAAATATTTGATTTTTATTAGTGTGTTTAATTATTAACTTCATAATAGGGTTGATTAAATATTCTAGTTGTTAACTAATATGTTGCTGTAGCAAGTATAAGTATTAATGGGAGATATGAGAAATGATAAGTGCATTACAAGCGCCGAATGAAATACGTAGACGTATGCAGATGTTGTATCGTACAGAAGAAAATAGTTATATAAGGTATTTGACAGAGAAAACAGAAATATCACAAGATTCTAAAATTAGGATTTATAGTGTTGCAAAACAAATAATAGAAAGAATAAGAGTAGATAGAAATTTAGGTATAATAGATGCTTTTATGCAAGAGTATGGCTTATCAAATGAAGAAGGCATAGCTCTTATGTGTTTAGCAGAGTCTTTATTAAGAATACCAGATGATTGCACCATAAATGATTTAATAAAAGATAAGATAGGAAACAGTATGTGGAGTAATCATATAGGTAGTTCTTCATCAATATTTGTTAATGCAGCAACATGGGGTTTATTTATAGGTGGAAGAGTATTAAAAGATAGTAGTGATAGTACTCGATTATTTGGTGCTATAAATAATTTATTGAAAACAATGGGTGAGCCTATAATTAGAAAGGCAGTGCGGCAAGCAATGTGTATCTTGGGCAAACATTTTATAAAGGGAAGAGATATAATAGAAGCACTTAACAATAGAAAAGCAGGTGAGTTATATTCATTTGATATATTAGGGGAAGCTGCAAAAACTAGAAAAGATGCAGAAAGATATTTTACTGAATATATGGCAGCGGTAGAAAGTATAGGAAAGTCTAAAATTGTTAATGAAACAGGAAATTTAATAGATTATGATGAGATATCAGTCAAAATATCTGCATTACATAATAGATATGAGTTTTCACAAATCGATGAAGTATTAGATGAGATAGTAGATAAATTATTGCAAATATGTAGATTGGCAAAAGATCATAACATTCGTGTATGTGTTGATGCAGAAGAAGCAAGTAGATTAGAAATATCATTAATGATACTTGAAAAATTGCGATTTGATAGTAGTTTGAATGGATGGGAAGGTCTAGGATTAGCTGTACAAGCGTATCAAAAAAGAGCATTTTCAGTGTTAGATTTTGTGGAAGATATATCAGTTAGATCTCATCATAAAATGATGCTGAGGCTTGTAAAAGGTGCATACTGGGATTATGAAATAAAGAATGCTCAAGAGTTAGGTTTAAGTAGTTATCCAGTATTTACAAGAAAGGTGTATACTGATGTGTCATATTTAGCATGTGCAAACAAAATTTTAAGTAAGCCAAATACTTTTTCTCCATGTTTTGCTACACATAATGCTTATACATTGGCTGCAATATTAGAAATGGCAAATAAGGATCATCCAGGGTTTGAATTTCAAAGATTGCACGGTATGGGAGCTAGTTTATATGAATATGTAACGCAAGAATTAGCAGCAAATGTTAAGTGTAGAGTTTATGCTCCTGTTGGAAGTTATCAGGATTTACTTCCTTATTTGATTAGAAGATTATTAGAAAATGGAGCAAATAGTTCATTTATTAACCAGTTAAATGATAGTAATGTGTCACTGGAACAGTTAATAGAAGATCCATTAGAAAAAGCAAAAGCGTTAGAATATTTACCTCATCCTAATATAGCATTACCAAAGGACATATTTGGGCCTGATAGACTTAATTCTATGGGTATTGATATTACTGATTCTGTTACTTTAGCAAGTTTTAATGAAGAAATGAAAAATTATCAAACTTGCAAGTTTAGAGCAGCTCCAATTATAGGGGGAGAAGAGCTAGATGGTAGTTTTAAGGAAGTATTTTCTCCAACGAATTCTGAGGATGTTATAGGAGAAGTATTGTTTGCAGATCCTACACAAGCACTATCAGCCTTAGGTATAGCATATGATGCGTTTGAAGAATGGTCTAATATTCCAGTTTCTACTCGTGCTGCTATACTAGAAAAAGCAGCTAATTTACTAGAAGAGAATAAAGCAAAGTTAATAACACTACTTATCAGAGAAGGGGGTAAAGTTATTTCTGACGCTATTGCAGAGGTAAGAGAAGCCGTTGACTTCTTACGTTATTATGCACTTCTTGGGAGGCAAGAATTAGAGCAGTCAAAAAAATTACCTGGTCCTGTAGGAGAAGATAATTATCTTTATTTCAAAAGTAGAGGGGTATTTGTGTGTATATCTCCTTGGAATTTCCCCTTAGCAATATTTATTGGTCCTATTGCTGCAGCATTAGTTACTGGAAATACTGTACTTGCAAAACCTGCTGAGCAAACTTCTATCATTGCATATGAAACAGTAAAGTTATTGTATGATGCTGGGGTGCCGAAAGAAGTTTTACACTTATTATTAGGTCATGGTAAAGAATTAGGAGAAGTATTATTAAAAAATGAGAAAATAGGTGGGGTAGCATTTACTGGTTCAACAGAGACAGCTAGCATAATTAATCAGTCTATTGCACAAAAAGAAGGTGGTATTATTCCATTCATAGCTGAAACAGGTGGTTTAAATACCATGATAACTGATACTTCTGCATTAATAGAGCAAGTTACAAATGATGTTATAACATCAGCATTTAAAAGTGCTGGACAAAGATGTTCAGCGTTAAGGGTATTATTTGTGCAAGAAGAAGTGGCAGATAAACAAATTGAAATGATTTGTGGTGCTATGGAAAGTTTGGTCATAGGAGATCCTATGTTGTTAAATACAGATATAGGGCCAGTAATAGATAAGCCATCGCAAGAAATGTTAATGTCTCATGAAAACAAGATGTCACAAGAGGCAAAATTATTATGTAAAGTTAAGTTAGGAGAAGATTGTAAAAAAGGTTATTTCTTTGCTCCGTGTGCATATGAGATACAAAGTATATCTCAGTTAAAGAGAGAAGTATTTGGTCCAATATTACATATAATCCGTTATAAGAAAGAAAATTTACATAAAATTTTGAATGAGATCAATAGTACAGGATATGGGTTAACATTTGCTGTGCAGAGTAGGGTGCAAAGTAACATTGATAATATTATTGATAAGATAAATGTTGGAAATGTTTATGTAAATAGAAATCAAGTTGGAGCAGTAGTAGGGGTGCAACCTTTTGGTGGACAAGGATTATCTGGTACTGGTCCTAAAGCAGGTGGTCCATATTATTTACATAGATTCCTAACAGAAAAAGTGGTAAGTATTAATACTACAGCTTTGGGTGGAAACACTTCCTTAATGTGTTTAACTGATTAGATGATTTAGTAGAACATATCATTACATTGTTCTATCTTGATTTGTAGGAATATTTGTGTGAGTAATATTGACTAGAAACATAAATGTTACGGTTTTGGTAGGTACGTATATTTACATAGATTTTCTGTTAAGATAAGAATATCCTATCTCCTGGAAAGTATGAATGACCTGAGATTTAGGTCATAGTATTATTTTTATAATGATCTAATTCTGTTTGTGCTTATTGTATTTATTTAGGCTTGTGATTAAGTAGGTACGTGATTAGTTTAATTAGATAATAACTATAATATATATGTAGGTGTACCTTTTTATCTATGATTTTTTTAATCAATTACTGTAAATATTTATGCATACTAATTTTTATACATGGTTTGATGAGGGATATCAAAATATTTGGATGCCTTATACACAAATGAAAAATTCGCCTCTACCATTAAAGGTAAAGTCTGCTAGTGGATGTTATATAACATTGGAGGATGGTACAAAGTTACTTGATGGTATATCTAGTTGGTGGAGTGTGTGTCATGGGTATTCTCATCCACATATTGTTCAAAAGATTCAAGATCAAGTTGCTAAATTATCTCATGTTATGTTTTCTGGATTAGCACATGAACAAAGTTATATTCTAGCATCTCGACTTGTCAAAATTGCTCCAAAACAGGGAATGAGTAGAGTTTTCTTTTCAGATTCTGGGTCAACTGCTGTTGAAGTTGCTATGAAAATGGCAGTGCAATATCACCAAAATTTGGGCAATGTGAACAAATGTAGTTTTATATCTTTTGTTAATGGATATCATGGGGATACAATGGGTTGTATGTCAATATCTGATCCTGGAAAGATTCATGGTACCAAATTCAAAAAGTATCACCCTTTACAGTACATTTTGCCCTTACCTCATACTGAAGAGGAAATTGAGAGTTTTACAAATACAATATCTTCTATAAAAGATTGTGTTGCTGCTATAATTTTAGAGCCGATCTTGCAAGCAGCAGGTGGGATGTTAATTCATTCTGCAAGTACTGTAAGAAAGATTTATGATATTGCAAAAAATAACAACATATTATTTATAGCAGATGAAGTGGCTACAGGTTTTGGTAGGATTGGGACTATGTTTGGATGTAATCAAGCAGATATTGTTCCAGATATTATGGTCATTGGGAAAGCATTGACAGGTGGATTTTGTACATTATCTGCAACTTTAACTACGCAGGAGGTTTATAATGCATTTTTATCAGATAATATAAATGATGCTTTTATGCATGGTCCAACTTTTATGGCAAATGCTTTAGCTTGTGCTGCAGCAAATGCTTCACTTGATCTTTTTGAAAATCAGGATTTAATACAAAATGTTACTTTAATTGAAAATCAACTAAGATCAGAATTAGAAATATTTAGACAACTAAGTTATGTGACTGATATTAGAGTGAAAGGTGCAACTGGGATAATAGAGTTAGAAAGTGGCTTAATTAATAAAAATGATATTATAAGTAAAGGAGTTGAATTAAATGTGTGGATACGTCCTATTAATAATATAATATATGTTATGCCACCTTTTGTAATTAATTCTAGTGAACTTACTAAATTAATAACATCAATATATATAATACTTAAAAACAACATATAGTTATTGTGGTAAATATATACGTAAATGGTGTAAGAGCTGATATAATACTTTTTTATCTAATGTAATTACTATTACTTTTTTTACAGTAAAAAGCGCATTTTGTAGTATTATTGTAAATAAGTATTCTATTGTGTTGTTAGCTTAATTATATTTTGGAGATGAGGTAGATAATACTTATTTGAAATTGTTAAATCATGAAAATCATGTGGTAAGTTATAAAACTATATTTCTGTAATGTTGAAGTATTTGTAATATTATTAATGATAAACATCCTAATGGTATAATAGTGCATTGTTTTCTATATTTGAGATGTTGTGGATTCCTGATTCTAAAAGGGTCACTAGTTATAGGGAATCATATGGTAAGTTATAAAACTATATTTCTGTAATGTTGAAGTATTTGTAATATTATTAATGATAAACATCCTAATGGTATAATAGTGCATTGTTTTCTATATTTGAGATGTTGTGGATTCCTGATTCTAAAAGGGTCACTAGTTATAGGGAATCATATGGTAAGTTATAAAACTATATTTCTGTAATGTTGAAGTATTTGTAATATTATTAATGATAAACATCCTAATGGTATAATAGTGCATTGTTTTCTATATTTGAGATGTTGTGGATTCCTGATTCTAAAAGGGTCACTAGTTATAGGGAATCATATGGTAGATTGTGAAACTATATTTCTCTAACGGTGAAAGTATTTTTAATCTTGTTATTAAACCAATGCAAGTATTGTGTCATGCTATCGATCTGATCATCGTTTTGTGTATTTGGGAATGATAATAATTCTTGTTCGAAATCACTCAGCCATGGAGAGTCATATGGTAAAAATATTTTTCTAGATTCAAATATAGGAATAATTTTGTAAAATCTTGTTACCTTATTAGCTGTTGGAACAATACCTATGATAGATGTTGTGCTAATACTACTTAATTCTTGAATGATTTGTAACCCACTTGCTTTTTTTTCTATAAGTATAGCATTCGGTTTCCAATGATTTGCTAAATTTATTATTTCTTGTTTTAATTGTTGGTATTCTAGTTTTACTTTATACACTTCTAATAAGAAGAAGCAGTTATTTTTGTAAGACCATGTTGTACATACACTATAATTACTTTTCTTGTTAGAAGAAGATGCTGTATCCCAACTTTGAGTTATATTACTATCTTCATTATTATAGGAACTATATCTTTGAATCCATTTGTATTTTATTATGCCACTTGACAAATGGATTGGGCGTTGTTGACATTGAGCTGCAAATGCATATGATCCAAGGTCTGATTTTAATTCTTCTATGTATTTTTTTCCGTGTTTTTTATATAGAGGATCTCCTTCTTTTCTTATATGTAAAACATTTCTTATTTTGTTTCCATGTTTAAATTTCCATGGTGAAGTAATAGAATAGAAAGTATTATTCTTTTCTGCTATTATTGGGAGTGATAATATATGCCATTTATTATAGGTCTTTTTTGACAGTAAGTATCCAGTTAAATCATCTGTATGTAATCTATGCATTACTATTACAACAATGCTGTTTTTTCTATCATTTAGCCTAGTCATGAAGGATTGTTCAAACCAATGACATACACGTTGTCTATAAGTTTTGCTTAATGCCTGCATAGGATTCATTGGGTCATCTATAATTAAAATATCTCCACCTTCTCCTGTAATGCTTCCTCCTATTGATGTTGCAAATCTATAGCCTCTTTGTGTTGTTTGAAATTTTCGTTTTGTATTCTGATCTTTTGATAATATTACATGTGGAAATAGTTTTTTATACCATTCAGATTGTAATATATGTCGGTTATCTAAGGATAATCTTTCACTGAGTATTTGAGAATAACTTGCAACTATAATTCTAGCTTGAGGATTTAATCCAAAGATCCATGATGGCCATGCTATGCTAACGCATATGGATTTGATAAATCTTGGAGGCATATTAATTATTAATCGATTGATTTTTCCATTGAGAGCAGCTTCTAATCTATCTGCTATTATTTGAATATGCCAATTATTTATTATTTGATTATTTGGTGATACTGTTTTAAAGCATAATTTTAGAAAATCTAAGAAATTATAAGACATTTTTTACGAATATGATGATTTTAACTTTGGTATTATTTTAGTTGTATTGTTTTTGTATGTTCTATTATTGTTAATATTAATCTTTTAAAGTGTATTTTGGAGTATATTACTGAATCAAAATTGCGAATGAAGTTGGCTAATTAAACGTTGCTCTGTATCTATTTTTGTTTATTTTTTGGCAACTTTAGAATTTTTATGATTATTGTTATATATTATGTGTTGTGAGTTGTTTAGTATAGAATTTTGTATAATAAGGTTAGCATTTAATGTACATGAAGGTATTGGTATGATAATATGAAATAAAAAGTTGAGTAATTTTAAAAACATGCTTTTTGATTTGCGTTTATGACCGATTTTTTTTTAATTTTGTCATCTCTACCAAACTTTTTTGCTCCTCTGATGTTTGAAGCCACAGTTTGTCCAGCTCGTTGCGTTGGATCCATTTCGTGAGCTATGGTTGACATTAATAAAGTTTTAACTTCTCTTTTGATTTCTTTTTTTATATAAGTTTGTAAATTATTTCTTTTAAATTCTTTATGTGTGTTTTTTTTACATTATGTATATCAATATTTTTAGATAGCTTTTTTGTTTATTTAAATATTTTTTATTTTAATTAATTTTTTATGTATGTATAATAATTGATTAATATTATCAGATTTATCAATATGGTTGTATATTGCTTTAATTTTTAATTTATGAGGAAAAAGCATATTATATATAACATATGATATATCATAATATTAATATATTCATATAAATCTTTTATTAATCTAGATGTTATACTTCTATTTTTATATTATCTTTAAATATTTTAATCAGATTACTAATTACATTATGCTGATACGTGTTATCTGCTTCTGCCTTGCTGATTATCTTTTTTGAATTCTAAATTAGGTAAATATGGTTGTTGTTGTTCTATATTCATATCTTTATGATCTTCAATTTTTTGATTTGTGATAGCTACTTCTAATATAAGTTTTATTTGGTTTAAAATCGTTTTAAGTAGTGCTATTGTTAAACTTGAAGAATCTTGTTTTGATCTTCCAAAGTTTTTTGCATCTCTTTTATTTGATTCAGCAGTTTCTCCTGCACGTTGTACTGGGTCCATTTTATGTGCGATAACTGACATAAGTATGTTAAGTTTTAATTTTATATTATTTTTAATATTTGTGATCTCTTCATGTTCATTATTATTTTCTAGTATTAATACATTTGGTGTTTGATTAACGTGAGTTTCTGCTTTTTCTTTTGATGATTCTTGCTTTGTTATAGAAAGGTTTTCTAGCAGAGATTCATCTTGTGCTATTTTTAATAGGGCAGATATTCTTTTTTCTGCTGTATAGAGTTTTTGATAGCTATTACACTTATCTATCATTTGATATATTAATTTTTTTTGCTGTAGCATTGTAATTATTTTTACAATCATTAACATGCATTAAATATATATTAATTATATTAATAATTATTAAAAATTACTTTTTTATAGCTTGTTAAGATTGTATTAAAGTTGTCAAAATTGCTTGACTCATAATATCTTTCATATAATTCGACAATGCATTTTGCTGATATTACCTCTTTTTTATTGATAATTATTTTAAGTTCCATAATATCGTTGTTGAAAGAATATTGTTGTAAAAGTTGATTTGCATGTGAGTAATCTATAATGCCATTGATCTTGAATATTACATGTTTATTCCCTGAATTCTCTAAAGCAGTTTTCCAGCCTGATAAGGAAATATTTTTAATATATTCGTTTTTATTATGTAGGCTAATTCGTACACTTTTTATATTATTTAAAGAGGAAAAAGAGTTATTAGAATCCTTAATTTGTAGTTGTATTGACATGAGTTTTTTTTGCTAAGATAGTAAAATTTAATAGTGCGTATGCAATTTCATTATGCTGATTTGTATTATAGCTATATTCTGGGGCAATCTCGTATTCAAAATTAGGTATATCAGATTTATGATTGACTAGTAGATCGGTGATTAAATTTAGTATTGTGTATAGTGTATTAGATTGGTAACAATAGATTTTACATGATAGTTGTATTTTTAACATATTACTGTTAAACGTATTTAGTGTTTTTAAGTTACTTATATATATATATATATATGGTAGTGATACTTTATTGGGTATAACATCGTATATATCAGTTATAGTATTCGTTAAGTTATTATTAGATTTGAATAATTTGATAATTGAGTTAAAGATTTCCTTTGTTATATTTGTCATAAAACTAACTTTAGTTCACGGAAGGGAGAATATATGTTTTTTATAAAAGTTAGATTATTGATATTTTCTGATTCTCTGTTTTTGTATGATATAGCAACATGATGTAGTATACCGTGTCTAATTTGTGCAGGTATTAATGCATTGTCTGTATATCCTGCTTCATATAGAATTTCTATTCTATCTCCATGAATTTGTTTATTGAATGAAATATATGATAGTAATGTATCTACGTGATAGTATTTTTGATCTATAAATTCTTCACTTCCATTTGTATGTATTGTTTTTACATAATTAACTTTTATTATTGGATTAAATAGTAACTGTATTTTTCTCGGTATATAACTACTACAGGAAATTTCCCATGTTTGTTTCATTAATGACTTTTCAATATACCATTGTGCATATTCAGATGCCATAGTAATCAAATTATTGATTAATATATCATCTTGGTTATTATTTATACGTAAGAAAGATTTTACTTCTGATAAGGTAATAGGTAGAGATGTAGGTACAGTTTTGCGTGTAATACACAGCATAGAATTTTCTAGCATATAACTCCATTGTTATATTGATAATGGCTTTTTATATTTGGTTTTTATTAAAAGACTAAATTCTCTAATATACTGAGAGAAATTTTATTAAATATTTTAGCAATAGTATCTTTCTCATGTTTATTAAGGCTTGCTAAACTGCTAGAGTTTAATAGTTGTTCTATAAGATATTTATTGAGTTCTTGGAAATTGTGAGAGTGTATTTTTTTGATTAGTGATATTAATTCCTTTTCTAAAGAATGTTGAAAATAGGTTAGAAAATTAGATGTTATGTCCTCCATCTTATTTTCAAATTTCATTTGGTATTTTGTAGTGATATTGTCAATTGTATATGAGAATTCATCTAATTTTTTTTGTTGCGTGAAGATTTTTTCGCTATGATTAAAAGTTTCTATCATAATAATATTAATGTTGTATTTGATGTATTATATATACTTGATTTAATATTAAGGAAGCAGTTTATTTATATTTTGGTTGAATATTTTTGTATTGCTATTTGAATAACATTAAAAAATTTTGTGGGTTATAGTTGTGAACATTGAGGGGGATAAGTAGAAATTTATTGAAATTTGCTTAGTAAGTTTTATAATACGTGTTGTGTTCTGCATTTTTATAGGTAATTTTGTAAAAATATAAAGTGTTGATGGGAGAGGTGGCCGAGAGGCTGAAGGCGACGGTTTGCTAAACCGTTATACGACTTAAATCGTATCGAGGGTTCGAATCCCTCTCTCTCCGCCAAAAGTATATATTAGTATTATTGAATATAGGAAAAAAATGAAAGTTATTGGATCACTTAAATCTGCAAAAGTAAGAGATAAGGACTGTAGGATTGTACGCAGGAAGGGGCGTATTTATGTAATAAATAAAAAAAATCCAAGATTTAAGGCAAGACAAGGATATTAATGAAGTATTTTTTAAGTACTTTTGTTGAAATTGTTCTTAAAATATTATAAATGCTTTTTTGATTATCTTATTTTAGAATTGATGTTATCGGTTAATTTGACGTTAAGTATTTCTTTCTTTTATATAAGAAGCTAGTCTAAGGTACATAACTAATGTTATATGCTTAATGACTGCAATAATAGAATTGGTACGGTATATATTTTTGATTAATGTTTTAAATGATTTTTCTCATGTTTTTATTGTAACAATATGGATTAGTTAACATACTGACCTTTTTTATATAAGGTAAGTTGATTTATAAATTATGTATTTTATACATCCTTACTAATTATAGGGAACATAAGCCTATTTATTCCTAATATGAATAAAACAGCTGGTAATACTTTTTATTGACTAGTTATTGGCTTATAATAAACCTAAGTTTTCTTTTTTAGATACAATAAAGTTTTTTATTTTAGTAAAGGCATGCATTTCTATTTGCCTGACTCTCTCCTTGGATATATTATATTCTTGGCTTAATACTTCTAAAGTATCTGGTTCTTCGGCCAATCTTCTTCTAATAAATATGTCGCGGTATCTTGTATTTAACGTTGATAAAGCCTGTGCAATTAAGGTCTTCTTTATATTTGATTCCTCATTTAGTAGATATATATCTTCTTGATTTGGAGTATCACATTTGATGATTTCTTGTAACTCGATACCATTTTGATTATCGTTAGAGAATACTATTTCATTTAAGGACATGTCTCTGTAGGAAAAATACCTATTCATTTGCTCTACTTCTTGTTCAGAAGTTGAACACTCATTTGCAATCAGTTTTATATCTTCTTTTGTGATATTATTATTATTATACTTAAAAAGTTTTTTCTTGATTTTCCTCAAGCTAAAAAATAACTTTCTTTGTGCTTGTGTTGTACCAATTTTGATACATGACCAAGATTTAAGTATATAGTCTTTAATGGAAGCTTTAATCCACCATATTGCATAAGTAGATAACCTAAAGCCAAGAGTAGGGTTAAATTTTTTTACAGCTTGCATCAACCCTATGTTTCCTTCCATTATTAATTCTATAAGTGGTAACTCGTAATTTTTAAAGCTTAATGCAATTTTGACTACTAGTCTTAAGTGGCTAGTAACTAATCTATGGGCATCAGCAATAATTCTATTTTCATACCAGCTTTTTGCTAACCTATCTTCTTCTTCATGAGATAAGATAGGGAACGCATATACTTCATTAATATAGGACATTAAACTGTCTTGAGTTAAAGAAAATATAGAATTTGTTAGCATATTATATATAGAACTTAATTATAGTCCTGTATTATATCAAAGTGATATAACGATGTATAGTAAATTTTAGAGTTTTTGTGTATTAATTTGTCAGTGTAATTTTTAAGAGTGACTATGAATATATTTATTACTGCTAGAGGCTTTGATGTTACTGACAATATTAAAGCTTATGTTGAAAATGCTGTACAAGATCATATAACTAAATTTTTTGTAAATGACTTAACGGTCAATATGAAAATGATTTTATCTAAAGATGCAAACTTATTTAAATCTACAATTAGCATTAATGATGTCAAGAGTGAGTTTATTAGAATTTCTAAAACGTCAGATACAGCATATCATGCCATAGATAATGCTATTAATTATTTGCGTGATAAGTTGCAGAAACACAAAAGTGAGAGAATTAGTAAATATCGTCACAATAAAAACTCCATAAAGTCGCAGATGAGATGTTTTGGGTATGTATTGGATAGTGATAAAGTGGAAAAATATCATGACACTGATGATTCAGCATTAGTAATAGAAGAAGATGTTATTATACAAACTATGACTATTGGTGATGCAATTATGGAAATGGAATTGTTATCTTTGCCAGCTCTTTTATTTATTAATGTAAAGAATAATAGAATTAATATGATATATACTAAGAGTAACGGTAATATAGTATGGGTAGATCCACTAAATATATCTCCTATTAAATAAGTTAAGTATATTTTCTTATTAAAGAAATTTACTTTATGATGTATTATTAAGTGATAAAAAATTAATATTTATTTATATATTATAATTTATTAATCAAATATCATTATTATAAATTTTTTTAAATGTTCCTGGTTAAAGAGTATGGAAAAGCAATATTTGTACAATGCCATTAAATCTGGAGATGTGGTAAGTGTTAAGAATTTCTTTGAGTCATCGACAAATAAAGAAATATCTGATGCAATATTTGGTAATGTACAAGGTGGAAATGGTATATTGCAATATATACTTAAGCGGCATCAGCATGATAAAAGACCCGTTAATGTTGAGATATTTGGGGAAGTTTTAAGACATTGTAGCGATGATGTAATAAATACTAAGGATGCGAGTGGGGAATATCCATTGCTTCTTGCTGCAAGGACTGGATGGCAGTTTTTATGTCAATTCCAAAATATTCATTCAACACGTAAGACAAAACTTTTGAAGAGAGTTAATTGGAAAGTTACTGATAATCAAGGTCGCGGTGTATTAGTTAATGCTATACTTTCTGATGATCCTGAATGTTGTGATCTAGTGTTAAAATTACCAGATGCACTGTATCATGTTCGTGCTAGAGAAAATGATAACAGCAATATATTACATTGTCTTTTTAATAACTATACTGCTAAACCTGAACAAAAAGCAGTTTTTAATGTTGTACTTAATAAAATAAAATCATTATATGCAGGTATTGACAATGCAGAATCAAGTACAGGATTTGGTTTAAATAATTTATTAGATGAAAAAAATAAATTGGGAGAAACACCACTTCATTTACTTGCAAGGTCTGAATTAATTGGTAATTTAGAAGGTGAGATTGATTTTGACTATATATTAAAGAATTGCAATCTATTAGCACGTACTAAAAATAATGAGAGTGTTATTGATTTAGCAGTGAAGCACAATAATACTATTATACTTCCCTATATATTGAAAAGTGCTGAAAAGAGTTTTGAAAAACTGTGTTATAGGGAAAGCTTGGCACAGCAACAAAAATTACAACAACAGGGAGAGCAATCAGCACAGTTAGTAATACAACAAGAAAAATTGTTAGATTCAGAACATAGAGAAGAAATTAGAAGGGATATTTTGTATAGTAATTTGCGAGCAGCCTGTTCCGGTGAAGAGTTAAAAATCAAAAAGTTGTTGCAGGATATAGTGAAGTCAGATGAATCTGTTACCAAAATATTCGATATAAGTAAAATAAAATCTAAATTAGCACTAGAGGTAGTATTAGAAAAGCGAGCACAATTGCAACAAGAAATAGAGAGGCTGGAAGCTGGGATTTTTGATGATAGAGATAGTAAAAAGGTACAAGAAGGAAAGGCACTAAAAGTACGTTGCGAATTGGATGACATAACAATAATACGCAGTTACATAGATAGATTAGCAGAATTACAACGTAAGGTGAAACATGTACGACAAGAGATTAATGAGACAATAAAGAATGCAAGATTGCCATTATCAGGTATTGTAGAGATACTTGGACTACAAGTCAAATATCAAGAACTACTAAAAATAGAGAACGCACAGCGTGAAGTCGAGGAACTTTTATTTAAAAAAGTTGAATCTCAAAAACTTATGAAGAAAGAACTAGATTCACAAGTAGGGAAAGAGCTAAAAGTAATACAACAAGATCTACAAAGAAGCAGACAAGAATGCTTAAAGTTTATAGAAAAAGTATTAGATGACTTACAGCAAGAGTATCGACAAAGGGAAATATATGTGGAGGGGCTAGACGAACTAGAAAAAGAACAAAAGCGGGTAATGGAGTCTGAGGGAGAATTAAAACAAAACAGGCGAGATTTGCAAGTCGAAAGTGTGTTAACGAATCAATTACTCTTACGAGACGAAATATTAAATGCGATTCATGATTCACAACAGGCAAGTCAAGAAGAGGAGGTAGTACTATTAAATAGTAGGTTAAAATGTATTAATGCATTGGTAGACATAACAAAATCTATATTAGACCTAGAGGATAGGATAGCAGAGATAAAAAAACTACAAGTAGAACTGGGTCAAGTAAAAAAACAAGAAATAGTATCAGAATTTGCTGGAACATTAGTAAACCAAGACTCAAGATTGTTGATAGCGAAACACATTGTGTTATTAGATATGGAAATGCAGCTACAAAGAGATATTGTAAAACAGATACAAACAGGAGAGAGAGTAATAGAAAAGAGTAAAGGACAGGCAATATTCAGTGGTGTACAAGTACCATTATTAACAATGTCAGATCAGGAATTAGCATTAGAAGAACGCATACAAGGTGTGCAACGTCAATTACTAACATTGAGGAACTCATCATTAAGAACATTAGATAAACAATTATCAGAAGATAAACAATTATCAGATGAATCAGTAAAGCAATTAGGTAGGCAAGTAGAAGAACAACTCAAGAATTTAAGTAAACTGAAAGAATATGAAAATCAAACACAGGAAGCCATAAATGATATCCAAAAATCTCAGAAAACAGGAGAGGTGGTACCAGAACTACACATATTGCAAGAAGAGAAAAAAAGTATAGAAGAAGAATATAACCAAAGACTAAAAATAGTAGCGACATTACAAAAGGAAATAGCAGGAAAGAAAAAAGAAGGAATACAAGAAATTCTGCAAGAGTTAAAATGTGCTCTATTTGAGAATTTAGATGATAGTAATTTTAGAACCTTGTCTAATTACAAACGAGTACTTGGGAATTACTCTGCATATGATTCAGAATTAGTTTCAAGCATAGTTAAGGGATATAAGAGGTTCTCTAATATAAAAGAATGTCATCAATATTATAAAAGAGTTAATGATCTAGGTATTGATATTGGCATAATAAAACATCTTATTGCATCTAGGGATATTACATCAATTAGAAGAACATTTCGTGGACACGAAAGATCATTTAATCAAAATGCTTTTATAAAAGAAGTCATTAAAGTTAAAGATGATAATTTTTTAAATGATGTAGTAGCTGCTGTAGGTGTTTCTAGGGTGCTGGATTGTATGATAAATTGTTCAGAAAAAGAAGGACCTTTAAATTATATATCTCCTGAGGCTTTTATTAATATAACACATAGTCCATACATAGCCAATAGTGATTATCAGAAATTATCTCAGATATTTGCTAGGAATGGTGATTTATTTGATAAGGTTATAGAAGAAACGTCATCTCGTTATCTTATAGCTGATGATATTGCAAATATTATCTATGCTAATCGTAAAGATCCTGGTTGTACAGCAGTAATGATGCCTAAAGTAAAAAGGTTTCTATTTTGTTGTGTTAATCATGATCAAATGAAAGATCTTGAGTCGTTGTTGAAACATTTTCCATCTATGATCTATGATACAGAACATGGTAAAAGTTTATTAGAAACTGCATCGGATCTAGAAAATGTACCTTTAGTTAAGCATATAATTTCAGTGCATAGAGAAATGATTCTACAAGCTGCAAGAGATCATCAAGATGATGTATCACATTTGAGTGAGAATCTAATGAAATCTTTTGATGAAATTTCAGCAATTCATCACGAGGATGTTCTGAATATTTTGAAGGAGAATGCTGAATTTATTAGAACACTTGATCCTTCAGTAAGGTCTGTATTAGTGCTTAAGGTATTGGATAATGCTCAAAAATGTGGTAATACTGAACTTTTATTGTATTGTGCTAAGGTTTATCCTGAATTAACAAGCAAAGATCTAGATTATAATTATAATCCAGCACGTATATATGAGACTAAATCAAATTCAGCAACTATTAGCACAACTCCATTAAGTCAAGAAAAAAGTGTTCTAAAAGATATGTTCCCTTTATCAAGAGGTAATGTAGGTCAGTTTGGTATTTTATCACCATATGTATCAATAGTAAGGAGTGGTGATATTAAGAGATTTCAAGCAGAGATTGTTGATTTATTGAATGATAATGTAGCAAAATATGCTGAAAAAAGTCATGGAGAGATAGGGCATACTGTATTTACTTTAGTAGCAGCGCTTGGAAATGTTGAGCAATGGAATAAGCTAGTAAAGGGATATCAAGGTATAGCACAGGATAGAAAAACAAAAAATCTGTTTGTTGATATTGGTGATCCATTGAATGGAAATAAATTGTCTACTCTGCTTAGTCCATTTCAAGCTGCTGTTATTACATGCAACACGCCAATGATTAAGTATTTTATAGAAAATATTAAACCTAAAGAATTAGCAGCAGTATATGGTGATAATGGTGATAATGTTTTCCATACTATGATATCGGAAGATCAGTTTAACTTAGTTGAAGATATCATACATAATGGTAGATTTCCATCGGATATATTAGTGAAGGCATTTTTGCAGCCTAACAAGGAAGGTGTGACACCTTTTGCTATTGCAGCTCAGAAAGGGTACAAGAGAGTTTGTATAGGTTTTATTCATGAAATTGCACAACATAAAAATCATGCAAAAAATTTAATGATGAATGAATTTTTCGTCAAAGGTATTGTTGATAGTAAAGAGTGTGACTTACTGAAAGAGTTATTCAACATTGAAAATTATACTGGTAGATCTATATCTAAAAAGCGACTTAATTTAACAAAGCATAAAATAGAAGGACATAACTTATTAACTTATGCTTGTAAGGTTGGAGACGAAGAATTTATAAGATCTTTAATGAAGTATTATAATGAAAAAGACCTATTTGGTGTATTACAGGAGGTTGTTGATCCTAAATTAAATATTAAATCTGATATATTATATCTATTTCTATCAAATCTAATTTCTAGATCTACTGATCCTAATGTATTAGATAAAGTTTCACGGTCTGTTGTGCATAATGCTAATGCTTTAGCAGCTTTTAGTGTATTGGAAAGTGCTTCTGATCTTTCAATTAGCCAAAAATTCAGTATTGGAGATATTATTAAAAAAAATAAATCGGAAGCTTTAAGATACTTGATTGAGAAAAAAGGAGAAGACTTTTGGTTAGAATGTGATCAAGAGTTAAGTCATTTAGGATTAGCTGTTTGTTATCCGGATCTGTTAGGAGTATGTTGTGACTATTTAAAGAATAATCCTGAAATAGCAGTGGGGAATGATGTACTACCTTATGGTGCAATGTTATCTAATAATCTTGAATTATTGAAACAGCTTATAGAGAGGAATCCTGCGTTATTGTTAGCACAATATGATATTAAAACACCAGTATATAAGAAAATTGCTAAACAATTAGAAGGGAATTATAAGTGTAAGTTAAAATCTTCTGAGACACTATGTGATTTTGCGCAGAGAGAAAATGTTAATCCTAGTATAGTTAGCTATTTAGAACGAGTTTTTTTGAGATATTGCAATAATATTATGGATGGTACAAATAATCCAGTAGTTAGTGAAAGCTTACTACGTACGGTTGCAAAACATGCCGATGAGGTTATGTATCAATATCCGAAATTGTATGATTACACCATTAATCAGTGTATTAATTGTTTGAAAAGTGATATATTTCACTTGGTTAAAGAAGACAATGTTAAATTTTTACATGCAGTAGCTGAAAGATCTTATAAACATGCAATAGATGTAGGAGATAAGAAGCTTCAAGGTATTATCAAAAAGATGATTAACCAAATTAATCCTTCAAATGGATTATCTTTTTTTCAATATCTTGCGGTGCATGGTAACTATGATATGTATAACAGCATTAAGTTACTTTGTGGAGATATAAACTCAAAAACATCACAAAAAGCTAATTTAGCACATCTTTGTGCTTATAGTGGAATGAAAGATGAAGAAGGTAATTTTGAGTTTGAAAATTTAATTAAAGGCAATAAAAAATTAGCAGTAGCTTCAGATCGTAGAGGAAGAGGGATATTGTATCATGCTGCTGAGGGTCGTGTACAAAATTCAAAAGTACGTGAAGAAGCTATTAATCTAATATTATCGGAAAAATTAGATGCTAGTGTCGAAAAGCTACCAAAAAATAAGTATGATGAACAAGTTTTTGATGCTATTTTTGTTAGTGAAAATCCAGAAGTGTCTAATGACTTTTTAGCAAGAATTAGTACTAGAAAAAGATATGATTTTATTAAGCAACAAAAAAATTTGTTGCATATAGTGAAAAATACTTCTGATCCTTCAAGAAAGGAAGCCTTATTATCTTATGAGTATAAGTTTGCAAATCGTGCAGAAGCATTGGTTGGTAATCCTGAGGAGATTGATGATTCATCAAGGGTATCTCCACCAGTATCACTTCAGTCAGGAATAACTCAATCTGGTATTGGCGCAGAAGCTCTTCCATTTAGGGCTGGTAATCCTGAGGAGATTGATGATTCATCAATGGTATCACTTCAGTCAGGAATAACTCAATCTGGTAGTGGCGCAGAAGCTCTTCCATCTAGCCAGCATGCAGATTTATCGAGTTCATTAGCTGATGGTAACATAGCAAGTGATGATGATTTATCAGAAGATGATGTATTACCGGAAAGTGAAATTGTTGTTAGTAAAAACAAAAAGGAAATATTGGATAGTCAGAATGAAATAGAATCTCTGATTCAGGCAAAGGGAAGTTTTGATGATTATACTGCGGCAATTGATAGAGCTCCTAGTGCATCAGCATTACAACTTAGAACTTTATCAGAAGAAGCGTCTATTGCTGAGCGTGCTGTTTTGTCTGGTAATCTTGATTTTATAAAAGCTTTGGTGAATTCTAACAAGAAGTTAAATCCGAATATTACTGATAAAGATGGAAATACCTTATTACATAAATTTGTAGAATTTTTAAAAAGGAATCCAGAAAAGTTATTGGATAGGGAAGTATACAATTTATTTGCTGGGTTACTGCACAATCATAATTTTGATATTAATTGTAGAAATAAGTCTGGTGAGACAGCTCTTGATATGTTACTGGAGTTAGAAGGAAGTGATTCTACATTTATGGAGTCATTAACACGACATTCTCGGATAAATGAGTATCATGATAAAAGATTTAGTCAGGCAAAAAGTACATTTTTTGACTACAATTCTACTTATGATCTTAGCAATGAAATTAAAGAATCTAAAGTTCTACAGCATAAATTTAGTGATTTGTGTTATAAAATTTGTAGCAGTATTTTAAGTTATGAGTCTGTTAAATATAAAAGTGTTGCTGATGAAAATTATAAAAAACTACGAAAAATATTAAATGATGATGTTATTAGGAAAACTTTAGCTAATACAGATAGTGATGGTAACAATGTTTTTCAAAGATTGTTTAGAGACGTTGCTGCTGGGAAAATCAAGAATGATAATGTCAGATTGTTAGAACTTATTGAGACAGTTGTACGTTGTTTAAAAGATAAAGATCCAGAATTGCTACAAGATCTATTATTTAATAATAGAAATTTAAAATTTGAAAATGGGATGGAAACTATAGCATGTGTTCCTGGTACGTATACTTTAGTAAAAACACTAGAAGAATTATTAGGCAAAAGAAAAATATCTTATATATGTGATTTTAATTCTATGTTAGTAAATTGTGCTGAAGCTGGTAATGCTGATTTATATTGTTACCTTCGTGAAAGTTATGCATCTATTGGCATAAATAATGTAGATATACATAGTAATTCATCTTTACATAAAGCTGTTATGACTGGTTCAAAAGAAATGGTTGAAGCAGTATTATCAACTGGAAGTAATATAAATAGAAAGGATAAAGATGGTAATACACCTTTACATAGTTTGTTGATTTTTATGATATCTTCTCCTGATATGGTAACACTTAAACATATTGAACTTGTAGAATTTTTAGTATCCCGTGGTGCTTCACTTAATGTAAAAAATAGATTAGGAATCTTGCCACCTCAGTTGGCAAGATTTATTGATAATTCTGGAAAACTTAGTGAAAGATTTCTAGGTGAGCAAGTTGATGTTTTACAATCTTTGATAAATGGTAGAGATAAATATTACGGCATTAAATCTCAATGTATTTCTAACTTTAAAAATTGTGTTCAGTTAGGACAAGGCATGAAGTATGACGATATACGGTTTGATATAATAGGTGGTATATTGTCTACTAGTATGGGTGGTGGAAAATTACAAACAACTAAATTATTGAGTAGTGGTTTTTGTCAAGAGCATAGCTTACGAACAGTAAAATTTAATTTTTCTGATGAAGACAAAGGGTATGTGCAAAGTGTTGGTAAGAAAAGAAATTATGTTGTTACTAATGGATCTGTAAAACTTAAATTATCTTGGAAACCTGTTGTTCCAAAAGGTGCAAAAGAACAAGTGGTTAATGTTATAGTAAATTCTGATGGTAGTGTATTGTTGGATGGTCAGGATGTAAAAAAATATGGAAGGCATGGTGAAAAAATACATTTTGATCGCTGTTGCGTTTACCTTGGTGGAATAAAATTGGAAGATGCTTTAAGGAATGGTAGATGGAAGGAGCAAAGAAGTAAAGATTCTCCTATCAGTCAGAAAGTTAAATCTACAGATTCATTAGATAGAGATCATGAGTCTGACGATCCTGTAGGTCTGGATCCACAGACTAGTATGGCATCTCATCAATCTTTAGGAGCATCTGCATTAGATAGAGATCATGATGCTGACGATCCTGTAGGTCTGGATCCACAGACTAGTATGGCATCTCATCAATCTTTAGGAGCATCTAAATTTACGGTGGAAGAAAATAAAACATTGTTATTCCCTAAAGACCATTGGGATATGTCTTTATCTACAGATAAAGAGAAAACTATGATAGAGTCATTAGTGTCGAAATTACCGGACACATTATATTTACCGGAACAGAAAGCACACTTTTTAGATGCTAGACTTGACCTTACAAAGTATATGAGAGCTTTTGAAGTGTGTGTGAATTCTTCTGACAGAACAGGATTGCAAGGTAAACTGAAATCCTTATGTTCTTCATATGGTACGATGTTTTCAAGATATCGTGAAGCATTGGGTAGATTAAGCAGTGAAATGTTAAAACAAGAGTCTGTAAGTGAAACTTGTAAACAGATATTAAAAAAATATGGAAGTGATCTGCAGAGTATGTATATGTTACAGGGGATGCTAAAAGATTTATCATACCCAGAGAATGATCCAAGTAGAGAGTTAGTAAAACAAGTATGTCAGGATGAATCTATAAAATATGACAATATGTATAAAAAAATATATCAATCTGTGGGTTCATCATCTAAGTTTCCTTTAACAAGTTCTGAATCTACAGATTCTAGTTACAAATCTGTATATGGACAGTCTCCTCAATTAAAAACAGTGGAATCAAAAGATGTATCAGCTAAAATTAATGTAGATGTTTCTGATGATGGTTTACACAATGATATTATAACATCTAAAGTTTCAAGTTTAACTCAAGGCTCTGAAAATATTGAACCAGAAGCTCAGGGTTCAAATTCAGATCAAAGCCCTAAGAAGATAGAAGCAGCTGCTGATGATATACAGAAGGGGAAGAAAAAGGAACAGAGAATTTTAATGCAAGGATTGGTACCAAGAATTATAAAGGACGATAAAAAGAATGATAGCAAAAAAATTCCGACAATAGAACGTTCTTCATTTTCTAAAGATGTTCTCAAATTTTCTCAGAGCGGATTGAATGTGGAGCAGCATAGTGGTAACGCTGTGAAAGATTTATCTAAAAGAATAAGTCGAAGTGATACTGATCTTATAAATCCTGAAAAGGGGAAACGTTCTTCACCTATTTGTAGAGATGAAGATGTTCTCAAGTTTTCTCAGAGCGGATGGAATTTTAGTCGATGTAGTGATGACGTTGTGAAAAGTATACAGAAGAGATGGGAAGATAATTTGAGTCAATATAATAGTGACAATGATCTTTATAGATCGAGTTCTAAAGGGATGAGATCACCTATGAGATCAGAAGATGTAAAGCATAAATCTCAAGATCACCAAGGAAATTCTAATCCAGGTTTACAAGATGTGCCTTTGACAATTGGTGGTATAGATCAAGAATTTGTTAGTGATGCTTCATTAGGTTCTATAACGCCTTTGCCTTCTCCTAAGCCTAAGAATAAGTCAAAAGGGCAAAGTAGATAATGCTATTTATGAAAGTAGTGTTTTTATATTTATAAAATTCTTGTATAGCTACTAAAAGATAATATACTTTGAACAGGTATTTTTAATTTAAGGTTTATGTCTAATCTTAAAGCTTTATTGTCAAGAATAAAAAGCGTAAAATCTATACAAAAGACTACTAAGGTTATGCAGATGATATCTGCTGCTAAGTTGCATCGTGTTCAGCAGAAGTTAGAAAATGCTAAGAAGCATTTATTAGAACTTGGTTCTATTGTAGATTATGTTACTCCAATGACACATGATCTTATTCCTGTATCTAAGAAAGAAAAGATTTTGTTGATTGTAATGTCTTCTGACAGAGGGTTATGTGGTAACTTTAATAATTTAATAATTAAATTTACCAAATCTTATATCTCTAATTTAGAAAGTAATAATAAGGAGGTGAAATTAATTTTTTTGGTAAAAAAGCATATGATATGATGTATAACCAGTACTCAGATAAGATATTGGATGTATTTTCTAATACTAAATCTATTACAGATTTTTTGTATTTTAAGCTTTTTGTATATAATAGTGGTATTAATTTTGATCAATTTGATAATGTTATAATATTGTTTAATAAGTTTTATAGTACTATACTGCAAAAGCCTAGCGTACAGGAATTAATACCTTGTAATCTTGAAATTTCGGTATTGCTAAGAGAAGTGTATCAGTGTGAGCCAACATATATTGATGTTTTATCTACTGTAAGTTTGGGTTATATATTAAGTTTAATGTATGTTGCCTTTTTAGAAAATTCTGCTAGTGAACATTGTTCTCGTATGATTGCTATGGAATCTGCAAATCGGAATACTAAAGATATGTTGAATAAGTTAGCATTGGAATATAATCGTTCTAGACAAGCATCTATAACTACTGATCTAATAGAGATAATTAGCGGTTTTGAGTCATTAAATTAATAAGTGAGAATTTATGAGAAGTAATAAACCTTCTGATAGTGAAGCGGAAGAGGCTATTAATTTATTAATAAGATGGATAGGTGATGATCCAAATAGGGCAGGTCTTGTTGATACTGCTAAGCGTGTATTAAATGTTTATAAAGGTTTTTTTTCAGGTTATAAAGTAGATATGCTTTCTATTCGAGGATCGGTATTGTTTAATGAAGGTTATAACGATATGGTAATTTTAAAAGATACTGAATTTACTTCGTATTGTGAGCATCATATTGTTCCGATGAAAGGTAAGATCAGCATTGGATATATTCCTGATAAATTAATATTTGGTGTTGGTAAAATTGTTAAGTTGATTAATTGTTTCACGAAAAGATTGCAACTTCAAGAAAGATTAACCATGGAAATAGCGAAAGCTTTAAATGATTATTTACTTCCTAAAGGGACTATTGTTAATATTGAAGCAGTACATGATTGTGTTGCATGTTATAATGAACAAGATAAGAATAATTTGAAATTGCAAACAATTTATGCAATTGGAGTTTTCCAAGATAATATGGAGCTAAGGAGAGAGTTTTTTGCTAATATTGATTAATTGGAGGATAAATTGGAGATTTTAAATGTAGCTGAAGATGCTGTAAAAAGAATAAAGAGTATTGGTTATATTGGTGATGTAGTAATTTGTCAGAATAATAGGTTGTCTTTGTTACAACGTCTCCATAAAATTAGTGAGGTGATTCAATCTAAAAACTGTACAATAGGGATTAGGGTTATTGTAAATAATAATCAGTTTGCGTGTATTTCTGCTAATGAATTTTCTAATATTTCAAAATTTATAGATCAAGCTGTTGCTATGGCAAAATTATCTACAGGAGATCCATATATTTCTTTGTATGATGATTTTATTAATAGGGAAAATTTGCTCACTAGTAATGACCTAATGATATTAGACAATACTAATGTTACAGTTGATCAATGTAAAAAAATTACTGAAAGCATGGAAAATACTGCGTTATCTTATGACAGTAAGGTTATCAATTCAGAAGGATCTTCATTTTCTAGTGGTACAACGAATCTTGTTTTAGCAACTTCAAATGGGTTTATAGGTACTTATAGTAAATCTAATTTTACAAGTAGTATTTCTGTTATTGCTGGTATGGGTGATAAAATGGAAGTAGGATATGATTTTTCTTCTGTATGCAATTTAGATGATATGAAAGATCCAATAAAAATGGGAGAAGAAGCTGCATTAAGAGCAATTAATAGATTAGATCCTGGAAAAATACAAACCTGCAAAATGTCAGTTGTAGTCGAAAATAGAGTAGCTAGTACATTATTAAAAAACTTTGCAAGTGCTATAAGAGGAGATAACATAGCCAATGAAGCTTCGTTTTTAAGTAATCATATTAATAAAAAAATTTTTCCAGATAACGTTTTTATAATAGATGATCCATTAATGGTATCTGGTCTGTCTTCTAGGCCTTTTGATGGGGAAGGAGTTGTTGGAAGTAAAAAGTTAGTAGTAGAAAATGGTATCTTGAGAAGTTGGATTCTAGATATACGTTCAGCTAATAAATTAAAGCTTAAAACTACTGGAAATGCTGTAAGGCATTCTAATGCATCAGTAACTCCTGGAGTTAGTAATTTTTATATACAAAATGGAACTTTATCTGTTCAAGAATTAATGTCAGATATAAAAAATGGACTTTATATTACTGATCTTTTTGGTTTTGGTATTAACTTAATTACTGGTGATTACAGTCAAGGTGCATCAGGATTTTTTATAGAAAATGGCAAAATATCCTATCCAGTAAATGGAATTACAATTGCTAGTAAACTACAGCATATGTTTTCTAGAATGTCGATTGCAAATGATTTGGTGTTTCTTGGTTCAGTAAATTCTCCTACAATAAGGATAGATGATGTTACAGTTGCTGGATAGTGAAAATTTTAATAGTGTTTTTCTTGTGATTTATAATCAAAAGATTCTGGTGATATCTATCTTATAATAAGTTACTGTATATCATTTATTAATAACATGTTTTAAATATTAGTTATAGCTGTTGGTGGTATGAGTCCATTTTTTAGCTCAAAGTTTTATATTTTATATAAGTGTTTTAAACGTGATTGTTTTCAAATGATATAAAAATTCTTGTTATCAAGTTGTCTTGTGAGGAATAGCAAATATATACATATTTTTATGTTTTATTTCTTCAACTAACATTATAGATAAGGTAATTAATTATGCTGGAAATATTAGTTATTATTCAATAATAGAAATTGGTTCAGGATTCAGTACAATGACTTGTTCTATATTAAAAAAATCCAAAGGGATTAAAATTATATTTTATTTGTTGATATTGTGTTTGGTATATCATTTATGAATTTTTGATATTCTAGCTTTTATTATATTTATATCAGCATACAGTATACTATCAATCTTTAGGAGGGGTTTTAAAAATTTTATGATTCTGTTTAGTGATGTATTTTTTTATAATATGAATACATTACATATAGTATTATTATATAATATTTCTAGATAAATTTTCTTGTTTAGTTTAAGGTATTAGCATGAAATTTGGCTAATATATGAGAAAAATATGATTGATTATACGACTGATATTGCAGTAATAGGAGCTGGTCCTGTTGGGATATTTACTGTATTTCAAGCTGGTATGCTCAAAATGCAATGTTGTGTTATCGATGCATTAAATGAAATTGGAGGACAGTGTGTAGCATTGTATCCAGAAAAGCCAATATATGATATTCCTGGGTATCCAATAATTAATGCTAAAGAGTTAATAGATAATTTAAGAAAACAGTCTGAGCCTTTTAGTCCTAAATATTTATTGGGACAAGTTGCTGAAAAGATAGAAGATTATTCAGATTATTTTTTAATAAGGACTAACAAAGGAATTGTAGTACAAAGTAAAGTTATTGTAATTGCTGCTGGAGCTGGAGCATTTGGTCCAAATCGCCCTCCTATAGATAATATTCTTGATTATGAAAACAAGTCAGTATTTTATCAAGTGAGGAAAATTTCAGATTTTTCTAATAAAAATATCATGATAGCAGGGGGAGGTGATTCAGCTGCTGATTGGGCAGTTGAACTTTCTAAAATTGCTAAACAATTATATATAGTGCATAGGAGGAAAAATTTTCGTTGTGCTCCTAATACTGCATTACAAATAGATAATTTGTCACGAAGCGGAAAAATTAAAATTATTGTTCCGTATCAGATTAAGGAGTTATATGGTGAAAAAGGGGAATTACATTCTGTAGTTCTTAAAAATATCACGAATCAGGAAGAAATGATACTACAAGTTGATTATTTATTTCCATTTTTTGGTACATCTGCAAATCTTGGTCCTATGTTGAATTGGGAAATAGAAATAAGAAATTATCAAATGCTTGTTGATGTTAGGACTTGTAAAACAAATCGCGATAGAATATATGCAGTTGGTGATATAGCTACATATCCAGGAAAGCTTAAGTTGATACTGACAGGGTTTTCAGAATCTGCAATGGCATGTCATCATATATATCATGTGATATATCCTAATTCTCCATTAAATTTTCAATATTCTACTTCAAAAGGTATACCGAAAAATTGAAACATTTCCAGATAATCTAGCTTGTTATGTAGATTATGATAGGTGTAATAGTGAGCATAATTTCCTATCTAATAGATATAATATAGGTAGTACCAATTATATATAACTTGCAATTTTACAAAATTGTTCTATTGATAAATTTTCAGGGCGTAAATTATTAGCAATATTAAGAGATTGTAGAATTTCATCTGCATTATGAGTAAGTTTTTTTAGTGTAGAGCGTATCATTTTACGGCGTTCACTAAATGTTGTTTTTAATACTTGAAATAATTTATTGTGATTTACATGAAATCTAGGTTCTGATAATACAATTATATTGATTACAGATGACATGACTTTAGGTTGAGGTGAAAATATTTCTGGTCCAAAATCTTCCATTTTATATGTATTAGATAACAACTGAATAAGTATAGATAGGATCCCATAGCTTTTGCTATTTGGTTGTGCTACTATACGATCTGCTACTTCTTTTTGAAACATTAATGTAAAACTAGTAAAAAAATTAATATAATCTGTCCATTTTATCAATAAAGGAGTTGCGATATGGTAAGGTAAATTTGCTATGACTTTTACTGGAGGTTCAACTATATTCCGTAAATCAATATTCAGTGCATCTGACAATATAAATTCATATTTTCCTTGATATTCTTTAACTATTTTCTCATGTATTGGTAATAATCTACTGTCTTTTTCGATAGAAATTAATTTCTTTGGATTTTGGTTTAATATAGAATAAGTCATTGTACCGAGTCCTGGACCGATTTCTATTATTGAATAATCGCTAATATTTCCAGCATAATTAACTATCTTGTCTGTAATGTTAGTTGAAGAAATAAAACATTGGCTTAATTCTTTTTTAGGATTTATCTTGTTAAGATTATGCATAATTAAAATGATGTAATGATAAATTATGCTTATTATACATGCAAAATAATATAATTAGATAAAAATATGATTTCTAGGTATTGACTTTATAATATTATATCATATAAAATTATGTGGAATTCTAGCCGGCTTAGCTCAATTGGTAGAGCATCTGATTTGTAATCAGAGGGTTATGAGTTCAAGTCTTATAGCCGGCACACATTTTATAGTAATTTTTTATGTCATTGCTCATCGTTGCTAATTGGAAGATGTATGGTGACTTTCTTACCTTTTCCTCTTTTACAAAAGAATTAAGTGCTAACCTAATTAATGTAAAAGCTGATGTGGAGATAGTAGTATGTCCGCCTTTTATTGCATTGTCTAAGATAGTTGATTGTATTCCTAATATAAAACTTGGTGCACAGAATTGTTTTTATGAAGCTGAGGGAAAATATACAGGAGAAGTTAGTGCTAAGATGTTATATAGCTGTGGATGTAGTTATGTAATAGTAGGTCACTCTGAAAGAAGAAACATGTTTCATGAATCTGATCATTGTGTACAGTTAAAAGCAAATGCTGCAATTAATGCAGGATTGATACCAATCATTTGTATTGGAGAAACTTTGTTGGATAGGGAAAGTGCTATGCTAAGAGATGCTTTGTTAAATCAATGTTATAATTCTTTTCCCAAGCATGGCAAATTCATTATTGCGTATGAGCCTGTATGGGCGATAGGAAGCAATAGTATACCTTCTATTGATATGATAATTGAATCTTTAAATATTATTAGGTCATATGACAGTACATCTGACATTATATACGGTGGTGCAGTAAGTCAAAATAATATAAAAGATGTGATTGGTATAAACCAATTATCTGGTGTATTGGTTGGTGGTGCGAGTTTAAGATTAGATAGTTTTTGTAATATAATATATGGTGCTATAAATGTGAGGCAAAGCTAATGAAAAAAATGTTGGTTATATGTTCATTTATTATTAGTATGCTTTTTAATAATGCAATTGCCTCACCAGAGGCAGGTAGTTTAGACAAACAATATATCTTGATTGGTACTGGTTCTATGACAGGAGTATATTATCCAATAGGGGGTAGTATCTGTAGATTAATGACAACTGATTATGGTAAAGATGATAGTAAGGTAATTTGTTCTATTTCTTCTACTACTGGAAGTGTATATAACCTGAATTCTATACGTTATTCAAATATGGATGTAGGTATTGTTCAATCAGATTTAGAGTACTATGCTTATAATGGACTAGGATTTTATGAGAAGATGCCTCCGATGGATAATTTAAGAATATTAGCATCTTTACATAGGGAATACATTACTATTGTTGTTAGAAAGGACTCTGGTATATCAGTGATTGATGATATAAAAGGCAAAAGAGTGAATATTGGTAGTCCTGGTACTGGTGTAAGAGTAGCAATGTCAAAGCTATTAAAGGAAAAAGGTTGGACTAGAAGGGATTTTTCTGTTATGGCAGAATTAAAATCGTCAGAACAGGCGCAAGCTTTATGTGATAATAAAATTGATGTAATGGTAGATGTAATCGGGCATCCTAATGCCTCTATTCAGGAAGCATCTGCGACTTGTGATATAACATTTATTCCTTTGGATGATAAATTAATAGCAGATTTACATGCTAAGTATCCTTATTATCAAAGGGATATTATCAATGGTAAATTATATAACAATCCATCAGATATACAGACTGTATCAGTAAAGGCATCGCTAGTTACAACTACAGAATTAAGTGACGATTTAGCATATAAGATAGTAAAATCTATAGTAACTCATTTACGAGAGCTGCGTGGTATTACTGGAGCTTTAAAAACTCTTACTCTGCAAGATATGGCGAAATCAGATATTACTCCTATGCATGATGGTGCTAAGCGTTATTATAAGGAAATTGGGGCTATAGAATAAAAAGTGTGAATAAATCAGTAAAAATAGTACTTGGTATAGAAACAAGTTGTGATGAGACTGCTGTTGCTATTGTAAATAACAATAAAGAGGTTTTATCGCATAAAATTCTTTCGCAGCAAGAGCATTCAGTATATGGTGGAGTTGTTCCAGAAATTGCTTCTCGTGCTCATATTAACTATTTATATGGTTTAATTGTTAACTGTATAGAAGAATCACAAGTTTCTTTAAGTAATATCGATGCTATTGCTGTTACTGCTGGTCCAGGACTTATTGGTGGATTGATAGTTGGTGTAATGATGGCTAAAGCAATTGCTAGTGTTACTGGTAAACCTATTATTGAAATCAATCATTTAGAAGCTCATGCTTTAATTATTCGTATGTTTTGCGAAATTGATTTTCCATTTCTATTATTAGTGATATCTGGAGGACATTGTCAATTTTTGGTGGCTTATGATGTAGGATGTTATTATAAGTTAGGTTCTTCTTTAGATGATTCTTTGGGAGAGGTGTTTGATAAAGTAGCAAGGATGTTAAATCTTGGATATCCTGGAGGACCAATTATTGAAGAAAAGTCTTTGTCTGGTGATGGTAGAAACTTTATTTTACCACGAGCATTAACTAATCGTTCTGGGTGTGATTTTTCATTTTCTGGTCTTAAAACTGCTGTAAGAAATATTATTGCAAATCAGGAATGTATAAATCATAAATTCGTATGTGATATTTCAGCATCTTTTCAAGATTGTGTTGGTGATATATTAGTAAATAGAATTAATAATGCAATTGTAATGTCGAAGGCTATGGATCAGAGAATTCATAAGTTAGTAGTTACTGGTGGTGTTGCAGCTAATAAATTATTACGTAGTCGTATATTGATGTGTGCAGATGATAATAATTTTGAAGTGTTATATCCTCCGAGTAAATTGTGTACTGATAATGGAATTATGATAGGATGGGCTGGTATTGAAAATTTAGCAAAAGGTTATATTTCAAATTTAGATTTTGCTCCAAAAGCAAGATGGCCTTTAGAGAATTTAAAATTTAGTCTATCAAAGAAGTAACTAACTTTTTGCTATTATCATAATAATGACTGCATTGATAATTACAATTTTGATATATCTTGTATAGCAGGAGCTTTTAAAGCATCAGTTTAGATTTTACTTTAAAAGTAAAAGGTTTAGTATGCTAAAAAAGAGTATGAATTTTTAGCATTCTTATAATAATTATGCATTAATAATTGTATTAGCGTTATTGCTTAAGTTATAATTAAATTTTATGCTTTACTTAGCAATTCTTTAGAAAGCATATCTTTATATTTAGACTAAAATTTTATAATATTATGCAGTATATACTTGATATATATTTAGATATTTTGTGTGTAGAAAGTGTTTAGTTAAAGCTATTGAATAGTTATGGTGATATTTTTTGGTTTATTCGATATTATGATTTGATTTGTAATAAAAAAATACTAGCTAACAGGTATTGGTGTATGTTCTCCAGTAAATTAGTCTTGTGATGTTATGAGATAAATGGATAATATCTTAAGTACTATATAAACATGATATAGATAAACAATAAAGAAATTGCATCAGAGTTGAACTATTAAAATTTTTTTATATTATTACAGTGTTTAAATACGCTGGGAAGAATGTACTGATTACTAAGAGTCATATATATACTGAAAAATCTAAATTCGAATTTTCAGTAGGAACACGTGAAAGTACTAAAAATTACATTATATATATATTTTAAAATACTTATTTTAATAATATGCTTTCTTTATTTTTAATAATAATCATGAATTATGGTTATTATGATACTTTTTTAAGCTTTTATTAGTTACTACGACGGTGTTTGCTATTTTATCATGCCATGTTTGTTTGCGTTTATTGAAATTACACCATAATATTCCCAAGCATAACGGTAGAGAAGAAACAATAGATCCAAAAATACGTTTAGTTGATTGAGATAGTGTTATTTTTTGCAAAGTTGTAGCATCAACAACTCTTAACCCTGTCAAAAATTTTCCTAATGTTGCAGAAAATTTAACCCAGCTATACGTGGCATATATGTAAAGTGCAATGATTTGAATAATTTGTCCACAAATGGCTTTATATACATATCTATTTTTAATTTGTTCTTCTTGTTCAGTTAATGGTGCACTCATTTTATATTTTTCTATAATTTTTATTACAGTATTATCTGTTTGCTCATACATAAAGAAATAAGAATATACATTATGTATAATTTGTAGTATAAATATTAAAATAGTCAGGTCTATTAATATGCTACTAAATCTCCTTATTCCTCCTGAATAGCAAAGTTTATTATCATCTTGATCTTGTTTATTTTTTTTTAAAAAAGGCAAGTAACTATATAAAAACATTTTTACATTATTTCCAATTATTTCAACATTGATATTTATACTATATAAAATTAAATACAATAGTATTTTGTAAAAAGTTATGAGTCTAATGTCGAAAAAATTTATAATAAAGTAAGAATTTGTTAGGTATTTTTGTTGAATTTCTGTTAATAGTAATATATCCTCGCCTTTACAATTTTTATTTATCTATTACACATTTAATATAGATGAAAATACAAATTCATGGGTTGACAGCCTATTCTTATGTAGGGATACGTTGCTGGGAAAAAGTTATAAGACAAAAAATAGTAATAGATTGTGACTTAACTCTTCGCTCTTCTGATTCTATATATGATATTAATGATACTGTTGATTACAGTATATTTATCAATAACTTGGTTAATTTTGTTAGTTCACGTCGTTTTTTATTATTAGAAACAATGGCATCAGATTTACTGGCTTATATTATGGCAGATGAAAAAATTTATCACTGTTATTTAAAACTATGCAAATCTTGTGCTTGTGGAACAGATAGTAATATTAGTATTATATTGGAATCTACAGAAAGTGATAGCTAGTTCAGTATTAAATATTGTTATATATTTTATAATTATGTAAACTTCATTAAGTGTGATTGAAGCATAGAGGGGGATATGATTAAGCGTAAAAAAATTGCTCTTATTGGTGCAGGTAATATTGGAGGTATGGTAGCATATTTAGCTAGGTTAAAAAATTTGGGAGATGTAGTTTTATTAGATATTAATGATGGTGTAGCTAAAGGGAAGGCACTCGATATGGCTGAATCTTCAGCAATAGGAGGGTATAATGGAGAAATATTAGGTGCTAGCAGTTATGCTGATATTGAAGGTGCTGATGCAATTGTTGTTACTGCTGGGATAGCTAGAAAGCCCGGCATGAGTCGTGATGATTTAATTAGTACTAATGTTAATGTTATAAAAGAAGTAGCAGAAAATATTGCTAAATATGCTCCTAATGCATTTGTTGTTGTAGTTACTAATCCACTTGATGTAATGGTTTTAGCTATGTATAAGTATTCAAATTTGCCAAGTAATATGGTTGTTGGTATGGCTGGGATACTTGATGCAGCAAGGTTCTCTTATTTTGTTGCAAAAGAATTGAATGTATCAGTGGATAGTGTGAATTCTCTAGTATTAGGTGGTCATGGAGATCTAATGCTTCCTTTAGTAAAATACTCATCAGTTGGTGGAATATCTATCGCTGATTTAATAAAAACCAATTTGATTACACAAGGTAAAGTTGATGAAATTATAGAAAGGACTAGAAAAGGTGGTGAAGAAGTAGTCAGTTTGTTAAAAACAGGTTCAGCTTATTATGCTCCTGCTGAATCTGCTTTGTTAATGATTGATTCTTATTTAAACGATAGAAGGTTAATATTATCTTGTTCCGTTTATTTAAAAGGGGAATATGGAATCTATGATTTATTTGTGGGTGTGCCTGTAATTATTGGCAAAAATGGCGTAGAAAAAATAATAGAGCTGCAACTGACTGAAGAGGAAAATAATGTGTTTAATAATTCTGTTATGTTAATTAAGAAGCTAGTGAGTAATATTTAATGTTTGTTATCGGACTTTTATCTTAATCTAAATTTGAAAATTTTAGTTATTTCTAACTATACCTGTGTCTTGAATAATAATTATATCTTTTATTATTCAAGATTATAGGTAGTACTATTTATTATTGTACTATTGTTAATTTTATAGTGTTTGCTGCTAAATTAGATTAATATACGTGCTAATAGATTTGTTATTTTAATATATTAGTACTTTTTTACCTACTTTGCATATGGAGTAAAAGTAAGAAATTAGGCCTTACAAAAGAAATAATATTGTCATATTAAAAATGAATTATTAAGAATTTTAGAAAAATTTCTACAAAAAGTTGTTATAAACTTCCAAAAAAAACAGAAAGCTAGTATGAATATTTTTCATGAGTATATTATCAACTAAGGTTACAAGTAGCTTACAGTATAATGTAAGATGTGAAATAGCTAAGAAATTAGGTCAAAGGCGAGTTAAGTTATGAAATACTGTATTGAGATCTTTTTTACATACATATGTTAGTATTAACTATTGGATAAACAACTCGTATTTAGATAATGAATGGTGTAGTAGATTGAGTTCTAATTTCTACAAACAAGGCGCTTATATCATTGTAACTGGTCAAAATCGATAATTTATTTAAAGATTTTCAAAATTGTATTTGTATGTACTATGTTTCTAAAAGAAAATTTATGAATGTTATTATGTATGTATCTGGAATAAAAATTTAATTATGTTTTAGAATAGAAGATTTAATTAATATATAAAAGAGGTGATTTTATAGGTCTTTTTAAGTATAATGTAATGGTCTATAGGAAGTTGTGTTTGACAAAATGTGAAGTTTTTTAAAAGTAGAGAATAACGTGTTGCTCTTAATTTATATATCAATTTTATCTTTTAAGCAGTAACTATTCTAATAGTAAAGCTTAAAAGGTGATATCATTATAATTTAATGTAGGTCAAAAATTTCTATGAGGTATTTTACATATTACCAATTCTTCCCAAAACCATTAGTATATGCGATGCAACTTTAAAAACCTTTACTTATAAATTCATTATATATCTCACTGTTACGTAAACAGATTGTAAAAACATTTGTATTTTGTAATTGATAATATATCAGAAATATATTAATGATTGAATTTTAGAAATTTCATAAGACATTTACTACCTTTTTGCTAAGTAATTAAATGAAAATTGTATTATTAACTATTAATTCTTCTCTAAATAAAAAAAACAGAAATACAAATATTGTAAGAGAAAAAAATAAGATAGTAGAAAAATATTACTATATTAAATACTACCTACAATAGAAAAAAGGCTAATAAATTTAGTACATCAATAAAGATAAGTAATACTACTTACATATAACATAATTGTTGTATATTTCTAGAAATACATTTTCATATATTTCAATTTTTTTTATGAATTTTGTTACATGATATATCATATAAGCAAATTGATCTTCTGTAATTAACCCAGATTCAAAAGCATCTATTATGTTCTTTTTAGAAGCAGATGTATAAGATTTAATATTATTTAAATAACATAAAGTGCATTTTATAATGTTCTCTGAATCTTCTTTCCCTTTACTCATGTCCTAAACAAAATTATTTAAAATCTACTGGTAAGTCTCTACACCATTCTCTTGAACTTGTAAAGAGAAATTATAACGTTTAAGTTGTGATTGTGTTTATGATATTGACTTTTCATCCTATTTCATATAGATATTAAATCATGTTGAATTATGTTAACTATGCAGAAAGTTTTTATTTCTTCTGATCATGCTGGAATAGAGTTAAGGTTGGTTATTAAATTATATTTAGATGGCTTGGGTTATATAGTAGAGGATTATGGTTGCGTGGAGTCTAGTGTTGCTGTAGATTATCCAGATTATGTACAAAATGTTGTAAATTGTGTTATTAACAACACTTTAGGGTTTGGTATTTTAATATGTGGTACAGGTATTGGAATGAGTATTGTAGCAAATCGTCATAAGAAAATTAGAGCAGCTTTGTGCTATAATGTGGAAGTAGCTAAGTTAGCACGTGAACATAACAATGCCAATATACTGTGTCTTGCGGCTAGGTATATTAATTATGAAGAAGCTCAGTCTATAGTTTATAAATTTCTTACTACAAAATTTTCTGAAGGAAGACATGTACAAAGAATAGCAAAAATAGATAATTGTTTATGAATAAAACAATTGACCAAGATGAGTTATCAAAATTTTCGAAGATAGCTGATAAATGGTGGGATGAGAGTGGTCCATTCAGGGCTTTGCATAAAATACATCCTTTAAGGATGAAGTATATTGTTGATTACATGAATAGGGTTGTGCCTGAGGCAGATTTTAAATCATTGTCAGTTCTTGATATTGGTTGTGGAGGTGGGTTATTATCAGAATCTATGGCCCGTTTTGGTATGAAAGTTCTTGGTATAGATGCTAGCGAAGAAAGTATTGGTATCGCTAAGGCGCATGCTTTGGAACGTGATTTATGTAATTTAAATTATTGCTGCATGGATATAGAATCCTTAATTAATAATAAGGAAAAATATGACATTATAACTGTTATGGAAGTAGTTGAGCATGTTGACAATTTATCAGTTTTTATAAATGCTATAAACAATGTATTAAGTGATAATGGGATAATATTTCTATCTACATTAAATAGAACTATGAAATCTTTATTATATGCGATAATATGTGCTGAATATATTTTTAATTTTGTTCCGCGTAATACTCATCAATGGAATAGATTTGTTAAACCTTCAGAAATCGCAAATTTATTTTTACCTAATGGTATATTTATAAAAGACATCATGGGAATAAATTTTGATGTAATAAGGAGAAATTGGATATTATCTAATGATATTTCTGTAAATTATATTTTAACTGCGCAAAAGGTTTAGATATTCATAAAAATTACAATAAGTAATTAGATTGAATTTTGTCAGTTGATGTGGAGAGGTAGTATATAATTCTAATATATTAGTTAATAGATTTTAATATTATTGGATTATCAGATTATTCTTGGGTATCTAATTTAATAATAAGCTATAACTGTTTGAATTTACCTATAGTTTTTATTATGGATGAGTTTCATTATTATAATTATTCCTATTCCAAAGGTAAGAGTAGGTAATATCCATAACAAGTAAGTATATGGGTTATATGGTGGTATAATAGTTATTTGATTTCCATAATAATTTCGTAATTCAGTAATTATCTGATTATCATCGTAACCATTTTGAATCTTATTACGTATCATTGAACGCATATCATAAGCTAATTGTGATTGCGATTCATAAATAGATTCACCAGAACAAATTAAGCATCTTACTATTTTAAATAGATTAATTGCACGTAATTCCATTTTATTATTGATTAGTTTCTCATCTATTGAAAAAGAGTAAACAGAAGAAAATGGTAGTATTAATATAATAATAAATATTAAATTACTTTTTATTTTCACGGTTGTCGATAGTATTTATAATGGTTTGTATTTTTTTTATAAATTCCTCATAAGGAACTTTTCCAATAAAAATATTAAAAGGATTTGTTACCTCATTTATTGATAATGTAATATTACCATTGTCTTTTTTTTCGGAAATTACATATATATAATCTTGTAAAGCATCAACTATTTTATCTTTATAATGTGACTGAGCATGAAATATCTCTACTAGTTGTTTTATGATACCTTTATAACTGCTCATTTCTATTGTTAATTTTTCATTATTAATCTTACTATCTAGAGATAATGGGAATGATAATTTCCCATAAATTGAAATTAATGAGTTTTTGAATGCTAACACTATATTATCTATGATAGTACTTATTTCTTTAAATTCAGTATCTGACATACTTAATGTCACTATTGCATCTTTTACATTGATATTAGTATCTGCATTATCGGTGGCACTGGCATTTATTTTATATTGTAGTGTTGTTAATAAATTATCTAAAGATTTATGTTCATCAGTTTCTATATGTAATAGATTCTTCTTTGTAATAGCATTATCATTGCATGTTATGCCATTGTCTTCATATATCATGGATGTGAAATATGCTTTTTTCTCATTTTTATTGTCTAATAATAAAAACAATAGATTTTTAGATGGTTTAACTAATAATTTAGATTTATTCAGGCTACATATTGATATATTAGGCTGATTATTCTTTGTGATTCTCATTGAATTTTCAAATTTTAATGTAGTATTATCTGCACCTAAAAATTCTAATGTGTTGCTTAGTAAGTGATACTTTAATAGTAATGATGGAATAAGTATGTTTAATGAAAATGAGTTTATCTGTAAGTTTGATATATGTATTTTTGGAATGAAAGGAAAATTTGTAATGTGTATATCATTATTAGGTGTTGCATGGATATGTACCAAAGATTTTGATAAAGTTGCCTTTACATGAGTTGCAATAACAAGCCAAACACCTACATATAAAGATGAAATTGATGCAACAACGACTGATGATATTACAATTAATTTTTTATTAAAATACTTCATTGTTTTTTATAACTTGATTAACTGTTTTTTACAAAAGATATATTACGGGTTTCGGTAGGTAAAATTACACATAATCCATCAAGTTCTTTTGTTAGAATAATTTGGCATCCAAGACGTGAAGTATCTGTTAGTCCGAATGCTAAATCAAGCATATCATTTTCTTCATCAGAGATCTCGTTATGTTGTTCAACTACATTATACCAGTTTGGTTCGATTATTACATGACAAGTAGAGCATGCTAAAGAACCTTCACATGCACCTTCTAAATCCACATTATTTCTATGTGCTAAACTTAATAAAGTTTCTCCATCGTAAGCTTCATATGTTTTTCTGCTTCCATCTGGTGAAATAAATGTTATTAATGGCACAACACACCTCCATATATATGTCTATTTATTACTAATATTACAGTTATCAATGGATTTGTTTAAATAAAAATCCATTCGTTTTTTTATAAAATTATATGCTTGTTTCTCAATATTGTTTATGACATCTCTAATTTTATCAGTTTTATCATTTAGTAATATTTCTTCAGCTTCTGCAATAGTACTATTGATTGTATTAAATTCTGATTCTGATATTAAGTTTTTATCTTCAATTAATGCATTTTTGATAAGTGTAATAATTCTTTGTCCTTCGATTTTTTGCTCAGCTATTGAGCGTATATGCATATCATGATCGAAGTTGTCAATAGAAGCCATAATATTATTTTCTACTTCTTCCTTGTCTAATTCACATGTATAGTTTATGCTGACAGATTGTTTTATTCCTGTAGATTTTTCTTGTGCTGAAACAATTAATAATCCATCCATATCAACTTTAAATTCTACTATAATTTTTGCAGCACCTGCAGGTAATGGTGGTATCCCTTTGAGTTCAAATTTTGCTAAAGACTTATTATGTTCTATCATTTCTCGTTCTCCTTGACAGACATGTATTTGTATAGAGCTTTGTCCATCAACGTAAGTAGTGAATTCTTGTGTTGCAGATGTAGGTATAGGTGTATTTCGTGGAATGATTTTCTCTACAATACCACCTATTGTTTCTATACCTAGCGAAAGCGGTAGAGCATCTATTAAGACATTTTTATTTTTTATGTGTGGGTTGGATAAGTAATGAGCTTGTAATGCAGCTCCAACTGCTACTATTTTTTCAGGATCTACATCGCAAAATACTTTGTTGTAAAATATATTGTTTAGCATGTTTTTAATAATAGGCATTTTTGTACTGCCACCTACTAGTATTACTTTTGCAATATTACTTAGATTTAGTCCTATACTATTAATTGTTGAAGTTGTAATACTTAAGGTCTGATTTAATAAATCTGATACTATACCTTGTAATTCATCTCTACTTACTTTACAAGAAAAGTTTTTGTCATAAATTTTAAAATTAAAACTTCCAATATGATGTTGACTTAAGTATTCTTTTGCATATTTTATGTCTGGAATTAAATTATTTAGTAATTCTTTATTGAGTACTATATCATTTATACTTTCCACTTGTTGATATTTATTATATATAAATTTTGCAAACAGGTAATCTATATCATCACCTCCTAAATTCGTATCTCCACCAGTTGCTAATACTTGAAATACTCCTTTGTGTAACTTTAGGATTGAAACATCAAATGTTCCACCTCCTAAATCATATATCATATATATATTATTTTCATATTCTGGTTTTCCTATGCCATATGCTAATGCTGCTGCAGTAGGTTCATTTAAAAGGCGTAATACTTCAAGATTTGCAAGACGTGCTGCATCTTTTGTAGCTTTTCTTGCTGCTTCATCAAAATATGCAGGAACTGTTATAACTACTTTTTTTACCTCTAAGTTACTACTATTTTTTACAATTTTACATAATTGTTTAAGAATTTCCGCTGATACTTCAACTGGTGTAACACATGTACCATCCTGCTTATTTATATATATATTATTATCACCTTTATCAGTTATATGAAATGGTAGCTCTGAAGATAATTTATTAATGTCTTTAATTGATTTCCCCATTAATCTTTTTACTGAAGAAATGGTTTGATTGGAATGGGTTTTTCCTACCTGTATTTGGTTGTCAGTATAACTTACTGTCGAAGGGATGAGGGATTTACCATTGTCATCTGAAAATATAATAACTTTACCTTCACTATCAACCATAGATATTAAAGAATTAGTAGTTCCTAAATCTATTCCAAATGCTAATGTATTTTTATTGGTCTTTGGGTCTGTTATATTAATTAATTGCATTAAATAATACTCCTATCCTCTTGAATTTTCTTAAGATATTTTAATCTCATTACCTGTTTTGCAGCTTCATTAAAATCTTCTATGGTAAAAGCATCTTCCATAGCTTTAGTAGATAATAAAATTTGGCTCTGAATATCAATATTACTTGACTCCTGTATCTTAAATATTTCTTCTACTATATGATTTATATCGTTTTTGCTGGTAGTAATTCCCTTAATTTCCAATAAGTATTCTGCTCTTTTTATATAGGATTTTAAAATTTGGTATGCTTTGTTTATTTCTGCTATGTTATCTAATGCTAATTTTTTCTCTAACTTCAAAGAAAATAAATCTGGGTGATATTTACTTTGTAATGCTATATAATTCTGTTCTAGTATTTGCATATTGATAGAAAATTGTGGTTTTAATTTAAATAGTGAAAAATAATCTTTATACATAGAAACTTTCTCCACATCCACATCTTCCCTTTTCATTAGGATTTTTAAATATAAAACCTGAAGATATTTTATTTTCTACATGGTCCATTTCTGTTCCATTAATAAACATCATTGCCTTTGGATCAATTAATATTGTAAAACTCTCATTTTGATATTCTGCTTTAATTTCTACATCTAATAATTTGATATCATATGCATATTCAATGTTATATTTAAATCCAAAACATCCTTTTTGTTTTACCATAATCCTAATTCCAATAGCAGTACCTTCTTTTTGTTTTATAAGCTCTCTTATTTTTTTTATAGCATGTTCTGTAATAATAATGGGTGAGTTGCTTGCTATCTTACTATTTATATAATACCTGATCTGTGAATTACATGAATTGTTTTCATTGTTGTAAGATACAGAAGTTTCATTGTTCATATCGAAACCTTACTTTAATACTTTATATCTACTCACTTAGAGACGAAAGCTTATCTTTTTTATTTGCTTGCTTCATATTATAATCGTTTATAGCAGCTTTTACAGCATCCTCTGCAAGTAAAGAACAGTGTATTTTTACTGGAGGCAAGCTTAATTCTTTTACTAATACGGTATTTTTTAGCTGTTGTGCTTCGTCTATTGTCTTACCTTTTATTAATTCTGTTGCTAAAGAACTTGCTGCAATTGCAGCTCCACATCCGAAAGTTTTGAATTTTGCATCAATAATTCTCCCGTTATCATCTACTTTTATTTGTAGTTTCATTACATCTCCACAACTTGGAGCTCCTACTAATCCAGTTCCAACATTATAATCTTCTTTAGATAAAGTACCAACATTTTTAGGGTTTTTATAATACTCTAGAAGAGATTCACTATAACTCATAACATTACCTCATAATTGTAAAAATATAATAACAAAATCAGTGTGCGTCCCATTTGATATTATTAAGATCTATACCTTCTTGAACCATTTCCCATAATGGGCTCATCTCACGTAGTTTTTTTATACTGTTAACAATAAGTTCTGCAGCATATAAAATTTCTTCTTTTGTAGTAAATCTACCTATACCAAATCTAATCGATGAATGTTCTAAATCTTTATCGATGTTTAAAGCACGTAAAACGTAAGATGGTTCTAGAGAAGCCGAAGTACAAGCAGAACCTGAACTTACTGCAAGATTATTAATTGCCATGATAGTAGATTCTCCTTCAACATAGGGGAAACTTAAATTTAAATTTCCTGCTATGCGTTGTTCATAATCACCATTTAATACAACATATGATAAATGTTTTTTTATTTCATTGTATAAAATATCACGCAATTCTCTTATTCTAATATTCTCTTCTTCCATTACTTCTTGAGCTATATGTGCTGCTTCTCCTAACCCTACAGCTAATGGAGTAGGTATTGTTCCTGATCTCATACCGCGTTCTTGCCCACCTCCGTTGATCATGGTAGTAAGTCGTACTCGTGGTTGACGTTTACGTACGTATAGTGCTCCTATACCCATTGGAGCATATATTTTATGTCCTGATATACTCAAGAGATCAATGTTCATTTTATTAACATCTATTGGTATTTTCCCAAAAGCTTGAGCTGCATCAGTATGAAAAAATATTCCATGTTCATGGCAAATTCTTCCTATTTCTTCAATTGGTTGAATAACCCCAATTTCATTATTTACCATCATTACTGATACTAATATTGTTTTATTGGTTATAGCTGATTTTAGTAAGTCTAAGTTTAAGATACCGTTTTTTTGTACATCTAAGTAAGTAACATGGAATCCTTCTGTCTCTAAGTGGCGACATGAATCTAAAACACATTTATGTTCTGTACGTACTGTAATTATATGATTTCCTTTATTTTTATAGAAGTTTGCTACTCCTTTGATTGCTAAATTATTTGATTCTGTTGCTCCTGAAGTAAATATTATCTCTTTAGCTTCAGCATTTATTAAAGATGCAACTCTTTCTCTAGCTAATTCAACAGCTGATTCAGCTTTCCATCCAAAAGAGTGACTGCGTGAATGAGGATTAGAAAATTGTTTGAAATAGGGTATCATAGCTTCCAATACCCTATCATCTGTTCTTGTTGTAGATTGATAGTCAAGAAATATAGGTAACTTAATATGTTGTTGTCCTGCTTTTTCCATGTTTATAACCTATCACTGATAATATTAATGATATAATAATCTTCTAATTTTTGCATTACTTTACCTAATTTAATTTTAGTAATTGATTATTCTGATATATTTTGTACCAGCAATTGACTATTTTTGTTACCTGAGTGTCTGTTGCATCATGACTAAGACTAATTCTGATTGAATTTTTAGCTATATTGTCATCTACTCCCATTGCAGCTAATACATGAGAACGTTCTAATGCCCCAGAAGAACAAGCAGATCCACTACCAACTGCAATATTATCAATATCAAAACTTATTGTTTGTATTTCGCTATTTACGTTTGGCATTGAAATACATGTAGTATTTGGTAACCTTGGTGCATTTCTGCCAAAAATTTGAGCTTCAGGTACTAAATTTAGTATTTCACGTTCTAGTTTATCACGTAGCTTCTCAATGGTAGACATTTTTCTTACAGAACCTTCTAAATTGCTTAAAGATATAGATAATAAATAGATTGATATGACATTCTCAGTACCTGCACGAAATCCTTTTTCTTGATGTCCACCTAATATTATAGGTTTTATTTTGATTTTTTTACTATTGAAAAATAGTATACCAGTTCCGGCAATACTTCCAAGTTTATGTGATGAAATTGTTAATAAATCTACTCCTAAATCTTCAATATCTATATGAATCTTTCCACATGCTTGTATAGCATCTGTGTGAACTATTGCACCAAATTTATGTGATATTTCTACTATTTCTTTTATAGGTTGAATAACTCCAGTTTCATTATTTGCAGTCATTATTGACACAAGAACTTTTTCATCTTTAAACTTGTGTAAAATATCACTTAGTATATCTAAACACACTATACCATTGGAATCTACAGGAATCAATTCTGCATTTGTAGCACAATTTATAATAGATAAATGTTCTATAGAAGAAATTAAATGTTTATAACCAGGAGTACTATTTATTACTAAATTATTAGCTTCTGTACCAGATGAAGTAAAGATTACATCATGATTTATAGCGTTCAATTGATTAATGGCTATTTCTCTTGTTTTTTCTATAATGCTTTTTGTATTTTGTCCTAATTTATGTATTGATGATGGATTATATATATTTAGAGAAGATAGGTTATCTAATTGCTTTTTAACTACAGGGGATATAGTTGACATTGCATTATAGTCTGCATATATGTATTGATTGATATTGTTGCTTACTGTGGATTTAAAGTTATTATTGACTATATCTTTTAATGAAATGCTATTTAGATATTTTTTTATATGATTGCCTATGTTATCCCATAAATTATGGGTAATACATCTGGCATTATTTGATAAGCATCCCATGAGATCATTTTTACACCTTGTAATTTTTATATTTTCTCCTATAGATTGAAGGATAAGGGTAAGTGTAATTAAATCTGGACTTTTACTTAAAGAATAGCCTCCACCAGGACCTTTTGTAGCGTTTATTAATCCTTGCTTTTTTAATTTTACAATAACCTGTTCAAGGTATCCTTCAGAAAGAGATTGGCTATTTGCGATATGTGACATTTTTTTTGGTTGAATGCTACCTTTTAGTATATAATATTCGTGAGCTAGCTTTACCATAAACATAACAGCGTAACGTAGCCTTGTTGTAATTAACATATTAAAATTTCCAAGTCTTTACCTAGCTATTCAATTTTTTTGAAACGTTGTTATAAAAGATTTTTTTTATAACAATTAACAATTTGTTAATGTATCATTAATATACCTTATGTCAAGTAGGTTTTTATTAGTTAGGATATATAAAGTTAATTTTAATTTTTTACGTAGTAAGTTTTTATTATATAATTTAGTATAAGTTAATAACTTAGAATTTTGTTCTATCATTATAAAAAACTTTGTAAAATTGAGTTTTTTTCTTATTATTGTAAGGTTGAGTTTTATAATTTACTCATTTTTTATTTAAGGAAGTTAATTCATGAGAGAAATATTTTTTAATGGTGCAGTTGGTAAAATTGATTGAGGTTTATAATTTACTCATTTTTTATTTAAGGAAGTTAATTCATGAGAGAAATATTTTTTAACGGTGCAGTTGGTAAAATTGAAGGAAAATATCATCATAATAAAACGTTGGGTGCTCCACTTGCTTTAATTTTTCATCCTCATCCTCAATATGGTGGAAATATGGATAATAAAATTGTGTACAATTTGTACAACATATTTGCTAATAATGGCTTCTCTGTCTTAAGGATTAATTTTCGTGGGGTTGGTAAATCGTCAGGTAATTTTGAAAAAGGTATAGGTGAATTAAGTGATGGTGCAGCAGCAGCAGATTGGTTGCAAAATAATAATGTGGCTTCAGCTCCTTTTTGGGTTGCTGGGTTTTCTTTTGGAGCATGGGTTGCTATGCAATTAATGATGAGACGTCCTGAAGTTGAAGGATTTATAGCAGTATCGCCACCTGCAAATAAGTATGATTTTTCATTTTTATCACCTTGTCCTGTGCCTGGATTAATTGTTCAAGGTGATCAAGACAGCATTTCTGATGAAGCTGTAGTATCTCAGCTTGCTGCTAGGTTAAGTAATTCCATCAAAAGTGAATATATGCAATATTACGTTATAGAGAAGGCAGATCACTTTTTTCGTGATCATATGGATAAGTTTAATGAAGTTGTTGATAATTATATAAAGTTTCGCTTATCTGAATCTGTAGATAGCCGTAAAAAAGGGGTTATACATAAGAAAATAAAACAACGTCGTGTTGTTATGCATGATGATCCAGTATAATTATTAAATATTAAGAATTATTTTTAGTTTACATCACTGCTGGAAATCTATTGGTTTTCTATTATTCTGGGCATATGATTTCATAACGAAAAGTTATATTCTAGAAAGGTTTCACTAGTGTTTAGTAAATAAATTTGTAGGGTATTTTAAAACGATTATTATAAACTCTGTTGGCTAATTTTGTTTTGTATATTTATGTAGCCTGCTATATATTTTGCTACTTTATGCATTTTGTGTTATAGATAGGTGGATTATAAGCTATCAGTTTAATATATTATGATGGGACAATACAAATTTTGGCCATTTCAAGAAGCAGAAAAAATATTAAAAAAGTTTGGAGAGAACACGGAAATTATTTTTGAAACTGGATATGGTCCTTCAGGGCTTCCTCATATTGGTACTTTTGGGGAAGTATTACGTACTACAGCAATAATGAATGCACTGCGTAAAATCTGTCCTAATATTACAACAAAAATTATAGTTGTGTCGGATGATATGGATGGATTGCGAAAAATACCTGATAATATTCCGAATAAGGATATGATAGCTGCTCATTTGGGCAAACCTTTGACTATGATACCAGATCCTTTCTGTGCTTGTAAGAGTTATGGACACCATATGAATATGTTGTTATGTAAATTTCTTGATTTATTTAATTTTGAATATGAATTTAAAAGTGCAACGGAGTGTTATAGAAATGGTTTATACGACGAAAAATTACTTTTGCTACTAAAAAATTATGATGAAGTGATGGATGTTATGTTACCTACATTGGGTGGTGAAAGACAAAAGACTTATAGTCCATTTTTGCCAATATGTCCTAAAACTTCAAAAGTATTGCAAGTGCCTATTATTGATATTGATATTGCGTTAGGTACTATTTCTTACAAAGATGAGGATGGAGAAATTGTTCAAATTCCAGTTACAGGTGGAACATGTAAATTACAATGGAAACCAGATTGGGGGATGAGGTGGTCAGCACTTAATATAAAATATGAAGCATATGGTAAAGATTTACAACCGTCTGCAGAATTGTCTAGCAAGATATGTGAAATTTTAGGTAGTACTCCTCCTGTTTTATTTTGTTATGAATTATTTCTTGATAAAGAAGGTAGAAAAATTTCAAAATCAAAAGGTAATGGTATATCAATAGAAGATTGGTTGTCGTATGCTCCTGCTGAAAGTTTAGCATTGTACATATTACAAAATCCTAAAAAGGCAAAAAAGCTATATTTTGATGTTATACCGCGTTCTATGGATGATTATTTATATCTGGTAGACGATTATCATAATAATGTTAGTTGTGATAATCCTGTATGGCATATTCATAATGGAAATGTACCGTTAATTGATATTTTTGGATTAAGTTTTTCTTTATTATTGAATTTAGCATCAGCGTGTAATGCTGAAAATAGCGAAGTACTATGGGGATTTATCAAGAATTATAAAGGTAATAATGATTTACAGGATAATAAAATATTATCTCAATTAGTAGATTTTTCGGTTAAATATTATCATGATTTTGTTAAACCACATAAAATTTATAAAATTCCGGATCACGATGAAAGAATTATATTAGATGAATTAAGGAATATGCTTAATGATTTTCCAGAAAATATTACGCCTGAGGAAATACAAAGTAATGTATTTTCTTTAATGAAAAAATATTGTTTTAATGATTTGCGATCTTGTTTTCAAAGTTTTTATGAAATTTTGTTAGGACAGAGTCATGGTCCAAGACTTGGATCTTTTATAAAATTATATGGAGTAAATAATACTGTAGATCTAATTGATCAAGCGTTAAAAAGATAGATAAAAGAGTATGCAGAAAGAAAAGTTTTTTATAAAATACAGTATTTTTATTTTGAGTAATAGATTTAAAAATATATGATTTATGAAATTGACCAATTAATGAAATTGTGATAGCTTACAGGATATTTATTTTTGAGATGTTATGCTAACTAGAGTTATTTGTATAGCTTTATTTTTATTAAGTAGTTGTGGTACTATAGTTATTCATCATGGCTATCCTGCTTCAGAGGTTAATTTATGGAATAATATAAAAATTGGGGATTTAAGTAGTCAGGTTATACAGCGTATAGGTGATCCATGCGTTATTGAAGAAAATGTATGGTATTATGTTGCTTATAGCATTTATAAGAAACGTTTTTTTTCAGCAAAAGAATATGAATCTCTTGTTTTAAAATTAACTTTTGATTCTCAGACCGATAAGGTTATAGACGTACAAAATATTAAAGTAGATAGGAAAAATTTAACAAAGTTGTCAATGAAGAATACATCAGTTACTGGTATACATGATAGTTTGCTTCGTAAATTTGATAATAAATTAAAATAACAATAGTGGTATTTTATATCTCTATTACGTAATCCTATATTTCAATGTATCAGGGATACGCACCTGATTTTTGGTGTATATCGTCTATGAGTATTTACAGTAAATTACATATTACTTAGTGAATATTTCTAATGATAATATTTATAAAAAAAGTAGTATACTAAAAAAAAAGCTAAAAATTATCTGTTGTATTTTACAATTTGCATGTTTTTTATTTTAAATCTAGTATTAACTGAAGATAATCAATTTAATAATACATTACAAGGTTCATATATTACATATAAATTTTACAATTACTCTTGCTTGTAAAGAAAAAATTTATTTGTTACATTAGTGCTGTAACGTGATGAATTTATAACCCAATTTTAGCTCAGTTCTTACTTGTATCAGATCTAAAGCAATAGTATTATTTGGAGCAATAAAAAATTTATAAATTATCATAATGATTTAAAGTTTTCATGTACAGAACTACAGGAGTGCATTATTGTCAAGTTTAATATATTATAAATATTGGTTATATATATAAAGTATACCTTTCAGTGATATATCCATTTTAATATTTTTCTACATGCTAAAAGCAATTTACTATTTAATATTAAGAATTTTATGTATTATAAAATGCAATAACTAGGCAGCAGAAAAATTAGAAATCATCTAACTAAGATAAGTAATTTGAATAAATACCTTTTTCTATGTATTGCTTATGTGTGAGTTAATAATACCATACATCTATAAATTTTTGTAATAGTTAAAAATGTAGATTATCCTTAAATATCCTATTTAACTATCTGTATTTATATTATTATTTAATTTAAAAACTATTAGCAAATTTTATAACTTTTGGTAGTTTTTTTGTACAATATGATTTGAATATTATTCTTATAATACGTAAATGTATATTTCTAATCATTACTTAAATATTCACTTTAATTATTTATATTTACTTTACTGTTTTACTTAAGAATTATGAATGAGTTTTTATATCTAGATTTAGTTTCTTCTGAAAGTATATTTTTTGTGTTATATAGAATTTTAGTAATCTACTTTTACAAAATATAAACCATATGGTGGTGCTGTCATACCAGCACAAGACCTATTTTTTGCTTCCAAGATATTCTTTGTGTGTTCTGGTGGGAAGTTATTTTTTCCACATTCTACTAGTGTACCTATAATAATACGTACTTGGTGATGTAAGAATGATATAGCAGAAATATGAATATTGATGGATTGGTTATTATGAATAATTTGTAAATCATCTATTGTTTTTACTGGACTTTTGGATTGACAATGTCTTGCTCTAAAACTAGAAAAATCATGATTACCTTTTATATATTCGATAGCTTGTATCATATTTTCAATATTCAAAGGATTATGTATAAGCCATGCACGATTGTGATCTATTGTTAGAGGTGAATAACGATTTATTATTCTGTATAAGTAATGACGTTTTTTTGCTGAGAACCTTGCATGGAATTTATCATCTGTTTTTTCTACGCTTAATATAGCGATCGCGTGAGGTACTAAGTGATGATTTATTGCATTTCTTACTACATATGTATCAAAGTCTCTTGTGAGGTCAAAATGTGCTACTTGTCCTAAAGCATGTACACCAGCATCAGTTCTTCCTGCAACATATACTGTAGTGTGTTGTTGTGAGAATTCGAATATTGCTTTTTCAAGAATTTCTTGAATGGAATTTGATAAATGTTTTTGTTTTTGCCATCCAATAAAATTAGAACCATTATATTCTATAACAATTTTATATCGCATTATTGTTCATTTAGTTGTTGCATAATAAATAATGTAATATGGCTTTACGTACTGCAACACCCATCTTTACTTGTAATAGAATTACGGAATTTTTTTCTGCTGTGTTATTAGAAATTTCTATTCCTTTGTTTGTTGGACCTGGATGCATGACTATAACGTCCTTTTTTGCATATAACAGTAATTTTTCATTATTTAGCATATATAAATGAGAGTATTCTGTTTCTGAAGGAATAACGGAATTAATAATACGTTCTTTTTGTAATCTTAATAGCATTATAACATCTGCATTGCATATTCCTTTGATTAGATTGTGATATATGTGTGATACACCTTTCAAATTGCATGATAATGTTGTAGGAGCAACTAAAGCTATATTAGCTCCATATCTAGATAATAACCTTATATTTGATCTTGCAACTCTACTATGTAATATATCTCCACATATAGATATATTTAAATTATTAATATCTTTTTTTATATAACGTATAGTACAATAATCTATTAGCGCTTGTGTCGGATGTTCATGATGTCCATCTCCAGCATTTATTATAGAACAGTTTGGTAAATATTCAGATATTTTTTTGATAAATTGACTATATTGTGACCTTATAACAATTAGATCAGGATTCATTGCATTTATATTTAAAATAGTATCTATAATGCTTTCTCCTTTATTTATAGATGATGTATTAATATTTAAAGTGATTGAATGTGCACCTAGTGATTTTTCTGCAATTTTGAAAGAAGATAGAGTACGTGTTGAGCTTTCAAAGAATAGGTTAATGATAACTTTTCCATTTAGAATATTGGGGTTAAGATTTTTATTATTGAAATATTGCATTGTAAGGTTAAAAATGGATTCTACATCATTAGATGTTAGATGACTTATTTCTAGCAATGTCTTCATTAAATTCCTATTTTTAAAATATTGTTAATTGAATTATATTTTATACATGTTATTTATAAGATTTATATGAAATTTTTCTACAATTTGATGTTCAAGTTGTTTTTATAACATGAGTTGAATAGCAGTATATTAATTTAATTAATTATTTGATAATTTTAGATTAAGGATTTTTAATTTTATTAGTTAACATTATTACTTAAAATATATTATATGTGTTTGTTATAATACATTAAACTTATAATTAAAGACTTTTTTTACTTTGTCTAAAATTTTCTACAGTATATAATACATCGTCACTTAATTAAGTATAATATTGCTATGGATGATTATAATGCAAGTTCCATTACTGTTTTAAAAGGTCTTGATGCAGTCAGGAAAAGACCAGGTATGTATATTGGAGATACTGATGATGGATCTGGCTTACATCATATGGTATATGAGGTTATTGATAACTCTATAGACGAAGCACTTGCTGGTTTTTGTAATAAAATAGATATTGCAATTCAAAGTGATGGGTCTGTTTCTGTTATAGATAATGGTAGAGGTATACCTGTAGATATGCATGAAGCTGAAGGTATATCTGCTGCTGAGGTGATTATGACACAATTGCATGCTGGTGGTAAATTTGATCACAATACTTATAAGGTATCAGGTGGGCTTCATGGTGTTGGAGTATCAGTTGTAAATGCTCTTTCAAGTTGGTTGGAGTTAACTATATGGCGTAATGGTAAAGAGTATTTTGTGCGTTTTGAAGATGGAGTAGCTGTAAAACCATTATCTATAGTTGGTGAAAATATAACTAAAAAAGGTACTAAAATTACTTTTTTGCCGTCTAAAAATATTTTTTCATCTGTCAATTTTAGTTATTCAACACTAGAAAATCGTATCAGAGAGCTGTCATTCCTTAATTCTAATATTAATATAAACCTAAAGGATTTGAGAGGCACTCAAGTATTAAGTTCATCTTTTGGTTTTAAAGATATTTCGAAAATTAGTGATACAGAAGATAGAGGAACGTCTGCATTTGTAAAATATCTTGATCGTAATAAGACTGCTGTGACTAAAATTGTTCATATAGAAGGTATTGTGCTTGAACATGGAATCAGCTTAGAATTGTCAATGCATTGGAATGATTCTTATTATGAAAATATGCTATGCTTTACAAATAATATAAGACAAAAAGATGGAGGAACTCATCTTGCAGGATTTAGATCAGCTATGACGCGTTGTATTAATAATTATGCTGTAAATGAAGGTTTCTTGAAAAAAGCAAAAGTGAGTATTTTGGGAGAAGATGTAAGAGAAGGCTTGACTTGTGTGTTATCAATAAAATTACCTGATCCTAAATTTTCATCTCAAACTAAAGATAAATTAGTCAGTTCTGAAGCTAGGACAGCTGTAGAAAATATAGTATATGAAAAGCTTACAAATATTTTTGAAAATAATCCTAAATTAGCCACTAGTATTCTAGAAAGAATAATTAGATCTGCCAAAGGAAGGGAAGCTGCTCGCAGAGCAAGAGATTTAATAAAAAGTAAAAATGGTTTTGATTTTACCATTTTACCAGGAAAATTAGCAGATTGTCAGGAGAAATCTCCGGAATTATCTGAGTTGTTCATTGTAGAAGGTAATTCTGCAGGTGGTTCTGCAAAGCAAGGACGTGATAGGCGTTCTCAAGCTGTATTATCTTTGAAAGGAAAGATATTAAATGTAGAACGTGCAAGTTTAGATCGCATATTATCATCAGCAGAAATTGCATCATTAATTACAGCAATAGGTAGTAATATTGGTACTGAAGATTTTGATATTGAAAAAGTACGTTATCACAAAGTTATCATTATGACAGATGCAGATGTTGACGGATCACATATTAGAACTTTATTGTTGACATTCTTTTTTCGTTATATGCGTGAGATAATAGAGAAAGGCTATTTATATATTGCACAGCCTCCACTTTATAAGGTTACAAAACATAAGAAAGAGTTTTATATAAAAAACGATGATATGCTGCATGATTATATAATTAGTAACGCGATAAAAGACTTAACTCTTACTGGAACCAAAAGTTATTCTGGTAGTAGTCTGTATAAAGTTTTACATCAATGTATGAATATTAGTAAAATAACAAAGTCTTATGATAGGATAATTCCTCAGAATGTTTTAGAATCGTTAATTATTTTCTTTAAGAGGTATAATTTTGATTCTGCTAGTGCGATATCTAATCATTTGAACAAGGTTTTTTGTGAATATGAGTGGAGTGTTGAAATACCTAAAAAAGATGAGATAAGTATTTTCAGGTTATCCCATGGGTTGGTTGATAAGTACTATATTGATAGTACAATAATGAATTCAGAAGATATTCAGCATGTTATCAATATGTGTAATGAAATTGAGGATATTTTTTCTAATACGCCTATTTTATCTACAAAAGACAATAATATAAAAATAAATTCACCTACTTCTTTAGTGGATAATATTATTGAATTTGGTAAAAAGGATATGACCTTACAAAGGTTTAAGGGTTTAGGTGAGATGAATGCAGATCAGTTATGGGATACTACACTAAATCCTGAGACAAGAACACTACTTAAGATTAAAATAGCTGATTGTGAAGCTGCTGATTCAATATTTTCAGTACTTATGGGTGATTTTGTAGAACCAAGACGTAATTTTATCAATAATAATGCTTTAAATGTACAAAATATTGATGTGTAATTACATAAATAATAATAAAAAGTTATTGATATTTCAGTAATGTAGTTTGTACTACTATTTATAATTCTATATGAATTGATAAGGTATACTATTTTTATAAAAGTAAAAAATTAAAACAACAAATCATTAGATGATTGTAACTATTATAATTTATTGACGTTGGAAACTTAAATGATAAAATATGCTATTACTTCATGATTTTATAGCTATGGGGGTATTATGGCTAAGAAAGGGGTTAAGGTTGCAAAAACAGCAAGTAAGAATAATCCATTACAGAGGAAAAAAGGCACAGCTCAAAAAATGTATAATGGTAAAGTTGTAAAACCAGTTAAATATATTAATAGAGAGTTAGGCAAAATTTTTATTGCAGGTCAATATGATAATGGTGATTTAGTGCAGGATAATAGCGGTAATACTATAGAATGGGCTAACATGTAAAGGTAGTGCGTGGTTAAACTAGTTATAGATTCTTTAGAAATAGAAGTTGAAGAGGGTATGACTGTACTTCAGGCTTGTGAAATTGCTGGAATACAGATACCAAGGTTCTGTTATCATGAAAGGCTTGCTATAGCAGGTAATTGTAGAATGTGTTTAGTAGAAATTGTTGGTGGTCCACCTAAACCTGCAGCTTCTTGTGCAATGCCTGTTGCAGAGGGTATGATAGTTAAAACTAATACTGACAAGATACAAAAAGCTAGGGAAGGAGTACTAGAATTTTTATTAATTAATCATCCTTTAGATTGTCCAATCTGTGATCAAGGTGGAGAATGTGACTTACAAGATCAAACCATGCTATATGGTAGAGGTAAAAGCAGATATGAAGAAAGAAAACGTGCTGTAAAAAAGAAGAATTTTGGGCCATTGATAGAAAACACAATGACTAGATGTATACATTGTACTAGATGTGTTAGGTTTTTATCAGATGTTGCTGGTAGTTATGAATTAGGTACGATTGGTCGTGGTGAAAATATGGAGATAGATACATATATTTCTAAGTGTATTACCTCAGAGCTATCTGGTAATATAATAGATCTTTGTCCAGTTGGTGCGTTAACTTCAAAACCTTATGCATTTAAAGCTAGATCTTGGGAATTACGTCATTGTGAGACAATAGATGTATTAGATGCTGTATGCAGTAATATTAGAGTTGATACACGTGGTCTAGAAATAATGAGGGTATTGCCTAGATTAAATGAAGATATAAATGAGGAATGGATATCAGATAAAGCACGTTTTTCATATGATGGTTTAAAATTACAAAGGTTAGATAAACCATATATAAGAAAGAATGGACGTCTATTACCTGCAACATGGGAAGAAGCATTTAATATGATTGCCAAGAAAATTAGTAGTACTTCTGGAAATAAAATTGCAGCAATTGCTGGAGATTTAGCAGATTGTGAATCTATGTTGCTGCTAAAGGAACTTATGCATGAATTAGGTAGTCCTAATATAGAATGTAGACAAGATGGATCAATAATACCTACTAATAGCAGAGCTTTGTATGTGTTTAATACTGGTATATCTAATATAGAAAGTGCAGATTTGTGTTTATTGATTAATACAAATATAAGACTTGAAGCACCTATAATTAATGCAAGACTGCGTAAGAGGTATTTACAAGGAGGATTTAAGGTTGCGAGTTTAGGTTTATGTAATAATTTTAACTATAAAGTAGAAAATTTAGGGAATAATTGTTTAGTATTAGATGATATCTTACATGAAAGGGTACCTTCTTTTTCTGAGATGTTAAAGTATGCAAAAAATCCTATGTTAATAATAGGGCAAGATGCTCTAATTGGTGAGAATGGTAATTCTATATTTACATTAGCTGCTAAAATTGCAGAAAAATTTGGCATGTTAAGAAATGATTGGAATGGATTTAATGTTTTACACAAAGTTGCTGCTAGAGTAGGTGCTTTGGATGTTGGGTTTGTTCCTAATTCTAATACTAATATAATATCTAATATAATTAATGGCATAAGTTCTGGTGAAATAGAGGTTTTATATTTACTAGGTGCAGATGAAGTAGAAATTTCTCCTTCTGAATCTTCTTTTATTATATATCAGGGACATCATGGAGATAGAGGTGCTCAAATTGCAGATGTAATATTACCTGGTGCAGCATATACTGAAAAAAATGCAACTTATGTTAATACTGAAGGTAGAGTACAAAGAACAAATATAGCTGTTTTTCCTCCTGGTATAGCGAAGGAAGATTGGTTAATTATTAAGGAGTTATCAAGATATTTAAAAATTAATATGCAATATGATAGTTTGGATTGTATTAGAGATAAATTGTCCAGGTTAGGAGAGCAATTTCGTGAAGAAAATATTGGGAATTTGGTTCCTAATAAGTGGACTTCAATTGATGAAAGTATTAGTTTGGAAAAGGATAGTGTATTTATTAATAAAGATTTTAATTTTTATATGACAAATCCAATTAGTCGGGCATCTATTATAATGGCAGATTGTGTAAAAGCTTTTGCAAATAAATATTAGGTAAGTATGAGTTATTATAATGTTTTTTTGGATTTTTTCAGTTATATAAGTAGTGGTATTGCGTTATTTATAAAAATCATGACGGTAATAATTTCAGTTATGGTATCTGTTGCTTATCTAGTGTATATGGAACGCAAAGTTATTGCAGCAATACAGCTAAGGCAAGGTCCCAATGTTGTTGGACCTTTTGGTTTATTACAGCCTTTTGCTGATGCTGTAAAGCTTATTATTAAGGAACATATTATTCCTTTTAAGTCAAATAATATATGCTTTTTTATTGCTCCAATCATTACTTTTACTTTAGCTTTGTTAGGATGGGCTGTGATTCCATTTGGTGCTGATGTAATAGTGAATGATGGGTATGAGGTAATAATACCTAATGCTATTGCTAATATAAATATTGGGGTATTATATATTTTAGCTATTTCTTCTCTTGGAGTTTATGGAATTATAATAGCTGGGTGGTCAAGTAACTCTAATTATGCTTTTTTAGGTGCAATCAGATCTGCATCACAGATGATATCATATGAGGTATCTATAGGGTTAACTATAGTCACAGTATTATTAGCAACTGGATCACTAAAATTAGGAGAGATAGTTGTAGCACGACATAATATGCCTTATTGGATAGATTTATTGTTATTGCCGATGGCATGTATTTTCTTTATTTCAGCCTTAGCTGAAACTAATAGACATCCTTTTGATTTGCCAGAAGCAGAGTCAGAATTAGTATCTGGATATAATGTTGAATATTCATCTATGCCATTTGCATTGTTTTTTTTAGGGGAATATGCAAATATGATATTAATTAATGCAATGGCAGTAATATTTTTTTTTGGTGGGTGGTATCCACCTTTAAACATTAGCTTTTTATATATAATTCCTGGAATTGTATGGTTTATATTGAAGATAGTGGTTTTACTATTTTGCTTTATATGGATTCGTGCTACTATCCCTAGATATCGTTATGATCAGTTGATGAGATTGGGATGGAAAGTATTTTTACCTATATCTTTGCTGTGGGTAGTATTAGTCTCAGGTATTCTGGTATATACGGATTCATTACCTAATGTAGGTAATCAATACATGTTGCGTATGCATGAATAGATTTTATATAGAGAATTAAATTGGACCTTGGATCATATGCATTTGCAGCTCAATGTCAACAAAATTCGATTCATTTACCAATAGAATAATAAAATACATATGGGTTCAAAGATATAGTTCCTATAGCAATGAAGATAGCAATATCAAAGTTGTGATACAGAACTTCTTCTAACAAGAAAAGTAATTGTAGTGTATGTACAACATGGTCTTACACAAACAACTGCTGCTTCTTATTAGAAGTGTATAAAGTAAAACTAGAGTATCAACAATTAAAACAAGAAATAATAAACTTAGCAAATCATTGGAAACCGAATGCTATACTTATGAAAAAAAGCAACTGGGTTACAAATCATTCAAGAATTAAGCAGTATTAGCACAACATACATTATAGGTGTTATTCCAACAGCTAATAAGGTAAAAAGATGTATAATTGCTTTCATATATTTTTCCATATAGTAAAGTTATTTTTTACATTTACTTATGTAATATAAAACTGCTATATTAAAGCTTGTTCTTGACATGTCATGCGTGTGCTTACATAATTTATGGTTATATACTTGGTAATTTTAGTAAATGTCTGATCAAGTCAAGATTACACCAATGACTTTAAATTTCGGTCCTCAACACCCAGCAGCTCATGGTGTAATGCGTTTAGTTTTAGAAATGGGTGGTGAAGTAATAGAAAGGATAGATCCACATATCGGGTTATTACATAGAGGGACAGAAAAGTTAATAGAGTATAAAACGTATTTACAAGCTTTACCATATTTTGATCGCCTTGATTATGTATCTCCAATGTCTCAAGAACATGCTTATTCTTTATGTGTGGAAAAATTGTTAAAGTGTGAAATACCAATTAGAGCAAAGTATTTACGTGTTATTTTTTGTGAATTAACTAGAATATTGAATCACTTATTGAATATATCAAGTCAAGCGTTGGATATAGGTGCTATGACGCCTTTATTATGGATGTTTGAAGAAAGAGAGAAAATTTTAGGTTTTTATGAGAGAGCATCAGGTGCAAGATTTCATTCTGCTTATATTCGTCCTGGAGGCGTAGCAGCTGATATACCAGATGATTTAATTGATGATATATTTAAATTCATTAAAACTTTTCCTAAGTTTATAGATGATATTGAAGATTTATTAACTGAAAATAGGATTTGGAAACAACGTAATGTTGATATTGGTGTTGTATCAAAAGAACAGGCCTTAGATTGGGGTTTTTCCGGGCCAATGTTAAGGGCTTGTGGCATTCCTTGGGACTTACGTAAAAGCCAACCTTATGAAATATATGAAGATTTAGAATTTGAAGTTCCTATTGGAGAAAGAGGAGATTGTTATGATCGTTACTTAGTAAGAATGGCAGAAATCAGACAGTCGATAAAATTACTTGAACAATGCTTAGATCGTCTTCCAAGTGGTCCAGTAAAAACAGATGATAGAAAAATTGCTCCACCAAAAAGGTCAGAAATGAAAGAATCTATGGAAGCATTAATACATCATTTTAAATTATATTCAGAAGGCTATAGTGTTCCAGTAGGGGAAACTTATATAGCTGTTGAAGCTCCAAAGGGTGAATTTGGTGTATACATAGTATCTGATGGAACGAATAAACCGTATCGATGTAGAATTAGAGCTCCTGGATTTGCTCATTTGCAAGCGATAGATATGATAGCAAGAGGTCATATGTTAGCCGATCTAACAGCTATAATTGGATCTTTAGATATAGTATTCGGAGAGATAGATAGGTAATAAGTAATGTCTAATATACGGAAAAATAGCAACACAACTTGTACTGAAGAATTTAAATTTAATAAGAAAAATCTAAAATATGCAAATGATATAATTAACAAGTACCCTCATGATAGGAAGTCTAGTGCTGTAATGGCTTTATTACATATTGCCCAAAAACAATGTGGTGGATTTATTCCATTATCTGCTATTAGTTATATAGCAGATTTCTTAGATATGCAGCAAATACATGTATTAGAGGTAGCAAGGTTTTATTCTATGTATAATTTATCTCCTATTGGTAAATATTTAATACAAATATGCAGGACAACTCCTTGTTGGTTATGTGGTAGTGATGATATTTTAAGATCATGCAAAGAATTACTTAATATAGATATTGGAGAAACAACAAGTGATAATTTATTTACTTTAAAAGAAGTAGAATGCTTAGGTGCTTGTATTAATGCTCCTATTGTACAAATCAATGATGATTATTATGAAAAATTAACTTCTGATAAAATTAAGGATATATTAATGGAAATACAAAGAAAAGAAACTTTAATTTCAGATTAATATATTTTCAATTTTATTATATTTCAAGTATAATAAATCCTTAATTCTAATTATTATATAAATATTATAATGCCAATGAAGATGTCTAATCTGTATACTCAATGAGTTATTGTTAAAGAATCAATGATCCATTGCTTTGTGAAATACATGTTACATAGCTCAGTGATCTCGATACAATACTAGCTTTAGGTATAAATTTAAGAGTAGGACATTCTGTAACTGTTGAAATCATTGTTGAAGTTGTACTTAAAGCATTATGTTCATTAAAGTGTTCAAAAAAATCATTATTATATAGTATTGTATATATAACATTCCCGTACTCAGATGGTATAATATTAGACAATGGTTTATTATTATTTAATATATTACTAATAAATTTCCTAAGATTACATTCTTTTACAAAAACATAAATTTTTGCATTTATATAGCTTTGTTGCATTGCACTCTGTGACAGTGTTAGAAAGTGAGAATATTGTAATTGTGCTGTTGCATCAATAGGATACTTAATACTTAGTACAAACAGGGAATTCCCACATGGAATTATTTTTTTTTTACTTTTATAAGTCTTTGAAAGATATATTTGTAAGGTATTATCATTTTCTGTGGTATTTCCTATACAATAACATTTTTCATATAAAAAGGAAAGATTATCTGCTTTTCTACATAAGTGTTGATTGACAAATTTTTTTATTGTTTCTTGATCTTCATATTTTTCATTTTGCATAATAATAAACTTATTAAGTTGTTTATTAAAAATAATAGATAAAAATAATTATATAGTAATAAATATATATTATATACTAGTATTTTAATTAATATGAATTTATTTTTGATATAAAATAAAATTTTGTATTTTTTACTTATTTTTCTTATTACATATAACATATTTCAATAACAGCATTTTAAATCTACTGACAAATTGATCATTATCATATATTTCTAATAATTTATCCTAAAGAGTTCTATGGATTAATCCCTAGCACACGGCATAGTAAACAATAGATTTTTGTATCTGGTTTATATCATCATTTCAAATAATAAGACTCTGTATCTAACTTAGTAAACTAATTTTTATTACCTTGTTTTTACAGGATATAAGGTTTTTATATCATCTACTAAAAAATATAAAGAATCTTCAGTAAATTTATTCTTTTTTTTTAATATAGATTTGTATTACATAGATGCTAGTATACTTTTATTGCTTTATTGGATATTCTCTATATAAAATCTTAAATAAGCAAAGTTCACATAAAATAGAATATTTCTAATATCATTAAAATTACTGATCTGTATAATAAAACACGTGTGTTCCTTCTACTATTTTCATATACTTATTGGTTATATGGTCTTTACATAAAACTTATATTCCTTAGAATTTATTAGCTAAAAAAATCACTACATTTTTTCTTCAATAATAGGAACATAAAGTTGTATGTCCTGATAGTGCAATTGTTTGTAGGCAGTTTTAACAATACCATTTATCATGATAAGATAAATTAATGTATTTTTCTTTCAAATAATGCTACTAAAGGATAAATATATTCTTATAATCCTTTTTATGTGATAATTTGGAAAATTAAGTACAAACAACTATGATTTTTTATTAAAGTAAATTAAAACATGATTTCAATAAAGGTAAAAAATTACCTTTTAATTAAAGCTATATGTTACTTCCTTGATGATGAAAGTTTTTTATATTGTAAACTATTTTATTGCATCAAGTATATTTAATACTGAGTTATAGCAGAACATTTTCATATTAGTAGTACTTTTTTTGTTCTAAGCTTTGAAAGATATATTTATAAAGTATTACCATCTTCTGGGGTATTTTTACCTATACAATAACATTTTTTCATATAAAAAGAAATATTATCTGCTTTTTTTGTATAAGTATCGATGACAGATTTTTTTGATTCCTTTTCTATATACATACTTGTAAATTGACTATTATAGATCATTTAACATTCATCATACATGAACTTTATGATTTTAATATCAGTAAATAACACCATTAGCATGATATGCTTGTTAAACATATACTTAATTAACAAAATACTACTTGCATTATACTATTAATGCAAGCCCCTATTGAATTCTGCTAAGGTATAGTATTACTTACTTATATTTGTTTATTTTCTACTCATACTGTACTGCTTATGTCTAACACTAACATCTCCTAAAGAGGTAGAGGCCATCATCATACTATCTTCACTGCTTGAAGATGAAGATATCCCAACGTCTCCGCTCTGCTGCTGTATTACTTCTTCTTCTCTTGTGTTGTGATATATAATATCATCTACGATACCTGCTGCTCCTAAATATCTCCTCAATTTACCTTCCTCAGCATTACTAGGTAATGACTTGTATTTTGAGCTATACACCTCAGAAAATAAAATACTACAACTACGTAATGGGTGTGATCTTTTTCTTAAGTTATTACATTCACATCTAAAATTGGTAATACTCGAACCATGTACAAAGCAGTATATGAGAATATTTGTCTCTGCCGCACCATATTCTTGTGCAGCAGTATCTAAACAAGTATGAGGTATAATAACAGAAGTTGGCACTGTAGCTTTTACTACGAATATACTATTTCCTTGTGGTAATACTTTATTTTTAGCATGCAAAATTGCGGAATGATATATGTGTAACTTGTTATCTACGGTATGACCTATACATGTTTTTCTTTTTATACGCATTTGCGATGAAGTCATGCATGCTAGAGACTTACATAATTCTATGTTAGATTGTTGTTCTATATTATCTAAGTCGCACAGGACAGAAAGTCTTGATGACTGTTGTGAGCATTTTACATGTGATCTTGCAAGTTCAACATTCTGTAGTTCACGTTGTTTCTGTCTTTCAGCTTCTTGAGAGTATATATATTGTGGATTATGATGTTGTAAACATTTCTTAAGTTTCTGCTCTTCAATAGAAAAAGGTACATGAGTGAGATCAAATCCTGAACACATAATAGTACAGGTAACTACACAATGAAAAAATGGGTTAAAATCCCTACTTTTTCTTGTATTTCTACAGCTGCGTATAAAATCTGTAATATTCTCAGGTTGTACTAGGCAATATACCATACATTCCGTAATACCACTTTGTTCTATAGGGTAAGCATTTTCGACAATTGTATTACTTTTAAGATAAGGATTTGATATTGTACACCTTACTAAGAATAGAGATAATCCTTCTGGTAATACTTTGTCTGTATGATCAGCATTTTTTCTATCAGTATATATTACTAAACCTTCTCCTGGTTTAGGAGTATTACCTATACACGTGACATCTTCTACCCTCAGCGCTGACCTAGTTGCGCTGCACACAAGTTTACATAACTCGGCTTCAGCTTTCTTTTCTTCAAAGTCCAACTGTTCTAGTATATGATGTAGATCTGTACCTGCAGATATTCTGCAATGTCTTGAACCTCCTAGAATGGGTGATGAGACTCCTCCTCCAGTAGCCCCACCTGGTTCATTATCTATAGTACCTTCTGTGCTTTTTTTATCACTTTGTTGTCCAGAAGAACTTTCACCCTTGCCTTTGAATACTTGTTGTAATTTCGAAAACATCTACACACCACTAAAATAACACATATTATCTAATAATATATCATAATAGTTGTATAGTCAATAAATTATTATTATTTCAGCTATTATAATTATTATATTAATATATTATTTCTATTAAAGTCTGCGTGTTTAAGCTAATTTGTATATTTTTATTATGATAAAGATCTAGTAAAAATGCTGTTTACATCTTAGTAATTATATGCTTTTCCTTGCTTCCTTTTATTATTTTTAACGTTTTGCTAAAAAAAAGGACTACAGCATCATGAAGAAATTTTTCTTATTATATTTTTCATTATTAATGATATATCATTTTAATAGCTTATCATATTTATAAAACTATTTTTAGATTTATGATAATTAGTATCGTTATAATTTTTTTGTAAGTGATATTATTACTTTCATCTTTTTTTTATGTATTTTCATCTAGCATATTTAGTAGTACATAAATTGAAAACCTTTCTTTATTATACTGCTAATATCGTTGATTTTGTTGTTAATAATATTACTGTTATATCTTTTGATGATTCCATTTTTTGCATTACACTAAGATTGCAGGATATTCTGATGTAATTATACATTTATTTCATGATAGTTATGAAGTTTTTTTTTTAACTATACACTAGTGTTTAAAAATTTTGAATTGCTTTTTACTAATGGTAGAATGAAAAAGTTACTTTATGTTTTGCACATACTTTATGCGTTGCAAACATTCTTTTTGTTCAAAATTAATCATAATTCCAATAATACTTGGTGCATTCATTCTTCCAATAATAGATGCACGCAAGCAATGATAGATAGTACTAATTTTGATATTCAAATTTTGTGAGATATTTTTTATTGTTGATGTTAATACACCGTTATTCCATTCATATTCTGAAATTTTTGATAATTCGTCATATAAAATGGAAAATATATGCTTGTAATCCTTTATAGTAATGCTAGATTCTTGGTCAATAGAAATTGGGATATCTTCAACATAAAATAAGGACTCATTGGCTAAATTTACTAAACTTTTTGTCCTTTTCTTTAATTCATTTAACCCTTTTAATAAATATCCTTTTTTTACGTCATTTATTGTATATCCTATTTTTTCTTCTATGATTGGAATGATCATATTAAGAATTACTTTATCCTCAGTTATATTAATGTAATGATTATTTAGAAATTCAAGCTTTTTATTATCTAGTCTTGCTGGAGATTGTCCGATGCCCTCTATAGAAAACAACCTTATTGCTTGATCTACAGTAATAATTTCATCATTTTTATGACTCCATCCCATTCTTAATAAGTAATTAAATATTGCATCTGGTAATATACCTAAGTTCTTATATTCATGTATGCCAATTGCTTGTTGTCTTTTAGATAACTTATTGCCATTTTCATCATGTATCAATGGAATATGAGCAAATTTAGGTGGATTCCATTCTAATGCGTTATATATTAATAATTGACGTGCTGTATTCGTTAAATGATCTGTTCCTCTAATAATGTGAGTAATGTTCATATCATGATCATCTACAACTACAGATAGAAGATAGGTTGGGGTATTATCAGAACGTAATAAAATCATATCGTCTAACTGTGTATTATTTACTGTAATGTTACCATATACTTTATCATTAAATGATGTCATACCGTCAGCAGGACTTTTTAATCTAATAACTCTAGTGAGATTATTACTTGGTGGATTTTTATTTTTCCATATGCAATTGTGTTTGTAATACAAACCTTTTTTACTAAATTCTTCTTTTTCTTTACTTATGTCTTCTTCAGAACAATAACAATAATATGCTTTATTATTTAATATTAGTTGATTTGCAATTTCAACATGCCTGGATATATTTTTTGATTGTAATATCATTTCTCCATCATATGAAATCTTTAACCAAGACATTGCGTTAATAATGGAGTCTATAAGTTCTTGAGATGATCTTTTCTTATCAGTGTCTTCAATACGTAATAAAAATTTACCATTATTACATTTAGCATATAACCAATTAAACAAAGCTGTTCTTGCACTTCCTAAATGTAGATGTCCAGTTGGTGATGGAGCAAATCGAGTTATTACGTTATGTGACATAAAAACAAAGAACCTTATAAAGAGTAGAATTGTTTTATATTTCAATGTTTTTGTAAAGTAATTATGTGCAGATACATATGACAAAGTAAGTATCTTGAATTGTATCTATACTATTCGTAGATTGTAGCTTTTTAAAGTTGGTTATATCATGTTGTTGTATTTACTATAAGAAGAAGTGTGCAGTATAAACCTAATGATACTAGAATTATTGCAATGTCTAAATTGATCAATTTTAAAGGCAGGGAAGTAATACAATATTTTTAATCTTATAATAATTCTAATTACAATTGATAGATCTTTTGCAAATTTATAATGTGATAATTATCTATAATAATATGTTACCTATAGTAACAATAAGTTTATTAGTTGAAGTATCATATAAATAGTTAGTATCAAACTTCTGTATAAAGCCCTGTATGAATAGCAGGAATTAGATTTACTAATACTTTACAATTTTATAAAAAAACATATGCTTAATAAATGGGTGCCGTTACCAAGAATCGAACTTAGGTACCATCATTACCAATGATGTGCTTTTCCACTAAGCTATAACGGCTTAATTAAATTTATTTTATTTTTTTATTATGGATAAGTCAAAAAAATTAAAAATATAAATAAAAGTAAAGCTTTATCTAATGCATTAAAAGCTAATCTGCTCCGTAGGAAACATAAGCAACGTCAAATGAAAGATGCCAGAACTACCTGAAGTAGAAATAGTTTGTAGAGCATTATCTACTGAAGTTTTAAATAAAATTATATTAAATATAGAAATCAATATCTCAAATAACCCGGAAGGGTAAATATATTATTTTAATGCTCAGCAATCAGTACTATATAATTATACATTTAGGTATGAGTGGCAATTTGGTTTGTAATGAGAATTGTATTAACCAAAAAAACCACAATCATATAATTTTTTACCTTAGTGATAATAAATTACTTATTTTTAATGATCCAAGAAGGTTTGGAATAGTGATATTACTAAATTATAATAAATATACAGAATTTTTTAAAGACTTTGCTATTGATGCATTATCTGATGAATTTAATAATGGTATCATCTCACAGGAAATGGATGTTTTAAAAAAGATTATTAATTGAATGGTAACAAAGCTATGAGCTTTGATAGTAATCTAGAGGAATTGTTTCAAAAGTTTTACAAAGTTAAAAAGTATGTTAGAAAATCTGAATCAATTAAGTGTTTTTATCCTATATAAATCTTTGGTAGTAAAACACATAATAGTTAAATTATTATAGATTTTTTATTTACATTATGATATAGCCTTATAGGACAATAGTTAAATTTTGGTATAGTTATTAAATCATTAATTTTCTTATTAGATAAAGATGGCAATGCTTTCTTATCTGACACAGATTTGTATAAGAACGAAAATGGAAAATTTGTTACAGATGATCCATATATTAAAAGTTTAATATATGATCCTGAAGAGGATTTATGTACCGGTTTAGCAAATTATAATCAATATTTATATGAAGCAAGGTTTGATCGATATTGCACTATTAAAGCTAAACAATGTTTAAATGAAATTGTGATACTTCAAGGTATTGATCAACACTCCAACCAAGTATTTTTAGCTATGTCACTGGCTAAAAATGAATTTAGCTCTTTTTTAACACGTATCGAAACTACTCCATTATTTTATGTGAATTCAGAGGATTATCTTGATGGAGGGTTAGTTGAAGGCCATAGTATTAGGGAATTATTTTATGATTTGAAGACTAATATGAGTTTTATACCTGAAGTTAATAAAAAAAAAGTTTATACACGTTTGGGTTTCTTTAATGAAGATAATAAAATGTTTGATACTATATACTGTGTTGGGAAATTATCTAGTATAAGTGTTACAGGATTAGGAAGTATGAAATTACTTTAACAATATCTTAGATCATATTCTACCTGCAAAATCTTAGTTACCAAAAGTACAAAACTTACATGTTTGATATAAATCGTGAAATGTGATAAGAGTATTCTAATATTTTTATTTCTTTTTGGATGTTATGAATTTTATAGGGTTACAAGATTTAAACAATAGGAAGTTAAAATCATATAACGGTGGTGGTTTATCTAGGATAGAAAAGCAACATCTTAAAGGTAAATTAACAGCAAGAGAAAGGTTAACTGTTTTATTAGACGATAATTCTTTTGAAGAATATGGAGCATTTGTAGAACATAGGTCCGTAAATTTTTCTATGGATAAATCTAAAATACCCGGAGATGGAGTAGTTGTAGGATATGGAACTATCAATGGCAGAAAAGTATGTATTTATTCTCAGGATTTTACTGTCTTTGGAGGATCTCTTAGCGAATCAAATGCTAAGAAGATATGCAATGTTATGGATAAAGCTGCTACATTAGGAATTCCCATAATTGGTATTAATGATTCAGGAGGAGCAAGAATACAAGAAGGTGTGGATTCATTATCTGGCTATGGAGAAATTTTTCAACGCAATGTTAATCTATCTGGTGTAGTACCACAAATATCTTTAATTATGGGACCTTGTGCAGGTGGAGCAGTTTATTCTCCTGCGCTGACTGATTTTATTTTTATGGTGCGTAATACCTCTTATATGTTTGTAACAGGACCAGATGTAATCAAAAAAGTTACATATGAAGAAGTTACTCAGGAAGATCTTGGTGGAGCAAAAGTGCATTCTAGCAAAACTGGTATCGCAGATTTGGTATTCCACAATGAAATTGAAGCATTATTACAAGTTCGTAAATTTATGAATTTTATTCCATCTAACAATATGGAATCATTACAATCTCACTCAATTACAGATTTTGCAAATACGGAAGATTTGTCTTTAAATACATTAATACCTAAAAATAATTCTGTTCCATATAATATGTATGAATTATTAGAAAAAGTATGTGATGAGAAGCTATTTTATGAAATAAAACCGGATTTTGCCCGTAATATCATTATAGGATTTGGCAAAATAGGGGGATATAATGTAGGATTAATAGCAAATCAACCATTGTATTTAGCTGGATGTTTAGATATTGATGCCTCAAGAAAAGGAGCAAGATTTATACGTTTTTGCGATGCTTTTAATATTCCTATTATCACTTTTATTGATGTTCCAGGGTTCATGCCAGGTGTAAATCAAGAACATGCTGGCATTATAACACATGGTGCAAAATTATTATACGCATATGCAGAAGCTACTGTACCAAAAATTAGCGTGATAGTACGTAAAGCTTATGGAGGAGCATATATAGTAATGAATTCTAAGCATTTATGTGGTGATATTAATTATGCTTGGCAAGATGCTGAAATCGCAGTTATGGGTGCTGAAGGAGCAGTTGAAATAATATTTAGAAATGAAAAAGATAAAGATAAAATACAACATATTATTGATGAATATCGTACTAAAATAGTCAATCCCTATGTAGCAGCTTCTAGAGGATATATTGATGATATTATACTGCCATCACGTACAAGAGAACATTTATTTAAATCTTTAAAATTTTTGGAAAAAAAGAAAATACATAAAATTATGCGTAAGCATGATAATTTGCCTTTATAAAGAAAAATAATGATTGTCACATCTAATAAATTTTTTTGTAATATTAAAGTTTAATTTTTCTTCTTCAAAAAATATAATAAACATTATCATGTCTTTTTGAGATATCATATATAGTTTTTATCACCTTCAATTCCTTAAATGAAATTATACAAGAATCATAATTTGAGTAATTATGTATTAATTTTTTTATATGCATGTCCATGACAAAATATAAATAAAATTAAAGGCTGTTTATAATATTAGGACATCTGCAATAGTCATAGAATCAAAAGTTGATAAAAATTGTGGAGTAAGTAACAATTTTAATGATACAGAAATGGATTTTGAAAGCTTGTAATATTATTGTTATTGGTCATAATTTTCATATGGTAAGTATATTTATAGTTATGAAAGAAGTGAAAAGGTTGCCATCTTACGTCCAGTGTCGGTGAAATGTGAGGATAAATAATCTTATATCTAATTCTAGATCTAGTTTTATTGTTGTGTAGATTCTGATAACAGCAAGTCACAATGTAATATGTGTAAGAATTATTTATACAGAATAGAAACAAGTACTAAACTAAAAATAGATGCTTATATAGTTTATATTAAGATTCACGTAATAATACTCTTCGAATCAACTACTACTTAATTATTTTAAAACTGCAAAAAGTTTCCATACTGATAAAGTAAAACACATCTAATGTATGTATAAATGACTAATTTGAATGTTATTGGTTATAGTAACATATTCATTATATATATCTGATAAAACTTTACAATTTTAAAAATTAGGAATTTTTCTATATTTGATGATATCCACATTTCAATATTGTGTATATACCTTGCTCATAATTAGCACTGTTTAAAAAACTCTAGCTTAAATATGTAAATTCTTTAATTTATTCGCTTCATCTTCAGCTATTAATGCCTCAATAAACTCATCTAAATTTCCCTCTTTCATTATATCATCCAATCTATATAATGACTAATTTGAATGTTATTGGTTATAGTAACATATTCATTATATATATCTGATAAAACTTTACAATTTTAAAAATTAGGAATTTTTCTATATTTGATGATATCCACATTTCAATATTGTGTATATACCTTGCTCATAATTAGCACTGTTTAAAAAACTCTAGCTTAAATATGTAAATTCTTTAATTTATTCGCTTCATCTTCAGCTATTAATGCCTCAATAAACTCATCTAAATTTCCCTCTTTCATTATATCATCCAATCTATATAATGACTAATTTGAATGTTATTGGTTATAGTAACATATTCATTATATATATCTGATAAAACTTTACAATTTTAAAAATTAGGAATTTTTCTATATTTGATGATATCCACATTTCAATATTGTGTATATACCTTGCTCATAATTAGCACTGTTTAAAAAACTCTAGCTTAAATATGTAAATTCTTTAATTTATTCGCTTCATCTTCAGCTATTAATGCCTCAATAAACTCATCTAAATTTCCCTCTTTCATTATATCATCCAATCTATATAATGTAAGATTTATCCTATGGTCTGTAATTCTAGATTGAGGAAAGTTATAAGTCCTTATACGTTCAGAACGGTCTCCTGACCCTATTTGACTCTTCCTCATTTGTGAAATTTCTGCATCTCTTTTTTGTTTTTCAAGATTATAGAGTCTTGCTCTTAGTACTTTGAGAGCCTTGCTTTTATTCTTATGCTGAGATTTTTCATCTTGTTGTATAACAACAATGCCACTTGGTATATGTGTAATACGCACAGCACTATCAGTAGTATTTACAGATTGTCCTCCTGGACCACTTGATCGATACACATCTATCCTTAAATCTTTCTCATCTATTTTTAAATCTACTTCTTCAATTTCTGGTAAAACTGCCACTGTAGCAGCTGAAGTATGAAGTCTTCCAGAAGCTTCAGTTTCTGGTACTCTTTGTACTCTATGAACTCCAGACTCAAACTTTAATCTTGCAAAAACATTAGATCCACTTATACATAATGATACTTCTTTATGCCCACCTATACCAGTTAAAGCTGAATTGATTTGTTCAAATTTCCAATTTTTCTGCTCAGCATACTTCGTATACATTCTATACAAATCAGTAACAAATAATGCAGCTTCTTCTCCTCCTGTACCTGCTCTAATTTCTAAAATAGCATTACGTGCATCATCCTTATCTTTTGGAAGTAAAGATAATTTTAATTTATGTTTAACCTTAGGTAATTGTTTTTGTCGTTCATAGAATTCTTCTTTGGCTAAACTTTTTAATTCATGATCAGTTTCTGGGTTATTTATCAGTTCCTCTAAATCTACTATATCTTTTTGTAAAGTATTATATTGATCTATTACTAACATTATAGGCGATAGCTCTGAATATTCTTTTGAAGCTGCAATAAAAGAATCCACACTTAATTGACTCGGATCTTCCAGCATACTTTTTAATTTGTAAAACTTTTGAGATAATTCTTCTAAATTACTATCAAAGCTCATAGCTTTGTCACCATTCAATTAATAATTTTTATTTAAAAACCCATTCCCTGTTAGATAATATCATTTGTAATATTAATTGCAAAATTTTTTTCTTTAAATCTTTATATGTGATACTATTGAAGAATAGTTTTTTAATGTCTTTATAATTAACTACCTAACTAAATGAAGCTAAAAGCCATAATGTCAAAGTGTGAATTTATAATAGGAGCTACTCACATAAAGTCATTACCTAACTTTTTAATACCAGAGGTTGCAATTGCTGGTAGGTCAAATGTAGGTAAATCTAGTTTAATTAATGCAATAACAAATAATAAAAAAAATGCTAGAATATCTTCTAAGCCAGGATGCACAAAACAAATTAATTTTTATCTAATTAATAAAGATTTTATGGTATTAGTTGATTTGCCAGGTTACGGATATTCTAAGGCAAATAAAACTACTATTAACAATTATCTCTGTCTGATGGAATATTATTTATTAAATAGTAAAAATTTGTTAAAAGTTATATTACTTATAGATGCTAAAGTTGGTTTTAAAGAGATAGACTTAGATTTTATCAGCTGGCTTGATTTACATCAAATATCTTATCAATTAGTATTAACAAAAATTGATAAAATACCAAAAGAAATGCTTGATGTTAATATAAATTATATTAAAAATCTTAATTTGGATTTTATTATGTATCCAGTTATCAGTACTAGTAGCCAATCTAAACAAGGAATAGAGGAGTTGATTTATGAAATTGCACAATGTATTAAAAAGTGATAATAACAAGGAAGATATTGTACCAAACATTGAGCAATTTGGAGGAAATGCTGATTGGTTTAATACAGCTAAAGTTTTATCAGAGTCCTTACCATATATACAACAGTTTTCTGGTGAAACATTTATCATTAAGTATGGTGGAGCTGCTATGAAGGATAGAAAATTAGCAGAAAGTTTTGCTCATGATATTGTATTATTAAAACAACTGGGCATCAATCCAATAGTTGTTCATGGAGGAGGAAGCAAGATCAATGAATTTCTAGAAAAGATAAATAAAAAAAGTACATTTGTCAATGGACTAAGAGTTACTGATGCTGAAACTTTAGAAGTTGTAGAAATGGTGTTATGTGGTTTAGTAAATAAAGATATTACACAACTAATAAACAAAGCTGGGGGTAATGCTATTGGTTTATGTGGTAAAGATGCTAATTTAATAGAGGCAAAAAAAATCTGCTACACTTATAGAGAAAATCAATCAAATAACGTAGAAAAAATATTAGATATGGGGTTTGTTGGGGAACCTCATGAGGTTAATACAGACTTATTGTTTTTTATGGAAGAATCAGATTTTATTCCAGTAATAGCTCCTGTATGTGGCGGTGAAAATGATCTTACATATAATGTTAATGCTGATTTAGTAGCTGGTGCACTTGCAAATGCCCTTGCTGCTGCTAAATTAATTATTCTAACAAATGTACCTGGAGTTACTGACATTAATGGTAATTTATTATCTGAAATATCAGTAAGTAATGCTGAAAATCTAATTGAGAAAGGTATTGCAAACGCAGGTATGATTCCTAAATTGCAAACTTGTATCAAGGTAGTAAAAGAAGGTTATGGTTCAGCTCATATAATAGATGGCAGGGTACCACACGTATTATTATTAGAGTTATTTACTGTACATGGTACTGGTACTATGGTACTAGGTACAGATGCATAATCTAAAAAATGCTATAACTATAGAATAAGACTGTATTGATTTATCTGCTTTATAACATTATAACTGAGTATAGTATCCTGCAGAAATCATAGTATATATCAAGCACAAAGTAGGATTTTTTATGAAAAGTCTTGATTTTCTCAATTATAGATGTTACTCTGCACCAAATACGTTTATTGATATCTGTTATGTGAGGTAAATTTGGTGTATAAAAAGAAGCTATATGTATCTGCTGTATTCTCTCTAATATTATTTATGAATCAAGCAATAGCTGGTGATTTTGCACTAAGTGGTAAATTAAATTTACAATACGGTTTTAATAGTGATGATTTTTTTAAAGTCTCATTTAGTGCAGTTCCTACTTTAAAGTATTCATATCATATTAATGATTATTTTTCTGCTGGACCTTTCATAAAGTTAAGCGCAAACCTTGTAAACAATACTATAGATAATCCTGGTAATACAAAGAATTCTATATTAGATATTAATAGCAATACGAAGGAAGCGTACATTTTTCTTAAAGCTACTAATGCTGGAAGTTTAACGATAGGACGAACAAGTCCTGTCTCTCAAAAAATGAAGCTTTCATCTTCAAATATATCAGTAGCTTCGGGTGGTGTTACTGGAAGTTGGTTACAATATTCTTCTTACAACTGCAATACAGAAAATACAGTTTTATGTGCACCAAATTTGTATGTTGCTTGTCATGGGTCTTCTATTCCAGTTATTAGTTATTATTCTCCACAAATTAAAGGGGTAGAGTTGGGTTTAAGCTATATTCCAAAAGATAAGCCTAAAAATATTAATAGTACTAATGATAATACTTTAAAACTTTATCATATATATAACAATATTATTAGTATGGGAGTTAAGTATCAAAATCAGTTATTTTCTAACGTCGATTATTCTATATCTGGAGTCATTGAACATGCTAATACATTACCTTCAGGAGATAAGTATAATGATTTACTATCTTATACTGTCGGTTTTTCGTTTAAGTATAAGAATATCACATTTGTAGGATCATACGCTAATCTTGGTAATTCCGGCAAAAAAGAGATTTCAATAACTAAAGATAGTACAATAAATACTTATAGAGTAAGTGATAGCAGGTTTTATGATCTGGGAATAAAAATTGAAAATGATAAGTTTGATGTCAGCTTTAGTTATTTTTACGGTGCTAAGGATGTTACAAGTAATTCTTCGACAAATTCTGAAACACATGCACTATCTGCATGTGCATTGGGTATAGAAAAAACATTAGCTGATACAATGACTGTCTACGCTGATATTGTTTTCTTTGATATTGAGCCACTTAGCATTAATAAATCTGGTTATGTTGGGTTAATAGGTACAAAACTAAGTTTTTAATAAAATTTAAAATATTAATACATTTATTACTATAAGATATTAAGTGTTTATGGGTATATATCGAGTACAGTTTTTCAGTCTTATCAGATATCGATAAAACGTAAAAAATTATACTTGATTTAAACCTAATGGATATAGTAAAGTGAGTAACTATTTCAAGTTAAATAATGATAACAAAATTTTGACATTAAGGTAATTAGTGATTACATTATAAATGATTGTCATGTCACGGAGTCCATTAGGACATAAAATTTGAGAGTATTAGATGAAATTTTACCAGTTATTTTAACATATTATTCCTGAAATAACAGTCTATTATATTATAAATTTGGTATTTTTTTAAGTTTATGGAAGAAAAGAAAAAAAGGACAGTTGTTTGGTTTAAAACATTACAAAATCAGCTCTTATCTAAATTTATATCAATAGAAGAACAGTTCTCATCTTCTATCCCACAGATAGACCACAAAGACTGGAAAAGACCTGGAGGTGGAGGAGGACATTCTATAGTAATACATGGTAAAGTATTTGAAAAAGCTGGAATAAATGTTTCAGAAGTATACGGAGATATGACAAAAACCAATGAGTTATTTAACGTTACAAATCCTTCTGAAACATTGAATCTCCATATAGGAGAGAATAAAAAATTTTGGGCAAGTGGAATTTCTGTTGTTGCACACATGTGTTCTCCATTAATACCGGCTATACATATGAATACTAGATTTATTCATATGTCAGACAAAAGTTGGTTTGGAGGTGGAGTAGATTTGACTCCTATATATGAAAATAAAGAAGATCAGGAGTTTTTTCATAATAATTTACGTAAAATGTGTGATAAGTATAACAAACAATATTATGAAAAATTTAAACAACAATGTGACGATTATTTTTTTTTACATCATAGAAAAGAGCCACGTGGTATAGGTGGTATATTTTATGATGATATAAATTCAGGAAATTGGGAAGCTGATTTTGAATATACTCAAGCAGTAGGTAAATTTTTATTAGATATCTACCCAATCATCATAAAAAGAAATTTAAATAAATTATGGACTGCAGAAGAACGTGAATATCAATTATTTAAACGTGGAAGATATGTAGAATTTAATTTGATTTATGATCGAGGCACAAGATTTGGGTTATTAACAAATGGCAATCCTGATGCAATCATGATGTCTATGCCTCCAGTAGTAAAATGGAAATAAATTTTTACTATATGGTTATCTTGATAATTATTAAAAGAAATTCTACTTTTTTCTCAAAATTTTTTATTTTTTTCTATAGAAATAAATACATAAACATACAAGATGTGATTGACTAAACAACAACAACAACATATGTTACATATCCACTTTTTTCACATAGCTTTTAAATTTTACATTAAATATAACTAATTCTGCATAGATTCTAATAACTGATCTTGAGATTCATAAAATGATGCATTTCGGAACTGATGCTTAAACCACGTGTATTGACGTTTAGCATAATGCCTAGTATTTTTTTGTGCTATTTCTATTGCTTGATCAATACTGACTTTATTTTGTAAATACTGAATTATTTCTGGAACACCATGTGCTTTCATTGCAGGAAAATGTACAGGTACATTCAATGATAATAAATTTTCTACTTCTTCTATTACAGATACGTTTATCATATCAATAAAGCGTTTGTTTATTTTTTTATACACCTCATCTCGTGGTGGCATGAGAACACAAAGTTGAAAATTTTTAAGTATAGGCTCACAACATGTATTCTTTTTCCATACAAATATGGAAGTACCTGTCTGTTCTATTACTTCATATGCTCTTAATAATTGATGTGAATTATTTTGATGTAAACATTTTGCCATAGGATCTCTATCTATTAATAATGCATAAAACTCTTTATTTCCTAGAGCTTCAAATAGCTTTTTTGTTTTATATCTTATATTATCTTCTATCTTAGGAATTTGCGACAACCCATATATTATACTATTGATATACATTCCACTGCCTCCAGTTATAATTGGTAGCTTTTTTTCTTGCATAATAGATAATATTTCTTTTTTTAAATCTTCTATCCATAATCCTACAGAATATTGCTGTGTTACTGATACGTACCCGTATAACTTATGTTTTACAGAATTATCGTTCAAGTTTGGTTGATCTGTAATTATAGGAATTTCTCGATATATTTGCTTTGAATCACAGTTTACAATAATTCCATTATTATCTTGCGCTATTTTCATAGATATCTTAGACTTACCTGATGCTGTAGGTCCAGTAATAATTAATATATTATTCATGTTGACTATGCATAATTAAGTTAATCGTAGTAGTATATAAATATACTAAAAGTGTAGCATATATAAAGAATTAGTTATTTTTACAATACATGATTATTAAGTTAGGTGCAAGTAAATGGGTGATGAGATAAATAAAGATTCAAAATTTACTAAGCAGTTTGCTGCTAATAGGAAAAGTCAAAGTGGAGGTTTTAGCGAAAAGTATAAAAATCCTAATGCTTTACCTAATAAATCAGCAAAATTTCTTAATATACTACAAGATAAGAATAATAGCGAGAAAGAAGTTCCTTTTTCTGATTCAAAGAGCGTGTTAAGAAAAAGCAAATTAAATAACAAAAATTTTGCAGAATCTACTAAAAAAAGTAGGTTAGATTGTCTGTTTCTTGTACGAGGAAAAGATAATGGAAGATCTGCTTGGCATTATGTATTAGTAGATAAGCACAAAAGAGAAATGTTTCTTGCTAAAAGTAGATCAGGTTCTATAGATGTTGCCTTATATGGGCAAATATTATATTCTGGTTGGGGAGAAAATCCTCCAGAGGATATCGTCAAAAAAATTGAAGATGAATTTGGCGTATAATTAGTTATATCTCTTTACTTTATCAATTATTTTGCTAAATTCGTGATAGATGCTCATTGAGATTTATGACTAAAAAAAAAGAAGGGCTTTATTCAAATGCAAAAGGTAGCAGTTGTAGATTTTAAGAAAGTCGATAATAGTACTCTTATTACCTACATGGTAGAACGTAATATTTCAGTGATTTTAATAAATTTAGATAGCAACGGTAATAATTTTCAAAGTCAAGTTGAACATGTTTTAGTAAACAATGTAAATTTAAATGATAATTTATCATGTCTTAAAGATGTAAAATGGATAATTAATATTAATTCTGAAAAATCAGAAGAGGATTACAATTTAATATATAATATATATAGTAAAATATTACCTTACCTTAGTAATAATATTATTATATCAGCCACTTCAAATTTTTTCTTAGATGTTGTGAGCAAAATACCATGTAATATATCTTGCAAGTTCACAGTAGTATCCTTTTTTGATCATATTAATAAAATCAAATTGATAGAATGTGCCTACCATAATAAGCTTGAAGATAAAAACATTGAAATATTAAGCAATCGTTTTTCTAATTTAATTGTATGTAATAATACACCGGGACTTATATTAGACAGAATACTTTCATTTTGGTTAATAATTTCGTTAATAGGAGCTTATAAATTCAGTATCAATGTAGAAGAAGCAGATTTTATTATAAGTAATCAATATATGGGAATACCACATGGAGCATTTAAACTATTAGATGAAATAGGATTAGACAATTTTATATCCACAATAAAACATTTAGTAAAACACTTACCAAGTGATGACCATTTATGTAAGTTATACGGTACCATACCTATAGTAATACTACAAATGATTTCTGATGGATATACTGGCTCTATGAGCAAAATTGGTGGATTTTATCGTCTTTATGAATCACATTATGGCAATAGCAATCAGGTCATAGATTTACATACTGGCTTATATAGACAATCATATGCTATCAATTACGAATTTCAAAATATTCAAAACTTATTTGATGTTCAAAATAAATATGGTCAATTTATGTGGTATATATGGTCTAATACTTTAATATATGTTTCATCTTTAATCCCAAAATTATCCTCTAATATATCGGTAATTGATAAAGCTATAAAATTAGCATACAATTGGAAGCATGGCCCATTTGAAATTATAGACCTACTTAATGACTCAATTGATAATAAGCTTTTTGATTCTGTTGGATATAACAATTTTCCACAGATTTTATCTATTAAAAAAAGAATGTATAACAATAAAGGACAATGCCTCAGTATAAATGGGACTTACCTTTAACATAGAAATTTTTTGTGTTTTTTTAATATAACCAAGTATAAGATAGAATATTATAGTAATTTATTGAACTTTATGCATGATGTAGATTTTATAAAACGGAATCCGGAATTATTTGATAATGCAATGCAAGCTCGAAATTCTGAAAAAGTTGCTCAAAAAATTGTAGAACTGGATCTAAAAAAAAACATTTATTAACTCAATTATATTCTTTACAAAAAGAACGTAATCAAGTTACTCAGGAAATTGAAAAATTAAAAAGAGATAATATTAAGTGTAATACACAAATAGAATTGTCAAAAGATATAACAAAGAAAATCAATAATATTAACAATATGATACGAGAAGATTCTCAATTAATTGATCTTCTCAATGTATTACCAAACATACCAGATGAGAGAGTACCTATTGGAAAAGATGAAAATAGTAATGTTGAACTTAGAAGATATGGAAACAAAACAAATTTTGATTTTCCAATAAAAACTCACTATGAATTAGGAGAAAATTTAAATCTAATGGATTTCAAACAAGCTGCAAAACTTTCTGGATCAAGGTTCGTAATACTTAAAAATCAGCTTGCACGCCTAGATCGTGCTTTAACTAATTTTATGTTAGATATTCACACCAAGGAATTTGGTTATTCAGAAATATCTCATCCAGTATTAGTATATGAATCTGCTATGTATGGAGTAGGACAATTGCCAAAATTTGCTAATGATTCTTTTAAAACAACAGAAAACTTTCGACTTATACCAACTAGTGAGGTAGTGCTTACCAATTTAGTATCAAATATGAGTATTAATGCATGTGATTTACCTCTCAGATTTACTGCTTGCTCTCCATGTTTTAGGTCAGAAGCGGGAAGTGCTGGTAGAGATACAAGGGGTATGATGCGACAACATCAGTTTAACAAAGTAGAATTAGTTAGTATTACAACTGAAGAACAATCAGCATTAGAGTTGGAAAGGATGACACAAGTTGTTGAAGAAATTTTAAAACGATTGAAACTACCATATAGAGTAATGATATTGTGCACTGGAGATATGGGTTTTTCAGCAAGTATAACGTATGATATTGAAGTGTGGATACCAAGTCAGAATCAATATAGAGAAATTTCTAGTTGCTCAAATTGTAAAGCCTTTCAAGCACGTAGAATAAATACCAAATATACTACTATAAGTAATAATATTAAGATTAGTAAATTTGTACATACATTAAATGGATCAGCTTTAGCAATAGGAAGAACCATTATTGCAATTTTAGAAAATTATCAAAACAGAGATGGTTCTATAACAATACCATATGTTTTGAGGAAATATATGGATCATCAGGAAGTTATAAAATAAGTATAGTGGATAAGATCTTGAAAAATGATGCAATTACAATCAATGTTATAGTTATTGTTATACATTTACAATATAATATTAATACAACGTATCATAACTAATCTGAACGCAAGATGAGAGTTATTTATACAAGTGGTCCAGTAGAGGACAAAAGTAGTTTTATTGATGGGGATTTTTATATACATAAAAGTCAAGCCTTCTCTTTTTATCTTTTATCAAAATTTCTTTAACTACTATCACTCCTTCTACTGATATTTCGAGTAATGGGTAAGCCTTCAACAATTATTTAAAATTTTAATAGAATATGATGTAATGTCATCTTGTTTACTAGAAAATCCAAAAATCTTCCAGTAAAAGTAGATGTAATAAGTGTTATTGATTTTAGGAACATATAAATAACACTATCACTTTGAAGAATATTCAAATATTGTTACTTGAAAAAAGAGGAATGGAAAGTACTATAATGAACTTAAAAATTCAGTAACGTACACCAAAAAATGAAGTGATAGAATACGTGGAATCAAGTTATACAAAGAGGTAGTTAGAAAATTAGATTTTGTTAGGAACAGTTGGAGTAATAATCATTGATAATATACAATAACTAGAAAGATTATTAATTTAATTCGATCACAAAAGAAGAATTAAAAAATTTAATCCAAACGAGAAATTGAGTTTGGCTCTCAGGCAAAAGTAAATCAAATGATGTTTTTATATTAGGTCACAATACTTCAAGAAGTTTATTCCATATAAGAAATGTTATAATACCTTTAAAAGATATATTTTATACTTCATATCACTATTTTAATGAGGAGTGTCAAAATATCAAATTAATTACATGAAAAATAACAAAACACCATTAATAATTAGCATCTTTATAATAAAATAATACTAATTAACATATAAACCAAATAATAATTTTAACAAGAGCTGGTTTTTAGTGTAAGAGTTTTTAACTTTATATTTAAAGATATTAGAATAAATATTTGAAAATATGCTTTAAATCATTACATAATCAAGCTGAGTAATTAAATCTGAGAAATTAAATTTGTAGATATAATACAAATATATTGCGAGATAGCTCTGTGTCAAAAAAAGACGATCTCGTAATTTCATAATTCTAGGGCTTTTGAAGTGGTCGTAGCATATAAATGCTATTTCTGGACATTCTTAAATGTATAAAATGATAAAAATGCAAAGTTCTAGATATTTCTCTACTTTACTTTCTAGTATAGATATTTGTGAAATGATATCTGAGATTAGCAGAAAGTCAGCATTCATCATTGTTTCTTATATTTAAGGTTATAAAAAAATATTTTTACTACAAGTTTTAAGCTTATTAGTAACGTTTTTTCTATTACGTCAACAATTTCTGGATTTAGTAAATCTAATTACTTGTTTTTAGCAGCAAGAAAGTACTATCATATTTTATAAGTGTGATAAAGTATCAACACTTAAGTCATCCTCACTCTTAACTATAAAATTACCAAATAAATCAAAATAAATATTACTCAAATAATAATATTTATATATGCTATCAACGTGCTTCACAAAATTATCATAATTATTTATTTAATTCTTCATCTTTTTTAGTAAGGAGCACACTTTCTTTATATACTATTTGAGTAATGCATACATCTGACCATACGTTAATTGCAGTTTCAAACATATCTATTATTGTATATATAGGTAATATAACTCCCATAATACTTAAAGGGACTTTCATTGATATGAGATAACTCATAGCCATAAAATAACAGCCCATTGGAACTCCAGCATTGCCAATAGCTGCTCCAGTAGCTAAAAATATCCATAAAAACATTTCACCAATAGAAAATGTATATGCGTTCATTTCCGATACAAAAAATACTGTAATTAATATGAAAGCAGCACATGCATTCATGTTAATAGTTGTACAAACTGGCAATATAAAAGATGATATTTTTTTTGAAACATTTAAGTGATCTTGTGTACAACGAAGAGTAGTTGGCAAAGTAGCTGTAGAAGATTTTGAAAAAAAAGCTATAGTTAAAGCTGGAAAAATACCACGAAATGTTTTTATTACAGAAATCTTTTTTAATCTTAGCAATAATGGCAATACTATGAATGCTTGTATAAAATTTGCTATTATGATACATAGTAAATACTTTAAAATACTTGATATATTATGTCCTGCTTTCAGATCGTATAATAATACAGTAATAAACGACCATAATGCTATAGGCATTAGCTTTAGTATAAGTTTCGCTATTTCTAGAAATGTATCAAAAAGAGCATCAAAAACTTTATGAAGCAATTTGCGCTTGTTCTTATCAGGTAATAATAGTAGTGCTCCTCCTATAAGGAATGCAAGTATAACACATCCTATTACATTATTATCTAAAAATACTTTAACAAAGTTATAAGGCAATATAGAGATTAAATATGACAAGTAATTTGGAGTATTAAACGCATTAGTATTTAACATATTATGTATAAGTTCTTGTTTTGATGGATCAATGAATAAATATGTGATGAGGGCTATAGTAGCTGCAATAATTGTAGTAGATATTGTATAAAATATGGTTTTCTTTATTAAAGTTTTTATTTCTGCCAAATTTGCTAATCCAGAAATTGTTGATGTAATAGACAAAAACATTACTGGTAAGCTAATGAGCTTAAGTAAATTAATAAAAATATCCCCAAACACTTTAGCAAATTCCACTATCCACAATTGATTCATATAATATGAAATTATAGCAATAATGATAGGAATTAAGATTTGAAAACCAAATTTATGAATCATAAAATACAAAAATAAAATATAATGCACATATGCTAATACACATTAGTATCTGATAATAGATGTTTTTTTATAAAGTTTTCTATTCAATTAGTTATAAAAGTTAAAATTACACAAATTTTCGTTCATAGATTAAAGATTCTACAAGAGTAATATTTGTAATAGGGCATTATATATATTTTAATTGTATATCATTACTATAAGTTTTATAAACATTTTTATAGTAATTAAGCAAATTTGATAGTATCACTGCTTTCATAGTAATGTTACTTATATATATTATATTTGTATATTTTTATGTAGAATTTTATGAATCATAGCCAAAGTAATAGTGATAGGTATATTGGAAGTAATAAATATTTTCAGGATGCATTAAATTGGTATTGTAGTCGTTATTTATTATGTGTAACTGAAAGGGCTTGGTTGTTTGTAATATCACTGTTTATGTCTTCCATATTGTTAATACTAATACTTGATATATTTTCATATTTTCCATTAAAAACGGATTTTTTCTTTATCAAATATACCGATCATTACACTGATGAATTTTCTGTAATAAAAAAGCTAAGCACCAATAATAAAGATAGTGAAGAGGCAATACTATCACAATATCTTGTTGCACAATATGTTAAAAAGTACGAATCATATCTCCATAATGATTTAGAGAGTCAGTTTAATTTTATAAAAAATAATTCTTCAAGAAAAATATACTTAAAATTTAAAGATATGATAGCTTCTAAGCATTATACTGATAATTCACAACATAAAGAAATATCCATTGAAACAATAATCCATAATGTAAAACTTTTATCAAAAGATTTTACTTCTTTAAATAATGCTATTGTTACTTTTAAAACACAAGTTGCGATAAATGGAATAGCATCACATCTGCAGTCTAACAAAGTATTAGTTACTTTTTCTTTATCTAATATTAAAATGGCTGCATCAGGCGTTATGCCATTAGAATTCATTGTACATGATTATAAAAAACTAGATTAAGATTCATTGTACATGATTATAAAAAACTAGATTAAGATTCATTGTACATGATTATAAAAAACTAGATTAAGATTCATTGTACATGATTATAAAAAATTAGATTAAGAATTAAATAACACAATTTTCCATAATAATTATTATGTAATTTAATTTTTGAACATTAGAAAATACAAAAATGTATCTGATTTTATCCACAAATATGTTAATCACGGAAGATTATCACATCTCTTATGACATTTTGTGTATGATTTACGAGGTCTACTTTATATAAACATTCCTATGCTTCTAGTTTGTGTCTATTGAAGACACTGTTTCAAGTTTTAATGGATTAGTGAAAGTAAATATGATTATCTATCCTGAAGTTACATTTAATTTATATGGTTAGTAATATAAAAAATTATATAGAAAAATCCTTACCCTACTCGACTACAACACTGAACAAATCTTATGAAAATAGCATTTGTATTTCAAGTAATATACATAATAATATATTGATAAAGTGCTTTAGACCATAATATTGGTGGAACTGATACTACTATCAGTAGATAGTTGAAGTTACTTATGCAAGATTACACTACTAAAAATTAAATAGATCCTTTACTTTTCTAACTGTTAATCCTAGTATAACCTCCTCTTTGCACAGGGATGATTTCTACAATATTCTGAATTAATTTCCCCCAATAAGTTAGTGGAAAAGTCATACTATTAAGCTGAATATTATCACTATTTTTACATATATCTTTAAGATCTTTTTTTAACTTAGATAAAGTCATTTTACCTTGACCAGAACATATTATTTCACCATAACTATAATTTAGCATATCATCTATATGAGCAATTATTCCTAGAGGATTATTGGTTTTTTCTGCATTCATAATAGCTAAATTCTCAGTTATAAACTGTACTACTTCAGATCTTTTTACTAATATACAGTTCCATACTTTAGTATCTTCTTCTTTACCTTTCATGAAAAATATATAATATGGTATAATTTCTTGTTTATAATAAAAAGGAGTTTCTTCACCCCGTAAAAAAACTAATTTATTACTTATTGTAATAATGCCTATACATATAGATCTATAGAACCATACATAATCTTTACATGTGACCAATCTGTTCAAACGCTGAGATTCATCAACATTTACACCATTTATATGAAATATCATATTATATACCATCGTTAATTAATAATGTAGATATTATATATAATATTTTAATATTAAAAAGTAAAAATTTTAATTATTTTTCATAATAAAATTTCATTCATAAGTATAAATCATAGAATTATTATTCTTTTTATTGTATTTATATAAAAATTATGAACGTAAAAAAACTATGATAATAATTCTTATATGTGTTTTAGAAGGGTTATTAATAGCTTCAATTAGTTACTTTATTGCATTAAAATGTAGAATGTCAAAGCTTGACTATCAAATGCTTAGTATGCTTAAAAATGGCTTAGAAAATCAAGTAAAGAGATTAGAACATGAAAATAATCACTTAAAAAATAAAAATGATGAACTTTCTAGTAAGTTACAAAATATGCAAAATAAGATTATAGGGCTGGAATTTGAAAAAAAGACTTTACATAATACACTTGATTTATATAAGAATGAATTTACAACAATCGATGAGAAATATAAACTATATTTTGAAAATTTAGCAAATCGTATTTTTGATGAAAAAACAGATAAATTCAATAAAATATCCATAGAAAGTTTAAGTAGAATACTAAATCCGTTACAAGAGCATATTAATTTATTTAAAAAGAAAGTTGATGATTCATTTAATATACATAATAAAGAACAATTTTTATTAAAACAAGAAATTCAGAGGATTATACTTGCAAATGAAAAAATCACTTTACAAGCTGAGAACTTAGCTGATGTTTTGAAAGGAAATGTCAAAATTCAAGGCAATTGGGGAGAAATGATACTAGAAAAAATATTAGAGAGTTCTGGTTTAAGAAAAAATCAAGATTATATTCTACATGGTACTGGTATGGACTTACAAGATAGTGAAGGTAAAAAACAACAACCTGATGCTATTATTAATTTACCAGAAAACAAACATTTAATTATTGATTCAAAAGTCTCTTTAATTCACTATGAAAAATATTTTTCCACAAAATCAGAAGAATCAAAAAACACACTTCTTAAACAATTTATAACATCTATAAGGATACATGTTAATGTGTTATCAAACAAAAAATATCAAAACATAGAAAAATTAAAAACACCAGATTTTGTATTGATGTTTATTCCTATAGAAGGTGCATATACCCTTGCAATGCAGGAAGATATTATGCTGCATAATTATGCATGGAATAAAAAAATAGTCATAGTATGCCCATCAACGTTATTTGCTACTTTAAGGACAATTGAATCTGTTTGGAGATTAGAACGCCAGAATCGTAACACTATGGAAATAGCACGTCAAGGTGGTGCATTATACGATAAGATAGTAGGATTCGTATCTGATATGCAGAAACTTGGAAAACAAATGAATGTTTTAAGTAGTGTATACAGCGATGCAATGAAAAAATTGTCAGAAGGACATGGTAATATATTATCACGTACCGAAAATCTAAAACATTTAGGTGTTAAAACTTCAAAGAAAATACTAGAAGATGTATGATACTTTTTGCTTTCTTCTATTATAAATCCCATTATAATGTTGTCTTTAAATTCTCCATCTAGTACGATAAAAACAATTCTTGTGTAAAAAAATAAACTTAATCATCAATTTCAACTAATATTCCAAGTGCTCTCTTATAAGTCATTAAGAGCATCTCATGTTCTTCTCTATCATCATTACTCATCTTTCTCAATTTTACTATTTGTCTCATTACTTTTGCATTAAATCCATTACTATTTGCTTCATTATATATTTTTCTAATATATTGATTTATCTCTTCTTTTTCAGATTCAAGTTTTTCAATTCTTTCTATATAACGTTTTAAATTTTCAATAACTACATTATTTTCATCTTTTGAACTAATATTAGAAAGGGACATGCTATTTTCTCATGTTTTCATATATGAAGCAGTATATCATAAATTTAGTAAACATAAATGACCAAATCATGATATTTTCATATAAACAAACAAAAAACAATTACAATGTTCTATAATGCTATAAAAAAACGACTATACAGAGCATACATATAAATACTACATACCATTGTATAATGCCTGCAAAAAGATATACAAAATTCATCAAGAAGAAAACATTTTTTTTCCAGATGCATTCCAATTTTGTAAAAAATCCTCAAGACCTTTATCAGTAAGAGGATGCATAAACATTTGCTTGAAAATAGATGGAGGAACTGTAACTATATCAGCCCCTATTTTTGCAGCTTGTATAACGTGTGTAACACTACGTACAGACGCTACAATAATTTCAGTATTAAATGCATTATTATAGTTAGTATAAATTTTATGTATCGCTTCAATTAGCTGCATTCCCGATTGTCCAATATCATCTATTCTTCCCACAAAAGGAGATATAAAATAAGCTCCAACCTTTGCTGCTAAAATTGCTTGAGATACAGAAAAGCAAAGAGTTACATTAACTTTTACATTATATTCATAAGATAAAACTTTACACGCAATTAACCCATCATAAGTTAAAGGAAGTTTTACTACAATGTTATCAGCAATTTTAGATATTTCTAAACCTTCTTTAATCATATCTTTATAAGACGTAGATATGACTTCAATACTAACTGGACCTGTAATTAATGAACAGATGTTAAAAATCAAATCATGACACTCTAAATTTGATTTTGATAGTAATAATGGATTGGTTGTAATACCGTCTATTAAACCAGTAATACTAAATTCTTTTAAAAACTCTATATCTACAGTATCAAGAAATATTTTCATAAGATCTAATCTATTATTTTATTTATAAAAGTTAAATGCCTCGTTGCCATTTTAAGTAACGTTTTATCACTTATAGAATTTAATATTTTTTCTATATCCTCTTTATATCCTTTAAGCATAACAGCATTAACATCACAAGCATCAATGAACTGATTTGCTATAATTTTACAATTATATGGATCTACCTTTAATATAGGGTTTAATACATAAAACATATTAACACCTGTATCAATCTTTAGCTTAACAAGACCAGAACACAATTCTATGATAAATTTTTCATGTCCAGGCAATATTACAAACTCTCCATCTATAACATACGACGTAATAGATAGAACATTAGATATACTTAAAAAAGCATCTGGGGTAATAAATTCAACAGAGAGATACTTCATTAAACTTTACCTTCTTTTTGAAGTAATTCCGCTTTTTGTATAACATCATCTATACTACCAACCATATAAAACGCAGCTTCAGGCAGATGATCATACTTACCTTCCACTAATCCCTTAAAACTTGAGACAGTATCTTCAATAGATACAAACTTACCAGGAGCACCTGTAAATACTTCTGCAACATGAAAAGGCTGTGACAAAAATTTTTGAATCTTCCTTGCTCTTGCAACTATAAGCTTATCTTCCTCCGAAAGCTCATCCATACCAAGAATTGCAATAATATCCTGTAAAGATTTATACGTCTGTAATATACGTTGTACCTCCTTAGCAACTTCATAGTGTTCTTGACCTACAACATCAGCAGATAATGCTTGAGAAGCTGAATCTAAAGGATCAACAGCTGGATATATCCCTAATTCAGATATCTGTCTTGATAAAACAGTTGTTGAATCAAGATGAGCAAAAGAAGCAGCAGGAGCAGGATCTGTCAAGTCATCAGCTGGTACATATATTGCTTGTACAGAAGTAATAGATCCATCATTAGTAGAAGTAATTCTTTCTTGCATTGCACCCATTTCAGCCGCTAACGTTGGTTGATAACCAACAGCAGATGGTATTCTACCCAATAATGCTGAAATTTCTGATCCAGATTGAGTAAATCTAAAAATATTGTCTACAAAAAATAGAACATCTTGGTTTTCAGTATCTCTAAAATATTCAGCCATAGTCAAAGCTGACAATGCAACTCTTAATCTGGCCCCAGGAGGCTCATTCATTTGACCATATACTAAAACTGCCTGCGACTGATCTTTTTCTGCTAAGTTTATCACACCAGATTCTATCATCTCATGATAAAGATCATTGCCTTCACGTGTACGCTCTCCAACTCCAGCAAAAACTGATACTCCTTTATGTGCTTTTGCAATGTTATGTATTAATTCCATGATTAATACAGTTTTACCTACCCCAGCACCACCAAATAAACCAACTTTTCCACCTTTAAGATATGGAGCAAGTAAGTCTATTACTTTAATTCCAGTTACAAATATTTCAGTTGCAATTTTTTGATCAGTAAGCTTAGGACTTTCTGAGTATATTGGTTTAATAATATAACTTGATTCTTCTAATGGACCACACTCATCTATTGTATTACCTAATACATCAAAAACTCGACCTAATGTCCCACGACCTACAGGCACTGATATAGGAGCACCAGTGTCAATAAATTTATCATTTCTAGATAAACCATCAGTTCCATCAAGTGCTATACATCTTACAATATTATCACTAATATGTTGAGATACTTCAAGAATTAATTTTTTTCCGTTATAAACTTCCTTACTTTCTAATGCATTAAGTATTTTTGGTATATTACCACTAGCAAATTTTATATCTACAACTGCCGTCATAACACGAACTACTAATCCAACATTTTCATTCAATGCATCAATAACCTGAGTATCTTTCATATTATTTTTATTTTTGCTATTTTTAACCTTACCTTTTGCTTTACTAGCTAAACTTGACATCTTATACCTTAAATAAAAAACCAGTAAGGGAAACCCCCTTTTTTAAACTATTATTCAAACTCACCAGTATTGTAATAAAATAAAAAAAACTTGCAACAACTAACAATTTATTTTCAAGTACCCCTAGCCGGACTTGAACCAGCACATTCTTTCGAACAGTAGATTTTGAGTCTACCGCGTCTACCATTCCGCCATAGGGGCTAAAAATATTAAATACCATATATAAATTTCAATTTTTAGTCAACGATTAGATTGAGGGAATATTACTTTGAAAACTAAATATTTATTATTAACATTAAAAATGTATTTAGAATTTATTTATATAACCATATACTTGTTGCTGATAATTTTTTGTCTTATTTGCCAATAATTTTAAGGACTATACTACTATGTATACACAGGAAAGTAGCCATGCTTTACACTATATATTAGATGAAAAAACTAGTAATTCTCTAACTGAAGCACTAGAAACACAAAATTACCCAATAATAGAAGAAATAATTAGTAAATCAGATAATGTACAACTTGCATATTTTTTATTAACTTCAACATATCAACATCGCAAAGAGTTTTTAAATAATATAAATGATAACCTAGTAAAAGATATTCTTATCCACCTTGTTCCAGATCTACGTCAAGAAATAATTAAAATTTTAGGAATAAAAAAAGTAGCATCTTTAATATCTCAACTAAGTACAGAAGATATAGTCACAATTATTGAAGATCTTGACAAAGAAAGTCAGATAAATATTTTAAATGTGCTACCAGAAAGTAATAAAACTCACGTTAACGAATTATTATCATATCCAGAAGAAAGTGCTGGTAGGTTAATGCATAAAGATATTATTATTGCTCCAGAATACTGGACCATAAGTCAGTTATTAAATTTTTTACAGCAAAATAACAAATTAAATAAAGAATTTTACGAAATTTTTATCGTAGATCCCAAGTTAAATCCTATAGGATATTTAAGGTTAGACAACATAATCTGTTCAAATAATACTCAAATCATAAGAAATCTCATGAAAACTGACATAAAGATTATAAAATCACACACTACACAAGAAGAAGTTGCAGAAATTTTTAGAAAATATTCCTTGTTATCAGCTCCAGTCATAAATAAGGACGGAAGAATCATAGGATCGATAATAGTACACGATATATTAAATGTAATACATCAAGAAGCTGAAAAAGATGTTTTACATTTAGGGATGGTATCTAATAATGACATTAGCTCTCCTCTTTTAAAAACCGTTATTAAAAGACTGCCATGGCTAATCATAAATCTATTTACAGCTACGATTAGTTCAATGATTATAGGAATATTTAGCAATACTTTACAACATTTTATAGCATTATCAGTAATAATGCCAATCATTGCATCTATGAGTGGTAATGCAGGATTACAAGCTTTAACCGTCACAATCAGAGCTTTATCTACTAAACAACTCACTAATAGAAATGCTCAGAGATTACTTTTTAAAGAATTGTTTGTAGGATTCATTAATGGTTTAATATTAGCAATTGTATCCTCAATAGCACTTATGTTTAGAGGACAACATATTGATATTCAAATATTAGCCGGAACTTCAATGATAATTACCTTTTCAATAGCAACATTTTTAGGTACAGCCATACCGATGATATTGAATCTTTTTAAAATTGATCCCGCTATATCTTCCTCTATTATTATATGTGCTACAAGTGATACCTTATCTTTTCTAATTTTTCTAGGAATGGCTACAATATTTTTATTATAAATAATATTCTGTTACATCTCACATAAAATGTATAGCATACTTTGCTTTTATGTCTATATAATGGATAAACTATATTTAGGTATATAATTTGCGATCTAACTCTAATATTTATTCTTGCTGTAATTAACTTTTTGAAAAGTGCTAATCATCATGAAAAAGATAGTATTAATGCAATATCTCTATCTATAAGAAAAAATACAAATATATTATGGACAAACTGAAAGACCTCTTATAAATCAATGGTCATTATTAAAAATAATCACATCAAGAAAACCTCTAATAGTAAAAAATAAGTTGAATACAGAATATTAATATAATTATAAAAGCAATTACAGGAAATTATCTATAGAACAAACTTTACTTCAACATATTTTGTTTTATATATTAACAACAACCATTCCATGTTGAAATGTATCTTCAGAAGAAAATAGGGTAGCACTGGGCTGCTGTATATTATCATCATCAATTCCTCTTAGATACTGAACATTAACTGCATCTATAGATTTACTATCCATGAATTTTTTAATTACTGTATATAATTTTAATCTACAAGCATGTGACCTTTGTTCTTGTTTATAAGTATCTATCTTATTTCTAAAATCACTAATGCTTTCTTTACACATTAATGCCAGCACTACATTAGTTGAACACTCTACTTTTTCTCTTACATTATCTTCTAAAACATCCATCAAATCATCACATATAATTTCATTATCCATAAGCTTTTTCTTTATCAATCTCACATTGATTAAATCTTGAGGATAATATACTGATTGACGTAGTAAAACTTGCACATTTCTATCCAATTCTTTAATAACTGCTGTTCTTAACTCTGATATCAGTATTTTTTGCCGATGTATTTTATCGTTTAAGCTTCCAATTATATTCTTTTCGAAATTAAACTTTCCTTCAATTATAGTATAGCTTAAGAACTTGATAAATGATAAGAAATGAGCAGCATATGAATTCAATGCTAATTTTTCTTTACAGCTTTCACTTTGTGATTCTATACTAAATAGTATACTAGGTATCTCATCATCTGTTAAAAACATATTTTGCAAATCTTTATATATTTCTTGAAATTTTTTCTCAGCATTAGATATCATTATTTGATTGTCTTGTCGTAACATGTTTCGCAAATCTTGAAGACTACTTTCCATTTTTAAACATAACGTTACTTCTATTCCAGACACTTTATCATGCAAAGACACTAACATACTATTTATAGTCTCTATGATAGGATCTACAAATTCATTTAGTTGATTTTTATATTGATTGAGTTTTTCATCTCTAGTTTTATAAATACACCTTTTTAAGCAGTTAAGAGTTTCATTTTGATTCGATAATGTTGTCACATCTTTTACATCTTCATGTAGCTTTATTATTTCTGTAGGACTTAAAATATCTTGTGAAAGTTTTAATAATTGATCAATTATTTTTTTAATATCATTAGGTTCTTCTCTTAATTTTGAAATACAATCTTGTAATTGTATTAATTTGTTCAAATTTTGATATTCTTCATATGTAAAACTATTGGTTATTTCTAATAAATCAGAATTATTATCTAAAGACTCCAGCTTTTCATTTATTAATTTTATCAATGAATTTTTATTACATTCTTTAGTACCTACAGTTTCTAGTATTACATCTACAGTTTTTTGACGTAACTCAACAAGTTCTGTCTGCAAGTACTTCACTACATTAACAAAACTGCATAAATCATCAAATACACTCAATTGCTCCTTAACACTTAACTGTTGTTCAATATTCATTAATTTTTTAATCAAATTAAGTGATTTTGTATTATCTAATTTTAACTTTTCAATCTGTTTTGCTTGTAATTCATTTGATAGTTTAGAAATGTTTTTTAAATGATTCAATATACATTCAACAGAATCCTTTTTATCACCTGAAAAACCTACATGATTTTCTAGTTTAGATAATGAATCATTAAACTTACTCATGCAATACAAAAACTCTGATATATCTTCCTTGTTACTAATCCCATCTAATAAGTCAGATAGTAATCCAATAAATTCTTTCATTTCATTTGCATCTTCTTTTACTATAAACAATTTTTGCTGATTAATCTGATCTATTATTTGATTAATATTATTTTTTAGGTCAAGTAATGTAAATGTTATTTCTTCACTTTCTAGAAACACCGCTTTTAATTTTTCTAATATAGGAATACGTAATTTTTCTTCTGCTTGAATTTTCGTTTTTAAATATAACAATTTTGATAACTGATCATCTGTTACAAAACTTTCTTGAAAGAATTCTAAACAACTTGTTAACTTTCTTAGTTTTTGTGCTGGAGTTTCGTTATCATTATACAATAATTCTGGCACTCCATTTATTAAAGTAATAACAGAATTAATTTCTTTTATATATCCATCAAATATTAACTGCTCATCCTGATTGAGCAATAACATTAATACCTCTTTCAATTTTTCTAACCTATCAACCAAATCAAGTATTTTTTCTTTAGATAGATGCCCTACAATATTTGGATGCATTAATATTTTATCTCTTTTATCTTTAAAAGCAGCTAAAGACTCCTTAAGAGATTGAACTTTTCCATTGTATTGATCTGTTAGTCTGTTATTAAGCATATAAAAATCTATTTTTTTCGCAGACAATAATGCCAGAAGTTTTACTGAGTCCTCTTGCCGATTTAATTCGGCTAGAAAATCTTTTTCCTCATTTTCTGGAATATCTAATAAATTTAAATAAGATGATCCATCCTTTATTACACAAGCTGCCTTATTTAATTCTTGTAATTTATTTAATAAAGGGTCAATACCACTGTATTTAGCTTCTAATGTTAGTAACTCTTTAAATACATTATGAATGGGTTTCATATCTTTGCATATACTAGACAAACATGAGTTTATCGTACGTATATCAACTAATTTTAATAAAATTTGTTTAATCGTATTGTAATTTTGCTCTAAAAACTCATATCTTTTATACAAAATGTCATACACACTTTCTAAATCCGATAACTCTGCACTTAGTAAGTCTGTACACACAATGTTATTATCTTTCATTATTCTGTTTTGCTCAGAAAATACTATTTGCATATTTTTTAATAAATCATCATAATATATCAAATTATCATATAATGTTTTTAATATAAGATTTTCCATAGAATGATCTATGTTAGATATAGCTGCTTCAACTGTATCTCTTATGCATTGCAATAAGCTTATTTGATCTTCCTCTTCATTAAATAACTGTTTAGATAAAGATGAAATTTGTATTTTTGCATTTTTTGTACTTAAAAGTCTTTTTCTAAACTCCACAGTGACAGGACTTTCCAAACCTAATAATGCTGCTTGCACTTCCATAACTTCGCAATATGCAGCATCAGGCAAATTTATTACAATACGATCATGAATTTCACTAAATTGTGATCTAATATAAAACATCATTTGATTTATTTTTGCCTGAGTGCCATTTTCTAAACTCAGTTCCTCTTTTTCTTGCATTAATTGTTTTAAGTCTTCTTTTGATAGAATTAACTTAATAACCTTTTTACTTAATGACGCTTCAGGTAAGCTTGATTGCATATTATCAATATGCATTATTCTAACTGTTTCTAATAAATCTAATTCTCTAACTATATCTTGTATAACTGGATCACAACTTACCATTATTCTATTAATCTCATGCTTTGGTATTTGTACGTTTACTGAATTTTTAAGTTCATTTATAGTACTTTCTATTCCTGATTTTCTACAAGAAGTAACCATATCTAAATATTCTTTATCTGAATACCTTAAGCAATGTTCAGCCTTTTCTATACTACCAATCAATCTACTATGCCATTCTTTATATAAATACGAGTTGTTTATCCAATAGTTAATATTAACATATGTATGTAAATCAGATTTCAATTCATCAAATAAAGATATTTCTGTATTTAAAGCTACCTTACAATCAAAATCATATACCCTTTGACAATATTGAACAAATGGCGCTTGATGATCTGTTTTTAAGCTTCCAATTGTATTCAGTAAAGCACTTGCTGATTTAAAAATACACGTTATAGATGGTACACAATTAATATAGATCATAGCAGAACTTAAAGTAGGCTCAAGTTCACCAAAATTGAACTTAGGACCAACTTTAAACTCATCTAGATAAGAGCAAAAACAAGAATGTGAATATCTTTCATGTTTAATATGTTTTATAAAAATATCCTGTGCATATTTGATATCTTTACCATATTGCCAATTTTGCATTTGGAATTTATGTGTTAAACTATTCGATTGTTGCAGTATCTCTATTTGCCTCTCTTGCATATTTTCCAAATGCTTTATCTCCATATCATATTTTTCTAAAATTAACTGACTTTGTTGCGTCTCTACAGTATAGTCAGTAGAAAGATCTTCAAGCGCCGATTTCTTTAACTCTAATAATCGTTTTATAGATTGTTCAAAATCTTTATTTAACTCAAGCTGAGGTAATTCTACTTTTTCCTCATGCTCTTTTCTAAATAAATTTCCTGATAATTTAATTCTAGGTTGAATGTTATCAGATAAATATTTAAAACCAAAAGCGATAATAACAGTTACTAAAAATAAAGCTAGAAAACCTGTCACTAAATTACCAATAGTATTATCTTTTTCGAAAAACATTATAGCCAAATGTGTCACTAAAAGCATCAGTAACATAAAAAATGCAATATAACTTATAATTAAGTAATATCTAGGTAATCTCTTATTAAAGTTTAACATCTTTAAGTTGTAATTTAATAAATTAACCAGATATTAGCACCTATTATTTTATTAATCAAGAATAAATATTAAAGATTTTTATATCGAAAATTTATTTTTTTTCAAAAAATTAAAATAATATACTTATTATTTAAGTAATTAATTAACTAATATAACTATAAATATTTTTATTTATATATTAAAGAAATAATTATTAATAGCTCTATCAAAGGTATTATGATAGATTTTTATCAGCTAACTATTTCTGTAATTGATTACATAATAATCTTTAGAAAAACAGCGTATATAAAACAAATTTTATTTTATATAAATATACACTATTTTAAATAGCTATTTGTTTCTAATAACAACTATTAATATATTAAAATTATACTTCTGCACAACAAAAATCATACACTAATTTATTAGTATTAGTATCAAGTTTAATTTTCACATTGCCACCATTAAGTAATCTACCAAACAATATTTCCTCTGCTACATATTTTCTAACTTTTTTAGAAATAATATTCTCTATATTTCTTACACCATAAGCATCATTATAACCAGATTGTGCCAAATACATTAACACATCGTCAGATACATCTATATGAACATTTTTTTTTGCTAACTGTTCTTGCAATTGAAAAATAAATTTCTTTACTACAAGCAACATGACCTTTTGATCTAAAGATGAAAATGAAATTACAGCATCTAATCTATTACGAAACTCTGGACTAAAAATCCTTTCAATTGCTTTTTCGTTATCCCCATGGTTGAAATTTTTATTTTTAATAAAACCCATAGAATTTCTACTTAACTCAAAAGCACCAGCATTAGTTGTTAATATAATTACCACATTATGAAAATTTACTTTTTTCCCATAAGTATCAGTAATACATCCATAATCCATTATCTGTAGTAATATATTATATATATCACTGTGAGCTTTTTCTATTTCATCAAGTAACAATACACTATACTGATGTCTTGAAATAGAATCAGTTAATAATCCTCCTTGATCATATCCTACATATCCTGGAGGAGATCCTATAATTTTAGAAACGGCATGAGATTCCATATATTCAGACATATCAAATCTTATCAATTTCATACCCATATGGTGTGCTAATTGTTTTGCTAATTCAGTTTTACCTACCCCGGTTGGCCCAGAAAATAAATAACTTGCTAAAGGTTTGTTATGATTCCTAAGTCCTGCTTTAGCAATTTTAATTGAATCTACAAGATGAGAAATTGCAAAGTCTTGACCAAATATATTTTTTTTAAGATTTTTTTCTAAGTTTTTTATTCTATCTAAGTCATTAAATGATAAATTACTACATGGTATTTCAGTAATTCTAGAAATTATATGTTCAATATCACTTCCAGTAATAATTCTATTACCAGTATTATGTAATTTACAATATACTCCAGCCTCATCTATAACATCTACAGCTTTATCTGGAAGCATCTTTCCTGAAATATATCTATCTGATAACTCTGCAGCATATTTAATTGCTTGATTAGTATATCTAACTTGGTGATGTGATTCATAATAAGACTTTATTCCATCTAAAATCCTTAATGTTTCGCTAACTGAGGACTCTTCAACATTAATTTTTTGATATCTTCTAGCCAATGCTCTATCTTTTTCAAAATTATTATTATATTCTTTATAGGTAGTAGCACCTATACATCTCAATGTTCCTCTTGCTAAAGCAGGTTTCAGCAAATTACTTGCATCAAGTGACCCACCACTAGTAGATCCAGCTCCAACAATTGTATGAATCTCATCAATAAATAATATTGCATTTTCCTTTGCTTCTATTGCCTTAATTACAGATTTTATTCTTTCTTCAAAATCTCCACGATAGCGTGTTCCAGCTAATAATGCCCCCATATCCAAAGAATATATTACCATTTTCTTTAATTGCTCTGGTACATCACCTTCTATAATTTTTAATGCTAATCCTTCAACAATTGCGGTCTTCCCAACACCTGGATCCCCAACATATAATGGATTATTTTTCCTCCTCCTTAATAGAACTTCCATAGTCCTATCTAACTCATATGATCTTCCTATTACATAATCTATTTTCCCTTTTTTTGCCGATTCATTTAAATTTACACAGTAACTATCCAAAGTCTCATTATCTTTTAATACATCTTTATTTACATTACTAGCTGCTTTAGCATACTCGCTATATTTTACAAATTCTTGATCTATGTTGAATTCTCCGGCATACAAATTATTATTAGAGGTATAATTTAAAACATCTACGTATTTTATGTTTTGTTCATGTAAAAAACATGCACTATAAGAATCCTTTTCTGATAAAATCTCAGCAAGAATATTTGCACCTGTTACTTCAGTTTTACCAGAAGTATGAGCATGTATAATGGCTCTATGTACTAATCGTTCAAAAATAGCAGTAGGCTTAACCTCTGAAATACTTTTATCAATTAAAGTTGGTATTTCATATCTTAGAAAATTTATAATTGTAATCTTTAGCTTATCGATCGATACACGAAAAGCATAAAAAACACGTCTTGCATCTATGTCATCAGTTAAAGCTAATAAAAGATGCTCTAAAGTGGCATATTCATGATGAAAATCAAATGCAATCGATAGCGCTTTGTGTAAACTAGCTTCTAGATTTTTTGATAACACTAATATCCCCAGTTTCATAATTAAAAAAACTCTATCACCTAAGAATTAAAAATAAGTTGAAAATAAAAATACAAGCGCTATAGGATCAATAATATTCAATAGATTTTTAATATTATATGCATTAAATAATATAATTAATATCTTATAAAAATATCAAATATGGAAAGTTATATTATTCAATTTCTAACATTACTAATACTAGAGGTAATTTTAGGAGTAGATAATATAATTTTTATTTCACTTGCTGTTACAAAAATATCACCTGAATTACGCAATAAGGCAAAATATATAGGATTATCATTAGCATTGATAATGCGTATTATTACTCTATATGGAGCATCAGCCATACTAGCTCTAAATAACCCCATTATTTCATTATCACAACTTAACCTTTCCCCAAATAATTTATTTATGATATTTGGAGGAGCATTTTTAATTTATCAGAGTTTATCTGAAATATGGTATGATATTTTTAATAAAAATGATAAAATGAATAATTTAAAATCAAATTTCTATCTAGTAATACTACAAATAACAGTAGTAGATTTAATATTTTCTATAGACTCAATACTAACTGCTATAGGCATAGCACATAATATTTTTATTATTCAAATAGTCTTTGTTATTTCTATCATATTTACAATTTTGTTTTCAAATTACATTATAAAAGCAATCACGACACATAGTAATATAAAAACTATAGCTGTCATGTTTGTACTAGTACTAGGTATAATCTTAGCATTAGATGGAATACATATTAAGGTATCACACAACTATCTATATTTTACGTTTGCTTTTTCTATAATTACTGAGGGAATAAATATAATCAAAAAAACAAAGTAACCTATTAAATATACTATGTGAATAGTAATAATAATACCTACTGAGATTCTAATATTTGATTTACCCTAACTAAATTATCAAAACAATGATCTAATTTAAAATACAACCTAGGTATATATCTAAGGTTTACATAAGAAAATATCTCTTTCCTAATAAAATAAGATGAATCATTTAATGTTTGTATAAGATCTTTTTTGTTTGAACAATTTTGAGGAAGTACAATAAAAACAGTAGCATTCCTTATATCATTACTTACTTCCACTTTAGATACAGTTACTAAATGACCATCAACTAAATAAATATCTTGCATCAAAACTTTAGATACAGCTCTATTCAATACTGAAGCAATTTTTAAACTTCTAAAATTCTCAGATTTATAAATCATTTAATAACTCTAATTTCTTCTACTATTTCTAATACATTAATTATATCATTTTCTGGATACACTTCTTTTGCATAGTCCAACAAGATACCACATTCAAACCCAGCAGCAACTTCTTTTACATCATCTTTAAAACGGCGCAAGACCTTAATTTTTCCTTCGTGAATAACATTACCATTACGGATCAATTTCACTGACGCACCTTTCTTAACCAATCCACTTGTCACGTAACATCCAAGTACACTTCCTGCACTTCCAGAAGAAAACACTTTCCTTATAGACAAAGTACCAACTTGTACTTCCTGCTGTAATGGCTTTAACATACTACTTAATATCTTTTTTACATCATCAATTATATCATATATAACTGAATAATGCCTTATTTCAATACACTTTTGCTTTGCTAATTCTTTTACCTGTGTATCCGCTTTTACATTAAAAGCTAAAATTAAAGCATTTGATGTCTCTGCTAATAAAACATCTGATTTTGTAACATTCCCTACACCTTTATATAAAATATTCAATTTTATATCTTCATGAGTTATTTTACTAACTGAGTAGCATATTGCCTCAACAGACCCCATCACATCACACTTCAAAATCACATTTAATTCATCAACCTTATTGCAAGTTAATATACTATTAGCATCCATTTTTGGTTTAGCACTTGCTTCTAATTGTGCATTAAATAATTCTTGCCTATAATTAATCAATTCACGTGCTTGCTTTTCAGAATCTACAACAATAAAACTAGCTCCAGAATTAGGTATATTATTTAATCCTAAAACCTTCACCGGCATTGACGGAATAGCAACCTTTTCACTCCTTCCATCACTATTAAACATATTACGTACTTTACCATATGAATTATGACCAACAACAATAATATCACCAGCTTTTAAAGTCCCTTTTTGTACTATTAAAGTTGCTACTACTCCACAATTTTTATCAATTTTCGACTCTATGACTACTCCAGATGCCCTAGTATTATAAACAGCTTTTAATTCTAACAGCTCCGCTATTAATAATATGCTTGACTTTAATTGATCTAAATTTATCTTTTCTTTAGCAGATACAGGAACAACTATTACATCACCTCCTAAACTTTCCGCTATTACCCCATGATTAAGTAAACTATTGGTAATTTTATCAATATTAGCATCGTGCTTATCAATTTTATTAACTGCAACTATCATTGCTACATTAGCTGCCTTTACATGATTAATTGATTCAATCGTCTGAGGCATAATACCATCATCAGCTGCGACAACTAATACTACTATATCAGTAACATTAGTACCACATGCTCTCATGGCAGTAAATGCTTCATGACCTGGTGTATCAATAAAAGTAATTCTTTTGTCACCATCAAGCATTATCTGATATGCACCTATATGCTGTGTAATGCCTTTAAATTCTCCATCTGCAACATTTGATTTACGTATAGCATCAAGCAATGAAGTCTTTCCATGATCTACATGTCCCATAACAGTTACAACAGGTGCTCTAGGAAGCAATTCTTTGTCATTACCATCAGAATATAAATCTTCCTCTAATTTACCATCATTTACCAATTTAAAAGTATGGTTAAAAGCTTCTACAATCATAGAAGCTTGATCTGGATCTAAAAAATCTGTTGGCTTAATATCACGCTTTCCCATTTGAAACAACATATGCTGTACATCTTTTATTCTTTCAGACATATTATTTGCTAATTCCTGTACAGTAATTCTTTTTGGTATTAGGACTTTGCGAGTAACCTTATTCTTTGTAGAGCCAACTGAACGATTTTTCTTACTTTTATGTGTTTGAATGACCTGTTTATTATTATCTTCCAATTCTTCTTCTATTACTAATTTTACATGCTTACTATACATGTTATTAGAAACTACTTTCTTAGGATTTCCTTTCTTTTCTTCATGTTCTTTCTCGAATTTCTTAAGCTTTTTCTCTTCAATACCCTTAGACTGTAACAAATCACTTATATTACTATCTTCAACTTGATTATTTACTTCAACCTCTTTCTGCTTGTCCTCAACAATGTTTAAAGACATTGAATCAACATTATTACTACTTTCTTCAAGTACTTGTTCCATATTTTCTTTTTCAACTTGTTCAGTATTATCTTCTTCAACAGTAACAACATTACTGTTATCCTCTTCAGTAAATACTGACTCTGTTACTTCAACATCAATAACTTCTTCTTTTTTAAGAACTTTATCATCACTTGTATCCTCCTTTTTCTCATAAATACTAGCATTCTGCAAAGCATTCATACGAGAAATTTGTTCTTGTATAGTCAAGGAATTATTACGTTCACTACCTTGATAAGCATTATCATTTTGCAATATTACAGAAGCCTGTTCAATATTATCAATATCCCTTCTCTTCTTGCTCTTACGAACTTCTACAGTAGTTATAGACTTCTTTGAGGCAAATTTTGTACCCTGTTGTATACTTGAAGACAGTTTTAACTTATCACTAAGTTTTAGTGTTGTACGTTCAGTTTTACCTGACATCAACCCACTACCTACAACACCTTTAGACTCATTCATAGACAACTACCCAAAACAAAAGTTATAACCACCCTATTTTTTTACGAGACTCTAATATAACAGAGTCTACTTGATCTTTAGTCAATGCAATATCAGGAATAATATCGAAAAATTCATCTGTACACAACCCAGCAACATCTTCAAGACTCTTAATACCATTATTAGATAACGCTATAATGTCACTTGGTCTTAAAAACGGTAGCATAGCAATATCTTTATCAACAGACAAATTATCTAGAATCTGTTTCATTTCAGCATCTTTACGCATTAAATAATCAGCTGCTCTATTCTTTAACTCCTCTGCAATTTCTTCGTTAAACCCATCTATTGCAGAAATATCATTAATAGATGCTTGATCTATATCTTCAATACTAACAAACCCTTCAGTAAATAACAATTGTCCTATTATCTCTTCAACATCTAATCCTTCAACAAATATTTTTGATCCTGCACTTAACTCTTTTGCTTTTCTACTAGATTCAGTTTCATCTCCTATTACATCTATTTTCCACCCAACTAATTCAGATGCCAATCTAATATTCTGTCCATATCTACCAATTGCTAAACTTAATTGATTTTCAGGAATTATTAACTCTATTTTCTCTTTATCTTCATCAATAATAACTTTTAAAACTTCTGCAGGAGCTATAGCATTAACTATAAACTTAGCGAGTTCTGGAGAATATAAAATTACATCAATCTTTTCTCCATGCAATTCAGAAATAATACTTTGAATTCTCACACCCCTAGCACCAACACATGCACCTACTGGATCTATATTTTTATCAGAAGAAAAAACTGCAACCTTTGACCTTGAACCTGGATCCCTAGCTATAGCTTTAATTGTAACTATTCCATCATATATTTCTGGTATTTCCTGCTTGAATAATTGCCCCATAAATCCTTTGCTAATTCTTGAAAGAAATATCTGAGGTCCTGAATTTTCTTTTCGTACATCTTCTATATGAGCTTTTACTCTGTCACCAACACGAAATACTTCACCTTTTATTAAATTTGAAGCTGATAAATAACCTTCATTCCCATTTAAATCTACAATAACATTATTATATTCTATACGTTTAGCAGTACCATAAACAATATCACCTATACGATCTTTGAAATCTTCATATTGCCTTTTACGTTCTTCTGAAATAATAACTTGAGCAATTTTTTGCTTTGCAATTTTAGCAGAACTATAATCAAGATCAATAACAGGCAGAGGCTCTAACATTATATCACCAACTTCAATGTTTTTATCAATTTGCTTAGCTTCCGTTAAAGTAATTAATTTATATTTGCTTATATCAGAAAAATCTACTTCATTTTCCTTTTCCTTGCTTTCAGGAATAACAACATCACCATTATCATTAATAACTAATACTTGCCTGTAAGTAGCCACTACACCAGTTTTTCTATCTACTGTAACCTTAATCTTACAATTTCCATATCTACTGCGACTAGTTAATTGAATAGCTTCTTCTATAGCCCTGATTATTACATCTAAACTCAAGCCTTTCTGATCAGCAATATCCTTAGCCACCCTTATTAATTCTAAGTTATCAAAATTTTGTAGATTAACCATAAAAACCCTTAGTAAAAACCTATGTACAAAAAACTAAGATTTAGTGCACCTGATTATTTAAAAATGACACATATTCAGATAAAACCGCGGTAGCAGTTTATATTATAACTACTATTCAAGTCAAGCAATTTCTCCCAACAGTAAACTTACTATACATACTGCAAGCTTACTTAGCAGTTTTATCATATTTTCCAATCATAAGCAACGCAGGAGTAAAAAATAAGGTAATAACAGTAGCTAAACATAATCCAGTAGCTATAGTATAAGATAATTCAAACCAAAGCTGACTTGATGGCGAATCATAAATAATTTGTCGGTTAATAAAATCACAACTTATACGTAATATCATAGGAACTAATCCTATAATTCCAGTAATAACTGTCAATAATATTGGCCTAACTCTAGACAAAGCTGCTCTCGTTATAGCCTCCTTTTTACTACATGTAACCTTCATGTTAATATAAAAAGCATCAAGAAGTAAAATATTATTATTTACTATTACACCAGCTAAGACAATAATACCCACTCCTCCCATAACTACAGAAAAAACATGGCCTGTAATGAAAAATCCGAAAAATATGCAAGTAGTTGACAAGAAAATAGCTGTCATAATAATTAATGTATCATAAATACTATTAAATTCAGTAATTAGAATCAACATAATAAGTATTGTTACAATAAAAAATGCTTTTATTAAGAACCTTTGCGATTCTTCTTGATCCTTTATCTCTCCTTTTACTTCAACTGACACTTCTGAATCAAAATTATCTTTAAATTTCTGATTTAAAAAATTTATCATTCTTTCCAATAAATACCCCTCAGACAAATCAGCCGTTACACTAACTGTTCTCATACCATTAATATGATTTATCCCACCTTCTTTACGTTGAGCTTGATGAATAATAAAATCACTGACAGCAGTATATCCATGTGAAGTACTGACAAATAAATTACTTAATGTATTTAAATTACGATATTCCTTAGGAAATCTCATAATAATATCTACTTCATCATTAACATTATCTGGATGATAACTATTTAATAATATTCCTTCAGCTGTCATCTTTATAAATTTGCCAATTATGGAAATATCAACACCAGACTTCATTGCTTTATTTTTATCAATATTGACTTTCCATTCTATTTCTAAGGATGATCTATTATCCGTAATATTCTCAAATCCTAAAGAATTATTCATAATAGATATTACCTTATTAGTCATATCATTAATTTTAGTTATATCATATGAGCTAATATCAATGCGTATTGGCTTACCAATTACTGGCTTCATTTTTTCCTCTGTAATATTTACAATGATACCTTTTACATCTTGTAACTTACTTTTTATTTCACCTAATATTTTTTCAGATTTTCTACGAAGAGACCATCTTTTTAATTCTATTTGAACTTTCCCAATAATATCATCCACATCTAATGAATAATCAAATAGGCCAGCTTTTATGTAAATAAATTTTATACCAGGTATATCAGAAATTCTTTGCTCAATTTCTTGTAATATATCATTTCTTTCATAAACAGATAAATTATTATTTGCTCTTATAGTAATAAGCATTCTTTCTGAGTCAATACTTGGAAAAAATTCTATACCTGGACCAACTATAAAATATCCAAATGTAGAGATAAGTAAAATACCAATTATTATACAAATAAATTTTTTAGGATGATCAAGCACATTATTTAAAATTTTACTATAACCTTTAGTAAATTTTCCTAAATGTATAAAATCACCAGTACTTACTGCTACAATCTTTGCTATACTTTTTTTATCAGTTACCGATGGCGTTCCAATAATAGCACCTAAAACTGGAATAAAAATCAAAGCCATAATCCACGAACCACTCAAAGTCGTAATTAATGCAATAGGAATATACTTCATAAATTCACCAGTAGTTCCAGGCCAAAATAACAATGGAATATACACCACCAATTTTGTTAAAGTAGCCGATGCAACTGGCCAAAACATATCATATGCAGCTTGTTTAAAAGCTTCTACCTTGTTTAAACCATTAATCATTTTCCTATCTGCATATTCAGTAATGACTATAGCATCATCAACAAGCATTCCAACAGCCATAATTAAGGAAAATAAAATCACTATATTCAACGTATACCCTAGTGAATACATAATGATAATACCAAATAAAAAAGATCCTGGTATTGATATAGCAACTAATACTGCAGTTTTAGTTCCCATAAATATCATCATAATGATCACAACTAGTAAAACTGACATTAAAATAGAATTTTGTAATTCATTTAAAATGTCCGATATTTCTCCTGACTCATCTTGAAGATAAATAACTGATAAGTTGTTTGGCAACACATCTCCTAAGTTACTTATAAGTTCTTTTACTTGAGATATAGTTTCAATAATATTCTTACCTGTTTGTTTCGATACCTCTAATACTAAACATGGATGATTGTTTACTCGAACAAATTCTTTGTTGTTTTGATAAACTGGTCTTATAGTAGCAATATTCCCTAGAGTGATAACAGAATATCCGTCAGTTTTTATTGGTATATTCATTATATCTTGCATATTTTTTAGAATACTTGGTAAATGTAATGTATACTTACCCACCATAGAATCCAAATTTCCAGCATTTACAAATTGATTGTTATTTAATACAGCCATTACTACATCTTGTACTTGTAAGTTATAACTATTAATAACATCAGGAGAAATATTTATCTCAACAACATCTTTACCATTTCCAATAATTTTTACACTTTCTACATTAGGTAAATTTTCCAATCTAGATTGTAAATTACTTGCAATTTTAGATAACGTTCTATTAGGCAAATCACCAATCAAAGCTATACTTAATACTGGAAATAAACTGAAATTTTCTTCACTTATTATAGGAAAAGTTGCCTCTTGAGGCAATTTAGCACGTATTATATCTATTTTTGATCTTACATTTTCCAAAGCTTCTTTATAGTTAAATCCTACATTAAATTCCAATATTACATTTGCATAGCCGTTTTTAGCGATTGAGATAATCCTATTAACACCTTTAATAGACTTTATTTCTCGTTCAATAGGATATACTAAAAATTTTTCTACATCTTCAGATGACATTCCTTGTAAACTAGTATGAATAGACAAAATAGGTTTTTTTATTTCAGGATTTTTTTCTTTAGGAATATCAAAATAAGAATAAGAACCAAATATCAATATAATCACTAATAGAAATATTGATACTCTATTCCTTTGTAAGAATATTTCAGCAATCTTTCTCATTACTTAAGCCGCTATAAATTAATTAGCTCACAATACCATTACATATAAACAACATTTCTATAAGTAGCAAAACATTATTTATTACGCTCAATATACTTACAAGCTAATATTGATGCTTCATATAATAATAACATTGGTATCGCTAATCCTATTTGGCTTAATACATCAGGTGGTGTTAGTATAGCAGCAAGAATAAAAATAACTACAATTGCAACTCTTCGTTTTCGTGCTAAACTTTTTGCAGATACTATACCAATCCTGGACATTAATGTTAAAAATATAGGAATTTGAAATGCCACACCAAATGCAAACATTAGTTGTAAGACCAAATCTAGATATTCGCTTACTGATGGCATAAATTCTATTGGCACACCCATTGAAGCATCTCTGTTTTCAAACGCAATAAAAAATTTCCAAGCTAAAGGGAATATATAATAATATACCATTGCAGCTCCAAGAATAAAAAGTACTGGAGTTGATATCAAGTAGGGTAACAATACTAATTTTTCTTTCTTGTATAACCCTGGAGCTAAAAACATATAAAATTGCCACGCAAAAACAGGAAAAGAACATAACAAAGCAGCCATAGTAGCAACTTTTAAATATACAAAGAAAGCTTCTGTTAAATCAGTGTATATTAAAGAAAACTCAGGATTAGTACCTTCTAAATCTATTAGAGGAATTAATAAAAAGTTATATATTCTTTCGGAAAAGAAATAACATATACCAAACATGATACAAAAAAATATAAAACTAAAAAATATTCTATATCTCAATTCCTCAAAATGCTTAAAAAAGAACATTTCACCAGTTGTAGATTCCATTAGATAGATTACCTTTCTTACTATTGATAATATACATTAACATAATTCTCAATTATTGATGTAAATTGCTCAAAAATATTATCACCTTCTAAGGTACATAATTTTTCTCCATTTTGATACACTGCAGCTACAGGTCTTTCACCATAGCCAGGAAGGCTAATGCCTACATTTGCATGTTTACTTTCACCAGGACCATTCACTATACAACCCATAACTGCTACAACCATATTTTCGGATCCAGGATTAGTATTTTTCCATACTAGCATACGCTCTGCAATATAATCATTTACATCTTTAGCTAACTGATGAAAATATTTAGGGTTAGTTCTATTACAACCTGGACATGAAGTTACCTGTGCAGTAAAACTCCTTAACCCTATACTTTGCAAAATTTCTTGACATAACTTAACTTCAGTACTTCTTGGTTCTCCTGGCTGCTGAGTTAGAGAAACACGTATAGTATTACCTATTCCATTTAGTAATAGGTAAGATATTCCTGCAGCACTACTAACCATTCCTTTTGTACCAGAGCCTGCTTCTGTTAACCCCAAATGTAATGGATAATCACATACATTTGACAACACTGTATAAACAGGAATTAAATCTTGTATTTTACTCGTTTTACAAGATATAACTATTTTATTTTTAGATAAACCAATTTCTTCTGCACGTTTAGCACTTGTTATAGCAGAAATTACTAATGCCTTCTGTAAAATCACATAATCTGGTTTAGGGTTACTAAGCAATGCATTATCATTCATTAATTTTGAAGCTAAATATTTATCTAAACTTCCCCAATTTACACCTATTCTAATAGGGATATCATACTTTATTGCAAATTCGATAATATCTTCAAAATTCTTATCTCGCTTATTCCCAAATCCAACATTTCCTGGATTAATACGTATTTTCCCTAAAGCAGCTGCACATTCCGGATATTTTCTTACTAACCTAGCAATTTCATACTGCCCACATCCTATTATCATTTTAGCATTAAATCCATGATCTACTAACACATCCCTCATATAAGGAATATTTTTCATAGCTTGTTCTGAATTAACTGCAACTCTTACCAACTCAGATCCAGCTTGTGCCAATTCTAAAATCTCATGTGCATCTTTACTTACATCCCCAGATCCACCCAATGCCATGGATTGCACTACTATAGGGTTATTACCACCAATTATAACATCACCAACTTTTACTTCATAAGTTACTTTACTTTTCTTTAGAATACAGTCAAACAACCCCTCTTCATTTAAAATTCTATCCACAACATCACACTGCATACTACAATACAATTTTACACATAAAATCAAAATTATACATAGCTAAATCAATAAATCTACTATAATTTCTCTAAATTTACGCTCTACTCTTCATAGTATGCCATACCTTAATCATCATAATAATAAGTAATACTATAGTCTTCATCATATTCTTTCATCTCTTTAATACCTTGTAATAACATGTAATCTTTCTCTTCTTCAGACATTACAACCACTTGTTCGCCATTATTACCGTTATTACTGATATCAATTTGACCATTGTGTCCAGACATTCCAACGTTATCTTTTACAGCATTATCTTGCTCTTTTGTAGAATTATCTTGATCATTTTTATTTTCTGCTTCTTGTAATTCTTCTGTAGTATCATTTTGATCTTTATTTTGCTCTTTTAAAAATGACAAAAAGTGTACAGCTTTATAATTATTTTTTTGTTCACTCACTTCAGAAACTGGATTAGCAGGTTCTACGTCATGCTTAGATTGAGATAGCACAGGTTCTTCATCACTATCAATATTATCTTTATGATTTTCTGAATCACCACTGGAATTTTTGTCTTTATTATTTTCTATTTTTGTAAATTTTAACAATGAACGAAATCCTTTGTCTTTTTTATCAACCTGATTGTCACTATTATCACTCAAGTTAGGTGTATCATCTGTACTCCCAGTTATTAGAGGTTTAACTTCATTTTTAACATCTTGTAATTTAGTCTTATCTTCAGCTTTAGCTACTGGAGGTTCATTTTTAACATCTTGTAATTTAATCTTATCTTCAACTTTAGCTACTGGAGGTTCATTTTTGACATCTTGTAATTTAGTATTATCTTCAGCTTTAGCTACTGGAGGTTCATTTTTGACATCTTGTAATTTAGTCTTATCTTCAGCTTTAGCTACTGGAGGTTCATTTTTGACATCTTGTAATTTAATCTTATCTTCAACTTTAGCTACTGGAGGTTCATTTTTGACATCTTGTAATTTAGTCTTATCTTCAGCTTTAGCTACTGGAGGTTCATTTTTGACATCTTGTAATTTAATCTTATCTTCAGCTTTAGCTACTGGAGGTTCATTTTTGACATCTTGTAATTTAGTCTTATCTTCAGCTTTAGCTACTGGAGGTTCATTTTTGACATCTTGCAATTTAATCTTATCTTCAGCTTTAGCTACTGGAGGTTCATTTTTGACATCTTGCAATTTAATCTTATCTTCAGCTTTAGCTACTGGAGGTTCATTTTTGACATCTTGCAATTTAATCTTATCTTCAGCTTTAGCTACTGGAGGTTCATTTTTAACATCTTGTAATTTAGTCTTATCTTCAGCTTTAGCTACTGGAGGTTCATTTTTAACATCTTGTAATTTAGTCTTATCTTTAGCTTTAGCTACTGGAGGTTTATTTTTAACATCTTGTAATTTAGTCTTATCTTTAGCTTTAGCTACTGGAACTTCATTTTTATCCTTTACATCTTGAACATGTATACCATCATCATCTTCTATAGGATCAATAAATTTAGCACCTGCTACATCAATCAAATTGATTCCATTATCATCTATCATAGAATCATGACCATCTTCTTTCAAAAAAGCCTCATATTCTTTATCCTTTACCTGCACTTTAGGTTTTACTTTGCGTCTTGTATTAACACTCTTACTATTTTTATCAACACCAGAGTTCAATGCATCCCTATGTTCTTTATAAATTGAGTAATCACGAGCAAATTCCACATTACTATCAAAAGCTTCACCATCAGGATTATAAATCGGAGAATATTTCCTACTAAACTGATACCTACTCTTATTTGAGCATGAAACAACAAAAGAGAAAATTAATACCAATAATATATTCAAGATATTACGTCTAAACATCTAACACCTACAAGACACATCTTCATTTTAAAATATTTATACCAAATACACTATGTTAAGTAAACGCATTATTTAATAAAATTAAATCAATATATCATTATTTAAAGAAAATTAACTTTTAATAATTAACATTCCTCTCTTTTTATTAATTACTATTAAGCATTAACGACATTATTTATACAAATTAGCAAAAATACAAATATATCACAAAAATGGATTCGCAATGTATTATTAAATATATTAAACAAATAATTTAATATATTAACATAATTTATCAACAATATTACTTGCTACTCTTCTACTTACTGCATCACAATCAAGAATATTTGATAGAGAATTAATACGACCGTAATCAAGTAAGTTTAATGTTTCATAGACTACACTTATAATATCAAGAAATCCTATTTTCTTATTTAAGAAAGCATCAACAGCAACTTCATTTGCAGCATTTAAAATAATGCTATTAGCATGAACATTAGATGTTTTTAATACCTCAAATCCTAATTTTATACCAGGAAACTTATAAACATCAGGTTTTATAAAAGTCAACTGATTACATAATGCTAAATTCAGTTTTCTACATAAAACAGCTGACCTATCTGGCCAAGATAACGTATACATAATTGGAATTTTCATATCTGGTACAGACATAACAGCAACAGATGTACCATCTATATAAGACACTATCCCATGCACTATAGATTCAGGATGTATAATTATATCTAATTTTTCAGCTTTTACTGAAAAAAAATAATAAGCTTCTATAACTTCAAGAGATTTATTGATCATAGTTGCACTATCAACAGATATTTTTTTTCCCATCTTCCAAATGGGATGCTTCACTGTATCTTGAATTGTCACGTTTTTCATTTGATTATAATCCATTGATAACAATGGACCACCAGATGCAGTTAAGGTAATTTTTTCCAAATCTTTTTTATCATTATTAGAAAACATCTGATGTATAGCATTGTGTTCTGAATCTACAGGAATAATATTAACATCCTTTTCTTTAGCTAAACTAAGTAATAACGTCCCACCACAAACTATACTTTCTTTATTTGCTAATGCAATAACTTTAACATTTGAATTAATTAAATAAGTCATCGGTATAAGTGCCGCCACTCCTACAATAGCCATCATTGCATAATCTACATTTAAAGATGTAGCCATAACCATCCCAGAATCGCCAGCACTAACTTTAATATTAGTACCAACCAATAAATCTTTTAGTTCTTGATACAAATCAACATCAGAAATAACAACTCTTTCTGCACCAACTAACTTAGCCTGGTATGCTAATAAATGAATATTCGATTTTGCAACCAATACTTTTACTTGATATTTATCGAGATCAGCAAATATTATATCAATAATCATTTGACCAATAGCACCAGTTGAGCCAAATATTGAAATTGTTTTCACACGTTTTAATATTGAATAAACTCAGTATATTATATATCGAATATTCAGATTATTATCCATTAAAAAAATTAAAATGTAGAAAATAACCTATAACACGCCTTACATCACCAACAAATACAAAAAATATAAAATATATTAATACTGTAAACAATAGGACAGCAGATAATTTCTTATTCATTACTAATATACTACAAGAAGTATCATTTAAATCAAAATACATTACCTTAATAATTCGCAAGTAGTAATAACATGAAATAACACTTACAAGAGCAAAAATTATTGCAATTTTTATAAAACCATTTTCTATTAAACTTGATAATATATCATACTTAGGAAAAAATCCAGCTAAAGGTGGTATTCCAGCCATAGATAACATAGTTACAGCAATACAAAATGCTATTACTGGAGAGTTAGTATGTAACCCTCTTAAATTCAATACATTACAATTATCATCACGATACTGTATCAAAACAGAAAAAAGCCCTATATTCATAATAACATATAACAATAAATACATTATTACAGCTGTATTACTAGCCAAAGTATTCATTGCTAATGCAATTAACATATACCCCATATGTCCAATAGCAGCATATGAAAATAATCTTTTTAAATTACTTTGCCTCATTGCCCCAAATGCTGAAACAAATATAGATAATACGGATACACATATCACTATATGTTGCCAATCTTTAGATAAAGCAGGTAATACTTCATTTAATATTCTAATCAATAATAGTATAAATGTACTTTTTGGTACTATAGAAAAAAACGCTGTCATAACAGTCGAAGTACCCTGATAAACATCAGGAACCCACATATGAAATGGAGCCACTGATAATTTAAAAAATATACCAATTAAAATAAACACCATACCTAAAATAGAACCTAAAGGTATATTCTGACCATGAGAAAAGAAATTGTATAATTCATAAAAACCCACTTCTGTTGTATAACCATATAACATAGAAATTCCATACAGCATTATACAAGAAGACAGTGCACTTAATACAAAATATTTTACACCTGATTCAGAAGACCTAATTGCACTTTTATCAAAACATGTTAATGCATATAAAGTTATACTTTGTATTTCAAATGATAAATAAAAAGAAAGTAGATTATTTGCAGAAATCAAAGTGATTAAACCAAAAACTGCAAGTAAAATCATTATTGAAAATTCATAACAATACTCCCTACCAGATGCTAACATCATAAATAGAACACTACTGCTAGAAAATAAAATCACAATTTTTGCAATAGAAATATACAAATCAGACTTTAACAGTCCATCAAAAATTAGCCGTGGTTCAATCTCTAAATTAATTAAAACAACACCAATAGTTATCAGTGAAGTAATCAATGACAAAACATGTATAACTCTTTTATTCAGTACAATCCCTAATAATAAGAAGATCAAAGATGAACTAACTAAAAAAATTTCCGGTATTATATAAACAAAATTATTCCAATACATAATAAACAATCTCAAATGCTACTAAAGTATAAAGTTTCTTAAAGACAACTGCTCTATGAATGGAGTTAAGCATTTTAATAAGATATAATAAGGATACAATCCAAATAATAATATAAAAGCAACTAACACTATTAAAATAAATAACTCATCCTTATTAAGATTACAATCAATTAAATCACAATTTGGTACACCCCAGATTACTCTCTTACACAAGAACAACATATATAAAGCACCTAATACAACTCCAACAGCAATAAAAACTGAAAATAATTTAGAGTAATGAAAAATCCCTAATATAGATAAAAACTCTCCTATAAAACCTGAAGTACCAGGTAAAGCAATCGAAGCCATTGCAAAAAATATAAATATAACAGAAAATTTAGGCATTGTTTTTGCTAACCCCCCATATCTTGCTATTTCCAAAGTATGAGTACGATTATAAAGTATACCAACACAAATAAACAAAGCTGCAGATATTAATCCATGGCTAATCATCTGAAATACAGCTCCTGATATCCCATATTTATTAAAAGAAAATATTCCAGCAGTAACAAACCCCATATGAGCTATCGAAGAATATGCTATTAACTTTTTAATATTAGTTTGGACAAAAGATATCAATGAAGCATAAATTACAGCTATAATACTTAATATTATTACAAAATTTGAAAAATATACACTAGCTTCTGGTAACATAGGGAGAGAAAATCTTAGTAATGCATATGTACCAACTTTAATTAGAATACCAGCCAATAAAACAGATCCTACTGTAGGTGCTTGAACGTGAGCATCAGGTAACCAAGTATGAAAAGGTATAATAGGTATTTTTATTGCAAATGAAATAAAAAATGCAACCCATACCCATTTCTGTGCTGTCAGACTTAAATAATTTGATAAAATATAAGTTAACTGCCCTATATCACTTACTTTACCAGAAAAGAAATATATATACAGTATTGCTATTAAGAATAATAAAGAACCAAGTAAAGTATATAAAAATAATTTAAATGTAGCATATACTCTGTCTTCATGTCCCCACATTCCTATAATAAAAAACATTGGAATTAGAACAGATTCAAAAAATATATAAAACATTACTATATCAAGTGAAGCAAATACTCCTATAGTTAATCCCTCTAGTAACAATAATAAAGCAAGAAACATACGCAAATTTCTTAACTGCGTATTACATAAAGTGAAGATAATAGATAATAAAAATAAAAAAGTCGTCAATAATAGAAGCAGCAAAGACAACCCATCTATACCTAATACAAAACCTGGAGCTAGATTATGTATAAATTGAAAACCCTTATACAAATAATCAAATTTTACAGCTACAATAACATTTATAAAGAATGCAGTTACAGCACATAACAAAGAAGTTATCTTTGCAACTACTAAATTCGCCTTAAAATTACTAATTGCTAATAAGCATGACCCTAATATTGGCAATAAAATCATCAAAAATAGCATTACTTTAAAATCTTATATTATTATAAATTAACCACATGATAATACTTATCAAACCTAATAGCATAATAAATGCATAATCGAAAACAAAACCAGTTTGTATCTTAACGCTACCCTTTGAGCAAGAATTCACTATTTTAGTAATACCACCTAACCCAAAATAATCAATAATTTTTTTATCAATTACTCTAGAAAAGAAATTAGCTATAAACTTAATAGGTATTATAAATACAAGATTATACAACTCATCAAAATACCACTTATTATATAGAAATTTAAATAACCGGTTAAAATGCAAATTACTAGAATAATTGCAAAAATATTTTAAGTAAGCACATACTATTCCAAGTATACTTAGAAATAATGGTAACATTTTTACAAATAACCCAACTTCTACATGTTCATGTATTTGTATACTACCCTTCCAAAATGCAGCATCATTAATTAATAATAAATTTTGTCCCCACATACCAGAAAATATAGAACCTATAGCCAACACTAATAGAGGCAAAAGCATAATCTTTCCTGACTCATGTATTGGACCATTTCTTGAGTTGATTCCATGAAAAACTAATATAATCAATCTCCAAGAATAAAAAGCTGTTAGAAATGCAACTAAATTACATATTATAAAGGCAATTGTACTAGTGTGATAGCTACTTTCAATAATCAAATCTTTTGAATAAAAACCAGCAAAAGGGAAAATACCTGCTAATGCTAAGGATCCTATCCAAGTCAACACATATGTAAATGGTAACTGACGCCAAGAAATACATATTTTATGAATGTCTTGTTCATGTGTAGCATGTATTATATTACCAGCACATAAAAACAACAGTGCTTTGAAAAAAGCATGAGTCATCAAATGAAATACAGCAACACTATATGCTGATAACCCACATGCAATAAACATATATCCTAACTGACTACAAGTAGAATATGCTATTATCTTCTTTATATCACTCTGTACAATAGCAACAGTCGCAGCAAATAAACAGGTACATGTGCCAATAATCAAGACAACATTGCGTGCCATTACTGACAATTCAAACAATGGAGAACATCTAACAACAAGAAATACTCCTGCTGTTACCATAGTTGCAGCATGAATTAATGCTGAAGCAGGAGTAGGACCTTCCATTGCATCAGGCAACCATGTATGTAAACCAATTTGTGCAGACTTACCCATACATCCAATAAAAAGTAACAAGCATATCACATCTAAATAAGGTATCGGATAACCAAAAAAATTAATTGCACCTTCAACATATATTGAATCAAGCATGTTAAACACTTTACTGAATTCTAAAGATCCAAATACCCAAAATACGGCTATAATTCCTAATATAAAAAAAAATCCCCTATTCTATTCATAATAAATGCTTTTATTGCTGCTTTAGTAGCTGAAGCTTTATCAAACCAAAAACCAATTAACAAATAAGAACATAATCCGACACCTTCCCAACCAAAAAAAAGTTGAACAAAATTATCACTTGTTACTAAAATTAACATAAAGAATGTAAATAATGATATATAAGATAAAAATCTAGATACACCTATATCGTGAGACATATAACCTATCGAATAAAGATGCACCACCGCTGACACTGTATTAACTATTATCAGCATAATCATGCTTAATGAATCTATATACAATGACCAGTTAATTTTTAACTTATATAATTCAATCCACGGAAATAAAGTAATAACATAACTATCTTTAAAATCAAAAAATAAGTACCACGATAACAATGATGCACAAACCACCAAAGAAGTGGTAACTAACTGAGAAATTAACCTATTATTTATCATATTACCAAAAATAGAACCTATTAAAGGCAAAAGAACACATAATAGCTCAACCTTAATCATAAACCTGATCCTTAATTAATTGACCACAAATCAATTAAAATAACTAATTATAATTAGTCAATAAATACTATAAAAACCTTCTTTACTCTTTCATTTTATTGGCTGTTTCAATGTCAATATTTCCACAATTTCTAAAATATACTACAATAATAGCTAAACCCACTGCAGACTCTGCAGCAGCTACTGTTAATATAAACATGACGAAGACTTGTCCTAAAATATTATCAAGATATACCGAAAAAGCAGTAAAATTAATATTAACTGCTAACAACATCAGTTCTATCGATAAAAGAATAGTAATTATGTTTTTGCGATTAATAAAAATTCCAGATACACCAATAGTAAATAAAACTGCACCCAAAATAAGGAAATGATTTAAAGTAATACCAGCATCAGTTAGAATTTTCATAATCCACTCCTTCTCGTACTTTAACATTTACATATTTTATAGTAGATGACCTATTAACCTGAACATCTATATTTTGTCTACGCACACTATTGCTCTTAGTACGTAAAGTTAATACTAAAGATCCAATTATTGATATTAAAAGTAATATCCCAGATAAATGAAATATATACATATACTTTGTATATATTAAATTACCAATAGCAATCACATTACTTACATAAGGAACAGATCCTGTACTTACTAACTCAGTTGTTGCAGATTGCTTAATAATAAACACTATATTAATAAATAATATCATCCCACATAATAACCCTATAGCAAGATATTTTGTAAATCCACTTTTAAATCTCGAATAGTTTATATCTAACATCATAACTACAAATAAAAACAGTACTGCTACAGCCCCTACATATACTATTATAACTAGCATTGCTATCAACTCTGCACCCAACAAAATAAATAATGTACTAGATATGAAAAACGTTAAAATTAAACATAGCACAGAATAAACAGGATTTGACACATAAACTACAGCTATAGCTGATAATACTATCAACACTGCAAAAAAATGAAACAAAAAATAAATCATTATATTTATATCTGTTAATAATTAACAAATTCAACAAAAGAGTATAACTATATTAAATACTCAAGTAAATTATTATTACAGCTGAAGCACATAAGTCAATAAGTATTACTGAATGACCAAGTATACTCTAAAGAAGTTCACTATACCATTTATATCATTATTAGATGCATCTACTGTAACATGATTTAAGTGTCTACCTTGATATTGAGTATGAAATAATTCCACACTATCATTAAAAAAATTCAACATATATAGGGGGCAGATTTTTGCCAGAAGAAAACCCTAGACAAGATTTATATTTGTAAAATAATAGTATACTATTTCAGCTGCAATGCTATCTAGGTAAATTTCCACGCTTATAAAAACTATTTCCTTAGTAAATTAATCCATTTGCCTTCAAGTCACGCAAAAAATTAAGTTTAACTTGAATAGCTAGATAAAATTTTCGCCTCTCTTTATTTTCAGCAAATAAAAAGTAACATTTTGATTTAAATCTTATATTACTCACAATACAACATTTTTGAAACATTGTTTGATGTATGGGCATAAATATATGCATTTTTAGAAGAAGGTAGGTTACTATCAAAATTAGGATTTACTCCATAGTATGCTCCACGAGACTTATCATAACGACACTTCCCATCTCAGGTACTAAAGCAAGATGTCTATCTAAAAATAACAATATTAGCAACATATAATTTCACCTTTTTATAAGTATTTTAATATTATTTTGAATAATCCTTAGAATTTCATAATATAACTTAGATTATTATCGGACACATTTATTTTAGTGTGACTTAAGTATGTGCTTTGATATTGAGTATGAAATAATTCCCCACTATCATTAAAAAAATTCAACATATACGAACGAGGTATATCTTGCTTAAAAGAAAGTTTAACATAAGACTTATACATGTTAAACAACATAATCGTATACTCTTCTGGTGTAGTTTTATCTAGACAAACTTTTCCAGCAATAACAACTGTTTTCTTAGTCAATATTAATCCATTTGCCGTAAAGTCACGCAAAGAATTAGGTTTAACTGCAATAATTAGAAAAGATTCTTGTCCTGCTTTATTCTTACCAAATAAAAAGTAATACTCTAATTCAAATCTTACACTACTCATAATACAATATCTTTGAAATATTGCTTGATGCATGGGCACAAACCTAACAGTTTTAATAGAAGTTTGGCCAATTTCACCATTAAAATTAGGATTTAGTGGATAATAAGCTCCGTTGGATTTATCATAACTATACTCTTTCTCAGGCACTAAAACAGGATATCCATCTAAAAATAACAATATTAGTCGCATATAATTTTAATTTTTTAATAAGAAATATCAATTACTATTAATGCATATTAACTATTTTTAATAAAATGTAAACTATTATATTAATTTTATATTGTACCTAGTATAATCTATTACTGAATCAATGCTAGTCTTACTCAACTTTATTTTTCAAATTCAGTGCAAAATAATTATTTCTTTCACACTAAAAAATCCCATTATACATGAAATGCTTTACATATAATATTAGACAAAATGATGAATATCTTGGCATGCATATCAATTATGACACATTGTATTAATAATTATGTTATAAATGAGGGATTTAAAAAAAAGCAAGAGTAAGAACTTTGGAAAAAGAGAAGGCTTGACTTATGTACTATTAATCGTAATCTTAAACTAAGAAATTGTTCTATAATATTTAATATATTAAGAATATGATATTATATCAACATTTTAAGTTTCGTTACCTGACTGGTTTTTACCAAAAAAATACTATGAATACAAGACGATTGATTACGACAATAAAATCTGTACTTCTGATCAATACAATAAGTGATAAAAATGATCTTCTTGAGGATCTCCTAATTCTATTCACATTAGCATCTGCTGTATAAATCACTAAGCTTTTATCATACTTTACTGAAATTTAGTTAATAAAAGGTGTACCATTTGTAAATGATAATAATACTAAGTACATACCAATTAACAATCATTATATTTTATTGTATGACAATTAGCAAAATTATCCAAAAACACACAATATAATATTACAACTCATCCAGTAAAAATATTTACCAATAAGATTATATTGACATATAAATTAGATAAAATAATTGCATATATACAACATTAAACAGATAAATTTCTTAGATTAAAATCAAAAACCACCTATTGATAAAAATGACTCCACAGCACAAATTTACTGCATTTTCATAACAAATTCTACATCATTACTTACTTCATCCACTCGTACAAGCTCCAAAACTGTACTTTGATATGATTGATGAAACATATTACCACTACTATCAAGATAACTAAACCGATACATACGGCCATCTGGAACACTAGATCTTATACTCACTCTATTCTTAACATCATCAAACAAGCACTTGGTTTTATCTTTCAGTGATAGATCTGGCCTATAATTTACTCCAGCTGTTAAAAAAGTACTTGTATTTAATAACACACCTTCCTGAAACAGAGTAGGTATCAAATCAGATGGACACATAAAAACTAGATGTGCAGGTTCGGATACTGGATTCTTACCATATAAAAACACCAAAGATAAGTTTAAGAGTTCACTAGATACAATATTATAATCAGTAAATTTTGTCCGGTATATACGTTTATAAAACATATCATCCATGACAGGCATTGCTATTTGCATATTCAGATTATTATTACTTGTATAACAGTACCCTAACATCTTGTTAAAGTGAACATCTTTTGCAGGCAACAAAATAAGTTCCGATCTTACACTAGATAATAATATTAAATGCATATAATTATAACCAATAATCGTTATATTTCAACTATACTACAATTAGCAAATCTCAGAAACACACAGTATAATATTACAGCTCATCTACTAAAAAATATTTACAAACAAATCACATTAATATACAAATTGCTTATACACAATATTAAACAAATAAATTTTTTAGATAAAAATCAAAACTATTTATCTAAAAAACTTACTTTCATAAATAGAGTTACAACTTTTTATAAATCTTTAACTTTACAGCATAAACTTACTGAAATTTCATACAAAATGTTTGATCACCTGCTTGATCCACATTTACACTATTCAAGGCTGTACTTTTATAATCTGTAGAAAATAAATTACCGCTACTATTAAAAAAATTAAACTGATCCAAACGGGGTCTTGCGCTTTTGGTAATTATATCAACCATACTAATAATAGTAGGAAACAGTCTTATAGTTTTCTCTTCCGGTGTCAACGTTGATAATGACTCATCAAGCACTTCAGTTGATATCAAATTATACCTATTTAATATTACACCTTCCTGAAACAGACTAGGCATAAGACCAACTGGCTGAAATAAAGCCATATATACAGGCTGACCTGATGGATTACTACCATATAAAAACACTATATTGCGCTCTAGTTTAGGATTACTTGCAATACAATAATCATCAAATTTTGACCGGTATAGATTCTGAGAAAACTCAGCTATACCGACAAGTTGAAATAGTATATCCGTATCAGGATCCCCTGTATAACAAACATTTAGCGCTTTATCATAATGTATACTCTTTGTAGGAAACAAAGAAAGTTGTGAATCCCCATAAGGCAATAATATTAACTGCATATAACACCATTGTTACATTTCACTATATTAAAACATTCGCAAAAAATCTAAAAACACACAATGTAACATTGTAGTGCCCATTGAATAACAAAATATTTACCAATAGGATAATATTAATATAAAAATTAGATAAAACAATTGAATATATACAACATTAAACAGATAAATTTTTTAGATAGAAATCAAAACTATTTATTTACAAAACTTACTTTCATAAATAGAGTTACAACTTTTTATAAATCTTTAACTTTACAGCATAAACTTACTGAAATTTCATACAAAATATCTGCTCACCAACTGAATCCACAGTTACATTTTTCAAGGTCACAGTTTTATAGTCAGTATTAAATAATTCACCACTACTATTAAAATAATTCATCTGAGTTATATAGCTAATTGAGGTTTTGGCAAATATCTCAAGTTGAGAACTAATTTGATCAAACAAGGCAATAGTTCTCTCTTCCGATGTTGCATTTAAGATTATATCACCAAGAAATCCACTTGATAGAAAATTACTGTTATCTAATACTAAACCTTGCTCAAATATATCAGGTATAAGACCATTTGGATGCAAGAAAACTATATATACAGGCTTGCCTGATGGATTATTACCATATAAAAACATTACATTGCCTTCTAATTTAGGACTACTTACAACACAATAATCACAAAATTGTGACCGGTATAGATACTGACTAAATTCAGATTCATTTTGAGGATTAATAACTCCATCTATATCAGGATTCCCTGTATAACAACAATTTAACATTTTATCATAAGCACACATTTTAGAAGGCAATAAAGCAAGTCTTGACTCACCATAAGACAACAACATTAACTGCATATAACACCATTGTTACATTTCACTGTATTAAAACATTCGCAAAAAATCTAAAAACACACAATGTAACATTATAGTGCCCATTTAATAACAACATATTTACCAACAGGATAATATTAATATAAAAATTAGATAAAACAATTGAATATATACAACATTAAACAGATAAATTTTTTAGATAGAAATCAAAACTATTTATTTACAAAACTTACTTTCATAAATAGAGTTACAACTTTTTATAAATCTTTAACTTTACAGCATAAGCTTACTGCAATGTCATATAAAATAATTGAGTACCATTTACTTGATCCACACTTACACTATTCAAGACTGTAATTTTATATTCTGTATGAAATAACTCACCGCTACTATTAAAATAACTAAACTGAGTCAAACAGCTTGTTGAGGTTCTGTCCTTTATAGCCATATTACTATTAACAACAGTAAACAAGTTCTTAGTTTTCTCTTCCACTGATAAATGTAAGCTTAACTGATTAACCACTCCAGTTTATAAGATTATACTTAGTTAATATCATACCTTGCTGAAACAAATCATGCATATAACCAACTGGATGCAGCAAAATTAGATATACCTGCTTGCCTAATGGATTCTTACCATATAAAAATACTATATTTTTTCTACTCTATTATTAGTTATAATACAATAATCAACAAATTTTGACCGGTATAGAGTCTTATCGAAAGTAAAATTACTGCTAGAATTTAATTGCATATCTATAACAGGATTCCCTGTATAACAAAGATCTAACGCTTTATCATAATGACATACTTTCTCAGGTAACAAAACAATTTCTGAATTCCCATAAGACAATAATATTAAGTGCATATAACACCATTGTTACATTTCACTGTATTAAACATCAGCAAAAAATCTAAAACACATAATGTAACATATAGCACCCATTCGTAAAAAAAAAATATTTATCAATAGTATCATATTAATATAAAAATTAGATAAAATAATTGAACACATACAACATTACCACAATCACTAAATTAATTTAGCTTTATTATTAACTTTTTATCCGATCTTCAATTACATCCCTAAAATGCCTAATCAACCCTTGTATAGGCCAAGCTGCAGCATCACCAAGAGCACATATAGTATGCCCTTCTATCTGATGTGTAATATTTAATAATAAATCAATGCTTTCAGGCGTAGCATCACCCATTACTATTTTTTTCATGATTCTCCACATCCAACCAGTACCTTCTCGACATGGTGTACATTGTCCACAAGATTCATGCATATAAAAATGCGATAATCTTTCTATAGCCGCTACTAGATCTGTTGATTTATCCATAACTATTAAACCCGCAGTACCTAACCCTGACTGGACAGCCCTTAAAGAATCAAAATCCATAGTTACAGTATCACAAATAGATTTTGGAAGCATTGGTACTGATGAACCACCAGGTATTACTGCTAATAAGTTATCCCATCCTCCACGAACACCTCCAGCATATTTTTCTATAAGTTCCTTCATGGGAATTCCTAATTCCTCTTCTACATTACACGGATTATTAACATGTCCTGATATACAAAAAATCTTAGTACCTGTATTATTTTCTCTACCAAGAGATGCAAACCAATCACCACCCCTTCTCATAATCTCACTAACAGTTGCAATAGTTTCAACGTTATTAATAGTAGTAGGACAACCATATAACCCTATTGCAGCTGGAAAAGGAGGTTTCAACCTTGGCATACCTTTTCTTCCTTCTAATGATTCAAGCTGAGCAGTTTCTTCCCCACAAATATATGCTCCAGCTCCTCTATGAATAAAGATATCTAAATCATATCCAGAATTACATGCATTTTTTCCTATTAACTTAGCTTTATATGCTTCATCTAAAGCCTTAGACAATACTAAATATTCATTATAAAATTCACCACGAATATAAATATAAGCTGTAGTTACATTCATTGCAAACCCAGCTATCAATATTCCTTCAATAAGCCTATGTGGATCATACCTTAATATGTCACGATCTTTACATGTACCAGGTTCTGATTCATCCGCATTAACTATCAAATATGCTGCTTGGCCTTCTTTTCTAGTTTTTGGCATAAAGCTCCACTTTAAACCTGTAGAAAATCCTGCTCCACCTCTACCACGTAATCCTGACTTCTTTACCTCTTGAATAATATATTCAGGACCTAGATTCAATATTTCTAAGATATTACTCCAAATACCTCTACTTTTTGCAGATTTTAAAAATGGAGAATATTGACCATTAAGATTAGTAAATACTCTATCACTATCTTTTAACATAAAGCTTTATACAATACTAGAAATTATTAATAGATTAATAACGATTAGCATAAAACATAGCCATACTAAAACATTACATAATCCCTAAAGCAAAAACACGGCTATAATTGGTGGGCCTGGGAAGAGTTGAACTTCCGACCTCACGCTTATCAGGCGTGCGCTCTAACCACCTGAGCTACAAACCCCAACAAAAGCTCTATATTAAGAAGCAGAATTAGCTTCTAGTACATCAACAAACATCTTATTAAGTACTCCTCTCCTAAAATGTACAAAACCTGAAATCTTAGAAAAAATAGTATGATCTTTTCCCATTCCAACATTCTTACCAGGATGATATTTTGTACCTCTCTGACGTATGATAATATTACCAGGAATTACTTTTTCACTCCCAAATTTCTTTACTCCTAATCTTCTACCTCTCGAGTCCCTACCATTACCGGAGCTACCACCAGATTTTTTCGTAGCCATACTTCTACTCCATATTATTAATTTTAGTAATACGTAAAACAGTCATGTACTGCCTATGACCATTTTTCCTTCTATAATTCTTACGACGTTTTTTCTTAAACACTATTATTTTATCATTTCTACATTGCTCAAGAATTGATGCTGTGACAGTTGTATTCTGTGCAAAAATCATATTGTTATTTATATCAGTTAACGCAATTACCTTATTCAGAGTAACTTCTTCCCCTACAGAAGCATTTAATTTTTCTATTTTTATAATATCTTGCTCTCGTACTTTATATTGCTTCCCACCAGTTTCAACAATAGCAAACATAACCCATCTCTTAACGTTTAAATCAATTATTATTTTTAGTAATTCTGCTCAATATAATACAATATGTCAATAACATTGTTATTCTTTTAAATATAAGTCAACATTGAGAATAAATTTACATTTTATATAAAAGATATTACTATCTTTTTTGAAATTTTTCAACATACCATAAAAAACAAAAAGGTAATGCTGTGTTTAATGTAACAATTAATAAAATATTAGCTAGACAAATCTTAGATAGTAGAGGATATCCTACCATTGAAGTAGAAATTATATTATCAAATAATATAAAAGCAAAAGCTTGTATACCTTCAGGAGCTTCAGTAGGAAAATTTGAAGCAGTAGAATTACGAGATAATGATAAAAATTTTTATAATGGATATGGAGTGACAAAAGCAGTTAATTTAATTAATTCAGAAATTGCTCCACAAATCATAAGTATGAATACGTTAAATCAAGAAAAAATAGATAACGCATTAATTGAAATAGACGGAACAGATAATAAATCAAGAATTGGAGCAAATTCAACACTTGCAATATCATTAGCAATCGCAAAGGCTGCAGCTTTAACATTAAATATTCCTTTATATCAATACTTAGGAGGAATTACAGCAAAAGTTCTTCCTACTCCACTTATTAATGTCATTAATGGTGGAATGCATGCAGATAATAATTTAGATTTTCAAGAATTTATGATTATTCCAAATGGAGCTAATAAGTTTGAAGATGCAATAAGAATGTCAGCTGAAGTGTTTTTTCAATTAAAACAAATTCTAAAATTCAAACAATTAAATACTAATGTAGGAGATGAAGGAGGGTTTGCTCCAAACATAAAATCAAATACTGAAGTATTCGAAATCATTATAGATGCTGTAGAAAAGTCAGGATATAAAATGTATGAAGATTTCTCATTAGGATTAGATGTTGCTGCATCTACATTTTACAAAGATCAGAAATATAAATTTGCAAATTACGAATTAAACGCTCAAGAATTAGTAGAATATTATAAAAACATAACCTCACAATATCCTATTATATCAATTGAAGACCCAATAGCAGAAGAAGATATAAATGGATGGAAACTTATAACACAAGAATTAGGCAATAAAATACAAATAGTAGGAGATGACCTATTCGTAACTAATTGTAAATTAATTCAAAATGGAATTAATAATAACATGGCAAATGCAGTATTAATAAAACCAAATCAAATTGGTACATTAACTGAAACTTTCAATGCTATAAGACTTGCTCAAAAAAATAACTATAATGTAATAATATCTCATAGATCAGGTGAAACAGAGGATACTACAATTTCCCACATAGCTGTTGCAACAAACTGCGGACAAATCAAAACTGGTTCTCTATCTAGATCTGAACGTTTAGCAAAATACAATGAATTATTATATATAGAAAAATTATTAGACATTTCATCAATCTACTATGGAGCATTATGAGCTTTATTGATGAAGCAAAAGTATATTTAAAAGCAGGAAATGGCGGAAATGGTTGTAGTAGTTTTCGTCGTGAAAAATTTATTGAATTTGGCGGGCCTGACGGTGGAAATGGAGGTAATGGTGGAAATATCATCTTTGCCACAAGTAATAATATTAACACGTTACTATATTTTAGATATAAACAACATATAAAAGCAGAAAATGGAAATCCGGGTTCTGGTAAAAAGAAATCTGGACTATCTGGAAAAGATATGATCATAAAAGTTCCTATAGGAACTCAACTATATGATGAAGATGGAATATTAATCGCCGACCTTAATTCAGAAAACCAAAAATTTATAGCAGCATATGGTGGTAAAGGTGGAACAGGGAATGCTAACTATAAAACATCTACCAATAGAGCACCTAGACATTTTACTCTTGGAGAAGCAGGAGAAGAAAAATACATTATATTAAAATTAAAAATCATTTCAGATGTAGGAATCATAGGATTACCCAATGCAGGAAAGTCAAGCTTTTTAGCTTCATGCACTCAGTCAAAGACAAAAATTGCTGATTATCCGTTTACAACTTTAGAACCACATTTAGGAGTCGCTTTTATTGACAACAGAGAATTAGTGTTAGCTGATATACCGGGATTAATTCCTGGAGCACATCTAGGCTACGGCATAGGTGACAAATTTTTAAAACATATTGAAAGATGTTCTATATTATTACACATCATAGATTGTACCTCAAATAACATTATTGATTCATATGAATGCATTAGAAAAGAACTAATACTTTACAATAAAGAGCTGGCTGATAAAACAGAATTTATAGTACTAAATAAAAGCGATTTATTAGATAAAAAAGAAATTAAGAAAAAAAAGCAATTATTATCAGAGCACACACAAAAAGAAATATTTGTATCATCGATAAAAGATAACCGTTACACTATTCTAGCTACTTTAATTCAATACATAAACAACGATAATGCTGAACCATATATATATGATCCATTTAATATATGACATATATTTGTTTTTAAAAAGCTAAAAAACAATATATTATATATTATACTTAAACCATTTTTTATATAATTGATATGCTATATCAAAACTATATAATCTAATAAAAAAATAAAATTCACTAGTCTAGTATTAATTAAAAAAGAGTGTCTCAATACTAAAAATTTTATAAAACACTAAATCCAGAAAGATGCTCTTGTAATTAAAAAATACAAATTTAATAATACATCTAACAAAAACATTACCTAGATACATATCTTTTTTACTAAATTCAAAAAAATAGTACTATATCAATTATATCAACCCATAACTGAAACTAAAATTTTATATATTTAACTACAAGATGTTATATCGATATTCATATTGGAAATATAAACTTAAGAAACTTCTCAAAAAGCATATTATAAATCTACAACTTGATTGATCTAAAAAGTACATTATATTTTTAATATAGCTCTCAACTTTGCAGATCTAGATCTAGGATTTTTTACTATTTCCTCAGAACTTGGTCTTATTATTTTTTTATTAATCAATTGAAATCTCATATTTAACTTTGATGAAGTTATAGTATTTCCATTACACAATGATTTAAATATTACTTTTACAATTCTATCCTCCAACGAATGAAAAGAAACTACTATTATTTTTCCACCTGGATTCAATAAATCAGCAGCATTAGTTATCCCATGTTCTAATTCTTCTAATTCTTTATTAACCCATATCCTAATTGCCTGAAACGTCCTTGTTGCAGGATCAATACTATGGTTTTTACTACGTGATATTACAGATTTAACTATAAATGCAAGCTCACCTGTAGTTTTTATTGCTTTCTTTTTCCTTGATTCAACAATAGCTTTTGCTATTTTACGAGAGTATTTTTCATCTCCATATTGATATATAACATCAGCTATCTCTGCTTCAGAAGCTGTATTCACAAACATTGATGCATCAATACTACACATAGAAGTATTCATCCTCATATCAAGAGGTCCATCTTTAGAAAAAGAAAAACCACGATTAGCATTTTCTAATTGCATAGAAGAAACCCCTATATCAAATACTATACCATCAACTCTTTGCAACTGAGCTTTATGTAAAATTTGTTTTATTTTACTGAATTTATTAATATAAAAATGTATTCTGCCTGGAAAATCATGAACTAGTTCCTCATAGAAAACATTAGTATATTCATCTTGATCAATAGCATAGACCTGACAATCTGCAGATCCCAAAATTGCTCTAGTATATCCTCCTGCTCCAAATGTTGCATCAACATATATTTTCCCATCTTGAGGATCTAATATGTCTAACATTTCTTTTAATAAAACTGGAGTATGCATATATAAACTTCTCATTCGAATAACAATCATTCAATCTTTTAACATAAGAGATGTTTTTTATTACATATTCATATATTTGCGTAGTTATTAACTATAATATACTGTATATTTCATAAAAAACAATTTACAAACCAAAATATTAAAAAGAAAATGCAGAAATTGCGTATACTAATATATACATAAATTATAAATCAAAGCTCAACATATTAATAACAATTTTTAGATAATTGATATTCAACAACAAGATCTTAAGAAATTATAATGTTACATCTGCTTATAAACTTTCTTTTCCGTAATCACCATATCTAAAATTTCATCATGACTTTCAATAGGTACTACATCACACAACTGTATATCGTACGCAACTCCTACAACTTTACAAGTCGGTCTTAACTTAGAAATAGTACTGTCATAATATCCACCTCCAAAACCCAATCTATTCAAACATCTATCAAATGCAATAAGAGGTACTATTAAGATATTTGGAATAACAGAATTAATTGTATTCCATTGATGAAATAATAATATTTTACTATTTTGATTTATTACAGGAACTGCCACTACATGCTTTTCTCCCATTAAATGATTCATTAATGGTAATACATCAATTTCACCATCTATAGGGATATATCCAGAAATTATAGATGTTTCTTCTATTGTTATATTATCAATATAATTTTGTAATAAAGAATAAGAGGCCTCTTTTTGACATTGTACTTCTTTTCTTAATTTCCTATATTTTTGACGCAACTCGGTTTTCCTATCGCTAATACTTTTAATAATCATAACACTATAACATACAATAATATTCATTTACATAAGCTAGCGCACTAACAACTGCTGTATCAACTCTTAGTATTGTTGTACCTAAAGATAAACCATCACAAAAACTATATGCAAAATTCAATTCATCATTTGAGAAACCACCTTCTGGCCCTATAATGACATAAATATTATTTTTGTTTTTTAGAATTTCTGATGGGTAATCACCTTTACCTGTTTCATCGCAAATTATAAAATTGTTATCACTAGTCTTCAAATTTTTTAAATCAGTAAAATTAATAGGAGAAGCAATATATGGAATATCAAGCCTTCCACATTGTTCAGCAGCTTCAATAGACCACTTTCTGCATTTATCTAAATTTATATTACTCGTTGCTATATGTTTTGTATAAATAGGCTGCATAAATGTTACTCCCATCTCCGTAGCTTGTCTAATTACATTTTGTAACACAGTGTTTTTTACAATGGAAAAACATAATGTTAAATCTTTAGTTATAATTTGCTCTCTAACCAATTCATTTACTCTAATTTTAGTATTATTAGATAATTCAAATATTTCACCTATCCATTCCCCATCCCTACCATTAAACAGTTTTATCTTGTCAAATTTTGTAGCTCGCATTACATGACATATATAGTGAGAAGCAAGATTATCTAAGGTTATAATAGAACATTTTCCAAGAGCACAAGTCACATATAATCTAATGTTTAACTTTCTTCCTTTTTGCATCACTAATTCAGTAACTTACATTATCTCTCTTATTATCTCAAGAACATTATCAACATGTCCACTAACTTTTACATTCCGCCAAATTTTTCTTATTTTGCCATGTTTATCTATTAGAAATGTAGAACGGTCTATACCCATATAAGATTTTCCAAACATATTCTTTTCTATCCAAATACCATATTGCTTTGATAGCTCAGAATTTTCATCAGATATTAGTTCAAATGATAAATCATGCTTCTTCTTAAAACTCTCATGAGATTTATCACTATCCTTAGACACACCAATTATAACGGTATTCAAATCAGTAAAATCATTCACTGCTTCTTGAAAATCTTTTGCCTCTCTCGTACAACCAGGCGTATCATCTTTTGGATAAAAGTACAATACTACATTCTTCTTACCTTTATAGGTATCAAGATTCTCAAAATATGGTGCATCATCTCCTATTTCCACTGTCATAAGCTCCTCAATATAAATTAATTTTTTAAAACAATGCTATGAATATTAACAAGAGTCAATAATTTTTACATATTTTAATAGAACTGTGATTGCAGCTTGAATAAATATGTGTATAGTAAAACATCTATACTAAATAACAAACATTATGACAGAATATTACTCACAATCAATAGGAGAACCTAATTTTCCATCAATAGAAGAAGATATATTAAAATTTTGGAAAGAAAATAATATTTTTAAAAAATCTGTAGATAATCGAGATGAAAATAAAAGATTTATATTTTATGATGGACCACCATTTGCAAATGGATTACCTCATTACGGACATTTACTCACTGGATTTATTAAAGATGCTGTAGCTCGTTATAAAACAATGGCAGGATTCAAAGTTGATAGAAGATTTGGATGGGATTGCCACGGATTACCCGCTGAAATGTTATCAGAAAAAGAACTAGGAATATCAGGAAAGTTAGCTATTGAAAAATTTGGTATAGAAAAATTTAACAACCATTGCCGAAACTCTGTTATGAAATTTTCAAAAGAATGGCAACAATATGTAGAAAGACAAGCACGATGGGTAGATTTTGAAAATGATTACAAGACCATGAATTTACCTTTTATGGAATCAATAATATGGTCATTTCATGAATTATGGAACAAGGGACTAATATATGAATCTATAAAAATAGTACCCTATAGTTGGGCATGTCAAACACCATTATCAAATTTTGAAACTAGGATGGACAATGCATATAGGCAAAAAACAAGTAAAACTGTGACCGTAGCATTCGAATTATTAGAAAATCCTAAATTCCTCATAATAGAAAACGTTAAAACCTATAAAATACTAGTTTGGACTACTACTCCATGGACCTTACCTTGTAATCTTGCTTTAGCTATAAGCGCAAATATTAAATACCGTGGAGCCATTATCAATCAAGAGATGTTTATTTTTGCTGAAGGATATTTAAAAATTTTTCAAGAGCATTGCAAAAAAAATAAGATAGAATATCAATTATATAATGAAGATATTTCATACATTAATTTAGAAAATTTGCATTACAAACCTCTATTTGAATATTTCATTGATATTAAAAATGCATTTAAAATCTTAATAGCAGACTTTGTAGTAGAAGGAGAAGGCACTGGAATAGTACATATTGCCCCAGGATTCGGAGAAGATGACTTTATCTTATGTCAAAAGCAAGGTATTCCAGATATTGATGGAGATACATCTAATTTATTATCAATTATCTGTCCTATAGATGATGGAGCAAAGTTTACTGATAAGATTTCAGATTTTGCAAATATGCATGTATTTGATGCAAATGATAAAGTTATTACTATATTAAAAGAAAAAAATTTTTACTTTAAGACAGATCAATATTTACATAATTACCCACACTGTTGGCGTACAGATACTCCATTAATATACAGAGCAATGTCATCTTGGTATGTTGAAGTTACAAAAATAAAAGACAGAATATTGGAACTTAATAAGACAATAAATTGGATCCCTCATTATATACGTAGCGGACAATTTGGCAAATGGATTGAAAACGCTAAAGATTGGGCAATATCACGTAATAGATTTTGGGGCACTCCTTTGCCAGTATGGAAATCAGATAATCCCAATTACCCAAGAATAGATGTATACGGATCAATAAAAAAAGTATTTGACAATGTAAGAGCACTAGAAGAAGACTTCGATATATCATGTATAAACGATTTACATCGTCCATATATCGATAATTTAGTACGCCCTAATCCAGATGATCCAACCGGAAAATCAATGATGAGACGTGTTAATGACGTATTTGATTGCTGGTTTGAATCTGGATCAATGCCTTATGCACAATTGCATTACCCATTTGAAAATAAAGAATTCTTCGAGGATTATTTTCCAGCAGACTTTATTACTGAATATATAGCACAAACCAGAGGTTGGTTTTACACATTATTTATATTATCCACAGCATTATTTGATAAACCTCCATTTACAAATTGCATATGTCATGGCGTAGTATTAGATACTCAAGGACAAAAATTATCTAAAAGACTTAATAACTATGCTGATCCAATGGAACTATTTAAGCAATATGGCTCAGATGCTATGCGATTCCTAATGTTATCACATGCAGTATCATATGGTGGAGATCTATTACTAGACAAAGAAGGAGTAATGGTAAGAGACGTACTACGTAATGTGATAAAACCAATATGGAATAGTTATAATTTCTTTACTATTTACGCAAATATAGACAAAATAAAAGCAGAAATTATTACAGATCTCAGTGGACTAAACAATATTATGGATAGATACATAATATGTGAATGTATCAGTACTATACAGTCCATATTTAATGCTATTGAAGGATTAGATAAATGTTCTAACAATTTTGGATATAACATAAAATTAGCATGTAGCAATATCACTCAGTTTTTCGAAATATTGAACAATTGGTATATCAGAAGATGTAGAGTACGATTTTGGTCATCAGAAATCAATCAAGATAAAATAGATGCCTATAATACATTATATACTGTTATATATTACATAATAAAAATTTCTGCACCATTTCTACCTATCATTACTGAGGCAATCTGGCAAAAATTAAATTTTCAAAAAGAAGAGTCCGTACATTTATCATCACTACCAAATATGAGTAATTTCATATTGAATGATAAAGATCAACAAAATACCCAATACATGAAACTAACAATAAGTATATGTAATCATGTGTTGTCTATCAGAAATATCCATAACATTAGAGTTAGACAACCTCTTAATAAAATTGTTATATACAGTTACAATTGCACAGATTTACTTAATTTGCCTGTAGAATACCAAAATATTTTATTAGAAGAAATAAATGTAAAAAGCATATTATTCAAATCTGACATATCTGACGTAGCATCATTTCAATTAAAGTTAAATTTCCCAGAACTGGGAAAAAGAATACCAGACAAAGTCAAATCCTTAATATCTTTATTAAAAAATAATAAGTGGGAAATACTAGAAAATAACCAATTACTTCTTGGTACAAGAGAAGCAGAACATTATATCATAAATAATAACGAATACACTTTAACTATCAAAATTCATAATGATTTTGCATCCACTATTAATTTAGATCAAAATTTACTTGGTATAGTGTTACTAGATCATGAACTTTCTGATGATCTAATAATGGAAGGTATCGCAAGAGATATAGTAAGACTAATACAACACTCTAGAAAAGATAATAAATTCAATATCTCTGATAAAATTGACGTTATCATACATACAAAAGATCACATAGTACAAAAATCTATTAAGATATGGTCTCAATATATAATTCAACAAACTTTATCTACGTCATTAGCTACGTGCAAAGAGCTTACAGATATCGAAAATATTACAAAATACTATAAAAATACAATGAAAGACAGGGATGTGTCTGTGTTTTTAAAAAAATCACAGATTTGAGTGTATGATCACAAATTAACTACAAATTTATACTAGCAGATATTTTATACACAACCTTATACAAAATACATTTTATTGTAATTGTAACACACTAAGGTTTTTATAAAATACATTCTATATATAAAACCAGCAGCTTTTATGTAATAAATATATCACTAAAAAGATATATAACCATAACAATCAGTGCATTTCTTTCAAGGGAAGTATAGAAAATATCTTTAAACCACTACTAATAATGTATGCAACAGATTTAGCTAAATATATTCTTGCAGACGTAAGGTTAACATCACCATCTACAATAAAACGTCTATTTGTATTCTTATTTCCGTAACCCCACAATACATGAAATGCTTCTGCAACTTCTATTAAATAAAAAGTTATCCTATGTGGCTCTGCAGTCTTTGCAGATATTTCAACTACATGCGGCCATTTTGCTAATAACTTAATCAATAGTATTTCTTCTTTTGAAGATAACACAGAAAAATCTGTATCCTCTATTTCTAAAATGTTTGGAGCATTACGCATTAATGAATAAACACGAGCATGAGCATATTGTACATAAAATATTGGATTATCTTTAGATTGTTCAACGACTTTAACAAAATCAAAATCCAAAACTACATCACTTTTACGAGTCAACATTATAAATCTGACTACATCTCTACCTACCTCTTCCACAACATCTCTTATAGTTAGAAACTCGCCGGATCTTTTTGACATCTTTACTTGCACACCACCATCAAGGAAATTTACAATATTATGTAACTTTATATCTACAGTAGCATTATTATTACTTAATGCTTTCACTGCCGCTTTTAATCTTTTTACATAACCAATATGATCAGATCCTAACTCTAAAATCATATGCTGAAAACCACGTGACATCTTATCAAAATGATATGCTATATCACTTGCAAAATAAGTCCAACTACCATCAATTTTCTGTAAAGCTCTATCTACATCATCTCCAAAATTAGTAGATTTAAATAACATTTGTGTTCTAGGCTTCCAATTTTGATTCTCCATACCTTTTGGGTGGTCCAAAACCCCATAGTATATCAATTGCTTGTCTTCTAAAAGTTTCACACATTTTTCTATAACATTATTTTTTAATAATTCTGCCTCTGAGGTAAATACATCATGCTTAATTCCCAACAATGCAAGATCTTCCTTTATAAGATTCATAAGGTATTTGAGAGATACATCACGTATAATCTTCATCTTATTATTAGAGCTCATCTCTAATAAATCTGTACCATATTTTTCATATAGAAGCTGCCCTATTTTTTTTAAATACAGTCCTGGATATAACCCACTACCTATCACAATATCCTGACCTGCAGCTTCTTTATATCTCAAATATACAGATTCAACCAATACATCTATTTGTGTACCAGCATCATTAATATAATACTCTCTAACAACTTGATATCCTACTTTTTCCAGCAAATTTGCTAATACATCACCAAATATAGCACCACGAGCATGTCCAACATGCATCGGCCCAGTAGGATTAGCAGAAACAAATTCTACATTAACTTTCTGTCCGTTTCCTATATTAACATTAGCAAAATTTTCTTTTAGCATGTTAATAGAAACTATCATTTCATACCAAATACAAAAAGAAATACTAAAATTAATAAAACCTGGCTTTACAATACTGATATTGGATATTTCCTTAATACTAGAAAATTCACACAGCAAAATTTCTGCTATATCTAGTGGATTTTTTTTTACATAACTACCTAAAATTAAAGCTGCATTAGTATATAAATCTCCATGATCATTATTATTAGGATAATCCACTATTAACTTGCTTAATAGAACATCATCTATTATTATTAACTTCTTATCACTTAATATATGCAACTTTTCTATTATGCAATTTCTAATGGTATTAATTAAGTTCATTTATGTAATCTCTCATAATTCTGATTGTATTATATAATTTTCCATCAATATTGAAAACAAGCAAATACAATATTCATTAATTTATAATGTTTATAATTAAATACCTATCAAATAATTTATTAATAACATAAAAAGATTATTTATTTAAATATCAATAATAATAGATAAATTACTTATAATTTTATACTAATTAAGATATAATTTTAAAAATTAGCTCAACATTAACACTGAACCTTAATTATACACACAATAATTTAGCGGCAATTAAGTAAAATAATTACCGACTAATACATAAGCAAACATATATATTTTCCAATTTTATTTTCATTGTATGATAGTATATCAACTACTATAAAATGAGTTTTAGTGTGAGATGGCAAGACCAAGGAATAGTAATTGCAACAAGAAAATACGGTGATGATCAAATCATAATTTCCATATTTACTCAAAAACATGGTTTAAAAAAAGGATTAGCAAAATATCTGAAAAAAACAACTCACAGATTACAAATAGGAGATTACGTTAATGTAACATGGAGCTCAAGATTAATAAGCAATTTAGGCTACTTTAAATATGAATTAATTAAATCCACTTTATACCACTATATACAGGATAATCTTAAAACAATGTGTATAGCTTTTTTGACTTTTACACTAGATCAAGTATTACCAGAGAATGAAGAAAATTATACCATTTATAATTGTTTAGATACTTTTATCAATTCAATACAAATTAAGGATATTAACTGGCAAATAAAATATCTTAGATTAGAATTAACTTTACTATCAGAACTAGGATTCGGATTAGATCTATCACGATGTACTGTAAATAATACAAATGAGAATTTAACTTTTATTTCTCCAAAAACTGGAAAAGCAATATCGAAAACTGTTGGATTACCATACAAAAAAAATCTATTACCTTTACCACAATTATTACATGACGTGTATAATAACTGTGCATACAAATTCTCTAAAACAGAGTTCAAATCAAGCTTAAATGTATTAGGATATTTTTTTAAAAAACACTTTCTTATAGAACAAAACACAATTTTAATAAAATATAGAGAAGAAATAATAAAACTTATAGATTTACAAGATTAAACAATGTCTTTGATTTTTATCAACTAATCTAAAATATTCATTTATTGATTGTTACGAACAATAACTCACCAATACCTTATATATATTACATAAGATATCACTAACCCTATACTAAAATTTCATTTTTTACATATTAATAAATAACAATCACCTAATTTCATTAAATTTAAGCAATACATATTTAAAAATATATTTACAATTATACAATATAATATAGATTATCATATTTTATACAGTAATTAATTTATGGAAGGAAATGAAGGCGGTGGAATAAATGTATCCGCACTACAGTCTTACCTACATCAACAACATGCCGGCAGTGGCCATGGAGAAGAAGAAGAAGAGACTGCACTTTCTATTTTTATATTTCTTGCTTGGTTTTACAAAAATGTACCATGTTTCCTCGATAGCACCACTGGGAATATAGTTGCTTCAGTTACATGCTTAGGAGCACAATTACCAACTACAGTAGCATTCGGATCTGAAATGAGAAAAAATATCTTTGGATTACCAAAACTGCTACCAGATCCACAATCAGAAGGTGCTTCTGGCGAAGGTGGAGGGGGTGAAGATGCAACAGCTGCCAGTGGAGAAAATGATGGAGACGGCATACAAGCTACACACCACGATGACCCATATGCTCATGATGATTATCCTCATGCTAACCAAGAGATTGCTGATGCTGCAGGCCAGGGACTAGATAATGTAAATCATAATCCACTACAACAAGAACCTGAATATCATCACGATCATTCTCCTAGCCCTACTCCTACTACATCTCAACAAAGTCAATACGATCATGCTTTCCATTGATCTTAAAGAGAACAATACATCAATATACAATCTATTTTATCTAAACATAACTTATAATCTAGTGTAATGTTATATAATTTCCTAAAGATTATAGAATTACAAGTAAGTAACTTTATCACAAGTATATTCTCTATAATATATTACCATATTAATCAAAGTACAAACTAGAAGCACATCAGAATAAATAAAATAGACTTAGATTTTATAATTAAAGCATAAATACTAATGGTCGGAGCGGAGAGATTTGAACTCTCGACCACTTGGTCCCAAACCAAGTACGCTACCAGGCTGCGCCACGCTCCGTAAAATATTCCACACGTAATCGTATCAAAAATATAGATTATATCAATAAAATAATTCTTGTCATTAAGCAAAAATAATTTATCATATTACTTTAATATAATAAATGTAAGTCATATATCTACTATTGTAAAAACTGCTAAAGGACGTAAGGTTTCCTCTACACGGTGGTTGCATAGACAACTAAATGATCCTTATGTTTTGCTAGCAAAAAAACATGGTTACAGGTCTAGGTCTGCATTTAAGTTGATAGAAATAGACAATAAGTTTTCTATATTAAGAAAAGGACAATACGTATTAGACCTCGGGTCATCCCCTGGAGGGTGGTCTCAAGTTGCAGCTCAAAAGGTATCACATAGTAATAATAATTCAGTATTTGCTGTTGATATCCAAAATATGGATAGGATTTCTAATGTGGTATTCATTCAGTGTGATATTATTAATGACATAGAACTTTTAAATACTAAGTTCCATGACAAAAAATTCGATGTAATATTGTCTGATATGGCACCAAAGGCCTGTGGAAACAAACAAGTTGATCATGCCAATATCATGAATTTATGTGAAATATCTCTTGACATCACTATAAAGTTTGCACGCGAAAATGGAGTATTTATTACTAAAATCTTACAAGGAGAATATGAAAAAGAATTCTACCAATCAATGAAAGCTCATTTTAAGCATGTAAAATACTTCAAGCCAAAAGCAAGCAGAAAGGATTCATCGGAAATATATTTAGTAGGATTAGGATTTATAAGATATTCACAACATATTTAACAGAGAAAGCATAACTATAACATTACACAAACCAATAAGCTGTATGCTTCAAAAAAATATATTTTACTACAAATATCAAAAACTACTTTACATAAACAATAATAAGTAAGATATATAGAGCGGTAATTAATTATTAAAAAATTAGTAGTTTTTTATTTATAGTAATATATCAGTTGAATATCTTATGATAGCACGAGTTAAGACTATAGCATTTTACGGAATAAACACAATAAATGTTGATGTACAAATACACGTTGCAAAAGGTATACCTGCATTTAATATTGTTGGATTACCAGATAAGGCAATTGCTGAATCTCGTGAACGTATTAGAGCTGCTTTAAATTCAATAAATATATCATTACCAACACAAAGAATCACCATAAATCTATCTCCTGCAGATTTATTCAAAGAAGGGAGTCATTATGATTTACCTATTGCTATAGGACTATTAATGATTATTGGAACAATACCAAAAATTAATGATTTACCATATATTGCACTAGGAGAGTTATCTTTAGATGGTTCAATTATTTCAGTTTCAGGAGTATTACCCACTGCTATAAGTGCTCAGAAGCAAAAAATTGGCATAATATGTCCACACAATAACGGAGCAGAAGCATCATTAATCAAAGATATCTCAATATTATCCCCTAAACATCTTATATCATTGATTAACTATTTTAATAAAAACGAACCTATACCCGTTTCAAACGATAAATTATCCATAGAAAATCCAGAATATTTAGATATGAAGGATATCAAAGGACAATTTATAGCAAAAAGAGCTTTAGAAATTGCTGCAGCTGGAGGTCATAATATATTAATGGTAGGTCCTCCAGGTACTGGGAAATCAATGTTAGCAAAAAGATTGCCCGGAATATTACCAGATTTAACTTATGATGAAATAATAGAAATAAACAGCATAACAAGTATTATAAAAAAATCCAACAAATCAATATCAGTAATGCGTCCTTTCCGGGATCCTCATAGTTCATTATCTATAGCAGCCATGGTAGGTGGTGGAAAAAATGCAAAACCAGGAGAAATTACACTAGCACATCAAGGAATATTATTCTTAGATGAGCTACCAGAATTTGCAAGATCAGTACTAGACTCTTTAAGACAACCATTAGAAAATAAAGAGATCCTCATATCTAGAGCAAATATTCATATAAAATATCCAGCAAATTTTCAATTAATCACAGCAATGAATCCCTGTAGATGCGGCTATTTTGGTGATTCATCAAAATCTTGTTCTAAAGCTCCTAAATGCGCTATTGAATATCAAAGCAAAATTTCTGGTCCATTAAATGATAGAATCGATATACACATAGAAGTACCATATATAAATATGCTGTCACACAACAATTATAGAAACATAGAAAGCTCAAAAACAATAAAAGAACGTGTAGTCCTTGCCAAAAAATTACAGAAAAATCGTCATGGGAAACTTTTCAATAATATAACAATATCAGAAGATATGATAACAAAATTTTTCATCCCAGATAAATCTGGTATACAACTTCTCAAATCCGTATTACAAGAGAAAAATATCTCTGCTAGGGAATACACAAAAATCCTCAGAGTTGCTAGGACTATCGCTGATTTATCTCTACAAGATCTTATATCATATGATCATATTGCAGAATCTTTATCTTATACTCAACAAAAACATATAAAAAGATAAGTTTATTATAAAATAATGCTTAAAAACATTATATATATATATTAATATTTTTAATAAAAATTTATATATTTCTTGATTTATATTAAATTTTTATTTAATATTGAATTAAATAATTAATTTTTAAGGCAATAACTATGATACACAATAATAGACCATCTTATGCAGGAAATGTAACGCTTAATGTGGCAGCTGCATTGTCTACTGTAGTAGCGTTATCCGCTACAATTTTTACAGTACTTTCTGGAATGAATCTTGCATTAGATCTAAAAATACCTGGTGTTCCTAAAGCATCAGCAAGTATGTTTCTTGTATTCTTTTTAGCTTTTGCAACAAGTACAGTATTACTCATAGGCATATCAGCACTAAGTAAACATTTTACAATACAAGAACAACAAAACAATCAGAATCCTATACCAACATCACATCTTTCTGTCGCCAAGAACCACGGCACACAAGCACAACAAGATAAGAAGTCCGAAGACTTACCACCACTAACCCCCCAATCACACGAAGATAAGAGTTTGCCGTGCAAGTAGACGTCTCAGCAAGTAGCTTCATGAAAATGCAACCTAATAAGTAAGTATGGTAGAAGATGATCCAAAGTCGAAATATCATTAAAGGTTAATTAATGCATTCATAAAAACAAGATAAGATAGAGGTATAATATGTATGCACGTGCTACTACACTAATAGTGGTTAAGTAGCACATGCTATGCTACTAATCCATTGGAAGATTTTCTATCTATATTTTTAAGTACGGGGTTGTATAAATTTATGTACAATCCCGTATGAGCTTTTTCCAGTAAAGTAAATAACAGTTTGAGTATTACATGAACATGTTTTTTAGCCTATAGTTTAGTTCTGCTCCATATATAAAAAATATACTCAAAATATAGAAAAATAACAACGATGCAATAATGCTAGCTAAGCTACCGTATATTATATTCAATTGATGGAAAGTTTTTATATACCAAGTAAAAACAAAAGATGAACATGTCCATAATAAAGTAACTAATATTGCACCTGGCATTACATTTATCAAATTTTGTTTAATATTTGGAACAATAAAATACAATAAAGTAATAGATATAAACAATACTAACTCACTGATAGCATATTTTAAATATCCCAAATCTTTATTCAACATATTATAAACAACAGGAAGCAAAATTATACATACCATAGCAATAATTATCGTTACAGTAATCACAAGAAATTGAAAAATACTTAATAATCTACGGAAAATATAAGAAGGAGGGCTAGAAACTCTATATGCTTTATTCAATATAGTCCTTATTCCTTCTACAGCAGATGAAGCAGTCCATATTGTTCCTATAACTGCCAATGTTAATAAGCTATGAGGAGGTCCTGAAATTATTTCTTGAATCCGTGGCATAAGCCCTGAGATAACTTCATGAGGAATATTATCATTTATTAACACAATCAACTTATCATTAATACTAATATCGTATTGATTCAATAACTGGGCCACATTTGATATTAATGCCATAAAAAAAACTAAGAAAGGAAAGATTGATAATAAGATAATAAATGATAGATAGCCTGCATGTTCTATACCATCATGCTTTATCATATCAACCATTGCATGGTATACACATTTGAATATACACTTAAAAGGATTTTTTACTTTTTTTCTTAACATATTTTCATTGCCTTTAAACAATAATTATTAAAGATTACAACAATAGAATTTTATCTACTTAAAATCTTAAAAACACTAAACTCTAATACTACAAATATGTTATAACAAATAATACATTTTATTACAAAAAAGCACCCTCTACATATTTAAGAGAATACTATGAAAGAATTTGAATACATTAGAAATTATATATATAAACTAGATCATGATTCATTAATAGGAGATGATGCTGCTATTATCAATTGTACACACAAAAAATTACTAGTAACAAAAGACATACTTATAGAAGGTGTACATTTTTTTAAACAGTGCAACCCAAACATATTAGCAAAAAAAGCTATTAGATCAAACTTATCAGATATTGCAGCTATGGGAGCTACACCTTACGGCTATTGCTTAGGATTAGTATTACCTAATAATATTTCTCAAGATTGGTGGAAAAATTTTACTGATAGCCTAAAAGAAGAACATGAAAAATTTAACATAAAACTATTAGGAGGTGATACAACATCTCACAAACAAGATAAAATTATAATTAGCATTACAGCATTTGGCACAAGTAATGGCAATGTATTAAAAAGATCTGGAGCAAAAATTGGAGATTCTATCTATGTTAGTGGAAGTATTGGAGATGCAGCACTTGGATTACTTGTATATCAAAACATTATCAATAAAAATTACTGTAATTTAAAAAATAAATATGACCTACCACAACCGAGAATTAATTTAGGAATCAATATTAACAAAATTGCATCTTCATGTATAGATATTTCTGACGGACTAATACAAGACATTGAACACATTTGCAACTCATCTCAAGTAGGAGCATCAATATACTTAGACAAAATACCCTTATCAAATGAGGCGAAAGAAATCATAGATAACACACCTCAATATATAAATAACATTTTGTCTGGAGGAGATGATTATGAATTGATATTTACAATAAATCCTACATTTTCTCACTTAATACAAGAAATATCTTGCAACAGTGAAGTAAAAATAAGCAAAATAGGGGAAATAATACCAGGACATCACGTAACACTTTATGATCACAATAGAAACATTATTACCATAAATAATAAAGGATTTAGTCATTTTTCATAAACAAAACATATATACTTTTTTTTCTAACATTCAACCATTTCAACAAGATAAGTTGATATAAATCAAAGTACTTCTCTATTTTTTATATAAAAAAATATTTTACAATACATATCAAAATCTTTCAATCAAGCAATACCTATTTTCCTTGAAAAACTCTCGTAATTCATATTTCTAATTTATGCAAAAATTTTTTAAATTTCCTAAAATAGACTTTTATAAAATGTAAAAACAATACTTAATGATACTTGGCTTCTGTGTAAAATATATTATTCCAAATAGGATTTTTTATTTTTTTTAACAGCATTTTATGCTTTTCTATCTCTTCTCCGCTTACTTTGTAAGTTCGTGGTTCAATATAAAGCTTCTCATATTTATTATTCAGATTATTAGCATTTGATATGTTATTATTACAAGCAAAATCTAGAGATCTTTGCAACCCACCCATTAATTGCACATATACTTTCCCTAGTAAAGTTGCATCTAACAATGCGCCATGAAATTTCCTATCTTGTAGAGAAATATTAAACCTCCGACATAAAGCATCTAAAGTAGATGAAACTCCAGGAAATTTTTTTCTGGCTAAAATCAGTGTATCAACAACTTGAAATTCAGAGTCATAATTTTTCTGAATTTTATCAAGTTCCATCTTAATAAACTTAATATCAAAACCAGCATTATGAACAACCAATATACTATTATCAATAAATTCTAAAAATTCATCTGTTATCTCTGAAAATCTAGGCTTATCCTTTAGCATATCAATAGTAATACCATGAATTTTTGTTGCGTAATAAGGGATATCACGTTCAGGATTAATATATTTATGAAATACTTTACCAGTAAATACACGATCTATTAATTCTACACATCCTATCTCTATTATTCTATCTCCTCCATCTGCATCTAATCCTGTTGTTTCAGTATCTAATACTACTTCTCTAACCCCTTTATAATATGACATGTATTTCTCTACTAATCTTTTTGATATATTGAAAACACTTTCGTATATACAATATATACATATAAAAAACATCAATAATATTAACTATAAACAAAATAAACTTATATTCTAAAAAAGACAGTAGTATGTATTTCATCAGTTAATTAATGCATACTACATACAAGTAAACTATAGTAATTTCTCATTACATAAAAACAAAATTTAATATTTTAAAATTCATATTTTACACCTAATGATAGTACACTACCACTACCTAAAACTTTTAAAATTTTATTCTCTATATTAAAATAATGATAATTTCCAAAAACTTTATATTGCCCTTTATAATTACTGTTTATAGATAAATTATAATCAACCCCTACACTATAATCATAGAAATAAGTATTAACTTTACTACTTCTAAAATAAGATGTACTTATTGAAGCTTTATCATAAATAAATTTTGCACCAATGTTCCAATAATAAGTATAACAGCTATCAGAGATAGAAGCTTGGTTAGCAGGAACAGGATGAATAGCATTAATATAACCAGATCTTCCTAAATATCCATAAGAACCTGCAACTATAACATTACGATAAGCAACAGATGTACCAATAGCAAAAGCTGCTAACTCTTCAACAGATGATGGATACTTGTCATATGACTTATCAATATTACTGTACCCATGCTCTCCTACAACAGATGCTTGAACATCAATATCATTAAAAGAATGATTATAAAATAATCCAAGACTTACAATATTTTCATAATGTGCTTGTAGAAAATCTGTTTTAGATGGCACAATACCTTCCATATCAACATTTTTAACCTTTCCTTTACTCAATATACCAAGCAGAACTGTAGATACTTCCTCAGTAGTTTGTCCTGGTGGCGTGTTAATTGCTTTAATATCCTCTATCACAGGCGGTAATGCTAAATTTTTTATAGTATAGGAACTCACACGCTCAAATAAATTAGTATCATAACCTATTGGAGAATAACTAATACCAAATCTTACACCCATACAATTTGGAGATTGATAAGATATCCTAAATGGTAAGCTATTAATAAAATCCTTATCTTCAATGGAAATAACATTATCACTACTTCTATTAAATATACTCTCACTATATAATCCAGGAAATAGTTGATACTGCATCTCCTGATTGAGATCTGATAACCCCGTATATTGCAACCAAGCAATACTGTTATCCCCAGCCCCTATGCTAGAAGCATCCACCTTCATTATAGATTCAACCCCTTCTTGATATCCAAATGATAGATTTCCATAACGAGATTCAACAAATAACTGTGCTCCCCTATTATAGGCTTTCACTGAAGGCATAAAATTCTTAATTTTCATAGTAGGTACTGCTAATTGAAAATTACCACCATAGTAAATTCCAAGATCAGAATTAATATTTATAGATTTTATATTTAAAACACCATCTAATCTTACTCCATGATCTTGCATTGCTTTTACATTATTTGCAAACCAAGTGTAAGATAATATTTTTCCCTCAAGATCAATTTTATGATAATTTTTAGTTGACTGATCCAAGTTTTCTTGTTTAGCATACTCACTACCTTTTACAAAGTTTACTGATTTTTTCCGATTTCCATGATTTCCATCTATATCATCTACTGAAAAAGCATCAACATTATACAAAAGCAAAAAAGAAACAAAAGCAGTAGCAAACGAAAATTCTTTCATAAAAATTACCAAAATTAATTCAATAAATAAATATATTAACAATACTTAATCAAGTATAATATGTAATGTCAAGAAATAATCTGTAATATTATTAATAAATTTTACTAAAGTATAATGATATCTAAATTTCTTCATTAAAAACTAAGCTAACAACACAAAGAATACAATTTAATTAAAATTAGCAAGAAGAACACTAAAAGAATAAATATTGAATAGAATAAAAAAGATAATAATCCAAACTTTATGAAAAAACTTAAACTTAATTTCTGAAATTAAGACAATTATAGTCTTCAATAACAGACACAAATAGATATGTATAAAAATTTAAGAATATAAATATTATTCAATTATAACTTAGGTACATATTTAAAAATGTTGGACAACTCCATAAATGTAATAATATATAATAATATAAGTGCTTAAAACTCTAGTTTAGCACCTACTAAAAATATATTACCTGATCCATTCTTTTTAGTTTTCACAACACTTTGCACAATAATGCCCTTTCCAGTATTGGTTTCTGATTTTCCTGATGCTTGAGCTGTATATTGTCTACCATTATCATAACTAACACTATCAACAATTGAGATCTCTGAAAACTTATAATGGTGATAATTTCCAAATAACTTACATTTCATTTTACTTTGTTCTTTTAATAAATTATATTCAAAACCTAAGTTAATATCCTGTAATATATTATCACTCCTATTACTTTTAAAGTATGCAACACTAATATAAGAAGACTTATATTGATACCCAAAAGCCATATCCCAATAATAAGTACTAGGTCTTTCATACATTGGATATAACGTTTCAGTATCGCTTTTATGTGCAATATAATGCTTTATAAAACCGGATTGCCCTAAATAGCCATAAGCAAGAGCAAAATTAACGTTCTTATAACTCAATATAGAACCAATAGATATTCCCTGTAGATTATGGCTCTCAGCATAAATATCATAGTGATTCTTTGCATTAAAATACAACCTAGGACGAGCATATTCACCTACAACAGAAGTACTAGATTTAAGATCATTATTAAAATCATAATTATAAGCTATACTAGCACTTAATATATGTTCATATTTTGCACCAAAAAATACCTCATCTTCTGTATTTTTAAGGGATTGAATCACCTGAGATTTATTATCATCTACGCTCTTAGGTGTAATAGAGATTTTACCATCTTGCTTAACTGATAACTGGCTAATACCTCCTAAATCTGATAACGTAATAGTTAAATCTTTTAATTCAATATCAGATGCAGGAATCTCCATTTCTACAGACTCTCCTTCAATACCAAATTTAATTGGATCATGCTCCGATACAGATCCTTTTTCATCCTCTCCTGCCTGCCCTAATAAAGTAATCTTCCCTACACATGGTATATACTCCAAAAAGTCTTCTGTCATATCTTCTGTATTTTCGCCTTTGTTTTTAAATTTAACCTTAAGCTTTGAAGCTTTTTCTTTATCTTGTTTTAAAGTTAAAGTACCTGTCAAATTAGCTGTCTTTAATTTTTCAATCAATGTACTCAAATCTACAGTACCAGGTGATGGAGTTACTACGTCAAACTCAGGTATTTTATTAATCACATTAATTATATCAGTAGTATATAAGTCAAGCACCCTACCAAAATGCTCAAACTTATACCCTAGAGGAGAATAACTTACTCCAAACCTTAATCCCATAAAATTAGGAGATTGATAAGACATTCTAAAAGGCAGATTATTAATAAAATCCTTATCATTATCTACAGTACGTACCATATTATCATTATTCCTAAAGATATTTTCACTATACAACCCGGCAGAAAAAAGAAACGGATACATTGAGTATCCTAAAGCGTTTTTTCTTTCAGATAATGCACCTCTTACATGTTGTGTCCAACTACTACTCTCATCTCCAGCAATTACATTAGAAGAATCTAACTTCATTATAGATTCTACACCTTCCTGATAACCTACTGAAAAATCACCATAAGGAGTAGAAGCAAATATTCTAGAACCTCTATTTAAAGCAGCTTTTTTTTCAAAATTTTTTCCTTTAACATTAGGCATAGATACCTGAAAATCTACACCATACTTAACACCAGAATCATTTGATTTTATTTCAGCTCCTACACGTAATATAGCATCGTAATTCATACCCCAATCATTCATATCACCAGATATATCAGAAAGACCTCTATATTCATCAGACGAAGACCACATATAAGATATAGCTTGCCCGCTTACTAGAGCCCGACCTACTTTCAATGAACGATTATACTCTTTATTTTCTAAACTATTTGTTGTAAAAACATCCTTTGCATTAATACTATCAACTTGTTTTTTCCCTATATTAATATCGGAGATACTAATATCACTTAGTATATCTACCGAAAATGAAGCATTACCATACAACATAAGAAAAGAAGCTAAAGTAGATGCCACTAAAGTACACTTCATAATAAGACCATCTAATACTAACTTAAGCTTGGATGTTAATCCACAAATAATAGTAAGTCAAAGCATTTCATACAACTTTTAGTAAAATTCTATTAAAATTGAAAATAATATTATTAATAACATAATTTATAAATAAAACTAATTAATCAATAAATTTTATTTAATAATAAATCATCAAATACAGTTAGCAGACAATATAGCATCCATCTAATACAGTCTATAAATAAAGTTTAATTGGAGAATATATTATGTGAATATTCATAACCTAGTATACACTACCAAAACGTTCAGATTTTTTAATAACGTAAAGCTATATCAATAACAAGCAAATATAGAACTTTATTTTATGTATTCAAGGAACATGTTATTATATTTTATCACTAATTAAAGTATAAAATTAAAAAAATTATGGCTTTCATAGAATAATATATTTTAAGATGAAAATTTAAAATTCCAACTTTGTACCTATCAGCAATACACTACCTTTACCGTTTCTAGTATTCCCATAATCATGCTCAAATTGGTTGAAAGTATAATAATGATAATTAACAAACAAGCTATTTTTAAACCTATTATATCTTAAAATGTTATATTCAATTCCCACGCTTATATCGTTTAACTTATTACCACCCCTATTACTCGTAAAGTAAATAAGACTCAAGTTTAAAGGCTCATGTTTATAAGCAATACCTATATCCCAATAGTAATCAGTATCTTTCAACAATGCCCAATAGGACCTACAGTGAATATTTGCAGTACATCTAGCATAAGGAATTCCAGAACCATTTAAATTTCCATAAGATCCTGCAAACTCTATTCTTTTATAGCCAATATTCCACCCAACAGATATTCCTTTTAATTTATGATGTTTAAAATATACGTTATAGCGTTCCATAGAATCAGAAAAAACATCTTCTCTACCATATTCCCCTATAATGGAAGTACTAAATTTAAAATTTTTAAAGTCATAAGTATAAGAAATACCACCACTAACAACATGCACATACCTTGGCCCAATAAGAATTAAATGTGAAGCATAGTCTTTTAAAGGTTTAATTACATTACTGGAATTTATCTGTGACATTTCAGATAACTCCCTATCATATCCAAAAGGAGAGTAACTTATTCCGAATCTTAATCCCATAAAATTTTGTGATTGGTAAGATAACCTAAATGGCAAATTATTAATAAAAGCTCCAACAATAACACCAGTTACTATGTTATCACTATTACGAAAAAAACTTTCACTATATAACCCAGAATAAAAATTTAAACAATATACAAAATAACCTGAGGCACCCTTGATATCATACAGAATATTCCTTAAATGTTTTGCCCATATATTATAATTATCACCAGCAATTATACTAAAAGCATTTAATTTTATAATGGATTCTATACCTTCCTGATATCCAACTGAAAAATCACCATAAGGAGTCTTAGCAAATATTTTTGATCCCCTATTAAATGCAGCATTATTACCAAAACTTTTTCCTGCAACATGCGGAATATGTATTTGAGAATATACTCCATATATAATTCCATATTTATCTGGTTTCGAATCAATTCCAAGACTCAACATACCATCATGTTTAGCACCGATATTATCAACATTTCCTCCTATATCTATATTAAAACGCTTATTCCGTATAACTATTTCTGAATTCTTACTACTACCACCTGAATACCAACCATAAGAAACCATATTGCCAGCAAATTTAATACGCCCACCCTTTGCTTCCACCTTATTATTAATTCCTGAAAATGAATTTTCAGCATTACTTATATTATGATTACCTACAAAAATACTATCTAATACTTCATCAGAAAAAGCATTATGAGAACACATTATTAATAGAAAGGTTAAAGCAGAAATTAGAAAAAGATTTTTCACAAATACACCAATTAGTTACACACTACACTAATTATATTACCATTAAAACAATAATAATATTATGTTATATCATATATATCTATTAAACAGTATTATCAACAGTAAAATTGTATTGATTATCCTAAAAAATAAAAATATATGACATATTTATGTTTAAACATAAATATGTTTTATATAATGCAACTCTAATGTAAAGGAATTTATAAATTTTATAAAATTTTAATATACTAAGAAATTAGTGTAATATGATTTATACAATACCAGAACCTTATCTTAAGGATATGCTTCAATGTCTCTACATTAAAAATAAAATACAAATTAAAATGAAATTACTCTATTTATAACACCAAACTTAACATATATTTAAAAATAAACATGCCAACTCATAATGTTAGATTCTAAAAAAAAGACTGGATTATAAGAAAACGTTATAAGCACAATTACTTTTTATAAAGACCTTCCCACAATCTCTTATTTATAAATATCACAAAAACTGTAAGTATTAATAAAAAGCTAATAACTTTAATACCTAGTTTTTTACGCATTTCCATTTCAGGCTCAGCCGCCCATTGTAGAAAATTCACAACATCATACGCCATATTTTCCACTTTAGAATCTGTACCATCTGTATATTGAACTAAATTATCAGAAAGTGGCGGAGCCATGGCTATTTTCCCAGTACTAAAATAAGGATTTGTATATAATCCACCTTCATCAGACTCATGGCTTTCGTAACCAGTTAATAAAGAATATACATAATTGGCACCATTATGCCTTGCTTTAATTATTAAAGACAAATCAGGTGGAAATGCCCCTCTATTAGCAGCCACAGCAGCCTCCTTGTTAGGAAAAGGAGATACAAAATAATCTGATTGAATTCCTGGACGTTCAAACATCTCACCAACATCATTTGGACCATCCATAACCCGATACGATGCAGCGATAGTTTTTACCTCGCCTTCAGAAAATCCTACATCACGTAAATTACGAAATGCTATTCTCTTCATAGAATGACAAGATGAACACACCTCTCTATATACCTGATAACCACGCTGTACAGATTGCTTATCAAATGAACCTAATATACCATCAAATTTCCAATTAATCTTCTTAGGAGACAGATGTTTAAACTCTTCTGCTACAGATATGAATGGCACGTAAATAAAACAAACTATAAGAAGAAACCGCATTAACATCATTATTTCATCTCCGGTACTGTATCGCTTATTGTTTTTGGAATTACAGTTGGTTTTTCATATTTAGACAATATAGGCAATACGATTAAAAAATATGAAAAATAATATAATGTAGATAATCTACTAAGTGTTACAAATGGTTCTCTAACTTCTTGTCCACCAAGCCAAGTTAAAAAACAAAAATTTATTATAAACACAAAATAAAAAATTCTAAAAATTGGACGGTAACTACCACTTTTAACTTTACATCTATCTAACACAGGTAATAAAAACCACACCGCTATAGAACTAATCATAGTAACTACTCCTAATAATTTATTAGGAATAGAACGTAACATAGCATAAAAAGGCAAAAAGTACCACTCAGGAACTATATGAGCAGGCGTAACCATAGGATCAGCTTCAATATAATTATCTGGATGCCCTAAATAATTCGGAATATAAAATACAAACAAAAATAAAAATATAAAAAATATACCAAATGTTATACAGTCTTTAACAATAAAGTAAGGATAAATAGGGATAGTATCTCTATTAGATTTTACTTCTATTCCACTTGGATTACCTGATCCAAACCTGTGCAATGCTACAACATGTAATGAAGCAAGCATTACTATAATAAAAGGTAATAAATAATGCAATGCAAAAAATCTATTTAATGTAGGATTATCAACAGAAAAACCACCCCATAACCATTGTACAATATCCTGACCAACTAAAGGTATAACAGAAAACAAGTTAGTAATTACAGTTGCACCCCAAAAACTCATTTGCCCCCACGGTAATACATATCCCATAAACGCAGTCGCCATCATTGCAAAAAAGATAAAAATTCCAACAAACCACACTAACTCTCTAGGACTTTTATAAGAACCATAGTATAGACCACGTAATATGTGTATATATACAACTATAAAAAAGAACGAAGCACCTACAGCATGAGTATATCTTATTAACCAACCATAATTAACATCTCGCATTATTCTTTCCACGCTATAAAATGCATGTGCAACGTGTGGTGTATAATGCATTGCTAAAAATATCCCTGTTATAATTTGCAATATTAAAGCAATACCAGCAAGTGAACCAAAATTCCATGCATAATTTAGATTTTTAGGAACCTGATATGAAGCCAACCCTTTTAAAAAAGCACCAACTGGCATCCTATATTCTATCCAAGCCAGAATACCTTTTCCTTCGGGATTTTTCATATTATCATGTCCAGACATTAACCAATACCTCTTACCTTAATGTTTATTTATGCAGCATCAATCCCTTTTGCCCCTATAACAATAACGTCTTTACCAGAAAAATAGTAATCAGGTATAGGAAGATTAAGTGGAGCAGGACCACTAATAATCCTTCCAGATGTATCATACTTAGAACCATGACAAGGACAATACCACCCTTTTTTTCCGTCATCTACTTCCACAGGAACACACCCTAAATGTGTACAAATACCCACCATTACTAACCACTCTTCCCTTCCCTGATGTGTGCGCTCTCGATCAGACTGCGGATCCCGTAAGCTATCTATTTTTACAGCTTTTGCTTCTTCTATCTCTTGTATAGTACGCCTACGTATAAAAACAGGTTTACCTTGCCATTTTACAACTTTAGTTTTTCCTTCTTTAATATCTGATAAATTTACTTCAACAGTAGACTGCGCTATCACTTCTGCAGATGGACTTAAAAATTTTATTAAGGAATACACCGATGAAAACAACCCAATACCTACCATAGATAAAGTCGTTAAGCCTAAAAAATCCCGTCTTTTAACTTTTGCCTTAAATACAGAGTATTTATTTTCATCGTGACTCATAACTATCCTTCAATATTATAATGCACAACACCAAATTAACATTATAAAAGCAATACCTAGTTGCACAAGTATATTTTATCTATTAACTAGCCATTTTATATAGGAATGCTACACCACTCCTTAATCTTTATATACAACCGTTACCAAAAATTTACAAGTATGCAAGAGCTCCCTTCATAAATGATTTAAACAGATATCATTCACATATCACAACAAATTTATATAATACATTATGATAAAAAGTAAAGTATCAATAACAATTAAATTCCCTCAGCACTAATAATATTTACATAAATTTGATCTTGATTACTACTTAACAATATAATATGTCTTTAGTCTATTTGCTTAAATAAAACATAAAATCTAACTTTACAAATATTTATATATTTTCATAAAAAGTTAGATTATAAATTTCAAGCACATAGAAATACATTATCCATAGAAATTTGCATTATAAATATAAATCTTCTTGCTTATATAATCAAACTTAATAATACAAATTAAATTCTATCTAAAATATTTAGTATTTTATCTCTATGATCTTCTAATGCAGAAATATGATTTACATTTTCCCAGTTTCTAACAGTAACCCTATTATACTTTGATATTTCTTTTAACAAAGTATTATACAATTTCTTTTTCATCTGCAATTCAGCATTAAAAATATTAATGTTATCACCTTCTTCAATAGATTTATAATTCTCTTTAATATAATAAATAGTTAACAGGTCTATTACAAATGTGAACAAAAATAATGATACTAAAGTATAATACATAAGCAACTCAACCGATCGAAATTTTTGATTAAGAGAACTATAAAAAGACTGATATAAAAATACCAATAATGCTACACCAAAAGTAATGAATTTTGTTATCTTACACAAAAAACTAATATCATAAAATTTTTTATTAGCTGGAAGTAAGTATTCTTGTTTTATATCAATACAAATTTTAGTATCAGAGCATAAATCACTAAAATACCACTCTATTTCCCTTTTTATAATATTAAGTTGTATTTCTAAGTTAGTGATCTCAACCCTTAAAGAGTGAATTTTCTTACTTTGTTCTTTAAATTTGGAATGACATTTACTTTCTTTTCTCAACACTAAATTAGCAATACAAAACATTATTAAAGCACTAGCTAATAACATTGCATATATCTTAATATTAATAAATGTTAATGAATTTTCATTCCTACCATATATTTTAAAAAAAGCGGTAATTCCAATGCTTAATAACAAAATTACAGCTATAGAAATGTAATTACTCTTTTTAGTACAACGTCGCATTAATATATTAAGACTAAATATTAGCAATAGAGAACCCATTACTAAACCAGCAGTACGTATTATTAAGCCTTTGAAAGATGACATACTATACCTAATTATTATATTATGCTAAAATTAGCATAATATCTTTAAAATAACTAGGATAATATTTAAAATTATGTATAAATATTAATTTATAAATCTATTTACACAATACATAAATAATAGAAGTACAAACGATACCATGATAATCAGAGGACCAGGAAAAATATCAAATCTTTCAGACAACAAAAGTCCTGTTATACCAGAAAATATAGAAATAATTGTAGAAATTATTATCATTTGTAATGGCGTTTTTGATACTAACCTTGCTGTTGCAGCAGGAATAACTAAAAAAGCAGTAATTAACAATATTCCTACCAATTGAGCTGCAAAAGCAATAAAGACAGACAGTATTACTAAAAATTCTAATTTTATAAAACCTACATTTACACCTTCCGATGCAGATAAATCATTACTTATTGATATAATTAACCAATATTTCCACCTATATATAATGAGAATAATAATTACTAATGCTACTAAAGCCATTATTATAAGATCCTTACTAGTTAACATTAGTACATCCCCAAACAATGAATGTATAATATTATTACTTGCAGTTGGAAAAAAAGATAATAGTATCATTCCCAAAGACATAATTACATTAGTAACAATGTTCAACACCGTATCTATAGAATAAATCCTATTTATGCTATAAGACAACAGCAATGCAAAAATAATAGAAATACATAAAATTCCACTAGATATACTAATATCTAGTAAAACAGCCAAAGCTACACCTAAAATAGATGAATGAGAAATACTATCACCTAAATATGAAAGATTTTTCCATATCATAAATGATCCTAGTGAACCTGTAACCAAGCTCATAATTAGTATAGCAATTATACCATTAATAAAAAAATATTCATTAATAATTTCAAAAAACATAAGGACTTATAACGATATTAACGCTGCACAAACATTCCTACCTTCATATAATAAAACATTATATGTACGACAAACTGCTCCTGTAGACATATGTTCAAGATTAAAACCACGCTTTAAAAAATTGTCTTTTACTTCATTAGGTAAAAATATATGATCTTTACCAGTACCAATTAACACTATATCTAAAGTTTCATCTAATAATTCAATTATATCTTCCAAGTTAGAAATATTAAGATTTAAATAAGAAATAATTTTATTTGGAAAAATTATGTGAGACCCTAAATAGATATTATCATTTATAAAAAACTTACCTTTACCATAGCCAGTAATCACATTTTGATTAGCATAAATAATAGGCGTAACATCCATAATCTCTCATTTAATAATTATACTTATCTACAAATTAATATTTTTAACAAAAAACTACCATATCAATTTTAACATACACCCCGCAATACACAAAAACACGTGTATAGTTATGCTATAACATACAGATTTTAATTGTACATGAAATACACACACAATGCTAATCTATTTAAGATAAAATATGCCTCCACAAATATTACATAAATACTGTATAACCAACCATTAGGTATACCTAAATCACTATATACAAAGCCATAAACCACTGGTATCCTGTAACACCATACCTTAAACTTTTTTAAACAAATAAAAATGCTATTCTTAATAGTATCATTATTTATTAATGACAAATAGCTTATATCCTATAAGATTAATATTTGCAGCCAATTCTGATTCTTTTCTTTTTATTAATTCAGAAATTGTCAATTGATTATCCATTACAAAGATTTGTTCTAATAAAACAACATCTTGATAAAACTTAGCTATTCTACCATCTATTATTTTTTCTGCCACTGATATTGGTTTATTTAACTGATCAACCTGTTTCTTTACAATCTCACGTTCCTTATCTAAAATATCTTTATCTAAAACATCTATAGACAATGCTTCTGGCCTTGCAGCAACAATATGCATAGCTATTTGCTTTGCAAGCACATTTAATTTTTCCCTATCACCAGTAGATTCTAAAGCAACTATTGCTCCTATTTTACCAAGACTATCAATTACAGGATTATGTATATATCCACTAACAACACCACTACCTACAGATAAGTATCCTATCTTATTCAAATGAATATTTTCTCCTATTATTGCAATATTACTCATTATTTCATCATGAATACTAGTACCATTAATATATTCATGTTTTAAAAAATCTTCTATATTTTCAACAGAATACTTATTAGCCAAAGAAACAAGATTTAATACCAATCTCTGAAACTTTTCATTACGAGCAACAAAATCAGTCTCTGAATTTACTTCCAAAATTGCACCTTGATTTCCATTAACATGAATTGCTACTAAACCATCTGACACATCTTTATTAGATTTTTTATAAGCTTTTGCAATACCTTGTTCTCTAAGATAATCTTTTGCTTTTTCTATATCACCAGCACAAGAACTTAATGCTTCCTTACAGTCACCAACACCAGCACCTGTCAAATTACGCAATTCTTTTATTGCATTAATATCAATTTTCATTATTACTGCCTCCTATAAGATCTTCTTCCTTAAGATTTTCAATATTATCAATAGCACTATTACTTTTATTACTCTTATTATCTCGATTATTTGCTTTCAAAAGACCTTCTCTTTTCTCTGCTGAAAAATCCTTAATACCATCAACACTAATACCAGACTTAGCCAAATCAGAACGTATCGCCTCTAATATAGTATCTGATACAATCCTACAGAAGAAATCAATTGAACGTACTGCATCATCATTTCCAGGAATTGGATAATCTATACCAGTAGGATCTGAATTAGTATCCAACACTGCTATAATAGGAATATTTAATTTATTAGCCTCTTTAATTGCAATATGCTCCTTATTCGTATCAATTATAAACAAAGCATGAGGCAATCCACCCATATTACAAATACCACCTATAGATCTATCAAGTTTTGCTCTTTTCTTCTCAAAAAGTAATAATTCCTTCTTTGTAAACTGATTATCAACATTTTCTATTAATTTTTCATATTCCCTCAGTTTTTTTATTGATAGAGAGATAGTTTCCCAATTTGTTAACATACCTCCTAACCATCTATTATTTATATAATATTGCCCACAACGTATTGCTTCATCAGCAATAATAGCAGAGGCTTGTACTTTAGTTCCTATAAATAATACCCTTCCCCTCTTAAGAACTATATCATATATGGCTTTTAATGCATTTCTAAGCAAGACTACAGTATTCTGTAAATTGATAATGTGAATATCATTATGTACCCCATATATATATGGAGCCATCTTAGGATTCCACCTACTTGCTTTGTGACCAAAGTGAACACCAGATTCTACTAAATCTCGTATTGTAAATTGTGGCAAATTAACCATTTTTTTCTCCTGATTCCATAACAGTTACTCCTCCACGACAATAACCTGTCAAGTATATAACAGGACCATTATGTTACGTCATGTGTGAAATGCAATTTCAATAAATAACCCAATAAATGTATCTATAATGCATTAATAAACACTTCTATAATAAATTATTCTTTAAAATGCTTACCATGTTAGCAACTGACACAACTCTTAGCAAGGAATTTATTACTAATAATAGCACTATTGGTATCTATAATAGAAAAAATACTTAAGCAAGTACACTATCATAAACATTACTTGACTAATACGTAGCTATAAGTGTAGCTCTACTATATCAACAATTATAACTAGGAAATCTATATACTAAAATATTGACTCAAAATCGAATAAGTTTCATACAATGGTAACCCTATAACAGAAGAGTATGATCCATTAATTGATAATACAAACTTACCAGCATCAGTTTGTATACTACATCCACCTGATTTTCCTTTCCATTGTCTAGACATTATATAACAATTTATTTCTTGTACCGATAAACGCTTAAATTTTACTATTGTTACCACACTTCTACAATGCAATTTATCATGTGGAGTATACAAACAAATAGTTGTATAAACTCTATGTCTACGTCCTGATATTAATCTCATACATTCAATAGCTTGTTCTTCTGTTTCTGCTTTTGGCAATACCCTACTACCACAACATACAACAGTATCTGCACTTAATACAAACTTATCAGGATATAATACCTTTACTTTTGTACCTTTTTCTTTAGCTATACGTATTGAATAAGCTTTAGGTAATTCCTTCTTTAAAACTACCTCATCTATACTAGGAGATACCACATGTCCAGGAACGACACCAATTTGCTCTAATAAAGATAACCTTTGCTTTGAAGAAGAAGCTAATATCAAATCATCAAACTTAAGCATCTACAATTTTTAATCGTCTAATAATTCTACCTTTCCCTACTTCACCTTTATTAATACCATAAGTACTAATTTCAACTAATACCCTATCATGCATTAATATACGTATTTTACTTTTTCTTATTTTCCCTGAAGCATGCGCTATAATTTCGTAATTATCATTAAGCCTGACCATAAAAGTTGCATCACGCAACAACTTAACTACAATACCTTCAGCTTCAATTATACCTTCTTTTGTTACCACTATATTTTATAAAATAATGAACCTCCTACATTGTAGAATACACAATACCAACCTGCAACATAATTTTTATAATACTAAAAAAGCAGACTCACTTATTAAAATTATTTAAATTTCTTGATTTTACGAAATTCTAACTAAATTCAGTTCAATTTTTTACGACTCATGTTTAATATGTGTATTATCTTTTACATATTCATGACCTAAAGTGATTAATTTAATAGTATCAGGAGAATTTGCAATCCAAACATCCCCGTTATACTCACTATCAACAACTTCGACAGGTATAAACTTCACTTTCTCATCAACAATCACTTTAATACCTAAATCCCCATTATCTTGTAAATCTAAAGCAGAAGGTGAAATTCTATGAGCTCGATAATTCCCCACAGGAATCTTTATAGAATAAACAGCCCCTTGTGTAAAAATCTTTAAATCACTATTATCCAATACCATTTCCACTCGATAAGTTCTTGTATTACGATTTATTATTTTACTGATAAAAACAATAGGAGCATCTATTTCTTCATTTTGCGCAATTAGAATCTTACAAATATCACCCAATTTTAATCTATTAAAATACTTCTCTGGAACATAAGTAATCACCCTTATTTTATCAAAATTAACTAACTGCACAATTGATAGTCCTGAACCAGGAAACACCAATCCACCAATTTGCACATTAATTTTATCTACAAATCCAGAAAAAGGAGCCTTTATCTCTGTATTACTTAAATTAATTTGTGCTTTTTTTACATCTGATTTAGCTGATTCTAAAGCAGTAAAAGACAATGCATCATTTACTTCAGATCTGTATCCATGTTCATTTAAAGACTGAGAAGCTTTATATTCAAGTTCTCTTTGCTTTAACAGAGCTTTAGCCTGTTTTAATTGTTCTTCTTTTTCATATTTTTCTATTTTTACTAAAATATTTCCTTCTGTTACATAATCCCCATCCTTTACCAAGACATCTGATACCCTACCAGAAACTTCTGGCATAATATTAACATAACGGAAAGCTTCAACTTCACCTATCAAGGATAAGTACACTACTCTATCTTGAGCATTAGATTCTACTACCTTAATGTTAACAGGATAATTATGAAAAACATTTTGTTCTATCTGCTGATCGTGTTTCTTAAAAATTCCACTACTAACCCAAACAATAGATAACAAGAGAATAAAAAACGCTACTTTATACTCTAACTTTAACCCTAATAGGCTACGCAACACAATACCTGAACCTCATGCTAACAATGATAAGCTAATTCATTTTAAAAATGCTGCTTCACATGCATCTTTAAATACTTCATTAACATCTGGATGTGAATGACAAATACGGAATATATCTTCTGATGATGCTCTATAAGCCATAGCAACAGCAGCTTCATTAATCATAGTATCAGCATATGCACCAATAATATGAACACCTAAAATCGTATCATTTTCTTTAGAAGCCAACACTTTTACAAATCCTACTGCATTATCTGTAATTTTTGATCTACCATTTGCAGCAAAGCTAGACTTACCAACAGTATAACTATAATTAATATTCTTTAAATTCTCTTCTGTTTTACCAATAGACGCAACAGCAGGATGCGTATATATTACAGATGGAATAATCTCATAATCCACATGTGGATTATGCCCAGAAATCAATTCTGCAACAGCAATGCCTTCTTCTTCCGCTTTATGAGCAAGCATTGCTCCACCAATAACATCACCAATAGCAAATATGCCTGGTATATTTGTCTCATACTTACTATTAACTTTAATAAATCCTCTAGTATCACATTCTATAGAATTATTATCAATCAATCCATTCGTATATGGAATGCGTCCAATAGAAACAAGAACCTTATCTACTTCTATTACTTCAGAGCTACCATCTTTTACAGACTCAAGATGTACAGCTAAACTATTTCCTTTTTTATCAATTGAAGTAACTTTAGTTGATAATTTAAAATTAATCCCCTGTTTTTTTAAACTTGCAAGCAAAGCTTTACTAATATCGCCATCCATACTAGGAGCAATTTTATCTAAAAATTCAACAACAGTCACCTCAGATCCAAACCTACTCCAGACAGATGACATTTCTAAACCTATAGCTCCAGCCCCTATAACTATCAATTTCTTTGGTGGCTCTTTAAAAGATAAAGCTGCAGTAGAAGACACTATTCTTTCTTCATCAATATCAATACCAGGAAAACTTGCAACATCAGATCCAGTAGCAATAACTACATGCTTACTCATTATTTTCTGCTCACCATTATCACCAATTACAGCAACAACAAAATCATTAGAGTTTACAGATTGTATTTTACCAACACCATGTAAATAATCAATTTTATAACTAGAAAACAAATAACTAATCCCACTTCCTAACTCAGTAATATTTTTATCTTTAAAAGACATAATTTTGTCTAAGTCGAAACTTAAATTATCAAATGTTATCCCAACTTCAGCTAAATTATTTTTTAAATGATAATATTCATGAGAAAAATGCAACAAAGCTTTAGAAGGAATACATCCTATCCTTAAACATGTACCTCCTAAAATCTTATTTTTATCTATACATGCAACTTTTAATCCAAGCTGAGCTCCTCTAATTGCACATTTATAACCACCAGGTCCACCACCGATAACTACCATATCATAATTTTGCATACTCACATCCTTATACTATCACTTAACGAAAAATAATTATCTTATCTTTATTTGTTACAACGTAAATTGAAGAATCTACCAATACTGGAATATAATAAGCTGATGGCAATATATAATTCACTAATTTTAAAGCTCCAGATCTATAATCTATTAATATTACACAACCATCATTCCCTATAACTAAAATTTCATCATTCATTATTACAGGAGAACTCCATTGATTTTTCGATTTCCCATGTTGTAATAAATCATACTGCCATAAAAAATCTCCCGTATCGATACTCATCAAGACAAGTTTATTATCAATAACAGCTGCTATATTACCTTCCTCAATTTTAGAAATACCCTGAATTTTTAATTTTTTTGACCACCTAGTGTTACCAGATTCTATATCAATATTTGATATGCTATGTAATTTATCAATGGCAATGACAGTACTATTTGCAGCCTGTAAAGAAACTCCATTATTAAAAGCAACATTAGCATTTGATATATTGCTTTCCCATATCTTTAAACCATTCAAAGAATTAAACGCAGCAATTTTTCCATTAGAAAAAGAAAATATTACCATATCACCATATGATGCTGAAGATAGTGAACTATAGCTTTTTACCTCAGGAAGTGATTCCTGGTTACTTGATATCAATGACCCATCAGATACATTGAAAAAGTACAAATAATTATCTACAGTAACAACCATCAGATGATTATCAATAACAACAGGAGATCCAGCAATCACACTTCTTAATTCTTTTTGCCATTTTATTTGTCCAGTTTCAAAATCAATACCGTAGACATTATCATCTACAATATATAGTATTAAATTTTCAGAATATAATATACTTGCTCTATATAGGTTAGTATGTTTCGTAACCTGCAGTTCCCAATAACATTTTTTAACATCTTTACTATCTACAGAATGCAAAACACCATCTTTACTTAAAAATATAATCCTATCGTTAACAAATACAGGAGTAACATCTCGATACATTCTCAAAGAAATTGTACCTCTGTTTACCAAACTACTAGATCTAATATCATTAACATGATTACCATCAGAACCATTATCTGATACTTCATAGAGATTATGTCCTTCCAATATCTCATCTGCAAACAACAACATCGGACTAAAGAAAATAAAAACAAACAAGAATACAATTCTGGATTTTATCATTTACATATCAAAAATTATTACATTACTAAACTAACTATATTACTTGTAAAAATAAATCAACTACTTTTACATCATTATAACGATTAACATTTTTTCAAATTGTCAGACCTTACGTAAAGGTATCATACATTTTTTTACTAAGATTAATTTTATATCCTCAACCATAATTGTATAATCATAGACTACATTGCATTTTCATATATTAAAAATTTCTAATCCAAAGTAATAAATAAAAACAAGTATACCAGATAATTAAAGTCAATTCTTCAATATATAATTTTTTAATACCTCAACAATGCATTCAATGCTCTATTCCTTAACACTTCAAATTCTTCAATAAGTATACATTTATATACATAAATTTAGACTGTAATTTTAGATCATATATTAAATTCACAAAATTATTGGTTTAGCATCTTTACAATCTATACAATACTACATTACACAGTACTTTTAATTCTTTTTAAAATACATTACAATAGAATCTATATTGCAAAAAATCTAAATATCATAGATTTTTAGATAGTAAACCCGAGTTCTTTAAGAATTACTTTAATATTAAGGTAGGTTATAAAAACTACTAGCTACTTACTATTTAAAAATATATCTACTATATGTTCACAATTATGATATAAAGGTATAATAGTAGATTTTCCATTAAACATATGATCAACCATTCTGTAATTTTGTGCATATTAGACGGATGGGGTAATCGTGAAAATAGCAAGTTCAATGCTATTGCTCAATCTTACAAGCCTTGTTGGGACAATATAATTTCACAATACCCAAAAAGTCACTTAATTACCCATGGACTAGATGTAGGGCTTCCAGATGGCCAAATAGGAAATTCAGAAGTTGGACATGTTAACTTAGGAAGTGGCAGGATTGTGTTACAAGACCTATGTAAAATAAACAATGAAATAAAATATATAAAAAACAATCATAATTTATTAAAATTTATCAATAAAATAAAGAAAAACAATGGCATATGCCATATAGCTGGTCTGTTATCTGATGGTGGTGTACATTCCCTTTATACGCACATGTTGGACATTATTAAAGCATTATCTGATTTTCAAATACAAGTCGCAATTCATATATTTTTAGATGGGCGTGACACACCTCCAATATCAGCAATTAAATATATCAACATCTTATGTAAGCATATCAAATACTTAAATAATGTGAATATTGCAACAATAAGTGGACGTTATTATTCCATGGATCGCGATAATAAGTTGGATCGTACAGCAAAAGCATATAATGCAATGGCATTTGGAGATGCTAAACGTTATGAAAATCCATTATTAGCTGTCCAAGACAGTTATAATGCTGGTATTACAGATGAATTCATATTGCCATGTGTAATCGGTAATTATAATAAGATGAATCCACACGATGGGTTTATCATGACAAATTTTAGAAGTGATAGAGTAATACAAATCATAAAAATGATCATAGGAGATATCAAAACTGATAATCACATTACATTAGAAAATACAATAAGCATGGTAAAATACTCGGATAGTATTAATATACCATGTTTATTTACAAATAATAATATTACAAATACATTAGGAGAAGTTATAGCAAACCATCAATTACATCAGCTAAGAATTGCAGAAACAGAAAAGTATGCACATGTTACCTTTTTTTTTAATGGAGGAAAAGAGGATACATTTAAAAATGAAGACAGAATAATAATACCATCACCCTCTGTAGCTACATATAATTTAATGCCAGAAATGTCTGCAAAAGAAGTTACTGACACAGTTATTGAAAAAATAAAATTACAAAAATATTCCTTAATCATTTTAAATTATGCAAATGCTGACATGGTCGGACATACTGGAAATATAGAGGCAACAAAACAAGCTATAACTACCTTAGACCAATGCTTAAATAAAATAATAAACTGTATACAAAGTACCAATTATGTACTAGTAATTACCGCTGATCACGGGAATGCAGAAGAAATGTTTGATGTAAAAAATAATATGCCATATACAGCACATACATTAAATCCTGTACCATTTATAATCTGTAATTATAGTAAACAAATTAGATTAAGAAATGGAAGATTATGTGATGTAGCACCGACAATCTTAGAAATCCTCAACATAGAGAAACCAAAAGAAATGACAGGTATTTCATTGATTGAATATATTTAAGATTCAATAATAAATTTGTATTAATTAACACGTCACACTAGGTGAATATCTTTAATTGAAAAATTGCCTTTAAGTCTTAGAAAAATTATTATCATACGGATTCTTATTTTTCTTTAAATTTAACCTTATTGGAATTCCATTGATATAAAAGTGTTTCCTTAAATTACTTATTAAATACTGCTTATAGGTTAGATCAATAGCATGAGAACCATTAATAACTATAACAAAAGTTGGAGGCATTACTTTAATTTGTGTAATATATTTAAGCTTAACTACCTTTCCATTACATAATGGAGGTCTATGGTGTTCTACAGCTAATTTTAACCATTTGTTCAGCATAGGAGTACTAATACGCATTGTCAGATATTTATATAATTCTATGCTTTTATCTATTACTTTATTACAATTAATATTTTTAAGTGCAGAAACCTCGATAATTGGAACTTCAAAATTTAATTTATTATAATTACAAATATCTTTTAACAAATCAGATCTATTTTTTTCAGCAACCATATCCCACTTGTTTAAAGCAACAATGATAGCTTTACCTCTTTGTATTGCAAGCTCGGCAATTGATAAATCCTGTTGTTCTATACCATAAGCAGAATCTATCATTAGAATTACAATATCCGATTTATTAATTGATTCAATAGCTTTTTGAACAGAAGTTACTTCTATATTTTCAGTTACCTTTGCTTTTTTACGCATACCAGCAGTATCAATCAATGTAAATCTTTGACTTTTATATACATACTCTATGTCTATAGAATCTCTAGTTGTTCCAGGTTCATGGCTTACAATCATTCTACTTTCACCAAGCAATCTATTAACAAAAGTTGACTTACCAGCATTTGGCTTTCCAACAATAGAAAGTCTAATATTACGTGAATTTAACGTATCCAAATCATGCACTTCAACAAATGGCAACAATGCTTCATACAAATCAATCAAACCTAAATTATGTTCTGCAGAAATATAAACCGGACCTATAAAATTAAAATATTCCAAATAATCTACGTTGTAGCACCTTTTTTGACTTTCACATTTATTTGCAATCAATATCACTGGTTTCTTTGTATTCTTTTTTAAATATTTTGCAAATTCTACATTTTTATCATCTTGCTCAATCCTTGCATCAACAATAAAAAATACAATATCAGATCTTTCTATAGCAAATTTTACTTGATCTAACACCAGTGCAGATAATTTTATTGTATTATCTACTCCACCTGTATCAATAATTTTAAATTTTAACCCACATAAATCAGCATTCCCCTCTCTCCTATCTCTTGTTAAGTTAGGAATATTACTAACAATTGCAGACTTTTGATTAGTTAATCTATTAAAAATAGTAGATTTTCCAACATTAGGTAATCCAACTATAGCTATTTTTAACATAAAAAATTTTACACTTCATATAATATGAAATAACACATTATTCAAAACAAGTCATTGAATATATGTATATTACTATTGATCCTATGTATAACATATTATTTAAATTCACAGAAACCAACATTTGTAGAGAATATGTAAAAATGTATATTCAACAAATCTCACAAAAGTAAATTATATAGTTAACTTTCAAAGAATTTGCTATATAATTTTCCAAATTTGTTAGCTTTATTATGTAAACAATGTCTCAATTAAAAAGTTATTATAATTCTGTTCTTGTATTATCAGATGGAAAACATTTTTTTGGAAAATCAATAGGGAAAAAAATACCCGCTATTGGAGAAGTCTGCTTTACTACCTCAATAACAGGATACCAGCATACTATAACTGATCCATCATTTGCAGGTCAAATAATTACATTCACTTTTCCTCACATTGGCAATGTTGGAATAAATTATAAAGATTTTGAAGACCATAAGATACTAGCCCATGGAATTGTAGTTAAAACAATATCAGAAGGCTCTCATTCAAGATCTTATGCAAATTTAGAGCCTTGGATGATAGAAAATAACTTAACTGGAATATCCGAAATTGATACTAGAGCATTAACATGTTATTTGCGTAGGCATGGCTCACAAAATGGAATAATATATCACTTTAATGATATCAACTCAATAAACTTAGCAGAATTACAAAACAAAGCTTCTCAATATAATTACACAAATCACTGCGCATCTATACGATTTGTAAATAATTATAAAACAACAGATAATACAATACCACTTTATAATATAGTAGTGATTAATTTTGGTGTAAAATTAAGTATATTAGACGCCTTATCTAAACTAGGATGTAAAATTCATTTAATTTCAGGAAATGAAGATAATTTACCTGAAAAGATACTATCCATAAAACCACAAGGTATAGTCTTATCAAATGGTCCAGGGGATCCATCTGCAATTCCTGAAAGGACTATAAAACAAATAAGAACTATCATTGAATATAAAATACCAATACTAGGTATATGTTTAGGGCATCAACTTATTTCATTAGCTTTAGGAGCAAAAATTACCAAAATGTTATTCGGACACAGAGGAAGTAACCACCCAGTTTATAATAAAATAAATAATAACATAGAAATTACAAGTCAGAATCATGGATTTACCGTTAAAGAAGATTCTTTACCTACAAACGTTAATGTAATTCACAGATCATTATTTGATAATACAATAGAAGGTATCCAAGTAGATAACTATCCTATAATTTCAGTACAATATCATCCAGAAGGAAGCCCTGGACCTAATGATGGAAGCTACATATTTAATCATTTTATTAATCTAATAAGGAAAAATAATTAAAACATTTTAATAATATAGTGTTAAATTACAGGAAATTTCCTTCTGGATAAACATCTATAATTATATATACTAAATTTATCAAAGTTCTATGTCTCAGCCATATGAACAAGCAAAACATTACTTTTATCTCAAATTTTAAATATAGTAGGACACATAATAACATTATTTTAACAAGATTATTTTGCTATAATTAAAGTAAGATCTGACTATTAACTTATCTCTTTATACTAAAAACATCGATAATCTTATTTAAATTACTAAAAAGTTCTGATTTTACATATCTAACATCAAGGATTAAATTATATCCATTGCTGTACTTACTATGCTTCATGTATTGCAATATTTTGTTGTAAATATATACTTATCAAGTAAAGCTAGGAATGTAAATGCAATGCATCAGGGTTTAAAAAAAAATGTAGAAGTTATTCTTGCTAATCCAAGGGGGTTTTGTGCAGGAGTTTCGAGAGCAATAAAAATCGTAGAATTAGCTGTAAGATACCACAATAAAAACAGAAAAATTTATGTATTACACGAAATTGTACATAATAAATACATAATTAATTCTTTAAAAGAAATGGGTGTAATTTTTATAGATACACTAGATCAAGCTGAAGATGGTTCAATATTAATATACAGTGCCCACGGCATTTCAAAAAAAATAGAGTATCTTGGACAACTACGCAATTTAGAGATTATTGATGCAACATGTCCACTAGTAAGTAAAGTACATAAAGAAGTACAGATTTACGATACTGAAGGCTATCAAGTAATTTTAATAGGTCATAAAGGACATCGCGAAGTTGAAGGTACTATAGGACAAATTACTAATCCTGTACTACTAGTACAAAATTTATCTGATATTGATAACATAGAAGTAATAAATCCCAATAAGCTTGCATACGTCACACAAACAACCTTAAGTGTAGATGATACAAGAACAATAATTGATAAACTAAAACAAAAATTTCCCTATATTAAAGGGCCAGATTTAAAAGACATATGCTATGCTACTCAAAATAGGCAGATTGCTGTAAAACAATTATCAGAGTTAGTAGATATTGTATTCATATTAGGAAGCAAAAACAGTTCTAATTCAAATCGTCTAAAAGAGTTAGCTGAATTAAAAACACCTTCTTTCTTAATAGATTCTTATAAGGAAATTGACTTAGATCTCTTAAAAGATGTAACAAAAATTGGGATAACTGCAGGAGCATCAGCTCCAGAAATATTAATCAAAGAAGTAATAGATTCACTTAAACAACATATGAATATCACGTTATCAGATCTAGATGTAATACGAGAAAATATTGCTTTTAACATACCAAAACAATTACGAGAATATAAATAATAACATACTTTTTGCCTGAAAAAGATATATCATCTAATTTAGAATATATTTCAAATAAAATAAGAAAAATTACTCTATTTATTATATATATTCGATAGACTTGGTAACAAATTTATTGAATAATACAAATAATTATAATTACAGGGAAAAAAAGTTCATGGAACGTTCTATTAGTACAGATATTTCAATTAAAGTGATTCAGTTAAATAACCATGATCTTCCTCTTCCATCTTACTCAACAGATAATAGTTCTGGTATGGATTTATATTCAGCAATTGTATCAGATGTTATATTAGAGCCAGGCTGTAGAACTTGTATTAATACTGGTATTGCAATTTCTATCCCTAATGGATATGAGGCTCAAATTAGACCAAGATCTGGACTCGCGCTTAAATTTGGTATTACTGTACTCAATACTCCGGGAACTATAGATGCTGATTACCGTGGAGAAATTAAAGTTATTTTAATCAATCTTGGAAGTGAAGCATATACAATAAAATATGGAGATAGAATAGCACAAATGATAATAGCACCAGTAACTCGTGCTTCATGGAACCTTGTTAAAAATTTCGATAATGATATAACAAAACGTGGAATTGAAGGATTTGGGTCAACCGGTATATAAGTATTATTATTTGATTACATGAATTTCAATATGTGTATATAATTTTCTATACTTTAGCTATTGTGGGAAAGATTCATAAAGCATACTACACTTTGTATTATAAACCATTATATGAATCATAGTAATCCAGCATTGTATCGGAAGAATATGACGTTAAAAGCAAAAGAGACTAAATATTATCGTAAGAAACAGAATAGTATATTACAACTTATACTAAAAAACTTTGTTGAATATTAAAATAATGGTATAACAGACAGCACTAAGGATTTGATTCAACTGGCATATAAGGAACTATATTATTTATTTGATCACATAAACCCAATATCCAAATAAACACAGGACTTAACAATTTAAATTATCTAGCATTAAAATTAGTATAAAAATACTTCACACTGACAACACTATAAAGTACATTTCATACAATTAGTAATAACAATGACATTTCACGAAATAAGATTTCCAGAAGATATTTCTTATGGATCAACTGGTGGTCCAGAATTTTCAACAACTATTATTGAAACAAATAATGGGAGTGAGTATCGCAAAATTAATATATCACACCCACGCAACAAATATAATGTAATGCATAATATAAAATCAAAAGATCAATTACTTAAACTCATTAATTTTTTCTATATTCATAAAGGCAAAGCTATTGGATTTCGTTTTAAAGATTGGTCAGATTATAAAGCAAAAAAGCAACAACTTGGCATAGGAAATAATCAGCAACAAATTTTTCAAATAATGAAAACATATAGTATTGATCAATATTCATACATACGCACGATTACAAAACCAGTTATTAATACAGTAAAAATTTACTATAATAATATTGTAAAAGCTGATGGATTCTCTGTAAATTTTTCCAATGGTCAAATAGAATTCGATACTCCACCTCATAATGGTATAAAAATATATGCAGATTATGAATTTGATGTACCTGTAAGATTTGATTTAGATTACTTACCATGCTCTGTAGATAATTACAAAGAGTATAATTGTAATAACATTGCACTCATAGAAATAAAAGTTTAGCTCTAAATAATATTAGTATAAATCTTTATATAAAAAATACTTCATATTGCCCTATAGCATTTTATAAATTTAATAAATAAATAAAAATTATAAAAATTTTTTCAGTAGTATATTTATACCTCAAACACTATACCAACTCTCTCATAAGATCGAAATTATTCCTGACCTAATAGATTCTTAATAGTAGATTCTGCTTCTTTAATACTTGCTTCAATCTCTCTTATTTCATTAATATCAGTAAGATGTCTTTTTCTATCTTTTAATGACGCTATAACTGCTTCAAGTTGCCTTATCATTAATAAAATATCTTGTTTTGATAATTTACGCTTTTGTTTACCACTTTTAGAATCTTCAAATATTTTATCAATAGATAACCAGAATTTCGCTGATAAGTCGTTTGTACATTGATTTAATATCACTTTCAAAGTTTTCTTTAAAGATTTTCGATTAACAGCGGTTTTAGCTGATTTTGCTTTGCCAGCATTATCAGCTTTACTTTCGCCAGATTCTTTTTTCTTTTCTTTAACAATACCTACATCTTTAATATCCAACTTATCACTTGAGATATTTTTATCTACCACGACATCTTTATCTTTCTTTAATGACATAGCATTAGATTGTATATTAGGTTGCACATATTGTTGTAAACCTTCAGCTATAACATTCTCTTCACTAGTAGTAGCTACATTAATCAATCCTTCAACATCGGATATCTCAGCATTATTGCTAAATTCACCATCACCACTTTCATAATCTCGTTCATTATCAGATTGATCAGATACATCATCAGTTTCTTCAATTTTAAGCTCTTCATCATCTACACCATCTGTCTCATTATCAACTTGATCATCAGATTCATTTGCGTCTTCCAGTTCTTCAGAACTCTCAGGCACTGTTTCTTCAGCATGATCAACAGCCCCATCTCCTGTATCATCAGTACTACCAGCATTACTTTGATCTAAATCGCTTTCTTGTGTTACAACATCACCTTTATTTCCCAATTCACTATCATAAGGTACATAATCATGCATTTTTTCATCATCAACTCGCTCTGAGGTAGAAATATCATATGGTTCAACAGATAACGTAGATGATACCTCTGCATCTGATTGTTGCAATCTTTCTCTATCATCTTCCCCTTGTTTAAAAATACTGTTATCATCGACTTCTTTTCCACTCTCCACACTAAATTGTTGTAGCGTCTTATCAGATTCAATATCAGTACTATCCAAATCTTTTTCTAATTCACCTACATCTAAAACATTATAGTCTAAATCCAACTTATTAGTGTATTTAGAAGTATCTTCTGCTGCTTCTTGTTCAACATCTTCAGTAGTGGCATTATCCGCTAACACCGACAAACCTGATTCATTATCTTTTTCGGTTTCTGAATACAAATCACTTTTCTCTTCGGGACTTAAGCTTATACTCTGTTGTTCATCATATACATTTTGCATAAGCATTGTATTATTTTCCTCTGAAGCAGTTTCAGATGACAAATCGTCACCATCATAACCTGTAATTTCACTAATATGATCCTTTAATTCCACATCTTCTTGCGATAACACACTTTCTTGTAAACGTTCTACATCATCTTGAATTCGAATACTATCATCTACAGAATTTTGTAACTTAGATACATCCAAAGAAACACTTGTTTCAGCATCACTATGAACTTGTGCTATATCTACCTCTGCTGGATCTTTTACCATTGAAGTTTCATCTGATGCTATCCCTAAATCTTTTGATTCTATACCTTCCTCTAACGATGCACTATATTGTGACATATCTAAATCTGTAACCGCTTTAACCCCACCCTTGATATTATCTTCTAAATCCTGTTCTAAAATTTCTGATTTTGTATCACTCATAGGAGATACAACATCTTTTGGTGTATCTATAAAATCTGTAGATGATTCAACTCTATCTTTAACAGCACCTTCTGAATCTTGTTTTAAACTTTCTGATTTTGTATCACTCATAGGAGATACATCATGTTCTGATATATCTGCAGAACCTGTGAATACTTGAGTTCTATCTTTAACAGCACCTTCTGAATCTTGTTTTAAACTTTCTGATCTTGTACCACTTACAGGAGATACAACATCTAAGGTATTATCTACTTGAGTATCATTATACATTTGTATCATATCACTTAATGCTGTATTATCACTAACACCTGAAATTTCACCTTCTGAAGGAGTACGCAGCATAGATAAATTTTCAGGAAGTAAATCTTGAGGATGAGGTATAAGATCGCGAGAATTAGCATAACTTTGTATAACATCATCAAATTTATCATCTAAATGTTGACGTAAAGCATTATCAAGCCTATCAATATCATATTTAATATTCCGTAATGCAGTATCGTCCTTAGTATTATCAAGCATTGTTTTAAGCTGCTCTCTTGCCTCAAGTGCATCTTTTAAATTTTCTTTATTTACATATACATTTCCATCATCATCTAATAACGTACTACTACCCGCCTTATGTGATCTTTCCTTAGCAAAAGGATTTTTATCATCATCTTCTTCCTTATTATTAGGAATATAAGGACTTGGTTTATATTTCTCAGGTCCTAACATGTGTGCTTTTAAGCTATCTAAAACAGCTTGACGATCCTCAATTGCATTACGAATTAAGTTACCTTCTCTATAACCTAATGCCTTTCCAACAATATGACCACCTAAGTATTTCATTGCATCCAATGGAGAAAATCCTAAATGAGCACCTATAAAAGCTCGGGCATAATTTAATTTCCTAAAGCTATTACTAAAATTCCTATCATGCTCATTATATGAAGAGGTCAATACATCAGTAGCACCAGCAGTAAATTTAACAGCTTTACCTAAATAAGGAATACTCCGTAACGTATTCAAAGGCATACGAGCAACTCTAGTAACATAATTACCTGTTACAAATTTAAAGCTATCTATACCTTGATCAATTTTTTCAAATACAACACCTACGACTGGAATTCCAGAAAAAATCCTTATGAACCCACCTTCATACATACTAGCAAGAGTTTGGGACATCATACTACCACCAGCCAAAGATACTGCTACACTTTGAATAAAGGCACGCATTTGCCATATTAATAATGCAGCTAAGAATAAAGAACCAACTTCTGTCCATAATATCAAATATCCAGCTCTAATTCTCAAAATTAAATTATAATCGTACTGTTTATTTAATTCTTCTTGAGGAGTAGGATCTTGAATAGCACCTGCCATAATATCATTAATAATACTATTAATTACTTGAAATTTAAAATCCTCATCTTTATACTTATCCAACTCACTTTTTTGCTCAAGCTTATCTTTCGCTCTTCTTTCTTGTATAATTTGTAAAACCTTATTTTTACTAACTGAATTTATAACTTGCTTTTTCTCTAAAACATCTAACTCATCCTCTATATCTTTTATCAATCTAGCAGCTACATATCTTTTTTTAGAAGAAAGCAATGCATTAATATAATAAGATAATTGTCTAAATGGGCTACTTTGAGACACGTTAACACCAAATGGATTTCCATCAGTCTTAGTATCTGGATCAAGGAAAGGATAATCTAGATATCTAAAATCCTTATATTTACGATCAGGAGGAACATCAATATATGCACCTCCACCAGTAAACTGATATCTTGCATTACCAGAAAGCTTTCTATCCATAAAAATGTCAGCACTTGGCGGAAACCCAATAATTTTTGGGTCATAAACTTGCCCTGGAGTCCATCCAAAAACACCTTTATCCAATATACATCCAAGATTACCGAGCAAACATACTCTTACCTTTAACCACTCATTATAACACGTTGTAAACCCAAAAATGCGATAATAATAATTCATAATAAGCGCACCAAACAAGGAAATCAGAGTGAATATCAATATTGCCTGCATTGCAAAGCTTATACATTGTGTTAGCCATCCATCAAACAAGTGTTTGAACTGAGAAAAAAGAATACCTAACAATAACAATGGAAATAATCCAACTAAAAATGTAATACCAACAAATGCTGTTAGATATATAACAAACCCATAAATACATAAAGCAATGTAAAGGAATATGGCAATAATAATTACACATACAGCAAATATTGAAGAAAAATCAGCAATGATTAATGCTCTAATCTTTATTTTCCAAATAACTGGAGAAAATATTTTATTTACTATCATGTCATCCAGAAAAGCCAAAGGTTCTTTAGGATTATAAGCACTTGCATGACTATTAATTATTGCAATAATTTGATCTATGCCATGAATAAATAGACTAAGTAAATGATTATAAAAGAATTCCCAACTACTTGGAGAAATCAATAATATTATTAATGATACTTTTAATACTCTAACAATAATATCACCAAATGGACTCTGCACTATACCAAAGATATAAGCCAAGGCCCCAAATAATAAAAATAAAGTCAGTAAACTAAAAACAAAATTCTTAAATACTGGATTTCCAACTATATGCTTAAAAATCTTTTCACCTGCTTTATCTAATTCACCTCTTATCTGCTTGCGAACCCATTCAAAAACAGAAAATTGCTTTTCTGTTTTTACACCTTCAATAAATGTTATTGCATATCCCCCAACATTATCATAATAACACTTATCTAATATCTTTACATATATCTTCCATCCTGGCTCCAATGTTACTTTTTGACAAAGAGAATCCATAATCGGTTTATTCTTAGTAGAATAAACATCATTACCAGCCAATTCTAAGGGCTTGTATCCTATGTGCATCACAGGAGAGACTGGATACCTCATATTATTTAACGTTTGATTTGGATCAGGATCATTTGGTCTCTTAAACAATAAATATGCACCGTACCCATTCTTAAACCAACAAGGAGGTCCGTATGCACCTCTTTCTAAATCATCTTTAACTCCAGAAATTAACTCACATGATACTTTACATGCAGCCTGACCATTAGGAACAAAGGTTTTCTCTATCTTATTATAAGGGCCACAAATTCTTTCAACAGATAATATATCATTATAATGATCCAATTCCTCTTCATCCAAAACTATACTACTTACATTATTAGCATTACTTTGATCTACCCATGCAGTCCACATTCCTTCAGCTCTTAATATAATTGGACGACCATCTGTCACATATCCAGTATATTTCCATCGTACTACTTGATCATTTTTTATAGAATCTCCTAATAATTGATCATCAGAAACAAAATCTTCCGATTGTGGAGCAAAATATGCTGAAACAGACGCTGTTTTAGTTTCAGATAACATATCAGCTGGTATACATCTAGGTACTGGATGCTGATTAGATTCACATGCAGTTATTACTAAAAATAATAATAATTTTATAAAATTCTTTTTAATAAAATCACACATATTTACTCTTTATAGTACCACTTACCTTCCAAAGTCTTATTCTTTCTGATCTTTCTCATTAAGCTTTCTAACAATCCCTCTTTCATACGACTCTTCTTCAACTTTAATTGCTGATTCATGCCCTGCAATTTTTTCTGCCACACTAGAATGTTCATCCATATAAAGTCTTTTTCGTTGAGGACCATCTAAAAAGTAAATATCTTTTTTTCCTCTTTTTCTAGCATTAACATCACCATCATCATCAGATTCAACAATAACAGAAGCTTTTTCTGCTTCTACTTGTGTGTCAGAATCATTATTTTCAGTTGTACTTTCATTATCACCAGTCAAACTATCTATATTACTTAAATCCTGATCATTAATACCATATTCTATATTAGTAGAAACATCAGCCGCATTCTTAGAGTCATCAATATCTGGAATTACATTCAAAATGTCATCACTAACAGTACTATGTACTTCATTAGCACCTTCACTATCGTCAGTAGTATCACGCGTAGCCATACCTGAAACATTATCAGTGCTATCATTTGCTTCACTAGTATCTCCACCATCATTAGTAGCATCATGCGTAGTTATACCTGAAATACTATCAGTACTATCATTAACTAATTCCATTCTTCTACTGGTACCTTCACTATCGTTACTAACATCATGCGTATCGTTACTAACATCATGCGTAGTTATACCTGAAACATTAGTATCATCAACAGTAGTACTTTCACTTCTAGAAATAGGTGAATTAGCATCCAAATTATTATTAACACCTTGCACTTCATCATAATTTGAACGTACATCAAGCACTATATTATCACTGGGAGACGATATATAACTATTTAACAGTCCATCATCATGTCCACCTATTCTATCTTCCTTCCCATTATCACCTGACTGAGGCTGTTGAGAAATATCAGTAGGTTTGCTTGAAATACCATTATCAGTCTGCACATTATAATTATGATTTCTTGGAGTTGAATCAGAACCATGATCATCACTCTTTTCTACAGATTCACCCTTATTCTCAGGATTAATATTACTTCTGCTAACCATATTAATATTTGATTTACCAGTAGATCTACGATTCCGTATTGCATCTTTAATTATACTTTGAGTTTCCTGATCAAGTCCTACTATAGAAGCTAAAGATTGAGTAGCAGCATGTATACTTGCACCAAGACCAGCAACACTCCCAGATATAGAATGAGCAATCGTTTCAGACATATTTTTAAAACCTCTCATAGCATTTGCAACAATAAGCAATATCAAAACTGATACAACACTAAATGGTAATCCAAATAATCCACGACCTCCCTGAACATATGCTTCCCTTATTGATTCAGTAATAGATAATGCAGGTGAATATCCAATAGGTGCTAATACATATATTAGACAAATATCAGGTGGAGCACCTTCTTCAACAGCACCAATAGGAAGATCAAAACCTAAGTAGCATTGACTACAAACAGTAAATCCTGTAACACTATATAACACAGTTAACATAACTTGATTCAAAAATGCAAGTGCAGCAAATAAAATTATAGGTTGTAACGAAAAATTAACTAACATCTTGATCCATGAATCAAAAAGTGTCTTTGTAAGCTGAAAGAAAACAAAAGTTATAAAGATAGGTGCTAATGTTGCTAAAAAAGCGATAGCAACAATAGTAAGTAAGTATGCTATAACTGCCTCAATAACGCATATAAAAAATACAATAGAAGCCCATAAAATTATAATAAACATCAGCCACCCTATAGGACCTGTAATTATTAATGTGGCTAATCTAATCCATACTTCCCCTGTCAATAATACTCCTATGGTAGGATCTAAAAACGCAAATGAATTATCTCCATCCAATTCACCATTAAATGCAGCTATGAGGTCACTGACTCCTTGAACAAATATTGAAAAGAAATGATCACTGAAAAATTCCCAACTACCCTGGCTTATCAAACCAACAACAACTGCAATCTTAGCAATACGTACTACTAAATCATACTTGGTACATTTTACAACACCTATTATATACCCTAATACAGTAAAAATTATATACAAAGTACATAATGCTTGTAATGCTCTCCATAATGATCCTGCACTGGTTTGATTAGTATATATACTCTGTACTGCACCTTTTGATTTGTTTGCATGTATTAAATCTATAGCTTGAGAGATACTATCAACCTTTACATCCTTAGGTAATCCATATAAAATTCTTAAAAGAGTATCTCTAATCATAACAAATACTTTAGAGAAATTTGGATTCCATGTTTTTACAAAAAAATCAGCAAAGTACTTATTTTCTGATTTCATTCCTGGCAAACTGCTATAATCAAATTGATCTTCATATCCTCTAACATCTATACCTAAATAAATCTTTCCTGATTTTTTTTCAGAACCATCTCCATTAATCATATACACTCCTGTTCCAGATGTCTTATCTTGAGGATCAGGTACAAATAATTCAACAGTACCTTTATCCCCAGGAAACATAGTTGGAGCATTATCTCCTATATACATATATAATTTTTTCCCGTACATAAAATTACATGTGCGTTCTACATGAATATTATATCCACCAGAATATAAGTGATAGTTTAGTCCTGAACCTAATACTGTAAATCTTAACTTCATACGATCATCAAGTTCATATGTATAATTAAAATCAGGTTTCAGGCTACTTGATTCAACATCCCGAGAATCATTAGAATAACAATAATGACTATAAGTTTTTTTTGGAAAACAATAATAATCTTTGTTCAAATTTTTTTTAATTCCAGGTTTTGGTATTATATCAAAATAGGCAGTCAATCCTTGTATTACTTGTCCAGAATCATTACTCTTAATAATATCTTCTAAATTCGCTTCACTTGCCTCATTGAATGTAACGTTCATATCAACTTTACTATTCTCAGTAATACAATTCCCATCTGCACGATAATTTGATATTGTAGCAATCCCTTTATCAGCACTAAGCTGTGATTTAGAATTACATATAGTGCCACAAATACAATTGATATCATATGTTGTAAAATTATTAATAACATCTATAATTTCTTTAATTGTATCTAATGTAATATCCTTTCTTATGTTACCTTGCTCTTGTTGTTTTTTATAATACTCGAGTTGAGAAGTATTTGCAGTATCGACATGACTTATAATTCCATTTTTATTTAATTCTTTAATAATCGCACAATGTTTCTTTAATATATCAACATCAATCCTCTTATTTTTTATCATTCTAGCATCATAAACAAAAGGAGCTTTAATCCAATCTTTTTCTAAACTTTTATTATAAAAAACCTTATTTCCATAGGGAGTAGTTGTATTATCCACTAATGCTGAAACTTCAGTACCTTGCAAACGAGGTATCACAGCAAATGCATGTTCAGATGATTTACATTCTTTTTCTACCTTTATATAAAATTTAGACGCACCATTTTTACAAATATTTTCAGCTGACATAGCCGTACTACAGCTGCTATCTTCAAAAATCTCATCATCAGAATAATATATGATACCAGATTCTTTCAATGCATCAGCACTACAGTCTTCCACTTTCAGTTTTCTAGGGATTAAACTAACTTTAAACATATCTCCTTTATTCATGTAAAAGGTACTAATACTGCGTGCAGTAGGTGAGAGATATGAGCTCGACGGCTGCTTAGAGCCAGCACTTTTACAGATATTTACCAAATTTTCATAAATCGATTCATCATGATAATTAACAACATAAGCAGAGTTATTACAAGTAACTGCTGGAACAACTACATCTTTTGGATTCAGAGAATCCTTAGGACACATATTTAGAACTCCAGTAATCATTAACTTCATTGGAGACTGATCTTTACTAACTCTCAATCCGGTATCAATCCAATTAGGTTGCACTATATTCCGTACCTTGTTCACTTTTGGGGTAACTTCTACAACAACTGAATTACCACTAACACCTTTACTACCTTCAATACACCTAACTTCACATCCTGTAATAAAAAATAGTAATAATATTATAAATTTTTTCATATTCTACCCACCGAAACTAGATGGAGGATTTTCCGGGATTGAAACACCACCACGTGATGGCTTGCTAGTAGATTCATCATTCAAAGGCGCCTGAAATCCAAGAGAATCACGTCGACGTTCACCATCATTATCCCGATTATTCATATTATTCATTTGTGCATATCTTGCCCTTTGCATACGACTATTTTGATCCATACCAATAATTCCCAAAGCACTCTCCTTAGCATTTTCAGCCACCATTGACAAATTAGCAAATGAACCAAAAATTGATGTACACATTTCTCCAGAAGAGCCAACAAAATGCTTTGTTGCATTCACCATTATTACAAATATTAATATATTAACAATAGGCATTGGTAATCCTATAAATATTACTGTATCACTATTTACTGAATCTCTTAGATTATCATTAAAGGCTGATACAGGAGAAAATCCTAAAGGAAGTAAAAATTCAAGCAGACAAAAACTTATTTTCGTGATTCCTATGTCAATCTCAGGTCGCAATACACATACATCACATGATTCAAAATTAAACATAGCATATATTATACTATCTATAACTTCAGTCAAAAGAGCAAAAGAAGCAAATATTATTACCGGTTGCATAGCTGTCTGTACTAAAGATTTAATCCATGCATCAAAAATTGCTTTAGTACGTTTAAATAAAATACAAATTATAAAAAAAGGTGCAATACTGAGTAGTAATCCTATAAGAATAATAGATATCAGATAAGTAACAACTGCAGTTGCTATAGTTAAAAATAAAACTATTAATCCCCAGAAAATTAGAGATACGCTCACCCATCCTACTGGACCAGTACATAATAATGATAAAATCTGTAACCAAGTTTCAGACAAAGAAAATCTATACAACATTGTATCTAAAAATTCAAAACTAGTACTATTAACAGAATCTTGACCTGTCATTATGGCAATCAATTGTATTGGCGCTTCAGTAAATAATTTAAACAAATGATCATTAAAAAACTCCCAACTATTAGGGCCAATAACATAAATTACTATACTAATTTTTAGTGTTATAGCTAATAACTCAAAAATAGAAGCCTTAGAAAATCCAACAAAATAAAATAACGCATTTATTAAGATGTATAATACCAACAATGAATTTACTATTTGAATAAAATGTGTATTTTCTATAACAGTATTATAGATTATATTAACACCTCCAGAATTAGTAGATGATGTCCCATATAATCCACGTTCCAATGCATCTTTTAATTTCTCTACTATATATGAAATCACATTAGGTATTTTCTTTTTTGCAGTGACTGTAATATTAAAATATCCTGTATTATTATCATATCCATCCCCATTATCTTTTACACCAAAATATAACTCACCAGCTGCATCATCATCTGTCAATTGAACTGTCGTGCTTTCATTGTTTATAAAATTGATCTTTTTTGTACCTCCGTCTCCTGGTTTTACTTTAGGTGGAACTTTAGATATAACATAATACAAACTATCTTTAACGTGATTACTACAATCCTTAGTTACTTCAATTTTATACTTACCTATCAATTCTAAATTAGGATCTACACGCAATTCTAAATAAAGGCCTTCAGATGAATCTTTATTAAAAGAATACCAATAATTAGTTAAAAGACCAACATCAGAAGAGTTATTATCTGCTTGCCACTTTTTAATTGTATCATCAACAGTAATAAAATTTGTTATACCTGACTCATGGTTTAAATATACAAAAGGCAAAACAGTACTATATTGCCCCGCTTCGTTTAAATCACATGATATGCTATTGCCTGTAATAGAGCATTCATTTAACATAGTATTCTTCTCTGAAACAAAACAGTTTTCAGTGACTATATCGTTTTTGTAATCAGGAACACCACATATATTTCCGCATATCATATTGACAGTATATGCATCATATATTTTTTGATATTTGTCTCTTATTAGTTTCTGACGTGTCGCAAAATGTTCTTTTTCCTTCAATATCAGTTGATTCTTATCATTATCATTATATTGAGTTTCATGTTTAAGTTTTGCTGTATCCATAATTTTATTCAGATATACATCCAACTCATCAGGTGTAAAACAAAGATTGAAATAATCATTGCCATTTTGACTAGCAGAACGTGTGTTCCGCTTTGAGTCTTTAGAATTTATCCTGCGCTTTAAATCTTGATATTCTGATTTACTCATATGATATAAGACTCTAAGTGGAAAATCAATCCAGGCTTTTTCTTTTCCTTCCAAATTAGGATTTTTTAAATACATAAGATTACTCATCTGTTGCGAACCGTAATTATCAATAGAAATACGATACTCTGTACCTAAATAATCTTCCATACATTGGTTAGTATTTTGAACATAAACTTTGGGATTTTTATTTTTACATATATCCTCATCTACAGTAAATTTAAACGCTGGTAATAAACTAAATTGCAATTTTTCTCCTGCCATTATATTAGGCATTTTAATAGGAAATCTAAGATTATCCTTCTTAGAGGATACATTGCTAATATTATAGACCTCCAGAATGTCTTTTGTATTATGACAAAAATCAACATTCACTGTATCAACTTTTATAGTAAGAGATTTTCTCCCTGCTAATATTAAATCTGACTTAACCCAAGTAACATGTTCTTTTTTTCCATTTTCTAACCCAGCTTCCACAACACTCGAATATTCATCAAATAGTACACTTTGAGGCCTAATACAACCATGATAGCCACAACTTGAAAGAAGAAAAATACTGATTATTAAAACTCTTTGAAACATAAAATCAGCTCTTCCACCTAAAAAAACAACATAAAATATCTTGATAAAATTTCCATGAACAATCAAAATTCGTTCTTAATAAAAATATTTACTTAATCCTTTCACGCATAATTAATTAACACCAAAAAGCAACACTAAATTATTCTTATCAAGAGAAGTATTTCCTCGTTAATTTTTACAGAGTCCTACAAAAATTTCATTTTTCTCCTTTAGAACTGCCTCCAGAAACTTCATCTTTACCTCCATCAGAACCAGATTTACGATTACCCAATTTATCAGATATAGCATCTTTGGCTTTTTGTCCTATACTACCTTGAACTTTAGATGCTGCATTCATAGCAGAATTCATCATTGATTTTGGATTAAATGATGAACCAACATGACCAGCTCTTGGATCACCTGCAAGCTCAGCTGCTATGTAAGTAATAGATGATAAGAAATGATAAAACAAAAAGCCTATTAATACCATCATCAGCAATTTCATCCATAACATTTCAGCTTCATGTTTAAAATCAGGAGCATAAGCATTAAATCCAAAAAATGCAGGTTTTGTTAAAAATTGCACATTTCCAAACATACATGCTAAATTATAATCATATTTTGAATCATCACATTGTTTTGGATCACGCAACTTAAAAGTAATTCTTTTATGGCCCAAAACCTGAACTTCTTGCCTATCAAACTTGAGATCTTCAAAATACAAATTATCAAAGACAGTAAACAACAATGCTAGAAAAGCAAAAAGTATTACAGGATACAATGTATAAACAATTAATTGCCTTATCCATCCATCAAAAAATCCCCTTGTAGCTTGAAATAATACCATAGGAATCATTAATGGAGAAATTAAGATTAAAATAGTAAGTGCAATTAGTGACAACAAAAATATATAAACTAACCATATTACAATAAATATAAGCATTAGTACTGCAAAAATTGCAATCAGACATAACATCAATTTCATATTAAACAGCATACTAGCAAAAAAAAGTCCTGCAGTTAAGAATAACCCTAGAACAATTGTTGCAGATCCACCATTTAATTGCTGCCCTAAATAAAACAATAATTTACAATCTAACCTATCCCATGGAGCTAGATACTGATATTGAGCATCATAATCCTGACCAGTATAATTACATATAGTTTGTTCTCCACCTGCTTGTAATACTATATCTGATAATCCTATGGAGAGCTTTACTATTTGATCATAGTAATGTGACATAGCAGATCCTTGAGTGAAATACACCACTAATGCAAACTTAATTATGAGCATGTATAATTCAGCTGGACTTTGTATTCCACCTAATACCGCTTTAATTGCAAATAATATTAAAGCTAATACCAAAACTGCCATTACTGCCTTTTTCAACTTATCCTGAGCAACTTTTAAAAAACCAGCTTTTTGGCTACCATTTTGACCACATCTACCAGTTAATATATTGTTCAGGGATCCTTTGATACAAGAGACTATTATTGAAGTCATTGGAAAGGTAGATTTTACATAAGGACCAACTTCACCTCTACATGCAGGATCTATATAACAACTATAACATTGAGAATTATCATAACTTACAATCCTCTTATTATCATCTGACATAACTGGTACAGACTTTTCACACATTGCAACTGGTGGTCCACTAGGACGCATATGACAACCAATCTCAACTTGAGGCCATAAAGGAGCACCTATAGCTTTAGTAGCATAAACACAGATTTTATCTGCTTTTTCTACAGCTTGAAAAGTAATTGTATGCATTACTTTTTCTTGACCAGATTGTAAGACCGCACACTCTACTTTTCCCTGCATAGCATACTTAGCGATTTTTATTTCTTCAGTAGAATAATCACCCTCTCTTGGATAATCTCCTGCTCTTAATAACTCAGTAACATTTCCTGATGAAGCCTCTGCTGCTCTTTTAATTATACTAATAGGATTAATACCACCTATTGGATTACGATAACAAACTTCTATATAATTAGAACTAGATATTCTATTTTTAGGCCAATAATACTTATCCACTTTTACAAATTTCTGAGACGCACATACAGGTTCATTTTGTTTTGCCCGCATTAAATCAACAGTATTGCTACTATTTTTTTTACCAGTTACAAGACATGTAAAATATTCTACTTCTGAAGCAAAATCACCATTTGCACAACTTTGATAATTTGCAGTAGGCTCTTGACATTCTTTATAAGTACCTTCAGGATCACTACCTTGCTTTGCATCACTATTATCAAAACGCATAACTGGATGACGTACAAAAGACCAATTACAAGCAAAAAATGCAGCTCCTTTAGCAACCGCCACAGCAATCAGCGCCACCCCTGTAAGAAACATTCCTAATGCCACAAGCCAAGTTCCTGGATTAATAAAAAATATACTACCAATAACCAGAGCAAACCCAGCAGTAAATCCAGTAAGTCCTATATACTTCATATGCTCATTAACTCTAGAACAGAAAGGATTACTGGCTAGTGTAGTTCTATATATAGCTGTCTTCTCGCTTTCAACTTCTGCTGCCAATATAGATTTAGCATATATAAAATTAACGTTAATCAAAAATAACATTAATATATATATTACACTCTTACTAACTTTCAGCATAATCAACTCTTTTATAAAGAACAATTAATTATTAAATGTTACACATGCTTTACTCTTTCATAAAATATAGGTAACCAAACATTTGGGTTATCTCCTACTTCTTTTATTAAATCATGTAACATTAATACTGTATCTGCTCTGCCAGACAAAACACTTACTATATCTTCAAGTCCACTTAAATTAATCCTCGCAACTACTGCACCTACCCCTTGTTTTACTAGAAAAAACCTCGTACTAGGATCCGTATGCTTTATTAAAGTATATTCTCTTTCAGTTAACATAAATACATTCCTATAGGCACTAGTAGCTTTTAAATTGGGCAAAAATATTTGAGTAGCAGTTTGTTGTACTAAAGTATCACTGATTGCACTTTTACTAGCATCTTCGACACTTTGAGTAGCAAAAATCACAAATGTGTTTAATTTTCTTAAAACTTTTAACCAATCTTTTATCTTTGGAGCAAACACTGGATTATCTATCAATGCCCATGCTTCATCTAACACAATAATAGATGGAGTGCCATCCAAAGAAATACTAATCCTATGAAATAAATACAACAATACAGGAGCAAGAGATACTGGATCTTTCAATAAATGACCCATTTCAAACCCAAAAACTCTTGACTTATTAAAATCCAATAAATCTTCTGTATTGTCAAATATTGCTGCATGAGATCCTTTACCATGCCACATAGATATAGACCCTGCCAAAGTATTAGGACCGTCTAATCCTAAAAATGGCACTAAATTCGATAATACTCTATGTTCTTTTTTCAATTTAAAATTACCTTCTATAGCATCATTAATACGAGTTATATCTTCAGAAGTAAACTTACTATTAAATACTGATATTAAAGATTTTATCCATTCCATTAAAAATGTCCGATTATCTGGAGTATCATCAAGATGTAAAGGATTAAACCCAGTAGGATTTCTTGGTTCTATAACCATATAAACCCCACTTAGCGCCCTAATGAAAATTTCAGCACCATAATCTTTATCAAAAAAGAAAATTCTTGGTGAAAACTTCATAGCCTGAGCACATAAGAAATTCATTAATACTGTTTTACCACCACCAGTAGGTCCTATAATTGCAGTATGACCAACATCACGAATATGAAAATTAAAAAAGAAGGGAGTTCCAGAAGTAGTATCAAATACTGTTACTGCCTCACCCCAATGATTATTAAATTTCTTCCCAATAGGATAATTATGCTGAGATGCAAAAGCAGCCATATTTAACGTACTTATTATAGCTTTACGAACTGTATATTCGAAATTACCTGGCAATTGAGCCCAAAATGCTGGTTCTAGATTAACTCTCTCTCTAACCGGATATACACCACAATTGGATAACTCAGATTCTATTAAAGACAATGCATTATCAAGAGTTTTTATACTTCTTTCTGTACATAAAATAGTAAGATGATGTTGTCCAAAAGCAATTTTACCACTCATTGCGTCATCCAAAGCTTGAGTGATTTCTACTACCTGAGATACTGCTTTATCTGCAGATTGTATCATACGATTCTGTTGAATCTGCATCTTAGTAATAGCACTCTGCCTATTAGTAAATTTAAAAGATTGTGTAATAATAAATTCATAAGGCAATTGTAGAAATGCATCTAACATACCAGCAGATGTTGTCTGCCCATACTCTTTTAAACTAATTAATCCTGCATACTTAGATCCATTATGTGTAACTATTTGTATTGCTTTATGTCCAAAATACAACCTATGCATAGGTAGATATTTCGATATATCCCCTGCATGAAATAACACACGTTGAAAAGATCCACAATTTACTATCTGTGACAAAAATTCCAGAATTTCAGAAAATACCCCTGTTGGTGTTTCTTTAACACTCAAAACTCTAGGCATATAATTACGCAAACTTGTCAAAACACGATTAGTTACCTCATCCAAATCTTCAGAGACAGCTTGTAAATCTTTCATCCATGATTCTTGCGATGCAACCTTTCCAAATTTACCAAAAATACCAGATAAAAATTCTATTCCTTTCTTCCCATTTTCTCTGACTATTGTAATATATAAATCATTAGTAAAAGATTGTTTTGTTGCATGCTTTTCTCTCCATTTCACATTCACGTAATTTGCAAATGAACTATATACCTTATCATTAGCAAATCCTTCTGAAAAAGCATTTCTTCTACGCCTAATTACATGAAAATATAAAACAAAAGATGCAGAAGATATGCTTCTCAACATTTGATTACGTATGGAATTCTGTATAGACAAATCTTCATCATCTGCAGTCTCAAAAGCATAGCCAGACAACTTAATAACCTTAAGCATCGACCCATCTTTTGTCATTAAGGTAGAAGAATTCCAATGTTCACTATAGGGAATAAAGTTAGACTCATGATATTCCCTTTTGATTATTTTTCTTTTTTTTGTTTGCAATTTTTGAAACTTTAACATCACATTACATCATAAGAATTAGCATTATGATAAAATCTATTTAAACATTTACTACACTTCTTCATCTTAAGCATAAATAACTCCAAAAATAATGGCTCTTTCGACGAAGCTAAAAAACCTATTCCATGTATTCCTGGACCTAAAATAAATAATGCTCTGAAATCATTAGTATACATAAATATCATTATACAAATCATAAAATTTAACATTGCAAAGATATAACTAACACCAAAAAGCATAGTAGGCCTAGTTAATCCTTTAAATAACTGATCTGCTTTAACAGTACCTGTCATAATAAAACACCACCCAAATATATCCTAAACACTGACTGCAGTTTCATATAATGTAGTGTCTAATTTTATTAATTAAACTTCTCTTATAAAGAGAACACACATTAATTGTTAAAAGTAGCAACAACAATTTAACAAACCATTAATCATTAACATTTATTTTAGATGAGGTAAAAGTGTAACAGAATTACCTCATTATATAAATTTAATAACGATACCTTTTAATTTAAAATAAAAAGGTATCATTATTAATATAAAACAAAGTAATATCTATAATTTAAATAATCAATAAAATAATACTAAATATCTAAAATTTTATAAAATAATAAACTACATTAAAATCTTAAACGTAATTCAAATTTATTATTTATCACTAAGAAATAAACTAAATTTCTAAAAATTTCTGAGCTGCAAAATCCCAGTTAACCAAATGCTGTAAGAAAATTTCTATGTAATTCTGACGTACATTAAAATAATCTAAATAATAAGCATGTTCCCATACATCCATAGTTAATAAAGGATGTGTTCCAGGATACTGTGTAATAGGTGTATCACCATTGCTAGTACATAGAATCTTAAGTTTTTGCTCATCTATATCAAAAACTAACCATACCCATCCACTACCAAAATGACTTTTTCCAGCATTAATAAAAGCATTATTGAAATCATCCATACTGCCAAAGTCTTCATTTATTTTATCTAATAATTTTCCTGTAGGAAGTCCTCCACCATTTTTCTTCATAGATTCCCAATAAAAATTATGATTCCATACTTGACCAGCATTATTAAATATAGATTTAGACCCTAAATCCCCAGATGTAACTTCAATGATTTTAGGTAAATCTTCATTAGTACACTTGCTAAAATCTGTATCTGCAACAAGAGTATTTAGAGTATTAACATAACCCTGATGATGTTTGTTATAGTGATAGTCTAATATTTGAAGACTCAAATATGGCATCAAATCACTTTGTTGATATGGAAGCTCTGGTAAAGTAAACATATGTCCTCTATTTAAAATAAACACAAATAAAAAGAATATCAACCTTACATAAAATCTATGCAAAGTTAAAATGTATATAATGATATATATTACACTATATTTATTTGAGTACACTAAAATTCAATTTTATACCAAATTAATATATTTCCATTTTACATAAAAATACTTTTAATAAGAAAAAATCATAGATAGAATTAAAAACTATATATAATAGTAAAGTTTAACATTTATAATAACATGAACATACGAAAAAAATTAGGCAAACTACTAAAGTATCGTCACATTGCTTCCCGTATATCCTTAAAAAATAGGAAAGATCGTATTTTATCAATCCTATCAATGACTGCACTGGTTACTTCTTTAGGTGTACTTTTTATAATTTTAGGAAGTATCGTCAACAATGGATATAACGCATTAACACAAACAAAAATTTTGTTATCAATAAAAATCACTAATGATGCTATAGAGCAACAAGACAAATTAAAACTCAGAAGTAATTTGATAGATTGTATCCATCAATCTTTAGAAGAATCATTCTCAGATGTTATAGATCTTTCAAATCCTGAAAATAAAAAAATTATTTATAGTATAATAAATGATACTGCACATTACAATTTAGCAGATTTTATATACAAAAATCCAAAAGCTACTAAATTTAATCTGTGGTTTAAATCTTCTACTACATTCAATAAAATTATCAAAAGTAAAAATATAAATCATCCAATATATAAAAAAATTATTACAAAATTACAGGATAATAATAGAATAAAAGTATCTTTTAATGATGCATTATTTACAAAGTATAACTCTAGATCTCCTGAAAATACTGGTATCATTGGATCATTAATAGGATCCATGTTTACAATAATTATATGTTTAACATTTGCATTACCCATAGGTATTACATCAGGTATATGTTTAAGTGAGCTCATACCAAAAAATAAAATATCTTCTATCATTGAGGTCAGTATAACAAATCTTGCATCCGTACCATCAATCATATTTGGCATTTTAGGATTAGCAATATATATTAATATCTTTAACATACCACGTTCATCAGCACTCATAGGTGGAATGACTCTATCTTTGATGATGCTACCAAATCTGGTAATAGCCACCAAACAAGCATTTACAGCAGTACCATCATCTGTGAAGGATGCAGCTTTCTCATTAGGATCATCAAATATGCAGGTAATCTTACATCACTCATTTCCAATAGCATTACCTGGTATCATGCAAGGTGTTATTCTAAGTATAGCAAGAATTTTAGGTGAATCTTCTCCATTAATAATGATTGGGATGGTCGCATTCATAGCTGATATCCCAAAAAATTTCCTTGATCCGACAACTGTATTACCTGTACAAATATACATGTGGGCAAGCAATCCACATATTGAATTTATTCAATTAGCTGCTATTGCCATAGTAGCCCTACTCTTAATGTTATTAATTTTAAATCTTATAGTAACTTTTATAAGGAAAAAATTCGATCATTTCATTTTTTAAACTAGCAAGTAAGCTAGCCTTAACAAAAGTATTATTAGTACTTTGTATCATTAAAAGACAAAACCATTTAATAACAACGTGAAAAAAATAAGTGCACTCAGCAGGATTTGAACCTGCGACCTTTACCTCCGGAGGGTAACGCTCTATCCACTGAGCTATAAGTGCAATACTGAAATAACTTATAAGAAGATATATCAAAAATCTCACAAGAGTTTATATAAAACAACATACTAAACGTATGCAATTGTAAAAACGGCTTAATTCTGTAAAAATATTAATAATATCTCACCTAAATCCTATTTATACCACGATTCTATTAACCTACCATTCTTACTTTCTAGTAATATAATAAAAATCCATTTCAATCAGCATAATATTTCATACTCTTAATTTAATAAAAAAAAGTAATTTATTCCTAATATATACTACTATTTTCCTTAATTATATAAACTTCGTGAAATGATCTACTATACAAGCTACACCTACCAATATTAATTTAACCCAAAACCTATAATCATACTAAGATTCATACTACCTTCATAAAGGAATTAATAAAAAAATATAAAATTTTATTATATATACCTAATTTGACTTGCTTTCAGAATTAATTAACACAGCAGCACGATTCTCTTTTAATTTTTGAAAATCCTCTTCAGCATGATATGAGGACCTAACTAAAGGCCCTGAAGCAACCATTAAAAATCCCTTAGAGTATGCAACATACTTATAATGATCAAACTCTTCAGGAGTTACATACCTATCAATTGCAGCATGTTTAGGAGTAGGTTGTAAATATTGACCAATTGTTATAAAATCAACATCTGCTGATCTTAAATCATTCATCACTTGATATATTTCTTCTTTTGTTTCACCCAAACCTACCATTATTCCAGATTTAGTGAATATTTTAGGGTTTTTATATTTAACTGTTTTAAGCAAGTAAAGAGAATGAAAATAACGTGCTCTTGGCCTAATCCTTGCATACAATCTTGGCACAGTTTCTATATTATGATTGTATACATCAGGAGCTGCTTCAGCAATTTTATCAATTGCACCATGTTTATTCAAAAAATCTGGAGTTAATATTTCAATAGTAACATTCTGATCTTTCTTTCGTATTTCTTCTATACACTCTACAAAATGTCCAGCTCCACCATCTGCCAAATCATCTCTATCTACAGATGTAATAACAACATGCCGAAGTTTAAGTGAACTGATAGCCATAGCCAAGTTTTGAGGTTCATGAGGATCTAACTTATCTGGAATTCCAGATGCAACATTACAAAACGCACATGCTCTAGTACACGTAGAACCCAAAATCATTACTGTTGCATGTTTCTTATTCCAACACTCACCAATATTAGGACAAGCTGCTTCTTCACATACAGTGTTTAATTTACGTAACTTCATCAAATTACGCATCTGATAAAAAGCATCCCCTGTAGGCATCTTGACTTTTAACCAATCAGGTTTACTTCTCATACAATAAAATTCAGAAATTCCCGTTCTTGAGTATAACTAACAGCAACACCTATGTCAAGAAAGTGTAATATCTATAGTTTATCAAGTACTATTATTAATCATAAAATTATCACATCATAAGTAAGTTGCTCAAAATTGCAGATTCAAAAAAAGTAAGAATCTTCTTTATCCTTTCATACCAAATAACTACTTTGTAATACGATTGAAATATACCTAATCACTAGAAATATTACCTACTTTAACCATCATGACATTCATATTTTTAGATAGCTACTATTACAAATTTTAAATTATAAAATATTACTAATCACCATAATTAAAACATCAACAACTAAAACATAAGTCACTATCAATAAATATCTTATAATATGATAACACATGATAATAAATGTAATTAACAACTGCGAGAGACATTACATACAGTATTCTGAACACTACGCTGCTCTACATTTATATTGTTTAGATAGCTATTATTACAAATTTTAAATTATAAAATATTACTAATCACCATAATTAAAACATCAACAACTAAAACATAAGTCACTATCAATAAATATCTTATAATATGATAACAAATGTAATTAACAACTGCGAGAGAAATTACATACAGTATTCTGAACACTACGCTGCTCTACATTTATATTGTTTAGATAGCTATTATTACAAATTTTAAATTATAAAATATTACTAATCACCATAATTAAAACATCAACAACTAAAACATAAGTCACTATCAATAAATATCTTGTAATATGATAATAAATGTAATTAACAACTGCGAGAGACATTACATACAGTATTCTGAACACTACGCTGCTCTACATTTATATTGTTTAGATAGCTATTATTACAAATTTTAAATTATAAAATATTACTAATCACCATAATTAAAACATCAACAACTAAAACATAAGTCACTATCAATAAATATCTTGTAATATGATAATAAATGTAATTAACAACTGCGAGAGACATTACATACAGTATTCTGAACACTACGCTGCTCTACATTTATATTGTTTAGATAGCTATTATTACAAATTTTAAATTATAAAAATATTACTAATCACCATAATTAAAACATCAACAACTAAAACATAAGTCACTATCAATAAATATCTTGTAACATGATAATAAATGTAATTAACAACTGCGAGAGACATTACATACAGTATTCTGAACACTACATTGCTCCACATTTATATCGCTTAGATAGCTATTATTATGAATCCCAAAACATGAAAATTTTAACTCACAATGATAATCCATGTATGATAAACGACCAGTAATGTGTTGAGAATTAGTAACAACATCCTGAGTAAAATTCACATGTACCATCTGAAGATGAGTTGCAATATTCACAGATTGTTTAACACCATTAGAAACATCAAATGCGTCTCTAGAGCGCTCAAAAACATTCAACTTATTAACAGCTTGTTTAACAAGATTTACTACCCTCTGAAAAACCATATCTATTGTCTGTATTATGGCAGCTACAGCAAAAAACCCTCCTTCTTGGTACCTGTACATTGACTGAGATGATATATCTCTGATAAAAAGACACTGATTATGCAACTTATAAGATATCTCATTTATCTTGCCATAAAAAACACCTGGTGCATAACCATTTACAAAGACATTTGTAGGATCAGCTATAACAAGCATTTGAGAATTAATAGCCACATCATAAAAAGCTTTCTCATCCTTCTTTTGTACAAATAATCCCGCTACTTTTAATGACCTAACGTTTTGCTGAGCAGTAGAAATATCTTGTTGTATCCCAATAAGAGAGCTGATAAAACTCACAATTAAAAAAAAGCGAAAAAGTAGATTAGAACCAATACCAAATTGCATCATTTGAGCTCTTAGTTCTGTAAGAAGCATTAACCTTTGTTGTAACAATTCTCTTCGCTCAGTATCTAACTCATTTATTAAATCCTCTTGTAATTCTAAAATCTGCGTATCTAATAATTCTTTAAGATCAAGAGATCGGCCATTACGTAAAAACTTTTTTAAGAACTCTATAATGGATTCTAATATGAACCTTTTCTTTTTCTTTTTACGTCTCAAAGGATCAAGTTCATAATTAATATCTACACAGTCCTCACTTTCCTGACATAACTTACTAAAGAAATCTAATATTTTTTGTAATAAAGATTCTTCTATCTCAAAATTCTCAATTTTACTTGTAGGCATATCATGATCATATTCATGAACTTGTACAACTTCACTATATTCTCCAGTTTGTTCTACAATAAATTTATGAAACTCTCCCTCAAGCTCTAAAACAGATTCCTTAATTTCCAAATCTTCTAACTTAATTCTCCCAAGAGCCTTAAAATCATCTTCTTCACCAATATTAAATGTCAATGCCTCCACATTACAAAGAATGCTACTGACTACATTATTATGATCTTCATTTTCTTTGTTGCATCCATTGAAATTATTTGATTTTGCGTCATAATTCTCATCATTCATCATAAAAACATACCATTCATATCTCAAGAAAATGGACTACTTGACTACTGAAATATAAATCAACGATCAATACTTAGTTTCAAAATATGGTCTACCTTACCAAGAAATAACTCCCTTTTTTGATCACTACAATTCATTTTTTGTACCAAATTCAACTCTTCCATATCAGTAGAACAACAATTGTCAGATATACACTTTACATTAAATAACATTGAATTCGATACCATATTCTCACGTAATATAAAATACTGAATATTGTATATAACTTTCTTTTTGGAACAACAGTTGATAACTTTCTGTATTCCCTTTATAAATAACCCTTCACACAAAATTTCTACAAATCCATTGATCAGTTTTGATACCCTTTTCTGGGCAAGATTTACTTTATGAAAAGAAGATGAATATATAAAATAATTAATATCTTGACAGTGCAAACTACATTGAACTGCTTGTACATTATTACATAATAGTCCTATCTCAAATTCAGAACACATAAACATTATATCTTTAAATAAAATACCCCTTTGATAAAACTCAACTAACAACAACCTTCCAAAGTCAGTGCAAGTAAAATACTCATATAATCCATCTAACATTACCATATCTAGTGCATGATCTGTTATCTGTGTAATATAATCAGCAACACTGAGCAGAGTGATTGAATTTGTAAAACGAAGTAAATAATATAATATAAAAGATATAGCAATACCCTTTGGATCTCGCAAATATTCAATAAATTTACAAACGGACTTTTTGAAACGAGCAATACAAGATATTATTCCCTTATCAATCTTAATATAATCAGCTAAATCTTTAGCCTGATCTGAAGGTTTTTTCAACAACAAATTATTAGAATTGAAAAAGTTATCAAAAAATATTTTCATGCTTGTCGTCTGACCATGAAGCATTTTATTATCATCTAATGATTGTAAAATATAACATACATCCCTTATATATGGAGAGAAGTTACTATCAATATCAGTATCTATAAGCTCCTTAGAAATTAATTTACCAAATTGCAGCTGTTTTCTATAATTTTCTAACCTTAATACACAATCATAAAGCATTACCGTAATACTATGCTCTATTCTAGTATTTAAAAATACCGATTCTGATTTATCTTTGATGTTATAAACATCATGAACGTCCAACATATGTATTGCCCATTTCAACGATGCAATTTTTGCATCCAGCAATTCCACTTTTATAGGATTACCTATGGTATTTACTCTAGCAAATATATACTTTACATCTTCTCCATTATATATCTTAATACATGAATCTTTCTGGAAATATCTAGTCTGTAAATTAACAGCAGTAATCTTGTCATGAAGTTGTGTTCTTTTTTGAAAATCATTTAAAATACTTAATCTAGCTGTACTATTAAAGTAGCCGATTTTTTCTGTATAATTATTCAATAAATACGAAAATTCATATTTTAACTTGATATAATTGACATTATTTACCATATCTTGAGGCAACTGAGAGGTATGACATTCAAACTCTTTTAATAAAAACTCAGGTTTTGGCTTTCCATTACATAAAATTTGATCAATGTATGATGACAATTCCTGTGTCATACTACTAATACGTGATAATAGACCATCACTGACATTAGCTCTGCCATATATCTGATCTAATCCTTCAATCAGACCACTATTAATATCAAATTTCTGTTCATAAAATCCTTTTTGTTGTTGATAGGTTTCAGACTCTCTTTGTTCAAAAAACCAAATCTTGCTTAATAAAATAACACATGAATCTTTAAATCCATAAACTTTCAATGATTGATAAATATTGCTACATATCTTATAAACATACTCACCTACTAAATATATTAATTTCATAATAAATCTTATACATTCTGAGAACAAACCACATAAAAGAATAAAATCAAGTACTCTAACAACAATACCCGCAATATCTAAAATTAAAATTAACGCCTTATCTACCACAGTATCTAATCCTGCTACTACAAATAATGTATCAAATATTCCCTGCATTCCATCAATAAGTTTACTAATAACAATACCAGGCAGAATATTAAAATGCGTCAGTATCCTACCAACAATTGCACTTACCAGCATAATAATGAAAATAATACCAAAAAATACATAAGCTATAAATTTATTAGATAGTAATGTTATTTTCAATTTCTCAAAAGTACCTGCTATATTATTGTCTTTACGGATTTTTTTCTTTAAAAATTTAGCTTCATAATAACTCTGAATAAATCTTTCTTTAGAATTACATAATTTGAGATCTTTTATAATTTTACTTGAAAATGACGTAATAGGAATTTTCTTATTCCGTGTATACAATTTTTCCTTAACATTATCCCCTACATAACCTGGTGTAGTACGATAACGGCTAGGATTAACATAATAACGCCATAAAGAAGAAAATGGTATAAAATGTGATGCCTTATATAAAATTTGTAACACTCTTAAAAATTTACTAACTTTAATATCACAAATAAATTTTTCATCTGTATAATTACTTCTCACAATACACTGTAAAATACTGAGGAATCTATTATAATTTAGCTCCTTATCCCACAATTCATTAGGAACATTGAAATAATTTATGTCTATGTCTAAATAATCCATTAGAGGATGTAATTTTAACTGGTGTACAAACCATTTATTGTTTTCTCCTTCTTTTATTATCCACTTCCCATTAACATATTCTATTGAATTAAGTAACCTAGAAAAATCTATAGATGATATTAGTTGCCCATTCTTTAGTAATTGCGTACTTAATATTGGGTGATTACTTATTATAAAATTAATTACTCTTTGAGTAAGGAAACTTTTGTTGACACTACCTATTTTTACATTATGGTTCATATATCTTACAATTTCTTTCAATAAAAGTACCCTGCTGTTTGCATATTCTGCTAACTCTAAGAGTTCTTTTTTTGTGAATTTCAATATTGCATTTCTGTTAACAATTTTCTTTTGTATGAAAAAATCATAAACAGCGAGCAATCGATTAATATCATCGTGTGTATCTTTACAAGTAACTTTAAAAAAAAATTCTAAATCTTCTAGCATTAAAACATCTTTGAATTTCTCCAAAAAATTAATTTCTGATTCTATAAGTGCAGTTAACCCTCTGAAATACTGTTGAGCATGTAAAATTCCATTATTACCATTCATCTTAATAAAAAAATCAAGATTTGCTGTAATATTCAATTTCACATTTTGTAAACTAGATATAGCATCTTCTATTGCTAAATTATCTTCTGGTAAATTATTTCCATATAATTCACAATATGCATTATGTGCTTCCTCTAACCCTTTTCTAGATAAATTAATACAAGATAGTTTCTTGTCTTGAAAAAACTTATAAGCAATATAGCTAACCATATGATATAGCTGACGCTCTCTTAATAAACTTTCAATTTCTTTGATTATTCCCTGATCACTTGCTAAAACATTTAACATGCCTTGAAATACATAGAATGGTATGATTAAGAGATTTCCAAGCTTTGACTGTGATAGACAATCAATAAAATTTTCTAAGCACTTTTTCTGATCCAATACTTTTAACAGCACACTATCATCAGATAGTTTAGTGCTTTCTAATTCCAGCATTTGCAATTTTTTATTAACTACTTTAAATAAAATGCTATCTCTATAATCTTTTGTACTAGACAAAAAAACACCATAGTGACCCTGATAATATATATATAATTTATTTTTTAATAATTCCGGATTTGGAAAACATAAAGGCATTAGATCTATTATACAATCTTCATTCATTCTCCCAGGACATCCTTCACTTTTAAATACACAATCTACTAATTGTAGAAAAAAATCACCTCTTCCACGCTGATCATGTTGATAAGGACTTTTTATAGTATTATAAATATCACAACAGTGTGTTTCCCAAAGATCTGTTGCTTCAAATACTAAGTACATCATCAATCTAACATTATATTCATTACCATCAACTGCTGAACGAAATGGATTACGAAATTTTGCCTTTAAAGAAATCAAATCTGATTTTCTTATTGTAAATTTACAATTTACTAGATCTTCCTCTATAATATCACGAGGTAAAAATTTTAAAATTTTCTCCTTTTCACTATCATTTTTATACATTACATAAATACATAAAAAGTGATCTTCCATCATTATGTTATCTTCTTGAATTAGAGAGCTAAGAAACTCAGTTAATGATTGACCTTTATATATATCATTTAATAACATATATTACCTAAACACATTAGATATAACCACAGGATAATGCAGGATGTTATCTTGCAACATATTTCAAGTATTTCATTTAGACTAAAGATATAACAATCTATTCTTTGAAAGAAATGCATAGTCATATTTTATGCATAATAATAATTTATATATACAAATTTATTAAAACTTAGATCAATTTAAGATGTAATAGTACTCTACATAACAGAATAGATCTTATTAAAATTACTCAAACTCTATAATAACATCACCAGCAGCTATGCTGCTTCCTTCTGAGAATAATACAGATTTAACAACTGATTTTACATCTGAGTATATCACATTCTCCATTTTCATAGCTTCAATAACTAACAAAGGTTGCCCTGGGTGAACTTCTTCTCCTTGTTTAACATAAATTTTAATAATCATACCAGAAATAGGAGAACACACATTATTACAATATAACTCTTCTGCACTAATTTGAGGCATTATAGGAAGTAGATTAGATACACAAGGTCTATATACTGCACATAAAGCACTCATAGCAGAATATCTAAGCTTATACTTATTAAATCTACTATCAACTTTTACATGAAATACTTCTCCATTATTAATTTGCACCTGTAATATTTTAAAATTTACATTCCATGTAGCTGAAATTAAATATTCACACTGATCATAAATTGCTAAAATTTTACCACTTTCATACTTAGCATTAATTGAATATTTTTGATTATCAATACAAACAATCAACTCTTTACTTTCATGTAATTCAGCTCCGTAGTTACCATATTCATCTTGAAAAAATATACACAATGAAGTTAAAATAAAAAGCTTAATGCAAGCCCCCGTCAAAGAATCTCCTTGAAACCCATCAAAATAAAATTGTTCAATAAATTTTGTATTAATATTTGCAGATATAAACGTAGGATGATGAAATACAGACAATAAAAAATCTATATTATTAGCAATACCACTGATATAGAATTCATTTAAATATCGTTGCATAAAACTCACTGCTTCATCCCTATTTTGGCCATAAGTACAAACTTTAGCAATCATAGGGTCATAAAACATACTAACTTCTGCCCCTTCAAATACCCCACTATCAATGCGTAAATTATCATTAGGTACAGGAGCAGAATAATAAACAATTCTCCCACTAGAAGGTAAAAAATTCTTAGTAGGATCTTCCGCATAAACTCTAGCTTCTATTGCTGAACCAGTAAACTTCACATCTCGTTGAGTAAATCTTAATTTTTCACCACTAGCAATTCGAATCATTTCTTCTACAATATCAATACCAGTGACAAGCTCTGTAACAGGATGTTCAACCTGTAACCTAGTATTCATTTCTAAAAAATAAAATTGCTTATTTTGATCAACTATAAATTCAATAGTACCAGCAGAATAATACTCAACTTTTCTTGCTAGATTGACACATTGCTGATACATTTTTTTCCTTGTTTTTTCATCAAGGAATGGACTAGGTGTCTCCTCAATCACTTTTTGGTTATGTCGTTGTATAGAACACTCCCTTTCACCTAAACAAACAATATTCCCATGCTTATCAGCTATAATTTGTATTTCAATATGCCTTGGTAACTCAATATACTTTTCTATAAAAATTCTACCATCCCTAAAATTTTTTGCTGCCTCATTTGTTGCAGAATTAAAAGCCTGTGCTATTTCCTCACTTGATTTCACAATTCTCATACCTTTACCACCACCCCCAGCAGTAGCTTTTATCATTACTGGAAACCCTATAGATTCAGCTATTTTTCTTGCTTCATCAACAGAGTCAACTATTCCCATATATCCAGGAATGATATTAACTTTTGCAGATTCAGCTATTTTTTTAGAAGTAATTTTATCAGCCATCATTCTTATCGAAGCAGCACTTGGCCCAATGAAAGCGATATTGTATTGCTCCAACTTTTCAGGAAAATCAGCATTCTCAGATAGAAATCCATATCCAGGATGCACAGCATCTACACCTGCATTATGCGCGACTTCACAAATTTTCTCCATATTTAAATAACTCTGATTCACTGGAGCAGGGCCAATATTTATTGCTTCTTCAGCAGATAAAACATGTAAGGAATATATATCTGCATCTGAATACACAGCAACACAAGATATTCCCATTTTACGAGCAGTCCTCATAACCCTACATGCAATTTCACCTCTGTTTGCTATTAATATTTTTTTTATCATTATCCTAAATACTCTTAGTTAAAAGGCAATCCCTTTATTTATATATAAAGATAGTCTAAAATTCTACTTATATACAACTATACTACAAGCAATATTTCACTGTTTTGACTATAATTAGTGATTACAGTATATTACCTAGGCACAAATTATAAACTATAAACATGCTAGAGAAAAAAATTTTTATTAAAAGCGGAGATGAAAATAACAGATTAGATAAATTCATAGCAAGCAAATTAAACATATCTCGTAATCAAGTACAACAATTAATAAAAGATAATAGAATCTGTCTGTTTGACAGCATAGTAAAAGATAATAATCATATAACAAAAGTAAACGACATTTATAGTATAAATATACCTATAAAAGAAGTCAGTGATACAATCACTCCCAACCACTCCATACCAATTTCAGTATTATATGAAGACCATGACATAATAATAATAAACAAAACCCCTGGAATAACTGTACATCCAGGAGCAGGAACAAGCAATAATACATTAGTTAATGCACTAGTTGCACACTATGGCAACAGTTTAAGTCATGTAGGGAAAGCAACAAGACCAGGAATAATTCATAGATTAGATAAGGACACTAGTGGACTAATGGTCATTGCAAAAAACGAAAAATCATATTATTTTTTATCTGATCTACTACTCAAAAAACAAATAAAAAAAGAATATTTAGCAGTAGTATGGGGATCTCCTAATCCTCAGAATAACACCATCAAAAACTATATTTGTATGAAACCTAATAACAGACAAATGATGTCTGTTACAGATCTACCACATAAAGGAAAATTAGCTATAACTGAATATCAAACTCAAAAAAGCTTCAGTAATATAGCAAGTTTAATAAAATGTAGAATATATACAGGAAGAACACATCAAATACGTGTACATATGAGCCATATAGGAAACTCTATAATAGGTGATCAAAAATACGGCAAAAACAATAGCAAAAGTATAAAATATGCCAAACAAAGCACTATTATTAACACATTAAAACGACAAGCCCTTCACGCATATAAATTAGGGTTTATCCATCCCACAAAAAATACATATATAGAATTTCATTCTGATATCCCCAATGACATACAAACACTAATCAACGAATTGGAACAATTGAGTTAATCGATAATCATTTTATAGTTATATAATACGTAATAAAACAACATATAAATTTTTACACATTTTTATAGATGTTCATACCACTATAAGTATCAAGCATAAAAATTCTTATATTTCGCTTCAGTAGCTACATAATAATTAAATTGCAATAGGATTATAAGTTAATAAACTAAGAATATAAAAAAATATGTTTGATCAAATACTTATAATTTAGTTCAAAACTAGAGGTATTTTTATACGTATTACATATAGTTCACAAATTTACACGTATTATAGGTATCAACTTTATAGTAACAATACTCAAAAAAATTAGATTCATTTGTAATATTATTCAGGTAAATCGTTTAACCATCTCAATTTTTCTCATGTCAGTACAAAAAATGTCTTTTATAAACACTAATTTAACACATTTCAATGCCATAGTTGTATTTAAGTATTACTATTATTCTTATCTTCCTACTTACGCAACTATATTAACAGCTTATAGTCATACTAAATAATATATATTATCTCTTATATACTACATAAGATTTACTACATTATTATTGTATTATCTCGTAGTACTATTTCTTACAAGCAACAACTTTTTAATTTTCAATAGAGTTATTATAAGTTTATGTTATAGATATCTATCAATATTATATAAATTTAATAGTAAAAATTTGGAGTATCTCATGATTTTTCTTGCACATCCATTCTTCCATTATAAAAACAACGTACTTAACATAGAAAATGTCAATGTGTTAGATATTGCAAAAAACATTGGAACTCCCGTTTATTGCTATTCTCTAAACGCAATAAAAAACAACTATAAACAATTTCAAAAAAACCTACCTAACAATTCTATCATATGCTATGCAGTTAAGTCGAACTCTAACTTATCTATTTTAAGTTTATTGGGATCACTTGGAGCAGGAGCAGATGTAGTTTCTGAGGGAGAAATACGTCGTGCTATTGCAGCTGGAATTTCACCAAATAAAATAGTATTTTCTGGCGTAGGAAAAACTGAGCAAGAAATAAATTTCGCACTAGATAACAGAATATTACAATTTAATATAGAATCTATTGAAGAACTATCTCTTATTAATACAATTGCATGTCAGAAAAATATAATTGCACCGGTATCTATCAGAATTAATCCAAATATTAGTGCAGATACACACAATAAAATTACTACAGGATTAAAAGTTAATAAATTTGGAATACCAGAAGAACTAATTGATCAAATCCTAAACAAAGACCTTATTGGTATCAGAATTATAGGAATATCTGTACACATAGGTTCACAAATTTCCAATCTACATATATTCCAAAATACAATTGATAAAATCAAAAAAATCATAAAAATATTCAAGCAACGTAATATTCAAATAATAAGGGTTGACCTTGGTGGTGGACTTGGAATACCATATAAAAGTTCTGATGTTTTTCCGACAATTCAAGAATATGGAAACTTACTAACACAGAATTTTGAAAATGAAAATTACCAAATCATATGTGAGCCTGGCAGAGCACTAGTAGGAGATACTGGTGTACTACTAACCAAAGTACTATACCGTAAAAATAATCAGGAAAAAAATCACATTATACTAGATGCAGGAATGAATGATCTAATGCGTCCAGCACTATATGATGCTGAGCACACAATAATACCAGCAGTTTCTTCAACATCAACACAATTGCAATCATACGACATAGTAGGTCCTATATGTGAATCTGATGATACTTTTGCATATAATTACCATATAAACAACTTACAAAAGGGAGAAATAGTAGTAATATGCACAACCGGAGCTTATGGGTCTTCAATGTCAAGCAACTATAATTCCAGATTACTAGTACCTGAAGTAATGGTTAACAATAGTAGCTATAACGTTATACGCCACCGTCAAACTTATGAAGATATGTTAAAAAACGAAGTTATACTAAAATTTAGTAAATAATATGCTATAGCATTAAATATGTTTTTGCAGCAACATTATACTAGTTGTTAACATCAGCCACCATAATGTCAATAAAATATAAAAGCTCGAGCTTACGGATTTTCAATGTAAAGCAACTATATTCTAGATTACTAGTAAGTAATGGTTAACAATAGCAGCTACGATTTATACATCATCATTAAACTTATGAAGATATGTTAAAAAACGAAGTTATACTAAAATTTAGTAAATAATATGCTATAGCATTAAATATGTTTTTGCAGCAACATTATACTAGTTGTTAACATCAGCCACATAATGTCAATAAAATATAAAAGCTCGAGCTTACGGATTTTCAATGTAAAGCAACTATATTCTAGATTACTAGTAAGTAATGGTTAACAATAGCAGCTACGATTTATACATCATCATTAAACTTATGAAGATATGTTAAAAAACGAAGTTATACTAAAATTTAGTAAATAATATGCTATAGCATTAAATATGTTTTTGCAGCAACATTATACTAGTTGTTAACATCAGCCACATAATGTCAATAAAATATAAAAGCTCGAGCTTACGGATTTTCAATGTAAAGCAACTATATTCTAGATTACTAGTAAGTAATGGTTAACAATAGTAGCTACGATTTATACATCATCATTAAACTATTTATACATCATCATTAAACTTATGAGAAGATATGTTAAAAGACAAAGTTACACTAGCATTTAAGAAATAATTACTATAGCACTAAATATGTTTTTGCAGATGGTATATTTTAGTTGTTAACATCTCCATATAATATCCAGTGCAACATTTATAATGTGAATTAGAACTCACTTATAACTACAATACGCTTTACCAAGAATACTGACATTAGCATAATATTGTACAAACATACTGTAGAAAACAACATTAAGTCATTGTCCTTTTTATAACATCTTATATACAAGAAAAAAAGAATTAGATTAGATTAAAAAACTATAAAGTAACTTTTACACCTCTTGCTACAGCATTTTTCACAAGCTTTTTAATCTTTTGAGCTTTATCAGTCAATTTTCTAGATGATGTATTAAGCAAATACATATCAAAACCACCTTTATAATTTACTGTTCTTAGAGTACGACTAGATATTTTTAACTTAAACTTCCTATTTAAAATATCACTTACTAAAGTAACATTATGTAAGTTGACTAAATAAGCCCTTTTAGTTTTACGATTAGAGTGCGATACCCTGTTTCCAAAAGACTTTCCTTGACCTGTAATATCACAAACCCTACTCATTTTACAAACCTAAAACACTAACTAATAGGCATTTATTATAACAATACAGTAACATTAGTCAAACACAAATTCTTCAGATTATTGAGGTTTAAAACAGCTAACTACTATGAAAATGCAACTAATTTGACCAAACCATAATATCACTTAATATTATAAAGCAATTTTTAATGCTCATTAACAAATAACTAATTGTAATCAAATAGACATACCCAATCAAAAACACAAAATTAATTACAACACAACAAGCATCATATATAATTATTAAGTCTATATACTATCTTAGTAGTAATCTACATAAAATTTACTGGATCAACATCTATGGTAATTTTTATTTTATTTGATTTCGTATAATACTCCTTATACTTAGCAAGTAGTTTTTGTATCATAACATTACTCTGTACTTTAATCAAAATCCTATACCTATACTGCATATTCAAGAAACTTATAGGAGCAGGAGCTGGACCTAGAACAGTCAAGGTATTCGGAAGACTTTTTACTATTTGTTTTGATATATTTACTACATGAGCTTCATTCTTCCCACTAACTATTATACCTATCAACCTTGTATATGGTGGCATATTAGTTAGTAACCTAGATTCTAGTTCTAAATTATAAAATAGTTCGCGATTATAAGATGACAGTGATTTTATTAAAGGACTATTAACATCATAAGTTTGTAAAATTACTTCACCGTTATCTGCAAACCTACCAGAACGTCCTGACACTTGATGTAATAGTTGATAGGTTCTCTCTGTAGCACGCAAATCACTATTATTCAATCCTAAGTCGGCATCTATTACGCCAACTAGTGTCAACTTAGGAAAATTATGACCTTTTGCTATTACTTGAGTACCAATAATAATATTCACCTCACTACGCATAATTAAATCAATCATAACACTGATATCCTTATGACTAATATCACTGCTAATTACTGCAATTTTAGCATTCGGTATCAGTGCAATAATGTCTTCTTCTACTTTTTCTACACCTATTCCATATGATACAAGAGATGATTCTGAACAATTAGTACATACATTCTGCATTATGCAAGAATATCCACAATAATGACACAATAACACATTTTTTCTTTTATGTTCTACAAGCCAAGTAGCACAATTTTTACAATGTATTTTAAAACCACAAGCCTTACATAATCTTAATTTTGCATATCCACGACGATTCAAGAAAAGCATAACTTGGTCTTGTCTTTGCAAAACTTCCAATATTTTATTATAAAGCTTGTCCGATAACCATGAATTAACCATCTTGCTTTTACATAAATCAACAATCCCTACTGATGGTAACTTAGCGTTCCCAAATCTTTGCCTCAATTTCACATGATAATACTGAGACTTTAACACATTATTGATTGCCTCCAAAGACGGAGTAGCAGAAGATAAAATTATTGGTATATTCAAGCTCTTTGCCAATACAATAGACATATCACGTGCATTATAGAGCACTCCACATTCTTGTTTAAACGATGAGTCATGTTCTTCATCTACAATGATTATCTTAAGATTTTTATATGGTAGAAATAAAGCAGATCTTGCACCTATTACAATTAAAGATTGACCATGTGCTATTGATAACCAATATTCTCTACGATTCCTTAATGTTAAATTTGAATGCCATTCTACTGGGTAATAATTATCAAAATAATGCTTTATACGCTTTATTAATTGTAATGTTAATACTATCTCTGGAAGCAAAATTAATGCTTGTGCTGTACTATCCCTCTTTATTAATTCACGTATAACTTTACAATAAACTTCAGTTTTTCCAGAACCAGTTTCTCCATCTAGCACTATAACTGAATAATCTGAAATTTTATTAACAATATTATTATATGCAGCCCTCTGCTCATCTGATAACATAATTTCTACATCATTATATCTATCATTTTTCTTTACAGAAAATTCTAACTTATAAAAAGACTTAGCGTGTATTACATTACTGAATACCATTTTTAATACTAAACCTGCTGGAACAATATTATAGTTGCCTACCCACTTGATAAAATTAAGAAATGCAATATTAACTCTTGGCAAAGAACTTTTAGAAATTATAACCCTTAACTGCAATTTTTCTATATTACAACCTGAAGGTATTGTGTCACTCAGTTTCAATATAATACCTACCATAGTCCTAAAACCAAAAGGTACAAGAACATATTCACCAACAAAAAACAACTGATTTTCTGGAACAGTGTAATAAAATGTTTTATTAATCGGTACTGGAAGCAAAATTTCAGCTATCATGCTAAATGTTTTAATAACAGAGCTATTTTATTATAACAAAAGAATCAAAATTTACATCTTTACTTACAAATCTATTTACCAATTACATACTCAGCAAATACATAACTTGCTAGTCTACTTTAGAGAAAATCAATAACATTAATATGAAAACATATTTATTAATTCTCCTATACAGTAATAAAGTTGACTATTCTTGGATTACATGCTCTACACTTTTTAAATTTTTTATATGTACTAATAAAATAAATAATAGATCACTACTATTATAAAATCACTATGATATCAATTTATACAAAAAGATATAAAATCTACTTAAGATCAGAATTATCTAAGATATAACTATTATCATCACTTACATTACATAAATAAGTAAAAACAATGTAAAAAAACTATAATGAAACAAATAAATTATAGTCTTTTTTTCAAATACATATTCATCAATATAACCTATTTTTTTATATCTAATTTCTTCAATCTCGAAAAAGAAAATCTTTAATTATTGCATCTGCAAGTATAATTGATGTATCTCTACCTGTACTATCTCCAAGTTTTCTTTCAGCATTCATCATCAGATATTCTGGATGGAATTGAAAATATATATTACCATATTTATCTTCAATTGCTTCTATAATACCATCTTCTGATACAGCAACAATCCTATACCCTAAATTATACATTTTCATTACATTCTCTACATCATTATCGATTGCTTCTGAATGTGCATCTGGAAAATATATAATTTGATTCTTATCTAACTTCAAATTAGCTACAATACTTGATAGCCTACTATTAGGAAAAATTTTGATTTGATGTAAATTAGCATCCACACTTCTAGGATCAGGCATTGAAATAGTATGTGATTCTACCGAAACATGAGAATTAATTATATTTTCCACTCTCGTAATTCTAATGCCATTTGCATACATTATGCCTTGCAAACCACCACAAATACCAAGAAGATGTATACAATGATTCTTATCATAAACTACCCTAACAATAGCATTAGTAACTAGTTGTCTATCTAAAGATGGAGCAATTGGTGGAGAACTAATATTATAATAGTTTCCTGGTATAAATATTCTATTGATATTATGTTCTTCTATAAACCTTGCAACAACACTTTCTATAACGTATCTGGACACTCCGTAATGTGTTTTATGAATTTCATTAACCCTTATTGCCTCATCCCTAACTAACTGCATAATTATCTTATAATCCATCAGAACTACACGAACCCCATAACTTTCAAGTAATTGTGTAATTCCCACAGCCGTTCTATATTCATTAGGATAGCTAATAAATTCAGTGGATAATAATCCAACTACAATATCTTTACGATCATATTTCGCACACTCAGCTACTACTGATACATATGGAACAATCAATATAGTAAAAAATAGAATTACTATTACAGCATGTCTTATTCGATACATGAACTTCATATAATATTCTTTTATAACATAGTATAAAATTACTACTAATAATAATGATCAATAAATTTAAGTATAATTAATATCAAATTAACACAATGTAAAATAAAAAAGTACATAGATAAAGTAAGTACCTAGTACGACAGCTAGGTAGATTTTAGCATAAAATTAGGGTACTATGTAATTCATGTTTACTTATCAAGTTGTACACAAACATATCTCTTAAATATAAATATTAAGTTGATTGTCTATATATACTGAGATATGTTTTTTTTAAACAAGTACACAGCACATTATATGAAATCTCTATTAGTTACCCGACCAAAAAAAGATTCTATAAAAATCAAAGAACATCTCAATAAATTAGGCTTCAATGTCTATATCGAACCAATGTTTTCAATAAAATATTTAATAGCTAAAATCAATGTAAAGGATTTTGATTTCATCATATCCACAAGTCAGCACAGCATAATTGCTTTAAGTAAAATTACTAAAAACCGAGATATAAATATTATTACTGTCGGTAACAATACCATGAATATTGCACAAGAATTAGGTTTTACATCCGTAAAATCACTCAATGGAAATATTAATGACGTTATATCTTATATAAGAAATCATAATCAAGCTAATATCCTATATATAAGAGGCAAAGAAGTTACATGCAACCTTAAAAAAAATTTCCATTATTATAAAAATTTTCAAGAAATTATACTATACAATACAATAGATAGAAAACACTTCAGTAACCGCTGTTACAATGCTTTGTTTCAAAACAAAATATTAGGTATATTACTTTATTCTTCCAGAACTGCTAAAATATTGATTGAATTAATTAAAAAACATAATATTCAAGATAAAATAGGAGGCATTACTATATATGCTATGAGTAATAAAATTGCAGATATTGCAAAAACAGCTCGCTGGAAAATTATAAAAGTATCTGATCAACCTACCAACAAATCGCTGTTATCATTAATTCAGTAACACAGTATAAATAACCATCACATTATAATCATAAAAAACATTATCTACTTTTTGTAAATATTTTCTATATAAAATAACACACCGTTATATATTTTTCTAAAAAACTATATTATTCAATGGTTACACAATACAATTATAATTAATACTTGATATATTATTAAATTGTATATCAATAAATATACTAATACCATGCTTACTGAAATCTCCAATTCCTTTACAAAAAACACAGATTTCTTCATACATAAAGTAATCAATAAAACTCAGATTTACAGTAAGATATATTTACTACTTTATATTAAATATTATAATATATTTATAAAGTACTGTAATACATAAAAAGTCATTATTATTAAATAAAACCCTACTTACCTCTTCAAACTACCACATGCATCATATAACCAACTTTTAACTTCTTCATTTAGATATGGAGCAATAGTATTACAGACAAAACTATGATATTGATTTATGTAATTAATTTCTTCTTTATTTAACATATCTGCATTTATTAATTTTAAATCTATTGGTACACATGTTAATTGTTTAAATCTTAAAAAACCATCAACATACTTTTCAACATACATAAGATTTTCAATCCTTATTCCATACTCACCATTTTTGTAGTACCCCGGCTCATTTGATAAGACCATATTTGGGTTTAATGCAATATTATTCTTGCAAGAAATAGCACAAGGACCTTCATGGACTGATAAAAAACTCCCTACTCCATGGCCTGTACCATGTTGGTAATCAAGACCTGATTTCCACAAGTACTGTCTAGCTAATATATCCAACATTCCACCAGTAGTCCCTAAAGGAAAAACTGCCATTGCTAAGGCAATATGACCTTTCAAAACCAATGTAAAATTGGTAATCTGCTCAGATGTAGGCTCCCCTATAGCAATAGTACGCGTAATATCTGTTGTCCCATCAAAATATTGCCCACCAGAATCTAACAAATACAATCCATTTTTACAAATTAACTTATTTGTCTTACTATTCGCTTTATAATGTATTATAGCTCCATTTTCTCCAAAACCAGAGATTGTAGCAAAACTTTCGCCTTGAAACAAATCTTGCTCTTGCCTGAAACTTAACAATTTTGATTCAACATCCAATTCTGTAACTCTCCGATTATTACTTAACTGAACATTCAACCAATATAATAAATTAACTACAGCAACTCCATCCCTAATATGAGCGTTAATTACACCTTGTATTTCAACATCATTTTTCTCAGCTTTCATTAAAAGACAAGGATCTGAATCATGAACTAATATATCTTGTTGTTGTAAAGATAAAAAGATGTTCATTGGTATAGTAGATGCATCTATAGCTATCGATTTTACAGATTTCAAAACATTAAATAAATCATCCAAAGAATATATACTAAGATGTTCATACTTAACATCTACCAAATGCACATTATCAACAAATAAATCAACTTTTCCATCTTTATATAATATTGCTCTAGATAACACCGACGGATTATAAAGAAACTTCTTATTACGTATATTTAGCATCCATGAAATAACATCTGTATCTGTGATTAATGCAGCATCTTTACCGGATAAATATTTTGCAACTTTACAAGACTTTTTATAACTATCAATACCAGAATACTTTAAAGGATGTTGTACTATGTTATGCTCTACAGTAAGATCACGAATCCATAATTTATCAATCAAAATTTGATCTATTGACTTTAAAACAACACCACAATCCTCATACTTTCTTATTTGGCTTAAAGTAAATAAAGAAGATTCATAAGCTATAACAGTATTAGATAAACAATTTTCTACACACCATTGCCAAGGAGTTAAATTACAAACATTATGTATTTGATAATAATTAAGGTCCAATTCCTGCGCTGCTTGTAATATATATCTACCATCGGTAAAAAAATTCTGCTTACCCTCCTTTGATATTATCAAAGTAGCATTTGAACCAGAAAAATCACATAACCATTTTATTCTCTGCTTATTAACAGGTACATACTCACATTGATACTCATCTGTATTCTGTAACAACAATACATCAATTCCATATTCCTTCATTAAACCAACTAATTGATTTAACCTATCTTCCATAAATTCCACACCTGATAATAAAAAATACATATTACTATATAACAAATAGCATAGCAGTCTTTTTTGACAATCACAAACTTAGTACTAAAACAATCCTATATTTTAAAATAAATATCTTATTAACATCAATACTTCATAATCAACAATGAATAAATATAGTAGGCAATAAACCTTAATTATCTCATATACTTCTTTATAATAATGTACAGTGATTTTTTAAAATCTTTATTTACATTCCAGACAACACTTATAGAATTTACCTAATATATCAAGCTTATTCAGTATTACATACATTACTATAAATAATAATTTTACTAACTCCCAACTTATAAGTTGTAAAATATGATAACAACTAACTAAAAAACATACCTGCTTAAGTAAATTAACTGCTTAATACTTTTATAAACTTCTACATAAAATTTATTCTATTGGAAACATTTACCTAAATCCGTAAAAATTCTATATAAAATCATTGATTCAATTATATTAAATGTTTTAATAAGAGTTTAATATGATAACAACTAACTAAAAAACATACCTGCTTAAGTAAATTAACTGCTTAATACTTTTATAAACTTCTACATAAAATTTATTCTATTGGAAACATTTACCTAAATCCGTAAAAATTCTATATAAAATCATTGATTCAATTATATTAAATGTTTTAATAAGAGTTTAACGTTAATTTGTCTCCACTCATATTGAAATGAAAATATTGTAAAAAGCTCATTCCTAAAAGAGAAGTGCGCATCGGAGAAACATTCACACTAGCCTTTACATTATTAACAATAAATTTTCCTACCTGCATTTCAGATATTTCTACATATAAAGCTTTTACTGTACCATTAGCAGTATGATAAGTCTTCTTTCTATTTAAGTATTTTAGATGATGTTTTAATCTCTTTGCATCCTCCACTGACAAGACTATATCAGTAGCACCAGTATCAACTAAAAAATTAACTGGAATACCATGCACCATAGCTTCTATATAAAAATGACCATCTTTAGCTCTGCGAAATTCAACTCCTCCTCCATTAACGTAATTAATGCTTGCGTTTTGAGTAATGCTATTAGGAAAAAATTTAAAGTATTTTCTATTAGTAATATCATCTTTTGTAACATCAAACAGCGTTACTAAGACTATAAAACCTAACCAAAACAATACATATTTTACACTTCGCATAATGGATTCCAAAAAATTCACTAATATAATAATGATATACTAGTAAACATATGAATTAATTAACTAAATACAATAGATCTATGCCTAAAGATAAAAATTACCGCTACAAGATTTATCCCACTCAATTCTAAATTGTTTGAAATGTTCCTTCTCATTAGCATCCAAATATGATAATAAATCACTTATGCTATCATTATAGTTTAGTGTTGTAATTCTATCTTGATAATGCATCATTCTTAAGTATACTAAATAAGTATTTATTACATCTGTTTCACAGTAATCACGAATTTCAGATATTTTACCATTATCATACAATTCAGCAACCTTCGACCCATCAATACCAAATTTACCAGGAAAATTCAATACTGAACATACCTCATTCATCTTTATTCTAGCAGAAGTACCAAAATCAGACAGGTAATCTAATAGATCACAATGCCAATCAATGCTATAGCGTTGAAAATAATTATTCCACTTATCCCCAATTTTATACAAACACCCTGCCTGTATACCATGTACCATAGCTCTATACTTTAATACTGAAAAATCAAAAATACGTCCATTAAAAGATACAAATCTTGGCCTCAAAGATGAAACATATTGAAAAAACCCCTTTAGCAAATCTTTTTCCGTAGAATCTACTCTTCCACCAGAACGTATTTCTTGTAAATGAAAGGATTCATATTCCCCTATTCTTTTAATATCTGCTTTTAGAAAACTAATAGCAACTATCTTGTGAAAAGGTTGTCTTAAAAATGGATTCTTACCATCAGTAATCTCCAAATGGTAATTTATTAATGCTTCTCTTTTTTCACTTAGCTCAACTGTATCATCAAAATTACTAAGAAGATTACGACAAGCATCTACATCTGGAACTGTTTCTATATCAAAAACTAATAAACTATTCAACATATCCTACACATTCATCTAAATGATTTTGCCAAAATTCTCTAACTTTCACAAATAAAAAAAGATGTATCTTCAAATCAAGTATTTCCTGAAGATCAGATTTAGATTCTATACTAATCTTCTTTATCATTTCTCCTTTTTTACCCAAAATTATAGTTCTATGACTATCTTTAGTTACATATATTACCTGCTTAACAATTAAGCTTCCATCTTCCTTTTCTTCTAATGCTTCAGTCACTACAGACAAAGAATAAGGTAATTCATGATGTAGAGATAAAAATAACTTTTCCCGTGTAATTTCAGCCATAAAAAACTTTAACGGTGCATCACTAATCTGATTCTCAGGATATAACCAAGGACCACTAGGTGAAATTTCACATAGGTAATCAGTTAAACGACTTAATCCTATATCATGTAATGCCGATATGGTAAAAGTTTTACTAAAATTATGTAATAAATACATATGCTCTATTGCTCTATCAATTGATGACACAGATACCATATCAATTTTATTTATTACTAAAATAGCATTAATATTAGATTGCTTGATTCTACTAACAATCTTTTCAACATGCTTATTCAAATAATTTTTTACATCAAGTAACAGTATTATATTTTCAATGCCTTTAAGAGACATCCAAGCATGTTTTACTATAAATTTTTCTAATTTTGTCTTTGGAGAAAAAATACCTGGCGTATCTATAAATATTAATTGAACATTTTCATTATTCAATACAGCATGCATCCTAACTCTAGTAGTCTGCACTTTTGGAGTTACAGCTGCAACTTTTTGTCCCACCAGCATGTTAATTAATGTCGATTTTCCTGCATTAGTTGTTCCAACTATAGCAGTCATAGAACATTTTTTATCCGTATGATCCATATTCCTTTGCTAATACTAAGTAATTAAACAGACAGTACATCCTTATATTTACAAGAAGATACGAAAAAGTAACACAATGTATATTTAAATACCCTTAAAACTATCGTGTAAAACCACAGGTAATACAATACTAATTACAGTAAATATTATAAAACCGACCTCTACATTACACATCAAAAACACATACTATGCAATAAAATTTTTTAATAATTTAAAAGCATACTTCAATCATTACAATAAACTCACATAAATATCTATAGCTATTCAACAAAGTAATTAATAAATTTTTGAAATTAATTTATACCCTAATTATATACTTTTCATCGAGATTACTGATAAAAAACCCCAAGGTAAAGTTTCAATAATCATATAACCACCTACTCAGAAATGATTTCAAAACATTTAAAAAAGAATTTTCACTACTCCACTATGTACAGCCATGTTTTACTTGTTATAAAGAAATGCAGAATTCATAAAATACAAAAGCTACGTAGAATATAAAATTTCATCAAAATATTTTATAATGAAATATATACCAAAAAACTGAAAATTATTTCTCATTAAATAGATTCATAAAATTTGTATCTTTAAGCTTACTAAATTTATTCATCAAGGTACTCATTTGATTAAATTGCTTTATTAACATATTAATAACGTTAATATTTACCCCAGAACCTTTTGCAATTCTAGCTTTACGTGCACCATTCAATATCTTAGGATTTTTCCTTTCTTGTTTTGTCATAGAATTAATAGCTGCTATATATTGCTTCGATCTACTATCATTTGCAATCACAGAAACTTGACGTTTTATATCAGCACCAAAATTAGGAATAAATTTCAAAATATTAGCAATACCACCTAATTTATTTAAAGCTTGTAAATGCTGTACTAAATCATTTAGATCAAACTCACCTTTCTGAGCTTTTTTTTGCATTTCATCTATAGCATGCTTACCTACAGCTTCTGTAGCCTTTTCTACTAAAGATACAACATCACCCATATTTAATATTCGTTTAGCAATCCTATCTGGATAAAAATCATCCAAATCATTCAACTTCTCACCAGTAGCAATAAACTTAATAGGGCTACCAACTGACATCTTCATAGAAAGTGCAGCACCACCCCTAGAATCACCATCAACACGAGTTAAAATTATACCTGTAATCCCTATACTACTATCAAATGACTTAGCTACATTTACAGCATCTTGACCTATCATAGAATCAACAACCAAAATCACTTCACTAGGAGATGTAAGATCTCTAATGGCTTGTAATTCTTCCATCATCACCTGATCAATATGCAATCTTCCAGCTGTATCTAAAATTAAAACATTAAAATCATTCTGTTGAACAATATTCACTGATCTCTTTACTATCTCAATAGGAGTTTGATTTTCAATAATAGGTAAAGTTTGAACATCTATCTGTTCTCCCAATATTTCCAATTGTTTTTGAGCTGCAGGACGATAGACATCCAATGATACCATTAGTACTTCTCTCCCTTTGTTTTTCAATTTTAACGCTAACTTAGCTGTAGTTGTAGTTTTACCAACACCCTGAAGCCCTACCATCATAATAACAGAACAAGGTTTATTAGAGATATTCAATTCACACTTTTCAGATCCTAATATCTCAATTAAACAATCCTGGATTTTCTTTATTATCATTTGTGTCGGTAATACACCTTTTACAGTAGTTTCTCCAACTATTTTTTCCTTAACATTACTGATAAAATCCTTAACTACAACTAAAGAAACATCTGCTTCAAGCAAAGCGACTTTCACTTCTTCCATTGTAGCATCAAAGTCCTCAGAAGAAATAACATGCTTACTCTGCATCCTTTGGATTACATTACTTAAACTATTAGTTAAAGATTCAAACATAAGTATACGACAACCATAACAATAATAAACAACATACCTAGCATTATTGTAAATCCCAAAGGATTAACACTTGGTACACTCAAAATTTCCAGATTGCTCTTAGAACATAATAATACTCGCTTACCCAACACATAGGTTAACATAGCAATAAGAATATTATAAATGTATAACAAAAACTTGTTAACAAGCAATACTACACGCATAAACAATACTCTATAGACCCAATCAATGTCCATAATAAAATTAACTCTTCCTTTAAAAAGAGAGGGAAAAAAATAAAGAACACTATACTTCCAAATATTAACTCAAATTGTAATACAATACTATCCCACTTTCCAATATCTTCCCGCGCTAATAAGAAACTGAATACTATCCCGAATAATATACAAATTAATGCCAATATTGACATCGATAATTTAGATGCTGCACAAACCTTTTTAACAACAGGACTTTCTGTAGATTTAGATACAAATATATACGAAAAAAACTTTATTCCAACGCTCATAAATAACAACATACTACATAGCAAGAATAATTTACCTATTAACACCTCTGTAGAATTCATATTATTTATCATGTGCATAATCTTAAACTTCACAACAAAACCAGCAGTACCAGGTAAAGCTCCCATATTAGATATAGCAACTATAGAACATACTGCTTCAATTGGCATTTTTTTGAATAATCCACCAATTTCACTAAGATTAAATCTTTGAGTACTCTTTATCACAGAAGTAGCAACCATAAATAACAAACTCTGATAAACTATAGACAGAATTATTTGTAGAATAATTATATCACTAACACCATCATCATTATAACCATCAGAAAATCCTATCGTGGTAATAATTAATCCCATCTGTCCAACTAAATTATAGCAAAGTAAACGCTTAATATTATTTTCTAATATTGAAAAAATTATCCCATAAATAGATGTTGCTATACCCAAAAACAATAATATTTTTTCTCCATGAAAAAATAACATCAAAAGATATACTGAAACTTTAGTAGTAAATACAGATAAAATGATAGTATCATTATTCAATGCTGTAGAATAAGTATCCGTCACCCAAGAAGATAAAGGAAAGCAAGCACAATTGATTAATAAACCTATTAGAAAAAATACTTTATAATTATCTTGACTACCAAGTGGTCCCAAAAATTGGCCAGACGCTCCAATAAGCAACATTACACCAGCTAGAAAATGAATACATGAATAATGCATAAATACTCTTCTGTTGGTTCCATTAGAACCAGAAGCAACCATTACTAGTACACTTAATGTCATAACTTCAAATAACATTGCCACAGATAATAAACTCGTTGAAGAAATAGTGGCTATGCTACTTAAGTAATATAGAAGATATAAAATTGTCTCACGCCTTTCTATATTCCAAATATATAAAAAAACTAGAACTATAATAATAGAAAATGTACCAAATATTAACATACTACCAACATCATATTCAATCTCTATACCATATAAAGGTATCACTAACATGATGAATGCTAAAAATATGAATTCAGGCATAAGTGATATAATAGAGTAGCGGTTAGTAGAATGTTTAGTCATAATAACTCAAATTATATAGTATTATTATTTTTCAACTATATATTAACTAATACCAAATCGCACTAAAAATAGCTATTAAACATTGGAAATATAAATATATTTCTTACTAGAACAACTGTATTTCTCTACACAAAAAAAGTAATAAAAAATGCTATTGGATTGTATTATCCTGCAATTCAGAAATAATTGGAAATATCAAAAAAAAAAAAACTCACACATATATAACTTTTTTTAATTACTAAAATTTCAACTAATTATATTGAAACAACAACCACTCAATATTGATAATTGTGATACTTTTTTAGATATAGCATGCAGAAAGATTACATGTTGGTCAGGTCAATAATGAGAAAGTTTAAAGCTATTAAAGATTCGATTTCTTATGATGAAGTAATTTTAGTTGTTCATCTTATTAAATATAATAATTCATTTTCTATAAACAGCAAAATCTATCATTGATTATAATATCTAGATTAAACAAATATATTCTTACTTACCCTTCAGGTTTAAAATAATTAATACAAAGATAGAACCATAACCTGATTAGTTATCTGTTTGTTAATACAAGTAACGACTTCTTTTGCTACTTGTAAAATATAATAATATATTATTCAGGTAACAATAAACTATTCGCCCTATTTTTAAAAGCAGTCATTATTCTCTTATATGCACTATCACAAACCAAATTAAATGCAGACTGTAACATAGGTACTTTAAAAGCACAATTTATATAAAACTGTACTAATGTTTGATTTTCCCCCCTTGGAATAAATGTCCATTGATTATGCAAAAATCTAAATAATCCCTCTACTGCTTCAACCTTTATCCACCCTTCTTGATTCATAGTAGGCTCCTTAAATACAACATTTGAAGTATACTGACCACTTAACCCTTTAAAATTAGCTAACAAATCAGCTACTATTATATTTTCTCTACGTTCTTTTATGTAAACTGCTTTACACCATGGAAGAAAATCAGGGTATTTCTCAACATCTAATACTATATTGAATAAATCAACAGCAGAAAAATTGATAATATCGCTATCATTTAAGTTATATTCATTTCTAGACATAACAAGATTTCATAAGAAGTATAAATACACATCCAATTGGGAGAAACCGTCATTGCCGTCTATGCTCTGAATATCCTGAGATTAAAGCTAAGGTGGGCACCATTTATTAATCCACATTGACTAACAGTGACAGTTCCCTAAAGAATCAATTGAGCTCGAGGAATTAACTTAACTTCAACGTGCAACACAGAAACTCCCATTGGAATCCTAACACAATATAATATACCTATCAACTTTATATTCTTATACAACTACAATAAGAACAATAAATTCTATTTTTTGTCTTTTTTATCAATCTCCTGATAATCAGAATCAACAACTTTAGAATCTTCTTCGTTATTTGCTGTAGTACTTTCAGCAGCTGAAGGATTATTAGCAGCATTAGCATTACCATATAAAGCTTCACCTAGTTTCATTGATACTTTCACTAAATGATCAACCTTTTGCTGTAAAACATCTAGATTCTCTATATCACTACTACTGATACCATCTTTCACATCTCTAATAGCATTTTCAATTTCAAGCTTATCAGAATTTGGAATCTTATCTCCATGCTCATTCAAAGACTTTTCTGTAGAGTGTATTAAATTTTCACCATTATTTTTTAGCTCAATAAATTTTTTACGCTTTTCATCTTCCCCAGCTTTTTGTTCAGCTTCTTTTATCATTCGTTGGATTTCATCATCACTTAACCCACCTGAAGATTGAATTTTAATAGCTTGCTCTTTACCAGAAGCTTTATCTTTTGCTGAAACATGTACTATACCATTAGCATCTATGTCAAATGTAACTTCAATTTGAGGCATACCACGAGGAGCTGAAGGTATACCTTCCAAGCTAAATTGACCTAACAATTTATTATCAACTGCCATTTTTCTCTCACCTTGGTACACTTTAATAGTTACTGCAGTTTGACCATCCTCTGCTGTTGAGAATACTTGAGATTTCTTTGTAGGAATTGTAGTATTCCTTTCAATTAATGGAGTAAATACACCACCTAAAGTTTCTATGCCTAAAGATAATGGAGTTACATCTAACAATAATACATCTCTAACATCACCAGCAAGAATACTTCCCTGTATAGCAGCACCTATTGCTACAACTTCATCTGGATTAACACCTTTATGAGGCTCTTTACCAAAAAATTCTTTTACTTTTTGTATTACTTTAGGCATCCTAGTCATACCACCAACTAATACAACTTCATCTATTTTATCTGCAGATATTCCAGCATCCTTAAGAGCTTTTTTACATGGCTCGATAGTTCTTTGAATTAGATCATCAACTAAATTTTCAAATTTAGCTCTAGTTAATTTTAAACTTAAATGCTTAGGTCCAGTACTATCACTAGAAATAAATGGCAGGTTTATATCAGTTTCCATGCGATTAGATAATTCTATCTTTGCCTTTTCTGATGCTTCTTTGATTCTTTGCACTGCCATAGAATCACCATATAAATCTATACCTGTAGTCTTTCTAAAATCATCCATCAAATAGTTCATAATTGCATGGTCAAAATCTTCACCACCAAGCATTGTATCCCCATTTGTTGCCTTTACTTCAAAAACACCATCAGCAATTTCTAATATTGATACATCAAAAGTACCACCACCTAAATCATATACTACTATTACTTTTTGCTTGTCACTTTTATTTAACCCATATGCTAAAGCAGCAGCTGTAGGTTCATTGATTATTCTAATAACATCTAACCCTGCTATCTTTCCAGCATCTTTTGTCGCTTGACGTTGTGCGTCATTAAAATATGCAGGTACTGTAATCACAGCTTTTTCAACCTTATGTCCAAGATGTCTTTCTGCTGTTTCTTTCATTTTTTCCAAAACAAATGCACCAATCTGACTAGGAGAATACTCTTTACCAAGTACTTTTATCCAAGCATCACCATTTTTAGCAGATACTACATCATAAGATGACTTTATGCCTTTTACATCTTGATATCTACGTCCTATAAGCCTTTTACTAGCATATATAGTATTCTTAGCATTTGTAGTAGCTTGACGTTTTGCTGGATCACCAACTAACCTTTCTGAATCAGTAAATGCAACTATTGAAGGAGTAGTTCTAGCTCCTTCACTATTTTCAATAGCCTTTGCATCACCTCCTTCCATAACTGCAACACAAGAATTTGTAGTACCTAAATCTATACCTATAACAGCCATAAATAGCCCCCTTACATAAAAATCAAAACTATAACCACAGATATAATAACCAAATCACAAGATTACAACCCTATTTAACACAAGTTCATAAATTTATGAATTAAATTGTGAAAATATGCGGATTAACCATTTCTTTATCCACATATTTCTAGTAGGAGTCTTTTGTATTTCTTCTTTTAATTTATTATCTTCAGGAGTTTTATAGTCAACAGTAAATACATTTACAACATCTTTACTTTGATTCAACATATCATCATTTTCAACACTAATATGAAAATCCGATGTGCTACTTGTATTTTGATTAACAGTCAACTTAACTGATACACTGAATTCTTCCTCAATCTCAGCAATATGTTGACGCTTATTGTTAAAAAAATATTCTATCATTTGTCCAGCAACTGAGATATTTATTAATTTATTACGATTCTTATTAGCACAATATCTAATATCACGTAATATATCTCCAGAAGAAGATTCTAGAGATCTAACTCTACCTACCCCATTGCAATGCAAACATTGTACTGTATTTGCTTCTAATATACTTTGCTTGACTCTTTGTCTCGATATTTCCATCAATCCAAATGTACTTATATAGCCAAACTGCACTTTTGCTTTATCATATTTAAAAGCTTCTTTAATTTCAGATTCTACTGACCTACAATAGCGATATTTTAACATATCAATGAAATCTATCACTATTAGTCCAGATAATCCTCTTAAATTAACTTGTCTAGCAATTTCTTTGACAGCTTCCATATTTGTCTTATAAGCTGTTTCTTCAATACTGTCCTCACCTGTCATTTTGCCAGAATTAACATCTATTGATACTAATGCTTCTGTTGGAGTAATAACCATGTATCCTCCAGAAGGTAAATTAACTATATTTCCATATAGCTCAGAAATTTGTGACTCAACTTTGTAATAAGAAAAAATAGGAACACTACCTTTATAAATTCTAAGGCGCACCCTATTCCTAAACATAAATTTAACACATTCTTTCGCTAACTCATACGCATAGCTACCAGATACAATAATATCTTGTGTATTTTCATCACAATAATCTCGTAGTGTTCTTTTTATTATATCACCTTCAACATATAACAATGATGGCATAGTAATACTTACATAACTATTCTGTATACTTCGCCAAGTTGATTGTAAATAAGATAAATCCTGCTCTATATCTTTTTGACTCTTATTAGACCCAGCAGTTCTAATAATCATACCAGATTCTTTTGGTAGTTTTATAGCCCTCAGAAAATTCTTCAAAACCTTTCTATCATCAGCATCCTCAATACGACGAGATATACCACTGTTCTTATTACCAGAATTTGGCATAAATATACAATACCTACCAACCAGAGTAATAAAAGTTGAAAATGTTGCTCCCTTGTTTCCACGCTCCTCTTTTACAATTTGTGCCATTAACTTCTGATCAAGTTTTATTACATCTTGCAACTTATACAATTTGTAAAAAGGCAGTTTAGATTTACCATTCTTCAAATTATCTTTTTTTAATAATGTCAACTTCTCATTATAATGGCTAACATCTTCTTGATCTTTACTATCACATGTAACAGAATCATCTACAGATCTTACATCATCATCATCTTTTATATCAGAATCTTCATATAATGCTTGATATAATTTTTCTTTCTCTTCTTCCGATATATTATAATAATCCAATGATATTTCAGAAAAAGGTAAAAATCCGTGCTTATTTGCTCCATATTCAATAAATACTGCCTGCAAAGATGGCTCTATACGCTTTACTACAGCACAATACACATTACCTTTTAAACACTTTTTACTCTTTGATTCTTGATCAAATTCTACAACTTGCCCATCACGTAATACTGCTACTCTAATTCCATCTTGATATACTGCATCAATTAATATCCTTTTATTATGACCTGACACTAGACTTACACCTAAAACTCACTTAATTATAGCCTTTAATTATAACAGCATAGATAAGATTTAAAAGATAAAAACACCTTATTATTACCCACACCTAAAAAACATAAATAAGTAAAATAATAATTATTTGTTTATCTACGTATTTTTTCGTCATTTATTGAAGAAAATGCCATTTTTATTTTTACAACTATTGATAAGCCGACAGCAAAAATTGCAACCCCAACAACAATGGCTGTTAACATTAAAACACTAGGCAAAGGATTAGTATATAATACTACATTATCACTTAAGATTGGCACAGTACCATCACTAACATAGCCCATAGAAATATAGAACAACAATACAGAAGCTTGAAATATATTTAATCCTATTAACTTTTTTACAAGATTTTTACTAGTAGCAGTAATATATAATCCTATAACCATTAATATTATAGACACAATGTAATTAAAATAACTAAAAATCATACACCGGAGCAAAAATACTTAAAATAAAATTATTAAAAATAATATGCATTCATTCTTTATAAGAAGATACAAAGTTAAAAAAAATAGTCAACATAGAACTACATACAGTCATGCCTACGCCTAATTCCACAGCAAATATCCCTAATTTTTGTCCCAATACTGGATCACTCATTAACGTAGAATAAGATAGAAATTCACCACCAAGTAACATAGATACAACACCAGTACCTCCATATATTAAGATACCAATACCACCAATTAACCTCACAATATATGGCGATATTACTTTTGAGGTAACCTTTAATCCAAATAATATACCATGCAAGATAATTGCAGATGCAACAATAACCCCCGCCTGAAAACCACCACCTGGACTATAATCACCATGAAATTGAATATATAATCCATACAAGATTATAACAGGTATCATCAAGATAGATATTGTCCGCAAAACTGGATCCTTAAACATGATTATTATCCTTAGCAAGTAATAAAGAAATTCCTAAAGAAGCAGTAAATATTACAACTGTTTCACCAAAAGTATCATATCCACGAAAACTTGCTAAAATTGCAGTCACTATATTAGGAATTCCCATGTAGGAATAAGTATTTTTTACATAATAAGATGCAACATGATTATTTGCAAAAGAGTCAGCATCCCCAAAGATAGGTAAATCAGGTATCACATACATCAAACTTACAAACAATCCTAAAGCAATAATCATAGGAAATATTTTTATACTATCATATATTTCCTCTTTACCTGTTTCAATTAACGATAAAGCAATTAACATTAGTACAGTAGTCATACCTGCTCCTACAGCAGCTTCTGTAATTGCAACATCTGGAGCATCCATTACTAAATATAACAACGCCATTAAGAAACTAAATATACACATCATTACTACATTAACAGTAAGATTTCTAGATAACATTAAAGAAAATGACATAAATACTAGAAATAGAGACAACACAACATTCATAATAAAATTAATATTACTCAACATCCCCTTTACCTTTTTTGTCTCTGTAATAAGCAGAACGTGCTAATGCATAAGATGCTGTAGTACTAGTAATCCATAATAAGCAGATTAATAATAAAATCTTAACTGTAAAAATCGAAAAATCAGATTGCATGGCAAGCCCAATTAAAATTAAGGATGCTCCTAAAGAATCTGTGATACCTGCAGGACATAACTTTGTATAAAAATCAGGAGACCTTATTACTCCTACCATAGAAGTAATAATTAAAAATATTCCCAACCCTAGAATTATCATGCTTAAATATTCCATCATTTTTTTAGATCTCCAAAAGAACCATGAAGAAAAAATCTCATAAATCCAATAGTAGAAATAAAATTAATACACACATATACCAAAGATACATCTATAAATAATGAAAACGTATCATTTATGATTCCAATAACAACAATCAAAATCATGGAATACGTGCCAAACAAATTTGCAGCAAGTATTTTATCATATATAGTTTTACCAATAGATAGATATACTAACATCATTCCCATACAAAATAATAACACACAAACTGTAAGTACTAACATTTCATCCAATGATAATAATGATAAAATCAATATATACAAATAGTTATCAATACACAAACATTTAAATCATAATAACTAAAACTTAAATTACTAAATATCATATTATTTACTTATTTGATAATAAATTAGACCATATTATGAAATGTACATAAGACACTATCTCCGCTAGTATACTGATTACCACTTAGAAATTGAAAATATATAGGTAATACTTATATCTTCTCTCTTATAAAAAACATACTTTTATTATTAAAATTTATATATCGAAACAATCAAACATCCTATGACAGTATAAAAATATAACTAGAATTCACAATTTTAAAGATTTTTAAGTTTAAAATTGATGAGGCTAAATATCAATGCATAAATTAATAGAACTTTGCAAAAATTCAACATTATAACCCAGCACTAGAAAACACATACTAAGTAATAACTAATTACAAGAAGATCTTAAATAACTTTAATTTATGAAATTTTTTGTAATATCTAAGAATTCTAAATTTACAAATACTCAATGAAAATGAATTATAACAGTTATATCTAATCCGTATCAATTTTCAATTTATCAAGTATCTTACTTACTAAGTTTTCTGCAGTGATTCCAAAATGCTTATATAAATCTTTACATGGAGCAGATATCCCAAAATTCTCTAAACCCACAAAAATACCATTTTCCCCTATGTATTTATGCCATCCAATTGATGAGGCTAAATATCAATGCATAAATTAATAGAACTTTGCAAAAATTCAACATTATAACCCAGCACTAGAAAATACATACTAAGTAATAACTAATTACAAGAAAATCTTAAATAACTTTAATTTATGAAATTTTTTGTAATATCTAAGAATTCTAAATTTACAAATACTCAATGAAAATGAATTATAACAGTTATATCTAATCCGTATCAATTTTCAATTTATCAAGTATCTTACTTACTAAGTTTTCTGCAGTGATTCCAAAATGCTTATATAAATCTTTACATGGAGCAGATATCCCAAAATTCTCTAAACCCACAAAAATACCATTTTCCCCTATGTATTTATGCCATCCAAAAGAACTTGCAGCTTCTACAGCAGCTTTGATACTTTTATTATTCAATAAATTGAAGATATATTTTTTATCTTGTTGCCCAAATAACTCCCAACAAGGAACAGATACTACTCTCGTACCTAACCCTTTACTCTTCAAAATATCAGATGCTTTTAATGCAACTTCTACCTCAGATCCAGTTGCAAAAATGGTAACATCCAAATCTTTCTCATATTCACGTATAATATATGCACCCTTACTAGATAAATTCTCTTCAATACATACACTACGAATACAGTTAACATCTTGTCTAGATAATATCAACACAGATGGAGAACTAGTTAATTTTAATGCAATCTCCCAACATTCTAATACCTCAATAGCATCAGCTGGCCTAAAAACATATAAATTAGGGATTGATCGCAAAGATGATAAATGTTCTACAGGTTGATGAGTCGGACCATCTTCTCCTACTCCAATAGAGTCATGTGTCATAATATAAATAACCTGCTTTTTCATCAATGCAGACAATCTAATAGCTGGTCTACAATAATCAGAAAAAACCAAAAATGTTCCCCCATAAGGAATTATCCCACCATGCAAAGCCATACCATTCATACACCCTGCCATAGCATGTTCCCTAATACCATAATGTAGATAAGACCCCTTAAAATTATTTCTGTTCATAACTGATACAAGCTGCGGCTTAGTATTATTAGAATTAGTAAGATCAGCAGAACCACCTATTAATTTACTTGTATTCTTCACTATAATTTCCAATACTCTACCAGAAGTCTTACGAGTTGCTTCATTTAAATTTAAAGTATATAGTTCCTCTTTGAATTTTTTTAAACTCAATAAAACTGCATCAGAAACACCATCCTTTATTATATCTATAAAATCACTAGAAGTTTCAGCGTATTTTGTATATCTATCAAGCCACATGTTGTATTCAGCCTTTGATCTATTAGCAACACCCTTCCATAACTGCAAAATTTCCTCTGGTATATTAAATGGTTTGTAATGCCAACCTAATTTTTCTTTCATCAAGATTACTTCTTCTTCTGAAAATGGCCAACTATGTGCAGCACAAGTATTTTCTTTTGAAGACAAATTTTTTCCAATAATTGTCTTACAACAAATCAAAGAAGGTTTGTCAGATTTTCGAGCATCTCTAATCGAAGACTCAATTTGACTAAAATCATGTCCATCTATTTCAACAACATCCCATCCATAAGATAAGAACCTAGCTTTAACATCATCTGAAACAGACAAAGAAGTTGGACCATCTATTGAAATACTATTGTCATCAAATAATACTATCAATTTACTCAATTGCAAATGCCCTGCCAAAGATGCTGCTTCATGACTAATGCCTTCCATAAGACAGCCATCACCAACCATAACGTAAGTAGCATGATTGATAATTTCATTCCCAAATCTTTCAGATAATACCTTTTCCGCTATTGCCATACCTACTGCACACGCTAAACCTTGACCTAATGGACCAGTAGTAGCATCTACCCCAGGAGTATAACCATATTCTGGATGCCCAGGAGTTAAAGAATGAATTTGTCTAAATTTTTTTATTTCTTCTATATCCAAATACCCTAAAAAATATAATATAGAATATAACAGCATAGATCCATGCCCATTCGACAACACAAATCTATCTCTATCAAACCAATCAGGATCTCTAGGATTAAATTTCAGAAACTTTGCAAACAACACTGTAGCAACGTCTGCCATGCCAAGAGGCATACCTGGATGCCCAGAAGCAGCTTTCTGTATAGCATCTACTGATAATATTCTAATGGCATTAGCCATATTTACCATATTACTATATTCGCTGTCCATATTCCACTCTTATTAAATTCACAACACACAACTTTAGTTAAACACATACAACGACTTACACATTCAAATATTTATCCGCAAGGTAATTTTTATAAAAAGCAACATTCAATTTCTGCCCTGTAATCTTCTTTAATAAATCCATACTACTGTACTTTGTACCACAATCACATATATTCTTATTCATCCACGAGGTAAATAATGAGAGATCTCCCTTTGCTACCTGTGATAAAACTTGAGAGCAACTATTTTCCATAACAGAAAAAATCTGAGAAGCAATAATAGCAGAAATCATATAACAAGGAAAATATCCAAAAATCCCACTCACCCAATAATCATCCTGTAAAAATCCTTCCAAATCATTCTTTGGAGCAATGTTAAAATAGTGTTTCATTCCTTGAACCCAAGCATCTGGCAAATCTTGTACTTGCAGAGAATCACTTATCATTTCCTTTTCTAAAGTATACCGCAACATGATATGAGCTAACAAAGTTACCTCATCAGACTTATGCATAAATAAATTAGGCCGTACTTCATTAAAATATAACTGAATATTTTCATAATGCCCAACCTTGCCTCTAAAAGAAAACTGCTTCTTCAAAATAGGAGATATAAATTGTATAAACTCCGTACTCATCATCAAGTGAGTCGATGTCAATAACCCTAAAACTTCAGGTAAAATGTTGTTTATATTCCATCCTACAGGTTGTTTATACCACATCTCAGGTAAATTTAAAGCATATAAAGCATAACCTATTTTTCTGAGCAAAGTCTTCAATCCAACTCTATAATTACTCTCATCATAATCAACTAAAAAAGACAGCTCTTTTCCAAATGAATATCTATTACTTACATAATCTTGATCAATAATATTTATATTATTACCAATCATACCAAAACACGATAAAGTATCATATCCTAGAAGTATCTGCTTATCTTTATTAATATTTTTTGGATAACAAATCTTATTGTGTTTTTGTTTATCACCTATTTCATTGATAAAATGCCGAAAAAAAGCTCCTATTTCAGTAAATATAGCATCTACCTTCTTTGTATTTAACTTACTATCCTGCAATCCTAAAATAACATCATACTTAGAAACCTTTAAACTTTCAGCTTTAATAGAAGCAACATCACCTACTAATCTCACAACATCAGATAATAAGGTAATTACATCCTGGACAGAAGCATCACCATTACGAAACAATAACCAAGAGTTTTTACATTTTACTCGCGCTTTGTAAAGATCTAATACCAATTCTATAGGAATAGCAGTGCTATTCTTATGTATGAATTCAATATGATTTAAATTAGCAATTTCCCAATCATTTAATTTCGCTTTATTGGCTGCAGAGTGTTGTATCATATCAGCAATTATCTCATTACTGACAATTTCGTGCTTAATTTCTTTAAGGGTACAAACATGCTCTATTCTATCACTAACATTACCTTTACTAGCTTCTAAAACACTAATAATAGAATTAATACTTCCAATTTTATCAAAAACTTGCTCTAAAAATTTATAATGTTTCATATGTATAATATTCCGTAGGTTAAATTCATTTAGTCAGTTAATCAAAAAATTCATTAAATAATATCAACGGGTATGCAAAAACTTTTCCAAAATATACTAAAGCATACAATGCATACTATATATATGCTACACTAGGCAAAATATTAATAACAAAAATACTGATACCTAAAAATCACATAATTCTAATAAATAGTTGACAATGATAATCAATATATTAGCGCAATATAACATAAAATATCAATATTTCTCTCTTCAAAAAATTTAAATAATTCTACTAAACGTAAGATCCTAAATGGATTTCTCCATTAAACAACATTTTTACAAGCATTATGATATACATTACTAATTGCACTATATCAATAGTTATAAAAAACTATTTAAACATTAACACATTATATTAATATTACATATATTTACTCACATAACTTAAAGTAATAATTTTTGTTCGTTGATCGAACTATAGATTTATCATAATCAAGTAGTAATAGATTTTTATATATCCAAATAACCGATTATTGTTTTTCACATAAGAGGATTACTAAAAACAACAATAAGTAAATAAAAATTAGGCCTTTTTTATACATATAATTGCACATAAATACTCATATGTTTGCAATACTTGTCTTTATTGATATTAAATCATTAATTTCCTAACTATAAGTAAATTATCATATAAATCCAGTAATATGGCTACACTTTGATTTTTCTCTTGACTTAAGATAATTTTAAGTAATGATCATGATAATCTTGTTCAAAACAATTGAGGCACTATGAAACATAAGTTGGTATTTATCAAATTCATGCTACTATGCTTAATTCTCAGTAGCTGTAAAACTACTGATCATACTCCCTTGGTAAATGTTGATCATGTGTTCTCTAATACAAAAGTTATTGAAAAGCTATACTTCAGTTTTGGAAAGGCAACAATAGAAGATTCTGATAAAGTAACACTTGAAAAAGTTATACAAAAAGCACAGGAATACCCTGATACTAGTATTATTATTGTCGGACATACTGATACCAGAGGAACAGATGAATATAATTTGGAGTTAGGCACCCAAAGGGCAAATGCTGTTAAAGATTTTATTCTAGAGCATGATAGGTCTTTAGAAGATAGAATTATCGTAAAATCTAAAGGAAAATCTGAACCAGCAGTTTTAGTATACTCTAACAATCCAGAAGAAGCTGAATACGCTCACACTAAAAACCGCAGAGTTGTAATAACACTTACTGATAACTTCACAGATAAAACTAAATCTGTAAAATAATGAACTGAATGAGGGTTCAGATTTTTAATAAAATAGGTAGTAGTAAAGGTAAAAAATAATTGATTTTATGAATAGTTGCCATTTCGGCCATCAAATTCATAAGAATACATACACTTTCTATATATATTTTTTAATATGTAGAAAGTAATGTACTTCTTTCGTAAAAAAACATTAATTAAGAAGCATTATTATTACCTTCTTCTCCTTATGGATCAAGGTATACGTATTCTCACTTAAGTCATTAATATATGATTCCCAAACATTGAAATTTAACAAATTCAGGTTTTTTTAAGATCAACATCAAAAAATCGATATAGGCAAAATACTTTGACTACTAAATTATTTGACACAATTTCTTTATTTTGTTAGTGTGACTTGGGATTTATACAGAAAAGCTATGGTGAATATAGTAGTTATAGGATTGCAATGGGGTGATGAAGGAAAAGGAAAAGTTGTAGACTGGCTATCTACTAATGCAGATGCTGTAGTTAGATTTCAAGGAGGCAATAACGCAGGACATACCATAGTAATAAATGATAAGGTATATAAATTAAACCTTCTGCCATCTTCTGTTTTACAAAATGATAAGTTATCGGTAATAGGGAATGGAGTAGTGTTAGATCCTTATGCACTTGTTTCTGAAATCGATAATTTGAAAAGTAGTGGTATCAACATTACTGCCCAAAATCTTGTAATATCAGAATCTTGTCCATTAGTGCTAAGTGTACATAAACAAGCAGATGTGTTGTTTGAACAACTTAGACAAGACACTATAGGAACCACAAATAAAGGAATTGGTCCATGCTATGCAGATAAAATTAGCAGGCGGGTTATTAGAGTATGTGATTTACTAGACACAAAAGACTTACTATACAATAAAGTAAATCATCTTTTAAGTTACCACAATTTACTAAGAAAAAATCTTAATACTCCACCTATACAAGCAGAGGATATCGTTAACGAGCTGTTAAATATTGCCCCAAAAATTTTACCATTTGTTCAACCAGTATGGAAAATTATATATGATTTAACACAACAAAATAAGGTTATAATTTTTGAAGGAGCACAAGGGACATTTCTAGATATTGATCACGGGACATATCCGTTCGTTACATCAAGTAATACTATAGCATCACAAGCATGGGTTGGATGTGGAATCAATCCATCTAACAAATCTCATATACTAGGATTAGTAAAAGCTTATACAACAAGAGTCGGCAATGGTCCATTTTTTACTGAGCAGAATAATGATATTGGAAGAATCATGTTTGAAACAGGAAAGGAATTAGGAACTGTAAGTAATAGACAAAGAAGGTGCGGATGGTTTGATGCAGTATTAGCACGACAAGCAATCATGCTATCTGGAGTATCAGGGCTGGTTATCACCAAACTTGATGTATTGGATCAATTCAGTGAAATAAAAATATGCGTAAAATATAAGTATGGAGATAAAATATACGATTATCTTCCTGCTTCACCTTATATACAAAGCAATCTAGAGCCAATATATGAAACACTTCCTGGGTGGCAAACAAGTACATTTGGTAGTGTATCACATAAAGATTTACCACAAAATGCTATATCATATATAAAAAAAATCGAAGAAATTCTAAAAGTTCCTATTCATTTAATTTCCACAGGTCCAGAAAGAAATTCCATGATCATACTCAATAGTGACTTTTTGCAGTAGTACATTATGAAAAACACCTAAGCTCAACTTTATAGATTACATTAAGCATAAAAAATGCTATACTTGTGTAATCATTAATACTTAAAAAATTGTTTTACTTTATAACATGTCTCCTGATAAAAAAATTTTATAAACATATATCAATAACATTCAAAGTATGTAGTAAAAAGCACAGATAACAACAAATTCATACGGATGCAAATTTAATAATTTGATAGTTGTTTGATGAAAAGAAACAAATGACCAAAACCCTGTATTTAAAGTAGCAATATTACCTCACCTCTAAGTTATTGATTTCAGGAAATATGGTAAAAGATCTAACGCTACACCTAATCACACCTATAAACAACTTATATCCGTAAAATAGGTAAAGGATTCAATAATCGAAATCCTGTATATTTTAGCAGCAATATTATTACCAATTTCTAAGTTATTAATTTCAGAAATATGGTAAAAGATCTAACGCTACACCTAATCACACCTATAAACAACTTATATCCGTAAAATAGGTAAAGGATTCAATAATCGAAATCCTGTATATTTTAGCAGCAATATTATTACCAATTTCTAAGTTATTGATTTCAGGAAATATGGTAAAAGATCTAACGCTACACCTAATCACACTTATAAACAACTTATATCCGTAAAATAGGTAAAGGATTCAATAATCGAAATCCTGTATATTTTAGCAGCAATATTATTACCAATTTCTAAGTTATTAATTTCAGAAATATGGTAAAAGATCTAACGCTACACCTAATCACACTTATAAACAACTTATATCCGTAAAATAGGTTATGAAAAGTAATGTTATACTTTATTACTAGTAGCAACCCTACATTTGCACTCTTTAACAATACATATATAATTAAAATAATGACTGGAGAAACAAACGTTGATGTCCAATACACTTATCACCACACTAATATTACTTTTAGATATTTCTATATCTACATTTGGTAAATTTTTATTATATCAAGCACTTGTTGTAAAATTAATACAGCTGAGATTTTATCATCAATTGCTTGAGATTCCTTCCTCTTAATATTAGCTAACTTTGCTACTCTTGTAGCCATGGCAGTACTATATCTTTCATCATGTAAATAAACATTAATATTATACTTTGCTATAATTCGATTTGCAAACAGAACTACTTTCTGACATAACTCATTTTCTAACCCATTTAACTCAATTGGCCAACCTATAATTATTGAACCTACCACATTTTCTACAAAAATACTATATAAACTACCTAAATCTTTCCTACTACTTCTTCTCATATATACACTGTAGGGCATGGCTACTAAATTTGTTCTATCACTCAAAGCTATCCCTATTTTTTTTTCTCCAAAATCTAAACCCATTATCCTTTTTGTCTTGTCTATAACTTTAATAAATTCATCAATGTTTTTATATAACATACCACTTCCACTAAGAATATTCTGCCCCACAACTTTATATCTTTAGTACATATTACTTAAAATCATCATACTCTACCAATAGTATAATGTATAATTTACAGTTAATACTTCACATTATTGATTACACTACTTAAAATAGTCATATCCAAAACTTTTGCATAAATGTATTCCTGAAAATAAACTCTCATAATAAATTTAATTTCTTAAATTGATACTATAAATATGAAACACTAATTTTGCACTGACAATACAGACTAATGTAATAAATCCCTGATTAGTTCGAGAATAGGATTAGCAAATTTTATATTACAGTCACAAAGAGAGAATAATAGTAAGCCACACTACTGACAAGATAAACATTCATTATAATCAAAATTTGTAATCTGCTTATACTGTTCTACTGATTTTTCTAATGCCCCATGAGATACTTTATCCGCACGCTGGATTGATTTTGATCTACAATAATACAAACTTTTCAATCCCTTCCTCCAAGCAAGAAAATGTATTTTATGCAAATACCTTTTATGAACATTCGCAGGCAGAAAAATATTAACAGATTGTGCCTGACATATATACTTTGACCTATCACTTGTATGTTCTATTATCCACCTCTGATCAAGTTCATATGCAGTTTTAAATATTAACTTTTCTTCTTCAGTTAAAAAATCTAAATGTTGTACAGACCCCTCATTAGTTGAAATAGAAGACCATACTTGCTCATTATCTTTACCTTTTAACCTTAACAATTTCTGTAAGAACTTATTTCGCACAATGAAAGAACCAGTTAAAGTTTTATGTGTAAAAACATTTGCTGCATATGGTTCAATACCAGGGGAAGTATTACCAGCAATAATAGAAATTGACGCAGTAGGAGCAATAGATAACTTATTTACAAATCTTTCTATAATACCAGCATCTTGTGCATCAAGACAGGAACCTTTTTCTATAGCAATATTATAAGATGCAATATCAGCATGCTTTTTTATATGAGAAAATATTTTTTTATTCCATATGGTAGCTGTCACAGACTCAAACGGTATCATTTTACTTTGCAAAAATGAGTGAAATCCCATTACTCCAACACCTATACTACGTTCACGCATTGCTGAATATTTTGCTCGTTCCATTTCACTAGGAGCTTTCTCTATAAAATCAGTTAATACATTATCAAGAAATCTCATAATATCTTCAATAAACAACGAATTATCTTTCCATTGCTCATAATATTCAAGATTCAATGATGCAAGACAACATATAGCAGTACGTGACTTATTTAAATGATCATATCCAGTAGTAAGAGTTATTTCTGTACACAAATTAGACATCTTTATGTCTAAATTCAGTTTTTTATAAATTTCAGGTTTATTGTTATCAACCTGATCAATAAATAATATATATGGCTCCCCTGTTTCAACTCTTGTTGTTAAAATTTTTATCCAGATATCACGCGCTTTTACAGTAAAAAGCACTGATTGATCTTTAGGACTTATCAAATCCCATGGTTCATCATTTTCTACACATCTCATGAATTTATCTGATAATACAACCCCATGGTGTATATTCAATGCTTTTCTATTAGGGTCACCTCCTGTTGGTTTTCTTAAATCCAAAAATTCCTCAATTTCTGGATGCCAAACAGGTAAATATACAGCAGAACTACCTCGACGTAATGATCCTTGACTAATTGCTAAAGTTAAAGCATTTTGTACTACGATAAACGGTATAATACCGGAAGTTTTACCACTACCACGTACTTTTTCACCTATAGAACGCAAATTTCCCCAATAACTCCCTATACCACCACCTTTCGATGCTAACCACACATTTTCATTCCACAAATTAACAATACCTCTTAAGCTATCTTCTGTTTCATTTAAAAAACACGAAACTGGCAATCCTCTATTTGTACCGCCATTACTTAATATAGGAGTAGCAGGCATAAACCATAATTGGCTCATATAATCATATAACCTTTGTGCATGCTCTGGATTGTCTGAATAATATTCAGAAATCCTCACAAATAATTGCTGATAATCTTCATTTTCAAGTAAATATCTATCAGACAACACGGCCTTACCAAAAGCTGTAAGATTATTATCTCTTCCATAATCAACAATTACTGTCCTCATAATCTCTACCCCTTTTTACCATTTAAACCTTATGTTACTATAAGAATTATTGCCCATACATATATATTGTATATATTTACTATATAAAACACAATATATAGAAATGCAAAACATCTATCAAAAAAATTACACTGTAAACTATCTAACAACTAGTATGACTTAATACAATAAACACCTTCATTAGGAAAGTAAGTACGACGTATAAGTGTGTAAAATGATAAAAAAAAAAATAAAAGTGACTCCCACGGGAGTCGAACCCGCGTTACCACCGTGAAAGGGTGGGGTCCTAGACCACTAGACGAAGGAGTCATATTATCTGATTATAAAATTGAACATCCGCATAGTCAAACATTATTCTCAACAATCTACTTATTTCTAAATACATAACATCATTCACCACATAACATATTTATTAAACATTCCTACATGACAAAACAAAGTGCACCATATATTAAATATTATCAATCTTTTCTTAGTAACTACTATAAATTACATTGCATATTATTCTTAGACTTTTATAATCTTCGATACAAAGGGAATAATTTCTAGAGGAAACCTTGTCTCACAATATATCAGATCTAATGAAACATCACAGTAGCTTACTTATAAAAAAGCTAGAAAGTGTTTTACCAGAAGACAATCAAGATATATTATTAACATCTATGAGGTACTCCATGTTTGCACCTGGCAAGCATATACGCCCTTTCCTTGTTAATGCTTCTGCACAAATATTTAATGTCAATATAGAAAGGGTTCTACCTGTAAGTGCAGCTGTAGAAATCATACATGTCTATTCATTAATACATGACGATTTACCAAGCATAGATAATGCAAATATACGTCGAAAACAAGCAAGCTCTCATAAAAAATTCAATGAAGCAATAGCAATATTAACTGGTGATGCATTATTAACTTTAGCATTTGAAATATTATCAACAATTGATGAATTACCTTCTATACGTTGTTGCATGATAAAAGCATTAGCTAAAGCTTTAGGCTACCAGGGTATGATACAAGGACAAATACTTGATACAGAAACTACAGCAAAAGATATAAATGATATACAAGCTATACACATGTTAAAAACAGCTCAGTTTTTTGCTGTGGCATGTGAATTAGGAGGAATATTAGGAAATGCATCAAATATTGAATTAAATGCTTTGACTAGTTATGGATTAAATCTTGGACATGCTTTTCAAATAAAGGATGATATTGCTGATGCAAACCAAGATAAATCCAAGAACAACATCCTTAATGTACTAAACAATGAAGATGCTAAAAACTATGTGAGTAATCTAATAAATAGATCAACTGAACATTTAACTATTTTTTCACATAAAGCGGCTATTCTACACAGTTTAGCCAGGTTTATAAGAAATTTATAAAACATGAAAAAGATACTTTCTAGGTTATTATATATCTGTCTTACTCTAATAACTGTAATGTTGATAGGAAAGTCATTAACAATGCTATATACAAAAACAATATTCAACCATACAGATAACCCCAGCAAACCATACAAGATTAACGCTAACCACTCCCTAACACATACCATAGGATATCAATTATTAAGACCAATTATTGAATCTCGTATTGACTATTATATAAAAGTAAATGGATTGGTTGATTACTTAGAACATATCAAGCATAAAATTATAAAACCGGATCTTTTCAAAATACATGATATTGTAGAAGGAAACGGTAAAAAAGTATTATGCGGACAAAACATTTCGGCAACAATACACAAATTTGTATATGATCCAAACAACAAAAATACCTTTTCTCAAGCATTAACAAATATCCCACAAGAAGTAACATTTAAACTAGGAGAAAGCATTATAAAAGAACTAAATTATACAATAGAAGGTATGGAAGAAGAGGGTCAACGTATCATTATACTAACAGATCAAGAAGGCAATTTTAAAGAACAATACTATGTAAAGTTAATATCTATTGACTCATCATATCCAGACGAGGCAAATGATATATTAATTTTTAACAATGTTATCGAAAATTATGAAGGCACCGTCAATAAAATACGTTGCGGTGATAGTATAAACGTAAGATACAGCATACGTGAATCAAATGGGAAAGTAATATTAGAAGATCAAGAATTAAAAGTAGATGTTGGAAAAAATGAAGCTCCTCTTGCAATAGAATTAGGACTTATTAATATGAGATCAGATATGACACGATCTATCATTGTGTCCCCTAAGCTTTTCACCAATTTTGAGAAAATCGAAAATTTTGACGAAAATAGCATCAAAATAATTGACATAAGCATTATTGAATGACATTTCTTATAAACCATTGAAATACATACAATCAATACAGCACAAAATAACTGATAAACATCAAATTCCCCTTGCAACTGATATTAGAATTATGATTTGCTAATATAAAATTAGATAAAACATTGATTATACTTTCTCAGCTTTTTACTAATCTGAGAAATCTGAAAGAAATTTTTCGATAAAAACAGCATCAAAATAATTGATATTATTACTTGAATGACATTTCTCAGAAGTATATATACAATTAATTATAGCAACAAAATAACTGATAAACATCAAATTCCATTTGTAACTGATATTGAATTATGATCTGTGTTAATATGAAATAGATATACAACATGTTCCAGTTATTAAATAACCACATAACAACACTATTTAAATTAGAGAAATAAAGTAATTCCAGCTTGGTCAGCAACATTTTTAATTTAGAAATTTTACATTCATCTGACATACTAAATTACTACACAACTAACAATATAATTGTACACCTTTTAAAACTAATAATTATATTCTCTTGACCCATGTACATATGTAAAAAACTAAATTCCAAGACTGATTATTATTCTTGTGCATTAGTTAATTATTTCAATAATTGAAGAATTATTACTTAAGTTCCCATTAAGGAATAATACTAATTCTTCTATCAAAGATGGAGCCAACAAATACCCATGACGATACAAACCATTAATCCTTATAAGATTATTCTGAACATATATTTTAGGCAAGTTATCAAAAAATGCTGCTCTACAATTTCTTGACATATCTATAATTCTTGCTTCAGCAAAACCCCTATGTACCGAATAAGCTGCAGATAACAACTCTAATACAGATTGCACTGAAACCTCAGACATATCTGAGCTTTCTATTTCAGTAGCCCCAACAACAAATTGAGAATTTTGCCTAGGAACTATATATATACTATATCTTGGATGCACCATTCTAACTGGTCTGTTTAAACTAACTTGTGGAGCATATAATAATAACACTTCACCCCTAACTCCCCTTAGATTAGGCAAATCATTTTTTGCTCCTATACCTCGACAATCAAAAACAAAATCAAATTTATATTCTTTACCATTTTCTAGAACTACAACTTCATTTACAATTTCATTGACAACAACGTGTTCATACCAAATTACATTATATTGTTCTAAAGTACACATTATATTATAAAAGAATTGGGCACTATCAATTTGAGCTTCTCCTGGTATATACAATCCGTAAGGAAATGAGAGATCAGGTTCAAGCAGTTTTAAAGCATTCTCATCTATTATCTGTAAATTACTAAGATGTGATTTCTCTTTTATAAATATCATCATTCTTTCAAGATCCGGCATGTCATTTTTATGAGCTACTATTACACTTCCAAGCATTTTAAAAGAAGTATTGCCTAATATATCATTAAGAATTTTCGGCCATAAATTTAATGATTTTATACCTAACTCAAAAACAACTTGTTCCATTTTTTCTGATTCTGAATATAAAGCAAGCATACCTGCAGCAATAGCACCACAACTTTGCCTGTCACTTTTACCAAACTTATCAAACAAAGTAACCTGCCAATTATCACGTAATAACCTTAATGCTAGTAACCTACCTACTAACCCTGCTCCTACAATCCCTGCTTTTTTACTCATGATAAAATCTAGATATAAATTAATTTGTAAAAAATAAATTTTCTAAATAACACATACACCACTACTCTAATATAATTGCCTATTTTAAATTGCTATAATAAAATATAAAATTACTTTATTACAATTATATCAAACTAGTGCTCATTTATCGCTCATTCCAATTATAAACAACTGCTTTTTCGTATATCTATAAACAAAGATACACACCATATCCTAAGCCAAATATCCAATACAAATTTCCCTAGTCTTAAAATTATCAAAAATTCATCAATAATTCAAATATCTATCCTTTGAAATATCTTATCATATACAGTTTATATTATTATTTACCGTGAGTAAAAATCCTTCATAATGTCATGTATATAACATAGCCTTAGCATCCAAATGCCAATATTGCATTAAATATTTTTACTATAATAAAAAGAAATCCTTTTCTAAAAACACCTCACCACATATACAACTAATGATCATTTATTATAGTGACACTTTTCATTATATACCAATGATGCAATATATTAAGCATCTAAGATCAACACTGTAATACACTACTTTAAGCTTAACATCATAAAAGCAAATTTACTTATTCTATACTGTACTTTTTATTTAAAAAATAGCGGTACTGTTTATATTATAATTACATAGATTAAATACTGATAATAATACAGAAATAAGCATTCTAAAAATTAAAATCCGCAGGATTATATCTTGCTGTATAATCTTTAAATCTACCTTTTTCCGCTTCAAAAAATAACTTAATATTACCAATTGGACCATTACGCTGCTTTGAAATTAATACATCTGCAACATTACTTATTGAATTCATTCTTTCTTGCCATTCAACATGCTTAGCTGTACCTTCAGATGGTTGTTTTCTGAGTTCATAGTACTCTTCTCTGTACAAAAACATTACAACATCAGCATCTTGCTCTATACTACCAGAATCTCTTAAATCTGACAATTGAGGTTTTTTATCATCACGTTGTTCAACTAACCTTGATAACTGAGATAAGGCTATAACTGGTATATTTAATTCTTTTGCAATAGCTTTTAGTCCCTGCGTTACTTCTGATACTTCTTGAACCCTATTCTCTCCACTACGCTTAGTCGTACCCTTAATTAATTGTAAGTAATCTATAAAAACAGCTTCTAAATTATATAGTTGATGCATTCTCCTAATTCTAGTTCTCAAGCTACTTATAGATATACTAGATGAATCATCAATAATTAATGGTAAATTACACACTCTAGTACTGGCATCAAGTACTTTCTTAAGTTCTTCACCATTAATTTTTCCAGATAATGCTTTATAAGAACTCACATCCGATTCAATGGCTATAACCCTAGAAGCTAACTGCTCTGCTGACATTTCTAATGAAAAAAAGCCAACATGTTGGCCATTATATTGACTACTATTACTTAAAATTTTACATGCATTTAACGCCATATTTAGTGCTAAAGCTGTCTTTCCCATAGATGGACGTGCAGCTAAAATAAGCAAATCAGATTTCTGCAATCCATTTAGCAATTGATCTAAATCACGAAATCCTACAGATACACCTTGTAAAGTTCCTTCATTACTTTTTGCAAATTCTATCTTTTTTTTAATATTCGCAACTAAAAGTGCAAACTGATGATATGTTTTATCAGACTTTCCTTGATTACCCAGTAAAAATAACTTTTGTGCAGCATGCTCTATTTGATAAATCGCAGAGTTATCAACATCATAATCATATGCCCCATTAATTAAATCCTGCCCAAATGAAATAAGACATCTCCTTAAATAAGCATCAACAACTATATTTGCAACATTCTTAATATCAAAAATTACACTAGCTTTTGCTGCAATTTTTGCTAAATACTCAACTCCACCAGATTCAATTAAATCTTCATCATTATCAAAAAACATCTTCAAGCTAACTTCGTTAGCAACTAACCCACGCTTATTAATTTTTACTATTTGTTCAAAAATACGTCGATGTAAAGTATCAAAAAACACATCACTTGTTATTATATCTTCAACTGCATCACAAATTCTATTATCACGCAACATTGAACCTAACAATATCTGCTCAGCTTCAATATTACAAGGAAGCCCAGACATTAATTGATCAAAATTTTTACTAGTGTTTGACTTCAATTCCAAAATATCCCCTCAATAGTAATCACTATAATTTAAGATAAAAAATTAACTAGCTATAACCTATTTATAACATCTTACAATTGCTAACAACTTAAAAAAATTATCAGTATATTCCGAAATAACCATTGCGCATTAAGACTTCTTTCTGCATATACTCATTTCTCAAAACTAAGATACAACAAACTCGGAATTGCAATGATAACTTTATCCAATTAATAAAATTAATCTGATTGTACTATCATTCCATAGATTCATGAATAAAAATTTTTTCACAACTTATTCTTTTATAAAATATAAAAGAAAATTGTCATACCTGGTTCACTTAATATTAAAAGATGAAATTTTACATTTTCGTAATATAACATATGCTACTTACCTTACATATGACATAAATGATAACATCAGTCTTTATTCAATATAAAATTAAATATTCTTTCTCAGTTATTAAATTTACAATAAATTTTATGATTAAACACACTACATAGAGTGCACAACAATCACTGCTATGCAATATGTAATTTATATCTTAAAATTATTTTCTAGACTTTATGCATAAAAACCTAAAATTCTCTTAAATTATAAGGAATCATAAACTGTATATTCTGTTCAAGATTATGATATAATAATAATGGTTCACAAGGTGTAGATTTACCTAAATTATTTTAGATCTATGCAAAATAAAGTACCACATAACTATTTAGATCTTCCTCTATGCTTTCCTTGGGATAAAGACATCACACTCATGAATATTTACAAAATTGATCATGATTAACAGGACATCATAAATGTTATAAGTCAGGTCAATACATAATACAACAATTGTTATATAATTGTGCATTTATAGCTAAAATTTAGATTTTACGTAAAATAAAGTACCACATAACTATTTAGATCTTCCTCTATGCTTTCCTTGAGATAGAGACTTCATACTCATGAATATTTACAAAATTGATCATGATTAACAGGACATCATAAATGTTATAAGTCAGGTCAATACATAATACAACAATTGTTATATAATTGTGCATTTATAGCTAAAATTTAGATTTTACGTAAAATAAAGTACCACATAACTATTTAGATCTTCCTCTATGCTTTCCTTGGGATAAAGACATCACACTCATGAATATTTACAAAATTGATCATGATTAACAGGACATCATAAATGTTATAAAGTCAGGTCAATACATAATACAACAATTGTTATATAATTGTGCATTTATAGCTAAAATTTAGATTTTACGTAAAATAAAGTACCACATAACTATTTAGATCTTCCTCTATGCTTTCCTTGAGATAGAGACTTCATACTTACAAACATTTGCCAAAATCCTGTTTGCTCTTTATCAAATTTCAAACCAGCAAACCTTTGCAGCTTCTCAGACATTACAAGCTTAGTCCACTGACCTATTGGTTGCATAATATTAATGACTTTAGTATTACCTTCATATTCTACTTGATCTCTAGCAAGATCACTCACTAACATTTGATGTTTAATGAGCTCTTTCTTCTTTTTCTCTATATACCTTTTATATTTCTCTTCATCTGTTAGCTGATCTTCATAATCATTATCAATAAATATCTTTAAAAGATTTTCATATATAGAGCTTCTACAAAAGGTAAATAAGGCAATACAAATACCTAAGATACCAAAAGCTATGACTAAATAAATAAGAATATCAAAATACATAAAAATATATAAAAGCCCTACGTGTATAGTATATCATAATTTTATCAAAATAGTAACCACTCACTTTATTTAACTATAAAATATTAATCAAATTTTTTCTATTATATAATACTAATTTTAAGTAAAAAGTAAGAGCAGTGTTCGACTATACATATATGAAATTAGCTATTTCAAAAGCACAAGAAGATATATCAGAAGTACCAGTAGGAGCAGTTATAGTACATAACAACAAAGTAATATCTTTCGCTAATAATTTAAACATACACAACACAGATCCAACTGCTCATGCAGAAATCTTAGCTATAAGAAAGGCATGTAAAATATTATCTACTCATATATTAAATCAATGTGATATATACGTGACTTTAGAACCATGCGCAATGTGTGCACAAGCAATATCATTTTCTAAGATACGTAGATTATACTTTGGAGCTTATAATAAAAAATATGGAGCAATTGAGAATGGAGCTAGAATTCTCCAATTTTGTCATCATATACCAGAAGTATATGGTGGAATACTAGAAGAAGAAAACATAAAACTTATAACAAATTTTTTTAAAAAACTAAGAAGACAGTAATTTACAGATAACTTACTCTATTAAACAAAAAATATATAGTTATCTTATACTATAAAAATATATCACTTCACTATAAATAACTGATATAAAAAACAAGCAAATTAGATATCATACATTTTTTTATATAATAAAATCTCCAAAAGCAATAATACCAACACTTTATAAGAAGCTTTATTAAATACGTATTAAACATGTACCCCAAGTAAAACCACCACCTATTGCTGCCAATACAGCAATATCTTGCTTTTTTAATCTTCCAGATTCCTTTGCATAAGATAGCGCTAAAGGAATTGATGCTGCAGAAGTATTGCCATGTTGATCAACACTAATAACCATTTTTTCATAAGGTATCTTGAGTCTGCGTGCAACTAGTTCAATAATACGAACATTAGCCTGATGCAAAATAAACCAATCAATATCACCTATTTCTAAAACATTTTGATTCAGAATTTCAAGTATAGAAGAACTCAATTTTTCAATCGCATGTTCAAATACAACAGTACCACTCATACATATCGTACCAGCAACACCATTATATGCGGTACCACCACTAGTATATAATAAATTACAAAAAGCTCCATCAGAATGTAAAATAGTTGATATAATACCATCATCTCCTTCAGAATTATTGCTTAAAACTACTGCACCTGCCCCATCCCCAAATAAAACACATGTTGATCTATCTTGCCAATCTAAAATCCTAGACATAATTTCAGCCCCTATAACTAAAGCTGTATTTACCTGACCAGACTTAATAAAACTATCAGCAACAGATATCGCATATATAAACCCAGAACACACCGCTTGAATATCAAAAGCAAACGCTTTTTTACATTCTAACTTATTCTGAACTATAGTAGCACAACTGGGAAAAGTTCTATCCGGGGTAGTAGTAGCAACAATAATTAACTCAATTTCATCTTTATGAACACATGCATCATTTAAAGCTGATATTGCTGCACTCGCTGCCATATCTGAAGTCATTTCATTTTCTTCAGCAATATGCCTTTGCTTTATGCCAGTTCTCTTCACTATCCACTCATCACTAGTTTCGACAGTTAGAGCAAGCTCATCATTTGTTAATATCTTCTTAGGCAAATATGAGCCTATCCCCAACAGATTAGATCTTTTCATAGGACAACATTAATTTAATTCATGAATAATTTTAGCATTGATATCATTACGCACAGCATTTACGGCTACCTTAATAGCATTAGCAAAAGCTACTTTATCAGCATTCCCATGACTTTTCACTACAACACCATTTAACCCTACTAACATAGCTCCATTATACATTTTAGGATTAAACCTCATGAAATCTTTTTTCATACTAGATTTCAACAACAACCCTGCAAATTTCGTTATCATAGAACTAGCAACTGATTTTTCAAAAACTGACTTAAAAGTATATGCAAGAGATTCAGTGACTTTTAATACAATATTTCCAGAAAATCCATCTGCAACTACAACATCAACCTTACTTTCCAGTATATCAATAGGTTCAATATATCCACAAAAATTTATTTTATTTTCAATTTGTTTTAATAATAAAAACGCTTCTCTTATAACACCTGTACCTTTAACTTCTTCTTGTCCAACATTTAGTAATGCTACTTTAGGTTTAGGAATATTCAATACAGCCTTTGCGAAAGCATTACCCATAATAGCAAATTGAAATAAAGAACTCGAACTACAATCAATATTAGCCCCTAAATCTAAGAACACAAATTCTTCACCTCCTCTAGAAGGGAGCGCGGTACAAATAGCTGGACGGTCTATATTAGGCAGTGTTCCTAATAAAAAACGCGAAATAGCCATTAAAGCACCTGTATTACCAGAAGACACAACTGCAGATGTTACATTACCTTTTATACTATCAATTGCACACCACATACTAGAAGATCTACGTTTTCTTAAAGCAAAAGATGGCTTATCATTCGCCAATACTACTTCTGGAGTATTAAAAAATAAGCTATAATTCTTAACATTTTTATATTTATCTAATATAGGTAAAACTTGGCTTTCCTGCCCATATATATTAAAAGAAACGTTTTGATTATCTAATAAATTTGTTAAAGCAAAATCCAACCCGCCTACTACTGCTTCAGGGGCAAAATCCCCACCCATAGCATCTACTGCAATTGATATCATGCTCATTCTATATACTTCCCAAAAAAACTAACTACATATTACTACTATCTACTTCTAATATCTGTTTCTCATTATAATATCCACCCAAACATATATGATGAGACAACTTGTATTCTCCTGTTGTCTTGTCAATCCCAATATTAGGAATTTTCAATTTACAGTGTGAACGGTGCATATTACGACGTGATTTTGACTTCTTTCTTTTTGGTACAGCCATTAATATAACTCCAAAATTAAAAACGTTAGCTTACATTATTATTGAAAACGAATAAATTAGCAAATATTTTTCAATTAATACCTAGCAAAAACTTAGGAAATAATTTAAATACTATCATTAAATATTGAATCTCTTAGTTTTTTATGTATAAAAATTTTAACTTTAAAATTACACACCAACACAATAATGCACGACTAGGTACCATATTTACTCCTCATGGTGTAATCGATACCCCAGCTTTTATATTCTGTGCTACAAAAGCAGCTATAAAATCCGTTGATATATCAAAAATCAAAGAATCAAACACACAAATTATATTATCCAATACTTACCACTTAATGCTACAACCTGGTGAAGACATCATTGAAAAATTAGGAGGTTTACATAAAATCACCGGTTGGAATAAACCAATGCTTACAGATTCAGGTGGATATCAAATATTTAGCTTAGGGTATGGTTCAGTATCAGATGAAATCAAGAGTGCAGGAAGAAATCGTACTTCAAGAACCTTAGTTTCTATTAGTGAAGAAGGAGCTGTATTTAAATCTTATATAAATGGCAGCTTATATCATTTAACTCCAGAAAAATCTATACAGATTCAACAAAAATTAGGTGCAGATTTAATTGTTGTACTAGATGAATGCACTCCATTTCATATTAGTTATGATTACACAAAAAAATCAATGAATATGAGTCATAGATGGGCTGTCAGATGTATCGATCAATTCAAAAAAAATAATGATAATTCTCAAGCATTATACGGAATAATTCAAGGTGGAGTTTATGAAGACCTCAGAATCAACAGCTGCAATTTTATAAACGATATGCCATTTTTCGGACATGCAATTGGTGGATCACTAGGAGCATGTAAACAACAAATGTATGACATTGTTTCACTAACAACAAGCAAATTAGATAAAAACCGTCCTATTCATCTATTAGGAATAGGTAATATCGATGATATATTTCAAGGAGTAAAAGTAGGTATTGATACTTTTGACTGTGTATATCCAACAAGAATAGCTCGACATGGTGGAGCATTAGTGAAACCAAAGCACAGAACAGAACACACATACAATAAAGAATATATAAATCTGAAAAATAAAAGATTTAAAGTAGATACAAACCCTATAGAGCCAGAGTGCATATGTTTTACATGTTGTCACCATTCAAGAGGATATATACACCACCTATTAAAAGCACAAGAATTATTAGCTTACAGCTTAATTAGCATACACAATATATATTTTATGAATAACTTAATGCAATCCATTAGGAAAGCAATACTGAATAATAGATTAGAAGAAGAACAAAATAAGTGGGTCATACAGTAAAAAATCAATCTTAAAACAAGTTTTCCTAAGCAACATCATAACAAAATACTTGTAGTGATATGGAATTCAACAAGAATTATAGAAAATACTAGTAACACTATAAATAAATTTTTAATAAAGTAGCACTAAGACAATTTTGAACTACACCACGTCCCATTAACGACTAAATTTAAATTCTCTTATCCTGATAATTCATTATTTATTACAATCATACATACATATACAACTATCAGGTACTGCAAAATAATAAATATAATGTTGTCATTATTTCAATACGGGATTATATAGTTTGGGTATAAATAACTTCCACGCATAACAATTTTTTACATACCTACCACTACTACACTGTGATAATTAACTGCAATAACACGATCTAAATCAGATATAAATATAAGATACTGCAATAATAATAACATAATGTATCTCAACGGCAGTATATAGCTTGATTATAAATAACTTCCACGCATAACAATTTTTTACATACCTACCACTACTACACTGTGATAATTAACTGCAATAACACGATCTAAATCAGATATAAATATAAGATACTGCAATAATAATAACATAATGTATCTCAACGGCAGTATATAGCTTGATTATAAATAACTTCCACGCATAACAATTTTTTACATACCTACCACTACTACACTGTGATAATTAACTGCAATAACACGATCTAAATCAGATATAAATATAAGATACTGCAATAATAATAACATAATGTATCTCAACGGCAGTATATAGCTTGATTATAAATAATTCCTACAACATAATAATTTTCTCACATACTTACCACTACACTAGTATATCACATCATACAATAGACAATATTAAGTTAATACCGATCATTACAGAAAAACCGATTTTTCTTTGCATTTTGCTTATTGTAAATCTTAAAAAATCTGCCAGTCAGTTTATACTTTCACTACTCACTTATAGCTAAAGACTGCTAGTTTATCGAATATTTTCAAAACGTAGCAACCCTAAACTTATATAACTGTACAGCTAAATATTACTATAGCCTACTTACGCTATATTTTGAATTTTGCTCGATTGCAGATTCTGAAAAATCTACCTAGTCAGTTTATACTTTTACTATTCTTCGACAACTACAAATTACTATCATATCACATATTCTCACAGACATAATGAATCTAACTCTATTTAATTTAAGCACTATTACAACTGATCTACTATATATCTTTGGGTTTTACTTGATTGCGGATTTTGAAAAATCTCCTCAGTAGTATTGTACTCAACTATTTTTCCAGAATCAAAAACTGCCACTCTATCAGAGATCTTTTTAGCTTGTTTCATAGAATGAGTCACTACAATAATAGTAAAATTCTTTTTTAAATTTTGAATCAAATTTTCAATCACATTTGTAGCTACAGGATCAAGAGCAGAACATGGTTCATCCATAAGTAACATTGTTGGCCTCACTGCAATAGCACGCGCTATACACAAGCGTTGCTGCTGCCCCCCTGATAATTCAAAAGCATTATCTTTTAGTCTATCACACAACTCTTCCCACAAACCAACACTTGTTAAACTTTTTTCTACAATTTCGTCTAACTTCTTTTTATTCTTAGCTAACCCGTGTAATTTCGGCCCATAGGCTACATTATCATATATAGACTTAGGAAAAGGATTAGGCTTTTGAAAAACCATACCAACTTTTGCACGAAGAAGAACCACGTTTGTATTAACAGAGTAAACCCCTATATCATCAACATTTAAACTACCTTTAATCTTACAATTCGATATAAAATCATTCATACGATTGAAACACCTTAAGAAAGTAGATTTTCCACATCCTGAAGGACCTATAAAAGCTGTAACTTCTCTTTTATATATATCCAAATTTATATCATACAAGATTTGGTTAGCATCGTACCATAAACTTAAATTTTTAGCTGAAGCATGAATCTGCTGTGACATATTAACCCTAATTAAAAACTACACTATAGTAGCCATCATGTCTGACATTGTATATACACCAGGAGGTTGCTTTACTAGCCACAATGCAGCTTTTAAAGCTCCTTTTGCATAAAGATTCTTATTTAATGTTCTATGATTAAAATCTATCATCTCTTCATCACTCACAAACATAACTCTGTGATCACTCAAATCAGCACCACCCCTAGATACAGCATATCCAATAGTATTAAGATCTTTTCTAGCTTCTTGTGGAGTACCCCCTACGTATTGAGCCATTTTAAATGGAACATTTCTTCCCTTAGCTGCAGCTTTTCCTAAAATTAAAGATGTACCAGATGGAGAGTCTTTCTTATATCTATGATGCATTTCCCAAATTTCAACATCATAATCAAATAGCTTCTTTGCAGTTTCTTCAACTAATCTTGCAAGTATATTAACACCAAAGCTTACATTTGTAGTCCATAAAAATGGTATATTCTTTATATAATCTTCAAAAACCATTTCTGTAGCAGCTGGACCAGTAGTACCACTTAAGAGAGGCTTTCTCTTGTTTTCAGCCATTTGGATACATTCCAACAGTGTTGTAGGATTAGTAAATTCCACAACAATATCTGAAACCTCAAAAAGATGCTCTAAAGAATCAGTAATTTTAGCACAGCAATCACATCCTACAACTTCCCCTAAGATTTGTCCGACATGTGGATTACCTGGACGAACAAGACCTGAACTTACTTGAGCATAAGGACTTGCCGATATTTCATTAACTAATCGTCTACCCTGCTTGCCCAAACAACCAACTATTCCTATGTTTACCTTTGTCACAACATACCTCCTATCATCATATATTTACCTTTATAATACACCAGTGGCTTATCATTACTATTCAGCTTTGAACAACTTATAACCTCACCAACTATAATCTTATGGTCCCCACCGTCATACACATGTTTTTTAGCACAATATATATACGATATTACCCCATCAATAATTGGAATACCATCCATAACACTATAATTAAAATCTTTCCAATCTTTTACGTCAGACTCTGCAAAATCTTGAGATATACTTTTTTGTTTATCACTCAATATATTCACAATAAATTTTGAACATGTATGAAATATTTCAAACCTAGAAGCAGACTTTTCAATTGAAAATAATACCATAGGTGGGACTAAAGAAACAGAATTAAACGAATTAACAGTAATGCCATGCATACTACCACTTGGACTAACTGTAGTCACAACTGTTACACCAGTAACAAATTCACTTAAGCAAGATTTAATATAAGCCTTAGAAAAATCACCAACCTGCATTTATCAGATCACCCACCACACAACTACAGTACTACTTTTAAACATCACTCAAAGCACCCTACCAAGCACAGTACCTAAAAACAAAATTAATCCTACATATATATTTACTTTAAACATATACATACATTTTTCCGGGTTGTCAAAATCTGATTTTTTATACTGATAATAGAAAATTACAACAATAAACAGAATTGCCATATAAAAGATAGGATGCAATACAGAAATTATACCAGCAGAAGTCCACATCGTAACAGTAATCATATATAACCGTCCAATCCACAATCTAACATCACTACCAAATTTTATTGCAGTAGATTGCACTCCTAAATTGATATCATACTCTTTATCTTGTAAAGCATATATGGTATCATACCCTACTGTCCAAAAAATACATCCTATATAAAACAATACACAACTCAATGTTAAATGACCAACGGTCATAGTACATCCCATTAATACTCCAACATTAAAAACTACTCCAAGCACTAACTGCGGCCAAGGGAAACATCTTTTAGCTAACGGATATAAAATAATTAGTACCATTGATATCACACTAAGTTTAACAGTATACATATTAGTAAATACAAGCAATATGCCTGCGCACAATAAAAGTATTATCAATATTTTTAATGCTTGAAAAACACTTAGATTATTATTTGCTAATGGCCTATTTTTTGTCCTTTTTACTTCCGCATCTATTTTTCTATCAAAAATATCATTAATGATGCATCCAGCTGGTCTCATGACAAATGCTCCTAAAGAACATAAAAACATATAACCACAAGCCTCTAATACACTATGAGATACTAAAGCTATACTGGCTGAAGCAGGAAATATTAGCAATAAAATTACTTCTACACTATGTAATCTCAATAATAAACGATATTCTCCAAAATTAGACATAATATCTTTCACTTTACACAACATATATCCTCTTAATATCAACTGAGATGTAGAAAGTATATACACAATCAACCACTAATAAAAAATAAAAAACCCGTACATTCAACCTTAAATGATCATTTTTTTTAGTTAATTATGAGTTTATATCAGTAATTTTAGTATTCTATAGAATGACCTTAGTCAAAAACTAAATAAATTATTCTTTTATCTAATAAAAATTGCCAAACTCCTTCTTGACAAATACTATCACACCATATAGCCTTTAAAAATATAGTTTTAACACTTATTAGGAAATTCTAAGATGAAAAGGACTTTTCAGCCTAGTAGAATTGTACGCAAACGTAGGCACGGCTTTAGATCAAGAATGTCAACTAAAATGGGGAGAAGAATTTTAAATCGCAGACGTGCTCAGGGTCGTCGTGTTTTATGCGCTTAAAAGGTATAGTTACAGTAAAAAAAAGAAAGTGTTTTCTATTTGCAAGAAACAATGGTACTTCTATAGGAGGTGGTGGGTTATTCTTACAAGCTGTTAAGGAGTATAATGGTCCTTTAGAAGGTGGGTACGTTAGAGTTGGGTTTACAGTAAGTAAGAAAGTTGGCAAAGCTGTTATACGTAATAAAGTCAAAAGGCGTTTTCGTGCATTAGCGCAAAGTATTATTGTCAAGCATGCCATTAGAGGGTACTATTATATATTAATTGGTAATAGATACACACCAAAAGTAAGTTTTAAAGAGATGTCATTGAGGTTGGTAAGTTACCTAAATGCTCCACGCTTACACTCTTAAAAGATTTTAAATAACTATTTTGATTTCATAAAAGTTTTTCTAATTTTAGTTTGCATGAAGTAGCTATGAATATGTTAAATTTAGTGTTATCTTTTCCAGCAGTGTTTTTGCTGCTATTTACTGGTATTTATTTATCAATAAAATCAAAATTCTTACAAATTACAAAACTCCCAAGTGCGATATCATTAATCACAATGAAAAAATATCGCGATAAATCCTTTTCTATTGCTGCACTATGTACAATAATAGGCGGAAATTTAGGTGTTGGAAATATCTCAGGTACAGCAGTTGCATTAAAATCAGGAAGTCCAGGATTTGCTTTATGGATGGTCATTATAGTAACCCTATGTTCAATTATCAAATATACAACTTGTTATCTAAGCATAGAAACACGAGTAAAAATTAATAAGCAATACATTGGAGGACCAGCTATATACTTTAAACATGCATTCAAAACAAAAAAAGCTGTGACAGTTTTTACTATACTTATGCTTATATGTTCTATTACAATAGGTAATTTTGTTCAAGTTAATTCTCTATCAATACCAATGGAATTAATTAATAAACCTCCAATAATAGCAGGATTATTCATGTGTGTAGTATTCTTTGCTGTTACAATATTAAGACTGGAAATCATTACAGCATTAATTTCAAAACTTGTACCAACAATGGCTATAGCATATATAGCATTAGCATCTTTTGTACTGTATAAATTTAGTGAAAACATTATACCTTCTATAAAATTAATTTTTTCTAATTTCCTCACATTTGAAAGTTTTAAGTCAGGAATGATAGGAGCATTTATTCTAGAAACATTTCATATAATCCAAGTAGGAACTCTTAGAGGTATATTTGCAACAGACATAGGACTAGGACTAGAAGGTATGGTTCACTCTTCTATAAATAGCAATAGTAAAGACTTCAATATACATCAAAGTTTTATTTCTTTAATTTCCCCATTTATAGTAGTCATTATTACATTGATCACAACTCTTGTTATACTTGTCACTAATACATGGCTTGGACCTCTCGAAAGTACCAACATGTGTATAGCCGCTTTTAGATCTGCATTTGATTCAGAATATATAAATTATGTTATCATAGTAATCATGTTTTGCTTCTCATTCACAACTATTTTCACATGGTTTGTCTGTGCTAAAAGCACTCTATATTGTCTCACAGATGGAAAAGATACTTTATGTATAAAAATTTGGAAAATTCTATACACTATAATAATACCAATAGGAGCACTAGGAAAAGTGCAGCTTCTGTGGAACATAGCTGATATTTCTATATCACTGATATTAATTAGTAATACTATTGCTATACTAGTACTGCTACCAAAATACAGGAATATATTTAAATGCAGCCTCAGCTAACGGACCATCAAAGCTAGATGTTCCAAGTCCAAATCCTTTTTATTGGACTAGTTTTTTAAAAATAACATACTACTAACAAATATAAGCTGAGAACAAATATTCTTATTAGCATACCTGGAATAGCATATTACTTATGTATTCCATATCCTGCTGCAAGATATCCTAATCTTTATCTCTTATTTGTTAATTAAGGCAACATAATAATGAACTATACCCATAACCCACTACTAACAGATGCATTATTAAAAACAATAAGATAATTTCTGAACAAAATATAACTATGATAAGAACAAACAACTCTCATGCAGTGCATCTGAATAGCATATACTTATGTATTCCATATCCTGTTACCAGATATCTTATCAATTTTTATACTGTTATTCGTCACCCAAACAACATATGACTTCCTAATATCACTATAATCAATATGTTGGGTTATGCATTTATCTGGATATATGAATTTCTTCCCTTGTACAATTAAGTCTACATTTAGACAATTTCGCATTATATAATCAGCATTATAAGCAATTAAAACATTTTTTCCTAATTTGCTATATATACACCCTTCACTCTTCTTACAAGATAAGTATTTATTACTTCCAAAATAAGGCCTTAACATTTCTCCTTGACCATTTTGTCTTGCCCATGTCAAATTTACAAAACTTGTCAAATGAGCTTTTTGATTGATTGCATATAACTTACCATCTGACTCTTTAACTACAATATTATACTGATTCACTATAACATCAGGAGTTATATAGTTAATACCAATAAAAACACCCAATACAATCAGTATTAATCCATAAAATCTCACACTTCCTTTCCATAAACATAAAAATAAAAAGCCTAAAGTAATAACCAATATAGATACTGAAGAAAAAGCATGCAATAACACTATTAAGCCATTTATTTTAGAAATATATTGAGTTATACGTATAAGTACCCTGACCGAACTTTCTACCATCCATGAAATACAGAACTCTAAATTAACAATACCCAATACAATATATAACAACCCCAATGGCATTATAAAGAATGTTGTAATTGGAATTGCAAGTAAATTAGCAAAAACACCTGCTATAGAAAAATAGTTAAAATGATATATTACATAAGGAAGTGTAGCCAAACTTGCAATTAATGAACTTAAAATAATTGATAAAAAATACTGTAGTATATTATTCATCATCACTAACCTTAAAAAAATATTACGACTAGCAACAAGAGCAAGTACAGCAGCAAAGGACATTTGAAAACTTGGACTTAGCAATGATTCAGGGTTAATTAATAATATAACAAATGATGCAATTGCTATAGAACACAAATTATTATGATTTCGATCAATTAAAACACCAATAAAAATACAACTCACCATAATAAAAGCACGTTGAGCTGAAACAGGTATTCCAGCAATCAACAAGTAAATTAGACTCACGATAATAGCTATAACAGCAGAGATTTTCTTTATGTTGTATCTTTCCGCAAATCTTGTAAACAATACTAATAAATTTCTTAATAAAGAAAAAAATAACCCAGCAATAAAAGATAAATGTAATCCAGAAATAGCAAAAAGATGAGCTATTCCTGTATTTCTAATAGAATCCATTATATCATCTTTAATACCTTCTTTTTTCCCTATTAATAATGCACTTAATATATTAGCGCTATCTTCTGTTAAGCTTCGTAGAAGTATTCTATATATACCAAATCTTACAAGTTCTATATATTCTATAATTTGTTTATTTTTATTTTTTTAAATAAATATACATTACTAATTGTAAAACCTACCGCACTTATATTTTTAAAATATGCTATACGCGAAAAATCATAAGAAAATGGAGATACAGCAGCTGATGGAGGATAAATAATTGCAGAAAATTGTACTATATCACCTATTACAATCCTACTATCCAGTTTAGTACGAACTTCCAACCTAATACATTTTATCTTGTATTTACTATTTTTGATATCACAAACAACCAATCTCTTATACGATTGTTTAGTACTTATTTCTTTTACTTTAGCAACAATATCCCTTAGATATACCTGATGTCGTAATGTATCACTAACAAAATAATGTGCTTTTACTTGAACACTAATAAATCCTAATACGACAAAGAAAATTGATAAAAATAAAATACTATACTTTTTTAAATAAATAAAAACTAAACTTACTAATAATAAGCATGCAAGATATATTAACAAATCATCTTGTGGTTCCCTATTTAAAGAAAAGTATGCTATTATGCCAACCCCTTGTAATACTGGCATCCAAATTATCAGCATACTTTTATTGTCATTAAGATTCTTATATAACAACAGTATTATTTTTTTAATAATTACATTCATTAACAATATATATTTAATAAATGTTAAAATATTAATATATTTTATTTTATAAACAACTTAATATTTACTACATATCCAATACTAAATACTGTGATTCAAAATATATTCTATCTATCTATCTATGTAATCTTGAACAAGCATTATATATCTTCCTATAAAATTATATGACAACAGTAAATTGGCTGTTGCAACCAGGATTAAAATTGATAAAACATCTGATAACAAGAAGACTTATGAGTGTTAATTATTTAGAATATATCATTCAAACATTCTACTAAGAATATTTATTTTAAACTTGTACTTATTAGTATGCTATTGTTTTAAAAACCAGCTTTATAATTTAAAACAGGTCCAGTGAATTGGTATACCGATATAGGACTTTAAGTAAAAAATAACTAGAATCTACTCTCACTACATAACAAGGTAAAAAAATCAATAAACACCTGATAACAAAAAACTTATGAGTTTTAACTGTTTATGCATGTATCATTCAAACATTCTAATAAGAATATTTATTTTAAACTTGCACTTATTAGTATGCTATTGTTTTAAAAACCAGCTTTATAATTTAAAACAGGTCCAGTGAATTGGTATACCGATATAGGACTTTAAGTAAAAAATAACTAGAATCTACTCTCACTACATAACAAGGTAAAAAAATTAATAAACACCTGATAACAAAAAACTTATGAGTTTTAACTGTTTATGCATGTATCATTCAAACATTCTAATAAGAATATTTATTTTAAACTTGTACTTATTAGTATGCTATTGTTTTAAAAACCAGCCTTATAATTTAAAACAGGTCCAGTGAATTGGTATACCGATATAGGACTTTAAGTAAAAAATAACTAGAATCTAATCTCACTACATAATAAGGTAAAAAAATTAATAAACACCTGATAACAAAAAACTTATGAGTTTTAACTGTTTATGCATGTATCATTCAAACATTCTAATAAGAATATTTATTTTAAACTTGCACTTATTAGTATGCTATTGTTTTAAAAAACCAGCCTTTACATTTAATAACAAGTACACATTAATTATTACGGATCATACAGTTATATTGATATTGAGATATTACTTAAGTGATAAATATTAATAATTTTCTCCCCATGGTACTTGCATATTATACTTAAAAATTAAAGATATAATCTACTGTCTTATGCATCTCAGTGTGATATAAATAACATCCGTAAATATTAAATAAATGAATAGCAAAAAGGACACGCACATTAAAAAGATCTTAATATTCCACCAAGTTCCTGAGCTACAGCATTAATTATCAGATCAGATGCATCTTTTATTTCTTGATCATTTAATGTGTGATCAACAGGCTTGAAAGTAACTGATAATGCAACAGATAATTTATTATCACCTATATTATTCCCTTCATATAAATCAAAAACTGCAACATTATCTATTAAAGTACTGTTACTATTTTTGGTAACATCTATTAAACGCTGTACACTTATATCTTTATTAATTAAAAAAGCAAAATCACGTTTTACACACTGATAACATGATTCTACAAATTCTTTACGTACTACATCTACTTGAGGAATTTTATATAAAAACACCTCAAAACAAACTATTGGACGCTTTATTTCATATAAACGCATTATATCAGGATGTAGCTCTCCAAAATACCCTAGCAAAATATTGTTAAAATATACATCTGCAGACTTTGCAGGATGAAGATATGATCTGTTAGACTTTTTAAATTCTACAGCACTAGACTTAATATTCAATTCTTGTAATATACTAATAACATCAGATTTGACATCAAAAATATCAACAGATCTATCAAGTTTATAAAGATTTCGTGGGAAATTACTTCCATATCTGACGCCACCTACTACATAACTGTTATTACTACATACATTATCAATACTATAAACTTGACCTATCTCAAAAATAGCTATCTCACTATTTCCATATGCTTGATTCTCAGAAACAACCTGAAGCAAATTCAATAAAATACTTGGCCGCATTAAATTTAGCTTATCACTAATGGGATTATCTATTAGCAATAATTCTGAATCATACCCTAATTTCTTAGCAAATGTTATATTTGTAAATGACCAAGTGATTACCTCCATCAATCCTTCAGCCAATAGTACTGATCTTAATCTATCATAACAGTTATCGGTAATATCAACATGAGAAATAGGTATAGGTTCTTCACCTATTTGATCATATCCATATAACCTAAGGACTTCTTCTACAATATCAGAATGATGCTTAATATCAGACCTCCATGAAGGAACAGTCATTTTCCAGATATATTCATTACTACTATCTACAGTAAAACCAAGCTTAATAAAAAAATCAGAAATTTGTTTTACTGGAATATCAACATTTCCCACTTTTCTTACAGATTCTAGAGAAAAATCTAACTCAATATCATTAACTAAATAATTTTCATCAGAAACAACATCAAAAGGCTTGCCACCACAATATTCCAATATCATTTTCGTAGCTAAATCTAGCCCAGTTTGCAAAAATCTAGGATCAAGAAACCTTTCAAAACGATAACTAGCATCAGTAGATAACTTAATTTTTCTTGAAGACAAAACAATATCTACAGGATTAAACCATGCAGATTCTAAGAAAATATCCTTTGTATCTAATAAACAACTACTTAACTGAGAACCTATTATTCCAGCAATACCATGAACATTATTATCTAAGTCAACAGCTATAATATTTTCTGCACCTAAAATGTATTTTTTATTATTAAGAGCAGAAAATTCTACTTGATTCTCAGCTTTTTTAAAAATCAATTTCTTTGTTATTTTGCTTGCATCATATACATGAAGTGGCCTATTGAAAGACAGCATAATATAATTTGTTATATCAACAACAAATGAAATTGAATTTATCCCACATGCGAACAAATAATCCTTTAACCACTTAGGACTTTCACAATTTTTTACTCCTTTAATATATCTTCCCCTAACTATTCCATCAACTTGTACACAAACTCCAATTGGAGAAGTATTAGAACCGGTAGAATTACTAATAATTTGATGATCTATACATCTCAATTCCCCTATACCAGCAGCAGCTAAATCACGCGCTATACCATATACTCCTAAACAATCTCCACGATTTGGAGTAATGTTAACTTCTATAATTGGATCACAAGGAAAAAAAGTATCTCCTACATTATAAGTAGATGACAATTCAATTATTCCATCACTAGAATCATTATGGTTTATAATTCCTAATTCATCATTAGAACACAACATACCATGACTTTCAACACCTCGTAGTTTTACCACCTTAATCACAGATTGATTTTTTGGAATTACACTACCAACATGTGCTAAGACAGTTTTCATACCAGCTCTTACATTAGAAGCGCCACACACGACCTGGAAAGTCTCCTTTCCATCAAATACTTTACACACCCTTAACTTATTAGCTGAGTGATGAGGAATTACTTCTAATACCTTAACAATAACAAAAGTTTTTAAATGATCGCAATAATCTACACTATTTACTTCTATACCAATATCACTAAGCTTCTTAACTATTAAATCCAAAGAAACATTTGTATCAAGATATTGCTTCAACCATGAAAGTGTAAATCTCATAACCAATCACTTTAGATAAAAAACATGAGAATATTATAAAAATACAAAACTAAGAACTCTTATTATTACTTTCAACAGTTACTGCTTGTCTATCAACAAACTCTATAATTGCTATAGGTGCACTATCACCTTTACGGAATCCATTCTTGATAATCCTAGTATACCCACCATTTCTATTTTTATAACGTACTGACAATGCATTAATCAATTTATCAGCTGCATCAGGATTTTTAATTTTAGAAATTAATAACCTTTTTCCATAAACTAAATTTTTTTCTTTATATACCTTACCAATGGTAATAAGCTTTTCTACATAAGGACGTATTTCCTTTGCTTTAGGTAAAGTAGTAGATATCCTCTCGTGCTTAATTAAAGATATACATAAATTCAAAAGCATAGACACTCTATGAGCACTGGTACGAGAAAATTTTCTATGAGCAACACGATGCCTCATAATATAACCTCATTCTTCACTATATTGTTTACTTAAACTCTCAATGGACTCAGGAGGCCAATTCGCAATCTTCATTCCCAAATGCAAATTCATACTTGCTAAAAGCTCATTAATCTCATTAAGCGACTTTCTACCAAAATTTGGAGTTCTCAACATATCAGATTCAGTTTTTTGAACCAAATCCCCTATATAAGTAATATTATCATTTTTCAAACAATTATAAGATCTTACTGAAAGCTCTAACTCATCAACTTTACGTAATAAATTAGAATCATAAGGTAATGTATCTTTAGTATCAACTTTCTTATGAGGCTCATCAGTTTCATCAAAATTAATAAATGGTTGAAATTGATCTTGCAAAATTCTTGCAGCTAACGCCACTGCTTCATCAGGTAAAATAGATCCATCTGTCTCTACAGACATAATTAATTTATCATAATCTGTAAATTGGCCAATACGACTACTTTCTACCTTAAAAGATGCCTTTTTTATAGGACTATAGAGAGCATTAGTAGCAATGAAATTTACTGGTATATCACCAAGCTTGGCAACTGATTTACGCTTTACAGCCGGAACATAACCTTTTCCAGCATTAACATACATCTTTATATTAAAATCTACACCCTGATCTAAAGTACAAATTAATAAATCCTTATTAAGTATAATACAATCATCAGTATCAGCTATCATCCCAGACCTTACTTCACATGGTCCTTTTACTTTGAGAGATAGAACCTTACTATTCATACCAGAAAGTTTTACTCTCATCATGCTAATATTCAAAAGAATATCTGTGACATCTTCCCTAACTCCAGAAATCGAAGTAAATTCGTGCAAAACATTTTCTATTTCAACTCCATAAACAGCAAAACCACGTAAAGAGGACATCATAACTCTTCTTAAAGCATTACCTAAAGTTAAAGCAAAACCACTTTCAAGAGGTTCAATAACTAAATCTGCCTTGTTCGAAGAAGTACCATGAGGAACTACCTTAATAGAAGAAGGTTTAGTCAATTTACTCCAATGGTCACTCATTGATATATAACTTACCCCACTAGAGTAAGCATTACCTATTGTATAGCCCGAATCTTGAGCAATAGAATTAGAATCCTCATCAAAAATCACAACAGAACCTCACATAGTAACAAATATACTTAAACTCTACGTCTTCCTGGAAGTTTACATCCATTATGCGGAAGCTTTGTAGTATCCTTAATAGAAGTAACATTTAAATTACAAGCCTGTACAGCCCTTATAGCTGCTTCTCTACCTGCACCAGGACCAGAAACTTTAATAGATACTGTTTTCATCCCATTTTGTTCAACAACTGTCTTAACAGCATGACTTGCTGTTTCTTGTGCTGCATAAGGGGTTGCTTTCTTAGAACCTTTGAAGCCACATGCCCCAGCAGAAGTACATATTAACGAATGTCCTTGCTGATCTGTAACTGTCACAATGATATTATTATAGGTAGCATGAATATGTACTACCCCAACTACAACATTTCTCTTTTTCTTTTTATACACTACACTCATAATATACCTTGTTATTTTTTCTTAGCAGCAACTGGTAATCTTGATCTACCTTTACGAGTTTTAGCATTAGTATGAGTCCTTTGACCACGAACAGGTAACCCTCTCCTATGCCTTAACCCTCTATAGCATCCTATATCAGTTAAAAATTTAATATTCATACTAACTTCTTTTCTTAGATCGCCTTCTACTGTATAATTCTCTCTAATAAAATTCCTTATTCTAATAATCTCATCATCATTTAAATTCACAACACGAACATTATGATCAATATTACAACCTTCACAGATTCTATTAGCTAAAGAAAGACCAATACCATATATATAAGTTAAAGCAATAACTATACGCTTATTTGTAGGAATATTTACTCCAGCTATACGCGCCACTAACTCTCCTCCACAAGATAACAAATGTTTTGTAATATAGCAAATATGCAGCTTAACGTCAACCAATAATTAAAGGATCTATTTTGTCTTTTATATCACAAGTAACTTCTTCTATTGACTTACCTGCATCAACACATACAACCTTACCACGATAATAATCCTCTAATTTTTTTATCTCTTTATTATATTGATTTACTCTTTTTATGATAACTTCTACTTTATCATCATAACGATAATCTAGTTGATTGCTTTTACAAAACTTACAAAAAATCTCATCTATTGTTTTATCAAAAAAATTTAAATTAGAAACCTGTCCACAATTTTTACATAAAATACGGCCATATAGCCTATTCTTTATTGTTTCTAGATCCAATTGCAATTGTATTACTATATCAATCCGACTATTACACTCTTCTAAAATTTCCGTCAAAAATCTTGCTTGCCCTAAATTTCTTGGAAATCCATCTAATAAAAATCCATTCTTTACCTTACTAATAGATTTAGCAAACATTTTACAGACTATATCATCACTCACTAAATCACCAGATTCCATAACTTGCTTAATTCTTCTACCATCATCAGTATCAAGTTCTACTTCATTCCTTAATAAATCTCCTGTTGAAATTACAGAAATAGTACTATAACTTTCCGATAAAATACGGCATTGTGTACCTTTCCCAGATCCAGGAGGACCAAAAATTAATATATTTATTTTATTTTCCATAATTCAGATTTTTTAATTAATGTACTATACCTGCTTGAATATAAATGTGTCTGTACTTGAGAGAATGTGTCAATTATTACGTTTATTATTATCAAAAAGCTAGTACCTCCTAAAGTAAAAGAAACAGAATAGTTATACCTTATTAATTCAGGAATTATGCAAATAATTGTTAAATAAATTGATCCTAAAACAGTTAACCTCTTTATCACATAGTTAAAGTACTCACAAGTACCATTCCCAGGTCTTTTTCCTGGAATAAAACCTCCATTTTTTTTTAAAATCTCTGATGTTTCTTTCGAATCAAAAACAAAAGCTGTATAAAAAAATGCAAAAAATATTATTAATAATGCATAACACACCATATACAGTAACTTACCAGATGAAAAATGCATTAATATAAAATCAGACCACGGAGAACCTTGATGAAAATTTGCTACTGTGATCGGGGATAATAATAAAGCATTAGCAAAAATAGGTGGAATTACTCCAGAAATATTAATTTTTAACGGAATATAAGTAGAACTACTACCATATAATTTATTTTTAACTTGTCTCTTAGGATACTGTACTAATATCTTTCTATAAGATTTTTCAATAAAAATAATTAATAGTAATAATGCAAAAAATATTAGAAGCATTAATAAAATCACAAATATTGGAACATTCCCATTTTTACCTAATAAAAACATAGAAGAAAAAGATCCAGGCAACTCAGCTACTATACCTGTAAATATAATCATAGATACGCCATTACCTATACCATTTTTACTGATCCTTTCCCCTAACCAAAGTAAAAACATTGTACCACCTAACAGACTACTGATACCTACTACACGAAATAATATACCAGGATCAATGACTACAACACTAGCTTCTGTATTCATTTTCTCTAATCCAAGTAAAATAACAAAACCTTGAACTAGACAGAAAAAAATAGTCATATACCGTATATAACTATTAATTTTAATTCGTCCTAACTCACCATTTTGCCTAAGATCATTTAATTTTGGAATAGTTACTGATAATAGCTGAACAATTATAGAAGAAACTATATATGGCATAACATTTAATGCAAAAATAGTCATTCTACCTAAAGCACCACCAGAAAATACATTAAAAATCCCTAAGACACCTACAGAATGTTTTGTAACTACTGCATCTATTACATCCGGATTAATACCAGGAATAGGTATATATGTACCCAAACGGTATATAATAAGACATAATAAAGTAAACCAAAGCTTACCTAATAAATTATCCTTATTCCAAGATAGTAAATCCATTTTTTGTGACATAAGACTACTTAACTATGAATTTAAATATTATTCTTTACTTTCTGATACATTACTTAATAAAGTAACTTGTGACTTCGCTGATTTTGAAATAAAATCATATTCAATTGCCACTGCAGTATTCAACTTACCATTTCCAAGAATCTTAATTTTTTCTTGAACAGAAGAAATAATCCCTAGATTAAATAAAATTTTTTTCGTAATTGCAGAAACATCTTCAATTTTTTTACTATCAATTAACCTCTGAATTGTAGACAGATTGATTATTGAATACCTATCTTTAAGCAGAGAATTAAATCCTCTTTTAGGCAACCTGGTAAATATAGATTGTTGACCACCTTCAAATCCGTTTATAGCAACTCCAGATCTTGCTTTTTGTCCTTTATGTCCGCGACCAGAAGTCTTACCTTTTCCGCAACCTATACCTCTACCTAACACCTTAGATTTTTTCTTTTTAGGTAACCCGCTAAATATATTATTTAATTTTATAACTGTATCCATAAATTACCTATTTTCAATAATATCACCTATCTTCCTACTCCTTTTATTAGCTACCTGCTTCGGTGATAGCATTTTTCTAAAAGCAGCAAAAACAGCATATACAACGTTATGTGGATTTGAAGATCCTATAGATTTTGCTACAACATCTTGCACCCCTAAAACTTCAAAAATTAAACGTATAGAACCACCAGCTATAATACCTGTACCTACCTTAGCTGACCTTAACATAACTTTACTTGAACAAAACTTAGCTTTCACATCATGATGTAAAGTCCTAGATTCACGTAAGTGAACTCTGATCATATTCTTCTTAGCAGCATTAACAGCTTTGATTTTAGCTTCAGATACTTCAAGATGTTTACCTATTCCACAACCAACTTTACCTTTCTCATCACCTATAACTACTAACACTGAGAAAGAAAACCTACGGCCACCTTTTACAACTTTTGCAACCCGCCTCACAGAAACTATCAATTCAGAAAAATCATTAGAACCATGAACATTTCGTGACTTCTTTACAACATCCATATTATAAAACCTATTTATTAAAACTCAAAACCATAACTCCGCAATTCATTCGCAAAATCAGAAACTATTCCCGTATACTTATAGAGGCCTCTATCGAAAATAAATTTTTTACAATTATCCAATTTATTTAATCGATCAGACATCAACTTTGCAACAACCTTTACAGAATAACTGTTAACCTTCCTATTAGTTAAAGCAACAACTTCACGTTCTAAAGTAGATGCTGAAGCAAACGTTTTACCACATTTATCATCTATTAATTGAACATAAAAGTGCCTATTTGATTTGAAAATAGATAACCTTAATAAAGATGAATTTCTTTTTAATTTTAATCTAACACGCCTTTTACGCCTTTCAAGTCTAGTACAATTATATACCATAATTTTAACCATTACCTCATTTCTTACTTTTTCTTATTAACTTCTTTCCTATGAACATATCTACCTTTAATAGAGATACCTTTACCTTTATACGGATTATATTTCCTAATTGAACATATATCAGATGCTACCATATATACTTTTTGTTTATCAAAACCCTTAACCAATATTTGAGTGGGTTTAACACATTGAATAACAATACCTTTAGGGATCTTATATTTTATACCATGACTAAAACCCAATGATAAAGATAAATATTCACCGTTAACTTCAGCTTTATAACCAACACCGTTAACTTCAAGTTCAACTACTAATCCTTGAGATAAGCCTATGGCATAATTATTAATTATACTTCTGTAAGTTCCCCACATTACTCTCGACTTGATAGACTTATCACTAGTACGCAACATAATCTTGCCATCAGTAATATCACAAAGAATACCATGATTTAAAGTCAATTTTAATGAATTCTCACTATTCTTTAAGATAAGCTGATTATCAACTAAATCTACCTGAACATTACTAGGAACCGCTATAGGCACAGAACCAACTCTTGACATTAATTAATCTCCTAAAAAACACCACATAAAATCTCTCCACCAACACCAGACTTACGAGCATTATAATCTGACATAATTCCTTTAGACGTCGATATTATATATAAGCCTAACCCATTATAAAACTTAGGCATACCTTTAGCTGAACAATAGCACCTCTTACCTGGCTTTGATATTCTAGCGATCTGACTAATTACAGGTGCACCATTATAATATTTAAGTTTCACTTCAAAAAACTTTATATTAGAACTCTTTGACTTCTCAATAAATCCATCTATATATCCTTCTGAAAGTAAAATTTGTAATATAGCATGAATAACATAAGAATAAGAAACCTCTATCACCTTATTCATGCTTAATTGTCCATTACGTATACTTGTTAAAAAATTAGCAATAGGATCTGACAAAGACACTACTAACCCCTCCTTTCAATATTACCAACTAGATTTAGTCAACCCAGGTATTTGTCCAATTGAACCTAATTGACGTAAAACAATACGAGAAACCTTAAACTTTCTATAACATCCTCTAGGTCTTCCAGTAATTAAACACCTATTTCTAATTCTAATATAAGATGAATCTTTAGGAAGCTTAGATAACTTTATTTGAGCTAAGAACCTATCATTCATAGAAATAGATTGATCTTTAATTATAGCTTTTAACTTCTCTCTCTTACTCTTCAATCTATTACAAATAGATATACGCTTTAAATTTCTTTGTATAACAGATTTTCTTGACATAAATACCCTTTAATTAATAAATGGAAGACCAAATTCCATTAACAACAACTTAGCATCATTATTGTTAACTGCATTTGTGACAATGTTAATATCTAACCCTAGTATTTTATCTATTTTATCATAATCTATTTCTAAAAATGAAATATGCTCCTTTATACCAATCGATAGGTTACCACAACCATCAAACTGATTAACAGATAATCCTTTGAAATCCTGTTCTCTAGGAAGAACAACATGAATAAGTCTCTCTAAAAATTCATACATTTTATTATTCCTTAAAGTAACCTTACATCCAATAGGAAAACCTTTACGTATCTTAAATCCAGCTATAGATTTTTTTGCATAAGTTGCTACAGGCTTCTGACCAGCTATTAATGCAAGATCACGTACACAAGAATTCATAACTTTACTATCAGAACCACTTACACCTAATCCTATATTTAAACAAACTTTTACAATTTTAGGAACTTGCATCACATTGCTATACCCAAGCTTAACTTTCAAAGATGGTACAATATGACTCTTATATAAATCCTTTAACATAAAAAAACAACCTATTCTATAATTTTGCCAGAAGATTTCATAAAACGCACTTTTCTTTCATCAATAAATTTATAACCTACTCTTGTTTGAACCCCAAGTGTAGAATCAAATAATGCAACATTTGAAAGATTTATAGGCTTCTCAACATTTATAATACCGCCATCACTCTTTTGAGTGGCTTTAACACTCTTCTTACATACATTAACCCCTGAAATTATTGCAAAAGAAACATCTTTACCATAATGCTTTTTTTTCAGAATTTTTACTACTTTTCCCATTTTTCCTTTATCTTTGCCACTGATTATTATAACATCATCACCAGCAATAATCTTCATACCCATCTTATAATACCTCTACAGCTAAAGACATAACCTTAGAAAAAAGACCAAAAGGTAATTTTTTAATCGGACCAAATACACGAGTCCCTAATGGATCACCTTGATCATTAATTAATACAACAGCATTACTTGAAAATCTTATAACACTTCCATCTAACCTACGTACTGCTTCCTTTACCCTAACAACCACTGCTTTGTAAACTTTCCCTTTACTAACTTTTCCTCTCGGAGTAATTACCTTAGTGGAAACAATAATAATATCACCAACTGAAGCAGATTTCTTACCACCTAACAATCCTATACACAACACTTTACGTGCACCAGAATTATCTGCAACATCTAATAAAGTATTCTTCTGTATCATAAACTTATTACCTTCTAAATTACAATCCACCTTTTAGTAGCAGATATAGGTACATGCTCCTGTATCTTCACAACATCACCACACTTATACTGATTATGTTCATCATGTACTACATAATTCTTACGCTTTTTTATTATTTTCTTATATGTCTTATGCTTTATCATATGAGAAACCATTACCTTTATAGTTTTATCACATTTTGCACCAACTACAATACCTGTTAAAACTCTCTTATTAGACATGCTTTTCCTCTTTTTTCTTTTCGTTCAATATTGTTAATACCCTGGCTATATCTTTTTTTATATTTGTACAATAAAAATGGTTGCTTGATTTATCAACTTTCTTGCTCAATACAGCATTAACCAATTCCTTCCTCAAACTTACTAACAACTCACACAACTCACTATTAGTTTTAGATCTTATATCAACAATATCCATAGCTCAACACCTTTACAATTCATCACTAACAAACTTACATTTCATTGGAAGCTTAGCTTGAGCTTTATTCAATGCTTCCTTTGCTAAATTTAATGAAACTCCACCTATTTCAAACAATATCTTACCAGGCTTGACTTTACATACCCACATTTCAACACTTCCCTTTCCTTTTCCCATACGAACATCCATAGGTTTTTTACTGACAGAAGTATGACAAAATGCTCTGATCCATACTTTACCAACACGTTTTAAAGTCCTTGAAATACTTCTTCTTGCAGATTCAATTTGTTTAGAAGTTAACCTACTTGGCTCTAAAGCTTTTAATCCATAAGACCCAAAAGATAAAGTATATCCACCTTTTGCATTACCGCTAATACGCCCTTTAAAATCCTTCTTATATTTAGTTTTCTTAGGTATAAACATAATTTCTACTCACTAATTACTCATTACTCGATTTCATATCGCCAAGATAAACCCAAACCTTAACACCTATTATTCCATAAATTGTTTTTGCTTCACAAAAACCATAATCTATATTGGCCCTAAAAGTATGCAATGGAATACTTCCTTCCTTATACCACTCAGTTCTAGCAATCTCAGCTCCACCTAATCTACCAGCACAACTAACCTTTATTCCTTTTGCCCCTACCTTTAAACAATTTTGTACACTTCTTTTCATTGCACGCCTAAAAGATATTCTCTTTTCTAATTGCTGTGCTATATTTTCTGCTATTAAAACTGCTTTCAATTCAGGTTTCTTTATTTCTATTATATTTAATTCAATATTATTATTTATCATTTTAACAATTTGCTGCTTTACTTTATCAACATCAGCCCCTTTTTTACCTATGATTACACCAGGTTTAGCAGAATATACGTTAACTATGATTACATCTACTTTTCTAGCTATAACAACCTTACTAATCGAAGCATGATAAAAAGCCTTTTTTATAAACTTACGTAATAAAAAATCTTCATGTAACTTTGTAGTATAATCTTTATTAGCATACCACAAAGAGTCCCACGTATTGATTATCTTTAACCTTAATCCAATAGGATTAGACTTCTGACCCATAAATTACATCCTCTCAAATAATTTTATTACAACATTACCATAATGCTTATGCACTCTACATGCTTTACCTCGTGCACGAGCATGAATCCTACGCAAAGAAAAAGATTTTCCGACCAGAACCTCTTTTACGTAAAGATTATCAAGATCAACATTACAATTGGCTTGCGCATTGGCAACAGCAGATTTTAAAACCTTGCTGATATATCTAGCAGACTTCTTTTTACAAAATTTTAAATACATTATAGCTACAGATACATCTTTTCCTCTAATCAAATCAGCAACCAAATTTAATTTAGAAGGAGTAGATCTTAGCCCAACCCCTTTAGCTATTATTGATACTTCTTTACTCATAATTTAAACCAATTTTACTTCCTAGATACCTTCTTATCACTCACATGGCCAGTATAACGACGAGTTGGAGAAAATTCACCAAACTTACGCCCAACCATATTATCATTAACTTTCACAGGAACATAAGTTTTACCATTATAAACCCCAAAAGTTAAGCCTATAAATTTATTTAAGATCACAGAAGACCTAGAATGAATATTGATAATAGAATTTAATTTATTTTGAGCCACAGCTTTATTTACCAATCGTAAAACATGCGGTGCACAAAAAGGAGGTTTCTTAACAGATCTAGACATATTCTACCCTTTATCAGATACACGCTTAATATATTTATTACTAGATTTATTTCTTTTTCTAGTCTTTTTCCCTTTTGTTGATACACCCCACGGAGTAACAGGATTCCTACCTCCAGAAGTTTTACCTTCACCTCCACCATGAGGATGATCTATAGGATTCATCGCAACACCACGCACAGTAGGCCTAATACCTAACCATCTACTTCTTCCTGCTTTACCTAATTTTACGTTTTGATTATCTAGATTAGACACTATACCTATAGTAGCACAACAATCAGATAATACTTTTCTTATCTCTCCTGAACTTAACCTTAATAAAACATATATACCATCTTTACTCATCAATTGAGCATAAGTACCAGCAGCTCTTGAAATTACTCCACCATTGCCAGGTCTTAGCTCAACATTATGAACAAATGTACCCACAGGAATTGACTTTAACATAAGACAATTTCCAGGTAATATATCAGCCCCATCCCCAGATACAACAACATCACCTTTTTTCAACCCATTAGGCGCAATTATATAAGACTTCTCACCATCATCATAAGATAATAGCGCAATAAATGCTGTTCTATTTGGATCATATTCTAACCTTTCAACAGTCGCAGGAATACCAAATTTATTCCTTTTAAAATCAATAATTCTATATAAGCGCTTATGACCCTTACCACGATGACGCACAGTAATAACACCACGAGAGTTTCTACCACCAGAAGAAATCTTATAACTAACTAAAGACTTTTCTGGCTTACCCTTCCATAGCATTGATTTATCTAACAACACAGTACCACGTAAAGATGCTGTTACTGAATTTAAATTCTTAATACCCATCTTAATTCTATTTCATTCCCATATACTTAAAATTTTGATCTTTTGGTAAAGAAAAATAAACCTTTTTTCTATCTTTCCTACGGCCAAATATACCTTTAAAATATTTTTTCTTCCCTTTCTGATTTAAAACATTAATACGAATAGCATCTAAGTCAAATACAACTTTCAAAGCCTTTTTGATTCTTTGTTTATTAGCATCAACAGATACGTATACAGCATACTTATTAAACTTCTCATTTAATAATACTGCTTTCTCTGTAATAATAGAGGACTGTATAACGTTAAAATAATTAATCATAATAACCTTTCTTCTAAATATTTCACAGCTCTAACAGTCAAAATTATGCAATCATGTCTTAAAAGATCTAAAACATTTGTTCCAACTTGCTTTAATAAAGTTACATTATGCAAATTTCTACAAGAGCAAACCACACTTTTATTATAATCTTTATCAATAATCAGAAAAGATTTATGCCTGAAATTTTTAATAAATTGCAATACTTGTGTAGTCTTCACAAAATTAACATCAATACTATCTAAAATCAACAATTTATCGCAAGAATTCTTTAACGATAAAGCAACCTTCAACCCTAAATTACGAACTTTCTTGTTTAATGAGTAAGCATGACTTCTTACTACAGGACCGAAAATAACAGCACCACCTCTAAATTGTGGACTACGTAGACTACCTTGCCTTGCCCTACCAGTATGTTTCTGTCTATGAGGCTTAGCAGTTGTACCAGAAACATCACCTATAGTTTTCGTTTTATGTGTCCCAGCACGCCTTTTAGATAATTGCCAATCAACTACCATCTTTAATATATCTGGCCTATAATTCACAGAAAATATCAAAGGATTTAAATTAATCGTCCCAACTTTATCACTACTTACATTTATTATACTAACTTCCATATTGAGCTCACACAACATTATCTAATTTTAAATCTTCAACACATACAGGAAAAGAATTCTTTGGCACCGACTTTTTTATAGCATCTTTCACAAAAATATAAGATCCCTTAGCCCCAGGAATATTATTACCTTTTACAACTAATAAAGATCTTTCTTGATCAACTAAAATAACTCTAAGATTTTGTACTGTTACTTTACTATCTCCTAAATGACCAGCCATTTTTTTCCCTTTATATACCCTACCAGGATCCTGACACTGACCTGTTGAACCTTGAGATCTATGAGCAATAGAAACACCATGAGATGCTTTTAACCCCTTAAAATTATGTCGCTTCATAACACCAGCAAAACCTTTTCCTAAAGAATATCCAGTAACATCAACGTACTGATCTTTAACAAAATGAGTAATAGAAATCTTAGCACCTTCTACTAGATTATCTAGATTATCAACCTTAGATTCAAAGATCTTACACTTGGCAGTAATATTTCTTCTTTCTAAAATCTTTGATTGAGGCTTCTTTAGATTAACAGAAGCTTCCACACCTAATACCACAGCATTATAACCATGAACATCTTTAGTCTTTGTAGAAATAATAAAAGAATTTCTTAAATGCAATAAAGTAACTGGTACTCTTTTGCCTTCATTATCAAAAATTGCAGTATGACCTACCTTTTCTAAAAATAACCCTATTCTTTTAGCCATTGTTACCCCCCCCAATCACCTTAACCTTAACATCTACACCAGCAGGTAATTGCAAGCTCATCAATGCTTGAATAATTGTAGAATTAGCTTTTGGCAGACTAATTAAACGCTTATGAGTTCTAATTTCAAATTGTTCTCTAGATTTCTTGTCAACATGAGTAGATCGATTAACAATAAACTTCATAATCTTACGAGGAAAAAAAATTGGACCATTAACACGTGCACCACTTCTCTTGGCAGTCAAAATAATACTACGTGCAGACCTATCCAATAAACAACTATCAAATGCCTTAAGCTCAATATATATCTTTTGCGTCACCATAAAATACCTACTCCAAAATTTCAGTAATAATACCAGAGCCTACAGTTCTACCACCTTCACGAATTGCAAATCTCAATCCCTTATCAATAGCAACAGGCTTATCTAAACTTACTTCGATATTTATATTATCTCCAGGCATTACCATCTCAACTCCATCAGGTAATTTTATACTCCCTGTTACATCAGTCGTTCTAACATAAAATTGTGGCTGATAATTTGAGAAAAATGGCGTATGTCTCCCACCTTCTTCTTTCTTTAATATATATACCTCTGCCTTGAATTTCTTATATGAATGTATCTGACCAGGCGCACTTAATACTTGCCCCCTTTCTACATCTTCCTTCTTTATTCCTCTTAATAATATACCAGCATTATCCCCTGCTTCACCTGCATCTAATGCCTTATGGAACATTTCAACTCCAGTACATACTGTGCTTTGCACATCACGTAACCCTACTATTTCTATTTTATCTCCTACTTTGATTACTCCTCTTTCTATCCTTCCTGTTACTACTGTACCCCTTCCAGGTATTGAAAATACATCTTCTATTGACATTAAAAATGGCTTGTCTTTTTCTCTTGTTGGTAAATTTATTTTCTCTAAGGCACTCATCAATTCCATAATCTTTTCACTCCACACACCTGAGCCTGTTTCTTCTTCTAATGCCTTAACTGCAGATCCCCTCACAACATCTATATCATCCCCTGGATATCCATATTTTGATAATAATTCTCTTATCTCCATTTCAACTAATGACAACATCTCTTCATCATCTACAACATCACATTTATTCATCCATACTACTATGTCTTTTACTCCAACTTGTTTTGCTAATAGTATATGTTCTCTTGTTTGAGGCATTGCTCCATCAGTTGCAGATACTACTAATATTGCTGCATCCATTTGCGCAGCACCTGTTATCATATTTTTTATATAATCAGCATGTCCTGGACAATCTACATGCGCATAATGTCTATTTTCTGTTTCATATTCTACATGTGCCGTTGAAATGGTTATACCTCTTGCCTTCTCTTCTGGTGCTTTATCTATTTCATCATATTTTACACTCTTATTACCTTCTCCACTCAATCTCTTCGCTAACACTGTTGTTAACGCGGCTGTCAATGTTGTCTTGCCGTGATCAACATGCCCTATTGTCCCTACATTTATATGTGGTTTCCTTTCCTCTACCATAAACAAATACCTTTAACACCGTTAAACCATTTCAAAATAAAGAGCGGATAGTGGGAATCGAACCCACATAGTCAGCTTGGAAGGCTGAAACTCTACCATTGAGCTATACCCGCATAACCGTGGAGGAGGTAGGATTTGAACCTACGATCACGTCAGTGGACAGATTTACAGTCTGTTGCCTTAGACCACTCGGCCACTCCTCCTAAAAACACTAATGCTAACCTAATATCTTATTAATTAACATAAAAAAATAAAAACGATACCAAAAAAATTTAGATTAGAATTGATTTAACTAAATTAAAGATTACAATATGTCAATATCTAATTAAAAAAAAAGTCAAAAATAACAACAACATTTCTATGAACAAAAGTAAAGTATTAATTTACGGAAAACACGCATGCATTGCTGCTTTGCAAAACAAGAATAGGGAGTGCTATGAACTTTTAGTAACAGAAAGCTTTATGCAAAACAATAACGAAATATCTAAAATTTCAGAATTATGCAAACAAAAGAATATAAATTTAAAACAAGTAAGCCTTAATTATATCAATTCACTTTTACCACATAATAGTAATCATCAAGGCATTGTATTAAAAGCATCAACTATTAATTCAATAACAATAGAAGAAGTATTAAATACATCTAAAGAAAATTCAACCATAATACTCTTAGACCAAGTTACAGATATCCATAATATAGGATCCATCATCAGATCAGCTGTATGTTTTAATGTAGATGCTATTATACTACCATATCATAATTCACCTTCAGAAAATTGTGGCATGTCAAAAACCTCAAGTGGGGCTATCGAAATGATCCCAATTGTATATGTAATAAATATAGTCAATACAATGAAATTGTTAAAAAAAGCAGGTTACTGGTGCTATGGGTTTGATGCAAAAGAAGGAGAATTTTTACACAAAACAACACTAGACAGAAAAAAACTAATAATTTTTGGGGCAGAAAGCAAAGGAATGCGCAAATTAACAAAAGAAAATTGTGATTTTCTATTAAAAATTGCAATATCAGGAAAAATCGATAGCTTAAATGTATCAAATGCAGCAGCTATAGCATTATATTCTGTTTTTACACAAAATCATGACCAAGCATTGCAATAATTTCGTTATAACAATTGATGGTCCTTCTGCTTCAGGAAAAGGAAGTTTAGCTAGGAAATTAGCAAACTTCCTTAATTTTCAATATTTAGATACAGGAAAAATATATAGGATAATAGCTGCAATATTTGGAATATCAGCACAAAATAATTTAAAAATTGATAGCAACTTAGAAGAAAGAATATTATCATTACTTCTAGAGGATAGTAATACTACATTATACAACAATGAAGACATAGCTAAGATTGCTTCAATTTTAGCAAGACACAAACATATTAGACTTGCGTTATTACCTATACAGCGTAGACTTATCTATTCAGCAGAACCAGGAATCATTCTTGATGGTAGGGATACATCTTCTGTAGTCTTTCCTAATGCAGATTTTAAAATTTTTATTACAGCACAAACATCCATTAGAGCGCAAAGAAGATTCAAAGAAATGCTACATCAGAAGAAACAAATGTATAAAACAATACATCAGCAGATAATAGAACGAGATATCAGGGATACTTATAGAGAATTCTCACCCTTGATACAGGTAAAAGACGCATTATACATTAATGCTTCATACATGACTAAGGAACAGGTATTTTCATATATTAAAGAAAAAATAAAAACCTACTTGTAAAGTATGGTAAATAATAATAATATGATTTTTACTGCTTTTGCTAATTTTAAAATAGGCTATATTTTATGGAAAACCTTCAAACAAAACCAAATTTAGAATCGGACAATTATTTGCATAATATAAAAAAAATAAAATCTAATAAATTTATTAGCCATAATCTTGAAACAGAAGACTTTGATAATAATAGTAGTTCAGAATTTCAGCATGCATTAAAAGGATTCATCGATGACAGCGTAAAAGAAGGACAAATAATAGAAGGTACTATTATCTGCATAGACAAAGGATATGTAACAATAGATTCAGGATTAAAATCTGAAAGTATCATTTCACTTAAAGAATTTGAGCTCGGTGATGATTATCAAAACATTGCCATAGGATCCAAAGTAAAGCTATATTTAGAGAAAATAGAAGGTCGTAATGGCAGTGTAGTATTGAGCAGAGAGAAAGCTATCAGAGATGAATTATGGCAGAAACTTGAAGAAGCTGCAGAAAAGAAAGAAGACGTTGAAGGAGTAATATTCAGTTCAATTAAGTGTGGATATACTGTTGATATAAAAGGTGTTGTAGCATTTTTACCAGCAAGTCATGTAGCTTTAAGACAAGTTAAAGATATTACTCCGTTGTTAGGCAAAAAGCAAAAATTTCGTATATTAAAGATGGATAAAAAGCAAGGCAATATTGTAGTATCAAGGAAAGCTATACTAGAAGAATCTCTTGCAGATGCTAAAAGTTTATATCTCAATCAATTGAACGAAGGAGATATTATTGAAGGTAAAGTTAAAAGTATAACTAAGTATGGTGTGTTTATAGAAATACATGAATCCCCTTCAGTCGGTGTGGTTGATGGGCTATTACATATAACTGACATATCATGGAGCCGTGTAAGTCACCCTTCAGCTGTTTTTTCATGCGGTCAAACTGTAAAAACAAAAATTATAAAGATTGATCGTGAAAATAAGAAAATTTCTCTCGGTGTAAAACAATTAGAAGAGAGTCCATGGTCAAATATTGAGAAAAAATATCCTGTTGATAGTGTTCATAAAGGTATTGTAACAAGTATTGAAGAGTACGGTGTTTTTGTTGAATTAGAAACAGGAATAGAAGGGTTAGTTCATGTATCTGAAGTAAGTTGGACAAAAAATTCTTTACCTATAAATCAGCTGTTTATGAGGGGTGAAGAAATTCAGGTTAAAGTATTAAGTATAGATACAACTAAAAGCCGTATGAGTCTTAGCATGAAAAGGTGCCAAGATAATCCATGGCAAGCATTTACGCTAAAATATCCTTTAGGTTCTGTTGTATCCACAAAAATAAAAAATATCACAAATCTTGGTATATTTGTTTCATTCCAAGACAACACACTTAATGATGGCATTGAAGGCTTAATACGTACTACAGAATTAAGTTGGTCTTTATCGCCAGAAGCAGCAATAAAAAAATATAGTGTTGGAGATTGTGTAGAAGCAAAAATATTAATGATAAATCCAAACAAAAGTAAAATAGATCTTGGAATAAAACAACTAGAATATGATCCTTTTCTTGACTTACTAAAGAAAACTAATTTAGGAGATAACATACCAGTTACAGTCACCAAAGTTGTTGAAGATACTGGCATATTAGTTGATGTATTTAACGGATCAAATAGCTTTAATCTTTTGATTGAACAAGAATATTTACCTGATAATAAGAAGTTCTTTCCAGGAGACAAGTTAGAGGCTGAAGTATTGCTTATTGAAACTTACAATATGGTATTATCATTGAAGCATTGAATAGGGTTACCTCATGTCTGATCAGTTACTAAAAATAGAAATATTAAATTCCAGAGTAAAGTTATGGAGGATCTTAGCATTCTTTATGATATTTATATCGCTAATATTGAGTAACTACATTGATCTATCAAATGTCAGTAATTTTTTAGATAATCAGTATATTGCTAAAATCAATATTGAAGGTAAAATTGACACAAATAACGAAACGTATATGTTACTGAAAAGGGTTGCTGAAAGTAATAACATTACAGGGTTAATATTAAATATCAATAGTCCAGGAGGTTCAGTAACAGGTAGTGAGATTTTATATCAAGGTATACGTAACGTTTCGAAAAATAAACCAGTAGTTGCGTTATTAAATGATTTTGCTGCATCAGGTGGGTACATGGCTGCAGTGGCTGCAGATCATATAATATCTCGTCACACTACTATTACTGGTTCTATTGGTGTGTTAATGCAATATATTGGTATTAGTTCTTTAGCAGAAAAAATGGGTATTTCTTTAAAATCAATCAAATCTTCAGATTTAAAAGCAGAAATATCCCCTTTTGAAGAATTGACAAAGGAAAAAGAAGAATCAATACGTCGTATTATTAAAGAATATTATGAGTACTTTGTTGATGTGGTAGCAGATCGCAGAAAAATGGACAGGACTCAAGTACTGAAAATAGCAAATGGCAGTGTGTACACAGGATCAGAAGCATTATCTATAGGGCTAATTGACCAAATCGGCGGAGAAGATGAAGCAATGGATTGGTTTCATTCACAAAATATTAACACAAAAAAAGTCAAAACCTTATCAAAAAAATCATATCAATCTACATTTCGAAATGTAAGCTCAATTATATCTCAGGTTATTCATTATTATATTAACAAATAAATATCATGTTAAAATCACATTTAATTCAACATATATCCAAAAAAAATCCTTCTCTCAGTGAGGAAATAATATCTAAAATATTAAATATATTTTTTTCATTAATTATAGATTACTTAAAGAATGATTGCAGAGTAGAATTAAGAGGTTTTGGATCATTTACAGTAAGAAGTTATAATATAAAAATTGCTAATACAAGGTTAGCAAAAAATAAATATCGGAAAGTATACTTTAGAGCTAGTAATAAATTTATCAAGCTGATAAATCAATAAGCTATAACTAAATATAAATTAGATGGTTTATTATGAATCAAATAAATAACTTTCATAATTCAGAGTTTCAGCAGAGTTTAGATGAAGCATTTGATAGGTTAGAATCTTTATTAGCACAAAAATTAAGTCATAAAAACAATATATCACAGTATAAAGCAACTATAGAATTACTTACTGAAGAAAAGAACAAATTAGACAAACAGCTTATAAGCAAAACAAATGAATGTAACAATTGGAAGGAGACATGCCACGAAGTTATCAATCGTTTAAATTCTACAATAGAAAACATCCAGGCTATTTTAAAAAAGGAGTAAGTTAAGTGAATAGCTCTAATCCACAAGTCATTGAAATTACTGTCAGAAATAACAAATACAGATTAGCATGTAATAAGACAGAAGAATGCCACTTGCTTAACTTAGTAGATAAGTTCAATAAATTGGTTAATTCAATATCAAGTGCAGAAAAAGGTAAAGGTTCTGATGCTTTAATATTTTTACTAGCAGGATTAACACTAGAAGATGAGAAAAACGAGCTAAAAATTCAACTAAAAAAAACAAAAGACGAAATGTTAATGTATAAGAAATATTTTGATGACTATTTAAAACTCAAAAATGAGATAAGTAATATCTCATCACATACCTTATTAAGAATAGAAAAATTAATTCATAATTTAGAAAAATCTTTCTAGTTTATATGCCTCCATTTTATTTACTACTTAAAAAAGCTAACAAAACCATACACTACAAGAATACTAGATTTATCATATATATTAAGTAAATATTCCTATATACTAAATAAAAAACCAAAGTATAATGTCCTATTACATCAATTAGGTAGCATTATATGGATATGTCAAAATTTACAGAGGATCTACACATCAAGCTGAAAAATTCATTGTTTTGCGGTTTTAAAGGATGGTTAATTTTTCATTTGAGCACTCTTACTTTATTAGAGCTATCACTTTATAATATGTGTTATGGAAAGCACATGTCAGATCTTCAAAGAACAATCATTAAAGAGAGCAAACAAAATACAAAGTATCAGATAAAAAATCATATTATTCCATTTCTTGAAGTTATGATTGTCATGCCTACAGTATTTCTTGCGATATATTACTCAGGACCACAAATTTTTGGAGCACAATTCACACCATTAGAAACACATCTGTTATGTTTAGCCGTATGTATGAGCATTATGATAATGATCTGTATGACTCTAAGAGTATTAGGGATAAGAAAAGATTGCTGCCAGACAATAGGTCATCCAATATACAGAAATTCTTCTGCAGGTAACAATGACTACGTACACTTTACAATCCCTAGTGATCAGGAACCCACAAAATATCCCACAGAATATAATAATACTACTGCATTACCTAAAATGAAAACCATACTTCTTTCTATGCTAATGACTCCTTTAACAGCACTAAAAGCAATTATAGAATTATCTCTTTTTACTATAGGAATACTAGAGCTTCCATTCAATCTTATTCTTGATTTAAGCATATCACTATATCATATAATCAAAGGCTCTAAAACTTCCATAGAAGAGTTTACACATTCTAGAGAACATGTTAAGCATATGGCTAGTTTCTTATATGCAGGAACTAGAGATCTAATAGTAGTATGCAGCCTCGGAATATTAAATGCTAAAATAATAAAACATGATAAATTATCTTGTAGATCTCCCATATCATACCTTGATGAAATGTTAGTAGATTGCCCCACACCGAAAAACACAGAAACAAAAACAACTACCCCCCCACATTGTCCGGGATGCAGCAAGTCAAAGCAAGTAACAGTACTATAAATAATGTACATTTAACTTGCAGTTCTGTACAATTAATCTTTACTTGATAACTAACATTATATGTGTTAGTTTGTTAAAGTTATAAAATAAACAAATAACATGTGCCAAGAGTAGCAGTAGTATTATTTAATATGGGTGGGCCTCAATCACTATCTGAAGTAAGGCCTTTTTTATTCAATTTATTTTATGATAGAAATATTATAAATTTAGCCAATCCTTTAAGGTTTATACTAGCAACATTAATTTCACTGTTGAGAAAGAGGAAGGCAGTAGCAATATATAAACACCTTAATGGACAATCCCCTATATTAAATGAAACAAAAGTACAAGCTTCTTCTCTTGAACACATACTAAATGATCAGAATGAAAAAACCCAATATAAGGTTTTTATATTCATGCGATATTCAAAACCCTCAGCTAAAGAGACAGTAAAATCTGTATGTCAATACAATCCAAATAAAATCATTCTAATACCGTTATACCCACATTATTCAACAACTACTACACTATCAGCTATTCAGCACTGGAATTACCACATGAAGAAAAGCAAATTTCAGTTCCCTATTTCAGTAATCTGCTGCTATTATAACAACGAAAAATACATAAAAGCACAATGTCAATTAATCACAGAAAAATATCAAAAAGCACAAAACTATGGATTACCAAGAATATTATTTTCAGCACATAGTTTACCATTAAGCATAATACAACAAGGTGACCCATACCAGTATCAAATAGAACAAACTGTATCATTAATTGTTAAATCTTTAGATATACTATCATTAGATTATAAAATATGTTATCAGAGTAAGGTCGGCCCTGCAAAATGGTTAGAACCTAGTACAATATCAGAAATTCATCAAGCAATACAAGACAATGTACCTATAGTATTAGTTCCTATATCATTTGTATCAGAAAATTCTGAAACTCTAGTAGAATTAGATATAGAATATAAAAAAATAATATCAAAGGAAAACATGTTCTTTAGAGTTCCAACGTTAAGCAACAATGAATATTACATTAAGTGTTTAAAAGAAATATGCACACAAGACCAGCATAAAAGCCCATGTCCTATCCAATGTAAAACATGTTTTAAAGTTCTATATAACTCCACTGAATAAGTAAAACTTATATAATAACATCAGAGAGATGATCAAAACTAATATTAAAAGAAAAACATGACTTTGGATTTACAATCATTAAGTAGCAATAAGTATTACACCAAGTGCTTAAAAAAATGTGCATACAAAATTAAAATGTATCTTGAGATTACTTTTCATAAGCAAAACTTATATAACCAATAAATCACATATTTATAATATTATAGAAATGACTCTATCTATCAATTCATAATAAGCACCATACCACAATTTTGTAATTATTTTTACTGTTATACCATAAAATGCTCAAAACTTAATAATAGTCTCACAATTACAGTGATAATGCTAAATATCTTCAATAATAAAATCTACTAGAAATTCACAACAGATCAAATCTTACAGTAAGATGGAGATCGCATTTCTATCAAACGCGAAATTGTACGCTGAAAATCCATAGGGACTTCTTGTAAGTAATACAATAATTGAGGCTCTGCAGCAAGAGAACAAAAAATTTTAACTTTGTTTTCGTATAATTCATCTATTAGAATAGTAAATCTACGCATCTCATTTTGATTGTAATGATTAAATATAGGAACACCTGCAATAAATATTACTGAAAAATTACGTACTATTTCCTGATAATCTGATACCCATAATGCTCTTCCGCATAACTCATCAAAATCGAACCATGCAGTATCATCAAAAGTTTTACTTACCTTTATATCTCTTCCAAAAACATGTAACATTACAGGTTTTACTTTCTTATTGTTTGCCATTTCAAGAAACAATTTAGATAATTTTGGATAAGAATTCTCTCCTACGAAATATATATTATCTACTTCTAAACCTTTTATAGTACGATAGTCTTGTTTCCCAGATAAATGCACAACATGCATTCTCTCAATTATCAATGATATTACAGGTTCAAAACATTGTCTCTGAATACCATCTTGATAAAGTTCTACAGGTGCGTAATTCGAGGTCATCATGACAATAACTTTCTGATCAAAAATAACAGAAAACAATCGACTTAATATCATAGCATCACAAATATCATACACCTGTATTTCATCTAGGCACAACAAATCTACATTACGAAGTATTACTTTAGCAACTTTATAAAGTGGATCCTTAATATGAGATGATTTAAATTCATGTAATAAAGTATGTACTGTTTTCATAAACTGATTGAAATACTGTCGCTTTTTCTTTTCTATTTCGCAAGAATTATAATAGAGATCTGTAATCATTGACTTCCCTCTACCTACTTCTCCATATATGTACATTCCAACTTTTTTCAATCTCTTTTTTATAGGCAAAAAGTGACAAAATTTTTCAACAGATACGTATGGTGTTAATTGTTTTAATAGATTAACTTGCTGCTCATCATAAGTAATTTTACCACTATTTATCATAAAATAATAGTTATCTAAAATTTTTTTCATTTTTTCCATTATTCATAAAACATCAACATAATTTCTAAAAAGGTTTATATAAAAAGTTATTATTTATTACTTTCAATATTTCATTCTATATTCAGAATAAATAAAACCTCAACTTGCAAATTATTTAACAGCAAAACTAAAAGTTATACAAGTTGAGATCTTTATGTATAATACCAGATGCAAAATTAGCTTGTATCTCTATATTTATAATACTACTAACATAAGCATGTATTAATCTAGAGCTTTGATAAAAACAAATGCTTTTCCATTATATAAGCTTATCAATAACATTATTTAAAAAGATTAAAAAACAAATATTCATTATCATCACTAGTACCTATATAAATCAAAAATCCCAACTATCAGATTGTTTAACAGCAAAACTAAATTATACCAGCTGAGACCTAATTTATCTAATTTCTAGCTTTATCTTCATTTAAAATTCTATTATTTAAGATAATGCTTTTTGTTTTACTTTGGACATTTAAAGGATTATATCCTGCAAAATCACAAACAGTTATAAAATCTTTTGAAAAATCATTTAACCAATTAGTAGCTTTTACTTTTTCAAGTTTATTCTCCATTCTTCTATAATTAGATGTCGAATCAATTATTGCCTGAAGTATTACTGCCTTCCACATTGACTGATAAGACATATATTCTTCTAATACTCTATTATCACATGTACAATTTGCACAGTCTACATCATATGTATCATAATATTCATAAAAATTTAATGAATCATAACTCATAATTAACCTATCTTGTTAAAATATTTTTATTCAAAACTTAGGAAAAACAAAAAGCAAGAGTTGGATAAATCATTCACAAGTGTTATTTATTTTTTACGAAAATATCCCTTATACTACTAAATGCCACTCTAATACACCGAGACCAGCAGCAAATTACAAATGCATTATCTTCGAAATAACTAAATTAATTACTTATATGGAGAAAAATTTGATCAATACAATTACAGTAATATATACATACTTATGTATATATTCAGTATAGTAAACAATATTACTCTTGCGTTATAACAAAATAATTATACAACATATATACTTCAAAGCTGATCACATTTTAATGTCATACTATGCAAAACGGATACAGCACTTATATAAACCTACTAATAACTGTAAAAAATAATTCAAAATATTCCATAGCACATTGAGACCTCATTTAGTAATATCAATGCAGGGTATTATTCTATATTAATAGTAGGTTGAGCACCTTGTTCCGAAATTAGAGATACTAGAAGATTATTGACAAGTTTAATTCTTTGCTCATCAGAAAGATTGATTTGATATTGTAGTTCAAAATGTTTTAATATCTCATCTACCATAATAATTGCATTCCTTACTATATATCCCCTAGCATTAGTAATCGCTTTTGCTTGCTGCCTTCTTAACATAATTTGAGCTATCTCAGAAGAATAAGCTAAATGTGATATTCTTGCATCTTCTACAACAATACCTACAATATCTAATCTATTTTGTAGCATATCACGTAACTTAGACGAGATCTGTGTAGAATTATTACGCAAAGATTCATTGTTATCCTCAGCATCATATGGATATATACCAGCCAGTTCTCTAACTGCAGTTTCACTTTGAATATTAATAAACTCTTGATAATCACTCACATTAAGGCAAGCTTTAGCAGGACTGATCACTCGCCAAACAACTACAGCAGCTATCTCTATTGGATTACCATTAAAATCATTTACTTTAATCTTATTGATATTAATATTCCTTACTTTCAACGAAATTGACCTCATACTAACAAATGGAATAGTCCAAAAAAAACCTGATTTAAATATAGTTCCAATATAATTTCCAAAAAACTCAACAACTTTTGCTTCATTAGGATTATTAACAAAAAAACCACTTGGAATAATAAACGTGCAAATTAATGAAAGTAAAGACATTGGGAAAATAATAACAAAACTCCCATAATATATACCAACCAACAACAAGCAAATAAAAATAATACACCAAAATATCACTGAAAACCCATTAATATGTACTAATTTTTTATCATAAAATTCTTTATTATTCACAATACGCCTCCTACAAGCATGAACATTGTTTTTAACAATTAGTAAAATCTTACGTACTATACACAAAAACATCAATATAGTACATTTATGTATACTTTATTAACTCAATCAGCTTAATTATTCTAAATCAATTCATATTAGATTGAATGTGAAGTTCCAAAAATTTCAGAGCATTATCAATAGACAATAATCAACATGGGTTCACGTTATTGATGTTAAGTTTTTGATATACTGAGTCCTGATTAAAATTATAATGCATGTTTATGCAATGGTTTGCATAGTAAATCATAGGCTACATTCTGTTATTTCATGTAAGATAGCCTGATCAAGTGGTATTTTACTATGTCCGTATAGTGATCTTATGAAAAATGCTTACAAAAGATTCTGTAAAACCTTTAATAGTGTACTTTTGTTTCTACTGGACCAAGATATCAACTGATTAAAGACTATGCGCACAGCTTTAATGAAAAAGTGATACACCTTAAAGTATTAAATAATTTACTTGGTCTTTTGAATTTCTTAATTAGTTAAAGCTCATATAAAACAATTACTGTAATACACAAAATATATACTGATAATACATAGCAAAGTTTTATTGTGCAATAATTATAGCATGAGTTATATCAATGCTACCATTCCTCACAGATATACTCAAAGGAGTTTCATTATTATAATTAGTAAAATTTGAATCAGCACCTATTGACAATAAAAACCTTACTATATCTAACTTTCTTTGTCTTACAGCATAGGTTAACAAATTATCTCCCACATCTGAAGTACGCACCTCATACAGTATAGTTGATAAACTTACACCTAATTCTTGCAATTTATTAATCAAAGATCTCAATCCAGAAAGGTCATTCTGTGTTATACAGTAAAAAATTTGTATGTAATAATCTTCAACACTATATATTTTTGGAAGATGATGATTCATTTCATTATATTGTGATTTTTCAATGCCCTCTATAATATTTCTTCTAAATGGCCATTTATATGAAACATTACTTGCTTTTACTTCATTTTGCTGTACCTGAGATGTATCTTCTAATACTTCAGAAGTTTTTTTTTACCATTAGACTTATCTTCAACAACATTCTTATCTGGAACTTTTAACTGCTGATCTTTTTTTTCATCACCAGATTTGAGTAAACTACTATCAGATATCTTCTTACTTTTTATATTAATATCCTGATCATTAACATCTTTAGTAGCATCATCATTTCCTTCTATTGACATACCTTCTTCATCATCATCAAACTCATCATCATACATATCTTCTTCATCATCATCAAACTCATCATCATACATATCTTCTTCATCATCATCAAACTCATCATCATACATATCTTCTTTAGCATCATCTAAATCATCATCGTTACGTTCAGCATAACTCTCATCGTAATTAGCAGACTTTTTTTTATCAAGATACTTTATATCTTTTGTATTAACATCATAAGCATTACCACTAGAATGCAAATCATATGTGAAACCAACTGTTGAATTGATAAAACTTATTATCATCACGAATAGAAATAACTGATTCATTAAAGACTCTCTTAACTAATAAAATCTTTTATTTAATAATAATTACTGTTATAAGTATAATTTTTTATTAACATTAAAAATAGAAATATTGTAGATTATACATTATATGAACAATATTGCAACTAATCCTTTTTATTCTTTCATATGGATATCTGCATCAGCTGGCACAGGGAAAACAAGAATATTAGTCAACAGAGTCTTAAGATTATTAGTGACAGGCCATAAAAATATACTTTGCTTAACATTCACAAATGCAGCAGCACACGAAATGACAGAACGTATACATTCAATCCTAAGCACTTGGACAATATTAAAAAATGAAGAACTAAAAAAAGCACTACAAGATATTATTCCAACTCAAATAACTCCAAAAGAATTCAAAAGAGCAAGGGAATTATTTAATAATTTACAAAACGTATCACTTTCAGTAAAAACCATACATAGCTTTTGTTATCAGTTAATATCCACTTTTCCAATAGAAGCAGGAATTTCTCCTAACTGCACTATTAAAGATTTTACAGAATCTTTTTCAAAAATTTTTCATAAATTACTGCATGATTCAACAATAACACACCACTTATCAGCCATTTCACATGAGATAACGGAAGCTACAATTTATGACTTACTATACAAATTATTAAGTAAACAGCATTATAATCTCAACCAAGGCTCAGTATATCAAAAACTTAACATCCATAACATGGAGGAACCATGTCAATTATTACCTATTGATAATCACACTCTTAATTATTTAATCAAAATTTTAAGTGAAGGAAGTATAAGAGATAAAAAAATTAGTCATAAACTAGCTAAGTGGAGTAATTCACTACAAAAATACAAATTACAAAAATTAAATGAATACGCAAAAATATTTATTAATTTACCATCTTTAGAAAAAAAATCTATATCATCAATAATCACAAAAAAGACATTAACTGATTTTCCTGAAGCAGAAAAAATTATTCTAGATATACAAGAAGAAATACTAAATTTTACAAAAATTTTTTATACCAATAAAATAGCAGAACGTACTATCCATCTTATTGAAATTGCAAAATGTTTTATAAAACTATACCAACAAGATAAACAGAAACTAAATTATCTAGATCATAATGATATTATAGATCTAGCATTAAATTTACTAACAAATCCAGCATATAAAGATTGGATATTATTCCAATTAGATAGTAAAATAGATCATCTGTTAATTGACGAATCACAAGACAACAGCATAAAACAATGGAATATTATTTTACAATTATGTCATGATTTCTTCTCTGGTATAGGTACAACCGAAGAACCAAAAACGTTATTCATCGTAGGAGATATAAAACAATCAATATATGGTTTTCAAAATGCAAGGCCTGATTATTTTGACCCTATGTGTCATTATTTTGCACAACAAAGCAGCCAATATAAACATAAAATATTACATCTCACACAATCATTCAGATCAACACCACCTATCTTAAAATTAGTAGACAAAGTATTTAATAATTTCTGCCAAGAAATATCCTTTAACACAACAAAAATTAAACATGAAATCTTTCGAAAAAACGACCCAGGATATGTAGAGATATGGCCTGTAATTAACATTAAAAACAATAAAAGTTTTTCATTGGATCTTGAAAATCAAGCTTACCAAGACCCCAACCTATTACTTGCATCAACTATTGCAAAGAAAATTCACAAATGGATAATTAATAAAAGAATTATATTAGCAAAAAATCGTCCTATAACAGCAGGGGACTTCTTAATACTAGTAAGACACAGGACTTCTTTCATAGATCATATTATAACAGCATTAAAAAAACTAGATGTCCCCACATTAGAAAGAGATAAGTTTAAAATAATGGATTACACAGTAATCCAAGACCTGATCAATCTAGGAGAATTTTTATTATTACCAGAAAATGACTTAGCTTTAATAGGTTTATTAAAATCACCAATTTTTGAATTCACTGAGGAGCAGATATTCCGCCTAGCATACAACAGGAATAACACATATTTGTGGAAAGAATTACAATTAAAGTTTACTACTATATCAAAGTATCTAAAACAACTAATTGATATATCACAACTGCATAACCCTTTAAATTTATACCACCATATTATATCAGAGCATAAACATAAATTTATAAAGCGCTTAGGTCAATCAAGCATAGAAATCATAGGAGAATTCATTAATCTATTAATACAATCCGAATCCAATAATCTGAATTCATTACAAGCATTTATACATTGGATAAAAAATACTAATCCAGAAATAAAAAGCGACATTAATCTCAGACAAGATTATGTAAAAATCATGACAATACATAACGCAAAGGGTATGCAATCCCCTATAGTATTCTTATCAGATACAACAACCATTTCAAAAAGTGAAACTCAGCTAGTATTTGATGAAGAACATACCCCATTTTGGATACGCAATGACATAAATGATTTCTGTGAAAACCTGAAATCCCAACAAAAGAGTAACGAATACAATGAATATTTAAGACTACTTTACGTAGCTATAACCAGAGCAGAAGATGAGTTATATATTACTGGAATACCACCCATACAAAATAAGTCATGGTACAATATAATCTATAACACAAACTGTATATATAAGAAAAAATTCATTGATCTACAGCCAATAACACAAGAAAAAGCAGAAGTTTTATATCTTGATGAATAGTAGTGCAATACTATCTTTAAGAGAGATGTGTACTAAATTATGGTAATTTTATTATTGCCAATATAAACTTATATTTAAAAATACACGTTAATTTCAACACAACAACAGACGTTTCACACCCAATTCTATATACCTTGAATGATTATATATCATACTAATGCTTATAATAAAATATTACAACTACACATATACATTACATTTATATACAAGAAACTTTGCACTACAATTTATTATTCATGACATCTTCAGCATCATTATTACTTTCATATAATTAAGAATTCTTATTACACAACACCATAACCACACATATAACATTACATTTATATACAAAACACTTGCCACAGGTCACATTACAATTTATCGTATTTTCATGCAATACCCTCTACAATACACCATTAGTACACAATAAAACTATTAAACAAGCTTTTTAGACCTAGTACTATTTCTATCATGTGCCATTGCAAATGCAGTATGAATGATGTGCTAACTTAAACACAAAAGATATCAATCTACAATATTACACACCAACTTATCATTGTAAGTATGAAATATCGTTTATAAGTAATATGCTACGCTATAGTATATGTTAAAAACTAAACATTGCACAAAAAAATGATTAATTTTTAACTGTAATTGTTTCACTATAATTTTTACTAAAAAGATTGTAAATTCAATAAAATAATAGCTACTTTAGTTAATAAAGCAAAATATTTTTCACTCACTTAAAAACATCTACAACTCAATAATATTTGATCCGGTAAGTTTCCTATTCTCCAAATCTTTATGTGCAGCCACTATATCATCAAATTTGTAAATTTTATTTATACTAACTTTTATATAATTTCTCCTTATCACTTCAAACATTTCCATAGCTGTCATAGCTAAATCAAAGCTAGAACGCTTATAATGAAACACCAAAGGAGAAGTAAAAAATAATGATCTAGAACTTAACATAGAAGCACTAATATTTGAAATAGCTCCTGATATCTGACCATAAGAAACATAAATACCAAAAATACATAGAGATTCAAAAGATACTTTACTAGTTAACGCACCTATAGAATCATAAACTACATTAACACCAGAACCGTGCGTAATTTCCATTACTTGTTTAACAAAATCACTACTACTATAATTCACCACATATGAACACCCAGAACGTAAGGCAATATTTGCTCTATCATCAGAACTAACTACACCTATAACTTTACATCCTTTATAATTGGCCCATTGACACAATATCTGACCTACACCACCTGTTGCTCCATGTACTAAAGCAAAAGTATTAGGACGTATAGCATAAACTAAGTGTGTAAGATAATGTGCTGTCATACCTTTAAATAGGACTGCAGCTGCTACTTGATCTGTAATATCATCAGGTATTCTAACTAAATATTTTTGATTAATAAGTCTTTTCTCAGAATAGGCACCTCCAGACACAGTACAATAGCCTACTCTGTCCCCAACATTAAATACCTCGACATCTTTTCCTAATCTTTCTATAACCCCTACTGCCTCAACTCCTAAAATAGTAGGAAGCTTTTTGTTTTTACGCATACCATTACGACACTCAATATCATAGCGATTTAACCCAATAGCTCTATGTTTTATTAATACCTCACCATCTTTAGGTTCCCCAATATTATGATTAACATATTTCAAAACTTCAGAACCACCAGTTTCACTAATAACAATAACCTTTACCATAACATCACATAATTAAATAAGACACAATCATACTCAAGCTACTTAGCTAGCAGCTAAATAATATCCTTTAAATCTAAGACATCAATATTAATTAATAACAAACAGCACTACACTTTAGTACATACATTAAAAATTTAATATAACAATAAACATATTGTAAAAAATCACTACAAACTCTCCAAAGGAAGGCAAGCTACAACAAAATTTATCTTATAATCAACAATGAATTTTCAAATAGCATCTATAAAATCATTATTATAAATCGAACTATATATATATGAAAAGTTACATGCACATATATTTAACAACAACAAACATTATATTTAACCTGCTAGTTATATAACCAATCAACATTCTAATAACCCTCTAGTATAAGAACATTAATTTTAACTAATGTGGTGATTTTATAATAGTCATTATTTGTAAGTTCAGATTCCACCATCTTATTATATCAATACCTATGTAATTAAGTAATTTCTTATTCATGAATCCTTGAAAAACCATACAACAGTAACATCACAATATACTTTTATTGAAAAATGCTTCACTATTAATTAAGAACACTCAAAAACCTATCACACACTGCACTTACTTCATATACTTACAAATTTACTCATGAATCCTTAAAAAATCATACAGCAATAACACTACAACATACTTTTATTGAAAAATGCTTCACTATTAATTAAGAACACTCAAAAACCTATCACACACTGCACTTACTTCATATACTTACAAATTTACTCATGAATCCTTAAAAAATCATACAACAGTAACACTACAACATACTTTTATTGAAAAATGCTTCACATATTAATTAAGAACACTCAAAAACCTATCACACACTGTACTTACTTCATATACTTACAAGGTTACTCATGAATCCTTAAAAAATCATACAACAGTAACACTACAACATACTTTTATTGAGAAATGTTTGCAAATCAGCACCTACACAACACAATGGATTTATCACACCTAACAAGTAAGCTATACAATACTTACAATTGATTACTATCAACAATCAAAAGAATTTCAGCATATTAATCATTCTCTAAAATTAGAATCATATAAACCTACATCTCCTCTGACTGTCAATCATATAACAGTACCTCTACTTGTTTTAATTAAAGAGTCTAATTTAGCTTGAAAAAATTATATCTTACCAATGACTAAGCAATAACACATAAGTAATATATTATTTCCTTATGACTCCTCTACTAATGGTTTATCCTGTTGTTTAGGTTGAGGGCTTGTTGGATTATAATTAGAAACAACTTTACTCAAAATTTCATCCCTAGTACCAATACCACTAACCATACCATCAGACATAACTATAACCTTATCAACGGCATTAAGTAACTGTATCTTATGAGTCATAATAAAAGTAGTAATACCATTTTTCTTTGCATAAAGTAAGGCATTAATCAAACTTGCTTCAGATCTCCCATCTAAATTAGCATTTGGTTCATCAAGGACTAGAAGTTTTATATCACCATAAAAGGCCCTTGCTAATCCTATCATTTGTTTTTGTCCTCCAGATAATATTACCCCACTAGCACCAATAACTGTGTCATATCCATTTGGCAAGCCAAGTATTAATTCATGTACGCCAGCAATTCGAGCAGCTTTTACAACTTCATTTGCATCAGGATTTGGCATCATTCTTGCAATATTAACTTTCACTGAAGCATTAAACAATTCAACATCTTGAGGAAGGTAACCAATATAATGTCCAAAATCTTCTCTATTCCATGTATAAACATCTGCACTATCAAGTCTGACAACACCTGATATTGGTTTCCATACACCTACTAACAATTTTGCTATTGTAGACTTCCCAGAAGCACTATGACCTATAACACCAACAATATCTCCAACTTCTATTGAAAAGGATACACCCTTAATAGTAGGCTTATTACTACCATAAGGAGTGAAGAATACACGATCAAAAACAACCTTTCCAGTAGGAGCTGGTAAAGACATAGTTTGCTCCCTCTTTGGAGAAGCTAAAAGCAATATTTGCAATCTCTTATAAGATATCCTCGCTGATATTAACATTTTCCAAGTATTAATTAACGCTTCAAATGGAGCTAATACCCTACCCATTAAGATTGATGAAGCAATAATACCTCCAGCAGTTTTCAGACCAAGAACTGCAAGAAATCCTCCAATCCCTATAACTGAGATCTGTAATATTGATCTAATAAATTTAGTAATTCCAGAAATTAAATTCGAACGATTTTGTGCTTTAATTTGCATTGCTCTATTTCTATCATTTTTTTTTGCCCAATCATCTACAATATGATTAACCATTCCCATAGCTTCAACTACTTCAGCGTTACGAGTTGCAACATCTATTGATAGAATATTACGCACTCCTTCTTCACTAGCTTCCTGCAGTATCTTTTTTGTTGCTAATTCATTCCAAATAGCCATACTAGTTAACAACACTATCCCTATTACAGCAATATAACCTGTTACACTGTGTATCATAAAAATAGCAATAAGATATACAACTGCCCATGGAGTATCAAATAGTGAAAATATACCAAAACCAGTAATAAAATTTTTAACAACAGCTAAATCACGAAGTACTTCTCCACTTGAAGTAGATGACTTAACCGAAGTCAAGCTAATAGACTTCATAATAAGGTCAGGAGTAACAACCTTATCTATCCAGTCACCAACTTTAGCCATAACTAGAGATCTACAAATTTCTAATATAGAAGAACAAGCAAAAGCACTAACTGTAATAACGCTTAACATGATTAAAGTAGATACACTACCACTTGAAAGTACTCTATCTAAAACTTGAGAAGTATATAATGGTAAAAATAACATAAGCAAATTAATAGCAGAACTGAACCAAAAAATAAACCAAAAAACACTTTTGCACTTTTCTAAACTAGTATACAGAACACTTTTCTTTAGTTCCTTTATTGCCTGAAAGTTAAAATTTACTTCTTCCACACATTCCTCTAAATAATTAATATATTGTGTACATACTACAATATGTTCATCTAAGTAAACAATACAGAGATTTAATATATTTTCATATAAATAATTTTTAATTGAAATAAAGTTATACTATTATGATATAATGTAGTGTATCTTTAGATTGTATAATCATGTTTAGCAATACAGCATCATTAATAGTAATTTTAGTTTTCGTATCATTGACTCTAATATCTTTAGTGTCTGGAGTAGTATTAATGGCTATAAGCAATAAATTCTATATTAAACACAGGAACAAAATAATGATAATGAGAGTACTATTGCAATTTATATCGCTAGTACTTATAGCACTATTTTTCAGATAAAACCAATGAAACTTAATACAAAACTAGTTGGTATTTTAAATTACACTCCTGACTCATTTTCAGACGGAGGAAAGTTTTTTAATATAAACAAAGCATTACAACAAGTTAAATACTTGATTGATGGGGGAGCCAGTATAATAGACATAGGCGCAGAATCAACAAGACCCACATACTTGTATAAACAATATGGAAACAATTCAATATCTCAAACAGAAGAGTGGAACAGATTAAAAAATGTACTGCCTAAAACAATAGAGATAGCTCATAGTCATAATGTTCAAGTAAGCATAGATACCAGACATGCAAAAACCGCCGAAAAAGCTATCGAATTGAATGTTGATTATATAAATGATGTAAGTACATTATCAGATAATAACATGCTTCAGGTAATACAAAACAGTTCTGTTAACGTTATAATTACTCATAATTTAGGCATACCTTTAATTAAAAATGTTACTATTCCAAAAGATCGTGATCCAATTAATGAAATTATTCTATGGGCAAAAAAGTGTATTGAAAAATTAACAAGTGCAGGCATTGATAAAAAGAGAATAATTATTGATCCAGGTATAGGATTTAACAAAATTGCCAGTCAATCATTTTATATATTAAACAACATTGAGAGATTAAAAATTTTAAATCACAAAATATATGTTGGACACTCACGAAAATTTTTCCTAACTTCATGTACACTAAATGATTCAACACGTGACAATGCCACACTAGCAATATCAATTTTCTTGTTTCAAAAAGGTATAGAATTTATCAGAGTACATAATACTCACTTACATAACGAAGCACTTAACTTACTAAGAAAAATGCATCAAACAAGCTTGGATAATATATAAATTAAAATGTTTTTTTAAATTAAGTTTTTTTTCACTTGGTAGTTTAATAAACCTATTATAACATGATACGTAATTGTATTAACACCAAACTTAAGCAAAGCATAAAAGCAAAATAAATATATGGTTACTTTTCATAAAATTTTTCTTTAAACATGAGTATTGTCATGACATTTAATACAAAAATAATAGGCATTTTAAATTATACCCCTGATTCATTTTCAGACGGAGGAAAATTTTTTACTGTTGATAAAGGAATCAAACAAGCAGAATATTTAATTGATGGAGGAGCAGATATCGTAGATGTTGGTGCAGAATCTGGAAAACCAAGGTACATATATGAAAGTGATGATACCCTAACAACACAAGAAGAAGAGTGGAAAAGACTAGAAAGCATATTACCACAAGTTATAGAAATTGCCCATAGTCGTAATGTTCAAGTAAGTGTAGATACTAGAAATGCAAAAACTGCAGAAAAAGCATTAGCATTAAATGCAGATATAATAAATGATTGTACTGGATTACACGATCCCAACATGATATCAGTATTAAAGAACAGTAATGCCAAAATCTTAATTTCTCACAATCTAGGAGTGCCATTAATTAAAGGAAATTTCATACCAAAAGGTAAAAATCCAATAAATGAAATCATCTCATGGTTAGAAGATCGTACACAAAAATTAATAGATGGAGGCATTAGTAGGGATAGGATCATTGTTGATCCAGGAATAGGTATTGGTAAAAATGGCATGCAGTCACTATATATAATACAAAACATTGATAAATTAAAAATACTAAAATATCCAATATGTCTTGGTCACTCACGAAAGTCCTGTTTCATGCCATTCGCATCACATGATTCAACTCGAGATAATGCTACACTAGTAACATCAACAATTTTATTTTACAAGAATATAGACTTTTTTAGGGTACATAACGTTCATATACACAGTGAAGCATTTGGACTTTTAAAAAAGATGCCACAAATCACATTAAAAGATGTATATGATTCTCTATAGAAAATAGAAGATTGCAATGGCAAAATTACACTATATGCATAAATAACATAAGGGTTATAAGTATATGTGGCTGTACTTTATCATGATTCATTGGCTATATACAAAATTCAATGATATGCATCCAAAATGTATACAGTCCATAGAGAAAACAGGAAGCTGTATTTAGAGAAAGTATACATACCAATAACATGTCATAAAGTAAAACTGTAATAGCCAACTTATCATGATTCATTGGCTGATAAAATTCAATGATATGCATCCAAAATGTATAACAGTCTCTAGAAAAAACAGGAAGCTGTATTTAGAGAAAGTATACATACCAATAACATGTCATAAAGTAAAACTGTAATAGCCAACTTATCATGATTCATTGGCTGATAAAATTCAATGATATGCATCCAAAATGTATAACAGTCTCTAGAAAAAACAGGAAGCTGTATTTAGAGAAAGTATACATATCAATAACATGTCTGAAGTAAAAGATATCAAGTAATCTATTATATTAGCTGACTTATCATCATTTACACCTTCATATAACATCTAAACATATGAATACAAATACGTATATGCTATGAAAATAGAAGGTTGTACTTAGTAATGCATATTTGATATGCACTATAAAAAGCAATTAAAATATCAGATAACTATACATATCGGATTCTTTACCATTATTTTACGAAATATATAAAACTAAAGATTTACAAGCTGTTATTTAAATAACAGTAAGTTATTAAGTTCCAGTAATCATGTATACAAGCAATAAATAACATAAGTTATGTATAACCATTTACAAAATACACAAAAACTACAAATCTATACTTTCAACAGTGCCAAGATTACTTACATCTATATCTGTTAATAACATATCATCTTTTTGGTGTAGTTTCTTACCAACAAAAACTAATGTAAGAGCTATAGCACTTAAAATTATATTTACAGAACATATACCAATTGACATATCCTTAATATCACAACCTAGACTCACCATATTATTAATATGTAGCAATACTAATAATATACCAAGTCCATTAAACAGAGCTTGCGCTACAAATAAAGTCATTCCTAAACATACACATGGATTCCCTTGTATATTATTACTTCGAACGTAATCAGTTGAAAAACAAGGCAACTTTCTTGTTTGCATATCAGCACTCTCTTCCTCAATAGACTGAGAACACTTATAAAGCATAATATGGTGCATTAATTTTATATAATCATCTCTAGTTATATTGATGATATTAGTGTTGTGGCTTGGAAAGAATCTCATTTCAACAAGAAATTGTACTAAACGAAGATCCAGAATTTCAAATATAAGAGGAAAACTGCATAGATCTATAACCTGCTTTAAAATACTAGGATCTAAATCTACATTAGTACAAGCCTTATCGAATCCCTCCATAGTAAGGAATTTTTCTCTCTTAATAAACTTCATTATATGCCTACAATCATAAGCATTGCGTTTTAACGCTGTATTACTTATAATTTTAGGGAGTCTATCACTTTCTTTAATAGCATAAGATTTGCATTTTACTATTTGGTCGAGTAATGAGCTAACAGCTGCTTTATATTCTGCTAGTTTCTCTGAAGAGATATATTTTACTTGGTGGATAATATCAATCTCAAACATTACAATAAGAACTTTTCTTACTGCATCTGCCACTTCATAAAATTTATCATTCTCAATTATATGCCCTCTAGCTTCCTTTCCTCTATATATTTGTAATTTTTTTTTTTCAGTTCTTAGCTTTTTTACACAATTACGCAATATACTTTTTACTGCTTCATTTTTTTTATGTACATCAAAATATCTAGAAACTATTTCCATGGTACTGTCGATCAGATTTCCCATACCGAATTTTATTATTACAGTCATTTTATCTCCTTACTGATTTATTTATTATTAAATTAATATAATATAATAACTTTTATAGTATACAATTTAAAGTTGCAAACTAATATTTTCATAAATACAATAAAAAAGTAGAAATCAACTAACTCTTAACTATTTATAGTAATTCCTTAACATGCTTTGCTTGCATTGATCCAATAACACAGAAGATTAAAATTCCATAAGTCATGTTTTAAGCTAATATGTGATAATCAGTGGCTTATAAAGTGATTATAATTTTCTCTTAATATAAAATTCTTATTTGAACAAGTTACATGATATAATATATCACTATTACAAGTTAATTATATTTATTAGAATAATTTTTTAACACACACATGATACTAACTATCAATTCTAGTGCTTCATATTTTCAAACAAATTCAGTGATATACTTTAACACCCAGGACAGAATACATAAGATTTTTATTACCTGAATGCTCTAAAAACTTATGTTACACTGTTGTTAAAAAATAGAGATAATAGCCTCAATACACAATATGCATAGACTAATGCTATTCAACATCAAACAAAAAACCAAAAGAACTTTGCAAGAAGCATTAGTTTTTACTTTTTTTATTTTGAAGATGAAGCATTAATAGTTATAGTATTAACAATTAAATTCTTTATATACATCATGCCAAAACGTACAGATATAGAATCAATATTGGTTATTGGAGCTGGCCCTATAGTCATAGGGCAAGCATGCGAATTTGACTATTCAGGAACTCAAGCTTGCAAAGTTCTAAAACAAGAAGGATATCGAATCATTCTTATCAATTCGAATCCCGCAACAATAATGACTGACCCAGAAATTGCTGATTCAACATACATTGAACCAGTTACACCAAGTATCATTGAAAAAATAATAAAAAAAGAAAAGCCTAGTGCAATACTCCCAACAGTAGGAGGGCAAACCGCTTTAAATGCTGCAATCGATCTATGTGATGCAGGAATTCTAGAAAAATATAATGTAAAATTAATAGGAGCTACAAAAGAAGCAATAAAAAAAGCTGAGGACAGGAGTTTATTCCGCCAAGCAATGGATAAAATAGGAGTAAAATATCCAAAAAGTATAATCATAAGAAGTGCAGATGAAATAAATAATGCATTAGAGTACATAGGGTTACCAGCAATAATTAGACCATCATTTACCCTTGGTGGTATTGGAGGAGCTATATCATACAATAAAGAAGAATTTCAAAAAAATGTAAGTTATGGTTTAAGCATATCTCCAATATCTGAGGTACAAGTAGACGAATCCATTATCGGATGGAAAGAATTTGAAATGGAAGTCATGAGAGATAGTAAAGATAATTGTATTGTTGTTTGCTCTATAGAAAATATCGATCCAATGGGAGTACATACTGGAGATAGTATAACAGTAGCACCAGCACTAACTTTAAGAGATGCAGAATATCAAAAAATGCGAGATATATCGTTTTCCATACTTAGAGAAATAGGAGTAGACACTGGTGGCTCAAATGTACAGTTTGCAGTCAATCCAAAAAATGATAATGACTTACTCGTTATAGAAATGAATCCAAGAGTTTCTAGATCATCAGCACTAGCATCAAAAGCAACAGGCTATCCCATAGCTAAAGTAGCCGCAAAATTAGCTATAGGATATTCTCTAGATGAAATACAAAATGACTGTACAGAAGTCATTCCAGCATCATTTGAACCAAGTATAGATTACATAGTTACAAAAATTCCACGATTCAATTTTGATAAATTTCGAGGAGCAGAAAAAGAGTTATCAACTTCTATGAAATCTGTAGGAGAAGTAATGGCAATCGGAAGATCTTTTCCAGAATCATTACAAAAAGCACTATGTTCTTTAGAAGCTGGATACTCTGGATTAAATGAGTATTTTGACCAAAATATAGAAACAGATCAACTATATAATTCTCTTGTAAAACTATCTCCAGATAGGATATTCATAATCGCAGACGCTTTACGACACAATATCAGCATAGAAGAAATCAACAAAATTACCGGATATGACACTTGGTTTTTAACACAAATACAAAACATTATACAATGTGAACAACAAATAAAAGATCATGGTCTACCAAAAGAAGCAGATGGGTTGTTACTATTAAAGAAAATGGGATTTTCTGATACAAGACTCGCATATTTAAGTAAAACCACTGTAGAATATATAGAAAATCTTAGGAAATCTTTGTCAATAAAACCTGTATACAAGCATATAGATACTTGCGCAGGAGAATTTAAAACCAATGCATCATATATGTATAGTTGTTACGAAGGTGATACCATTAATGCTCCTGAATGTGAATCTATTGTAACAAACAATAAAAAAGTAATAATTCTAGGAAGTGGTCCTAATCGTATTGGTCAAGGTATAGAATTTGATTACACATGTGTACATGCAGCATATACCATTAGACAAATGGGATACGAATCTATAATGATAAATTGTAACCCAGAGACTGTCTCAACTGATTATGATATTTCAGACAAGCTATACTTCTCTCCTCTAACAAGAGAAAGTGTTTTAGATATTATATATAAAGAACAAGAAACAAATTCTTTACTAGGAGTAATAGTACAGTTTGGTGGACAAACACCATTAAAGCTTGCGAAAGTACTACAAGAGAAAAATATTAATATCCTTGGAACATCTTTTGAGTCAATAGATTTGGCCGAAGATCGCATGAAATTTCAACAGTTGCTTACACAATTAAATTTAAAGCAACCCTCTAACATAACTTGTAACTCAATACATGAAGTACACGAGCGCATAAGAGATTTAACGTTCCCCATACTAGTGAGGCCATCATACGTACTAGGAGGACAATCAATGTCAATTATTCGTGATAATAATGCTTTATCAAACTACTTAATTACGCATCAGAATATATTTGATCATGGATCATTGTTGTTAGATCAATTTTTAACTCATGCAGTTGAAGTAGATGTAGATGCCATTTGTGATGGGGAAAGCGTTTATATAGCAGGAATAATGGAACATATAGAAGAAGCTGGTGTACATTCTGGTGATTCCGCATGTTCTTTACCTTCATATACTTTAACATCAGAAATAACAGATACTATAACAGAACATACAAAGAAAATAGCACTCGCATTACAAGTTAGAGGATTTATTAACATACAATATGCAATACAAGATAGTGAAATTTACATATTAGAAGTCAATCCAAGAGCTAGTAGAACTGTACCTTTTATTGCAAAAGCTACAGGAGTTCCAATAGCAAAAATTGCAACAGAAGTATTATTAGGTAAAAAACTTCCTGACACCTTCGAAAAAACATCCACCCATATAGCCGTAAAAGAAGCTGTATTTTCTTTTTCAAGATTTCCAAACATAGATGTTTTACTCGGACCTGAAATGAAGTCTACAGGTGAAGTAATGGGAATTGACAAATCATTTGAAATAGCATTTGCAAAAGCACAAATGGCCGCTGGCTATGAATTGCCCACAGAAGGTGCTGCTTTTATATCTGTCAAAGATTCAGATAAACCACTTATTGTTAAAACAGCTCAAATATTAAGAGATATTGGGTTTACTATACTTTCAACTAAAGGTACATCAATTTATCTAAATGAAGCAGGTATTATTACAGAACATGTTAATAAAGTAAGAGAAGGTAGACCACACATATTAGATCTACTGCAAGATGATAAAATAAACCTAGTAATTAATACTTCAGAAGGCATAAAGTCTTTCTCAGAAAGTAGCAGTATAAGAAAAACTGCACTTATAAAGAAAATTCCATACAGTACTACAATACCTGGAGCAAAAGCTTTAGCATTAGCAATAAAAACACTAAAAAAACAAGGTATTGAAGTAGAATCCATGCAGGAGTACACAAAAAAATCATGATTATTACTTTCTAAAAAGTTTTTAATGTTTTTTCACACTACCATTTAAATCTCTATTATATTAATCATTAAAAAAGGAAGAACCGTGATATATTCTTACTTGAATATAAAGTTTGACATCAACATGATTAATTTAAATCACTAAAGATATCGGTATATAAGCAATCCTTATTACTAGCACTTTAAATACAAGTATAATATACTTAAAACTAATGGATTCTAATGACGAGCAGCCTGTTATGGAGTAAGCAAATTTTTAACAATATCACCTATAGGAAGAAGTAAGGAAACCCACTACCTGATAATAGAATTAGAAGAATAGCTACAGATACATTTTTTTTCTTAATGAATAAAAGTTGATATATTATTAATAACCACCTGAAACTTCTTTTTATTCAACCAATTTTATAAAACTGTTTCATAAAAATGCCATACACAAACAGCATTGTATGACATAACCCTGATAACCCCAAGTAAAAAAGCTTTTTAATATAACAAACAAATTTTAGCAATATTACCTACTGAGGGAATGTAAAATATCTACTTGAAATGAGATAAGTAAACTCGTTCTTAACTCCATATGAATATAAAAACCTACATAAAACTAACAAAAAGCGGTTGAACCCTACAAAGTATGAAATAATTATGCAACAAATTTTATGCTTCTTCTTTAGGTTTTAATATCTTACGTTCCAGTCTTAAAATACGCTTTTTAATTACTTTTATCTCTTCTATTAAATCTCTATACTGAGTACTGCTAACAGACTCAGAAGTAGAAGACCCTATACGTTTAAGTTGATCTCCATCATTAACCGCATCCACATCATTATTTTGATTGTTTGCTGCCATAACTCTTTCTTGAATTTTCACAACGGATTCAAACATTTGATCAAAGGTTTTACTATCACCTACAATCTCCTTTACCGTATCTATATACTGTTTTATTACATTTTTGTAGTCTTCTTCTGCCATAAAATCACTTTTAATTAAAAAATACAATACTTTATGTTATAATAACATGTATCAACTGTCAACAGTGTTAATTATTAAACAAGTTGGATCAAGTAATATTTAATTCATAGGATGTATCATATTTTCTGGATTAACAATTTCATCGAATTCTTCTTCAGTTATTAAATTAAGCTTAATTGCAGCACTTTTTAATGTTATTCCCTCATCAAAAGCAGTTTTTGAAATTTTTGCCGCATTATCATAACCTATATGTTTATTCAATGCCGTTACCAACATTAAAGACTGATTTAACAAAAAAGAAATACGATTTATATCAGCTTTTATACCATGTACACATTTCTGAGAAAAATTAATACTAACATCAGATAGTAATCTAATAGATTGTAAAACATTATAAATAATGACTGGCTTAAACACATTTAACTCAAAGTGACCATTTGATCCTGCTACAGTAACAGTCATATGATTTCCCATAACCTGAGCACATACCATAGTAACAGCCTCACATTGTGTAGGATTGACTTTCCCAGGCATTATAGAAGACCCAGGCTCATTAGCAGGCAATATAATTTCCCCTATTCCACATCTTGGTCCTGAACTAAGTAATCTAATATCATTAGCTATTTTCATTAAACTTACTGCAAGTACATTCAAAGCACCACTAAATTCAACTAATGCATCATGTGTAGCTAATGCCTCAAATTTATTAACAGAAGCAATAAAATTGAATCCAGTTAATTTTTTTATCTCATGTGCAAAATGTACATCAAACTGTTTTCTAGAGTTAATACCAGTACCTACTGCAGTACCACCCTGAGCTAACTCAAGTAAATGACCTAATCCTGATTTCACTCTATTCATACCCTGTAAAATCTGATATGCATATCCAGAGAATACCTGTCCTAAAGTTAACGGAGTAGCATCTTGAAGATGAGTACGTCCAACTTTAACAATATTTTGGAAAGCAATAGACTTACTACTCAAAGCATCATATAAATTCTTTAAATTTGGCAATAATGAATTCTCAGTTTCAAGAACAGCTGCAATATGCATTGCTGTTGGAAAAGTATCATTAGAAGATTGAGAATAATTAACATGATCATTTGGATGCACAGGATACTTACTACCTTTTTCTCCACCTAATATTTCAATTGCACGATTTGCTATTACTTCATTAACATTCATATTAGTTTGAGTACCAGAACCAGTTTGCCAAATTACCAAGGGGAATTCATCATCAAATTTACCATCTATAACTTCATTTGCAGCATCACAAATTGCATTACCTATCACTTCATTAATATCACCATTTTTTATATTGACACGAGCTGCAGCTAACTTAACAAGTCCTAATGCTTTTATTAAAGGCTTAGGCATTTTTTCTGAACCAATTTTAAAATTATCAATAGAACGCTGTGTTTGTGCTCCCCAATAATGACATGCAGGAACATTTATTTCTCCCAAACTATCTCTTTCTTTTCTCATATTTCCTGAATCTCCAACTGACATGCTACTATTATATAATGAAGTTTTATATGTATGTCCACTACAACTACACAATTATGTACAACATTATACAAGAATTTCAGTGCTGTAGCATTTCTAAGTTAAATTAGCTCTACTTTATTAACATCTTCTAAACCATCAATAAATATCAAACTGGATAATACTCTATCTACAGACTGAACGGTAGTTCGAATAACAACCGGACCAACACAAGAAACAACTATTTCATCAAAAATATTCTAAGAACAGTTTAACCGAAACATACAATTGCTGAATAAATTATTGTGAATCATTGTAATTTCGTACTAAAATGAACGTTTAAATATTTCAGTATTTTATGGTTAATGTCCTAATAACAGCCGGACCAACACAAGAATCAATCGATCCAATCAGATACATTACTAATAGCGCATCTGGGAAACAAGGATATGCTATTGCAGAGCATATGAATAAAATTGGTTGGAAAATAAATTTAGTTTCTGGTCCAGTCACTATTCACAGTCATAACATACAAAATATATTTCATGTCAAAAATTGCAATGAAATGTTACAAACTTGCATAAAATTACTACCAGTAGATGTTGCAATTTTTACAGCAGCAGTAACTGATTGGTGTCCTGCATATTCTACTAGAAAAATAAAAAAACATGAAATTACAAATATTAGAATCACTAATAATCCAGATATTGTGCATTGTATAAGTACTCATAAAAAAAGACCGAAACTGGTAATTGGATTTTCACTCGAGTCAGAAAATGTCATAGAAAATGCAAAAATCAAACTAGAAAGAAAACAATGCGATTGGATTATCAGCAATACAACAATCATTAACAATGAACAAGTTATGGGAAATGACTATAACAAAATCACCATTATTACTAAAGATCACTATCAAGAATTTCCTATAATGTCTAAAAAAGATATAGGTCAATTAATTACAGAACAAATCATAAATTTTCTAGCTAATAAAAAATAAAAAAAGTTATCCTCAAACCCATCATCAAGTAGTTTCAAAAATCTGAAGTTACAGTACAATTAGATAAAATCTAGAACATAAAAAAGAACTTAGTAAAATTCAAAGCTTCAAAGTTCACATAATATCAGTAAAAATGAATACAACATTATGATGTATGAGTTAAGTAACACAATAGAATCCAAAATTTAAAAAAACTTATACAATAACACATAAAATTTTTCATAATATAAATAAAAAATACAATTTATAATACTACATATGCTATATATAAATATTGACTATTCAACAATTTACATATATGGTTACAATGTTTATATGAATTACTCATTTATTGGTTTTCTAGGCATTTGAAACATGTATAAACAATCTTGGGAGTTGTTAGGCAGTGGGCAGCATGCAGGTTTTACTGTCGCATATATTAATGCAAGAATTATTGATCCAGAATCTAAGTTAGATATAAGAGGTTCACTACTTACCAAAGGAGATAAGGTCCTTGATTTTGGGCCTGATCTGTTTGCTAATGGCATACCAAGTACTGTAGATGAAGTTGTAGATTGTAATAATAATATATTGATGCCAGGTTTAATCGATATCCATGTGCATTTCCGTGAACCAGGACAAGAACATAAAGAAAATATCAATACAGGAAGTAAATCTGCTGCAGCTGGAGGTGTAACAACTGTAGTTTGTCAACCCAATACCATCCCTACTATTAGCAGCGTCATCATTGCAAAATACATTAAAATGAGAGCTTTAGAAAGTGCGTACGTCAACATAGAATTTTATGGTTCTATAACAAAACCAGATAACTCATTATCCGACATGGCTTTACTAAAAGAGGCAGGAGCAGTTGGTTTTACTGATGACGGTATGCCAGTGATGAATTCTCTAATAATGCGACAAGCACTAATTTACTCAAGCATGCTAGATACCGTCATAGCTCAACATGCAGAAGACTTAAATATATCCAATAATGGATGCATTAACGAAGGAACAGTGTCATACGAACTAGGACTGAAAGGTATACCTGATATTTCAGAATCCATAATAGTAAATCGCGATATTGCTTTAATGAAAAACATTAAAAATGTACATTACCACATTTTACATGTTTCATCTCAAGATTCTCTAAATATAATAAAACAAGCAAAAAGTCAAGGATTAAAGGTTACTTGTGAAGTAACTCCCCATCACTTAACTTTAACTGAAAAGGATATTATAACACATGGTAGTCTTGCAAAAATAAACCCTCCTTTACGAACTGAAAATGATCGTCTTAGTATGATAGAAGGATTAAAAAATGGCATAATAGATTGTATAGCAACAGATCATGCTCCACATGATATAAACTCTAAAGAACTACCATTAGATACAGCTGCTTTTGGCACAGTTGGACTTGAAACAATGCTTCCAATTTCTTTAGAACTATATCATAATGGTACTATGCCTTTAATAGATTTACTTGCAACACTGACATATAAACCAGCTGATATCATAAAAGTACCAAGAGGACGTATAAAAAAAGGTTACGCTGCAGACCTAATCATATTAGACTTAGATCACAGATGGGTAATTGATACCTCAAAATTTGCAAGTAAATCAAAAAACTCTCCTTTTCATAACCGAAAGGTAAAAGGTAAAGTTTTAAGAACTATAGTATCTGGTAAAACTATTTATAGAGCAGAAATCATAAATTAAGTTACTACTTGCTTAAATATTTATTAGTTCTTGCATTAAATTACTGTTATTATTAATTTACATAAAATACTTAGCAGTACTAACTAATTTAAAAAAACTTATCAATTTAACTCAATTTGTATTTACATAGAATTACTTTATCAAACAAAGATTAAAGTATTATCTATTTTATTACATTTCATATCAAAACTAGTATGATCATTGATTCACACAAAGTGACAAACTTCCATAGAAAATTTATATAGTACCTTCAATATAAAAAAGATGCATTAAATCCAACACATCTATACAGAAATCTTTTTCACAGTTATCAATAACAATCATACTTTGTCATAAGTGATTATTAAATATGAGCAATAAAGTAATCAAAGACATGTAATACAATATCTTATCATTCCATGTTAGTTAAAATTAGAAAAAATTTCATAAAATTTCTTCTTTAACACAATATCAAATTCTTCATAAGAAATATCAACTCCTAATTGCTTAAGAGAAGTAATACCATAATCTTTTATACCACATGGTATTATACCTGAATAATGAGAAAGATCTGTGTAAACATTTACAGATACTCCATGATAAGTTATCCATCTCCTTATTCTGATTCCAAATGCAGCAATTTTTTTTTCAGTACCACCATGAGTTACCCATACCCCTATCAAGTCAGGATTAAAATACGATTTTACTGAAAAATGATTTAAAGTTTCAACAATCCAATTGCCTAAAGTTTCAACATACAGTCTAACATTACACTTACTTCTAATTTTTAAATTCAGCATAATATAAGCAATCCTTTGCCCAGGACCATGATAAGTATATTTACCACCTCTATTCGTAGCATATATAGGGAATAAATGTCTAATCAGTAAATCCTCAATTTTAGCTCCAGTACCAGCAGTATACAATGGAGGATGTTCTAGCAACCATACTAACTCTTTTTGCAATCCATTAAAAATACCCTCTACCCTCTGCTGCATAAAGCAAACTGCTTCTTGATAATCTATTTGTGAAGACTCTACTTTCCATTCTATTAAATTGCCTGACATAAATTCAATACACACCAAGAAAAATTTCTACAGTATTGTATCCTTAATAATAAAATATAATTACAGTATTATACAATTAAAACGCAAGCATAGATATAGTAAGTAGAATTAAAATTAAATTAACTGCAAAACTTAAATTAAACAAAATGAAAATGCCATTCTACTAAAATCTTACATAAACTAGATATCATTGTATACATAATTACAAACTATACTACATACGAGTAAAAAACATATATAAATATAACCAAAACCTTGCATTACCATATAGAGAAACTAGATAGTCTCATTGTAAAACATATGTAACAATTCCATCGACGTTGCCAAATTTTCATTAAGCTGAAGTTGATTTAGCGCTATCAATTCCACAGCTTTAGGGTAGCAAATATGTTCCATCTTTAAGATTCTATTGGAAAGGTCTGTAACACTATCTGATGAAAAAACAGGAACTGCTGCCTGCATAATAATAGGCCCACCGTCAACTTCTGGATATACATAATGTACAGTACACCCTGCTATCTTAACTCCAGCATTCAATGCTTGAGACTGTGCATTCAGACCCTTAAAAGATGGTAAAAGAGAAGGATGTATATTAATGACTTTATGGAACCACCGATTAATAAAGCTTTCAGGTACAATACTCATGAACCCTGCAAGGCATACTAAATCTACTTTATACTCTTTAAGTATACTATCAACAGCATCAAAGTCTAATGGACGCCCTTGAAGTACAAAAGTTTTAATATTACTTTGTTGCGCAATCAACAACCCATTTGCATTAGGGTTGTTAGAAATTACACAAGACACCTCTGCAGGGAAACCATCACATGCACAAGCATTAATTAATGCTTGCATATTAGAACCCCTTCCTGAAATCAAAATACCTAACTTAAGTGGTACCATATAATTAAGCTACCCATATATTAATCACGTATAAATAGTATTAAAATAAATAAAATCTTATCTAAACACTAAACTGACATAACGTCCTATAAAATTTAACACAAGACTATAATTTAATGCACATTAACGGAGATATTATACCCTACTACAATATCTTAATGAGCTTCATAGTATTTTAATATTAACCTATTTAGTAATCTTATACCAAACCCAGTTGCACCTTTAGGACATATTTCATTACCCTCATTGTCCCATGCCATACCTGCAATATCTAGATGCGCCCAAGGAGTGTTATTTACAAATCTTTGTAGAAACTGCGCAGCAGTAATACTATCTGCACCATATCCTTTTGTTGAAATATTTTGCATATCAGCAACTGAAGAATCTATAAGTTTATCATATGCATCATCCAAAGGTAATCTCCATAATTTCTCACCAGATTCATTACCAGCAACAATTAATTGGTTTGCAATAGCATCATCATTTGAAAAAACCCCACCATATTGGTTATTCCCTAACGCTACAACTACTGCACCAGTCAAAGTTGCTAAATCTATCATTAATTTTGGGGTAAACATTTTTTGAGTATACCATAAAGCATCAGCTAAAACTAATCTACCTTCTGCATCAGTATTTAACACCTCGATAGTCTGTCCAGACATTGAAGTTACAATATCACTTGGCCTCTGTGCATTGCCTCCTATAGCATTTTCAACTAATCCTACTACCCCTATAGCATTAACCTTTGCCTTTCTTGCTGCAAGAGTGCGCATAATACCTACAACAGAAGCAGAACCAGCCATATCATACTTCATATCCCACATACCTTTAGAAGGCTTTAAAGATATCCCACCAGTATCAAAAGTCACTCCTTTTCCAACAAATGCTATAGGACTGTCTGTTTCTTTACCTCCATTCCATCTCATCACTACAAGTCTAGACTTCTTAGCACTACCTTGACCGACACCTAGAAGTGCCATCATCTGATTTGATTTCATGTAATCTTCATCAAATATTTCAACTTTAATATCTACTTTACTCAACTCTTCATATATCATCTGAGCATAAATTTCTGGATAAAGAACATTAGGAGGCTCTGATACAAAAGAACGAGCTAAAAACACTGATTCACCTTCAGCTTTTAAAATATCAAACAAAGAGGCTGTTTTTTGAGAATTACTCTTTGAAAAGAATTCTAACTTACGCACATAAGTTGCATGATCATCTTTTTTTTGCACAAAATATTTATCAAATTTAAAACTACGTAAAAATGCTCCATAAGCAATATTAGCTATAATATCACTATCATTACTGTTGATAATTGAAGCTTCTGATATTTTCATTTTATTAAGTTCAGAATATATGATACCACCAATTTTTAAAGATTTGGTTTCATCAAACTCTTCAGCTTTACCTAACCCTACTACTATTACTATAGGACACTCTTTACCTAATCCAACAATCGGCAATATTTCTGCAAATTTACCATTAAAAGATTTATAACCTTCTACCACTTTCATGATTTCTTCACTATGATCAGCTAAAGCATTGTAGTCTTCTAAGTGATTACTACCTTCAAAAATACCTACGACTATTGCTGTTGTTTTTAAGAATAAAGATACTCCTGGCATCAAACTTGAAAATGAGATATCTATCATATGACTATCCTAAATTGGCATTTATCAATATATGCCTCACTCTAACTCTTTTCACAAATTTTTCAAGTAAAATCTTAACATGATACTAATATAATAATTAATTGGTTAATTTTTATAGACCTACATTATATCTTATAGGTACAGCATAACTTCTATTTATAAAAAAGCATTATTTCCATATGAGATATGAAACATCATGATAAATAATCACATAAAAGTTTTTTAACAATTACAATAATTAGCATTTATAATATTGCTGCAACAAGAAATTATTAGGATAACATGATAGTTGTAAAGTAAACTTAACTTAAATCATGATCAAATATTAATCTTGTTTATGACTAAAAGTATTTAAATTATGGTAATAAGATGAACTATTTCGCAAAATTATTATTATGTTTATCCACAAGTATAATATGTACACATAGTGCAATGGCAACTGATCCAACACTTATTCAATGTCAAAAAACTCCTGAAGTCTATGACCTCAGCAATAAACCAAGTAAATTTTCACTATCAAATAATTTACGACGTAAGATGAGTAGTCCATTATCAGCCGATGGAGAATTGATATATATTGTTGGCAAAATCACTGACACAAATTGCATACCTATAGCAAATGTTAATGTATTTATCTGGCACACTAATGCACACGGAATATATCAAGACAGCCAAGATTATGATCACAGATCAGAGCTTATTCCAGAAAAGTTAGATATGTATGATTACCAATTTATCGGATCAGGAAAATCAGTAACTGATAACTTAGGAAACTACAATTTTATAACCATTATCCCAGGTACCAATAACGAAAATAAAGTTCCTCGTGTACACTTCATGTTGCAGAAGTCAGAATCTCCTGATTTTAATACAACAATGTTTTTTCCAGAATATGATAATTCAGTAGATAACCAATTTAAAAATATAGATCCTAGCTTACAAGATTTATTAGTAGGACGGTATACTAAAAATACACTCGGAATAAAAACTTACTACTTTAATCTTACAATTGAGGATAAAAATCTATACAAGTCTTATAAATAAAACACTTTATTACATATCACATACATACCCAACACCCCATTCAGGGGTGTTGCTCGTATATATTAATAGTATTAATATACTACAACAATTCAGATAATACTTCCCAATTTATTACAGTTACAGTCTATAAACTTAACACGCAGTCATAAGAAATACCAGACACATTACATTTTTATAAACAGATTAACTTAAGAATTCACTTACTTAATAAATTCTCAACCACTTGCAAAAACAGCAATACTTAACATTATATAAAAAACTGTATCCTAGAAATCAATTTCTAAATGCTTATTACTTATATAACTACACACAAGCTAACAACATTTTACAAATTACCTGTTATCTATAAAAAATGAATTCAATACCACATCAAAAAATAAAAACCCTTATAGCGAACATTTATTCATTATCTATAGCTTGTTAATAGCTAAATCATCATTTAACAAAACTACTTCAAGTCTATCTCCTTCATTAATTTGATTCGCAAGAATTAATTTCGCTAAATTATTTTGTACCCTTTGTTGTATTAATCTCTTTAAAGGCCTAGCTCCGTATACAGGATCATAACCATTATCCATTAACCACAATTTTGCTTCTGAAGACAAACTAATCTTTAACTTCTTTTGATCAATAATTTTTTGCAATAGTGAAAATTGTATATCTATAATCTTCTCTATATGCTCCTTAGCTAATCTATGAAATACAATAATTTCATCTAGTCTATTTAAAAATTCTGGACGAAAATGATGTTGTAGTACACTAGTTATAGATTTTTTTACCGATTCCTTATCCACATCCTCTTTATTATTAATTAATATTTCCTGTCCTAAGTTTGATGTTAGAACCAATATTGTATTACGAAAATCAACTAACTTTCCATGATTATCGGTTAATCGTCCTTCATCTAACACCTGCAATAAAATATTAAAAATATCCCCATGTGCTTTCTCTATTTCATCAAAAAGTATTACTTGATAAGGTCTCCTTCTAACAGCCTCAGTTAACATACCTCCTTGATCATATCCTACATACCCTGGAGGAGCACCTATTAACCTGGATACAGCATGTTTTTCCATAAATTCTGACATATCAAATCTTAAAAGGGCAGACCTATCACAAAATAAAAATTCAGCTAATGTCTTAACCAACTCCGTTTTTCCTACTCCAGTAGGTCCAAGAAACAAAAAAGATCCTAATGGTTTATTAGCATCTTGTACTCCTGCACGTGATCTTCTAACAGCATCACTTACTGCTTTAATAGCACTTTCCTGCCCAATAACCGTTTTCCCTATTTCTTCTTCCATACGCAGTAATTTTTCCTTCTCATTACTCATCATGTTTTCAATAGGAATGCCTGTCCATCGCGATACAATACTTGCTATATCACTTTCAGTAACTTCTCTCTTTAACATGTTACTACTAGGCTTTTCACATTTTGCTAGTTCTTTTTCAAGTTCCGGAATAATTCCATACATTAATTCACCAGCTCTATCTAAATTACCAAACCTCTGAGCTTTTTCTAAATCATTTCTCGCGTTATCTAATTTTTCTGCACATTCTTGCATCTTAGATATTTTTACTTTTTCGGCTTGCCACTTACTATTTAACTCTGTCGCTTGAATACTTAATTTATCTAATTCTTTATTCAATTGCACTAAGCGCTGTTTTGAAGATTCAGTATTTTCCTTCTCTAAAACTCCAGCCTCAATTTTCAACTGAATAATTTTTCTATCTAATTCATCAATTATTTCAGGTTTACTATCAATTTCTATTCTTACACGACTCGCTGCTTCATCAATCAAATCTATAGCCTTATCTGGCAAGAATCTATCTGTAATATAACGATTTGACAAAGTTGAGGCTGCAATAATTGCACTATCCATAATTCTAATACCGTGATGTACCTCATATTTTTCTTTTAGCCCACGTAAAATAGATATAGTGTCATTAACAGTAGACTCAGAAACAAATACAGGCTGAAACCTTCTAGCCAATGCTGCATCTTTTTCTATATGCTGCCTATATTCATCTAATGTCGTTGCTCCTATACAATGTATTTCACCTCTTGCTAAAGCTGGTTTTAACAGATTTGATGCATCCATTGCTCCATCTGTAGCACCCGCCCCAACTAATGTGTGCAATTCATCAATAAACAATATAATAGTACCATTAGATGCTATTATTTCATTAATTACAGATTTTAACCTCTCCTCAAATTCCCCTCTATACTTAGTACCAGCAACAAGCATTCCAAGATCTAACGCCATTATTTTTGTATGTCTTAGACCAACAGGAACATCACCTACCACAACACGCTGTGCTAAACCCTCAATAATTGCTGTCTTACCAACCCCAGGTTCTCCAATTAACACAGGATTATTCTTTGTTCTGCGTGATAAAACTTGCATTGTACGTCTAATTTCTTCATCTCTTCCAATCACTGGATCAAGTTTTCCAGCCATAGCAGATTCAGTAATATCTTTAGCATATTTTTTTAGAGCATTGAACTTCTGTTCAGAATTAACAGTATCAGCTTTGGATCCATTACGCATATTAGATATGAGTGATTCTAATTTAACAGGCGTCACTCCATGTGCAAGTAGTATTTTGCAAACATTAGTATCTTTGACTATCGCAAGAGCTTGTAATAATCTCTCAACAGTTACATAAGTATCCTGATTCCTTTTTGCAAGACTAACAGCTTCCTCTAAAACTTGAGCCATTTCTTTTGATAAATGTATATGACCACTGCCACTCCCACTTATAACAGGTAATTTACTTAGAGAGAGTTTTACATCATTATATATTTTATCAATATCACACTCACATGAAGTTAACAATAACTCAACAAGCTCATCTTTATCATCTAACATTACTTTCAGTAAATGCTCTGGCAATAAAGACTGATGCCCTGACGCAATTGCTGCAGTTTGTGCTTGCATTATTAAATTCTTCGATATATCAGTAAATTTATTGAGATCCATAATTAGCCTGACATAAATTATCTAATCTAACATATAAACATTGTTTACAAAAATTAAAGATATACTTAATTAATTTTATTTCTAAAAGATATCTTTATTAATAATTATACACTAATACACACAGTATAAACCCCCATTAGTAAACTTATCTTTTTAATGTAAATAATCACTTAATGTATAGTTAATAACAACAATGCAGCAAATAATTTTTATATAATTCTTATAACAATATAATTATAAATCATACATACTAACCATAATAAAAAACCAATCAAACTTCTTAATGAAGCAGTAACCTGAACACCAGGTGTTTATACTTTCCATTGTTTTACTTGCCAACTCAATTGATACTGCTTATTATCTGAATATCACAAAACAATAGGGTACTGTATGGAGAAACAATTAGCAGGTAAAGTAGCAATCATTACAGGTGCCTCTGGAAGTGTGGGATCAGCTGTTGCGAAAAGATTTGCTAAAGAAGGAGCTTGCCTTATTTTAGTAGCTAAAAATATTAACAAACTAAATGCTGTATATGATTCTATAAAAGAGTCAGGAGGTGATGCAATGTTAGCATCAGTTGACCTACAAGATTGTGATACAATAAAAGATTTTGCAATGTCCATAGACAGCAAGTTTAAAAGCATAGATATATTAATATTAAACGCAGCTGTAGTAGGAGATCTTAGTCCTACACAAGACTACGAGTATGATACATGGAAAAGGGTAATGGATATAAATTTTATAGCTAATTGGCATTTAATAAAATATTTCGACCCACTACTAAAACTTTCTCCAGCTGGTAGGGTAATTGCTGTTACTTCTGAAGTTACACAATCACCATCCAGGTATCCATACTGGAGTCCATATGCGTCTAGTAAATCTGCACTAGAAACAATGCTGAAAATATATGCTACAGAAACAAAGCATAGTAAATTATGTGTCAATATGGTATACCCGCCACTAATGTATAATGATATATATGCTCAAGCCCTACCAATAAAAGAAACTGCACAATTAGCAATCCCAGAAAGTTTTACTGATAAGTTCATAGAATTATCATCTAACCAATGTAATGTAACAGGACAAATTTATAAACTAGGACCAGAAGATGAGTGCTAGTATTTTTATCTTCCAAAATTAGTCTCTATGTTATAAATCGAATTTCCAAAATTATATACGTAATACACTTCTTGACAATTTTAGGATAAGTATTTACCTCGGTAAACCAAGTTTACAGATACAACATAAAATTAAAAATCTATAATTGCAATCTACTTTATAATAATCAAGACATGTCACTACCAAAACCAGTGCCTTTACATACATAGTTACTTTTAGTTACGACAAACATTAGAAAATACACAACTAAAAATTATCTTGTTTTTTTAATAATGTTTATTTCCTAGTACATAAATTCATAAAAACAACTACTATTGATTACCTATTCCACAGCAATAAATTAAAATTTATACAATATAAAATAAGGACATGAACACAATTACAAGATAACAAGCTTAATTATTAAGAACATTTTATATAAATCATTACATTTACTACAGCAGCTTTACCATCATATAGCTAACATATAAGAAATGCAAAAAGAATGAGAGAGGAAGGGGTGTTTTTTCCCCCCTCAAAAAACTTTTCCCCCCTCTGGCATATAAGAAAGATTACTTTAGAATCCTCCCATACCTCCCATGCCTCCCATTCCTCCAGCACCAGGATTAGTATCATCTTTAGATGGTACATCCACTACAATGGCATTTAGAGTCATAAATACTGCTGCAAGGGACACAGCAAAATCAAATGCTATACGAACTACCTTAAGTGGATCAATAACCCCAGAAGTAAAAGCATTTGCAAAATTCATTGTATCGACATTAAAAATAAGCTGCTTATCATTTTGTTTTAACAAATGAGCAATAACACATGGTGCATTCTCTGATCCAGAGTTTTTAATGATACGTTTAATAGGAGCCTGTAAAGCACGCTTTACAATATTAATACCTAATTGTTCATCATCGTTTCTACTTTTCAAATTTTCAAGAACTGACAATGTATATAACAACGCAGCACCACCTCCTGGCACAACACCTTCTTCAACAGCAGCTCTAGTTGCATGCAAAGCATCTTCAACACGGTCTTTACGTTCTTTAACTTCAACTTCACTAGATCCACCAACCTTTAAGACAGCAACACCACCTGATAGCTTAGCCAAACGTTCTCTTAACTTTTCTTTATCATAGTCTGAAGTAGAAGCTTCAATTTGCATTTTAATTTGATTAATTCTACTTTGTACATTAGTAGAACTATTATCTACACTGCCAATAATAGTAGTAGTATCTTTTGTAATACGTATATTTTTAGCAGTACCTAATTCAGCTAAAGTTAAATCTTCCATCTTTATTGCAAGATCATCACTTATTACATGCTTAGCTCCAGTTAAAATAGCAATATCACCCAACATATCTTTTCTTCTATCCCCAAATCCTGGTGCTTTAACTGCTGCTACATGTAACCCACCACGTAATTTATTCAAAACAAGAGTACTAAGCGCTTCTCCTTCTACATCCTCTGCAATAATTAAAAGAGGTCTTCCTGATCTAGCCACATTTTCTAAAATTGGTAATATAGGCTGTATTATATTAAGTTTTTTCTCTGTTAGTAAGATATAAGGATTTTCAAATTCCACCAACATCTTCTCTGAGTTGGTTACAAAATAAGGAGAAAGGTACCCACGATCAAACTGCATACCATCAGTTTTTTCAACATCCAATTCTTTGAATCCCTTACTTTCTTCAACTGTAATAACTCCATCTTTACCAACTTCTTGAACACATTGAGCAATTTTACTACCTATGTTCTTATCTCCATTAGCTGAAATAGTAGCAACTTGAGCAATCTCCTCTTCAGATAATACTTCACGCTTCATAGACATCAATGCTTCTAGTACAGCTTCTTTAGCTTTTAATACACCTTCTTTAATACATACAATATCTGCTCCAGCAGCTTTAGCTTTAGATACTTCTTCTATAACCTTTGCAGTTAAAATAGAACATGTAGTTGTTCCATCACCAACTTTATCATTACATTGAGAAGCACTCTGAGTAATTATATTAGCAATAGCAAGAGCCAATGGATCCTCTGGCTTTATACTTTTAATAACTTTATATCCATCTTTTGTAATCTCTGGAGCCCCATAGGATTTACTAATAGCTACAGTAAGTCCTTTAGGTCCAGCCGTACATCCTACAGCATCTTCTAAAATACGAACAACTTCTCTAATCGATTTATCGAGTTGTTCACCAGTCACAACTACATTTGCCATGTTATTTAATCTCCGTTTAATAAAAAATTAACTAAAACTACTTACACTTAGGCTATTACAAAAAAATACATGTATAGCATGATTAAAAAATCGATGTAATAACTATGCTTCCTTTGCAATTATATCGCTTTCTTTCATGACTATATATTTTTTATCATAGAATTCAATTTCGTTACCAGCCCACTGACGGTAAAGAACTACATCACCTACTTTAATAGCCATAGGAATAATGTTACCATTATTATTGTACAGACCTGGGCCAACAGCTACAACTTTCCCTTTAGTAGGTTTTTTCTTTGCTGAATCAGGAAGCTGTATAGGAGAACTACTATTACTATCCTCCAAAGCCTCAATCAACACATTATCATGTAACATACTTAGATTCATACACTACCTCTGTAAAAAATAAATTATCAGTAGCATTTAAATACTACTAGCTAAGATTATATATAATATCAAGAAATCTAATTTCAAGTATCAACCAATAATTTTATAATATATATTACACAAATTTTTACAAGCTTAGAACCTTATACAATCATAGCAAAATTCATTATATCAATTTTGCAACATTTTGTATAACATATAAAAAATTAATTGACTTGATAGTTAAAACACCATGATATTTAAATAGTTAATTCTTTAAACAAGTTCATGAACATTAAGGATGAACGCAAAAAACAACAAGCTGGACATAGAAAAAGATTAAGGCAAAAGTTGCTATCTGGAGGAAAAAAAGGGCTGTTGGATTACGAAATTCTAGAATTAATATTATGCTCTGCACACCCAAGAAAAGATGTAAAACCTATAGCCAAAAGACTAATTAAACATTTTGGGACTTTCGCAAAAGTCTTTTTCGCTGACTTTAACCAATTAAAAGAAGTATCTGGTATAGGAGAAGTTTCAGTATCAGCAATTTTTTGTATTAGAGAAGCACTCAATAGAATTTTGCGTGAGAATATTGATAATGGGATAATTATAAACCAATGGCAAAAATTGATAGAATATCTTAGAATAAAGATAGGTAATGGCAGTATAGAAAACTTTCACATATTATATTTAAATACAAAATACAAACTTCTTGCAGATGAAACTCAGGATGTAGGCACCGTCAACCAAACTCCTCTATATATAAGAGAAGTAATAAAGCAATCTTTATTTCTAGGAGCTACATCTATTGTCATTGCTCACAATCATCCAAGTGGAGATGCTAAGCCTTCTAAAGCAGATATTGAAATTACCAATCAACTTGTTAGAGCATGTACTGACGTAGGAATAACACTAATAGACCACATAATCGTTACATCCAACACCCACTACAGCTTTAAAACTCACAATCTACTATAATAATTTATACATTTAAAATACAAAAATTCACCATCAGTGAATTTTCCTAACAACCTTTTAATTCAAGAATACAATACACCTTGAGTTAGGTGATATCACACTTTTCAAGGCATTCCCACAAATATTGAATTATCTAGATAAAAATACTTCTAAAAAGATACTCAATTTAAATCAATAGATGTATGAACTTTATGATATATCTACTTATAGATTATGATGTATTTATCAATTCTACGAGCCATTTATCACAACTCATTATAGTATACAACATAGAGAACAATAACTTAAAATAATGCAAACCACAGACACAATACAACTTAATAACATTAGAGCTTATAAGATTCTCCCTACATTACTTTACAATTTGTAAAAATATCTCACAGCATTAGAAAAAATTTCTCACATTCCTAGTAACGCATATATTAATTTCACTAAGCTTATATTATACAGTACCCAAACACAGAGAAAATACCTTCAAACAATACAAATTGTAAACCTAACAAAACTCAACAACATTAAAATTTACAAATTTTTTTTCACATTACTTTACAATTCGTAAAAATATCTCACAGCATTAGAAAAAATTTCTCACATTCCTAGTAACGCATATATTAATTTCACTAAGCTTATATTATACAGTACCCAAACACAGAGAAAATACCTTCAAACAATACAAATTGTAAACCTAACAAAACTCAACAACATTAAAATTTACAAATTTTTTTTCACATTACTTTACAATTCGTAAAAATATCTCACAGCATTAGAAAAAATTTCTCACATTCCTAGTAACGCATATATTAATTTCACTAAGCTTATATTATACAGTACCCAAACACAGAGAAAATACCTTCAAACAATACAAATTGTAAACCTAACAAAACTCAACAACATTAAAATTTACAAATTTTTTTTCACATTACTTTACAATTCGTAAAAATATCTCACAGCATTGCAAAAAATTTTCATGCCATCTCCATAAGTAGGATAAGCAATATTAGATCTTAAACATTGTTCTTTCACCTGTGTCCAATTATCCTGCTGTGTAAAAAATATCACTCTTTCTGGATGTGGCATCATAGCCAGTACTCTCCCACTATTATCAGAAAGTGCAGCAATATCAGCAGCTGAACCATTGGGATTATAAGGAAATTCTTGATTTGCATAATTACCCGTATTTGTAACATACCTTAATGCGATATTCTTCTCAATAGAGGAAATTACAGAATCACTTTCCACAAAAAACCTCCCCTCTCCATGTGCAACTGGAATATATAGTTCACTCAGACCTTCCAACCAGGGTGAATTGCTTGACGGATTTACTTTTACTTTTACCCATCTACACTGATATTGTTGAATAGAATTGCTTAAAAGTGTAATACATGAGAAATCCGATACCAATCTCATCAGTATTTGACACCCATTACATATACCCATTACTAACTTATCACTAGTTAGAAATTCTGATATTTCCTCTCTCAAATTATTAAAAATTCTCAATGCAAATGCATTTCCAGCACCAGTATCATCACCATAGGAAAAACCTCCAGGAATTACAAGTACATTATAATCTCTTAATAATTTAGGATGTGATATTATTTCATTAATATGCACTATTTTTCCTTGTACATTACACGACAATAACTCCCCAGCCTTAACAAAAGCAAACAGGGTTTCTTCCTCACAATTTAACCCATATCCAGATAATACAATTACTTTCATCTCTTTATAAAAATATACAAACCACTAACTTAACATAAAAAGTAAATACTTAAACTTCATTTATTATAAATGATATCAACAATCCTATAAACATCAGATATGATAATAATATTCATCAATCACATTGATATAAAATTTATTTAAATTGATCTACCATTATATAATCAACCCATATTAATCTACTAAAATAATATATAACAAACTTATACAAACAAATATATCTTATACTGCTTTAGATTAATCAATACATCTGAGCACAAGTTAACACACCAAAAACACAATGCTTCAAACATATATTACATCACACTATTACATTAACAAAAGAACTTATTTACTCAGTATACATTAAGTATAAGACAGGAAAAATATAAGCCAATAATACTACATTATGTAGTGCAAAAGACACCTAACACTATCTTTCATTACTTTATTTATAACTAATAGTGTAACTTTATTGACAATTTTAACAAAATTACTACTATTAACCTTAGTTATTCAACATATTATTACACTGCTTGTATGAATCATTATGATGTAGTAGTTATAGGAGGAGGTCATGCAGGATGTGAAGCAGCTGCAGCTGCAGCTCGCATTGGTGCAAAGACTTTGTTAATTACACATTCCATATCAACAATTGGAGAAATGTCATGTAACCCAGCTATTGGAGGAATCGCAAAAGGCACTGTAGTTAGAGAAGTCGATGCCTTGGATGGTTTGATGGGAACAGTAATAGATAAGTCCAGCATTAATTCCAGTATATTAAATAGAAGCAAAGGACCAGCAGTATGGGGACCAAGAGCACAAGCAGACAGAAAAATATACAAAGACACAATGCAGGATATCATACTAAACTATCCAAATTTAACAGTGTTAGAAGCATCAGTGGAAGATTTTTTAGTAACAGAAAAAAATGGACAATCGAGTGTTGAAGCTGTCATTACATCTGATCAACAAGCTATATATACAAAAAAACTAATATTAACTACTGGTACATTTTTACAAGGAACTATCCACATAGGAAGTTATGCTACTCCAGCAGGTAGATTTGGAGAACAACCTTCTATTGGCTTAGCAAAAACATTGGAAAAATACCATTTTAAATTAGGTCGTTTACGCACTGGCACACCACCAAGACTTGATATAAATAGTATAAATTTTTCAGGATTACTAGAGCAAAAAGGGGATATTAATCCTTCACCTTTTTCTTATATGTCGCAATCAATAGATCTACCACAAATTTCATGCTATTTAACTGCAACTAATACTAAAACCCATGAAGTAATAAAAAATAACTTACATAAAGCAGCAGCAAGTAATTTATTAAAAGACATAAAAGCTCCTAGATACTGTCCTTCAATAGAAGAAAAAGTAAGAAGATTTTCAGAACGCAATAGCCATCAAGTATTCTTAGAACCCGAAGGCTTAAATTCTGAGATTATTTATCCCAACGGGATCACTACTTCATCTCCACTTGATGTACAATATGAAATGCTAAAGACCATACCAGGATTAGAACAAGTCAAGATAATCAGAAGTGGTTATAGTGTTGAGTATAATTTCATTGATCCGAGAGAATTATACCATACTCTTGAGACAAAAAAAATAAGTGGGTTATACTTTGCAGGACAAATAAATGGTACTACTGGATATGAGGAAGCAGCTGGACAAGGAATCATAGCTGGGATTAATGCAGCATTATCTCTCAACTCAAAGTATGAGCCTTTTATCTTAAAAAGAAGTGATGCATATATTGGTGTGATGATAGACGATTTAGTTACATTAGGAACATCTGAACCATATAGACTTTTCACATCCAGAGCAGAATATAGATTAAGGTTACGCTCTGACAATGCGGATTTACGTTTAACAGAATTGGGTTACAAAATATCAGTAGTATCATCTAAAAGACACTCTGTTTTAAAGAATAAAAAACAGGAAATAGAGGCCTTAACAAATATTTTAAAAAATATTGTAACAACTCCTACACAGCTTGCTAGACATAATATATCAATATCTCAAGATGGAGTAAGGAGGAGCATTTTCGATCTTCTAAGTCATCCAAACATAAATATAGAAGTTATATCAAAAATGTGCAATGTAATAAAAGAATTTAATAAGGATATTGCAGAACAAGTAGAAATAGAAGCAAAATACTCGCCTTATTTCAGAAGACAAGATGCAGATATAAAAGCCTTTATAGAAGAAGAAAACACACATATTCCAAGCAATATAGATTTTTCACAGATTTATGGATTATCGAAAGAAATTCAAGAAAAATTAGAATATGTAAAACCACCTTCTATTGGCTCTGCAAGACGTATACCTGGAGTAACTCCAGCAGCAATCACTAATATTCTTATTTATTTACGCTGTTATAAAAGTAAAAAGATTTCATGAGTAATTTACTTAAACATTAAATAAAACTACAAATAACAACACGTCAAGTCCGTGTAATGTTTCCATTGTTAACTATCATTAATATAATTAAACACTATTTATGTATCATAATATAAAAGACCACCCAAAAAGTACTTTACATACTACAAACAAGCAGACATTCATGATTCAATGGACATTTTATTTTTACTAAAAAAGATATGATACATCAGGTAACAGACATTTTGATGTATAATTAAAAAACAATCTCATTTCCCAGGATAGGTACCATTAATATATATAATACTATCTAGTACAATGATTATAGACTCCATAACAAAAGATCCATGTGAATACCTAATACCCTGAACCAAAGCACTATCAGTAATACCAGTAGCTACAAAAATTGCTCAGACCTTATCATTTCTTCTATAGAATAAATTTTATTTATATCTGGATAAAATAATTACACATGTTCTTTCCATAGAAAAAACTTTATAAAGTTACACAAAGTCCTATGTTACTTATTAAAAATAATCTACTTCTTATACTCCAGGTACAGTATTATTAACATACATAATACTAGCTGATTTAATGACTATAGACTCCATAACAAAAGATCCATGTGAATACCTAATACCTTGAACCAAAGCACTATCAGTAATACCAGTAGCTACAAAAATTGCTTCAGACTTTATCATTTCCTCTATAGAATAAATTTTATTTATATCTTTAATTCCAAATTTTTCTGCTCTTGCCTTCAAATGCTCTGTATCAAAAATCAATTTACCTTCCATGTATCCACCCATTGATGATAAAGCAGCAGCTGCAAGTACACCTTCTGGAGCTCCTCCAATTCCAACATACAAATCATGAACACCTTTCATCAGTGATACTACAGCTGAAACATCTCCATCATCTATAAGTTTTATACGAGCTCCACACTCTCTAATGCTCTTAATTAATTCCAAATGCCTTTCTCTATATAAAACAGTTACAACTAATTCATTTACTTTACACTTTTTCACTTCAGCCAAATTATACAAATTTGTTTTTATATCATATTTTAGAGATACTACATCTCTAGGTACATTAGGACCTACAGCAATCTTTTCCATGTAAACATCAGGAGCATTTAAAAACCCACCTTTCTTTGCTATTGCAAGAACAGACATAGCCCCATTTTTATAATGAGCACACATAGTAGTCCCTTCAAGTGGATCAAGAGCAATATCAACATCAATTCCACCACAACCTACTTTTTCTCCAATATATAGCATAGGAGCATTATCCCTCTCTCCTTCTCCAATAACAACAGTCCCATTAATTTCCAATAAATTCAATGACTTTCGCATAGCATCAACAGCAACACGATCTGCTTCTTTTTCATTACCTATACCAAGATATTTATAAGACGCTAAAGCTGCAGCTTCAGTAACTGACAATAACTTAAATCCTAAATCTTGCATTATTAAAATCCATATAGCTATAATAAAGATACATCATAATACTATAAACATACTTATAGCAAACTATCATACTATTTTTATACCACAATTAATATCAATATATAACCAAATAAACTGCTAACAGATCAATAAGTAAGCAAGTATTAAAAAAATTAATTTAACAAAAAACACTTTAAAAATATACAAAAGTTTTCACATGATTACTTTCAAGAGCTAATTACCAATTAAAATGAATTTTGCATTGCCAAATTCATATAACAGAATAATATATACTAGATTTAACAGTATTAAGAACACTCAATATACCATAGGTACATGTGACAATAAGAAAAACACTATTGATTGCCCTATTATGCTTTGGTTGTACACAAAAACCAGCTCCTTACTTCTTAAGAGGAGAAGAATTTCATGGCAGAAAAGAATTAGACGACATCAATGAATATCAACTAATAAAGTATGATACTAAAAAAGATGAAAATATAGAATCACATCCAACTCAAGACGCCCATGAAGTAAATAAAAAAATAAAAGCTATTGATAAAGGCTGCAATTTTACTATGCCTATAGAAGGTATAATAACATCAAAATTTTCCATAAATAATCAAGATAAGAATTGTCAAGAGGGAATTAATATAAAATCTAATGGAATTCAACAAGTTAGAGCATCATCTGCTGGAAAAATACTATACGTAGGTAAAGGATCAAAGTGGTATGGCAATATGATAATAATAGAGCATAATAAAAATACAACAACTACATATTCTTATCTAGATAGCATAGATGTAAAAATAGGTGATAAAGTAACACAAGGTCAAGTTATAGGACATATCAAAAGTACTAACTCTCAAAAAAACAAATCATATCTATGTTTTGCTATGCGCAAACGTGGAAAAGCAGTAAACCCACTATTATATATCAACTGTAAATAAGTTAAGAAAAGCTCACAGTAGTCAATAATTTTTTTACTAAAACATGTTATCATAAGTCAAATAGTAGTATATTGTAGCCACATAAAGTATCCACCAACCATTACTCAACAATTGGGAAATCAATTTAGAAACACATCATGTATATTAAAATAATTGACTAAATAATTTTTCACTATCAATTAATATTAAAACGTTAAGATATTACTTCTTTTAAAGCATTATACAAAAATACACTATTACATGTAGAGCTAATATACACAAATTGCAATTAAATAAAAATTAGAACAAGTAAGAAAAAATAAAGATGTTTGCTATAAATTTTTCATGTTCATCATAAGATTAAGGTTATAGATGTCAGAATATATACCAGAAAAAAGAGCAATAAAAATATTATTTGCATATTGGAATCAGCTACGCAACAACAGGGCATTTCCTCAGATAGAAGAAATTGAATCAGAAGAAATCAGAGACATTTGGCATAACTGTTTTATTATTGAAGTAAGAAATGATACAGACAATCAAAAGTACAACTGCATTTATATTGGAGAAAGAGCTATGGAGCTGTATCAGTCAAATATTAAAGTCTATGCTGAATCACAAAATATTAAGCTTTTTTTTCCACAAGTTATAGAAAATTTATTTGATTATTTAGAATCAATCATAGAAAATCAAGAACCGATCATAGATGAATCAGAAACTGAAAGTGCTGATGGAAATTACATAAAAATAAGACAATGTCTACTACCTATTGGTAAAAATAATGAAGTAACACACATAATAGGAGTAATAGGAGGGAAAATATACTAAAATGATCGTTATATAAAAACTCATAATCAATACCGTAAATTATCAAAATATTTAAAAAATTAGTTGACTGTTTTACTAAAATTGAATAGCATACCCTAACCTAATGAGAACAAAGTGTTTATAGATTTCTTCAGTTATAGGCAGGTTGCTTTATGAGATTTTTTCTGCATGATATCTCAAAAATAAGTGTATCATTCTTTGGGATAGCCATAGGTACACTTGGTATTGCTAACAAGGCAGTTAAAAAGTGTTTATCTGCATACTTAAGAAACAATGGTTTTGTCACTCAAGATGAATTTAGCGCTTTAAATAATTCTGTCAAAGAGATAGAATCAAAGCAAAATAAGATTGAAGAACAGTTATCGCAAAAATGAGTACATGCACTTCAGTAAGAAACAATTGGCAATTAGATGAAATATTAGAGCTCTTTAATACTCCATTTAATGATTTGATATTACAGTCTAATTTAACACATAGGCAATTTTTTAACAATAACGAAGTACAAGTTGCTGCTCTACTAAGTATCAAAACCGGTGGTTGCCCAGAAAATTGCAGATATTGCTCGCAAAGTGCACATTATAAGACAGGTTTACAAAAAGAATCTTTACTTGATATTGAATCAATAAAAAAAGCTATACAAACAGCTAAAAATAATGGAGCAGATAGGTTTTGCTTTGCAGCAGCATGGCGCCAATTAAGAGACAGAGATATAGAATACATTTGCAATATTATCGAGCTAATAAAAAGTGAAAAACTAGAGAGTTGTGCTTCTCTAGGTATGGTAACTTTAGACCAAGCAAAAAAGTTAAAAGATGCAGGTTTAGATTTTTATAATCATAACATTGATACATCACGTGATTTTTATCCTAATGTAACTACTACACGTAATTACGATGATAGGTTAACTAGCTTAAATAATATACATGAAGCAGGAATCAACATATGCTCTGGTGGTATTTTAGGTCTTGGTGAAAATGTTGAAGATAGAGCAAAAATGTTATTAACTTTAGCAAATTTAAAGGAACATCCACGTTCTGTCCCTATTAATAGATTAGTTCCAATAAAAGGAACACCTCTTGAAAGTAACCCCAAAATAGACAACATAGATTTTATAAGAGTTATAGCTGTAGCACGCATTTTAATGCCGAAATCATATATACGTCTTGCTGCAGGACGAGGAGACATGTCAGAAGAAATGCAAGTATTATGTTTATTTGCAGGAGCAAATTCTATATTTTGTGGAGAGAAATTATTAACAACCCCTAACTCTGATTGTAATAATGACAAAAATCTTTTATCCAAGCTTGGAGTAAGAACAAAAGCACCTGTACTTTTCAATTCACAAAATTAATCATTTACTTAATATAACTAAATATGTTGGGCTACAGAAAAACTAACACTTTATGTAAAATGGCTGATAACTCGCCAACCAAACTGCAACAACAATACAAACTATTACCAAAACTTCAAATCTGCATCCTTTCAATTCACAAAATTAATCATTTACTTAATCTAATTAGAAATTATAATAACTTGTCAGGTAAAAGAGTAGTTGCTGTATTATAGAATACAGAGGAAAGTCCGGACTCCAAGGGAAAATGGTGACAGGTAATCCCTGTCGGAGGTGACTCCAGGTAAGGGCTACAGAAAATAACCGCCTTTTTTAAGGTAAGGGTGAAAAGGCGTGGTAAGAGCACACCGTACTTATGGCAACATATAGTAGCTAGGCAACCACCACCAGGAGCAAGACTAAGAGGAGGTATTGTGCTTTCCCTCACAATTACCCAGGTGAGTCGCGTGAGGTAGATAGTGATATTTATCCCAGATGAATAACTACATAAACAGAATCCGGCTTATTTTTACCTGGCAAAATGTTATTTACTATAAACTAATTTAATAAAATCAAATGTATTAAAACTATGTTTTTAATTTATGACAAAATAATTGAAATCACTACACATCTATTTATATTCAATACTCATACACTGTAAAATCAATATTCATTTCAGATTGACAACTGCAAACAGAATTCAACTTACCTAGTAAATGTCAAAAACGCTCTCCACCATATCGCTATACAAATTAAATACATTAAAACTATGTCCTTTTCTGTATCAAACATTTACACATTGTAAAATCATAAATAGCACAAATTCGATAATGTGATTACAATACAAAACTTACCATAATCCCAATACAAATAATATAAGACCTACCTTATAAAAATGCTAATCCAAAATCTAGCTCTTTATTAGTATAAGAAGTTGAGAAATAGGAAACAATTTCCACATATGTATTAATAGTTCCATACTACAAAAAGTACTAAGATTATGCAGACACTTGTCCTGCAACTATACATGTTACACCACGATACTGATAGATGATTTAAATATTATAATTCCTTTACTTTATAAAAATGCTAATCCAAAATCTAGCTCTTTATTAGTATAAGAAGTTGAGAAATAGGAAACAATTTCCACATATGTATTAATAGTTCCATACTACAAAAAGTACTAAGATTATGCAGACACTTGTCCTGCAACTATACATGTTACACCACGATACTGATAGATATTTAAATATTATAATTCCTTTACTTTGACCCTTAAACATAGAATTAAATCTAATAATAAAATCACTTATTACTTATTGCCTATAATCATATTACAATAGCTGCTAGAAAGCTTATTATAACATATTTACAACTATTTCTCATTTTATAACACCATTACTTTAATGATACTGATTATTAATGAAAACATTAATAGCCCTTTACTTAACCTCCAAACACAAGAATAAATCTCACAATAGTATCATCTTATTACTTACTGTAATTATGAATAATCACCAGAAACATTAATAATATATTTGAAATTACCCCTAATTATTATACAGTGTAAATATATTACTTAACCAGAAATTAGTCATGATTATACGTATTGGCGTAGCAGACAAAGTACTACCAGAAAACTATACAAGCAATGATGTTACGGTTTACACAATAAATGTTCAAGATAATTTAGAATCAGCAATCATTCATAAAATAGGTTCTGTGCTAACCAATCCAATAACACAACAATTCTTTGCTTTCATATATGACAATATAGAACTGAACTATAAAGAAGTAACCACTAATACTAATTATAATCTACTTCACACTTTCAAAGCAAACTGGTCATTAGAAAGATGTTTCTTACCTAGAGTTACTGATAACGTTGGTAATACTACTAAATGCATAATAAATGAAATGCTAGAATATAAAACAGCAGTAGATGTATTAACTTCTAAAGTTACATTTGGACAAGGACCCATACCACAAGAAGAAGACATACTTAAATTATTTAATCCGTTAATAGAGTACTGTAAATTATCTTTTGCAAAAGGAGAAGCATTTAAAGTAAGATTCTTTGGAAATAAACAGATATCAAATCTAAATAATATATATACTGACTCTTCTACATGCAACAGTATATTCCTAATCCCATATGTTAAGTATGAAGACCTTTTTCCACAAGATAAAAAACAAAACACCTATGTGACTTCTGTAGATTTAAATATTCAAGATCATGAATTAATACAAATCAGTAGACATGGAATTAATGGTCGAGGAGCCTTAAATCTATCACTAGAAGCAATGCAGGCTATTCAGGCATACTTTAAAAAAATTCAACGTAATCCTAATGATATTGAACTTGAAACATTAGCACAAACTTGGTCAGAACATTGTAAACATAATATTTTTTCCTCTCCTATAGATGAAATTACAGATGGGCTTTATAAGCATTACATAAAACGTGCAACATATGAAATAAACTCAGAAATATGTATATCCACATTTTCTGATAATGCAGGAGCAATAGTATTCGATGATGATTTCATTATTGCAGATAAAGTAGAAACACATAACAGTCCATCAGCACTTGATCCATTTGGAGGAGCAATTACTGGAATATTAGGAGTAAATAGAGATATAATTGGATTTGGTAAAGGAGCAAAACCAATACTAAATGCCTACTATTTTTGCTTTTCCGAATCAGATGAAGAATTATATAGGGATAAATCTTGCACAGTCAAAACATTGTCATCCAATACAATAATGGACGGAGTAATAAAAGGTGTAAATTCTGGTGGAAATTGCTCTGGGATACCAACAAGCTTAGGATCTGTGTACTTTGATGATAGGTTTCGTAGTAAGCCATTAGTTTTTGTAGGATGCACTGGCATTATGCCACGCATAATTAATAACTCATTATCACATTTAAAGAGTCCCAACAATGGAGACTACATAGTTATAGCAGGAGGTAGAACAGGAAAAGATGGAATACATGGTGCTACCTTCTCATCTAACGCATTAACTGAACATAACAGCAATAGTACAGCAGTACAAATAGGAGATCCTATTACTCAAAAAAAGCTATCTGATGCAATAATTAAAGAAGCCCGAGATCTAGGTTTATACAATGCAATAACTGATAATGGAGCCGGCGGATTATCTTCTTCTGTAGGAGAAATGGGTCACAGTGGGTTCACAGTAGAACTGGATAAAGTATTACTGAAACATGACAATATGTTACCCTGGGAGATTTGGGTTTCAGAGTCTCAAGAAAGGATGACTTTTGCTGTTTCTCCTAGCAAATTTCCAACGTTTGAAAAAGTAATGAAAAAACACGATGTTGAAATTAGTATCATTGGAGAATTCAACAACAGTAATAAGGCTGTAGTACTATATAATGGATCCATTATTATGGATATAGAAGTAGATTTTCTGCACAATGGTGTTCCGAAAACCCACTTACAAACTAGCACATGGATAAAAACCACAGAATCAATATCAATACCTCACCAAAAGTGCGATAAACCATTAGAAATTGAGTTAAACGAGATTATACAAAGAATGAACATATGTAGTAAAGAATTCATATCCTTACAATATGATCACGAAGTACAAGGCACATCTGTAATCAAACCTATTCAAGGTATAGGAAGAGTAAACGGAGATGCAACAGTTATTAGACCAATATTATCATCAAAAAGAGGAATAGTAAAATCGCATGGATTAGGATCAAGTTACGGAGAAATAAGCACATATCACATGGCAGCCTGTGCAATAGATACTGCCATACGCAATTATGTTACAATAGGAGGAAATTTTAATCACTTAGCATTATTAGATAATTTCTGTTGGTGTGATTCAACAAATCCACAACGATTATGGCAGTTAAAAAATGCAGCTCGAGCATGTTATGACTATGCCACAGCATTTAGAACACCTTTTATTTCTGGCAAGGATAGCATGTTTAATGATTTTAAAGGATATAATAGTAAAGGAGAACAAATTAACATTTCAGCTCCACCTTCACTTTTAATTTCTACTCTTGGAATCATAGAAAACATAGAAAATGCTGTAACACTTGATGTGAAAAATCCAGGAGATTTAATATATATACTAGGTACAACTTATGATGAACTTGGAGGTTCTGAATACCAAAAATACAGCAATATAGAAAATAATAATGTACCACAAGTACATGCTGAACATGCTAAAAAATTATATACATCTTATAATAAAGCTATCAATGCAAATCTTATAGCATCAGCAATTGCAGTCAACTTAGGAGGCATGATAATAAGCCTAGTAAAATCACTTATTGGTGGACAACTTGGAGCAGAAATTAGTTTATCGTCAATACCAACATGCAATATTAAGAATAACGATTTAAAAGAAAAAGTTATTCTATTTTCAGAATCACAAAGCAGGATTTTAGTAACAATAGGGAAACACAACAAGCAAGAATTTGAATCAATATTCAAAGAAATTCCACATGCAAATATAGGTAAAATAACTTCTACAAATACCCTTATAATAGAAGATATGCATTCCATCGATTTAAAAACACTTGAACACAACTACAAGAAATTCAGCAATATGAAAATACAATCATATAGAAATGTGGCACACACTTAATATATTACACAGTTAAAATAGCTCTATAAAAAAACATAACAATGTAAGCATCTTATAAAATAACCATATATCAAATTTAACTTTACTATTTATATATAAACTGTAAGTATACAAAACAAAATAAAGAGTGAACAATCAACAAAGAAAAAAATCCCCTTTATGTAAATATAACAAATCAACGTTAGCCAGTAATAAAGTCATGTTATATATGATAGAATACAATAAAAACGACATCTATTCGTGCTCAGCCTTATTCATATTTACATACAGTACTTCGATATACTAATCAATACATAAAAAACCAATAGAACCAATCATGTTACCATAGTAACCCATAGTTCTGAGTCTAATAACACTTCGATACACTAATTAACACATCAAAAAACTATCTATAGCGCAACACACAAATCACATAATAGAACCAATCATGTTATCATAAATAACCCATAGTTCTGAGTCTAATAACACTTCGATACATTATTAATACATAAAAAAACTATCTATAGCGCAACACACAAATAACATAATAGAACCAATTATGTTACCATAGTAACCCATAGTTCTGAATCTAATAACACTTCGATACATTATTAATACATAAAAAAACTATCTATAGCGCAACACATGCTAAACAGCACAGGTCAAATAATAATAAAAACCCCCTTAAGAATATCATCATGATATCCTACAAGTTCACATAATACACAACACAAAAGAATTGAAATAATCTTCAAAACAAAATATACTGCCTCCTTTAAGCTAACAAAGAAAATGTATAATCTGCCCAGTAACGATGTTGTGATTCTAGCATTAGGAAGTAACTGCAGTAACATGTTAGCATACATTAAATCCGCAATTAACATGTTACCTTTACATAATAAGCATTATTCCTATCTTTATAAAACTCCAGCCTTACTACCAAAAAATGCACCAGATCATTGGAATACCCCTTATTTAAATATGGTAATATCAGGATATACATGTTTATCTCCACACTCCATGTTAGAAAGGATAAAATCCATAGAAAGAAAGCTTGGTAGAACTAATCATGAACATTGGGCACCTAGAACTATAGATATTGATATCATATTGTGGGGAAATAAAATGTTGGATACTAGAATTTTATCTATACCTCATAAACAAATGCATTGTAGAGATTTTGTTCTCGTACCACTATGTGACATTTATGCACGATTCCCTCATCCAATATTCAAAGTGTCAATATATGAAATGCTTACAAAGCTAAATAGTATCAACTTAATCAAACAAAACTCACATATATTGTGAAGACTCTCTTATACAAGATAAAAAAGATGATTGTTAGGTATATTAATAGTATAGCATTAAAAATAGAAATCTCTCACATAGAATCAATCTTACAAATAAAAATCCACTTATGTCTAGCAGTATATCACTCATTATAGTTGAATAGTTAATACCAAAAAAACATTCTAACTTTTTTTATATAATATAAATAACAATAAGATATCCCTAAGTATATTGATAGTATAGAATTACAAAACATATGTATTTCTAATTCTAAATAGTATCAATTTTAAAAACAGAATTTACATATCTCTAGCAGCATACAATTAATTTTAAAGGGTTTTCATATAACATTAAGTATACTACCATAACTTAAATTAACACCTACAGCAAGCATAGCACATTATAAAGTAAATAAATTAATAAAAAATTTATTAGATTTAGATAATTAAAAAATACTCTATTACTTACCTTCAATTACACCCTATCATAACCATATAAACACTTTATAAATATAGAATAACCATCAATACCATACTAATGAATGTGATATTCACTTTTTAACAAAATCTAGATTTATTTGACTATGCATACCACTTATAAATTCATTAACTGCAGCACTTCTGCTCCTATATAATAATAAGTAAAAATAATATATAAAATTATAATGCTTATTTATTTTTTATCACAAAATGCTATACACTGTTTATAGGTGATTATTTTTCCGCCACAGCTAGAAAAACATAAATCATAATCACTTCGACATAACCTATCACACTTATCATTCTGACATAAAATGCTTATTTATTTTTTATCACAAAATGCTATACACTGTTTATAGGTGATTATTTTTCCGCCACAGCTAGAAAAACATAAATCATAATCACTTCGACATAACCTATCACACTTATCATTCTGACATAAACTGACAGGATGTTGTGTTTCTATTATAGGGCTTTTATTTATTCCATACATATTTGAAACAAAGTTATCATATCCATTATAACGATCAAAACTTTGCTCAGTATTACACATGTCCATATAGATATCACATTGAGTCTTACATGCAATATTATTGGAGCAAGATTCTTTGCATTTTAAGTTTTTACTCTCACATGAGTTATTATCACTCTGCTTCGGTTTACTATTTCCACTTTCATTATTATTTACTATATTAATGCGTGGTTGAGAACGTTCTTGAGCACTTATCATTTTTTCAGTTAATTTACAATTAGTAACATTAACTTGACATTGTCTATAGCAATCATTTCTCACATAAGCACATTTTACTACACAAGCCTTCCCAGATTCACTTTCTGGACTTTTATATTCTATTTTAGTACCATAAATAGGACTGCAAGAGGCTTGTAGTATCAATAAAAATAATATTGCACCTGGTATTTTCATAGATGAAACCATTATTACACTTTTGTAAAAATATACACAACATTACTAATAATCTAATTAACTATGCATTACTTAATAAATTTATTCTTAAATCATGCATGCGTTCTAAATGAACACTATCCTTTGGTAAATATTTTTTTGCTAAACCAAAGTATTTATCAAAATCTTTTTTATTATTCTCAAAAAAAGACTTACTTGCCAATGAAAAATATGACATTCCTAAATCCCCTGTCTTACCATAAGCTATAGCCAATTGCTTCCAAGCAAAAATATTATCCGGTTCCTGATATGTAACCTGCTCCAAATAATTTACTGCTTCTTCTTGATCATATAATAACAAAGCCTGTGATGTTTCAAGTTTTATCAAAACATCATCAAAAGAAAACTTAAGTGCTAATTTATAATTTTCCACAGATTTTTCAATGTCACCTGCCTTATATAAAATTTGTGCTTTTAACTCATAAAGATAAGGATCTTCTGGAGATTGTAATATTAAACTGTCAAGTTTTTCTAAAGCCTTTAAAACATCAGATTGCTTGTAAAAAATAATAGATTGCACATATGGAGATAACTGACTTATATCATTTTTCTCATTGACTAAACGTTCTATTGGATTAAAAAATGCATTAATTTTTTCTACTACTCGCCTGAATTTATGTATATCTTCATCAGAAAAACCATTAACTTTATTACGATTGCGATAATTTTGCATCTGTAATAATCTGTCATAACTAAGAGGATGTGATAATAAATATTGATCAATACTTCCTCTATATTGTGTTTCTAATGAATAAAAATGCTTGAACATTTTAATTAATCCATCATTGCTATATCCAGCTTCATCTAGATATCGCAATGCACATTGATCCGCAGATGCCTCCTGTAGACGACTATAAAGAAAAAACATTCTTTTACTAATATCACTAGTAGCAAGAGCTATTGCTTGACCCATATCGGGATTTACTGCAACTGCAGTAATAATACCTAAAACATACCCTATCCCAGACAAAATCATAGAATTTTGTATTTTATTTTTACGAAATAACACATGTTTCTGAGATATATGCCCAACCTCATGAGCTAAGACCCCAATTAGCACACTAGGATCCTCTGAAAACTGAAACAACCCATAATTCAAAAATACATCATGATTATTTCCATCAACATAAGCATTTACCACTTTATCATTAACAATAAAAACTCTAACAGTCTCAGGATTAATCTTAGCTGCAGTAAATATTGGAAACGCTATCTTCTTTATTACAGACTCAACTTCACTATCTCTAAATATCATATAACCATCTTGACAAAATGACATATTGCCATAAAGCAAAATAATTAAAGATAATATTAAGCTTCTAATATTCATAAGTTAACCAACGTCCATAGTTTCATTGAAATATATTATACATATTGTAGATAACCTTCTAAGAAAATTAATGATTTACTATATATACCTGCAACTGTTAATAATATATATAGTTTTACCATAAACACATCTCTTTTGATGCTTTTTAACTGTTTATATTACGTACAATATGTAATACAATAAAACCTAGCATGTAAAAAACGAGGTAAAATGAGTCTCAGTCCTGACAAACTATTTAGTTCTCCAGAAGAACTGAAAAACCTTATAATATTCATTCTTGATAAACATAAAGCTAGCAATATTGTTACAATTAATATCAGCAGTAAAAGTAACTTAGCAGAATATTTAATAATTGCTTCAGGCGAATCAAGTTATCATGTAAAATCTTTAGCTGAAAGAATTAGGAAAGAAATCAAACCATATAAAAAGCTCTCTATTGAAGGGCTAAAAGATGGTAACTGGGTAGTATTAAGCTGCTACAATATATTAGTACATATTTTCAGACCAGAAGTAAGAGAATATTATCAACTCGAAAACCTATGGAATTCTCAGTTAGATGAAGAAAATTAAAAAATTTTTTTAAGCAATATACACAATATTCTTATTACAATTAAATGTGACATAAGTTTCATGGGACTAATACACAAAGTTTATTACATCTTTTAGCTTATACTAGATCGATTTACCTAAAGGAGTTAGCCACAGTCTAATTCCTCACTCAGTCTATATAAAAAATCCTAAAATTTATTATACAGAATACAACATAGAAATTCATTATACATCTTGGCATTTCAAAGTGATTTACTATAAACAATTAACTATATCCTGCTCTTATCAACTTACAAAAAACCTATTAGATAAATCCAACACATAGACTCATTACATTCCTTAGCATTACAATTGACTTGATACAAATAACTAACTACAGTTAAACTTTCAATCCAATATTGTTCTTACATAAATATTTAAAAATTATTACATAATTAAAAACATATAACTAGTTTAATACAAACTAGAACATAATTAGTATATTCTCAAAAATTTGGAATATTCATGTACACAAAATATTTATTGTGTAAAAAAGACACTGAAATTCGTTTGCAACTAAAATATCCTATGAAGAATTCATTAACTACAAATCATGAATAAAAACAATAAAGAAAAATTTTTATATAAATAGTACAGCAAACAGATTTTAATTCAGTGTTTAATTGATAAAACGAGAAAAACATGAATCACTTTGTGGTTGCAAGAAGATCTGACGATTCTGTAATATCAGTACAACAAAATAACACTTTGCAAAATTTAACAATTTCTAATCTGAATAAAGCAGCAGAAACACTTTTAGATTACACAGCAGAAGAACTTTCTAATAAGCCATTATCAACTATATTACATAAAAACATTGTAGATAACATAGATAGCTATTTAGAATACACAAGTGATGGAACTGATTTATTTGACATTTTATCCAAAACACGTAACTGTTCTTTTATTGGAAGAAATAATAAAATAATCCCAGTAATACAAAAAGTCTTTCGAACTACAGCTGCCAATCAAAATATAATAAATTATGAGATTTTAGTACGAGATGCTAGTATATCACAAAAGCTTGATATATTTAGGCAATCCATAATTTCTAATAAAAAATATAGCATGCATTCAGTTTTTAATATAATGGATGAAGTATCTACAAAAACAGAAATAAAGATCGTATTAGACTTCCTTCATAAACACAATAAACACGCTATCATAAGTATGATGCAACTAGATCCACCATATAATAAGTCTAATATAGACACTTTAACACAACACACTATCAACTTGTTACATAAAAACGTTAGAGAAAGTGATATAATTGGGTACATAGGAGATTACAAGATCATTTTTATCTTATTAGGATGTAAATCTGAACATGCATATTCAGCAATATCCAGAATACACAAAAACATTAATAATAATCTTCAAAATTTCCATGCAAAGGCTTCAATAGGTTATGCTCAAATGCATAACGAAATTGACACAGAACAAATTTTAACAAACATAAGTAACATATTATTCATTGCTCAACAAGAAGCAGCTGGAGGTACAATCAAAAGTACTAACATTCCATAAAAAAACCTACTAAATTTTCATTTAATACTCTTCCTCAGTAATTTTTTATATTTTAGTAGTACCTGATTAATTATCAAACACACATTGCTCTTTAACAATAAGAGATAACTTTCAGAATATTGTTTATATTTAACAAATTACTACAACCTATGCAGTACATATACATAGCACTGCATATAAATAAATTAACTTATAATAGTAAATTCTTCATACTAAACACATATAGAAAACTTAAAAATAGTGTTTTGTATTTCATATGTCATTTTTGCATTATAACTATCTAAAAGCATCATTAGAAAATTTACTTGAATATTCTTTGTATTCAATTCTTGATTAGATATGTCCATATCAAGAATACTCTTAATACTTTCGTGCATTTCTATTTTTTGTGCAGAAGCTATTGTTTCTATAAATAAACCATTACTATCTGACTTAGACAGTACAATTTTTACCTTAGTCCCATTTATCATGAAGAACATTAATATCATAGTTATATTAGCAAGTAATTTATTGATTTTTTCAACCAACTCAATATCAAAAATCTGTATATCGACATCCCATTCAAGAATAATTTTTTTTCTCTTCAGATAATTTTTTATATTATGCTTAGTAGCATTAAAATCCCCATTATCATCAGAAATACTATAAGCTTGCTTCAATAGTTTAAACTTATTCATTACATCATCAGCTGCATCAGAAAGTAAAGGTATCATACCTTCAGCTAAGCTTTCATCATCACCTAAACACTCTATATAATTTACTATTACTCCTACAGATCCAGCTAGATCATGCAACAACCTTGCAGACACTAACTCTACGTTTGATAAAATCTTACTATTCTGCATAAAAATCCTATATTCAATATTATGTTCTTTAACTTTAATCTATCAAAAAAAAATAATTCCACTAACTAGTAAACAACTTTTTATATGAAGTTCAAATATTTAATGCTATTCTGATTAATTAATTGTAAAAATGAGTTTCACATAAATTAAGGTGTCTATGAAAACATACTCAAGCGCTGGAGTTGATATTGAATCCGGTAATAGTCTAGTAGAAAAAATCAAACCAATCGCATCATCAACATCTAGACCAGAAGTAGTTGGCAATATAGGGTCCTTTGGAGCACTGTTCGATATGTCAAAAATAAAGGAATATAGCAAACCTGTTCTAGTATCCTCAACTGATGGCGTTGGTACCAAATTATGTATTGCACAAGAAGTAAATAATCATAAGACTATTGGTATAGATCTTGTAGCAATGTGCGTCAATGATGTTTTAGCACAGGGAGCTGAACCATTGTTTTTCTTAGATTATTTCGCAACGGGTAAAATAGATCATGATACTACTTTAGAAATTATCAATAGCATAGCAGTAGGATGTAAAAAAGCAAATGTCGCATTAATAGGTGGAGAAACTGCTGAAATGCCTGGAATGTATAGCGATAATAAATATGACATAGCTGGTTTTACAGTAGGTATTATTGAAGCAGATAATATTTTACCAAAAAATCATAGCATAAAAACCGGAGATATAATACTTGGATTAGCTTCAACTGGATTACACTCTAATGGTTTCTCATTAATAAGGAAAATCATCAGTGACAATAAAATCAGCTACCATGATGTATGTCCTTGGTCTGATCAAACATGGGCAAACTATTTACTCACACCTACACGTATCTATGTAAATTCCTTACTACCGATAATTTCACTAGTGAATGGCTTAGCTCACATTACTGGAGGAGGATTCATATATAATATACCACGTATTATTCCTAATCATCTATCAGCTACCATTGACTTAAATTCTTGGAAGATGCCACAAATATTTCATTGGCTAGATACCGAAGTACAAATACCACAAATGGAAATGTTCAAAACATTTAACTGCGGCATTGGTATGATATTAATTGTACCACAAGAAAATGAAGAGCAAACATTATCTCTCCTCAAAGTTACAGATGAAGTTGTATACAAAATTGGTAAAATTACAGAAAGGAATACTGAAGACCAAGTAGTATTCAACCAAATATAGCTGAACCAGTCTTAAAAATAACCGAATAAACACTAAAGTGAGTTATACATATTGTTTAATTTTTTCAACCCATAAACATGTAATTGTACACAACTACAGATAATGAAAATGGTATAGGCACCTTACAAATATATTTGAACAAGCTCTTAAAAATGACCAAATAAACATCAGAGTGCAATTATATATATTTTTTACCTTCCAACTTATAAAAATGCAATCATATATAAAATTGGTAAAATTACAGAAAGGAATACTGAAGACCAAGTAGTATTCAACCAAATATAGCTGAACCAGTCTTAAAAATAACCGAATAAACACTAAAGTGAATTATACATATTGTTTAATTTTTTCAACCCATAAACATGTAATTGTACTCAATTACAAATAATGAAAATGGTATAGGCACCCTACAAATATATTTGAACAAGCTCTTAAAAATGACCAAATAAACATCAGAGTGCAATTATATATATTTTTTACCTTCCAACTTATAAAAATGCAATCATATATAAAATTGGTAAAATTACAGAAAGGAATACTGAAGACCAAGTAGTATTCAACCAAATATAGCTGAACCAGTCTTAAAAATAACCGAATAAACACTAAAGTGAATTATACATATTGTTTAATTTTTTCAACCCATAAACATGTAATTGTACTCAATTACAGATAATGAAAATGGTATAGGCACCCTACAAATATATTTGAACAAGCTCTTAAAAATGACCAAATAAACATCAGAGTGCAATTATATATATTTTTTACCTTCCAACTTACAGAAATGCAATCATATATAAAATACAGAAAATAAAAACACAGTATCCCAACAAATATATTTAAGCAAGCCCTTAAATCACAAAATAAATATCAGTAATGGGAACCCTATACACTATTTAATCTTTTAACTCAAATAACAGCTCTATATTGAACAACAGTAAACATATATAAGTTCAAACAATAAATGTATTTTATTACTATTATTACGTAGATAAAGTTTTATCTAAATAATCAGATTTTATAAAAATTATTCATTCTCACTTTTCAGGCATGTATTAAGTAACTATTCTTTCTTTATAACTTGAGGGTGAAAATTCTTATAGTGGTCAATTATACTTTTATGATCTAAATGAGTATAAATTTGTGTAGTCGATAAATTAACATGACCTAATAATTCCTGTATTGATCTAATATCCGCACCACCTAGAAATAAATGTGTAGCAAAACTATGACGCAATGCATGAGGCGTTGTAGTATCAGGTAAATCTATTTCTTTACGAATTTTTTGTATTCTATTTGCGAAATAAGTCCTATTAAGCTTTTTACCATTAACTCCTACAAAAACGTATTCATTCACAACCGCACTTAATTTTACATGATATGGACAACATTTTATATATCCATCTAAACTCTCACGCACTATAGGTAAAATAGGTAAGATTCTTTCCTTATTCCCCTTACCAATAATTAAAAGTTCATCTCCTCTAATATCTTGAAACCTTAAATTTACTGCTTCACTAATCCTTAAACCACACCCATAAAGGAGCATAATTAGTGCAAAATCACGTTTAACTATCCAATCATTGTGTAATAAACTATAGTAATCAAGTATCCTTTGAATGTGAGATTGAGCTAACGTTCTAGGTAAAGTGCTTTTAAGCCTTGGTCTAGACAAACAAAAAATTGCTTGATTATCCACATTATAAGTACGTGACAAATACTGAAAAAAATTTTTCAACGCTGACAAAGATCTTGCATTTGTCACAGCTTCTATATTAGCCTGATATCTAAATGCAAACCATTTTCTTAAATCTGTAACTTTTATATTAATAATATCCTCTAAAGTAACAGAACGTAAAGTACACCTATATAAAAATTCGACAAATTTATTAACATCTCTAAGATAAGAATCAACTGTATTAATCGCATATCTTCTCTCTTGCTTTATCCAAGATATCCATTCATTGATAATAACACACAAATCTTGACTTTTCATACGCTAAGAAACATAAAAACTTTAATTTACCGCATTATGCAGTTTACAAAAATATCAAAATGCAGAACATTGAGATAGAAATCTCCCAATAACAAATTATCCCTATCAACATTTTAAACATTTATTACTAATATTATAATTAATACTAATTCAATTCTTAACACTACATAATATATAATATATAATCTCCTCCAGCTAAGTCCTTTATTAAGTAGATAAAAGATGAAAACCACTATTTTAGGTGCAGGATCATTTGGCACAGCAATAGCAATTGCATTATCCACAAATAACATATCAGTTAACCTATGGGGGCGAAATCACATAGACATGCAATCCATAGCAACTCATCGCGCAAATCTTAAATATTTACCAACACGCAAATTACAAGAGAACATCATCATAAGTAGTAACATAGATGAAGTATTATCAGATCATAACATTTGCATTATTCTCGCAGTACCCACGCAACAATTGCGTACGCTATGTTATTCCATACAAAAGAAACAACATATATTTGAAAAAACACCTTTATTAATCTGTAGCAAAGGGATTGAAGACATATCTCTTAAATTCCCAAGTGAAATAGTAAAGGAAATTTTACCAAACAACCCAATTTTCATACTATCTGGGCCAAGCTTTGCAAAAGAAATAGCAGAAGATCTACCATGCACTATAGTGCTTGCAGGAGAAAATGAAGATTTAGGTATATCAATCACAAAAAAGATAAACAGTAAGACTTTTAAAACAGTGTATAGCCAAGATGTATTAGGAGTACAAATTGGAGCTGCATTAAAAAACATAATCGCAATTGCCTGTGGAATAATAACAGGGAAAAACCTAGGAAGCAACGCTATAGCTACTGTTATAACTAAAGGAATGAACGAAATAAAGAATCTATACACTGCAAAAAACAAGACTATCGATCTTTCAACTTTAATTGGTCCATCCTGCCTTGGAGATTTAATATTAACTTGTACCACAGCACATTCACGAAACATGTCTTTCGGAATAGAAATAGGGCAAGGTGCAGACATAAGCAAAATGCTTAGCAATAAATTAAAAATCATAGAAGGCGTTAGTACAGTAAAACCACTAATATTGCTAGCAAAAGAACTTAATATAGAATTACCTATTTGCACGTCTATATACAATTTACTTTATAAAAATACACCACTAGACAAAATAATATCAGACATATTATAAGATATATAATGCAGATCCTTAAACTTAGTGCGACAATATCATACTCTACAATACACACTCTGTACTCAGGATATACTACAATAATATTGCATACTTATAACAATTTACCTTATAAATATACATTAGACAAAATAATATCAGACATACTATAAGATATATAATGCAGACCCTTAACTTAGTACAAAAATACCCTGCTAGAATACACACTCTGTACTCAGGATATACTACAATAATATTGCATACTTATAACAATTTACCTTATAAATATACATTAGACAAAATAATATCAGACATACTATAAGATATATAATGCAGACCCTTAACTTAGTACAAAAATACCCTGCTAGAATACACACTCTGTACTCAGGATATACTACCAATAATATTGCATACTTATCACAATTTACCTTATAAATATACATTAGACAAAATAATATCAGACATACTATAAGATATATAATGCAGATCCTTAAACTCAGTGCGACAATACCATACTACAATACACACTCTGTACTCAGGATATACTACAATAATATTGCATACTTATAACAATTTACCTTATAAATATACATTAGACAAAATAATATCAGACATACTATAAGATATATAATGCAGACCCTAACATTTTATAGCTATACATCTCACTCATTATAACAACATTTTCAACCAAATCAGAATATAATCAACCTAAAGAAAACTAACTGAGATTATAAAATAACAATCCCTATATAAAAATACTAAATATAAGTTACTCAGAAATATTACATAATCCCAAAACTTTCAGTTTTCGATGAAGCGCAGAACGCTCCATACCAACAAATTCAGCAGTTTTTGATACATTACCTCCAAAACGTGATAATTGAGTTTTTAAATATTGTTTTTCAAATTCCTCACGTGCTTGGCGAAGTGGAATAGATATTACTTTAGCACTAAGAACATCATTAATAGGTGAATTTGATACTATATCTACCGGCAAATCTTTTGCAGTAATAATCTCTTTAGGAGATTTCATGATTAATATCCACTCTATAACATTACGTAATTGACGTAAATTACCTGGCCATTCATAAGACTGCATGGCTATTAAAGCTTCATCACTTAATATATATGTACATAATCCTATTTTCTTACATATACTATTCATAAAATATCTACACAGTTCCGGAATATCAGTACAATACTCCACTAGAGATGGCACTCTGATTGGCAGAACATTTAGTCTATAATATAAATCTTCACAGAACTTCCCAGCTTTGACTTCATTTTCTATATCTTTTGAAGATGAAACAATAATTCTCACATCTACACCTACAGGAATTTTACTGTTTTCTCTATATATTTTTCCTTCTTGTAATAACCTAAGTAACCGTAACTGTGTATCATATCTTAAATCTGTAACTTCATCTATAAACAGTGTCCCATGATTTGCTTGCTCTATTATGCCAATATGAGGTGGTACTCTATGAGATAAGATATTACTGCTTTCTTCACTACCAAATATATTAACTAAGTAATTATTTGCAGGTAACATAGATGAATACATTGATATAAATGGTGTATCATACCCTTTTGACTTTTTATGTATTAACCTAGCAACTACCTCTTTTCCAACACCAGGCGACCCAGTAATTAAAATACGACTAGATGTAGTAGCAGCTTTATTAATCATACTCCTCAGGTTTTTTATTACAGAAGAGTTGCCAACTATCTCGTAGTCCTCAAATGTCGACTTTAATTCATCATTTTCTCTACGTAACCTACCAGATTCTATTGCTCTTTTAACTACTAATTTTAACCTACCTTCTGTAAATGGTTTCTCTATATAATCATAAGCTCCCATATGTAAAGATTTTACAGCAGTAGCAATATTACCATGTCCACTAATCATAATTACAGGTAGATATGGATACCTTTCCTTAAGTTTTTCTAAAACACTTAATCCATCAATATCTGATCCTTTTAACCATATATCTAGTAACACAACATCTGGCTCTTTTTCATAAGCCATCTTAATAGCAGACAATCCATCCACTGCTAATTTAGTTACATAATTATCATCACTTAATATATCCTTTATTAAATTTCTTATATCAACTTCATCATCAACAACCAATACTTCAGAAATATACAATCTTTCTTTGGACATTTCAAAATTCTGTGCCATAATTACCTATAATTCTGATGAAACACCATAAAACACAGTGCACTCCATAAAAGCACACCCAATAATACTACTATACACATTAATGATCAACAACCAATATATAAAATTCGTTATTTTTAATCCATAAATTTTAAACATATAATAAAAATTTGTTATAATTATCGTTAATTTATCAAACATAGGATTCCTATACATCCTAATGATCAAATAAACATAGCAATATATAATTTATTATCAATTTTATAAGCTCATCATAACTAATTGTTAATAAATTATTCCATTATATTAATCTGAGCAGGGACACGAATATCTACAGTTTTCCAAATTAAAAATTCATTAGAAGCTTCATATATATTAAGTAAATTATTCCAAGCATTATAAGGATTTTCCTTTGGTAATTTAATGTTCACTCCACTAGATAAGATAATATCCCAGCAACCATCATCAACATAAGACATAGAAGAAATCATATTACTGAGAACACTATTCTCATTAATTAACTCCTTCACAAAATGTAAATCTTTCAATGCATCATTACCATATATTGATATCAAATCATCTCGTTCTTCATTACTATTGACAATAATATGCCCTGTATCATCAATGATTGAACTGCCATAATCATGATACCAATTTGCAAAAGGTAAATACTCTAGAATTTTTATTTCCAAAATATTAGGCAATAACCGTTTCACTGAAACATCTTTAATCCATTGACTACTACCCTTTATTTTTTTCTGTAATTCACTTAAAGACATAAACAAAATAGACCTATCAACATCAATAAACCCTTGTATACAGTCTGAAGTAACAAATTTATTTCCATCAATAACTACTTCATCAATAGAAAAGCCCCATCCAACTAATTGGTCTGACATATAATTTGATACAATTAAAGCACAATTTTGTAATTTACTAAGTATTTGACCTTTAAAAAAATACGTAAAGGCTATACTAAAAACAACTATCATAAAAAAAATTAAGTGCTTACGAACAAAAAAACGCCTGACTAATTTAAGAATATTCATACCAGTGATACTATTAGCATTATTTAAGGACTGATAATTACCCATATCTTTAAGATCATCAATTTCTCTCATAATAACACCATAACTCTTATAACTTAAAAATTTCAGTTTAAAGTACTAACTCCTAACAGCAGGTCATCTTAAAAAAACTTAGCAATAAAAATTCATATGTATATGAATACCCATTACACAAAAAATTTAACTCCTAAAAACATTAATAGAACATTTCATGTGATTAAAACATTTACATCAACTTTTCAAGCAATAAATACTATTTACTTAACTAACCTTAGTATAAACCACCATAGCTGCAACATTATATCAAATCTAAATCATATATAATATCAAAATATAATGCACTATAAGGTAGCAATAAATTCACACTACAACTATATTCATTTCAAACTAATAACTTGTAATTTTAATAGAGAAACAATTTATTATTATCTTTAATACTAAAATCCATTAATAGGTTAACAAAAAAGTTAAGATCATTTTTAATAACATATTTAATAATTAGGCTGCAGAAAATCCTTCGAATTAATCTTTTAACTTTTTATATATAAAAAACTATCACAAAAACAAATGTGCAAACAAAAAATATCCTGTACTTATTATTTAATAATGAGAAAATTTCATTGATGAACTATATTTTTAAGATAATAGGATCTATATTAAATATAAAAACTTATTAATTTTCATAAACAGCACAATCTATTAACTACCGCGTTTTTCATAAAATTTTTCTTCAAAACAATCCCAACATTTTTTTTCTAAATACACTCCATATAATTCATTAATTTGCAAAATACCACATGGAGAAGTAATATTTACTTCTATCAAATATCCATCCAATACATCAATTCCAACAAATATAATTCCCTTTCCTAATAATTCTTGCTCTATAGCTAAACATATATCCATATCATGGTCTGACAATGTTGCAACTTCTGGAACCGATCCAAATCTCAGATTAGTCCTTATCTCTTCAACATCATTAGAAAATATTCTACGTTTAAAGACTCCTATAGGCTTGCCATCTAGAATAATAATTCTCTTATCATTGCTGATGTTTGATATAAATTTCTGGGCAATTATAGGACATTTGTATTTCTCTATCATCAACTCTGTTACAACTGTAATATCAACATTGCTATGCATCCTAGTAACATCATTTCCACCATAACTATATAAAGGCTTTAATATTATATCCTTATGTTCTTGATAAAAATCCTGTAATACAAGACGATCTTCAGTAATGACAGTCTCTGGTATAAACTTAGGAAACGAAAGAGGTAATAACTTTTCTGCATGATCTCTAAGACTTTTAGGATGATTTAGAACAAGTGGTCTTTTTAATCTCTCTAAAATATAGGTACTCGTAATATAACGCATGTCAAACGGTGGATTTTGACGTATAAAAATTATATCAACATCTTCAAGTAACAATTCTTGCACATCAGCACATTGTAATCTTTTTTCCTTTACAGTTACTAAGCAAGCTTTAGCAATTGGAACATTACCTTTCATTGCTAACTGATTAGGAGAATAAAAGAATACAGTATGTCCCCTATTTTGCGCCTCTTGTATAAACTTAACTGATAAATCTTTATCAACAACAACATCTTTATCCATCTGAAAAGCAACAACTAGCGCCATATATCTCCTTATATTCTAAATCTACTAAGTTAACGGCTCTTTACAAAAAAAAGACCTTCACTTATAAAACTAGAATAACAAGATTTATAAGATATCGAAACATAAAAAGATTATCAGTAGATAATAACTTAACCTTATAAGCATTACTTATATTAAAATGAATAATCTATCACAATATTAACACATACAATATTTAAACAAAACTACATTTGAAGCATACACGTCAACATATTTTATATTAAATATGCATCTTAAATTACCCACTAATAAAACATCATACATACAAAATCATTTTGTATACAATAACAATCTATTAGAATTGATAGTGAATAATTAATTACGCAATTTACTATCTTTTAACCTTACATAACTAATTACTTGCTTTACTTTTTTTACTTTCTGTGCTATTGACACAACCTTATCTAACTCTTCTTGGTCCTGAGCTATACCCATTAAATAAACAGTTCCATCTATAGTGTTTACACTATAGTTCATAGACCTAACCTTACTTTGAGAAAGAATCCGTGCTTTAACTTGAGCACTAATCATAGCATCAATAGCTGTTTCTTTTAGATTAATTGCGTTTTTATCTACAGTTATTTCATTAACAACTTCCCTAACATCCTTTTGATGCCAAACAACCTTTTCAGCTTTTATTTGATCATCCAACGATTTTACATGCCCTATCAATAATACACGTCCCTCACTCACTTTAACAGTCACTTGAGGAAATAACCCTACCTTAAACAGTTCTTTATTAACTCTAATTAATATTGCTGTATCATCTATAGTATCACCAACTGACCTATCCTGTAACGTAATAATTGCACCTGTAGTAACAGCAAGACCAGCCATTATCCCTGAGCAACCAGTTTGGCTTATAATCAACAAAGTTAGTAACAAAAAATTTACTAAAAAACGCATATGGAACAGTAAAAGCATAAAGCGATAGGTTTTATCCTATACAACTTTTCATAGTGTGTAAATAGTAAAATATTTTATACCTTTTTAAGATATAAGACACTTTAATACTTTGGTAATTATAATGTTCTGCTGAAAATCTAGTAAAACTACCTAATCAAGCAAGTGTAAGAACAAGTGTTATTTAAGCTTACTTGTTAAAACACTTAATTATGTAATGACTATATTTACTAATATAAATCAAACTTTACATTTCTTAAACAATCATAATGTTACATGAATACATTAAAAATAAACCATGAATTTTAAAAATTACTCAATAATAATATTTCAAAAATGCTTTTAATGTATTCATTATCGTATAAAATAAACTGGCATTAAAAAATACAGATTTTTATGAACATATATAGAACACACTTATGCAATGAATTAAGAGAAGAACACATAAATCAGGAAGTCACCCTTTCTGGCTGGGTATACAGAAAGCGTGATCATGGGAAAATTATTTTTGTCGATTTACGTGATCATTATGGAATCACTCAATTAGTGTTTAACGAATCCGACAATCAGAATTTCCAATTAATTACTAATCTAAGGTTGGAAAGTGTAATCACCATAAAAGGGTTAGTAGTCGCTAGAGATAGTTCTACTATAAACACTGCAGTTAGTACAGGGCTTATTGAAGTAGTAGTAAAACATGTTACTGTTGAAACAGAAGCAAATATATTACCAATGAGTATTGCATCAACACAAGATTATCCTGAAGATACAAGGTTCAAATATAGGTTTTTAGATTTAAGACGCGACAAAGTGAAGAACAATATTATCTTAAGGTCTAAAGTCATTGCAGAATTACGAAAAAGCATGGAAAGTATGGGTTTTATTGAAATACAAACCCCTATTTTAACATCATCATCTCCAGAGGGAGCAAGAGACTATTTAGTACCAAGTCGCATTCATCATGGTAAGTTTTATGCTTTACCTCAAGCGCCACAACTATTTAAGCAAATATTAATGGTTAGTGGTTTTGATAAATATTTTCAGATAGCACCTTGTTTTAGAGATGAAGATGCAAGGTCAGACCGTTCACCTGGAGAATTTTATCAACTAGATATCGAAATGTCCTTTGCTACCCAAGAAGACGTATTCAATGTTATTGAACCAGTATTACTAAATGTATTTAGTAAATTTTCAACCAAAACTATTCACAAAGAATTCCCAAGAATATCATATTATGATGCAATGTTACATTACGGAACAGACAAACCAGATTTGCGGAATCCGTTAATAATCCAAGATGTTACAGAAATATTCAGAGATTCGCAATTTAACATATTCAACTCAAATATAAAACAGGGAATGGTAGTACGAGCAATACCAGCACCTAATACAGCAGCTAATTCACGAAGCTTTTTTGATAATAAGATTGAATTTGCAAAAACGCTAGGAGCACAAGGGTTAGGATACATTACTTTTAATGATGATTATTCTGCAAAAGGACCTATAGCTAAATTTCTAGATGAAGAAAGATTAAATAAAATCAAATCTATCTGCAATTTACAACCTGGAGATAGTGTATTTTTTGTATCAGAGACAGAAGAAAAAGCTGTAGAATTTGCAGGAGAAGTAAGAACTATACTAGGAAAAGAACTCGATTTAATCGAAAAAGACACCTTTAGGTTTTGTTGGATTATTGATTTCCCATACTTCAAATATGATAAGAAGGAAAAGTCCATTGACTTTTTTCACAATCCTTTTTCAATGCCACAAGGAGGATTAGAGGCTTTGAACAACCAAGATCCTGCAAGTATACTTGCATATCAATATGATATAGTTTGTAATGGGATAGAAATCTCTAGCGGTGCTATTCGTAACCATAAACTTGACATTATGTACAAAGCATTTTCTATAGCTGGATACACTAGAGAAATGGTAGATCAAAAATTCAATTCTTTAACTCGAGCTTTTAAATTTGGAGCACCACCACATGGAGGAATTGCTCCAGGAATAGACCGTATGGTAATGTTATTAGCAGATGCAACAAATATTAGAGAAGTAATTTGTTTTCCACTTAATCAATCCGGTGAAGATTTACTCATGGGATCTCCATCAGAAATAGATAAGGAACACCTGAACTTGCTATCATTAAGCATCACAAAAAAGTCCTAAACTACAGCATTTTAATATGCTCTTGAATATTAGTAAACTACAGGCAAGTAGTTTGTTTCCTACTGTTAACCTGGAAAAATTTATTCATAGCGCTGTCATTAGAAATAGACAAGAAGGATCTAAAATTACTATTTTAAATATCATAAAAATTTTAAACTATATTGGCATTCTTTATCTGATTAAGCACTGGTAACACTACAACAGTAAAAATATTACACATTAAATTAATTAAATATGCTAATTCCTAAGCCAGTAATACAATGATAGTTATAATTCTTGACACCAAAGGTCAATTAAATATTGAAAATAATCCTGACTTTAATAGAATCTTAATAAATGTTTCACAAAAATGGTAATTTAGAAATTTAAATAAATGATAAAACAACCAACTACAGTAATATTTGACTGGTATAATACGTTAATTAATACTAGCATCAACATTAACCGTATAACTTTCAATCAAGTATTAGATAAGATGGGACATAAAAATATAGATCTGGATTGTATTCCAAGTTCTACAATACCAAAATACCTCACTACATTCTTAGGAAAAAGGTGGAAAGAGGCAATTACTTTATATGAAAATAGTTTAGAGAAATCACAAGAACTAGACAGCTTTATACTAAACGATGGAGCAATTGAACTATTAGACACCTTGAAAGAAAATAATATAACTATGGCAATAGTAAGCAATAAAAACGGCAAAAATTTACGGTCCGAGGTACATCATAAAAATCTAACACACTATTTTGATTCTATAATCGGTGCTGGAGATACAGGAGCTACCAAACCATCACCTGAACCAGTATTAGCAGCATTAACAAATATAAACGTCCAACCAAGCAAAGAAGTATTTTTCATAGGAGATAGTGCATCAGATATCCAAAGTGCTATTGACGCAGGATGCCTACCTATAAAATATGGAAGCACTACCACTGTAAATAATATTCTCTCTTTTAAAAATTTCGATGATATTCGTCATTTTATCTGTCAATTAATAAACATATGAGTACAAAAAGAATTAAAATTGCAAATACAGTAAAAAGGGTATTAGCAAGTATTATTGACCATGTAATTCTATCATTACTTAACTATCCCATCGTATTGTTAACAAATGATATAACAATCATACCATTTATTTTTAATATGTTAAGTAGCTGTTACTATTATACATATTTCCTATCTTCTAAAGCACAAGCATCTATTGGACAAAAAATATTTAATATATACACTATACGTTGTGATCATAAAAAAATTGATACTTGGTTCGCATTCGACAGATCATTATCAGAATTTTTTTGTCCTACTATCCTAATGACAAATATACAAATCGTAAATATGAACATTAATAATAGTTTCATAATAAGTATTATATCTTTGATTACTATGCTGACATTAATAGCATCAGCATGTTGGTATTTAGTTGCTTTGTTTTCACAAAAGCGTCAAACTTTTCATGATATTATATTTAATACCATAGTAGTAGAAAATAAACAATTTTGAGATTGAGCTATGACTATCAATGGTAACACAATGTCATAATAAACATAACAGACATACCTTATGTCATATCTCCATATTACATATGTTACTACAACATATTACTATTAGTTAAATCATACATTTCCATTATATAATAAATACAGTGTTTACATACACATTACTTAATATTTTTACATTAGTCATACTACTGATGTGTCACACCATTTAATGTTATGTATCTATTTATACACATGAAACACCACTACTGTTATTTTTTTATATCACTCCTACTAATTAATTATTTTACAATAGTTGCACTATAGAAAATTAGGTTTTATAGTATATTTAGCGAGGTAGTATACATGACTATTATAGCATAAAAACAAAACTTTTTCGGTTCTCTTCATATGAGTGAAAAATTAATATATTATTTTAGTAAAACAAAATGTGACGGAAGTTTAGCATTGAGTCATATCCTAGGTGGCAAAGGTGCAAATCTAGCAGAAATGTGTAATATTGGTGTAGATGTACCACCTGGATTTACACTCTCAACAACCATATGTAACTATTATTATCAAAACAATAAGCTACCTGCTGAAACATTCAGTTTAGTAGAAAATGCAATTGAATTCTTGCATAACGAGGTAAGTTTAAAATTTGGCGACCATGATAATCCACTTCTACTTTCAGTAAGATCAGGTAGTGTTAGTTCTATGCCAGGGATGTTAGATACAATACTAAATGTAGGATTAAATGATAAAACAGTAATAGGATTAGCAAAAAAAAGTGGTGAATTTTTTGCTTATGATAGTTATCGCAGACTTATACAAATGTATGCACACACAGTGTTACAAATAGAAAGCAATTTATTTGAAGAAGTAATACATAAAAAAAAAGAGAGGCTAATATTTCAATAAGTGATCAGATATCAGATCCTGATATATTAAAAGAAATAATAATTGAATTTAAAAAGATAGTTAATATACATACTAATCAAGAGTTCCCTCAAAACGTTCATGAACAGTTATATAATTCAATAGATGCAGTTTTTAAATCATGGATGAACAAACGAGCAGTTGCATACAGAAAAATACACAATATATCAGACAATCTAGGCACAGCAGTCAATGTACAATCCATGGTATTTGGCAATATGAGTCAGAACTCTGCTACAGGTGTTGTATTTACCCGTAATCCATCAACTGGAGAAAAGGAAATTTTTGGAGAATTTTTAGTAAATGCACAAGGAGAAGATGTAGTATCTGGAACTCATAGCCCGTTACCATTAGATAAAATGAAGGCATTAATACCACAATCTTACAGTGATTTAGAAAAGGTATGTAGAAAACTAGAACTACATTACCATGATATGCAAGACATAGAATTTACAATAGAAAATGGTAAGCTATGGATTTTACAAGCCAGACCAGGGAAACGCAGCATTCAAGCTGCTGTAAAAATAGCAGTAGATATGGTAGAAGAAAAATTAATCTCAAAAGAAGAAGCTATATTAAGAATTGAACATAAATCATTCAGTAAACTATTTCATCCAATACTTGAGAACAATACAAACATTAACATTATCGCACGAGGATTACCAGCATCTCCAGGTGCAGCAACTGGATATGTAGCATTCACACCTAACGATGCAGAACTATTTAGAAAAGATGGAAAGAATGCTATATTAATACGCCAAGAAACCAATCCAGAAGATATAAATGGAATGAATAGCTCTGCAGGTATCATCACTTTAAGAGGTGGTATGACTTCCCATGCAGCAGTAGTAGCCAGAGGAATGGGTAAACCTTGCATCTGTAGTGCAAATGGGATCTTTATAGATAAAAGCGAACAATTTTTCTATACAAATACAGGCCTAAAAGTATATAAAGGCGATAGCATTACAATAAACGGTTGTAATGGAGAAGTTATTCTAGGAACTATAAAAACAGTTACCCCTAAATTAAGCAAGAGTTTCTATAAGTTAATGGAATGGGTAGACGAAATAAGAACACTAAAAGTAATGGCTAATGCTGATACTCCAGAAGATGTAGATATAGCCATGGCTTTCCAAGCTGATGGGATAGGATTATGTCGTACAGAGCATATGTTTTTCTCTGACAAAAGAATAAGTATAGTACAGGAAATGATTGTGTCTGACACCAAAGAAGAAAGAATAGCAGCACTAGAAAAACTCGAAGTCATGCAAAAAGAAGATTTCAAAAAAATCTTCAAATCTACGCTCAATAAGCAAGTTACTATCAGACTACTTGATCCTCCATTACATGAATTTCTTCCAGATAATGACAATGCAATAAATGAAGTTTCAGCAAGAACTGGTAAATCCTTAGAAAAGCTAAGAAACAAGGTACTTTATTTATCTGAAAAGAACCCAATGCTAGGACATCGCGGATGCAGGCTTGCTATATCATATCCTGAAATATATGAAATGCAAGTAAAGGCAATCTTCCTTGCAGTAAAGGAGTTACAGGAAGAAACAAATATAACAGGTATAGTGCCTGAAATCATGATACCTTTAGTTATGGCTGAAAAAGAGATCATTATTATTAAAGAATTAATTAACAATATAGCACAGCAATTTGACAACCCTAAGTATTCGATAGGAACAATGATAGAGCTACCAAAGGCAGCTCTAATTGCAGATAAACTTGCTAAACATGTTCAATTTTTTAGCTTTGGAACAAATGATCTTACTCAAACCACTTTAGGAATATCTAGGGATGACTCTGCAAATTTTATTGAAATATATAAAGATTTAGAAATAGTAAAACAAGACCCTTTTGAAACTTTAGATATTGAAGGAGTAGGTAAATTAATATCAACTGCAGTATATTTAGGTAGAAAATCTTCTCCAAGTATTAAAATTGGTATATGCGGAGAGCATGGTGGAAATTTCGACTCTATACAGTTTTTTGCAAAATTGAATTTAAATTATATTTCTTGCTCCCCATACAGAATTCCAATAGCAAGATTAATAGCTGCTCAATCTACTATAACGCAACTCAGTGTTTCATAACTACCAATTAAGAAAGATATTTATTATTATTTTAATCTAGCACTTCTTTCATAACTTATAGGAAATACAATAACCAGTAATAGTAAAACTACTATTGATTATAGAATCAAAGATTAAGCATGTATTCAATATTGTATAACTATACACACAATTTAAAATACTAAAATGTATAAAAAATTCGTAGAATATTTCATTTTCATTAAAACAACAATTTCATAATAAAAAATATTAAAGAACAATAAATACTCCTCAAACTACTGAAAAAATTCTAAAATAGTATTACACACACTTCTTTCAATCAGTCTACCAAGGTTATCATGTTCTACCCAACACAAAACTAGGATAGTTCTTTCTACGTATTCTTATATGGGAAAAAAGATCATTTTTTGATTTCAACATTACTAGTACACTCAATACAACATTTTATATATGACACTCTAATTACAAAAATGCACTATTATTTTTTTAACTTTTATTTTACCATCATTACTTTAATTGCATTACAAACAAAATTTATTCCTAATCTAAATATTTTTAAAATTATTTACTATAGTATTCATTATAGTAATCTTACCATATATTTATTACTCAAGGTAGACAAGGATGTCGATATTTGCTGCAGATAAAATTATCCCTCCATATATTCCAGCAGTAGGAACAGGATATAGTACAGAAGGCATTACAATCCCCAAAAACTCAAAAGACATTTTAAGAAGTAAAATTACTCCAGGAACAAAACCTTTAGTAATATTTATTGGAGGAGCATCAGATGATAGAACAAAATTTGTATTACGTTTATATGCTAAATACTATACACAGAACTACAATCACCAAGATATAGCATACGCAACTTGGGGATCATCAGCAATAATTCCCGTAATAGAAGCCTGGTATGAAGCACAACAAAAAATCTGTCTTGTAGGACATAGCTGGGGAGGAGATACTGGATACAGAATAATAAACACACTTAAAACAACCTCAATAGATTTACTATGTACTATTGACCCCGTATCACGTGCAGGAGTTGGTGGAAAATTACCAAAACCTCAAAATTTAAAAAAGTGGTACAACATCGCAGTAGATTATAAAAAAGTCAAATCTTCCATTAACAACATAATTGCACAATTAGGATGTCCATGGTCTTACTGTATGTATGCAGACAAAAACTTTATAGTAGATACAGTAAAGATTAATGGACATTTAGTTTCAGCAGATCATGTAATGACACAAGAATTATTTTATACATATTTTAATAAATATGTAGAAAATTTTGCCACGTAAAAAATAATACAGTGATACTGAATAATAAATGCAGATTTGTATAACAACGTTAATAATAAATATTATATATATACAAACTTCTAAGGATTATAAAAGTTATTAAATTTACTGATAAATTCCTACTTTTAACTGATTTTCATATACATAAATGATTCACTATACACAAATCACTTTTCTGCAAATGAAAAGAAAACACTATATAAGATACTTTACTTAAAAAAGCTTTATTGTTATTTATAATAGTCCAAATTAAGTATGGTATAATAGCATTTATGCACTTTCTTAATAATTCCATATTAGGTTTTTCTTTAGTATATATAGTTTTCTTCCCATTTATATCTGCTGTTTTGATATTAATGTTAAAGAAAATAAAATATTCACAAGAACTTATAAGTATAGCTTCCTCATGTACTTTATTCTACTTAGTGTGTGAAGCATGCAAGTTTTATATAAAATCCATAAACAATAATCCAGTATTATATATAAAATTATACGAATTCATCCATCCTCAAATACAAATCGCATTCAAAACTGAACCTTTAAGCATAATATTTAGCTTATTACCTTCATTTCTATGGGTAATCACTACTATTTATAGTATTAGCTATATGAAACACAATAATCAAAATAATAATAAACAGCCTATATTTTATGCATGTTTTGCAATGAGTATTGGATGTACAATGGGTATAACGTTTTCAGCAAATTTGCTAACATTATTTATATTTTATGAATTACTAACCATCAGTACATACCCTTTAGTTACATATTACACCAATACTCAGTCACAAATCTCTGGCAGATATTATATAGGAACATTATTAGGAACATCAATGCTACTATTTTTGCCAGCAATCTTAATAATATACAATGTAAGTGGTACATTAGATTTTACTCCAAATGGTATATTACCAGAAAACATCTCTAACAGCTTACTTATGGGTCTATTATTATTATTGATTTATGGAATTGGAAAAGCTGCATTAATGCCCATACATTTTTGGTTACCACAGGCTATGGTGGCTCCTACTCCAGTTAGTGCACTACTACACGCTGTAGCAGTCGTAAAATCCGGAGTGTTTACTATAATAAAAGTCTTATTATATATCATAGGACTAGAAAAATTAAATATACTTATTCAAGAACATGGCAATATACTCATGTATGTCTCAGGAACTACAATTATACTTGCATCTTTAATAGCAATCAAACAAACCAACTTAAAAAAATTGCTTGCATATTCAACAATATCACAACTTGCATATATAGTAATGACAGTATCATTATATACAAAACACGCAATTCAAATTGCTATATTTCAAATGATATCTCATGCTTTTGCAAAAATTACATTATTTTTTGCTGCAGGAGCGATATACACAAAAACAGGAAAAAAATACTTACATGAACTTCATGGAATAGGTATGTCTATGCCTATTACTATGATCGCATTCTCTATTGGCGCTGCTGCAATGATAGGTATACCTCCTGCTCCTACATTTTGGGGAAAATCCTTTATCATGTCAGAAGCACTACATCAAAATAGTACCATAGTAACATCAGTATTAATATTAAGTACTATATTAAATACAATATATTTTCTTCCTATTATATACAATGCATTTTTTAAACCTTGCAGATTTAAATACACAGAAGCTCCCATACCAATGCTCATGGTTATGATCGCAACTACAGCATGTACACTATTTATATTCTTTTCTCCATATACAATTTTCACAACATTCTTCCTTGAATAAAACTATATACATGTAATTTCTAAGTACAATGCAATATCTTATACCTGTTACCTATTTTATAAAGTCATACCTACTTCAAATCAGTGGTCAAGCTTGTCTTAGTACAATCTTCCTATGTAAATAATATGTTAAGCTATAATACAACAGAACTAGAGGTATCCCATATTTCAGTATATATTGTTTACAAATTAATTACCAACTATACTAATTAAGCAAACAATGTTATTTATTGACTATAGTTAATGATTATATTACCCTTAGAGGGGTATAGTATATTACTTATGATCTAGGAATGCAATAGTTATGGACGGATTCCATTTAAATAAAATATTCACAGCCATTTTGTTCGCATCATTTATAGTACTATTTATTAGCAATGTGGTAGATTTACTATATGATCCCAATCCACATACTGAACAAGCAAAAGGTTATCAAATAAATGTAGAGGAGCATACCCTTACAGAAGTTGGAAGTACCGAAGAACAAATTGATATTGAAGCTCTTATAACACAAGCTAATGTTACAAAAGGCAAGGAAATCACAAAAAAGTGCATATCTTGTCATACTTTTGAGAAAGGCGGAGCAAATAGAGTCGGACCAAATTTATGGCACATTGTAGGTAGTAAAAAAGCACACTTGGGAGATAGCTTCAACTATTCAAAAGCAATGCTTAGTAAAGGTGGTACATGGGAACATCAAGATTTATTCCAATTTTTAACAAAGCCTCAAGCTTACATTAAAGGTACACGCATGGCATTTGCTGGAATTTCAAAACCTCAAGATGTAGCAGATTTAATAGCATACCTGCAATCTTTAGAATAACCTCAGGTGAAAATATGTCTAATTATTCTAAATTAGCATTGTCTTATGCACAAGGGCTACACATTGCATATAGGCAACTACCAGGGAACACAGCATCTATTGTGTTTTTCGGTGGCTTTAATTCTAACATGCAAGGTAGTAAAGCAACTGCTTTATATGATTACTGTAAATCACACAACTTAGGGCTAATTTTATTTGATTATTTAGGGCATGGAGAATCAGATGGTCAATTTACTGACTATAACATCAGTGATTGGTACAAAAACTGCACAGAGGTGATAAACCAATTAAATCCTAGTAATAAACCACAAGTTATTATAGGATCTAGCATGGGAGCATGGCTCATGTTACTAGTAGCAATATCCTGTCAAAATAAAGTATTTCATCTAATTAGTCTCGCTGGAGCCCCAGATTTTACTGAATCTTTGATATTTCAAAAATTAAATATGAAGCAAAAAGATGAACTACATAAACATGGTAAAATTATTCTATATCAAAATAATAATACATACTCTTATGTGATAACTCGTAACCTAATTGAAGATGGACGCAAGCATTTACTCTTAAATCAAGAATCCATCAATATTAACTATCCTATAACACTTATTCATGGAATGAATGATGATACAGTACCATATCGGACTTCTATTGCTTTAGCAGAGAAAATAAAATCAAACAATGTCAATTTACATTTAATAAAATCAGCCAACCATAGCTTATCAGATGATGCTTCATTAAAAATTATCTTCAAATGTATCAAGGAAGCAGTAGACCAAAGTTTACAGGTAAAATAACAATAACTTTTTCCATACATAAATAAGAAAATTAGTCATGGATAATGATTCTATGTTTTCAATAGTGAAATAAAATATATACCAATATGTGACAAACACTTTTTACATTAATGAGCAATTGTAGTGATAATATTCCTTTCATCCAAAAAGCAGGAACACAGATATTAATTCAACAGAAACAACTAACCATAAATGTGTTATGTTTTCAATAGTTAAACAAAATATATACTAATAATGTGACAAACACTTTTTACATTAATGAGCAATTGTAGTGATAATATTCCTTTCATCCAAAAAGCAGGAACACAGATATTAATTCAACAGAAACAACTAACCATAAATGTGTTATGTTTTCAATAGTGAAATAAAATATATACCAATATGTGACAAACACTTTTTACATTAATGAGCAATTGTAGTGATAATATTCCTTTCATCCAAAAAGCAGGAACACAGATATTAATTCAACAGAAACAACTAACCATAAATGTGTTATGTTTTCAATAGTTAAACAAAATATATACTAATAATGTGACAAACATTTTTTACATTAACGAGTAATTGTAGTGATAATATTTCTTTTATCCAAAAAGTACGAACACAGATATTAATTTAGCAGAAATAAAAATCATAAATGCGTTATAAAATAGTAAGATACCACTCTCTCTATAGAGGTATAGGAATATTAGTATAGACTTAAAAAATAACACACAAATGCACTGTTTTATTTCGATAATTTATTAAAATATCTTACATAGTATTAAATTTATCACAGAGCAAGTAAGGCCTAGTCATAGCTTTTAACATTACTACAAGCCATTTTCCGTACACAACAATATACAAATCAGATGAAAGAATATGATATAACTTCTTGATATAAACTTTCAATATGCGCATTACATGATAATAAGATGGATTCTTATACAGCTTAGCGTAAGACAGTAAAAGTCATTATATAAATAGAGTAAAACAAAAAGAGTGGGCGATAACAGACTCGAACTGCTGACCCTCTCGGTGTAAACGAGACGCTCTACCACTGAGCTAACCGCCCCTTGTTATCTAGTTATAAACTATAAATGCATTAACTGCAATCAAAGAATTACAAATCTAAATATTTTTCAACAAAATTTTCAACACCAATTTGATTACATGCTGCCATTACAGTATTAACCATTAAAAATGCTATAGTCATAGGCCCTACACCACCAGGAACTGGAGTAATAGCTGAAGCTATACTTCTAGCTCCAGAAAAATCAACATCCCCTACAAACTTTTTAACCCCATTTTCCTCTATAGAATTAATACCCACATCTATAACAATTGCTCCAGGCTTAATCCAAGCAGACTTAACAAAATGAGGTATACCAACTGCAGCTACAAGAACATCAGCTTTAGAACAATAATCAGGTAAATTACGAGTAGCTGAGTGAACTGTAGTAACAGTACAATTTTCTCCCAATAACAAACAAGCCATAGGTTTACCTACTATATTTGACCTCCCTATAACTACAGCATCACTTCCAGATAAATTACGAGTCACAGTTTTAATTAAATAAAGACACCCCCTAGGGGTACAAGGCATTAGACAACCCTTCTGTCCAGTAAATAGCTTCCCTACATTTTCATTGTGAAATCCATCAACATCCTTCCTTGGATCAATAGTATTAATTATTAAATTCTTATCAATATGTTTTGGTACAGGAAGTTGTACTAAAATCCCATGAACACTATCATCATTATTCAACTCACGTATTTTATCAATCAAACTGCTTTCAGATGTCGTGCTCGGTAATAACACAGTTTCAGATTTGAGTCCCAACATTTCCGCCTTTCGCTGCTTGTTACGCACATATAAATGACTTGCAGGATCATCACCAACAAGTATAACTATCAAACATGGCGTTAGATTATGCTGTAACTTTAAATCACTAATACATGTAGCAAGTGTACTAGTAATATCCTCAGCAATCGCTTTTCCATTTATAATATCTTCCATCAGAGTCCAAAAACCGTTATCACCAGTTTACAGACTAGTACACTTTATAAAAAACTTCAACAAACATTAATAACAAATTTCGTATAACCACAGATAGATAATCTGATAATCACCATTGTGATATTTTTTGTCAATTCTATGTAGTTTTTATCTTTGTAAAATGTCTTTTATATACTACTACCACTTACTTCTTATCACACAAATGTTCTTAATTTTACCACAATAAATACAATCAAACTTCTAAATTAAGTTCTCTTTTCCCTCAAGAAAGTGACTATAAAATGAATTCTTAAAAACTATGCATGTACCAATAAAATGTAGTAACATAGAAAACTTTTTCATTTCCTACTGCCTTACATAAAATCAATTATAATCATAAGATTCATAATTTTGACACATCATAAACACATATTTCCCACTATCTTATACAATTATCAACAAATTGTTTCAGAGATATCTTTCGTTGCGTTCTTAATTTTTCTGACGTAAAAATGCATCTAATTTGATGAACACTTTCTCCAATATCATGATTAACAATAACGTAATCATAATGATAGCAATGACTGATTTCAAATGCAGCCTCTTCTAATCTTTTATTTATTATATCACTTTCCCCGCTACGATTATATAGACGTCTTTTCAATTCTTCCATAGATGGAGGTAATATGAAAACACTAACTACATGTTCTCGCATAATGTCAATTAATTTAAATGCTCCTTGCCAATCAATACTGAACAACACACTAACACCATTAGTAATATTATCGATGACAAACTTACGAGGTATACCATAATAATTTCCAAAAACTTTTGCATACTCTAACATCTGATCTGTATTACACAAATTAATGAATTCAGATTCAGTTACAAAAAAATAATCTTTACCATTAACTTCACCACCTCTAGGTTCACGGGTAGTAACAGAAATTGATCTAACAAGATCATTTTGCAATTCATCAATTAATAAATGAGATATTGTAGTTTTACCGCCTCCAGAAGGAGAAGATATAACTAACATTATTCCTCTACTTTTTAAATTATAATTCACCTTACATTCCATAAAACAACACAATAATCATTATCTAAGGTTTGAGTACAAGCAGTTTTACCGCCTCCAGAAGGAGAAGATATAACTAACATTATTCCTCTACTTTTTAAATTATAATTCACCTTACATTCCATAAAACAACACAATAATCATTATCTAAGGTTTGAGTACAAGCTTTTAATTTAGCACAAAATTCCATTATCAAATGTTTAAATAATGTCACTTTCCATACATTATGCAGCAATAACTTAATAAAAAGAATATTATACTCAACACTTGAAATGCATTCTATAAAATCTGATCACCAAATTTCTTTACACATACAAAACAGTATATTACCGACAAATGCTACAATGTTGGATATAAAAACAAAATATGCATTTAATATACCATAAATTCCTTATAACAAATATTAAAACTTACTCGCTAACATTTCTATAACTAAAAAAACTATACGAAAATATAAAAATATTAACAATTTAATTGTAAAAATATATTCTAATAAACTACTCTCACCATATTAGATTGCCTAATATTGTAATTTATGATACGTTAAATAATCATGTAATTACTTATATGCTATGAGTAAGTTCATCCGTTATACAAGGTCACTTTTACCATATACAATACTCTTGTTTTTATTTTTTTACTATGTAGTTTATACATGGTATTTATCTTATCTCCAGCAGATTATAAGCAAGGAGAATTCGTTCGTATTATGTATCTACATGTACCATCTGCATGGATATCACTTGGATCATACACATTAATGGCAATCTTTAGCTTTATAGCACTAGTATGGCGAAATGTAATTCTAGCAATTATATCACATGCCATTGCCCCTCTTGGTTTAACATTTACATCTATATGTTTAATTACTGGCAGTATATGGGGTAAATGTACTTGGGGAACGTGGTGGGTATGGGATGCACGTTTAACATCAATGTTAGTATTACTTTTTCTTTATTTAGGATACATATCCTTATGGAACTTTTTTGACAATGAAGATAGATCTATGAAAGCTGCTTCAATATTTGCTATATTCAGTGCAATTAATATTCCAATTATCAAGTTTTCTGTCAACATATGGACAACATTACATCAACCTGCAAGCGTATTACGCAAAAGTGGAATTGCTATTGATATTTCAATGCTAATGCCTCTTTTTGCAATGTTTGCTACACTTGGTCTACTATTCTGTATATTGTTAATACTTAGGTTACATACACTAATTAACCTGCGCAAAATCAATTCTAAACTTATCTTATTAAATAATATTCTCTGAGGAAAGTGTTGATAGGTAGTCTTACAGGCATTATAGAAGAAGTACACAACAACCATATTATATTAAATGTGGGTAATGTTGGGTACATAATTCAAGTTTCATATAAAGTTTTACAAACTTGTAAAATCGGAAACAACATTAAACTTTATATAGAAACTTACGTCAATAGAGACAATCTAACTCAATTATATGGATTTTTAGATAAACAAGAACAAGAGTACATGAGAATGTTAGTTACAATAAATGGAATTAATTATAAAACAGCAATGTCAATATTAAGTAAACTATCACCAGAACAAATCTTTTCTGCAGTAATAAACAATAATAAAAACGCATTTAGAGGAAATGGTATAGGAGAAAAACTTGCAGGACGTATTGTAACTGAACTTCAATACAAAATTAGCAAAGTACAAATAGAAAAAACTTTTACAATACAAGAAGATGACTCTTTAGCTGCTCTTATAAGTTTAGGTTATGACAAATTAAAAGCATTTAATGTAGTACAAGAAATAAAATCTAATTTTCCTAATGACTCCATACAAGAAGTTATACGAAAAGCATTACAAAAACTTTCCCAATAGATTGTAAGTCACAAAGTTACGCAAAACATGTAAATTTTCTTCTACATGAACTTAGATTATAAAAAATGTTAGAATATATTAAACCATGCAGATTTTCACCTTAAACTGTAACTAATAATTTATATGGTAGTAACTACTGTAATTATATTAGGATCAAATATTAAGTAATTCTCACATAATATCCCTAATATTCACGAACTCATTATTTTAAAGTATATACCCATAATAGTATTCTTTCATTCAATAATAAGGTAGAACACCATACCATTATCTATCATTTAGTTATTAATATCTTATTTCAGGTGAAATAATAGTTACATTGACTTCACAAATTTTGATATTTCGTCTATATACAAAAAGTATAAAGATACTTAAAATTATGTACAAAAACTACACCCTATACATAAGATATATTGAAATAGTCATAGATCATGTATACAGCTGCACTTTTTTGCATACTGATCCCCTTATCTTGCGACATGAAAAACATAATAGTTATTATTCTTTTAATTATAAAGAAAGTACAAATTTATCTATAATAGAGTATCATACCATTATACTTCAGAAGAGAACATAATAAAGAAGACTTTATGAAAAATATATTGCAAAGCACTGAATGCTTAGAAGATCAACAAAATATCTCAATGAGACCTAATCTATTAGACGATTTTATAGGACAAAGTAGCATAGTTAATAATCTCAAAATTTTCATAAATGCAGCTTATACACGTAAAGAATCAATGGATCACGTACTATTATATGGTCCACCAGGACTTGGGAAAACAACATTAGCACACATAATAGCAAAAGAACTAAAAGTAAACTTTCGATCAACAGCTGGACCACTACTAAGTAAAGCAGGAGATTTAGCCGCAATACTTACTAATCTTCAGGCAAAAGATATATTATTTATAGATGAAATACATCGCTTAAATCGCAACATAGAAGAAATACTATACTCTGCAATGGAAGATTTTTGTTTAGATATAATAGTGGGAGAAGGATGTGGAGCACGTACATTAAGAGTAGACCTACCTCCATTTACACTAGTTGGAGCCACAACACGAATTGGTTTATTGTCAAATCCACTACGTGATCGTTTCGGTATACCAATACATTTAGAATTCTATTCAACTGAAGAACTTATAAAAGTGATACAACGTGCTGCAAACGTTATGAAGATAAATATTTCTGAAAGTGGGGCACAAGAAATTTCTCTTAGATCTCGTGGTACACCCAGAATTGCACTTAGATTATTACGTAGAATACGGGATTTTATAGAAGTAACAGAACATAACAAAATTATTACAGATACATTTGCCGATAAAACACTACTACGTTTAGGCATTGATGAACTAGGATTAGATAGGCAAGATATTCAATATTTAAAATTCATATATGACTCTAATAATCCAACTGGAATAGACACTATATCTTCCGGATTATCAGAAGATACAGGAAATATAGAGGAAACTATAGAACCATATCTTATAAAAATAAATTTTATACAACGCACACCACGTGGTAGAGTAATTACAGAAAAAGCAATATCTCATCTTAGGGAACAAGCGTATATTTAAGAGTAAATAAATCATTTATTATACAAACTAATAAAACGCTATAAAAACTATAGAAAATCTTTATTAGATATAAAAACTCACTACATTAGTATCACAATCCTATTTTCTATCTCTAAAAAAAGAATAAGCCCATATTTAAGAAGCAATAAAATCTTTATTAGATGTAAAAATTAAATACCTAATATTAACCTTCTATTTCTAAAAAAAACATTGATTATAGACTGATCAATTCAGATTTATTATCTTTATCACTCATTCTTAAAAGAACATATATAACAATACAAATGATAGAACAAATTATTGGAAACAGTATCACTGGAATTAGAGTGCCATCATAAAAACACCCTAAAATATAAATACCAAGTGCACCAAAAATTGTTTGTAAGAACAGAATAAACGCAGAACCTATACCCGACTCTCTAATTTCAGAAAAAGCAGCAGTCATATTATTTCCAAGAATAAAAGCAATACCCACACCAGATGGAATCCACATAATTTCTGCTAACAAAGGAGTAATTTCAAGCATCTGATAGAGTATAAAGACACTCATATCTGATAGAGTAGTTAAAATCAATCCTAAAAGTAACATATTATTTATTCCAAATCTCTCAACAAATCTTTGATTTAAAATTGCACCAACAATATAAGCAGCCACATTAATAGCAACAAAATAACCATAATAACTAACAGGCACTCCCATATCTTTTACAAAAATAAATGGCAAATTAGCTATACATGACCAAATCCACATAATAGTCAAACTTTGAATTAAAGCAAAACCACAAAACCTAATATTTAAAATAAGTTCTTTATACTTTCGCATAATTGACAAGAAAGAGATCTTACTATCAATTTTTTCAAGAATAATAGTTTCTTTTAAGAACACAAATAAACATCCTAAAACTAGTATTGCCATTATGGATATTGTTATAAACAACACATTCCAATGATAACCGTGTGCTATAATAGCACTACCTAAAATCGGACCCAGTACTGGAGAAAATGCTACTGCCATATTTACTATGGAAATATTTTTAGCACACTCACTTCCAGAATATATATCCTTGATAATAGCATATCCAACAACTCCAGCTACACCTGCACCAAAACCCTGAACAAAACGCATAATGATTAATACAATAATATTGTTAGCAAAACAACATGCTACGCTTGCCAACATAAATATTCCCACACCTAACAACATAATAGGTCTACGTCCATAATAATCAGATAATGGACCATAAAACAATCCTGAAATAGAGATTCCAGCTAAGTTTAAGCTAATTGTTAATTGTGCAATAGTGTGATCTACGGCAAAAAAATCACTAATCTTCGGTAAGCTAGGTAGATATATATCTGAAGATATATCAGACAGAATAATAACTGCAATAATAAGAATTAAAATATTTCCCTTTAAAATTTTCATACACTAAAACAAAATCCTTAATTAACAAACATATTACTAATATAACATTCCATATAAAATTACTGTAGATAATTAATAATACTAGCTTCTTAAAACTGATATTAAAAAAAATCAATTTTACTTTACTATGATTTTCTAGAAAATTTTTGAATCTATAATAACACAAATATATAAAAAATTTGATGAATGTAAAGATATTAACCATAGTATTTATCTTATAAAATTCCAATCGCAAGCTCATAGATCCAAAGTCTAAAGTACTAAAACTATTATTAAGTACCATTATGTTAACACAATAACGCAGGTATTTAAACTACCTAAAAAATTTATTCAGGCTTTAAAATAGCCATTAGTTCCCTCCATTCCCTTTTTCCAATACTAGTATCTTCTCGAACAATCTTTTCTCCAGCAATTAATTTTCTAACAACATCCAATGCACTCTTTGAAAAATTTTGGGATTCTAAACAATACTCAACAAAAGCTGTATAAGTTAATGGAACCCATTTTTTTACAATATCCAACATAGTTTTTGCATATAGTCTAATTTCATATTGAGCATTCGCTTCAGACCTTAACTTCAAGAAGTGCAATAAATTATGTAAATCTATTTTCCAATACCACTCAGTATAATAATTTAAAGTAAGATTAACACGTGCTATTTCCCTAGAAACGCTTTTCTCTAAAAACTTATTATAAGTTTCATATACCATATTAGAGTCATGTACTAAAAGATCAGCAACATATTTAGCATCTTCGTCAGATAAATTACTTCCTCTACCCTGAGCATTATCTTCAGATTGTTTTGCTATTTGATCATATTCTGGAATGTAGAATTCATGATCTAACACAGAATACCTTGCAGAATATTCATTCACATTTGCAGTACGGTGACGTACCCATTGCCTTGCAACAAATATAGGCAACTTAATATGAAATTTTATTTCACACATTTCAAATGGAGTAGTGTGTGAATGGCGCATCAAATAATTAATCAATGCAGCATCTTGACTTACACTCTTAGTACCCCTGCCATAAGATATTCTAGCAGCTTGTACTACAGATTCATCAGATCCCATATAATCAACTAGCCTAACAAATCCTTTATCTAAAACTTTATACTCCTTATAAAGAATTTTTTCTAACTCAGGAACAACTATACGTCTTGTAACCGCTGATTCCATAATTCCCCTACACCTTAATTATCCACACTTAATACTAACAATTGCCCATATTAGATCAAGTTTTTAAAATTACAATCAGCTATTTATATGTATGATAAAAAGCATATTACAAAATTTCAAACTATTTCACGCTATAACAAAAAATTAAAAGTTTGTTTTCTTTACTATAAATTATGTCTAATAGCAACACTAAAAATCATCTGAATTTTTGTCGAACCTATCATCATGCAGTAAAAAATCTCATAAACTTACAGCACAGACAATCAAGTATCAGCATTGTCTTCCCTATTTCTACTTTTACCCCTATAGGCTAAATACTTTGAAAACACATCATATAATCAATTAAATCTGTTTTACCACAACACTAAACACCATCTGAATTTTTGTCAAATCCATCATCATGCAGTAAAAAATCTCATAAACTTACAGCACAGACAATCAAGTATCAGCATTGTCTTCCCTATTTCTACTTTTACCCATATAGGCTAAATACTTTGAAAACACATTATATAATCAATTAAATCTAAAAAATCCTATGAATCGATAGTATAGAGAACTAAAATTAGAACATATTTTTTACCTCTATACTCTCCTTTACTACAAGATTTACAACATTTAAAAAAATACATGCTAGGATATGTAACTTTATTATCAATCAAGATTAATTATAAAAAAACATAACTCCAACAATACTCTTTGTATTACCTTCTTACCATCATTTGTTTTATATGAGCAATTGCTTTCGCTGGATTCAAACCTTTAGGACAAGTCTTAGTACAGTTCATAATAGTATGACAACGATATAACTTGAATGTATCATCAAGTAGATCCAACCTACTATCTGATGCTTCATCCCTGCTATCAATAAGCCATCTATAAGCTTGCAATAACGCTGCTGGTCCTAAATATTTATCTGAGTTCCACCAATAACTAGGACAACTAGTACTACAACATGCACATAATATACAATCGTATATTCCATCCAATTTACTTCTATCTTCTATTGTTTGTAACCTTTCTTTGTTATGACTAGGTTCCTTAGCTTGTATCCATGGAGTAACTGATTCATATTGTTTATAAAAATTACTTAAATCAGGGACTAAATCCTTTATAACATGCATATGTGGTAAAGGATAAATATTTACATCTGATTTAATATCTGAAATTGCTTTTGTACAGGCTAAAGTATTAGTCCCATCAATATTCATCGCACATGAACCACATATGCCTTCTCTACATGATCTCCTAAATGTTAATGTAGCATCAACTTCATTCTTAATCTTTATCAAAGCATCAAGTACCATTTGCCCACATTCATCAAGATCTATAAAGAATGTATCAATTCTTGGATTTTCGTCATCATCTGGAGACCATCTATATATTTTAAAACATTTTACATTCTTTGCTCCTTCATGGGCAGAATGGACTTTACCATTTTTATTAATTTTAGAATTCCTAGGTAAAAAAAACTGAACCATAGTAAAACCTTTTAAATAACCACCATAGAGATAGTGTTAATATACCCTTTTTTGCGGAGGAAAATACTGAACATCATCTGTTAAAGTTGTCTTAGCAACATCCTTATATTTTATCCTCACAGAACAATTTGTAGAATTATACCACGCCAAGCTATGCTTCATCCAGTTTTTATCATCACGATCAGGAAAATCTTCACGTGCATGAGCACCTCTACTTTCTTGACGATTCGCAGCACATTCCATTGTTACAACTGCTTGTGGCATCATATTAGTTAGCTCTAAGGCTTCAACTAAATCACTATTCCATATCATACTCCTATCCTCAACTGCAATTTCAGATAGAGATTCAGCAACACTTTTAATCTTCACCTTGCCTTCTTCAAGTACTTCCTCTGTACGGAAAACAGCTGCATGATTTTGCATTACATTTTGCATATTACTACGTATCTCTGATACACGCAAACTTCCTTTTGAAAATCTCAACGCATCAAATCTATCAATTATCCATTCTTCTAATGACTTCTTAACTGGAACATGTAACATACCAGGTTTAATTAACTCTTTAGCTCTAATTGCTGCTGCTCTTCCAAAAACTACTAAATCAAGCAATGAATTAGATCCTAAACGATTAGCTCCATGTACAGAAACACAAGCTGCTTCTCCTATGGCAAATAGCCCCGGTACTACTTGTTCCCTACCATCAGTTAAAGTTAAAACTTCACCATGATAATTTGTAGGGATACCTCCCATATTATAATGAACAGTTGGCAAAACTGGTATTGGCTCTTTTACAACATCCACTCCAGCAAAAGTACGAGCAGTTTCACTAATACCTGGTAATCTTTCACTAATAACCTTTTCACCTAAATGAGATATAGATAAATACACATGATCTTTTTTTGGACCAACACCACGACCTTCTCTGATTTCTAAAGTCATCGCTCTACTAACAACATCACGAGACGCTAAATCTTTAGCTTTTGGAGCATAACGCTCCATAAATCTTTCCCCCTCAGAATTAAGTAAATATCCACCTTCTCCTCTACAACCTTCCGTTATCAAACATCCAGCACCATATATTCCAGTTGGGTGAAATTGTACAAATTCCATATCTTCTAATGGTAAATTAATACGGGATACCATACCTCCCCCATCACCAGTACAAGTATGTGCGCTAGTAGCAGAAAAATATATCCTACCGTAACCACCTGTAGCAAGAACAACGATGTGAGCACGGAACCGGTGTAATGTACCATCACATAAGGACCATGCTAATACACCCTTACACTGACCTTCTTCATCCATTATTAAATCAATAGCAAAATACTCTACAAAAAATTTAGCATTATATTTTAAAGACTGTTGATACAATGTATGAAGTATTGCATGACCTGTCTTATCAGATGCAGCGCATGTACGCACTGCTGGCTTACCCTTACCAAATTCAGTAGTCATTCCACCAAAAGGACGTTGATATATTTTACCATCACTAGTACGAGAAAAAGGAACTCCATAACGCTCAAGCTCGATTACAGCTTCTGCTGCATTTTTACACATGTATTCAATAGCATCCTGATCACCAAGCCAATCTGAACCTTTGACTGTATCAAACATATGCCATCTCCAGTCATCTTCAGAAACGTTACCTAATGCAGCACTGATACCACCTTGAGCTGCTACTGTATGACTTCGTGTAGGAAAGACTTTCGATATACATGCAACTGATAATCCAACATTAGTCATACCAAAAGTTGCTCTTAATCCTGCTCCTCCAGCCCCTACTATTACAACATCATATTCATGATCTATAATATCATATGCAGAACTAGACATTACAAAAAATAATATTTAAATAATAAACATAATTAGGCTATCACAATAACACAGCGAGTCAATATAATTCCTATGTTAAACAAGTTCATAATATAGCTTACAATTTTTCAAAAAACTAATAATAAATAGCACTAATACTTATTAACAAAAAACAAGTAAAATCTTTAAAAAAATCTAGAAATTAATCCTAAATTGTTAGCAATTCAACTACTGTTACTAATATGTCATGATCACTGAACAGCACAACTAAGATTTTTAAATCACTTCATTTATTAAGACACATAAAACCCTTAATAAGTATATTCTCATTTTTATAAACAAACTCACGTATATTAATCACGCAAAACCTATTTGATAAATATACACCTAACTTACCATACTTATTCTATATGCTCACAATACTATTTTTCTTTCAGAGCTGATAACGAAATAAAGTTGACACCATCATTGTAATACATGTTACTAAATACTATCTATTTTATCACTATAATACATTGATTCTAAAATAGATTTGTTAGACTTATCAATGAATTCCTGTATACAATCTGAAACGATAAACTCATTCCTATCAGTAGTTTTTTATCAATAGCAAAAACCATAACTGGTTTGACATATCATTTGATATACCTAGAGCACACAATGATAGTAGTTAACAACTTTTTTCTATATTTTCATATAACACTTTAAAAATACACTATATCAACTAACTACATTGTACATGCCACAAAGAACAAAAAACTCTAGTTAATTCAATGCAAATCTATAACATAGAGAATTAAGGAGTAAAACATATCTTATTTTTATATATTTTTCTGACTACACAAATTGCAACAATTTCTCTACTAAAAATTTAACAATATTACTTACACAATAGGAATCATTTTACTAGATCAACTACTTTCTGAAAAATGATCACTTGATAATTGCAACTTTGCTAACTTTGTATACAAACCATTTTGCTTACACATCAATGACTTGTGAGTACCTATATCATCAATGCATCCATTATTAAAAACAATTATCTTATCTGCCTTAACAATAGTTGATAACCGATGAGCTATCACAAGCATTGTTTTATTACTTTTTAAACTATCTAAGGCATCATGTATTAGTTGTTCGTTTTTTGAATCTAAAGATGATGTTGCCTCATCTAATATCAGCATACCTGAACCCTTCAAAACAGCTCTCGCTATCGCAATCCTTTGTTTTTGTCCTTCAGATAAACATAATCCTCTTTCTCCAACTAAAGAATCAAATTTATCTGGTAAACTTTCTATAAAGTCAAGAATACAAGCTATTTTTGCTGCATTTCTTACATCTTCATACACAGCATTAGTTACCCCATAAGTTATATTATCCCATATTGTTCCAGAAAACATTATAGGGCTTTGAGGAATAATACTAAAAAGAGAACGGAGATCTTTTAAAGATAGTTCTCTTATATCAATACCATCAATAGTTACATTTCCTGTATTTACATCATAGAAACGCAATAGTATATTTATTATTGTACTTTTACCACTACCAGAAGGTCCAACCAAAGCAACTACTTGGCCTTTATCAATAGTAAATGATACATTCTTTAATGCAGGATTGTCTAGCTTACTAGGATAACAAAAAGTGACATCGTTGATTGAAATTTTATCTTTTATTTCCTGAATTTCATACGGATCTTTTACTTCAGTGATATCTTCTGGCATTAACAATATTTTAGAAATATCTTCCGCAATTCTTATAGCTCTCTGTATATCATTCAAATTATCCCCCATATTATTCACTGAACCAGCAGCTATTGCTGCATAAAATATAAAAGAAAACAGAGAACCAACAGTTATATTGTTACTTAATACTTCCTTGATCCCAAGTGATAAAACAAATCCTATAGATAGCATTACAGAAGTTATGATTAATGTAACCAATAATGCACGTAAAACAATATACTTACTTGTCACATTCAGTGTACTAGCAAGTAAATTTGAAAACTTTTGTTTTGTTATCTCTTCTTTTGAAAAAGATTGGATAACATATATGCCACGATATGTCTCCTCAACAAAAGAAGTTACATTATCTAGATTTACACGTACTTTACGCAATAACAATTTTACTTTTTTACCAAGAACAGTTAAGATTATTAGAATAATAGGAATCACTACTACAGTATACATAGTCAACTTAAAATTAGTATGCACTAACATTACAATACTACCAAGCAAAGTAGTTGCATTTCTAAGTACTGTCGACATACCAGCACTTAAGATTACTTGAAGCGTTGACGTATCTGCCATTAATCGTGTAATCAAGCTTGATATACTATTATTCTCAAAAAATCTTGGAGAAAAATGTATGATTTTACTATACAACTTCAATCTAATATCAAGAACAACTTTTTCGCTCCCATAGCCAGTAAGCCATAACCGCAAAAAAGCTGTCAATGCTACTATTAAAACAACAACAAATAAAAATAATAAGGAGTTATTTATAGACACAACATCAGAAGTTGCAACCCATAAATCTACTAAATTATGCAATCCATAACCAAATGCTAAAATTGTTACAGAAGAAATAGCTACAACTAAATATGCAAATATGAAATACAATAAATGAGGTTTTACAAATTGAAATAATACTTTCATTTTTATATCATAATATCAAATAATATCCTTATTTCAGATCTTAAAAAATCAAATAATTCATCATTTTTATCACTTATCCATGTACTTGAGGATTTATCGTAACTAAAACGCACTGACCCACTAATAGGTGAAGCAACCCAAATTTGCATAGAAGGTTCATGTTTGTTAATAATATATACATTACCTTGACTATCTGATATCTTAACCACCCCATCGTAATTTTCACACTCCAATGCTCCATCAATGTCCACTTTATCTATCATTTTAGTTAAAGTATTTAGGAGATTATAAGATAAATTTTGAAAATCAGACATACATAAAGAGTGTGACATTTCTTTCTCCTTTAGTTTATAGTGACGTATATTTATATAACATGAACCTCCATTAGCAAATGTAAAATAAGATCAATTATAAGTTTATCACACTTAAGAAAGATGTAATATTAATTAATAAGAACTAAATTCTTCACATTTTTAAGATCTTATATGATATTACTTTATATTTACTTAAGAAGTGAAAGCAGAAGTTAATTCCTTAACTTTCTTTATTACATCTTGTTCAATAGATAACCTAATAGTATCACTAGCTTTTAAATTATCAATAACATCACAAACTATATTACCAATCTCTTTAAATTCTGATTCTTGTAATCCTCTAGACGTCTCAGCAGCACTACCAAACCGTAAGCCAGAAGTTATAAAAGGTTTTTCTGGATCAAAAGGAATAGCATTTTTATTACAAATAACTCCTAATCTCTCTAAGGCAAGAACTGCATCTTTACCTGTAACACCCTTAGAACGTAAATCAAGAACAACCATATGAGAATCTGTACCACCTGTAACAACATCAAATCCTCTTTCTTTAAAAACTTCAACTAAAGTTCTAGAATTTTTTATTATTTGTTGTGCATAATCTTTAAAATTAGGTTTCAATGCTTCTCCAAATGCTACAGCTTTAGCAGCAATAACATGCATTAATGGACCTCCTTGCATACCGGGAAAAATAGAAGACTGAATCTTCTTATAAATATCTTCATGATTAGTCATTATCACTGCCCCCCTAGGACCACGCAATGTCTTATGAGTAGTAGAGGTGATAACATGTGCATATTCAACAGGTGAAGGGAATTCTCCAGCAGCAATCAATCCAGCATAATGTGCTACATCAGCTAAAAGATATGCTCCAACTTTGTCAGCTATTTCTCTAAATCTTTTAAAATTTATCACACGAGGATAAGAAGATGAACCAGCAATAATTAACGATGGATTATGTTCAATAGCCAATTTTTCTATCTCATCCATATCTATTAAACCAGTGTCACGATTAACTTGATATTGAACAGCATTAAACCACTTTCCAGAAATACTAGGAGCAGAACCATGAGTCAAATGACCACCACAATCAAGTGACATACCAATTACAGTATCACCTGGTTTTAATAATGCAGCAAATACTCCCTGATTAGCTTGTGAACCAGAATGTGGTTGAACATTTGCAAACCTACATCCAAATAATCTACACAAACGTTCGATTGCTAAATTTTCGACAATATCTGCAAAATGACACCCACAATAATACCTTTTACCTGGATAACCTTCAGCATACTTATTTGTAAATATAGAACCTTGGGCTTGTAATACCGCCTTACTAACAAAATTTTCTGACGCTATTAATTGTAATTGAGAATTTTGTCGATTTAACTCCCCAGAAATACAACCGAAAACCTCAGCATCAACTTCTTGTAAATCGTTATCTAAGATATACCTAACCATAGAAAGAACCCCGTAATAAATTATAAAAAAACCTTAACAGCGTTACTACAATATTAGATATAACTCTCTTACCTACTATCACTATCTTAGTAATGTCATCTCTTCTTAATTTGAATTAGCATCTACATTACCACTATCTACACCATCATCAACGCTATCAAGCTTTAAATTCTCATTTCCCACACCACTTCCTTCTTCAGTTTCAGCTTTTTCTTTTTCTAACTTTTTCTTCTTTTCTGTATGCAGCTTTTGCGCTTGTACAGCACCTAAACCATTCTTCACTACATAAAGCGTGATAGGAAGCACCAAATCAGGATGTAATTCCAAATTAACTACATATTCCCCAATATACTTAATTACAGAATGAAAAAATATATTACGGTAATGTATATTGTATCCCTTATCAGACAATAACTTAGAGATGCACTTTGGTGTCACAGACCCAAATAGCTTTCCATCGTCAGCTGCCTGTTTAGTTATAATTAGCAGCTCGCTTTCTAAAGACGACTTTAAAACCTTAGCTGCCTCCAATTTTTCTAAGTTCTCTCTCTCGATAAGTGAATATTGCTCTTCTAAGCTCTTTAAATTCTCCTTAGTTGCTCTAACTGCTTTTTTTTGTGTCAACAAATACCTAGCATACCCTGGCTTTACTTGAACAACCAACCCTGCTCTACCAAGATTTCTAACACCTTCTTTTAGAATAATTGATAACATATTAACCTACAAATAAATATCAACAATAAGGCAACAAGGCTAAATAACGAGCTCTTTTCACGGCAGTAGACAATAACCTCTGCTTCCTAGAAGAAACAGAAGTAATCCGACTAGGTAATATACGCCCATACTCTGAGGTAAATTTAGATAACAGAGCTTTGTTCTTATAATCTATATCGTCATTTGGACATTGTTCTAATGGACAAGCTTTAGACCTCTTAAAATATGGCCTTTTGAGGTAAGCCAATGGAGAATAAGCAGCCGCACCCGAATTATTAGAACTTGCTTTTTTATTTTTTTTTAACATAATAAATATCCAACTATACTTGACTTGCTTGTATCATCAGAGAATCACCTTTCGGCAACTTATCTTTCTTAAGGCACAGAAACCGTAAGATGTCTTCGTTTAATCTCACCTTACGTTTAAATTCATCCATGCTGCTAGGAGTTGCTTTTATATATATCATGCAATAATGCCCTTTATTCATCTTATCTATGGTATAAGCAAAATCTAAAAGCCCCCAATATTCATACTTAAGAAGCTCAGCACCATTTTTTGTTAACAAGGATGATAACCCCTTAACCAAACCTTCTAACTCATACTGAGTTAAACCTTGCTGTGCTATAAAAGTAAACTCATATAAAGGCACATCTTCTCCTTAACAAAAACTAACTACGCCATTATATAAAATATTACACTATAATCAAGTTAATTATTTTTCTAATGAAATGTTTTTATCATTTGACATACACTAGATAATATACATCAGTCAATAATCTTAAATTTTTAAGCTCTGACTCCCTCTTTATCCTTGGATTTTTTCTTTTTAAAATTATTAGGAGTATATTTTTTTTCAAGAATATCCTGTACCGCAGATTCCACCTCTTGAATCTTGTCATGAGTAGATTCTGGTACTACTCCATCTATGTAAGTATTAAAGAGATAAAATATATTATAATAATATGAATTTACAAACCAAGCAGGTAATACATCTTCACCTTCTTTCTCTGTAGACAATAAAGCATAACAAGAGGTTTCTATAACAAAAAACAGAAAATAAGAAAAAACTATCCCTTTCATAAATCCTATCAACAATCCACCAAATCTATCAATTACACTACACCTCGCTGAGGATAAAAGATTCATAATCCATCCATTAACAACAATAATAGCAATAGTGATCAAGATAAAAACAGTAATCGCAGATAAAACCTCCGATATAATCTCAGATGCAACATATTGATTATATAAATTAGAAAAATAATCCCGATATCGCATAGTTAATAATATTGATACACAGACACCAAATAATCCAAATATTTCTTTAATGAACCCCCTAAAAAGGCCAATTATAACTGATAGTAATATAATCCCAATTGCTGCTACATCTAACATAAACCTACTTCTCGCTTTACAAAATCACTCTTCCTAGTTTGTAAAAAGATTACTATAGTTAACAAAATCACAGCTATCAAATAAATATAAGTAACATGATAATGTTTTTTTAATGATAATGCTAATTCTATAATAGAATAACTATCATCCATGTCAGACGGTTCTATATAACTCCAACTTGCTATATCTTTAATTCCTAGACGATTATCAGATATGCTACCTACATCAAGAGTAATACCAACATTTTGATTCAAAAAATCAAGTAATGTACCTTGATAGTCAAAACCTTGTATCTTATCCTTTAATGGAATAATTATTTCTTTGATTACTTGATTCTTACTTTCTACAGTAAGCTTTACAGAACTATCTTTCAAAATTACTAATGTATCATCTAATTTAGAGAATGGCACAATATCGTAAGGAGATACAAATAATTTAGCAATATAATTAGGCATAATTAGTATTACACCCATCATTAAAAGCATAATAGATTCGTAGAACTTATTCTTCCTAATAAAATATCCCTGCATTGCCGCAGAAATACTTAATATACCAACTAAAGAAACAAAAATTATAAAAATATTATCCCAGATATTTGTGACATCATATAAAATAAGTTCACTATTGAATATAAATAAAAAAGGAACAATCATAGTCCTTATATTATATAAGAAAGACTGTATTCCTGTTTTAAATGCATTACCTTTTGCAATAGCAGCTGCAGCATAAGAAGCTATACCAACAGGAGGAGTTACATCTGCCATAATTCCAAAATAAAATACAAATAAATGAATAGCTATCTGAGGAACATACAAACCATTCTTATGTATAACAGAAGTTAAAATCGGGGCCATTAGCGTAGATACTATGATATAACACCCTGTTGCAGGCATACCCATCCCTAACACTATACATATTACTGCTGTAACTAATAATGTAAAAAACAAATTACCATGAGCTATAGAATCAAGCAACCCACTAATTGACAAACCAAATCCAGTTAATGATACTGCCCCTACTATTATTCCCGCTGCACCAGTTGCTACTGCAATAGCAATCATATTTTTAGAAGCCACAACCATAGCTTCATATACTTGCTTAACACCTCTACAAAATACAGAACACAAACCAAATATTTGTCTATTAAACAAAGCATATATCACATCTTTACTAAGCAACATAAAGATCAAAAATAAGTTTGTCCAAAAACAAGATAATGCAGAAGATAATTTTTCAATGATTAAACACCATACTAAAATAAAAATTGGAATAAAATAATGAATACCATATTTAAAAGTTTCTGATAGCTTCGGATACTTGTTTTCCTCTTCAACATCTTCTATATTACCCTTACGTCCGCCTTTAAATTGATAAAATAATATGCCAACATATACAGAAATTAAAATTAGTGCTATACAATATATACTTTTATCCAGAAATATAGCCTTAACACCAGGTATATAGAACCCATATATACTAACCCCCTCTATCAGAACATAGATGACACATGAAATAACAACCAAACAAGCAACAGATATAAGAAATCTTATAAGACTTAAATAAACAGATCTCGCCTTAGTGATATCAAGTACAGGACGCATATCTAATTTACATGCTTCTAGATGCACAATATAAAGCAAAGTGACATATACCATAATCGCAGGTACAAAAGCATACTTCACAATAGTAGCATAAGGAATAGACAAGAATTCAGACATTAAAAACGCTGCTGCACCCATTACTGGAGGCATAATTTGCCCATTAACACCAGCTGATACTTCTATAGCAGCTGCTTTTTCAGCACTAAGACCCATTTTTTTCATCAAAGGAATTGTGAAAGACCCTATAGTAATAGTATTAGCAACAGAAGAGCCAGACATCATACCCATAAATCCAGAAGCAATAACTGCAGCCTTAGCTGGGCCACCAACAAACCTACCAAGCAAAGCAAACGAAAGTTTAATAAAAAAATTTCCAGCTCCTGCCTTATCTAAAAAAGCACCAAATAAAACATACAAAAATACAAAATTAGATGATACAGCAAGCGCTATACCAAAAACTCCTTCAGAAGACAACCACTCATGAGACGCTATAGCAGAAAAATTATATCCTTTATGGGCAATAATATCTGGAACATATCTCCCTAAATAAGCATACATTAAAAACATTAAAGCAATAATAGATATAGGAGCTCCAATAGCTCTCCTTGCTCCTTCCAATAGGAACACAAACCCAAAAAATGCTATGATTAAATCAACATCATTAGGCATCGCAATTCTGAAGGATAAATCTTCATAAAACGCAACAATATACAATACCGATATGCATGACAATATTGAACAAATCCAATCTAATGCTTTAAAATTTCGACTAAAATTCTTAGATATAGGTAAAAATAAAAATAACAAGGAAAATGCAAATGCTAAATGAATAGCTCGAGACTTAATATCAGGAAGCATTGCCCATTCCAAGCCATGATCAACTAGCCAAAAAGGTAATGGAGATGCTATAAACAACTGAAAACAAGCCCATAAAAACGCTATAAAACTTACTGTATAACTAGTAATTCCACTACCTTCATCAATTCTAGAGGAAGCTAACTCTCTATCTATTAAATCCTGTATATGCCCTGCTTCCTTTTTCATTATATTAATTAATCCCTTTTCCACCACTTCATCAGTTAATAACACTACATACTTTTTACGTCAATAAAATATGACTCCTAAAGTAGTATCCGTACTTTCCTAAAATATACTTAACATAAAACAACATACAGATATTTCAATCAACCTAAATAAAAACATTGAATAATTATGTTCAATTTTACTTAAAATTCTTATTTATTCTATATATTGATACTTACTAATTTAAGTCTGTTAACTTAATGTACTATCAGGAACCGTATACAAAAATGTACTTTTATTAATATATACATAAAAACCATTTTTTTAAATTCTTACATAACTAGACAATTTACTTTATAATGAAACGCTTATTTTTCCCGTACATCCTAATTAAAAACATAATTAATTATACAAAAAAACTTACAGTAGCGAATATACCTTTTATTTGTTAGAATCAACTTTAAGAAATAGCACAAACTTATAACTATAGATATGTCTACAAAAACCCTCTACGTCTGCCAAGTTTGTGGCAATCAAACACATAGATGGGTTGGAAAATGTAATGCATGCGGTAGTTGGGATAGTATTATTGGTGAAACAGCTACAGAACATTTAATAAACACACAATATAAGTCTGAAGTAAAGTTAAGTTCATTATCTGATAAAAATACTGTAACTCCATCACGCTTTATTACTAAAATAAATGAATTAGATAGAGTATTTGGAGGTGGAATAGTATTAGGGAGTAGCACCCTTATAGGAGGCGAACCTGGCGTAGGAAAATCAACACTTTTACTACAATTAACAGCAATTTTAGATAAGTATCTTCCCACATGCCTTTATGTATCAGGTGAAGAATCTATAGATCAAATCAAAATCAGAGCAGACCGACTACAAATCAATGAATCTAATATTCAATTATTATCCACTTCATCATTATCAGATATTATCTCTTCTCTTAAAAAAAATAAAGATTTCAAATGTGTTGTTATTGATTCAATACAAACTATATATGACACTAGAATATCATCATCACCTGGAACAGTAGTGCAAATACGCATGTGTACCCACGAGTTGATTACTTTCACAAAACAACATAATATTATACTATTTATACTAGGACAAATAACAAAAGATGGCCAAATAGCTGGACCAAAAACTTTAGAGCATATGGTAGACACAGTATTATATTTTGAAGGAGAAAATAATAGTCAATTACGGATTCTACGCACAGTAAAAAATAGATTTGGACCTACTAATGAAATCGGTGTATTTGAGATGTCTGATAAAGGATTAATACCTGTAAAAAATCCATCATCTCTCTTTCTAGCCAAGTCACAAAATAATAATATAGTTGGTAGCGCAGTTTTTGCTGGTATTGAAGGATCAAGACCTATATTAATGGAAATACAATCATTAATTGCAAATACAAATATGGTCACTCCAAGAAGAGCAGTAGTTGGTTGGGATGTTAATAGATTAGCAATGATCATCGCTGTACTAACTGCAAAATGCAATATATTTCTAGGAGATAAAGAAGTATATCTTAATATCGCTGGCGGACTAAAAATATGTGAACCAGCTGCAGATTTAGCTATTGCAGCATCTTTAATATCGAGCTTTATTAATATAGCTATACCATCTTCAACAATAATATTGGGAGAAATTGCTTTGTCAGGAGAAGTAAGAAACATATCAAGTATTGATGCACGTTTAAAGGAAGCTTATAAACTAGGCTTTACAAGAGCTATCATTCCACTTAATAATAAGCATATCTTTTCTGAGATTAATATCGTAGAAATAGGTCATATAAAAACACTAAAGAAATACCTTATTGAACTATGAGAATAATTGCCACAACTTTACTAGCATGTTTTCTAATCTTTGTTGTGATATTCACAAAAGTGTTATTAAACCAAAATGTTACAACTGATGTTACAAACAGAATAGTACTACCTATACTTTTTACAGAAGACCAAGTATTTGATACAAATGATTTAATCGGGCACCCATATATACTCAATGTATTTGCCTCTTGGTGCACAACATGTCAAGAAGAACACAGTTTATGGCTAGAAATTGCTAAGAAAAACATAATAAAAATATACGGCATAGATTATCTTGATACAGAACATAAAGTACAAGAATGGCTTAAAAATCATGGAAATCCATATACTAAAATAGCAAAAGATTACTCTGGAAAAGTAGGTAATGTGTTAGGAGTAACTGGAGTACCTGAAACTTTTGTATTTGATCAAAATGGTAAAATATTATTACACATACATGGCAGTATATCTAAAGATATATGGGAAGAGCAAATACTAAAACTTATACAATAAAATGGATAATACTATGCATAACAATCCTTTAACATTCAAGCACCACATACTTAACTTATAATACATCCTCAAAATTCATACAAAAATACATTTAAAATATAATAGCAATAATTTTCAACGACTTATGTCTTACAAAGAGAACTCTATACTTCAATATCTTTAACTATTTACCTGTATATTAAAATATGTTATAGTAAGCTGGTCTTGTATCAATTTATGATTTGTTAAGTAATGACTGTTACACAATCTCAGTTGGAACTTCTAATAAGGGATGCTTTCCCAGAAGCTGAAATAACCATTACTAGCCTTGTAAATGATGATAATCACTATTCAATTAAGGTAATCTCAAATCGGTTTCAAGGGAAATCAAAACTAGAACAGCATAGAATGATATACAAAATACTAGATGGGTTAAATATACACGCAATACAAATACAAACGGGATGTAAATAATATACTATGACAAGTAATATAACAGACAAAATAAAACACGATATAGAAAATAATGATGTAGTTCTATACATGAAAGGCGATGCTGACTTCCCACAATGTGGATTCTCTAGTGTAGTAGTTAGTATCTTAAAAAAAATGAATGTTAAATTCAAGAGCATTAACGTGTTAGAAGATTTAGAATTACGTGAAGCTATCAAAGAATTTACAAACTGGCCTACTATTCCACAATTATATGTCAAAGGTGAGTTTATTGGTGGATGCGATATAGTTAAGGAAATGTATCACAGTGGAGAACTCCAAGAACTGCTAAGTAAAAACAATTTAATGGTAGCTCAATAGTGCAAATATGTTTATTTTAGTTAATCATGGTCAAGCAAGAAGAAGCTAAGCTAGAGTTAGAGAAATTAAATGAACAAATACAGCGTCATGATATTTTTTATCATGTACAGAACAATCCAGAAATAAGTGATGCTGAATATGATGAGTTATGTCGTAAAAGAAATTTAATCCTTGAGGCTTTTCCAAAACTTGCATCAAGCAATGGTTACCAAAACAATGTAGGTGGTTCTCCGGATATAAGGTTCGTCAAAGTAAAACATGAAGAAAGAATGCTTTCTTTAGATAATGCCTTCAATCAGCAAGACGTAGAGAAATTTATAACAAGAACTAAAAAGCTCTTAAATATAAATGATGATCAATCAATATCCATGTCTTGTGAATTAAAAATCGATGGATTATCATTTTCCGTTATATATAAAAAAGGAGAAATTTCTCAAGCATCTACGAGAGGCAATGGATATTTTGGAGAAAATATTACGAACAATGTTAAAATTATAAAAAATCTACCACACATTATTCACAACGCACCAGATTTCCTAGAAGTAAGAGGGGAAATATACATAGACCGCAGTGATTTTATACAACTTAATAACGATGGAAATAACTTCGCAAATCCACGTAATGCTGCAGCTGGATCCGTAAGGCAATTAGACTATAATATTACTGCTCAACGCAAACTAAAATATTTTATGTACACAATAGTCAACACTACATGTGTAACACAAGAAGAACTACTAGACCAATTAAAAACTTGGGGTTTTTGTGTAAATGAACATACTATTACTACAAGCAATATTGAAGAAGCTTTCAACTTTTACAATCAAGTTTATAACAATAGAAGCAAGATCAATTATGATATTGATGGTATAATATACAAAGTCAATGATATAAAATCACAACATATTCTCGGAAACACAAGTAAATCACCAAGATGGGCTATAGCTTATAAGTTTCCTGCTGCAGAAGCAAAAACTCAACTAAATAAAATTTCTATACAAATTGGGAGAACTGGCGTACTAACACCCATTGCAGAACTTTCTCCCATAAATATTGGTGGTGTTATAGTTACAAGAGCAAGTTTACATAATAAAAATGAAATAGAGCGTAAAGATATACGTGAAGGTGACTATGTCATTGTCAAAAGAGCAGGAGACGTAATACCACAAGTAGTTGATGTAGACAAAAACTTAAGAACTCAAGAATTAACAAAATTTGCTTTTCCAACAACATGCCCATCATGTGGTAGCAGTTTATACCAAGCAAAACAAGAAGTATCAATATATTGTACCGGAGAATTATTTTGCAAAGACCAAGTCTTAGAAAAAATAAAGCACTTCGTTTCAAAAGATGCTTTCAACATTATAGGATTTGGTAAAAAACAGCTATTATTTTTTTATGGACAAGGATTAATAACAAGCATTGTTGATATATTTACATTAGAAGAAAAAATAAGTAACAGCGATTTCAAATTGGAGTCATTACATGGATGGGGTGAAAAATCCATGAGTAATTTATTCTCTGCTATAAACAACAGTAAAGTAATTAGTTTAGAAAACTTTATTTTCGCATTAGGAATCAGGTTTGTAGGAAAATATATAGCAAAAATACTTGCTAAATACTTTTCATCATATGAAAAATGGTATAATGAAATGCTTAAACTAGCGCAGGATGAAAATTATTTACTTAATATACAGCAAATAGGATCCAAAACTATAAGCTCGCTGAAAACGTTTTTTACTGAACAACATAACTTAAATATGATTAATGATTTAGTAAAATATCTAACAATAACAAATACAAAGTCTATTTCTTATTTATCACCTATCCATGGAAAAACTATAGTTTTTACTGGTGAACTATCAAGCATGTCAAGATCTGAAGCAAAAGTAAGGTCAGAAACTGCAGGTGCAAAAGTGTCTTCATCATTATCAAAAAATACAGATTTCTTGATTATAGGCAATAACCCAGGATCAAAATATAAAAAAGCACAGTCCCTCAATATACAGATCCTAACTGAAGATTCATGGCTACAATACACTGAACAAAATGAAAGTTAAATTTTCATATCAAAAACAATTTAAGCAATCTTGAAAGATCTCATCTTAACAAATACCACTTTATATTTAATGCTACTATATGACATCTGTTAGTTAACAGATTTCTTGATTATAGGCAATAACCCAGGATCAAAATATAAAAAAGCACAGTCCCTCAATATACAGATCCTAACTGAAGATTCATGGCTACAATACACTGAACAAAATGAAAGTTAAATTTTCATATCAAAAACAATTTAAGCAATCTTGAAAGATCTCATCTTAACAAATACCACTTTATATTTAATGCTACTATATGACATCTGTTAGTTATAATACATAATTATCTTTCTTATCATTATGTTAAACTCTACATCATAATACTACAACCCTTTCATAAATTACGATACAATAACTTCAAAATCATTCTGTAAATGGAGAATATATATTCAAAATTTTTTTCTATCTAACACACATTTTGTAATCAACTACACCAACCTATACCTCCATGAAAGTACATAATAATACCTGTATTACAATCACCAAACACTTGATATAAAATCTACTTACTAAAACTAACAATACTAACCTACACTTTCATCAAAATCCTTATAATATCTATTAGCTACTATCCAACATTTGACACAGAAAATCCTCTCTGTAATCAAATAACTAAATTACATCTTATATTTCCACCAAAGTAATATATATTCATCAAACTACAACACTCAACAGAAAATCTACTTACTCAAATTAACAATACTAACCTACACTTTCATCAAAATCCTTATAATATCTATTAGCTACTATCCAACATTTGACACAAAAAATCCTCTCTGTAATCAAATAACTAAATTACATCTTATATTTCCACCAAAGTAATATATATTCATCAAACTACAACACTCAACAGAAAATCTACTTACTCAAACTAACAATACTAACCTACACTTTCATCAAAATCCTTATAATATCCATTAGCTACTATCCAACATTTGACACAGAAAATCCTCTCTGTAATCAAATAACTAAATTACATCTTATATTTCCACCAAAGTAATATATATTCATCAAACTACAACACTCAACAGAAAATCTACTTACTCAAATTAACAATACTAACCTACACTTTCATCAAAATCCTTATAATATCCATTAGCTACTATCCAACATTTGACACAGAAAATCCTCTCTGTAATCAAAACATTAAGTTAAATCCCATATTTCTATAAGACAACTATAAGATTTCATAGTCAATACTTGGACAGAATAATGCACATAATATTCTTAATTAATAATGCTAAGCCTACATTTCTGTTAAAGTAGTTACAATGTCCATATAATTATTATCTAACACTTGTGCTGACACTATAATTTTAGATTTACCTTGCATAAATTTTTCAACTTCTCGTCCGAAAAATTCATACCTCCAACCTTTCATGATATGACTAAATTTACCATTAAGAAATCTAACTAGACTGCCTTTAGAAGCAACCAACTTTTGTGAGATATTGTTTTTATAGCATACATTATATAACAATATAAGTAATATATTTAAAACAGATTGATTATAATTATTAACATTTACACCACATAAATCATTAATATCAACAGAACGATTACTATCAATAACTTTTAAAAGATCAGATACTGTATCATGTGATAAATATTCCTTCTTTATGTATTTACTTAAAGTGGTAATATCACCTTTTTTTATAAAATCTCTAACTAAATACAGCACTACTTTGTTCTTTAATATAAATTCACGGTTCAGATTAAAAAACTGAGCTAATTTTTCTCGCCATTCAATAACAGATTTAACAACAATAATTTCCTCTTTTGCAATATCAGGAGCAAAATCTGTAATATTACAAACATTACTATAGTTAACCTCCTGTAACACAATACTATTCATTTCTTCCAAAAACCACGATAACCTGCCAGCATTTACTAAATTGTTATATAATATCTTATAAAGTTCATATAAATATATAACATCGTTCAGTGCATATTGAATTTTATCAACAGACACTGGACGAAGCTCCCAGTTAGATCTTTTTAAACTCAGTTTATCTAATGAAATACCTAAAAATTGCTCTACTAACTTAGAGTATCCAACTGAATTATCATAACAACAACAAAACATAGCAGCAATTTGAGTATCAAATATAGGGCTAGGAATTTCTGGAAATTTCGTTAACAGTGCATCCACATCTTGTCTGCAATCATGAAAAACTTTTATTATATTTTTATTATAAAAAATATCTCCTAAAACTGATAGATCCATGCCACTTGCTAAAACATCAACAACAAACTGTTCTTCAGCACATGCAATTTGTATTAGACACAATTTAGGATAATATTCACTACCACTTCTTATGAATTCAGTATCAACTGCAATAAATTCAGGCTGTAATACAAGTAGCCGATTACATATACGTTCTAACTCTTTAACATCATCAATTAACATATACTTTAATTTTTCTCCACAATCTAAAAAACTCCAATATAGGGGGACATCTCATATCAAGTCATCATACAGAATGAATTTGCTATAATATCTATTAAAACTACTAATAGCATACCAATATTTCACGTGTATTATCAATTTATATTAGATTATTATTTATCTTGAAAATCATCTAAAACCGAAATAACAGACTAATATTAACTTTATTGTTTACAATAAGCAAAATTGTTAAAACTTATATCACTTTAATTATCTTGATAATCTTGACATTTCATAAATGTCAACTTAACAACACCACCATCTTTTATATTATAAAAATTTATTGTTGCATTATGTTCATCCAGTATTTTTTTCACTATGGATAAACCCAATCCTGTACCTTGAACACGAGTTGTAACATAAGGTTCTGTAAGTTTCTCTATAAGTTCCTCTGGGAATCCTATTCCATTATCTTGAACTTGCACACTGACATGATCTTCATTATCAACTACACCAATTGTTATTAGACCTTGAACATTAGATTTCATGTCAATCGATTCACATGCATTTTTGAATAAGTTAATAAAAACATGATTAATCTGACTTTTATCTAATACAACAAAAATTGGCTTACTTGGTATATCCAACTCATAATGCACAACACCACGACTAAACTGCCCAGAAAATGCCAATTCTTTTATTACACTACAAATGTCATGTCTGACTAACACAGGATCTGACATTTTTGCAAATTTAGCAAACTCATCAACTATACATCTAATACTTGTAACATGGCGAATTATTGTATCAATATATCTTCCAAAACTTTCCTTATCAGAAACAACTTCATGTTGATACTTACTACTTAACCTTTCAGCAGCAAGATATATTGGAGTAATAGGATTCTTTATTTCATGAGCTATTCTTCTCGCAACATCAGACCACGCAGCTGACCTCTGCGCATCAACTAAACTTGAAATATCATCAAATGTAATAATATATCCTTTATTAATACTACCAAGTACTTTTATTCTCACAGATAAAGTAAAAGACTTCCTATTCCTTAAAACAGTAATCTCATCTTGCATTTTAGCACTTTTAATCAACTCAGACATTTCAGGAAATACATCACTAAGCTCTGCATGAAGAATATCATTAGGAGCTGATAATTCCTTTGCCTTATCATTCATCAAAGTAATCATACCTGCACAATTGACCGCTATTATTCCAGAAGAAACACCTGATAAAACAGCTTCTATAAATTCCCTCCTCTCATTCATATCCTGATAAAGTTTTATTAACTGTGAACGCTGACTATTAAGCTGTGAGGTCATTTGATTGAATGCACGCGCAAGTGTAGACATTTCTTCTCCAATTCGCCCTTCTTCTATCCTGAAAGATAAGTCACCTTTTTGAATCTTACGTGTAGCATAGAATAAATCCAATAATGGACGAACTATATCACCAGAAAAATTGATCCCATACCAAATAGCAGTAAATAACAATAATAACGATATTAAAATAAATATCATAGAAAACTGTATTTGTAATGATGATATTTGTGATCGCAGATTCCTATAAGATTTAACTGCCCCCTTCGTTGCCAACAAATGGGAAGTGATTTTTCTATCTATAAAACGACTTACCATAATATAAGTAGATGAGAATCTATCAAGCAAAAGGAAAGCCCGTATCATATCCTCTTTTATCACGATAACAATCCTATCATTGCTATCTAAACCATACCATTCTATAATATCAAAACCCAACACAAAACTAAACCTACTACTCGCTAACACCCTACCTGGTTCAAAAATTAACACCTCAGCTAACCCTAACAAATCCGCTTTAGATTTTACAATATTTTGTAATGCTACTTTATCATAATTCAATATTACCTTATGATCAGATATATAATGTGAAATAGCCAAAATATCAGAACGAATATTTCTTTTATGTTCTCTTAAATAAGCTTCTGCTACTTGTATAGACTCATGCATCACAGCTTCAACTTTTTTATTAAACCAAGATTGAATGCTATAATTAAAAAATAAAGTAGAAAAACCTGAAATCACAATTGTTGGTATAATAGCTACTACAGAAAACATCAGAACAATTTTTGTTTGCAAATGAGAACCTAAACGTCTCCTTTTTTTTTGTATCCACATATTAATTAATCTATGAGATACACTAGTGATCAATAGCAAAAACAATATCAGATCAAAAAATACCAACTTAATAGCCTTACCATGATCAGGCCCAAGTGGATCATCATGATGAAAAACAACACAATAGGTTATAATTGAAAATAAAAAAATAGATATTGCTAAAAATGAAGCAATAATTTTAAAAAATTTAAACCTACTTATATTGCTACATACCTTTATAAACCAGTTTTTCATTAGGATATTACATGCTGGAGAAACTACTCATAACAAATGTAAACGGATCAACTTCTTAGGTTGACATAGCATAGAATAACGACTTAAAGAAACTTAACACTTAGAATATTACAAAAAGAACGCTATAAACTTCCAACATATAAAAACATTAAAATATTCATAGCGTATTATATGATCTTAGCCTTCTAACACCTCAAGGTTAACTGCTGAAAACTTTCCATTATTTTTATCAAGTTGATACTTAACTTTTTGGCCTTCTCTTAAACCATCAATTTTACTTCTTTGCAGTGCAGTAATATGGACAAAAATATCCTTAATATCTTGACCAATATTCCTTACTTTATTACCTTGATCTTTACAAATAAAACCATAACCCTTTTCTGAACTAAACCACTTCACATATCCAGTGTAAGTTGCATCATCCACTAACCGTTGAGACATTCAAAATCCTTAAAAATTAAAATAAACGCATAGACTATACTGCTAAGAACATACTAATTAATAATAACATGTACTAAAACATACAATACCATGTTAGATTAAGGGTAAAGGTTAATATATTTTTTGCAAGAAAAATATTAACTCTTACACTAATCAGAAACACATTATGCAGCTTTTATCTTCAACTATATTAACCTACACATCATATCATTTAATGTTGGCTATACTTGGATTATATTAATAATTCATTGATTCTAACCAAAATTAAGTATATACATGCATATAATTATATTACTTCAGATTATGCATCTATTTTGTTTTGGTTATGGATATACAGCTAAGTTCCTTACACAAAAACTCCTACCCTTAAAATGGAAAATCAGTGGAACATCATTCCATAAAGTCACACATACACATAACAAGAATGTGCATTTATTAGATTATAACTTTCCATTACCAGAATATATCTTCTCTGATGTAACACATGTACTAATATCAATTCCACCAGAGGGGGATAATGTTCTTCAAAAATACTACAATTTTTTAAAAAAAATTAAATGGCTAGGCTATTTATCAGCAACAAACGTATATGGTGACCACAACGGTGATTGGGTTGATGAAACATCTGCAACAAATCCCTCAACTCCCAGCGGCATTAGAAGGTTAAAGCAAGAAAAAATATGGGGTAACTCTAACCTCCCTATACACATCTTTAGACTTTCAGGTATATATGGACCAACTCGTAACGTACTATGTAATCTAATACAAGGTAATGTTAAATACGCTATCAGTAACACTATATTCTCTCGTATACATGTAGACGATATAGCAAATATTTTATTTACATCAATACACAACCCCAACCCTGGTAGTGTATATAACTGTTCAGATGATTTCCCATCATCATATTCAAACATAGTTAAATATGGAGCTCAATTATTAAACACTACAATACCTAAACCAATGCACTTTGAAGATTTATCAGATAATATGAAAAAATTTTATTCCGAAAGGAAATTAGTAAGTAATTTGAAGATAAAAAACGAATTAAATATATCATTACAATACCCTAGTTATATACAAGGATTACAAAATCTTATCAAAATCGAAATACCTTAATTAACGAATAATATCTTCAAATACTTAGTAGACGACATAAAGGTTATAAAAAATCAAATAACCATGTTTATAAAAATTACGCAAATAACTTATAGACCTTGATATTATAACTCTCACAAAACATGACAATTAATACGCACATTTGCTCATCAAATTAATAATAACCAAATACATATAAATGTTTGTCTTGTGATAATTTTACAGCATTAAAGTTAATGAACTCTGACTTTCTAGTCATTGACTAACATGGATTATCATATTAATATAACCATGATTAAAGTCTATTTATTAAATATTAGATAAACTATAACTACATAGATAATTTTAAACTTGCATTAATCAATGATTAATTGTAAATGTCTTTTCACTATCTAACAAGATGTTATATGAGGAACTAAATATGCCAGTTATGCCGGATCATTGGATAAAAGATAAGGCTATAAAAGAGAAAATGATCGACCCATTTATTGATTATAAGAAGAGTAGCGGAATTTTATCATATGGGTTATCATCATATGGGTACGATGCAAGAATAGATAATAAGTTTAAAATATTTACAAATGTTCATTCAGTAACAGTTGACCCTAAGAATTTTCCTTTAGGAAGTTTCATAGACAAAGAAGAAGATGTATGCATTATTCCACCAAACAGCTTTGTGTTAGCAAAAACTGTTGAATATTTCAAAATACCAAAGGACATACTTGTAATGTGTGTTGGTAAATCAACCTACGCAAGGTGTGGGATCATTGTAAATGTAACACCTCTAGAACCTGGATGGGAAGGATACGTAACCTTAGAATTCTCAAACACTACCCCTCTTCCAGCAAAGATCTACGCTTTTGAAGGTGCATGTCAATTTATCTTCTTAAAAGGAGACAGCCAATGCAATTTATCTTATAATGAAATGCAGGGAAAATATATGAATCAATTAGATGTTACTCTACCAATAGTAACTAATAGATAAGAATTATGTGTTTAACAAAAAAGCACACATTAATTAGTAATCCATGTTTCTTATGTGCAGATGTTTTCATTTTGATTATTATCTAGTCTTTTATTATTGGTAACAACAACACCTTACCTTAAGATGATAGTCTAATTAAGTTAATAGCACACACTGTCATCATATAATTAATCTACTTGCAAAAATTTACTATTAGAAGTATAAGTCTAACCTTTAAGTGACACACATGTAAAAAAATATGCTAGAATGTAGTGATCTTGCCTGTACTAGGAACAACAGATATTTATTTTCCCAACTTAATTTCAGCACACAACAAAACTTACTAACCCTAGTTATAGGGAATAATGGCAGTGGCAAAACAAGTTTACTTAGATTATTTGCAGGACTAATTCCTATAACGCATGGAAGTATAAAATACGATAGAGAAAATATCCACGACTCTAACACATATTTTACATCTCTCACTTACATAGGACACAAAAATTTTTGTAGTGACAATCTTACTGTCCTAGAAAATATACAACTGTGGGCCAACTTAAAAAATAATCATGAGTTAATAGAAGCCACAATATGTTTCTTCAAATTACAACTAGTATTGGATATAAAATATAAAGACTTATCATCTGGCTGGAAAAGAAGAGTTGCATTATCAAGGTTATTAATATACAATACCAACATATGGGTTATAGATGAGCCTTTTGTTCATCTTGATATCCATACAAAAGAATTAATACTAGAGCTAATTTCTACAAGATTAAAACAAAAAAATGGTATTGTAATTATATCTGACCATAGTAAAGCAGAAATGTATGGAGAATGCCAAGTTATCAATCTTGACACTTTTAAAAATCAGCAACCCAATTGCTTGCAATATGATAACTATCTATACTAATTAATTAACAAACTGTCTATGGCACTATGCAATATTCTAAATACATAATCACTACTTGATTATATATCTATAACCTACCATAAACATTCAGACATGTCTTAAACAGAATGCATATTCAGACATTTTATGCGAACTTTTTTCAATACGAAGCAACCTAATATTATTCATTTTAAAAAATTCCAAAATTTGTACACTATAAATTCAAGAAGCATAAATAACATTTACACCATTACAACAACTATTCGTATGCTATAAAAAAACATAAACCTATTCATCTATTAAAACTAGAAATTCCCTACTCTATTTGATCAATAACATAGAATTCATAACAATATTCACATCCACTAATACTGTATTTAACAAAAGTAGCTTATAACTTTAAAAGTCACTAAAACTACATCATTCATTTTAAAAAATTCCAGAATTTGTACACTATAAACTCAAGAAGCATAAATAACATTTACACCATTACAACAACTATTCGTATGCTATAAAAAAACATAAACCTATTCATCTATTAAAACTAGAAATTCCCTACTCTATTTGATCAATAACATAGAATTCATAACAATATTCACATCCACTAATACTGTATTTAACAAAAGTAGCTTATAACTTTAAAAGTCACTAAAACTACATCATTCATTTTAAAAAATTCCAGAATTTGTACACTATAAACTCAAGAAGCATAAATAACATTTACACCATTACAACAACTATTCGTATGCTATAAAAAAACATAAACCTATTCATCTATTAAAACTAGAAATTCCCTACTATATTTGATCAATAACATAGAATTCATAACAATATTCACATCCACTAATACTGTATTTAACAAAAGTAGCTTATAACTTTAAAAGTCACTAAAACTACATCATTCATTTTAAAAAATTCCAGAATTTGTACACTATAAACTCAAGAAGCATAAATAACACTAACACCCTACATACAAACAACTTGATTACGTACATAAGATATGCATATCCACATACATCATTTATTAAGATAATAAATATCCTCTATCGAATACATTATAACTTGGACAATTTCATACAATGTAATAGGTAAGTATTAATAGCGAATAAAATAAAAGCTGTAACTTGATGTAAAGAAGCAATAACTATAGGAACATTATATATAAATGTTAGTATTCCCAATGTTAACTGAATAAATAAACATATTAGCAATAAATATGCTGATAAAAAATTCAACCTCAATCTTAACAAAGCTGTAACAATAACAACCAAAATAAGGGTTGCCATGACTTCATGCATAAACTGTACTGTAACAGGATTATCAATTATATTATACCATAGTGGCTTCATGAATAATAAATCTTCCAACATTAGCTTTCCTCCTAAAAAAGGAAGAGTTTTATACAATAATCCAGCATTTAACCCAGCAACCAATGATCCAAATGTTATTTGAATTACAATTAATATACTAATCACAGAAAAAATGAATGTTCCATCGACTCTAATACTGCAAGTTACTTTAGAAACAACAGCTAATAAAAACTGTCGCCATAGAAGATAGAAAATCAATAATGCTAATAATAAATGCATTGTTAACTTATAATGACTTACATGAGGACGATCAATCAACCCACTTTTTACCATAAGCCATCCCATGATTCCTTGGAACAGTATTAACAAACAAATAATTATAAAATTTATTATTAAATTTTTATTAAGTTTTTTTTATATATAAAATATAAAAACGGGATAAACAATATTAATCCAACAACTCTTCCAAGTAATCGATGAAAGTATTCTATTAAATATAATGTTTTAAATTCTTGAAGTGTAATATTAGAATTCAGATATTCAAATTCTGGAGTAGCCATATATTTTATTTTTTCTCTTATCCATGCTTTTTCACTAATTGGTGGAAATATTCCAATAATAGGATTCCATTCGGTAATCGATAGACCAGAATGAGTAAGACGTGTTATCCCTCCAACTAATACCATTAGCAATATGCCTACACAACATACACACAACCAAATTTTCACACTAATACATACTTGTTTAGTATCATTAGTAATTTTCATTATAAACCTATAAGTATATTTTCAACATTATAAACAAAAACAGGATTTCTCCTTACAGAATTATAATCCACATAAAATTTACACATATCTATTAAGCTGATATTACAAGTCACTATAATACATGCACTTCAGATTTCATATATGCAGTTTTTACATTACAATTTACACGTATAATCTCACTAAAAACATAAACATATACATATACCACATCCATATACTTAATGACACATTATCTAGTTATTTCTCATATTGACTTCACTAGAAACTTATAGTAAACTTAGCATTCTATGTTTTTTAGGTTTCATGATGCTAAGGATCGTATTTTTATTAAGTTTAGTACTGCTAGTAGCGAGCTTCCCATTAATAAACAATTGGCTGTCTAATAAACCTGGTCAAGCTAGTTTAGATAAAGATAAAATTGTCTCAATTATTGAAGAATACATCTCTAATTATCCTCAAAAGGTAATCGATCTACTTACCAAAGGACAAGCACGAATAGAAAATGAAGAAATGAGTGAAAATATAAAAAAATATAAATCTGAACTTGAGGATGCTTCATATCCTTCAGCTGGAAATAAAGACAGCAAAATCGTATTTGTAGAATTCTTTGACTATTCCTGTGGCTACTGTAAAATGATGTCTGAAGATATGAAACAAATAGTACAGGATGGTAAAGTACGTGTGATATTCAGGGATTTCCCTATACTCGGTGAGGCGTCATTAAAAGCTGTTCAGGCAGCGTTAGCTATACATTTAATAGATCCAAGTAAGTATTTAGAGTTTTACCATGCAGCGTTGAATCATAAGCAACAATTTAACGATGAATCTATACTAAATATAGTCAAATCAATAGGCATTACTGAAGAAGATTTCAGAATTTCACTAGCTAAGAATTCTGATACTATAGAAAACATGATACAATCCACCAGAAAGTTAGCTGAAAATATTAACATAAGAGGCACTCCTGCTATTATAATAGGGGATACATTTATCGGTGGAGCAGCTGATATATCTACTTTAAGAAATAAGATAGATGAACAGGGGTAACTCAGCGGATATGTATGGGGGCCTAGGAAAAAGTTATTTGTACACCACTTTTTTTTCATCCAATGTGGTTCGGGTCTTGCATTTCAGCTATGCTGCTGTTTAATATAGGCTGTGGACATGTATCATATTCTCCATCTTGGAAAGGTCGATGACAATAGTATCTATGATGCATTATTGCTGATTTACATGTACCTACACATGCACTCAAACAACCAATTATTGATAAAATTAAACAAGTTATAGCTCCAACTATACATCCTGCAAATAATCCTCTACTCATTGGACATGTAAAAGCTACACACATTAATATAATAAAAGCAGATATCATAGTCACCGCTGCCGCAGTCAAACAATATACTTTCTTGTCTAAAGCCTGCATTTTTCGCTTCTTCTCTGGATCACAAACTCTAGCATCTGAGCTACTATGCATTTTAGGCTCTTTCATTTCATTAATACTTGGTTGTAAATTAGCAGCTTGCGCAACAATGTCTTCGGGTTTCTGATCAACACCTACTTTAGTATCTACAGTACCATCGACTATACTTAGTTGCAAACTAGGATGTGGTAATACAACAACATTTTTCTGACTAATAACTGTTTTATCGTCCATAATTAAACCTCTCTCTCTTGTCTCAAAATTATCATCAGGAAGTACTTTTTTTGTTTTAAAATCACATTCTTTACCAACGTCTTCACAGAAATTATTATTATTATCATCATGCTTCACATCTAGATCAGCCGCCTGAACAAGATTATGAAGATTATCAGAAGTCTCTATTACCTTGGTAGTATCTTCTGAATGCAAAGCTTTAGCTAACAACTCATCCCCTGTATGACCTGATATTGCAGAAGAATGGTAAGCTGATTCAATATTTCGTGCTACAACATTATGTTCTAACTCTCTCAATTTTATGATGCTCAAACATGCATTCTTAAAAATTGTCTCATTAAGATTACTACTACCATCCTCTTTGATTAAATTCATAACAATATTCTGTGTAATATCATAACTCCTTTTAGCATCCACATCACTTATAACTTCCAAATCAGATATCTCATGCAATTTTTCTTCATTGCAAAGCGACATAAGAATTTCAGAAAACTTTTTTTCTACTGGATAGCCTTTCATTAATGTATATTCACGACACAACTTAACAAAATCACCGAGTAATGGAGGATAAGTCAAAATGTTACCTAACAAGAAACTTGTGCAAGATAAGTCCCCAGAGAATAAATCATTTTCAACTTTATCTGAATTATATAAACAAACATAAGATGACATTAACTGTATTGATAACAAGCATTGTGCTCGATCGAAACTACTACAAGGATTAACTTGCATACTTGGGTCAGATTGTTTTGCTGATGATATTGGAATGTCACACAATATTCTAGAAAACCCAGAATCATATACGATATTACGTTCCTTCTCAAGATCAATTAAAGATATGCCTAAGTTATGCGCATAACAGTTAACCATATGAATCAGGTGACCATATACTGTAGCACTATCAGAGTCTAAATCCCACACCTCTTCCATTGAAAAAGAAAAAGGTAGGTTGTTATCTATACTTTTCAACAAATTTAAGACAACACAACAGTAACTAAGAAGATATTCTGCCATGTCCCTCCTTTCATAGATACCACATTCTTCACATTTTCTATAAACTATATGAAAAATATCAAACAATCTTAATATGATGTTTCTTTGCAAAAAATTACCAAAAAGCACTACCATTAACAGTCCAGTTACACCTTTCACCGAACAATCATCTATAACACCATTAGATTTTTTGAATGCCTGACATAGCATCATTGCTGCCTGTTGAGCTTTTACTTCATTCACCGGCTTACATTCAATAAAGACATTATATGTTAAATTTGATTCTGTAACCTGTTCTACATTAATTTTATTGCACAATAAATGTTGGATTAATATAAACAATAGCTTTTTATCATACTCAATATCTAAGAAACCAACCTGCTTATACTCATATGACTTCTCCAGCCCTTGCTTATATTTTTTATATGACATTATCTTATCACCATCATTGCCGCTCGCAGAAACAGCAAGTGCAGATAATTTATCATAACATTTATCATAAAACATCTTAACATTATTAATTGTCTGTCCTCCTAGAAAAGCAGCATGGTAACACGTAAATAATAACTCAAGTAAAAGTTCAACCCCATACTTCTTTTTCTTGCCATCAATATAGGGAAATCTGAAATTCTGTAAGCGCGTATCAAATAAACTGTATTGTCTCTCATTTGCTTCCTCGCATTCTTTCAATTTATACAGCAGCATCACATGTTCAAATATTAATGCTGCCTCCAGATTTATATCTTTTAATACTTCATTAAATGCTAACATAACGTCATAAGTAACAAAAGTAGTCGCATAACTATAGTACGGGTCATATCCCTCAGAAGTATCAAGAACACTATCTAATGATTTTCTTGTTGATGAAAATATATCACTGGCAATAGCTGTAGTTAGCATATATTCAGATTCATAATACTCATCTATTTCACAGCAATGAAATACAGAAAATAAATTTCTATAAAAATCAAGAAGTACTGAATCCTCCGCAATACCAAGATGACTTCTGCAAGATAGAGGCAATGTACTTGTATAATTACACACAAACTGAGCAAGCATAGGAAAAATCTGAGATTTACATGTGTTACTTAATGCATTAAAATTAATGGATACAAACTGATGAATAGCAGTTTTATATATAACAAGAACCATTATCTTTGCAAGCATGTCTCTGTCGCATGTTTCTCCTAGATCTTGTACACTTAGTGAATATTGACTTCTAATATAACTTACAAGACTAGCTAGCATATTAGGTAATGTTAGATTATCTTCTCCTAGAACTAAAGAACTAAAGCACTGAGAATATGCTAATAATTCATCATTATCAACCTCATCAATACTGTCCTTACGTTTCTGCCCGTAACTCATAACACAAACAGAAACATGCTGAATATCATTAATTAATTTTTTAACTATCTCTTCATCAGTGAAACATTTTCCAGAAAGTATATATCGGATAGCATGAGTACAAATATGAAATAGTCCATACATCTGAGTAGTCCATAGACACCCTTTACTCGCTAAGTCAAGTATAACACCACTATTCAATTTCTGTAATATATCATGGTAATACACATAACACCGATGATCAGGATCATGAGGAGTAAATTCTACATGACTATTACTATGAACTTCAATTTTAGAATATACCCCTACAGAATCTAAAATATAAGAAGCAGTATTTTGATGGAAAGATCTTAGAATACATAGCAATGCTAACATATCTACATTACTGAACCCCAGATTTCTTAAAAAAGATGCTAAGTGACTTTCTTCATAATTAATAAAAGCATCCCATTTAAATTTACCAGTTAACATACTATATCCTCCAACCTTCTAATTTAACAAATACTTTGTCTTAAAAATATAAAAATGACTTTCTATATCTAGCTTTCATCATAAATAATATGCTATTAAACTTCTACCTAAGCAATAGCTTATTGGTAATACAGTATGAATTTCTTGAACTTCTTAAAAGCAAATTTATTAATCTTATTATAACACTTTATATAATAAAGTTAATAAATATTATTAAATTTTTTTATATAATAAATCTAATAAATCACATTTAACTATTTGTTGCTGTTTACCAGTCTTCATGTCTTTCACTTGTATTGTATCATTTTGAAGCTCTTCATCCCCAAAAATTAAAGCTATACTATTATCATCAACTTTCCTTAATAAATTCTTTAAATTAGTACTTTTATAGTTCCAGTTTACAGAAATACCCTTACAACGTAACTCATAAGCAAGTCTCAAAGCATGAGACATTGCATCCTTACCTATAGGCATTAATACTACACTTCTTGGTTCCTGATGCTTATAATCTATCAATGCACTAACTCTCTCAACCCCCATAGCAAAACCGACAGCAGGTGTATCATTTCCTCCCATAAATTTTACTAATCCATCGTATCTACCACCAGCAATAACTGCATTTTGCGAGCCTAATTTGGACGTTGTAAATTCAAACACCGTATTGCAATAATAATCTAACCCTCTGACTATATTATGATTTATCTTATAAGGGATACAAAGTTCATTTAATCCGTTTAGAACCTCCATGAAAAAATCATTAGAATATTTATTATAGAAATGAGAAATACTAGGAGCATTTAATAAAATTTCTCGATCTTCTGGAGCTTTTGAATCTAATATTCTTAGAGGATTTATAACAAGCCTACGTTGACTGTCTTCTGATAAATCCTTTTTATAGTTATTTAAATACTCTATAAGACTAAGCCTATATGAGCTCATAGTTTCTTTATCTCCTAAAAAATTAATTTCTAACGTGATATTATCTAACAAATTCAATTCGCTTAAAATATTATAGCCTAATGCTATCATCTCAACATCTGCAAGAGGCAGCTCACTTCCAAAGAACTCAAAATTCACTTGGTGAAATTGCCTTTGACGACATTTCTGAGGTCGCTCATAACGAAATACTGGACCACTAGAAAACAACTTTACAGGAACAACTAAATTTTTATTAATTAATACCCTTACAATAGCAGATGTAAATTCTGGTCTTAATGTAATATTCTCACCACTCTTATCCTGAAAGTTATACATTTCCTTTGTCACAATATCTGAATCATCACCCAAAGTCTTAGTAAACACTTCAGTAAACTCAATAATTGGAGTATCAACAGCTATGAACCCATACCTACTTGCTATTGACTGAGATAAACGCTGTATATATTGAAATTTATAAAGTTCAACACCTAATAAATCTTTAGTCCCTCTTACTTCTCTCAATTTATTACACTGCATAAAATCTTACCTTCTATCAATCTATTCATACTACAACTTGAACTATACGTTATCTATATTAATCAATTTATATATTAAATACTCTAAAACAATAACGATAATACCGTGCAATTTATTTAAAATTTAAAAAGCTAATTGCTAAACTAATTATAGACACATAAAATGGAAACTTTACGGACTTTATAAAGCATACAATGGAAGATCAAGAAAAAATTTACGAAGGAAAAGCGAAAATAATCTTTGCAACATCCAATCCTTTAGAAGTAATACAACATTTCAAAGATGAAATTACTGCTTTTAACAACAAGAAAGCAGATGTTATACATGAAAAAGGAATACTGAATAATTATATAAGTAATTTCTTAATGAAAAAACTTACAGATAAAGGTATAAAAACACACCTTATATCTTTGTTAAATCAAAGAGAACAGTTAGTAAAAAAAATAACAATAATCCCAATTGAAGTTGTAGTACGAAATGCATCAGCTGGCAATTTTAGTAAAAAATTTCAAATAGCAGAAGGTACACCTTTTCTATCTCCTATCATTGAATTTTATTATAAAAACGATGAATTATCTGACCCTATGGTAAGTGAGGGACACATTTTAAGTTTCCAGTGGCTTACAAACCAAGAGTTAGAAAGAATAAAAACACTATCTCTTCGGATTAATGACATTCTTAGTGAGCTTTTTTTAAATGTTGGCATCAAGTTAATAGATTTTAAACTAGAATTCGGAAAATTATATGATAATAAACAATCAGACTTATTTTTAGCGGATGAAATAAGCCCTGATACATGTAGACTTTGGGACATATCTACTAATAAAAAACTTGATAAAGATCGCTATCGTTTGAACTTAGGAAATGTAATAGAAGCATACAGGGAAGTAGCACAAAAGTTAAATGCTTTACCAAATTATTGATAATACTTTAATTTTTTAGTTTTCTTTTCCTCATTATTAATAAATGCACCATTCTTTTAATGTATTTAGATCTTACCAATCGATGATCAACATAAGATGGAATCCCAAAAATAAACCAGGTCTTAACTCACTAATTTTATTTATACAATAATTTCTATTTATATGTTAAAATTCCCTAATAAACTTACTATTTTTTTATGTATACCAACTGAGAATTAATCTCGACACAATTTCTAATAAAAATTATATTTGCGAGTATATATTACCTTTCTTATATATATATATTAAAACTTTTTACAAGAAATTGATAACAGCATATAAAATATCAGAATTCAAACTGCACAAATGCTTACCTATCTTTTTCTTTAGAAGAACATAACAACTAGTATACTGAATTCCATGCTGAGTAAAACACCCTTCAATTCTCATACATTTGAATAATAGCACATCCTATTCATTATAAGAACTACTATATAGAAGAAAACTCACGACTTATATCTTACACAAATCAACATATCTTCATTATACTTTCATGTATATACCAGTTCAATGCCTGATATATCCATTACTAACTTTAAGACTATAAAACACTGTATCATGAATTGCTTTTTAGGAATTTTAAGACGCGTTTTATTATTATTAAATTTTACCCAAAACCCAAAAAAGCAGAACCATCTAGTGGTTCTGCTTTACAGCCATTATAAAGAGCATAATTAAAAATGTGCACTTTTAGTACGATCAGTTTCTAGCAGTTTTGCCATCTCTATTATTTTAGGAGATGCAACTTGAGAAGTACCATTATCTTCTTTAATACCAACAGAAAAATGTGTTTCATAAAAACTATTATTATCAAGATGTGATAATGCACTCTCCCATGAATACACACTAGAATTTCCATAATCACTCAAATCTTCTTGTCCTTGCGCTGCTGTAGATTCATTAATCACAGATATTCTTTCCCTACATAGAAGTTTTACTATGAAAAATACAAGCAATGCTAACAGCACTAATATTGCCGCCGTTAACAATATAACTTGCTCATAATCATTCAATTTCACTGTTAAACATAAAAAAATAATATATTATAAGTTAACATAAACAATTGCTAATATCTATATAAAAAATACTAATTTTTTTACATGTAATTATAAAGAAATAAAATATAAATGCTGTTTTTTTAAAAATTCAATGCTTCGATAACACCTAATTATAAAATTATTAACCAAAACTCGGTTGCTGCATATGAGACTTATCAACATTTGTTCTACTGCTGAATATATCACTTACCCATCCAGTAGCAATACTAGGAGTAGTCGCCTTAATTATTTCGTTTACACAACAATGTTTAACATCATCATGAACAATATCAACTTTACATGTTTTTAAATATTTTCTTATTATTTCCTTAGATTTGAAGTGTAGCTGCTTTTCCAAAAAAGTATTTAACCCTTCTATATGAGTTAATACTTTAGCTTGTAATTTATCTTTATGGAATAAAGAACAATTTTTCACTACTTTATCTTCTAGCTCTTCTTTTGAACATTTTCCTATTCCTCTAATAATTAATTCATGTGTAACAAATACTTTATCAAATATAATAAGTGCTATGTCACTAAAAGCTCTATCACATCCATTTTTTAAGAACGTATCTTTCACTAAACAAGCAATTTGAAGTTTTACATTATCTTCTACATCACTACGTATATCTTGAAGTTTTAACTGGTAATCAACAGAAGATCTACCTTGATCTGCATACGTCCTTTGAAAAATTTTTTCTAAATCTCTCATAGATGAAACAACTATTCTTTTTCCATGTTTATTCCACAGTATAGCTCTCTGCATTAATACCCATTCACTAACAACATTCCGTACAATATTATCTGTATGCTTAATGCGTGAATTAGCGATATAATTCACTTCTCTACATCGAATAGCAGCTTTAGAATCCTTATTGTACTGAGACAATGACTTATGCATTATACAAAACCGATCATTTAACACATCATGTAATACTCCAACACCACGAATTAACACTCGACCTATACTGGCTTCTGGTAAGATAATAAGACCGCTTTCTAACCAGCACTTGTTTCGCCTCTTATATTCAGCATCTGTAGCACTACTTTTATTTCTCCTAACACCTAAATTTTCAGTAGCCGTGGGTCTCTTACCGATAGATGCATGATCCATCATACTAACAGCACATTCTAAATCAGGTCTAGAACTTTGCTCGTGAATAGCAGATGCACTTCTCCTTAACGCTCTATTATGATGTACACCCTTATAACAAGCACCTTCATACTTACGTCTAACACCTGCAATACTAGAAGTATTTTCCATAGAGCATTTTGTTGTTATATCTACATCATTATCACTTGAGTCCTTACATTCCCCCAGAACACTAGACTTTTTAGGTATACGCAGACTTTTTCCTACACTTCGCTGATTACTTTTAGAAGCAGAAATCTTTGCCGTCACTCCTACTGTTGGATTAACATCTTTAGATGCAGAACATTTAACCGGTATAGAACCAATACTTTTAGAGCCTTTGGATGTAACTAAATTAGTACGTTCAAATGTAGGAGATTTACCTGGTACACAACTAACACTTTTAGGTCCTTTGTGTGCAGCTAAATCAGTACGTTCAAATGTAGGAGATTTACCTGGTACACAACTAACACTTTTAGAGCCTTTGGATGTAACTAAATTAGTACGTTCAAATGTAGGAGATTTACCTGGTACACAACTAACACTTTTAGAGCCTTTGGATGTAACTAAATTAGTACGTTCAAATGTAGGAGATTTACCTGGTACACAACTAACACTTTTAGAGCCTTTGGATGTAACTAAATTAGTACGTTCAAATGTAGAAGATTTACCTGGTACACAACTAACACTTTTAGAGCCTTTGGATGTAACTAAATTAGTACGTTCAGAACAAGAAGTATTTTTTATTAAACTTTTTTTCACACCCATTCCGCTTGATTCACCAACCTTAACTGAAGCTCTAGATCCTTTAGAAATAGAACCACTAGCATTAGGCTTATGAACTTCTGCTTGGATAGTTGTTGTATTTCTCGATATAGGAGTCATTTTCTTACTTTCAAAACACGCTCTCTTTTTTACTAATAATTGACTACCATTCCTCCATCCTTGAGATAAATTACGATTAACCACACCAGCATTGCAAGAAACTCTACCAGATTTTACTGTTTGTGTTATTGCTGGAACTACTGCAGACGATGTATCACTTAGCCTCCTAATACCATGTACCACTTCTTCACTATCAGTTATTTCTCCTGAACAAGGATCAGGCAAACACTTTGTAATACCAACCCGCATACCACCTCTACAGATAGTACCCATATCTTGTTCAGTACCCACTACGCTAGACTCAGTTATACCTGACCTTTGAACAACACCCTGCACACTCTCCTCCTGATCATATTCATCCTCCATAGCTGATGCAATCTCCTGAGGATTAGAAACTCCAGGCTTAATATCACTATGTAAAACATTAGAAATCTGATTTTTCATATCTATTAAATCTCCTTGATTAATAACAAAAACTGTATTCCCTTCTAATTCTTCACAAGTTTGTAAATCCAAACCGATACTTTGTAACATCAAACCGTTAGTACCAATATCCCCCTTTACATTGCAAAATCCAAGAGTAGGCAATCTCACCATTTCACGTAAAATATTGCCTGAATAACTAGAATAAAAAGGACTCATACTCCTAAATTCTGCATATATACTAGGATTTACTACAAACTCTGAAAAGCTAAAATCAGAATTATTTAACACAAGTTTACTACTGGAACGTAACATGGGATCAAATGTGTAAGATACAAGATTATTGTCTTCTGTTCCTAATGAATCTAACCTAATACAACTACTATGGACTGTATTACTGCCACTTATTGGATTTAAACCAGAACTACAAGCTTGCACTTTTACAACTTCATTATAAGAATTACTCCTTCTATTCCGATAATCAAAACCAGACAATACACTACTTTTAGTAGAGATATAATCATCTGAAGCATCAGAACATGAAAAACTCTCATCAGAAATCTCTTGACCAGAATATCTCCTAATATCTCGAGTATCTCTTGCTATAACTGCAGGACTATAAGTTTTAGGTATAGAACACAAACTATAGTAATCTACAAGATAACTATCTTCTTGTAAATCAGCGCCAGCCATATCAAAATCGCTTAAACTTTCTGCATTATCCATTTCCTGTCTTTCTTCTACATATTCACTTTCGGAAGACATATCATCGCTCTCCTGAGTATCATATGAATCAGAAGGTATGCTATAATGCATTTGAGAACTACATGAATCAGCAAGATTTTCCTCCTCCTGTCGGTTATTTTCGATTGAAGGAATATTTCTATTGTTATTGCAATCCTTTACAAAGTAAAGCAATACACAAAGTAGTAGTAGTAGTAATATTATTAGTATTACAATCACCAACACATTTGATTCCATAATTTATAAACTTTTTATGCTATAATTAGCATATACAGTATCTTTATTATGAATGCAACATAAAACTATATTATATATAGTATATTTTCACTAAAATTTTAAATTTATTTCTTAATTAAGAGAAAAATCTATGCTTATAGTAAGACACATACACAAAGAATCATCCCAAACATAACAAGGATTTTTGAATATTTAAGCAATTAGAAAATTTATATTCTTAGCAATTACCATCAGTACAAAAGACTACATATTCATTTGAATAGCAAACAAATATCTATCAAAACTCATTTAGCGACACAAAGAACCTGAAAGTAATAATTGTGTGCTAATTACATCTTACAAACTTGTAACATATTAGCAGAAAACAACAAAAATATACACACTTCAATATTAGCCTATTAGTTACCAGGAGATCACGCACTTATTAATTTTAATCTATAACAAAATAATCTATGTACTGAACATTGTCTTATAAATATTATAATAGAAATAGAACTCCTTTCATAACAAGACACAACAACAATACTAAAGGTTTTATGACACAAATCTTATGTTATTTGAATACAACTATATAAATAAATATTTTTACTAAATAACATTTCTCAAGAATACAGTATATTTGTTTATCAACATATTACAACTAACAATATACTAAGATCCAACTTAAATAAGGTTACCTATATACAGCACAGCTCTATCTTGCTTAATATGAATTTAAAGAATCATAAATTTTCAAATAAACAACTAACTTACTTAGCAAGACCTAACGATGAACTATCTACAGCACTTGCTGCCTCTCTTATTCCATTAAAGATAAACAATTTACGCTCACTTTCAGTAATAATAGATTCGATACTAAAATTATAAGCAGTAAGTGCTTGAAGATTATCTCCCTCCTTAAACATCTCGTAAACATAGCCTTTCATTTTCTGTCCTAATTGACGTAATTGCTCATAATTATTAACTACCTTATCGTAGATCTCTTGAGAAGCCATCACAGATCTTTCTGATTCGTCTAATGCTGCATCTAGAGTAGTTTTTATCTCCTGAGAAAGACAAGAAAGATCCTTATAACACAAGTTCATGTTCTGTCGTAAATTCACTACATCATCAGAATGGTCCTCAGAATACCCCACAATATTCCTAATTAAATCCTGATAACAATATACAGAAAATAATTGAAATCTAAGATCTCTCATTACAGAAATAAGATTAGCCGCAGTTCTATATTCAAAACTCTGCATAACAAAAGTTGAACGAAGATAAGTATGCGGCGGCAAAATACCTGGAGCTTCAACAGTCGAGCCTCTTGGTATATCATGCTGTGGTACATGCAATTTAGGTTTTAATAAAAACCTCATTAAATAATACAATACAACTGCAAAGAACGCAACTACAAGTATCCCCACAACTAAACCAACTATTTCTGAAGTATCCATAGTATTACCCTACGTTAACAAATATTGACATACTAATAACAATATCCAAATAAACTAGTGCTATGTAACTGAACAGCTTTTTTTACCCTAATTAAATGGTACAACTTAAATATTAAATTATATATAATTTATATAGGCTTTTTTCCACATTTTGAAGAGGATAATAACGAGATGCTTTTTCAAACCCTAATAAACATTGTAATGAATTGCTATTCAATTCTTGCTTATGATAATGTTTATCAATAAGCTATTAGGAGCACCTAAATATTAAGTTCATCCCTTATCAGATATATTCAAGGTAGTAATTTGCCATTTACTATGGCATATGTCAATGTAGGGTTTAATCAAGCTTATCAAAATTTTGTACTGGTAACGATTCATCAACATTCATTAAACAACCAGAACATTATAATAGTTCCTCATTAGTATATCTTTTTGATATAGTTTTATACTCCATCTCATCTCTTGCAACCTTGAAAGTATTTTTTCCTCCAGAATGCTTATTTTATATATTCTAAAGCACAACCACTATTATTAGTTTTTCATTATAAAATCACAGAGAAAACAATTTTTAGTTAATAAATCTCCACCAGGAACCTATTTATTATTTTAAACCATGTACTCTTGTACATTAAGTAGCAATACAACATAATAAAAGGCAATAGAATTATCATAACTGAGACAAGATTAGATTACCACCCATATACTATATAAATAGTATACTCTCCTAAAAGTTAATTTTGGGAATGTTATTCAATGTGTCTTTAGTACATCACGTATTAAACAATATGTAATTTTGTCAGATATAGAATATTCTATAGTGAAGCCATAACTAATAAAACTCTTTCTTATTATGTTTTTGATCATCAATTGACTTTAGAATAGTAGATAGTAATACCACAAGATACACTGGCTTATAACGTACATAAAAAAACTACATAACAATTTTACAAACTCATTATCCTTTAACAGCAGTATAAAAATTAGATTATCAAAAGATTTGCTGTATAACATTAATTACTTAAAACAATTACATATCACTATAACTGGCCAATTCACTACATCATTATTTATGATATAACCTGTATCTGAAGCTGGAACACTATAAAATATTTTTTGTACGTTACCCTCAAAACATACATATTTTGCTGCACAATCTAATGTTCGATCTATCAAAACCTCAATATAAAAACTTACACTCGAAGTAAGATCAAATTTTAAAAATACTTGACTTATTATATCACACTTTAACCTATTCATGATATCAACAAAACTTTTATAAACCTCTAAGTGATATAAAGTAGGAAATGAATTTATAGAATTCTCCTTTTATAGCAACTACCGTGTTACTAAACCTTTCATAAAATTTCTGTCTTATTTCATTCCATTTTTGCATTGTTACTCTAGGCTCAATATACTCATGTAACTTACAATTACTAATATACTTTTCCTAAATTTCAAATACGTGATGAAAAACTTCTACCTCCAATTTCTCTAGGAGAATAATGAACACAACAAACATCAGAACTACATTTGAAAGAATACCCTCTAACTATTACCCATGATAAGCAATAGAGTTACTGCCATACACCCCCACAATTATGCATCATATAAATTATGCTTACTACAAATTTGACAATAAATAAGTTAATAAAATTAATCAGAACTAATACTATAGTACCATAAACATTTAGATATTCTTCCAGAAAAAAATATATTAAGTTATATTATTAATAGCAAAAATACGATAGCATTAACTAAACAGAATATCTATACAACGTCAAGCAATAACCTACTATAAAAACACTCTACAAAAAATCTATTTTTAAAGCATTGTATAAAAACAACCAATAGCATTATACCACTTGATAGAGAAAGTAATAAAAAGATCTAATAATGTAAAATCATTAACTCTTTGTTTGAGAACCCGATCTTACACAACAATCAATATCAATCACACTACTCAAACATATACTGCCACTTTGACAGTCACCTTCCATATTTCGTTCATTAACTGCTAACCTATCTTGGACAATACCATCTGCATTTACGTCAACTCTTTTCTCTAACTTATCAATCTTATCATACAGCATGATGGCATTAGCACCTGCCTCAAGCGCATTGTCTTCAGAACATGACATTCTGTAATTTAGCTGCTGGATTTTATTTTCCATATTTCTCATACGACGCAACATATATATCATTATGGCAGGCATTATTGCTAAAACTAATATAATAGTTACCATTAAGGTAACCAACATCGCATCTTGATAACTCATAACACACTCTTTTTAAAATTAAAATCTACTGATTTATACTAACAACTACCTATATTAACTATCTTACCCAAAGTCAAAATATATGAACCAATCTACTCTGATAGACAGTCACATGTACACCTACTGCCATGAATATCTAATACATAAAATAATACCTAACATATAACAACTTTCTGTAGCGTATTAATTTAGTAAAACATGTACACTTCACCATTTTTAAACACACCATAGAATACGAAATAGTATAATATACAAGTAATAAATTTATTAATTCACTTATCACAGATATTCAATTAAAAAGATATTATCACAACATATTTATATTTAGAACTTATAGATATAGCATACAACTTGGAATTTTTTCATATCACTCTCTATCCAGAATTACTATGATACAAGTCTCATTATTTTGCTTCTTTCAAATCATGAGTTAGAAACACAATAGATTGCTATAAATTATTATCTACTACTTTTGACATAATAACTTAACATCAATAACATCCCAAACAAGAATTTCAACCATTAGACTTATACATTATCTATAACACTTTAATAGACTTAACTGTATTTAGTTATTGATATAATCAACCTTAGCTTAAAAAGGAACACCTTTCTTACAGAATAATCAAGAAATTACAACTTCTAATTTTTAAAAATTCAGCATTTATTCAAAAAAGTAGCATCTTGCTAACAAAATAATTTGCATTGATTGAAAAAAACGTATTCTTAAATCATATAACTGAAGCTAAGAATAATATAGTTAATAAAACTACTATTCTCTGTAAATTACTTAAAAGATCTTAGCAGCTTTTATTATTAATGATATTTAGTTGAAACATCAGCAAGTTAGAATCTGCTATACCTAGTGCAGGAAAAAAACAATACCTTATATTGAGATTTAATTTTTAATAAATTGTTATTTATTTCATAAAAATATACTAATTATAGTATATTTTATTTGCAAATATTACACCAATTTTTGTTGTATGGTTTCTTCTTGAGTAAGAACTTACTTTTCAATAAAGTGCTATATTAAGTATATTCATAACTATAAAAACCTTTTATCTTATTTTCCTACAATATACCTAAAAAACACATGCGATATTACTATCTATTATTAGAAGTAAATCAATTAACCAAAAACATCATAGAAAAAGACAAATCTTTTTCATTATAGCTTCACTTAGGAATTTGTATATCTAACAAAATTATATATTATTCAACACATGATGTACTAAAGAAACATTGAACAACATTAGCAAAATTAACTTTCATACATAACATTTACTTCGTATATATTTTACACAATTACTTTACTATCAATTAAAACTTATACTACAACACTTATAAAAGCATATACTAGCAAACATTACATTCATAATTAAAAACAATACTCATCATGTTATTGGATCATAATAAATATTTTTAAAATAATCGTAATATTCTTAATGCAAAGACACTCGTAATATATGCACATATGAGATGGAACTCTTCATCATAAAACTAAGAACAATACATAGATATAATTTCACCCTTCCATTTTACAAGTATTTCAACTATAAGATTTGATAAATTAACTACATTATCCCAATTAATAATCAACAGTATAGTATTAACTAATAAAAAAATCATATGCCAGTACAGTAGCTGTTTATTTCTACGTAACCAAAAATTAAATAATCTCTCCAACAGAGTATTATTAATATTCTTTAATTCATTTACTTTTTCAATGATTTTTACTTCTTGTATATTGGGTAATTTTAAATAATCCGTAGTATTATCAATAATATAAGAAAAACTAACTTTGTATTCTTTTAACTGTATACTTAAACTATCTACTACAATAAACTGCGCAACTTTAGATACGATATTATAAGCTTTTTTAAATTTATCCACTTTCTTATCATTGATATTTACTTTTTTCTTACCATCCATTCCGAAGCCTCACTATTGACAAAATAAAGTATGCTATTAGTATATCATAAACAAATTATTTTCTAGTAGAAATATACAGTGTCATGTTATATACTCAAAAAGCCTTTTTATGAACAATCATCACTCAATGTTGCAAGTAAATTACTTGGGAAAAGACTATCATTCAACCAATATCAAGGAATAATAACAGAAACAGAAGCATACATAGGTCAGGATGACCCGGCTGCACACTCTGCACATGGGTATACAAAGCGTACTTCTGTAATGTTTGGCAGTCCAGGATTTTCTTACGTTTATTTTATTTATGGAATGTACCACTGTCTTAACGTTGTAACTGAAGCAAAAGGGTTCCCTGCTGCAGTACTTATTAGAGGAATAGTACTACTATCTGATAATCAACCCAACACTGTAATTAGCGGTCCAGGGAAATTATGCAAAATTCTTAAAATAACAAAAGAACATAATAATATAGATATTACACAAAATAACAACTTCTGCATTTGTAAAACAGATATTGACATAGATAACTACATATGCACTCCCAGAATAGGAATAAGTAAAGGGAAGGAAAAATTCTGGAGGTTTGTAATTCCAGATGTAACCTTTCTACTGAATATCAAGATAAAAAGATAAATAGTAATTAACATAAACCCAGAATCAATAACCTAATGTTTTTTGTAAATCTGTTACATAAAATAATGTTATACAGTAAGTTCTGCAGGAATTATTGGATAAATTAGTGGATATTGAACTTCTTTTTCCATCTCTATTATCCATGGAGGAGCTGTTGGCATAACTTTTTCTATAAATGGAGGAGCTGTTGGCGTAACTTTCTCTATAAATGGAGGAGCTGTTGGTGTAACTTTTTCTATAAATGGAGGAGCTTTTGGCTCAACTTTTCTATTTTCTACCGTAATATCTGTTGTTTTTGCTTGTCCATTAATACCCTGCATACCACTTTCAAAACTTTCAGCTGCTAACTTGATAAGATTTATAGCTGCAGCTTCTTTTTCATATCTATACATTTTTAAATTTACAACATAATGAGCACATCTTATTAAGTAACATATACAAAACACAATATCTTCATCACACTTATAACCTAATTCTTGCAGTATTCCCAATTCTGTTAACTGACATTCCTCATACTCACTGAATTTTAAGCAACCGTGATAGATATTTATCTTGCTCGCTAATATTATCGCACCAGCAACAAAATGCATTCCATAAACAATATACACGTCATTATTGTATAAACGCTTCAAATGCTTTAATTGTTTGTACATAGAATCCATTGCACTAGTAACTTTTAAGAGATCATTACTATGAAACTGACCAAATCCTTGACACTTTACTGAAAATTTATTACTCATTTCTTGAGAACTAACTACATCAGCCCTTACCATTTTCATTCGACAACACACAGCCAAAATAACCACTGCTATTATCAAAACTACAATAACACTTAACAGCATATAGAAAAACATATAGCCAATTTTATTTTTCATAATATTTCTTCTTTAAACTGATGTTAAACTCACTTTTATAGGTAATACTTTATACTCGACACAGTGGTGGGGAATGTGGCTCCAATCTAATTAGCATATCTTCCAATTCTTCTTTATTCTTCTCCTTAATAACCTCCATACCGCTCTTAAAAATTTCAAAAGCTGCCTTGATACGATACAAAATATTACTATCTTCCTTCTTATAACTACAAAAATCTTCCATCCTACATTCAACACAATCAATAGCATCTTTTACTAACTTGAATATATCAGATATAATAATATTTTTATCACATTCATAAGCTGGCTTTCTCAATATTCTCCATTCTATTAATTGACTTTCTTGATCTGCAGTCAATTTTAGACCATCTTGATACATATCTATCGTACGTGATAACATAATTGCACAAGAAATAAAATCTATTCCAAACATAATAACACGATCATTACCAGGATGTAGACTTTTCCAGTACTGGAATTGCTCTAAAATATAGTTCATTGCATGAGTAATTTTTAACAAATTCTTATCATACAATGGATCACATTCTTTAAGCCTGGCACTCAATATTTCGCCTACTCTTTTTTTAGCAGCTCGGCAACTTTTTTGCCTCCGAACCTCTATACTATCAGTACAAACAAGTACTATACCTGCAATCAATATAGCAACAATAATCATCGCGATCATAGCCATCAAGAAATAGAAATTCTCATATTTTATTATATCTTTCATTATATCACCCTTTATTAAGTATTAATACTAAATTAATTAATTTATCTTAATTAAAATACCTGCTTCATATAAAACAACACTACAAAACCGGATAGATCTTCCGATATTGAGTCTCATCTTGTGCTTTCACCAATACAGGAGGAGCTGCATCCGTTATTAGATTAAAAACTTGCCCATGTACTGCTGCTTCTTGTTTCTCAATAGCCCGCATATTACTTTTAAAAACTGAAAATGCTCTCTCTACAGAATAACGAATAACCATATCCTCCTCAGAATCAACATCTATGTATTTAACACAACCACTAGCACGTTCTACTAATTTAGATACATCATATCTAATAACATTTTCAGCACATTTATTACTTATATTACTTGGTGCCATCAATATTCCTAACTCTTTTAACTTATGCTCTTCAGCACTAGTTAATTTTTTGTTATCTTGATACATATTTATTGTACGCGATAACAGGATCGCACGATACATATCACACATTCCATAATCAATAACATTGCACCTAGGATGTGTATCTTTCCAACACTGAAATAGATATAATATACAATCCATTGTATCAGTAGCAGACAATAAACTTCTATCACATTCTGGCCTAAATGGTCTACTCATCAAAAAATCAGATACTTCTTCTGCAGCCAACGCACGAGCGCGTGACACATTAACAGAACGACGTATAGCACAAACAACTGCCAGTACTATTAAAATTATCACCATATTTAATATAAGAGCCATATATACCAAAAACCAGGCATCACTTGTATTTTTCACTGTAATCTCCTCTATTAATCACTAATACTAAATTTATTAACCATATTGTAACTATCACACACGTTATATGCTGATACCAGCTGTGATACATTAGACCTGCATGAGCATGATGTTGATTCATTTTCTGCCTTAATAGCTTGCATACTACTGTCAAAAATTTCAGAAGCTGCACTAATACGGCACAAAACTCTCCTTTCCATTTCAGAATCACATGACCAATATTTAGATACAATATATCTAACAACACGCTCTACTGAGCGTTCTATCTGAAGTCTAGTAACACATTCATTACATCCATTACCTTGCTTTGTACACACTATTAACTTCTTTAACTCATTAATCTCATCTGTACTTATTTCTCTAACACTTTGATACATACCCAGCCTATACGCTACCATTTTTGCCTTAGCAAAAAACAACTCTGCATTCTCTACATACAAACTATTAGGTTCTAAAATTCTCAAACACACCAATTGATCTGAAATATAATCCATTGCATGAATAACTTTTACAAGATTCTTATCAAGATTCTCATTATGTGATAGTTCAAATTCTTTAAGTTTTATATTCAATGCATCATATACTTCTTCCCGAGCAGATTTAGAAATATTCACCATATTTACGACATAACACACAATAGCAACAATTAGTGCTACTACCCAAAATATAGCAACAGCTACTGCAACATATGCAAATATATATGTACCCATTATATCTCTCATTACATCTCCCTTTATTTAAAATTAATTAATATTAATTAATTTTAGATTAAGATATTTACTTTAGCAAGTCTTTTATAATTTTTCTGATTTTTGACTTTAACTTTACTATTACTAAAGATAAAGACTTTTCCAACATAAAACCCACTATTAACTACTTCCTCTTGTTACGTAAATAACCCACATTACCACGTTTACAACATAGAATGTCCTTCTCTATTTTCGGCTTCCTTGAACACAATACGCAGAAATATGAGCTTCCACACACATGCTTAACAGCAGGTGTTACTAGACTCACATACCCAGATTTAGAGCATGATCAAGATCTTTCATGTTAATTGTCTGTTGCGGAATACTTGCAATATAATCCTGGATAACCTCCTGGTAAATACCTAACTTATAAACCGCTACCTTTGCAACAGTAATAGCCTAATACTCCCTTCTGACCACATGAACTACTAGATTTTAAATTATCCAAACATATAAATACCCAAATTATATAATTCACTGCACAAGCAAATATATAGAAGAATTTCACCTTACATCACATGATTCTTTTAATAAATTTACTTATATTAATAATATACTAGATCTTACAATAAATCAATTTAATATTTTAATGCTTTATCTAAACATGATTCTTTTAATAAATTTACTTACATTAATAATATACTAGATCTTATAATAAATCAACTTAATATTTTAATGTTTTATCTAAAAAATAAAATCTCTATTAAAAATCTTATATTAATTTATAATGTCCTTAACAAAATACAACAAGTTTTGTAATTAATACCTTTATTAGAATTCAATACGCACAAACATTGACCCTTGATATTAGAAAATGTGTCACAGCAACATCTTTCCCTACAATTAGGAAGTTGATCTATGTACTTACTTTAACCTCATCAAAATATCTATCTAATAGATTTATTATTAAATTCTATACGATATTTATGTAATAAAATCTCTAAGCTTTTCCTTTAACTTCTAAAAAACAAGGAATATATTTGAAAAAGCCATAAGGTCATAACATTTTATACAAATTTAAATTATTAACGATTTAAAAAAATTATGCACAGCTCTATACATAGTAATACACAAAATATATAGATACCGTATTACAGCATAGATTAACGTTAATAATCATATATGTACTTTCAGCACAAAGTGAGTATAGTACAGAAAATCCTAAAGCTATGCACTTGAAAAACAGCTTTTCTACAAAGCTTGTCATAACACAATAAATGTTAATCAACTATAAAATTCAAAAAATAACGCCCCACAAAGTCCGGAATTTCATTTTTATAAAACAAAAATTTTAGAATATTTATTATTATTAAATAGTTTATCCTTGTATAAAAATATTTACTATACCATTACTCATGTAAAATGTTGTAAATCGACTTATATCTTAGCAATAAACTTTTAGAATCTGGTTCACTCTATCTTCCACTCTTACTACTAACTTAATATGCACGTTATGTTAATAAATCTCAAAATACTTCCTATACCCCATATAGAATTAAAATCTGCTCGTCGTATGTAAAAAAGAACTTCCTTTTATTATGTCTTGTGAATACCATCAAAGTACCTTTCTGTTGCTTGGTTGCACCTAGATCCACATCCTAATGTCCTAAACTCGTTCTTAATATAGTCAATATTTATCCATAAACTTGTTACTGCATCACAATATAGACAATGGTTCACAATAAAAACCACAAGAATTACCACATAAATCACAAATAACACCATTCAACAATCTACTACATAAGTCATTCTTAATTAACTATAATAATTTTATCAAATATACCCTACCTAGCTCCTTCCAAATTATAATACCTTATTATAAAAATAATGAGTAATAAGATTAAAATCCTTACATCAATTATGACTATCAAATCCACCAAGACAGTCTGATCATATTAATAATTCTTAAAAGAAGCTAATATTCCATTACTGATTAATATACAAAATCTACATTTTCATACGCATAGCTTTCAACATCACTTTCAACATCACTTAAAGATATACTAGAAAACGTAATATAATCTTCATCATAAAAAAATCCATCCTCATATAGCTCAGTATCACTATAAAATCCATCTAGTACTTTAATATCCTTTATAACGAAGCTAAGCCCTTTAGTAATAAAAGCCAACCCGTAGTCTAATTTTACATGATATACCTTCATGAAATCAATTTGATCTACTTCCATATCCTTTATTAAATTAAAAACATTCCCTAATAAAACACGTATGTATGGTATATTTTGTAATTCACATTTTACTAAAGTGTGTTGGTATTCACTAGATACAAATATTGATTCTTTAGATTGAGAAATAATATTATGTAACAGTAATATTTTCTTATAAATATCATCATTACTCAGAACTCTATCTATTAAATCAGACATTCGATTTTGTACATAATCAAAACCAACCTTAAGCATCAAAACACCATATTGAGCAGATCCAACTTCTATAGACTCAACCCCACTTGTATCACAAGCATCTTTTAACTGCTTTTCTAACTTCCTCTTTAAATTACAAACAATATAATTATGCAACACACGATTATAAACACCAGGCATACACTTAGATAACGTATTAACTTTATCTAGTTCCCTTTTAGAATTTCTATACATCCTCAACACATTACACAATACTAAAGCAAGAACAATAAATATCAAAGTACTAACTATAGCCATAGATAAACAAATTTCATATTTCATGATATAAACTCACAAGTTAATAAAATTAAACTTATGCACTACAATCACTAATAACTATGCTAAATCAAATACAGTTAATATATTAACTAATAATGTTAAACAAAAATTAATGAACAACACCTCGTTACAGAAATCATTACACAACAAGTTACTATACTTAGCAACATTACCCTAGAATACCAACCATATACACACTTGACTTGATTAATTAAGCACTACAGTCTGCGACTAATAACAATCATTATTGTAAATGAATACGGGCCTGATGTATTTTATACACTATATTTACAATATTAATACTACATCCTACTAGACTCATACAATACACTTTTTTTACTTCAGGTACTAGACCATACACTATAACAACCACCATTAATAATAAAATTAAGAATATTTAAAAATCACAAAAACCATACTGCATAAGTGATGAAATACAGTAGCTATACTCCTTAATTTTCAAACATTAACTACTGATGTGCTTACCAACAATAATCAAAAAAGATGAGCAAGTTATGCAAATATATTGATATTTTTATGAATCTCTTCCTCTAAAATTTTATTTTTTTCATAAAAATTGCACATGCTTAAGATTAAATATATACACTTAAATTTGTGGATCCATTCATAGAATAACTATGTAATTTCTAAGTCTGAAAACACATTAAACTTTTTGATATTAACTAGTACACATCAAATTTTGACAATACAACCATATCATGCAGAGTAACTCCCACACCAGAGTATAAAATCATAAACATTCCTATAGAAGTTAGATAATCAATTTTAAAAATCTTTTTCAGCAATTTCCTTGAGTCACAAAATGACCCCTCAATTATGAGACGTCGAATCCAGCTAAGTATAGAATTTCTCTACTTTAAATTTTATGAAAGAAGAACTATCTCTATATAATCTTTCCAAAAACACACTACTCTTTTCAATTTCTCAATACTATTATAAAACTAATAATCAAATCATACACAATAATAGATAATTGCAACTTCAAACATCTTCTCAACTATAGGATATAGCCACTATACACTTCAAATTACAATCAACTACCTAACATCATCATATGTTCCTTCAATATATTACCTAATATATTCAGAATAAACCCGCTGTATAAGGAAATCTTATGCTTAGACCACCAGTACATTTTAGTCCATCTTATACATTATTTAATTCATTTTGACTAATACTCACCTTACTATTTCAATAAACAGTCTTTTACATAAAATAGAAAAACTGATTCATTTTTTTGTATAAAAAAGAGTACAATCAAATCAACAAATATAAAATCGATAAAATATTGTTTTTTATATTTATCATCATCCAATAAAATACACAGAAAAATAATATATCAATATTAACTATCTTTATGTCATATTTTATAAGACATTTCCTTTATCTAGCCTTCTACTAAAATAGCACTGACACTATAGTTACATTACATAAATTATACAACTTATAGTTCAATCTCCTCGAGAGATTCACATTATCCTCAACACTTAGTAATAACATCAATTAACTTAAAATTGCCAGTTGTTTAAGCATCCACCAAAAATCAACACTCTATCTACTCCAGAAAAGGCTACAATTATAAATCTAGATTATCTAAAAACAATAAGCGTAACGTCACTCATACCATTATTATTAATCAACATATAAAATACAAATAGAGAATAAATTACTAGTCAGTGTTATTTATTAAATACTAAAAAATACAAATCACTTATATTAATTACAACTTCTTACAAAGATATCTACATTCCTCTTATTAACTTTGCGTAACTAGAAAATTGCTAATCATTGATTAAATGAACAATTTTTTTTTCAAATAAAACATGCTAATTCAATCTTCAATAGTAAGACAGAAGCATTAACTATAAGTCAAACACTTATAAAGTAAAACACCTAAGCAAGACATGAAAAATCTAAAAATATCAAAATAATAGGATACTACAACCCACTAATATACCAATAATACAACAAATTAATATCTTTTTTATATTAACAACAATTTATTACACCCATATTAGCAGATATATTGTCAATACTTAATAAAGAACTCACATGCACATTAGAAGATGTATCAAGTATAGAGATACACTCTGTGATTTTATAAGCAATACGGTTATTCACTATTTTAGAAAACAACCTTACCATATCAACAGCAGATGCCACCAACAGGAAATCTCTTAAAGAACAATCACTATTTTTTATCAATAATCTACAATTAACCTTAATTGTACATAAAGATAATGTAGTACTTAACAATAACTTTCTAAATAAAATTAGACTCAGGTGATTATTAGTAGTACTATTATTTACAAATTCATCAACTGCACTAGCCCACTCAGATACAATAGAATATGATAAAAATTTTATTTGTTCTATTATTTCAGCATTTAGACCCACCCGATCTATTAAACCCGGATTACTCAAAATATTATGTGCACTATCAATAAGTTGCATTAATGATTTTATCATAACATCTAAATCACACTGAACAGAATTATGAATAGTCGTAGCAACTAAACTATTATATAATTTCTTACTCCTTAACCTAATCACTGGCTTTAGGCAAGAGCTTATAAATTTATTAAAATTATCCATATTAGTAACCATATTAGAATATACTATAAAGTTTAAGAATTCTATTAATTTATCAATAGATCTTGTATTATAAGAATTATATTTAAAGTTGCACAACAACAATCAAGTTATATCTAAACCAAAAGTTTAAAAAGCTAATGTTTAATACTCTTCTACTTTTTCCAACTTGGAAAAAAATTGTTTAATACAAAAAATCATCATCTGTTGATTTATGTCTATAGTACAAAAAATAGAGATTTTTCTTTTCCAAGAAAATCTTCAACAAATTACTATTTTCTCAAATTATCAATTAATGTTAACTTTCACGTCATCAAGAACTAACTATGTACCAAAAAATACTCTATATTCTCTACTATCTCATATGAATAACCATACCCTGCTTTCACTCTATGAAAATGAAGTAGTATTAATAGAGATATATTATTCTTGACACCTGTCTATCACAAACTCAACATAAGCATCTAAACGCATAATTCTACATCGACAGAAACATATAATAATCTTCTGGATTGGAATATTTTGTTCATCACGATTTTTTAATTGAATAATTAACTTTAAACATTATGTTTCCATTTATACATTTTTCTATCTGAATGAGTAATATTACTAAACATAGAGATTATACTATTCTTGACCTGTCTATCACAAACTCAACATAAGCATCTAAACGCATAATTCTACATTAACGGGAAAATACAACAATCTTCTGGATTGGAATATTTTGTTCATCACGATTTTTTAATTGCATAATTAACTTTAAACATTATGTTTCCATTTATACATTTTTCTATCTGAATGAGTAATATTACTAAACATAGAGATTATATTATTCTTGACCTGTCTATCACAAACTCAACATAAGCATCTAAACGCATAATTCTACATCGACAGAAACATATAATAATCTTCTGGATTGGAATATTTTGTTCATCACGATTTTTTAATTGAATAATTAACTTTAAACATTATGTTTCCATTTATACATTTTTCTATCTGAATGAGTAATATTACTAAACATAGAGATTATATTATTCTTGACCTGTCTATCACAAACTCAACATAAGCATATAAACGCATAATTCTACATTAACGGGAAAATACAACAATCTTCTGGATTGGAATATTTTGTTCATCACGATTTTTTAATTGAATAATTAACTTTAAACATTATGTTTCCATTTATACATTTTTCTATCTGAATGAGTAATATTACTAAACATAGAGATTATACTATTCTTGACCTGTCTATCACAAACTCAACATAAGCATCTAAACGCATAATTCTACATCGACAGAAACATATAATAATCTTCTGGATTGGAATATTTTGTTCATCACGATTTTTTAATTGAATAATTAACTTTAAACATTATGTTTCCATTTATACATTTTTCTATCTGAATGAGTAATATTACTAAACATAGAGATTATACTATTCTTGACCTGTCTATCACAAACTCAACATAAGCATCTAAACGCATAATTCTACATCGACAGAAACATATAATAATCTTCTGGATTGGAATATTTTGTTCATCACGATTTTTTAATTGAATAATTAACTTTAAACATTATGTTTCCATTTATACATTTTTCTATCTGAATGAGTAATATTACTAAACATAGAGATTATACTATTCTTGACCTGTCTATCACAAACTCAACATAAGCATCTAAACGCATAATTCTACATCGACAGAAACATATAATAATCTTCTGGATTGGAATATTTTGTTCATCACGATTTTTTAATTGAATAATATACTTGAACATTATGTTTCCATTTATACATCTTTCTATCTGCTTGATACAAAACCTTATATTATTTAGCAATACCCAAACCATAAATCTTGGACTTATGAGAACTTTATTAAATCATTACAAATATTATTCATACACTTCATCCATTAACAAAGGATTCAACACCAAGATATTCAGCATAACTTTTAAGATGATTCAGTTGTACCAAACTATGAATAATAAATGATACACTACAGGTAATTTCACTTACAACATTCTAATTAAGAGTAGTAAATTCTTGAACATATTTACTACCTGAGATAACACAAGCAGCATAAACAACGTCCGTATTATTACTTCATAGCTATATCATGCAATTTGACAGTTATATAGCTCATAACAATGATAATCACATAATTCTCTAGAACTATTTTACTTGACTATCCATATATCAGATAATTACAGCAGATTAGTTATATTTTGCATACTAAAGATCCTTATTAAGTAACTTTCGATAAAGCAACTAATAAATTCAAGGAATACAAGCTTGTTAAAAAAAGTTTTCACCAATATAAGAAACATTACATTATACTCTATACTACTAATAGCTCTACCAAAATAGCACTAACAACATTTAATATATATTCATTAAATATATTAAAACAATACTATAGAAATTAATAATATTATTTATCAATACACAGTAATGTACTGACAATTCACAAAAAAAGACGTGCTTTTCCGGCAATATAAGATTATAAAACACTTATAGTTCTGAAAATACACAAAGACAAAAGACTAAAATTTCATACATAATTTTTAGCAACTGAATAAATTACTACCACACTGTATAGAGATATTTATAGTTACTTATCACAATATACTATCTCTCTTTACTTACAACAGGCTTTATAGGAGTTATTAACTCTTCATCATCACTACTAGATAAAATAGTCACACTATCTTCTTGGGCTTTTTGATTACGAGAAGACAACGTCTCTAAACCTATATTAGCAGAAGTATTATAAACAATAAGACCATTCTTACCCAATCGGTTAATTGATCGATGATACAAAATAAAGCCATTTGTAAAATCATTAATAAAAGATATTTTTCCAGAATCTAACACAACCAATCTTGATCCTTTAGAAAAAGGTCGGTCATAATCTTGAATAGATACCATCACAGACTGAAACAAAAATGACATATTATATCCATATCTACATCCCAACTCAGCAAGAGAATTTTCATACAGCGGAACTAAGTCAGACATAACTCTATCCTTCAAACTACACAAATAACGATCCCTATCAAAATCTAGGTCCGCTAATATACGGGAACTTGATATTTTTGACTCTGTTGTAGCAGGAATATTTATTGTATTAATTAACTTACACGATTCTAATAGTGCACAATTTATATTGTTAGCATATTCCTGTATATTATAGGTAAAAAAGTCAAGATTATTAACTGCAAGACATATATATAAAAAATCATCTCTCATTATTACATTGCTATACTTTATTAATTTCTGACATAAATACCTTATCGTACTTGAAGTATTTTTGATCTTATATAGTAATAATTCTGTCATAAACACTAAGTTATTATTTCGGCCAGGATGAATACGCATATCAATCATATTATTATAGACGTCAATTAAAGAATCTATCACACAAGACACTTTAGACTTTATAGCTTTTACAACATCTCTATCTAAATTCATACGTCCAATTACATCTGGGTCACTTAAAACATCACAAGCATAACTAGCAAGTCTTATCAATGCCACTTCATCCAAAGTCAATGGTTTATACAGCTGTGTATTCTCCTCTAATTTTTCACAATGCATAATGTATAGCTTTCCACTTATCTCTCCCAATTTTGAATAACAATAGAAATATAAAAGATTAGATATATCACGCATTAGAACCTCTTAAATAAACTCATATTATAAAAAAATTAAGTAATTCTATTAAGAAATAACATATATTAATAATAAATACTAGAAATTTATTTAAAAAATTTACTATATAGAAGAAAGATTTATAGAATTTCTTTAATATTTTTAACTATTAATTAGATAAATTAAATTTATTACACGAAATAACAGTGCACAGAGAAAATAAATAATAATTTGCTATATTTTGATATATAAGGCTGTAATATTAACCATTTTTATTAGAAAAATTAGGCTTAAAACCCTAAAATAAATAAATAGATTAAAACAACCTTCTATTATTTGTTATGTTAGAAAAAATCTAGAGAACTTTTGAACATAATAAGCAACTAGTGGTGCAGTAAAAATAAAACTATCCATGCGATCAAGAATACCCCCATGTCCAGGAATGAGAGTTCCACTATCCTTCACTTTACATAAGCGTTTTATGCAAGATTCTGTAATATCACCAATTTGAGCAACAACTGCTATAAGAATACCTGCAATAAATGCATGAAATACAAAAAATATCCCAAAAATTATTGATACAATAACACTGATAAATGCCCCAGCAACTACACCTCCAAACAATCCTGCCCATGTCTTATTAGGGCTAATCATAGGGATTATCTTTTTCTCACCAATATTCTTACCAACAAAGTATGCAGCTATATCCGTTCCCCAAACAACAGTAATTAACCATATCAGGATTATTTCTCCATTCAATAAGTTATAAATATATACTAAAGATGCATAAGGTATTACTACAATAAAAAACGCAGGAACATAATATAACCTCTTACACTGCATAATATTCAACAATTCAACAGAAGAAACCACAGCAAGAAGAAAACACAAAATATAAAAGCTAATTTCTCCAAAATATAAGGACAAGGATACAACAGCACAAATGAATACAGACGACAATGACCTTACAAACAAACTACCACTTACCATTGTTCCAACCAAATATTGTTAAACCAAGATACTTTTTAATATAAAGTAATTAATTATATTATAAATATAACTCAGCACAATGTTAACTAAAATTATAAAAAATCAAAACACATTTTATTTACCTTTATCATGCAATATACGTGACGCAGATTAACATTAGGATATTGCATTTATATGTAAAAATTATCAAATACCCCATTTTTATATAACATTAGATAAACCTTACATCACTAACATATCAATTTTAGAAGCATATACCTTACTCACTAAACAAAGTACAATTATTACAGTTATTTATACACAAAATTAAATATGTAAATAAAGAACTCATCAGCAACATAAATCAATACCCTATCTTCTGAAAATAGAAAGGCGTTATGAAAGAACTTGACTATAAAGAACTACATATATAAATCACATCAGGACTTATTAAAGTGTGAAAGATGGATTTTTTCATCTGAAGTTATGTATGATCATCAGGTGCATTATTGTAAAAATTAAACAATAAGCTGCTATTAACTACACATAGAATAAATTATTAGTAAGAAAAGATGCTTTTGAAAATTACAATCAGAGTTAAACATGTAACAATTCTTTCTCTTTTGAAGTAAAAGCATCATTTATTTTTTTCATAGCATCATCTGTAATCTTTTGTATTTCTACCCCAGCTACACGTAAATCGTCTTCAGAAATCTCTTTATTATCTTGCATTACCTTTAACTTATCCATAATATCTCTACGTATATTACGAACAGAAACTCTACAATCTTCAGAAATCTTACTTAACAACTTAACTAGATTTTTTCTCATATCCTGTGTCATATCTGGAATAGTTAAACGAATTGTTGTTGTTTCACAAGAAAAACCAAATCCGAGATTTGAATTCATAATTGCAGTCTTTATAGCCCCCATATTATTAGAATCCCATACCTTAATCATCAATGTTTTATTATCAGACACAGATATACTTGATATAGTATTTAACTTTACACGCCCTCCATAAGTTTCAACAATAATTCCATCTAAGACTGAAGTTCTTGCTCTCCCCGTTCTAATACCATCAATATCACTTAAATATACAGATAAAGTCTTTTCCATCCTATTTTTAGCATCTTGTTTCACTTCGCTTATCATTTACTCATCCCAATATTTTTATTCAATTACATATTGTTGTATACAAACCGTTCCCACGGATTATATCCGCAAAACTACCACGCTTACCTAGATTAAACACAATGATAGGTACTGAATGTTCTCGAGCCAAAGACACAGCAGCAACATCCATAATTTTCAGATCTAACGATAATAAATCACGATAAGAAATTTTGTTATACCTTACTGCATCAGCAATTTTTTTAGGATCAGCTGAATACACTCCATCAACCTGTGTACCTTTAAATATAGCATCACAACCCATCTCTATACCACGCAATGCAGCTGCAGTATCTGTAGTAAAGAATGGGCTACCCACTCCAGCAGCACATATGACCACTCTTCCTTTCTCTAGATGACGTATAGCACGTCTTCTAATATATGTCTCACATACAGCAGTAATAGGAATTGCTGATAAAACCCTAGATTGAACATTCACCTTCTCCAAAGCATTTTGTAAAGATAAAGCATTCATCATAGTAGCTAGCATTCCTATATAATCATTACTAGCTCTTTCAAATCCAAAAGATGCTGAAGCTGATGCACCACGGAATATATTACCACCACCTACAACCAGACACAGCTGTACTCCAAAGCTATGAACTTCTTTGAGATCATGAGATAACTTATCCAGAACTTCCATATCACACCCAAAGCCTTTCTCTCCCATTAATGCTTCACCAGATACTTTCAGTAAAACCCTAGAATACTTAACTTTAGCAGCAGAGCCCTCACTCATTAAATTCCCTTTTTATTAGCTAGTAACTTAAAATACAGCAACCACAGATATAATAAATTATATATTAGGCACAAAAAGATGCAATATACAAATTCCTAATATCATAAATTAATTACGATCAATAGTAGCTATTACAATAGTCAATTTTATTTTCTACTTACATTTAATTGATTTTTATAAATTTATTACTAAATATCCTAAAAATTATACTTACATGTATGGAAAAATAGATAAATCAATGTTGCAAATCCCTTGCATCCATGAAATTATTATGATCAATACTCCTATAGTATCAATTGCTACTATTATAAATCTAACAATTTTAAGATTATATAACATATTAAAATTCCTGCAACAGCAGTTCAGTATATAATCAACTAAATGTATCTATAGAGATGTTAATAGTTATTATAGTTGAACTAAGATAGATAACATTCTAAAAAATTTGAACTTCGGTTTTATTTGCATTACCTGTTGTTGATTACCACAGCATTAAAGCAAATGAAATCGCATGCAGAAATCTCTAATCTATGTACAGGAAACATTAGATTAACATTTTTTCACTCCAAGCAAAATCTACCATCAATTACATGGATCTTAACATGCTTCATGATACCATGCTTACTTGATTTCATCTACTTTATTAGATTTTTTCTTTACATGCTCTTTCTTTATTAACTTACTATCAAATACTTTCAACCCTCTTTTTAATAAATTAGGTGTTAAAATAGACATTAAATTAACTGATAAATCATGATCTTTATCTGTCCCTTTTACTTTATAGTCTATAGCAATAACACCACGACTCTGTCCTCCAGTTAATAATTTACCGATAATTGGAGTTTGCCATATGATCTTATTAATTACATATGCAGGAATTATTTGTCCTTTTATATTAAACATTTTCGTACTGAGATCAATCTCTCCGCCTAAACTAATACCTAATTCAGAACCTTCTGCCCAAGACTCATTTATATTTATTAAATCATCTTGATAAGTAAATGGTACATTCAATGTATTAAAGTATATTCCTTTACCATTTAACGTATTAACAACCCCTTTCAGTGAAGATAATGTTAATATTTGAGCCAAAATAGAAGCATTGACAATATGAAAATTTGTTAATGAAAACATACCAGAAGTTACTTCACTAGTTTTTACTGGATACATATAAAAAGATAAATTTCCTTTATTTACAACTTTCAAAATATCCATTGCCCGAAGAAGTTCTCCTGCATTATTAGTACTTATCTCTAGCCCAATAGGGCCATACTCCACATTAAAATTACTATTATCTAAAAAATTTCCTGTTAACTTAACATTAGGACAAACATTACCATAACAATCTAAGTTAAAGTCTATATTACTAGTCACAACATTATTTTTCATTATAACGCGGTCTACATTAACATCAACCTTGGTTTGCTTAATCTGAGATTGCCCTTTCATTGCCTCAAAGAAATCAATAGTGCTTAAATCCAAAGATTTACCAAATATTTTTACTGTAATAGAATCACTATCTCGTTTCAATTCAGCTTTAATATCTGTATTTTTTAACCTTATCTTATTTAACAATAATTCTACATTATTGCCTACTTTACCATTCAATTCTATGTCTACACCTTCACCAATTATAGATGCATTATCTATCTTGACCTCATTTTTGTCCTTAAATGAAGCAGAGAATTTCACTAGACCATCAAAACTATTATTTGGCAACCCATTGATATGAAGTTTCAACTGAGAAATGTCAATATCCCCTGAAATAATCGTATTATTGCCATTAATATCCCATTGTAGATTCGATTTCATTACCCCTGAACAATTTTCACACCTAAAAATTTCTAACTTATTCACATTTTTAGTTGAAATATACCCTGCAAATTCATAGTGAAACTTATAATTATCCCGTAAATTTCTATCCACTTTTAAAAACATAGGATAACCATTCATATAACCCTGAGTATCTATTTTCACATCGTTACCATGCAACGTAATGTCAACATTTGCATCATAGACATCAAAAGTATCTAAAACACCATCAGCTTTAAAAGATTTAATCTGCGTATGTATATAAGATTCATAATTTACAACATTATCATTTAGCAAATTAAATATCTTAAAATCAAAGCTAGTATGACAATCACCAAAAATTTTGTTATCATCTAGTGGTATAAATTGTTCCTTATTCACTGCTCCATATAACTGTTTTATACTACCTACAGAACTACCACTAATACTCATTACCGCATTTACATTTTTTAAATTTTCTATCTTTAATACCCCACCTTGAACAATCATACCTTTAAAATTTGAGTTATCAGAAGTAATAAAAAATTGATTATCACGTAAATACAATTTACCATGTACTATACGTACTGGATCAAAATCATCATTAAATTTTATTGAAACATTTTCTATATCTGCACTAACATTATAACTTGACAGATCATCATGAACGAAAATCTCATCACGTTTCCCTTTGATTTGAAGTCTAATATCACTCATTTTTCCTTCTATAACATTAGTACAATACCAATGATTTAAATCAGGATATAAATTAACAAACCAATAATTACATAGCGTTCTTGGTGATATAACATCAATGTTAAAATTTAAGTTTACATTTTCATTGTCAACTGCCCCTGTTGCAACTATTTTACTTTGATCTAATAACAAAGAAAAATTTTTCACGGACAGAACATCATTTTGATATACCAATCTCGTTCTAAAATCATGGATGTAGCATTTATGAGAAGAAACACAAGGGATATTCCCTTTAATGCTTTGAACGTTTATATCACTATATGTAATCTCACCATACTCATTAACTTTCAGAATAACATCACCACTAAAATTCAAATTCTCATATAGTGGAAGTTGATCATTTAAATTACCTAAATATCCCAATATCTTAGTATTAAAATTACCATACGATATCTCAAAGGACATTATACCTTTATAATGTTCATGCACTGTCATACTGATAAAAGAATTGTCATTCTCCACATTGAAATCAATCGTATTTTTATCATATCCCCTATCCACTTTAACATTAAGTTGTTTTATCACTAAATCCTCTTTACCACTTTTAGCAATAACAGCGTTCCTAATAAACACCGCCATATCCAACTTTATCGCTTTCAACATTATATCCTTGAGGATTTGTACAGAACTTTTTACAGGGCTTATTTCAATTTTCTTTTGGATGTTATAGAATTTAACATGGACTTTAGGAATATCAATATAAGAAAAATCACAATTTCCCCATAAAAACAATATTCCAATTTTAGAATATAACAAGAATTTAGGTATTGTGATAGTTGCCCCAAGTTTGGGACTTTTAATCGTAATATCCCGTGACGACAAAACAAAATTTTCACTCTTATTCTGCCAAGCTAATGTAGTACCACCTATATCTATCTCTGAATCAGGAAAAATTGTAGTAAGTTTATGCTTGATACAAAAATTTAAAAATTTTGCATTAATCTCTATAACATCTTTATCATGAATATACAGGTAAGATATACCACACATTACAGGTATTATCAGTACAAAGAATAATTTTACAATTTTTTTTTTAGCATAAATGAGCACTAAATTAATATACAGCAGTATTATCCACAATACCATTTACAATATACATTTACCTACTAAATCGATCTAATACTTTAGAATGTAAATATAAGCACACAACAAAAACTCACCCAACAATCTGACTACGCGCGAGCATATCTGCTTTTTGATTATACAAATTGCCTGCATGAGCTTTAACCCAATACCACGTAACTTTATGAAAACTCGCAAGACTATCCAATTCCAACCACAACTCCAAATTTTTTACCGGCATTTTACTAGCAGTTTTCCACCCATTAACCTTCCATTTTTTGATCCATAACGTAATACCATCCTTAACATACACACTATCAGTATATAAATCAATATCATATGCTACTTTTAACAATTTTAAAGCTTCAATAACTGCTGTGAGTTCCATCCTATTATTGGTGGTATTAGAACTATTCCCATAGATTGTTTTTTCATTTTCACCAAACAATAAAACTGCTGCCCATCCTCCAGGACCAGGGTTACCAGAACATGCCCCATCAGTATAAATGACAACTTTATCCAGTTCACTTTTCATGCAACATATACAAAATAACCTAAATTTTAAGAATAGCACCTAACATTCACTGCATCAACACTGAAAACAAGTATTATCACCTGTATAATAAAAAAACATGCTCTACCTTTTCAAAAGTTTTATCAGTAAATTTATTTTAATTAGTCAATCTCAGCATAACTGGCTTAACTATTCCTTAAATTAGATGAACATAATATCCAGCAATGCCTTTTATACGTGAAAAACATTAAATGTCACTATAGAAAAATTATGTTCCATAGACTTGATATAACAATTGACAATAATTTATCTTCTAATACATGACATGATAATTACAACACTCATCACAACCAATATAAAATATCTCACTGATTTAACAAACGTAAGTTAAGTCTTTTCTCAAAGAAATACTTTTTATACTACAAGAGCATTAAAATCCCGTAACAGATGTATATTTATAATAAATTACAGACAAGCTAAACATTATGCACAATAAATTGAGATAAACTCTAGCATTCACTTATCAATAACCATATTTATATATCACAGTTTTATAATGTAAATAACACTGATTTATCCATCTATATAGGAATCAAAAATTTCAGCTTGATTATAGCTGCATTATAGAATATGCAATAATTCCAACACCCAAAGTACTACAACAAATAATACTAAAAACCTATACTCAACAACATACCACAACTCTATATTATTATATCAAAACATGTTGAAAACTCATATTATTTATTTAATGTTAGAAAAAAACATAATTAATACACTCGAGCATAACAAGATCCTTTATTGTATGATATGCTAAATACATACAAATCAAGTATGATTAATACTACAATAAGTACCTCAACAATTTAAATAGGATAACAGAAAAATATATACCTTGGGTACTAAACTATTGATATTAATAACACTATCAGTCTATAAATACTACCACAAAAAGCATATTCACAACTAAACAGAAAATCAATACCTAAATCTTACGTAAGAATCTTGTATTCTAGCTATAATAGAAACAACAGCTAGCAATCAAATAAGACATACTTCACCAATGAGCTACAACATAATTTATATTCATAGTAATTTATAAGATCATAAGCATAAAGTTCACTGCTAAAATTACAAAGAATATGTTAAAATTCAGTACAGTCCTCATACATCAAGTAATAATATACTACCAGACATGACATTTAATAAAAAATCAATTTATATAAAAACAAAAAAAGTTTTACTTTAAAAAACACTCATTTATAATTAATATAGGCTTTAAAATTAATCTAAGTAAGCATACTTATTATAAATAGCAATAATGTTAGGTAGCATTTGTTTATCCCATTTGCTGTGCTAGAAATAAGGCTAACAAGTGCTACCAGGTTACGTACATGGTAAATTTTCATTGTTTTTGATATATCCTAAAGCATTAAGTATATATTAAGCTATCTGTGTTTATAGTGCATATATTATGCTATACTAAAATTTATATAAGAAATGCCAACATCATCCAATACATCTAACATAACAACATCTACCGCCAGTACACCTACTAGTAATCCCATTGATACAACAATACTTAAACAAAATCTCCCGCAAGTCTTGTTATGTTTTGTGTGTTTTGTGGTACTACTAATGTTGATAATAATAGTATTATATAAACTATTCTCAAACAAAAAAAAGACTGAAACTCGCACAAGAACATCGTGTGAACGCAGCTTAAACCACAGAATATTCTTGGATGACAACAGCCTTCCAATACCTATGCGATGTGAACAATATGTAGATATGAGCAAATATCGTCTTTCACGTGTTATAGAAGAAGAAGAAGAAGTAGCAGAAGAAGAGACTATGGAAGAAAATAATCAAGCAATTCAAGCTAGTATAGATAGTACCATTAGTGACGTGGTGATTATACATACTAATGGCGCACATAAAACTTTAGAATAATATTAAATTAAAAAACATAAAAACTAATATAGTTAATCGCATGTTATGGTGATGTCAAGTTTACACTTATTTGTAACTTTTTTCTCTGAATTGTGCTTCCAAAGCAATATAGATGACCTGTAGATTTAATAAAAACTATTATTTACGTAATATTAATTAAACATTTTAATACTTATATACTAAATTTAACTTGTTAATTTGTATAACTACAGGTCAAATATAAAGTTAAGCTTTATACATAAGTCTTAGGGCACACAAAATGAATAACCAGAGAAACGTCACTACTACAACAATGGCAAGTAATACCACCAGTAATAGTCATGACATTCTGCATAAACACTTACTTGTAACAATACTATTTTCACTATACTACTTAGTAATCACCATGTATTATCAAGCATGTAGGGACAGAGAGGAGCAATTCAAACAACATACTTCTAATACTTACGCTATAATCATAATTTTTTTACACTATATGACTCATTTTATGAGCCAAATCCATACCAAAATGAATTCATATAATTAATAAACGTAGATACAGTACGATTAGCTCCAGAGGGATACAGCCATGACACCTACTGAAAACGTATAGACTTTAAAAATCACTTCACAACATAGCCATAAGACTATGTCCTATTTTAAGAATGACTTTATATAATGAATTCATATAATTAATAAACGTAGATACAGTACAATTAGCTCTAGAGGGATACAGCCATGACACCTACTGAAAACGTATAGACTTTAAAAATCACTTCACAACATAGCCATAAGACTATGTCCTATTTTAAGAATGACTTTATATAATGATATTATTATAGGTAGCATGAATATGTACTACCTCAACTATAACATCACTGTTACAGGTGCTATAAATAATACAATAAATACCTTAGTAAGTTATAAGACATAGCAGTCAATCTACAGCACAGAGTATTAGCTACAATAATCAACTATACTAAATAGCAAGTAGTGTAGCTCTGCAGTATCTTCTATGATCATCAATTCTACAAGTTACTGCAGTAGACTATAAATTCACTATTACACAAAGTAGTTAGCATTACAACATAATTTACATCCATAGTAATTTATAAAGTCATAAACATAAAGTTCATTGCTAAAGTTACAAAGAACATGCTAAAAGTTAATATAGTCTTCATAAGTCAATAATAATATACTACCAACAACAATATTTTATAAAAAGCAAGCAATACTAAGCAATAAATCAATTTATACAAAAACAAAAAAAAACTTTACTTTGAAAAATACTCATTTATAGTCAACAAAAGATGTAGTTTAATCTAAGTGAGGATACTTACTATAGAGCGGGTATTCGTCATGTTCTGCTTGCTTTGCTAAGAATAAGGAATAAATATATGCACTACCGCATGGGCTACTCTTTACATACACAATAAATCCCTTGCTACCCTTGGGTATATGGTATTCCTTAAAGTGTTAAGTATATTAAATTATTTATGTTTATAGTACATGCATTAGCTACACTATCTTTAAAATTTATATTAGGAAGAAAATGCCAACATCACCCAATGTATCTACTAGCAGTCCCATTAATGCAACAGCAAATACAAATGAATTAGCATTCCGCATTACGACGTACTCACTATTATGCATAACAGCACTAATACTACTAGCAATAACATTCTATGCAATATATAAACATAAGAAAAAGAGTGGAAGAAACAAAGGTCAAAACTATACAAGCACATCTGATCAATCTGACGACACTATATGGACACCAAAATTCTTTTACCTTGATGATGATAACAAATTACGAATATCTATACGATGTGAAGAATATAGAGACATTAGAGAAGGTCGTATACCACGTGTTATAGAATAAAGTGAGAGCAGATCAAGAAAAATATACAGATCACCTACCAGAACGCATAATACGGTGATTACATGTGTTAATACAGCATCAAGCTTCTTCAGAGAAGTACTAAATTAAAAAAACATAAAAATTAATGTCTTTCATCGCATGTTATGGTGATGTCAGGTTCACATATTTACTTGTTAACTTTTTTCCTGAATTGTGCTTATAAAGCAATATAGATGACCTGTAGATTTAACAAAAACTATTCTCTACATAAGTTGAATTTAACTTGTTAATTCGTATAACTACAGGTCAAATATAAGGTTAAGTTTTATGCATAAGTCTTAGAGTACACAAAATAAATAATTATATAAACATCACTACTACAACAACGGCAGGATAATACCACTATAGTGATAGTTATGATATTCTTTATAGACACTAGTAATCACCATGTATTAACCAAGCATGTTAGTAATAGAGAAGGACAATTTAAATAATCCGCAATACACTTCTAATACTTACGCTAATGTATATAATATCACTAACAATAATCATGATATTCTTCATAGAACACTATTTATAACAATACTATCTTTCACTACATTTAGTAATCACCATGTGTTAACCAAGCATGTAGTAATAGAGAAGGACAATTTAAATAATCCGCAATACACTTCTAATACTTACGCTAATGTATATAATATCACTAACAATAATCATGATATTCTTCATAGAACACTATTTATAACAATACTATCTTTCACTACATTTAGTAATCACCATGTATTAACCAAGCATGTTAGTAATAGAGAAGGACAATTTAAATAATCCGCAATACACTTCTAATAGTTACACTAATGTATATAATATCACTAACAATAATCATGATATTCTTCATAGAACACTATTTATAACAATACTATCTTTCACTACATTTAGTAATCACCATGTGTTAACCAAGCATGTAGTAATAGAGAAGGACAATTTAAATAATCCGCAATACACTTCTAATACTTACACTATAGTCATAGTTTTATAGATTTTACATACATGACTCATTCTATGAGCTAAATCTACACCAAAATGAATTTATGCAATTAATAGATGTAGAACATAGTGCGGTTAGCTCTAGAAGGATATAACCATGACACTCACTATAGATTTTTAAAGTCACTTCACAACTAGCCATAAGACTATGTGCTATTTTAAGAATGGCGCTTTATATAAAGATTTTTAACATGCACATAAAATTATAAACTATACATTCTCCATATATTTAGTTGTGTAAATAGCATATTAGATACATATAAATTGGTACGCATATTACTATAAAATGCAGTATATTACTTACCAAAAAACATTTTCCGAATTTATAATTTTATGCCATTAGCACCATACATGTCATCAATATTCCTTCCATAGAAGAGATATAGGTGAAGATTCCTGTATATTAGAATCACGAGTTTTAACAAGAATCGTTATTTGGATGGGTAAAGGATAAAACCTATCTTGATCCACATTATAAAACCTTTGTTATTGATTTATCATATATGTATTTTGTAGGCTAACTTTATTCCCTAAGGTATTATAAAAATTTTCTTTATTAATTCTTCTGTTAGAACTATAGAAAGACTCATTAAAATAACTTACTACAATATTGTAAGATTCTTTTAATTATAAAGAATTACTTTTATAATTTTTCTTTAATACAAGATTACGAATATAGACTATCATTTAATATAAATCTTACCATACAACCAACTCATCTACATTAAAATAACAAAGAATTAACTAAATAAGTAATATTAATTTACCATTAGATAGGTATTTTTATACAAACTAGGCAAGTATATTCCATATTTGGTTAACTTTGATTAATCAAATGTTCATAATCACGAAGCATAACTTATATTTCATTATAAAAACACTAAGTCAACTCAAATGCAGTAAAAGCTATGCCTAACGACACAACAAATACCTTCACTTCAACCAATAATGCTATTGCCACAACAAATTCAACAACAAGTAGCAGTCAATTTACAACAGAGACTACTAATTCTATAATAAGTACTATACTAGACACAACAAGTAGAGTAAATTCCACGCTCAGCAATGCTATAAGTACTGCAGTAGACACTATAAGTTCACTACTACAGTACGTAGCTAACACTACAACACAATTCATATATAACACAACAAATACTACTAATTTACCTACACAGACAAATAACACTTACCCTACAAGCCATACAACAGAACCAAGCAGTACTATTACATCTGTGTTGACTACTACAAGAGATATGATCAGTAATCCAGCAAACAATGCTACTTCTATAGCAAGTACAGTATCAAATAGTAGTAGCACTACAACAACCACTACTAACCCATTTAACAGTACAACAAGTAGTTCCAATTTTATAACAACCAATAATACAACTGCATCACAAGATACTGATATTCAGCAACTTATCCAGATATTTATTGCATGTTTCGCAGTTTTGTTACTTATCATTATAATACATCACGTAAATAGACCCAGATCTACCCAAAATATCCACCGACAAAGATGGCAAAATAGATCTATCGAAGAAGGAATTTTATATCAATTGCCTACAGCTCAAAGTCGATCAACAACATTAACTACTGAATACGCATTACGTCTACTCGATGATGCTTGTCAAGACACAGCAAGTACTACTAATAACAGTCAAGAAGATCTAACCGTGGAATACGCATTACGTCTACTCGATGATGCTTGTCAAGACACAGCAAGTACTACTAATAACAGTCAAGAAGATCTAACCGTGGAATACGCATTACGTCTACTCGATGATGCTTGTCAAGACACAGCAAGTACTACTCATAACAGTCAAGAAGATCTAACCGTGGAATACGCATTACGTCTACTCGATGATGCTTGTCAAGACAGCGCAAGTACTACTCATAACAGTCAAGAAGATCTAACCGTGGAATACGCATTACGTCTACTCGATGATGCTTGTCAAGACAGCGCAAGTACTACTCATAACAGTCAAGAAGATCTAACCGTGGAATACGCATTACGTCTACTCGATGATGCTTGTCAAGACACAGCAAGTACTACTCATAACAGTCAAGAAGATCTAACCGTGGAATACGCATTACGTCTACTCGATGATGCTTGTCAAGACACAGCAAGTCCTTCTGATAACAATCAAGAAGAAGGACATGTTGCACTTAGAGAAGCATTACATCCTCTTAACCTGACTTATCAAGAATGTGAAGCCTCTTTGAGTACAAATAGAAGCTCATTACCAAACAACATATTATCTAATAATATAACATCCTCTTGTAACAACAATAAAGTAATTAAAAACTAAGTGCACATCATACAAACTTCACTACTACACTTTTTACCTATCCAGTAAACAAAATATATTTTATTGTAATTACGTAAAGAATGAATCTAGGTTCTACAATTGATAACACTAATTCTTCTAGACACATAACAATTATAAATTACTATTTTTATCTAATTTTTACTAAAAAAACTTAAGTGAATAAACATACGCCAATATTAAAATATACTTTTATATTATGCTTGCTAAATACTTTCAAATGCTATAGATATCAAACATTTAAACGATCGTGGCCTTCATTTATTTAAGAATTACTTATTCAAATAATATTTTATCCTATTCATATTCTAACAAAAATAAAAGCAGTTATGTATAATTATTAAAATTCTAATAATTAAGAAAGTGTATAACTATTTTTTAAATCACATGACAAATCTTAGAAAATATACAACGATACAACATCTTTTAAAGGTTTAGTTGGTATTTTTAACAATATAAATCAAAGCAGTAAGCTAAAACATAATCTTGATGGCTTCCTACCTTATGTCAAATCTCAATGCAAGCTTCTTTTATAGGGTTGGGTCAATAGCTACACCGTTATTTATTGAGGCTACAGTAGTAATGTAGTGCTGCTATGTATGTCTTTCAATCCTTTTTTCTCTTTTACTGCATACCATATACTTCATTGTTATAAACAATTTGATAATGAAAAAAGGTTGAGTCAAAAATGAAATTTAGGTATGTACATATCCTACAAAAAAATAGATAACATCAGAAAAAATATAAGAAATAAAAAAACAAATCAAAACACTAGTGCAAATACCGATACTGAATTATCAAGTACAGTTGATTTTGGACAAAACATCAGGAAGAAGAAGCTTTTATTTAGACAAATGTAACATTTTGATTAGCATATAATTGAACATAAATTTACCATTCAAATATTTAAAATACGTTCTACGAACATTCATAAATCATAGAAACCCATCATTCAGACATATACTGTATAATTTTACAAAGTTACATTATCTATCACAACTTCACTATATAACAATTTTAAAAAATTAATAGAAAAACTCTTATTTCAATATCAACAATTTTCAGTAGATCTTTTTTTAGCAAAACACTTTTTAAAAGTTATAATCACAGACCAACCCATCATAGGAAAAAACACAAAGTTTAATTTAATAAATAACTCTTATACACGCCTACAAAACCATAATAAAAATATATAAACATTGATTAACAAATTAACACTTGCTAAATTACTTACAGTATAGTATATGATCATTATTGATAATGTCTTTAGAGTTGGACATTTCTGTTTATTATTAATATGTAAAAAAAATGAGACCTTCTGATCTATTTGTTATTAATTCATCGTTAGTACAGCGCATAAAGCATCCTCAATTTAGTTTCAGTAGCATGAATCATGAAGAAAGTATAAAAGTAAAATTATTCAAGTTCATTACACCTCGAAATGCAATGATATGTTTTCGTTTCGGGTTATTCAACGTCGTATCAGTACCAGTCATGTTAGGATTTTTTCCATATTATATGTATACTAAATTGTATTCAGAAAATAATCCTGATTATAACGGCACTTCAAGGATAGAGTACCCTATTATAATAATATCTATAACCTTACTATTAGTAGTATTCTCTTTACTATTTGGAGTAGCATGTGTAGTAGTCTCTATACCAATGTTGTTGGTTTCACTCCTACTTTTACCTTTTAGAAAATGTTGTTTACCTACTGTCAATCAACACCATTCAGAAGGTAACCCTCATTATAAACAAACTTCAACATCAGATGAGGATTATGATGACAGCTCTAGTTCTGAATACAGCTATTCTACAGCAGCTACAGAATGTAGTCTTGTTCTAAGTGAAAAAACTAATATGCTACACATCGATTAGTTATAGTAAGTTAGTTTAGCAGTAATAGTAAAATCATAAATATTCATTCAATTCAGTGTTTATTTAAAACAACATAACATCTTAAAGTCATTTTCCTGCAGCAGGTCAGGTTACTGACATATACACATCAACTAATATATCGTGCAAGTTAATCCGATAATAAACACACTAAAATTCCAAAATTTACCAGTGCTCATTATAGATTACCCTACACACATTAGTATAAAAACTTGAACATCAAACAATACTTCCTATAGATACTATGGATATGTGCAACTTACCCCACACAATAACGTACTAAGGATCATATCTAATTACTATACAAATTTGCTAGAATAACCAATAGTCAAGTTTCTATTTTATTAAATCTTTTTTCTAGCATGAGCATTTCTTATACAAATTATTACAGATCAAGTAATCATGACATAATCATAAATTTCAACATAACACGTTCTTAGTAATCCACTGCTTATGCTACACCAAACACTTAATTTATACTTGCTTGAAGTATAAAAATACACTACAATTATTTAAGTATGTGTTATAGGTAATATACTTTACACTTAAAGTCATATACCATTAAGTTTCAATTACATAATATTTTTAAATAATGAGGTAGTAAAATGTATACACCACGTAATCGTCGTGGCATCTTTGCACGATTCATGGCATATATATTCAACTACACAACAAGAGTCCTACAGTGGTTTGGAATTCTCTCTCCTCCTAGCATAACAGACACACCTTCTACACATAGAGAGACAGAAAATGATCCTCAAAGTTCTTCTACAGTAGAGGTAACTATACAGAGTCCAGGTAATATATCATGTAGCTCATCAGACATTGAAATTCTACAAGAATCTGATTCAGAGTTTTTATCAGATATCGAAATTCTATCACATGAATCAGATCTTGAATCAGACTTCGAAGTTGTATCAGAATGTGACGTAGAAGTAGAAAACGAAGGTAGCCCTAGCAACAGTATTACTAACACAGCACTGCATCCTACACAATCAAACTGCCGTATTATGTAAAAGAGAAACACTTTACATTGGTATTTTGCTTTTTTACACAATCAACAATACTAGTGTATATATTAATAGACACATACCTAAAAATAGAACCCCTCTAGTCAACAGTATCAATGTAATTGAGCAGTAGACAGTATTATAATAATCTGTTTTGCTGTATTACATTCAACAATGGAATTCATAATCGAATTACTTAGGGAATATTAATTAAAAGATATTAATTTATTTATATTCTAAATAAAATATTCTTACGTTACATTGCCGTAACACTGATTTTCTTCTCCATCAGAAACTAAAACATTATAATAAAAAGGATAATTATGTATTATACAAATATAATTCACAGTAACAAATTATTCTATCAACTCAACAGTATTATCTTAGATGTAGATCTATTTCAGGATTATTCCAATATCATGAATAACTATAAACATAGCATTCAGATTTAACTAATATGTTTTATAGATTGCATTTTTTACTTACAATACTAATTATTAATATTACAAAACTATTCCATGAGCAATACTAACAAAATTTCTAATATTCCACACACATTAGAACCACTTGTTATTATAAAAATGTACGCGCAAAAACTAATCCATTCCGCAGTATATATAGTTAATAAAGAAATACAATTATACAATTTAGCATCAATATTTAAATTCTATATTCCAAACCTTGAAATAATTATATTTCCCGCATGGGATTCAATACCATATAAAAAAAATTCCCCACATAATTCAGTAATGGCAGAAAGAATTAAAACTCTGCACTCTCTAATTACTAAATGTAATGACACTCCCTATATTATCATCTCAACAATTAATGCAATTGTCCAAAAAGTACTACATCAAAATATCATACTACAATCAGTACTAAAAATTAGATCTCAACAGAATATCACAAGAGACTATATAGAAAACTATTTAATTTACCATGGATACAGTCAATACTCAATAGTACGGGATATTGGCGAATTTGCCATACATAACAATGTCATCGATATATTTCCCATAACCTATAAAAATCCTATAAGAATTCATTTACATGATAATTTCATACAATCAATTAACTTCTTCAATTATCAAACACAATCAATAGATAATAATTCCTCTTTAAATGAGATTTTCATTTACCCTACTTCCGAAATAATTAAACAAAAAGAAAATATAGATCTTTTTTCTAAAATCTATAAAACAAAAGCAAGCCAAGATAAAAACCTACTAGATACAATAACATCTGGAAAGAAATACATAGGAGAAGAAAATTTCTTACCTTTATTTTATCAGGAAGAATTACAAAATATTTTCAACTATATACCACAAAATACAACATTAATATTCAATGATAAGCTGGCAAAAGAAATAGAGGAGTATAACAATCAAATATACTCACACTATAGATCTCAACTATCTTATCAAATACCTCCACATCAACTTTACATTAATCTTAAAGACTTTCAAACTATAACTAAACAGTTTCATAAAATCGAGTTCTCACAATCTGAAAATACTACTAATAACTTAGCAATGACTCATAAAAATGCACATAACACTGCTTTTGATGTCACAATAAAGATCCAGACAATTCCAAATTTTAAAATTTTAGCACAAAATAAAAAAATCGACATATTTGAAATATTGGCACAATATATTCAGACCATATGTCATACAAAAAAACTAATAATAGCTTGCTATTCTATTGGTTCTTTAGAATACATACAAAATAGACTTAGAATATTCAACATCAAACTATGTAAAATAGAAAACTATCAAGAAATACATTCTTCACATAACATTGCTATATTACCAATAGATCATAGCTTTATCTCAAAACATACTATTGTAGTAGCAGAACATGATCTACTAAACAAACAAGAAATAATAGGTAAAAGTAATATTTCAAATATTATTAGCAATGATACTAACATAGATATTGGAGATATTGTAATACACAAAGATTACGGAATTGGGAAAATAGTAGAACTCGATACTATTAAAGTATTTGATAGTTATCACGATTTTATCAAAATAGAATACTATAATAGTGATAAATTATTCTTACCTGTAGAAAATATCAATCTCATATCCAAGTACGGACAACAAAATGCCAATGTTATCCTCGATAAATTAGGTAGTACATCATGGCAACAACGTAAAACTAAAATAAAAAATCATATAAAAAAAATTGCAAAAGAATTATTAGCTACAGAAGCATCAAGAAGATTATCGACTGGCAAATTATTTCTCCCTGACGAAAATTACAAACATTTTTGTAATGAATTTACTTATATTGAAACAGAAGATCAATTACAAGCTATAAAAGACATGGAACATGATCTATCAAGTGGTAGAATCATGAACAGACTAATCTGTGGAGATGTTGGCTTTGGGAAAACAGAAATAGCCTTACGTGCAGCATTCTTAGTAGCAAGTAAGAATCATCAAGTAGCAATTATAGTACCAACAACTTTGCTATGCAGGCAACATTTTATTGTTTTCACTGAAAGATTCAAAAAATTTCCAAATATCAAAATCAAACAATTATCCAAAATTGTTGAGAGATCTGAAATAAAAAGAACAAAAGAAAGTTTAGCATGTGGCCAAGTACACATAATAATAGGAACACATGCAATACTAGCACAAGATATCACTTTTGCTAACCTAAGCTTATTGATCATAGATGAAGAACAACAATTTGGAGTAAAACAAAAAGAGTTGTTAAAAAAAATCAAGACAAGTATTCATGTAATTTCGCTATCTGCAACTCCAATACCGCGAACGCTATATATGTCACTATGTGGAATAAAAGATTTAAGTTTAATAAAAACACCACCAAAAAACAGAGTACCAGTGACAACCTGCACAACATACTACGATGAAACTATAATAAAAGATGCTATAATACGAGAACATAATAGAGGAGGCAGAGTATTTTATGTTTGCCCACAAATTAGTAATATAGAAAGCATTAATGATAACCTAAAAAAATTATTGCCAGAAATTAAAATTAATATTGCCCATGGGCAACTCCCTTCTAGTCAACTAGATACAATAATGAATGATTTCTTTGATGGCAAATTTACAATATTACTTACTACGTCAATCATAGAATGCGGGTTAGATATTCCTTTTGCCAATACAATTATAATACACGATGCTGACATGTTTGGATTAGCACAACTCTATCAACTAAAAGGAAGAGTAGGACGTAGCAGCATAAAAGGTTTTTCATATTTTATATTATCAGAAAAAGCAACCAATACATCTGCTAAAAGATTAGAAATAATACAATCAATAGATTCCATAAATTCAGGATTTACTCTATCCCTACATGATATGGATATCAGAGGGTTTGGCAATTTAGTTGGGGAAGAACAATCAGGTAATATCAAAGATATAGGTATTGAACTATATCAACAAATGTTAGAAGAAGAACTTAACACTCATAACGAAAATCCTCAAGATCTTGATCATATAAATATTAATATAAATGTTAATATAAGAATTCCTGAGCATTACATTAAAGACATAGGATTAAGAATGCGGGTATACAAAAAAATTGGCAATCTAAAAACAAAAGAAGATATAGATAATTACTACATAGAGTTAACTAATAAGTTTGGTAAACTACCAAGCGAGGTCGAAAATTTATTAAACACTATATATATAAAGCAACTATGTGCAAGTATTGGCATTTGTGAAGTTGAGCAAGTAAAAAATACCATTATTTTAAAAATAGATAGCAACACAACTGTCAGACAAGAAATTCTTAACTATTTCATCAACAATCCTCTGACCTTTAAGATACAAAATAATAGTATACTTATGTTAATTAACAATACTTGCAATTGTACTATAAGTTTTATAATACACCACATTAGCAAAATAAACTCATTAAATAAAGAAGCATTAAATTAAATTTGCATATATAATTTATTACAAATCATCTAGGAAACATCCCCTGTAATCTAAACACAGGTCTCACTTGATGATTACAACCAGTATCACCATTCTCTTGGCCACCATGATTGCATATAAAAGGACTACTTTCAACACATTGATTTTGGTTCTCTCTACTTTGAGCATTATGTATCACATCTAGTTCCATTATAACATTAGGAACATCTGGCCTAGGACCATAGATCTGTAAATATCTCAGAACGTTTCTGCGCCGTGCACCAGCATCTCTATAGTGTAGAACACAATATGCAAGCACTAGAAGCATGGTCAATAAAAGTAACCCCACTACTATTACAGTTTGTATTTTATTATCCCTATGATTCAGAATACTGCTACCATTCGTACTCAACATGGTAGAAGAAATTGTTGTAACATTACTATTTTCCACTGTACCACTAATAGCATTATAAATCATACTCCCACCCCACCCCATCTGTATTGACAGTATTATTTAATAAAAAGGATACACTATTACTAATATCAGAAGTAATAGATGCTATGATACTACTCAATCAGTTGGAAAAAAAATAACTAACACACTATGTTTAATTATATCATAAACTTTTAAAAAATTGAAACTTTATTTCCCATATGAACTGTGTAACAAATATAATTTTATTAATCATAATATTGAAACATTTAAAATACTCTTCTAGAAACATAATAACCCTTCACACGTATTACAAGGACCAATATACTTCACAATAAATCCTATCAATTACCTTAATCTACTGTATTGCAACAGCAAAAAAAATTCATCTCATTGAATAAAGAAGTACTAAATTGAATACCGCATATATAATTTATTACAAATCATCTAGGAAATACCTCCTGTAATCTGAACACAGATCTCGCTTGACTATCAGTATCATCATTCTCTTGACAACTATGACTACGTACAAAAGGTCTACTTTCAACACATTGATTTTGGTCTTCACTATTTTGAGCATCATGTATCACATCTAGTGCTATTATAACATCAGGAACATCTGGCCTAGGACCATGCTCCCGTAAATATCTTATAGCTCTTCTATTCTGCGCAACACGGCCTCTATAGCGTGAAACACGCTTATAGACAACTATAGCAATAAAAAGCAATGCAGGTAAACATAATGCCATACAAGTTTCTATAATATGATGAAACATTTGACCATCAACACTACTTGTACTCGACAGTGAGCTATTATCACTTACATTCATGACAGTAGAAACTGTTGTAGTACCATTAGTACTATTTCGCACTGTACCATTAACAGCATCAACAAAGACACCAGTACCTATATTACTTAATCTAAAAAAAACTTGTTGTAACACTACTATCCCCTCCGTATTTACAGTATTATTCAATAAAACACTATTACTAATACCCAAAGTAACAGAAGCCATGATACTACTCAACCAGCAAAAAAACCAACTGACACAGTATGTTTGGTTATATCATAAATTTTTAAAAAATTAAAACTTTATTTTACATATGAACTGTGTAACAAATATAATTTTATTAATCTATATATTTAAAACGCTCTTCTAGCAAAATAACAATCCTTCACACGTATTACAAGGACCAATATACTTCACAATAATCCTATCAATTACCCTAATCTATTGCATTACAACAGCAAAACAAATTCATCTCATTGAATAAAGAAGTACTAAATTGAATACCACATATAACTTCATTACAAATCATCTAGGAAACACCCCCTGTAATCTAAACACAGGTCTCACTTGATGATCATCACCAGTATCACCATTCTCTTGGCCGCCATGATTGCATATAAAAGGACTACTTTCAACACATTGACTTTGGTTCTCTCTACTTTGAGCATTATGTACCACATCTAGTTCCATTATAACATTAGGAACATCTGGCCCAGGACCATGCTCACGTAAATAGTTCATACGTCTTAGTCTCCGTACACGATGCTCTCTATAGCGACAAACATAATTTATACAACACAACCCCAATAATAATAATATAGCTGCACCTATTACTACAACAACTTGGACAGCAGTATAAGAATTCTCAGTATTGCCTACGACATTAGGACCTACTGTAGCACTACTAGTACCATTAACAACATTGTTCAAGACATTAGAACCCACACTATTTAACATGATTCCCTCTCCTTCATCCATCTTATAGTATCAAGGATACACTACTACTAACATCAGAAGTAATAGAAGCTACGGGATTACTCGACCAGATGAAAAAATAAAATAATTAGCACACCATGGTTAATTATATCATAAATTCTTAAAAATTAAACCTTTATTCTTTATATGAACTATGTGTATCAATATATGATTTTGTCAGTACAATACCTGAAATATTTAAAATGCTCTTCTAGCAAAATAACAATCCTTCACACGTATTACAGGACCAATATACTTCACAATCATCCTATCAATTACCCTAATCTATTGCATTACAACAGCAAAAAAATTCATCTCATTGAATAAAGAAGTACTAAATTGAATACCGCATATAACTTCATTACAAATCATCTAGGAAACATCCCCTGTAATCTAAACGCAGGTCTCACTTTATGATTATCACTAGTCTTACCATTCTCTTGGCCATCATGATTGCATATAAAAGGACTACTTTCAACATATTGACTTTGGTTCTCTCTACTTTGAGCATTATGTACCACATCTAGTTCCATTATAACATTAGGAACATCTGGCCCAGGACCATGCTCCCGTAAATAGTTCAGATGTTCCATTATAACATTAGGAACATCTGGCCCAGGATTATCCGGTAAATTGTTCACACGTCTTGATCTCTGTATATTACGTCTTGATCCCTGTATACGATGCTCTTTATGGCGCACAATATAAACTATACAATACAACATCAATAATAATACTATAGCTACACCTGCAACAACTCGGACAGTAGCATCAGACTCCTGAGTATTGCCTACGACATTAGGACCTACTGTAGCACTACTAGTACCATTAACAACATCGGTCAAGGCACTAGAAGTCACATTACTATTTAACATGATTCACTCTCCTTCATCTATCTTATAGTATTAATGGTACACTACTACTAACATCAGAAGTAATAGAAGCTACGGGATTACTCAACCATATGAAAAATAAAATAATTAGCACACCATGGTTAATTATATCATAAATTTTTAAAAATTAAACCTTTATTCTTTATATGAACTATGTGTATCAATATATGATTTTGTCAGTACAATACCTGAAATATTTAAAATGCTCTTCTAGCAAAATAAAAATCCTTCACAGGTATTACAGAAACCACAACATTCACAATAAATTTTATCAAGTCTTGTAGCATACATCCAAATTCCATCCATAAACATGTATAAATACATACACCACAAAACCAGATAAATTTGAAGTTCTAATAAGAAAACTACGTTTTAAAAATATATTTCTCTCAATACATATCACAGACATTACCCTACATTAACATTACATACATCACATCCTTTAAACTATTTAGTAATCCAATATTTAAATTCCCAAGTAGCACATCATATGGCTTTTCATCAACACTAAACTTAGGAGACTGTTAGTCTGACAGCTATTATTCACTGAAGCTTCGAATCAGAGTTTACATTTTCCACGTTAATCACAATACTCAGACAGATATTAGTTTTATAGTTGCGTACATATTTTTAGACCCTATGCCTTTAGCAAACAATCTCTACCTCATTCCAATTATATACACATAAGTGCTATTACTTTTAAAACACCAACTACCTTAAGCAATAATTCATAAATTGAACTTAACACTAGCTATAAAACACATATCATTATATACTCAGCAAATACCTATATAGTCACTTATGTTTATATCACTCAAAAAATAGCAAAGGGCTTTACTGGAATCCTGCTATTGCAACCTTTTATGTAATCTATTTGAATAATAATCCCTAACATTTTTACGCTTGAAATACTATAAATTATAGACATAGCTTCTAGTATAACAGATGAAAAAATGTACAAAAGTAGTGCACATATGATTATATGCCAATAGATATTTAAAGGTTAATTTACTTTTTAGAAAATCAGTACATATGTGTAATAATTTATAATTCTTCAAGCACATATAACCAATATCATTATATCCATTACAAAAAGATGTATAAAAATCAAGTTATAACAACAACCTCATATTAAGGCGTTAATATAAATTACCTGCGGCAGTATATAAGATTCAAATAACATAAAATAATATACCTCTCACATTTCCTTCTTTAATTAATCAACATTCTGCTGATATCACCTTCAGAACATCTACACCTTTGTCTATTAGTTATTACTGCTTAATATTATCTGAAATAATTGTGGCAAAAACTTCTTGTTCTGTCTCTGCTCTTTCTAACATACTAGAAGTTCTACAAAGACACTTTGTATAATCATTTCGACGCATAATATCACGATTTTGAATCCACAACATAAACCCTGCTACCACAACAACAGTAAGAACATAAAATGCAATTATAGCAGCAACAAAAAAATCATCCTTACCTGCACCTATATTATTAAAATCTCGAGGGAAAAATTCATTTTTATTAATAGGATAGTCAAAAGTTATATCCATTACACTAGTATTATAATTACTAAGATTACGTTCAACGTATGATACTACACTATTAGAATTATTTAACATATAAATAAACCTTTTTTTACTAGAAAATATTATATAAAATTAATATATATTAATAAATAATCATGTTGTATACTAATTTTTTAGAAAATAAATTAACCTTTTAAATATCTATTGGCATATAACCTTAGGTATATTCTAGCTTTCATACATTTTTTTTTCTTATTGACATTCTTTCACCCATTACACTAAAATTCCACACCCATGATTTATGGTACAAGATGTTTAAAGGCATAATAGAAAATATCGGTACTGTTACTCAAATAGACGATATAAAAGGTCACGACAAAAGAATTACAATAAAACCTACTAATCCTAATTTTTTAAATGAAACAAAAATAGGTGATTCTATAGGATGTTCTGGTATTTGCCTAAGCGTAGTAGAATTGAATAATAGATGTTTTGTTGTTGATGTTTCAGATGCAACTCTATCTGTTACTAGTGCTACACATTGGAAAGAAGGAACAAAGATTAATTTAGAACCAGCCTTAAGAATGACTGACCGGATAGATGGACATTTTGTACAAGGACATATTGACGGAATAGGAAAAATCATATCAATTACTAGTGTAAATAGCTCACATAACATTGAATTCTACATACCAGATTCATTATTAAAATATATGATAATAAAAGGATCCATAGCCATAGATGGAGTATCGTTGACCATTAATTCTATATCTAATGAAATATTATCCGTAAATATTATTCCACACACCTGGGAAAATACAACGTTTCAATATAACAAAGTAAATGATACCATCAATATAGAAGCAGACATGCTTGCGAAGCACTTAGAACGTTTATATAATATTAAAATATAGTTACAGTAACCTCCATTGTGTTACACATCCCAATGCATGCACAAATCTTATATTGCATTTAGCAATCACTAAAATAAAAAATATATGCTGATAAACATTTACATAACACTTAATATAAAACTACCATAGCAATGTGGAACATTATCCATCAATATTACTTCACTACCGAGAAGAGATGGATTCTTTAATATAAAAAACAATATTAATTGGGAATAGATATGATTGTAAGATACTCATAACATTTGATAAAACAACGCTAAATATACTACACACTGTGCAGTGAATTATATTTATGTGTACCAACATATACATATATATATACTTTATAATTAATTTCTGCTAATAATCAAACTGTCGCATTCCAAATCAATATCTAAATAAAAAATATATGTTGATAAACTACACTGAGGACAAAACTGCTTAAACAGTAAGGATTAAAAAACTACAAAAAGTATCAAGAAAGGATTTTTATGTGTTGAATAACAAAAAATCATAAACTTAATAGCACTTAATAAAAATATTGTAACCTCAGATACTTAATATGTTTAAAGCTATAAACAAAATACTAACATATCAATATCCAGTTAAGATTCTATCAACAAGTTCTTTGACTGTAGGAATATATCCATCTCTATAAAACTCATCTTCTACAAACTTATATGCATTATGACCAGAAAACATAAGCTCATATTCATGATTATCCACAGCAATAATATTTTGTAACGTTTTTTGAATACAAAAACTACGAACATCTGGTTTAATACCAGTATTATAATCTCCGTGATCTTTCCAATTACTAAATTTACAATGGCTTAAACATCCCATACAATTTATTTGATCTTCCCTAATGCTTCTTGATTTGTTCTGAGTAACAAATATTAAAGTATTATCTGGTGTCTTCAGAGCATCTGTATAACCCATAGCCATCCAAGACTCAGACAACTTCTTATCTTCAGGATGCACATATACTTTCCTACCTCTACCACCAATAGAAAGCTCTGCTGTACATTTTTCAGTCATTTCATTCTCAAATGCAATCTGACGTGCATTACGTTCTTTTAACTCCTTTATAAACTCATTTTTAACGGCAGAAGAATAAAAGCCTGTTGGGCTAAATTTGTTCAAAAAAACATCGCCAGGTTTCAAAGACATTAATTTTTTCTTCCACCCAGAAGAAATTGGACTCTCTTGAGTTAATAAAGGTCTCGTTCCAAATTGAAACGCTATTGGACCAATTAGATCATTATCTAACCATAATTCCCAATCCTTTAAATGCCAAACACCACCTGCCATGATTAACACAACATCAGATAATCCAACTTCATTCATATATGCGCGGATCGCTGCAACCCTTTCAAAAGGATCTTGTGGACTATCAGGAGATTCACTATTACTAAGTCCATTATGGCCACCAGCTAACCAAGGATCTTCATATACAACCCCACCAAGGAGTTTTTTAGAAAATTTTTGATAAGAACGTTGCCATAAAATTTTAAATGCTCTCATCGATGAAACAATGGGATAGTAATAAACTTGATATTGGGAAGCTATCTCAGCTAACTTATATGGCATACCAGCACCACAAGTAATACCATGAATTAATCCACGCGCTTTATCAAGTACACCATGAAGCACTCGTTGAACACCACCCATTTCCCACAGTACATTCATATGTATTCTTCCTAACCCTTTTGATATCTCATGAGCTACCTTAGCTTGACTCACTGCCGCATCAATACTATAGTTTATTAGTTCATTATGACGCTCCAATCTAGTTTTTCCACGATATACTAAAGGAACATGTTCTCCATTATCATCAACTAACCTAGCACACGCCCCAGAAAAAGTACCAACAGCAGAAGCAGCAGCAAAAGCACCTGCAGTTCTACCATCACTTACACCTATACCTTTTCCACCTTCTATTATTGGCCACACACTTTTACCGGAAATTAATATTTTCTTAATTTTTTTACGCAAATTAAAACCTTAATCCATTAACAATGTTATACACTTTCTACTATCGCTGAGAAATCCAACCTACTACTTATTATCATTTTTTTGACAATTTAACAAGTCATATCAATACTATAATAAACTACAGAAGTTTTCACTTTTTATGATAAAAATCACAGATAGTTACATAAAATTACTAGATTTCAAACTTTTATTTCAACAATCAACACAACATTAATGTAAAATCATTAATACCTTGGTCAATATTGTTATATAAAATTAGTATTTAGAATAAAAGTAATATCATATATTATTATAATGATTTCTCCCATCTTTTAAAGTTCTTATAAAATAATATAATTGAACACTACTATTTTCCATCAAATGTTTTCATCACAAATACACTGTTAAAAATTTTAAAATATATTTAGGTAATATTATGCATCAGTACAGATAATATCCTTAATTACAATTGGGTGATAAAACATTATTATGAAGATTCTGTAAAATTTGGATAAACCATAACTTTCAAATATCGATGTTATATCATATATTTGTTGCTGTTATATTATTAACTGTATAAACTTAAGAGATTAATTTCTTACTCAAAGTCATGTCACCAAAGATTACACAACTTAACAATAATTTTACTATAATAACTGACACAATGCCTCACGTAGAATCTGTATCCATTAACATTTGGATAAACGTCGGGAGTAGATATGAGAATCAAGCCATAACAGGCATCTCTCATTTTCTAGAACACATGGCTTTTAAAGGCACTAAAACTCGTACTGCTCTTGATATAGCACAGATCTTTGATGATATAGGCGGAAATTTTAATGCACATACAGATAGAGAACACACTGTCTATCATGTCAAAACACTAAAAAGAGATATCAAAATAGCCATAGAAGTTCTTGCAGATATAATACTAAACTCCCAATTTCCTGAAGAAGAAATAGATAAAGAAAAAGGAGTAGTATTACAAGAAATATATCAAACAAACGATTCTCCTACTAGCATAATTTTCGATAAGTATATAGAAGCTGCTTATCCTAACCAAATATTCGGCAAATCCATTTTAGGGACTCCAGAATCAGTAAATAGCTTATCTAAAGTAGACTTACACACTTACATGAGTAAATATTATCATGCCGGAAACATGTTACTATCAGTAGCTGGGAATATTTTACATGAAGAAGTAGTTGACTTAGTCTCTAAGTACTTCTCTCACATGAAAAAATCAGAACGAAAAACAGCAGATCCATCAACTTATTTGAGTGGAGAATACAGAGAAACAAGAAATTTAGAACAAGTACATCTAGTTATAGGATTCCCTAGTGTTTCATATAAAGATGATCAATTCTACACTATACAAATTCTAGATTCAATATTAGGAAATGGTATGTCATCACGTCTTTTCCAAAAAATTCGCGAACAACTTGGACTAGTCTATACCATATCATCTTTTAACTCCAGCTACAGCGATAATGGTATTTTCTCTATATATGCAGCAACTGATAAAGGCAATCTGAGTCAACTACTTACCACTATAGCTTCTGAAGTAAAAAACATTACCACCAATCTGCAAGAAAATGAGGTCAAAAGAGCAAAAGATAAAATAACATCTGAGATACTCATGTCAAGGGAAAGTACTAATGCACGAGCTGAATCCTTGGGGTATTATTATTCCCACTATAATCGATACATTTCAAAAGAAGAGTTAATAAAACAAATCTCTATAATTACAGTCACAGACATCCAAAACTGTATTAATAATCTACTAGGAAGTAATAATAAAATAACCTTAGCAGCCATAGGTCAAATTGAAAACCTACCTTCTTATAATGATATAGCTCAAATGTTTTATATATAACAGCATGTATATTGAAATAAAAAACTTTACATAAAGGAGCCTAATCAACATAGATATGTTGTACTTTTCAATTAAAGTAACAATATACAGACCTCTACACATCATCATGTAGGGTTAAGATCCATCCCCTTTTACCAACGAATAATTTGGATGTAGTATAATCAATTCATCAATCGTCTCAGAAAAGCTTTCAATATCATGAGGTTTATCATACTTCTTTCCATTAATAAAAAACACAGGTGTAGCATTTACCTGTAGTTTCCTATTTGCGACAAATTTTTCTTGAACAATATAATTCATTATATCTTCATCATTAATACATTTATCAAATCTTTCATCACTAATGTTACTAACCTTTGCAATATTAGATAATACCCCTAAATCCTTATAATGAGTCACCAATGCTTCTATAGAACTAAATACCGCTTTGGTATAAGTAAAAAAGCTATTAGCAGTATTATAACATGTTCCCAACATTGCAGCTTTTAATGATATATAATCTAAAGGAAAATTTCTAAAAATGTATAGCACTTTACCTGTTCTAATGTACTTACGATTCAACTCTGGAAATACATTTAGCGTAAAATGTGCACAATGCATACATGAAAAAGAAGCATATTCTATTATCACAACTGGAGCTTTTGTATTACCTATAAAACGATCACTAGGCAATAAACTTAACAACTCTTGAGCAGTAATATCATCACTTGATTTGACAAGGGTATCAGAATAAAATTTTTGAGAAAGTTCTTGTTTATGATCATCAGAACAAAATGCAAAATTAAAGAAGAAAGCCACTACAAATAAAAAGAATAGCTTACCTATTACTAAAACCTTCATAATACAAAAAACCTGTATTAATTTAACTAATTAAAAACTAATTACTACAAGCTGTCTTAATTCATTCACAAATTAAAAATCTACTTTACAAATCCTGATTGTTATCATTCTGCTTCATTTGAGACTCATACATAACTCCAAAATCTACAATATCAAGCAACAAAGGAGGAAACCCACCTCTAGAAGTGATATTAAAAACCAACTCCCTAGCAAATGGGAACAGAACAGTTGGAGCAGAAACTAATAATATCTTTCTCATTTCTTCCTGACTTAACTCCTGTATATTACTTACGTCATAACCTTCAATACAAAATACCCCACAATACTTAACCTCACAAATGAACGCTACTGTAGTACCAACTCGAGCTTCCGCATTAACCTGAAGAGTGACTTCATATAACGGCTCTACTTTACTATCCAAAGACTGCTCATTCTCCTGATCTTGTGCTTTTATTGGGAGACTTACAGAACTGACATTAATAGAAATATTGATTTCAGGTGGGGTTTTACTGATCATCAAGAAAATCTGTGGAGAATTCGGATTTTCAAATGAAAGATCCTTAATATATTGACCCTTAACCTTTAATTTACACGACATACCCACAAACTCCTAAGTAATAATTAAAATAATGTAATTAATTATTGATTAACATACACTAAGCTATAATATAATTGAGTATACACAGTATACATTTTTGTCAATAAAAATTAGGATTATATGGTTGAATTAGCAATATATGCATTTTTAGCAGCATTCATCTTTTTTCGTTTATACAATTCTCTTGGAAAAACTTCAGGATTACAAACAACTAATCATTCACAAACTATAAGTATCATCATGGAAGACACACAAAAATATGATGATGATGATGCTGATATTGATATAGAATCTGTAATGGAAGCTTGCAACGAAAATGATAAATCAATAATAAACTACATCAAAAAGAAAGATAGCGAGTTTTCACTAAAACACTTCGTGGATGGATCAGTGAAGGCATTTGAAATTATAATAAAAGCCTTTAATGAAGGAAATGCACATATACTGTCCATGTTATTAGACACTAATTTATATAATTCATTCGTGGAGGAAATAGAAAATCGAAAAGCACTTGGACAACTATATAAGGACATTATTGTATCAATAATATCTCATAAAATAACAAAACTGGACCTTTCAGGAAATATAGCATACATCACAGTAAAATTCATCACTGAACAAATAAACTTTGTGAAAGACAGTGATGATAATATTTTACAGGGTAGTACATCGAAGATTAATAAGATTGAGGATACATGGACTTTTAAAAAAGATACAACACTTTCTAATAAAAAATGGTATCTTAGTGCTATTCAATCTGTATAATTTCAGTACAGTATACAATTTATTAAGACTTATAATAAACTCTCATTGTGAGATACATTTATAAAACATACTAGGATTGCCATAATCTTAATAAGACATTAGGCGATTATGAGTTGTATAAGACATAATAAAACAAATAGACAAACACAACTAATTTTATCAATTATGAAGTTAAATCTAAATACTCGAACTCATATTTTAAACAATCAGCTGAAAAATTAGCAACTCTTTAACTGAAGCACTAGAAACACAAAATTACTCAACAATAAAGCATATTAAGGTTATGCATCACCCCATAATATATTCAACATTTAACTATCAGATTTGCTACAAAGTACAAAGCTAGAACAAATTAGAATCCTGTACTATAAGTTTATACAATTAAGAATTAATTTTATTTCTTAATTTATAACACTTAAAATAACAAAAACTTACAACATATTAACAGAATTAATACAGACAAATTCTAGATCAAAGCATACAGTCATACATAATTTATATAGACACATAATTATGTATAACTGATATCTGTAACAATGCTACTTACTCTCTTTCCTACTTAAATACTTAAGAGACATAAACCCTATTGCACCTACAAGCAACCCACCAGGAATAAATAACATAGATTTTAACATTAATGCTTTAGTATATACTGGCTCTGCATCCATAACTTTTCCATCCCACAACAACACTATCACACAAGATACAGCAGTATGAAAAAAATAACCAAAAGCCATAACTATCATGTTATTTACAGCAGTAGCCAATGCAACTACACTATCATTAACATAGCTCAATACTTTACACGTTGCTATGATTTGATAGGCTGAAAAGAATCCTATCAAAAAAAACAATATTGTCACAAGTACAATACTTGAACTATTAATGTATAATATTAAAAAAGGAATCATCATGCCAAAAGCAGATATTATAAGTATATTCCAAGCATTAAATGACTTATCTTCCAACATATACGGTAAAATAAATGCTCCAGTGCACACACCAATAAATATTATAGAAGGTAACAAAGCAGATGTTTCTTTATCTATATTACCAACTGCTCTTAAAAATGAAGTAACCCATCCATCAGCAAAACCTTCTAAAGGACCTACCATAAAACCTGCAAGCAAGCTAATTATAATAATGTATTTATTAAATATCACCAACTTAACTTTATCACAGAGACTCTTATTACTATCAAGATTAGCAACCTGATCATAAGGCAACATACATAGATATAACAACAATGCCATAGCAGCTCCTACAGCAATAAATACGATGAAGAAAGTTTCCCAGCCAAATTTATTCAATAAAGATAAAACTGGTAATCCTCCATACATTGCACCCAACAATCCTATTATAATAGAAATCCCAGACATCTTGACAAATCGATTACCATAGTACATGCTAGCAACTTTAAAAAGGCCAAGTGCAGATCCAGCCGAACCTATACCTGTTATCATTCTTCCAATCTGGCTAAATAACCACACATCTGATACCAATAACGGCACCAACCCCATAATGGTTAATACTACACAAATTGGTAATACTATTTTAGGTCCATATTTATCCAAAAAGATACCTATCGGTATATGCGCCAACGTATATCCAATATAATACAAGCCAGAAAATTGACCAAACGCCATAGCACTAATTTTGAATTTTTCCATAGACATAGATCCAATAATATTAGGCATAACTCTCAATATATATTGATACGCATAAAACATTGAGACTAAGAACCATGATAAAAATTTTCTATTCAAAACATCCCTCATAATTAATTAAAAACTTATCAAATTCTATAAAAATTATAAAAAATAAGGTGTGGATTCTACACACAAATTCATACCATTTGCAATACTTCTATTATTTTCAAATGTATAAAGTTAATGCTATCAATATTATAAGTGTTATTTTTATCAGTAATTATATGACAACGATATGGATTCTTTTTGACGATATTATAAAAACCATCCCTAACTCTATAATAAAACTCCAAATCAGCAAATTCATATCCATTTTTACAAGATCTAGAGAATGACTCATTAATATCAACATCGATAATGAATGTAATATCAGGATAAACATCAACAACAAGATCATTTAACTGGCTTATCAACCCGCAATCAATTCCTTGTCCGTAACCTTGATATGCAATCGTTGAATCAATAAATCTATCACAAATTACTATTTTTTTTTGTATTAAAGAAGGTTTTATTACTTTAGCAAAATGCTCTCTACGCATAGCAATAAAAAACAATAATTCTGACAGATTATCTAAACCTTGAGCTTGAAATAATAAGTCACGTACTGACTCATTAAATAAAGTACCTCCAGGTTCTCTAGTCAATATAACATTGTTAATACCATATATTTCAGATAAATACTCTGCTAACAAACGCGATTGTGTAGTTTTACCAGAGCCATCTATCCCCTCAAAAGTAATAAACATAATAACTAATTACCTTACACTAGATATAAACAACCTTATTATTTTTTTACCGGGTAATATGCAAGAAGAATATCTAAGTACTTACATTATGATAAAGCAAGTAAATAAACTCGCTTTGCATAAGATTTATGCTGATTATTATCAATAACTAGACAACTTCACTAACATAAAAACTTTCTAGCTAGAATCATTAGCATAGAAAATACAATTAAAAACTATAGAGGAAAATCACAAAAATAGTCACCAGCATATAATACACTTACGCATCAATAAGACCTGTATTTACCGTAAAATATTGCATTACAGAATCTATGCAACTTGCCGTGTTAACACTGACTGCAGAAACATCTGAGCTAATTCTCTTCACCAAACCTGACAACGTAGTACCAGCACCTACTTCAATAAAGTGAGTACCCCCTTGTTTAATAATGTACAAAATACTCTCACGCCAACAAACTCTACTTACTAGTTGTTTAGCTATTAAACTCCTAATTGTGAGACAATCAGTATATTCTCTTGCAGATACATTAGATACAACCTTGACCAATGGCATTTTTATATCTCTAATACTCTCAACAAACTCCTGTAGCTTCTCACACGCAGAATTCATCAATGATGAATGGAACGGCCCACTAACCTGTAACTTTACAACTTTTTTTATACCAGTATCTTTAATTAGATCTGGCAATTTTTCAAGAGCTGCTTTAACACCACTAACAACAACTTGCCCATCACAATTATCATTAGCAATCTCACAAACCCCATACTCTTGAGCCATTTTCACAACATTTTCTACATCACTTAGGTTACCACCTATTAAAGCAGACATTCCTCCATAACCTAGAGGCACCGCATCATACATAGCCTGACTCCTTACAAGTAAAAGCTGTGTAACTTCATACAAAGTTAATGCTCCAGATGCACATAACGCTATGCACTCACCTACTGAATGTCCTGTCATATACTTCACATTCTCAAATAAATGTATTGGCTTGCCTAAAATATACTCTATAGAACGTAATGTTGCGATCGAAGCAACCATCAATGCTAACTGTGCATTATCTGTTGAAGTTAAATTTTCGATAGGACCTTCAAACATTATTTTAGATAATTTTTTATTCAATATATCATCCACTTCATGAAAAACATATCGAGCAACAGCAAAGTTATCGTATATATTTTTTCCCATAGATACAAACTGAGACCCCTGACCAGGGAACATAAAAATCATCGCACATATCCTCGATTGTCCATCAATATTTATGATATACTGTTACAACAAATTAGTCAAAAGAATTTACAAGATCACTAAAAGACCTTAATATGATTGACAAATGACATATATAAATGCTACAAAAATAAGCTTATATATTGCAAAACTTGAAAAGGTTCACAAAATGAAAAAAGGGATACATCCAGAGACCTATGACATACTAACCGTATTTAGTAATGGAGAAGAAAGAAAGATGAAGTCCACTCTGGGAAAAAAAAATGAATTAGTAAAAATTCACTTAGAAAGTGACTGCTTTAATCATCCAGCATGGAATCCAAACCTAAGAACTGTTAGCAAAAAAAACAGTAAGGCTGCAAAATTTATGAGTAAATTTGGTGACTTAGATTTATAAGTTCCTATGTACTATATTATATAATATTCTTTTTCTAGTTGCACATGAGTAAATATCGGAACATTGGATACGTTTTCACTGATGCTTTTGACAAGAGTGTAGCTATTACATTAGAAAAGCAGTACGGCCTTATAGATATTAAAAAGAATGAAGATGCGGTTGTTGATTTGCTTGTAGTAATAGGTGGTGACGGGCTTATGCTCCATAGTTTACACAATTACATCATTAATAAAGGCAATAATGTACCTGTTTACGGAATAAATTACGGTACAGTTGGGTTTTTACTAAACCAATATTCAGAGCATAATCTTATAGATCGTATCAACCAAGCAGTTCCAACTCAATTAACAGTATTAAACATGGCTGCTACCGATACTAACAAAAAACAGCATAATGCAATTGCTATAAACGAGGTATCTATATTTCGCAGTACTCATCAAGCTACAAACTTACAGATAAAAATTAATAGTAAACTAGTAATGGAAAAGCTAGTATCCGATGGTATTCTAGTTTCAACACCAGCTGGCAGTACAGCTTACAATTTCTCTGCAGGTGGATCCATATTACCCTTAAACGCTAATGTTTTATCATTAACTGCAATAAACTCATTCAGACCTAGACGATGGCGAGGAGCAATACTAACAAACTCTACTATAATAGAAATAGACGTAATTAATCCCGAAATACGCTCTGTAGCAGCAGTTGCTGATTATACAGAATTTCGGAATATTGCAAACATAAAGATAAAGAAAGATAGTGATATTACCATTACATTATTATTTGATAAAGAACGTAATTTGGAAGAACGAATTACTAATGAGCAGTTCTCGGCTTAAGGAGATTATATTTAAGTAATACTATTGCATGAATACTCAAAAGTTCATATACTTTATAAGCAATCTTTTATGGAAAACAAGTGGAACTTTCTTATGCTTTTGATGACATACTAATTACTCCATCAGCATCCGATGTATTGCCTTCAGAAACAGATGTTACAACTTATATTACAAACGAAATAAAATTAAGAATTCCAATTATCTCTGCAGCAATGGATACAGTAACAGAGGCAAAATTAGCTATAGCATTGGCACAACATGGTGGTATTGGTTGCATACATAAAAATTTACCTATCGATACACAGTTACTTGAAGTCAGAAAAGTAAAAAAGTACGAAAGTTGGATAGTATATAATCCTATTACAGTATCCCCTGATGATAGTCTCGCAGTAGCACTCTCGATCATGCAAGAATATAGTTACTCAGGAATACCTGTAGTAACAGATACAGCACATGGAAAACTTTTAGTAGGAATATTAACAAACCGTGACGTAAGATTTGTCGAAAATAAAGACTGTAAAGTATCTGATATAATGACTAAAGATAATTTAATCACAGTTCCAGAAGGCATAGAGCGATCAGACGCAATAAAATTATTGCATCAGTATAGAAAAGAGAGACTTATAGTAGTAGACAATAATTATTGTTGTGTTGGTCTTATTACAGTAAAAGATATAGAGAAATTTAATCAATTTCCAAATTCCTGCAAAGACAGCGGTGCAAGACTACGAGTTGCAGCTGCAGTAGGCACAGGAATAAAAGACGGGATAGAAAGAGCTGAAGCACTAATTGCAGAAGATGCTGACATAATAATTGTAGATACCGCCCATGGGCATTCCGAAAAGGTTCTAACAACAGTTAAAGAAATCAAAGCTTTATTTCCTCATTCTCAAATAATTGGAGGAAATATTGCAACAGCAGAAGGAACCCAAGCACTAATTGAAGCAGGAGTTGATGCTGTTAAAGTAGGTATAGGACCAGGGTCAATTTGTACAACAAGAATTGTAACTGGGGTAGGTGTACCACAATTTTCAGCTATTTTAAATGTTGTAAATGCATGTAAAAACAAAAAAATCAAAGTTATTGCAGATGGAGGCATAAAATATTCTGGAGATATAGCAAAGTCCATAGCAGCAGGAGCAGATGTTGTAATGATAGGTTCCATTTTTGCTGGTACAGATGAAAGCCCAGGAGAAATTATAATATATAATGGACGAGCATACAAATCATATAGAGGCATGGGATCAGTCGGAGCAATGAAGCGTGGATCTGCTAGTCGCTATTTCCAGGAAAATAATAATAATAAATTTATTCCAGAAGGAATTGAAGGAAGAGTGCCTCTCAAAGGACCAGTTGCAGGAGTGATACAGCAATTAGTAGGTGGATTAAAGTCTGCAATGGGATACACAGGCAATAGAAATATCAGTGAGATGAAAAAAAATTGCAAGTTTACTAGTATCACATCAGCAGGATTACGTGAAAGCCATGTTCATGATGTAATAATTACTAGAGAAGCATCAAATTATGATCCTATTTCTTAAGTAATAATGCCATTGACTTCAAAAAGAAAATCATTTCTATTGTGTTCTGAATTATAAAAAACAGGGCCTAATATTGTCTAAATAAAAGCTTATAAAAGACATATTTTCCTATCATACAGATAAAGTTCTAACTGCAATTGAATGAAAAAAACCTTCAAGAAAGTTCTTAATAGGGACTTTTAGTAATAACACTATTTATAAACAAGATTGATAACTCATAGTATTAACGTATTTCCATATTTAATACAAGATACTATTAACCAAAGAAGAGTAACACCTATGAAAAAACCTTCAAGAAAGTTCTTAATAGGGACTTTTAGTAATAACACTATTTATAAACAAGATTGATAACTCATAGTATTAACGTATTTCCATATTTAATACAAGATACTATTAACCAAAGAAGAGTAACACCTATAGAAAAATAAAGCGTATAACTTTGCAGCAAAAAGCTAAAAAAACGTACGCAAGACTTTTTAAAAATGAATGACATTTAAAGACTTATAGCTTAACAAGGGTGGCAGTGACTTACTCTCCCGTGTCTTAAGACAAAGTACCATCAGCGCTAGAAGGCTTAACTTCCAGGTTCGAAATGTAAGCTGGGTGTACCACTTCCGCTATTACCACCAACCCAATTAAACTATAAGTCCCAAATAAGCAAAAAGATGAGCTTGCAGTTTTAACACTACATATATTTACAAAATAAGTAAATCAATCGGGCTATTAGTACTGGTTAGCTACATATGTTACCATACTTACACACCCAGCCTATCAACGTGATAGTCTCTCACGGCCCTAATGGGGAAATCTAATCTTAAGGAAGGTTTCTTACTTAGATGCTTTCAGTAATTATCCTATCCATACTTAGCTACCCAGCGATGCTGTTGGCACAACAACTGGTACACCAGAGGTATGTCCAACTCGGTCCTCTCGTACTAGAGTCAGATCCTCTCAAATTTCCAAACGCCCACGGAAGATAGAAACCGAACTGTCTCACGACGTTCTAAACCCAACTCACGTATCACTTTAATCGGCGAACAGCCGAACCCTTGGGACCTACTTCAGCCCCAGGATGTGATGAGTCGACATCGAGGTGCCAAACGGTGTCGTCGATATGAACTCTTAGACACCATAAGCCTGTTATCCCCGGCGTACCTTTTATCCGTTGAGCGATGACCCTTCCATACGGAATCACCGGATCACTATGACCGACTTTCGTCTCTGTTCGGTCTGTCGACCTCACAGTCAGGCAAGCTTATGCCATTGTACTATAAAAGCTGATTTCTGACCAGCTCTAGCTTACCATCGCACGCCTCCGTTACTCTTTAGGAGGCGACCGCCCCAGTCAAACTACCCACCATACAATGTCCTAACCCCAGACTTTATGGGGCATAGTTAGATATCAAAAATGTAAAGAGTGGTATCTCAAGGTCAACTCCACTAAAGCTGGCGCCTTAGCTTCAAAGTTTCCCACTTATCCTGCACATTAAATTCCTAATATCAATGTAAAGCTATAGTAAAGGTGCACGGGGTCTCTTCGTCTACCCGCGGGTACCCCGCATCAGCACGGGGAATTCAATTTCGCTGAGTCGATGTTGGAGACAGTGGGGAAATCGTTACGCCATTCGTGCGGGTCGGAACTTACCCGACAAGGAATTTCGCTACCTTAGGACCGTCAGTTTTACGGCCGCCGTTTACTGGGGCTTCGAATTGGAGCTTGCACCCCTCATGTTAACCTTCCAGCACCGGGCAGGCGTCAGACCCTATACTTCCACTTACGTGTTTGCAGAGTCCTGTGTTTTTAGTAAACAGTCGCTACCCCCTATTCTGTGCCACCTACATATGGTTGCCCACACATAGGCCACCCTTCTCCCTAAGTTACAGGTGTAATTTGCCGAGTTCCTTCAACATCGTTCTCTCAATCGCCTTAGTATACTCTACTTACCTACCAGTGTCGGTTTACGGTACGGACTTATAAATTTAAGCGCTATTTCCTGGGATCTCTTTAAAGCATAAGCCAATCCAATAAGGCTTATACTAACACAAAATCCGTCACGCTTAAAAGGTTCAGGAATATTAACCTGATTTCCATCGACTACTCCTTTACGGCCTCGCCTTAGGATCCGACTAACCCTGCGCAGATTGACTTAACACAGGAAACCTTAGGTTTTCGGCGAGAGTGGCTTTCACACTCTTTTACGCTACTCATGTCAGCATTCTCACTTTTGATACCTCCAGCAATCCTCACGGATCACCTTCACAGGCTTACAAAACGCTCCGCTACCAGACCTAATTTACATTAGGAATTCGCGTCTTCGGTATATGGCTTGAGCCCCGTTACATCTTCGGCGCAAGAAAACTTATTTAGACAAGTGAGCTGTTACGCTTTCTTTAAAGGATGGCTGCTTCTAAGCCAACCTACTAGCTGTATTGGTTTTCTCACTTCCTTCCACACTTAGCCATAATTTCGGGACCTTAGACGGCGATCTGGGCTGTTTCCCTTTCCACCACGGACTTAGCACCCATAGTGTGTCTGCTGTATAACTACTTATTGGTATTCGGAGTTTGATTGGATTTGGTAAGAGGATGAGTCTCCCTAGTCCATTCAGTGCTCTACCCCCAAAAGTATATAGTACAACGCTCTACCTCAATAGATTTCGCGGAGAACCAGCTATTTCCAAGTTTGATTGGCCTTTCACCCCTAACCACAACTCATCCAATACTATTGCAACAGTAACAGGTTCGGTCCTCCAATGTATTTTACTACACCTTCAACCTGGCCATGGTTAGATCACTTGGTTTCGGGTCTAATCCATTAAACTAAACGCCCTATTCAGACTCGCTTTCGCTGTGCCTACACCTAACGGCTTAAGCTCGCTTAATAGATTAACTCGCTGACCCATTATGCAAAAGGTACGCTGTCACCCTAATAAATACATATTGAAATTACTCTCAAGATGTAAATATAAGGCTCCAACTGGTTGTAAGCATTCGATTTCAGGGTCTATTTCACTCCCCTCCCGGGGTTCTTTTCACCTTTCCCTCACGGTACTTGTTCACTATCGGTCGTTAAGGAGTACTTAGGCTTGGAGGATGGTCCCCCCATCTTCAAACAGGATTTCACGTGTCCCGCCCTACTCAAGGATTTATAACCTTTTTACTTATACTGGGCTATCACCATCTATGGCTACTCTTTCCAAAGTATTCTAATTTTTAACTATAAACCACTGGCCTAGTCCGCGTTCGCTCGTCACTACTAACGGAGTCTCTTTTGATTTCCTTTCCTCTAGCTACTGAGATATTTCAGTTCACCAGGTTTGCCTTGCATACCTATGTATTCAATATGCAATAATCAATAAATTGATTGGGTTTCCCCATTCAGAAATCTGCGGATCAAAATTCGTTTGACAATTCCCCGCAGCTTATCGCAGCCTACCACGTCTTTCATCGCCTCTTAACGCCAAGGCATCCATCAAATGCTCTTTATCATTTACTCATTTGCTATATATGCAGTACTAAAACTGCATTTATTATATTATACTCTTAGCTAATTGAATTGATTGATGATTAATAATCACCAATCTTACCATTTAATTAATTCTTTTTGCTTACTTGTCAAACAACAAAGGTACATTACGCACCTCGTGAGATATAATTTTTAACGATATATGAATGCTATGTCAATACTTATTTTTTTTTATTTTAATCTTATTTTAAAAATGAATAATAAATATTATATCTCAATATAAATCTATATACTATATCATGCTACCCTACACATTAAACATAACTAATCTCCAAGAAAAATTTACAATGTATTATCACTATCTCAATAGTGTCAGTAATAATTATCTAATCTGTGTTCATGGTATAACAAGAAATTCTCGAGATTTTGATTACTTAGTGAATAATTTATCATCTGATTATAAAATAATATGTCCAGATATTGTAGGAAGAGGAAAAAGTTCATGGTTAGAAGATCATAAATTGTATAATTATTCAACTTACTGTAAGAGCATAATATACTTACTGAGACATTTGAAAATTGATAAAGTAGATTTTCTAGGCACTTCAATGGGTGGGATAATAGGCATGTATTTAGCTGCATACTTTCCTGGTTTAATTAATAAGCTCATCATTAATGATATCGGTCCAGCTATTACAGTATCAGCTTTAAAGAAAATTTCTAAACATATAAATATTAACCCCATATTTAACACAATTACTGAAGCAGAAATATATATAAAAAAGCTATTATACAATTTTGGAATAACGCAAGAAGACCACTGGCAACATATTATTAAGCATAGTATTATACAAAACTCAAACAACACTTACTCACTGGCAGCAGATCCTAAAATAGGTATAGCTTTTGATGAAGAAATTAACAATATAAAAGACACTGATACATGGAGCATATGGGATGTATGGAAAAAAATACAAAGCAGAATATTAGTAATACGTGGAGGCTTATCAAATATTTTAATGCAAACTACACTAAATAAAATGATGCTTTCAAAACAATATATTGATTCTATAGAATATCCTAACATAGGTCATGCCCCAGCACTCATGGATAATTATCAGATACAAGATATAAAAAATTGGTTGTTAAGCTAACTTATAAATAACAACTAATTATTAATCACTAAACAAATCAATGATTAATACCTACCATTAACTATTGTGACTTATGATATTGATGAGTATAAATGTTTAATACATAATTAGTTGTTGCGATATACCAATAAATAAGTTAGCAATATTTTGATATAAAACAACTAATGTTACTGATTAAATATATCACGTACCAAGCTCATTATATTTTTAGGTAATACATGACAGAAAAACATTCACATAACTTAACAAATAAACAGCTAGTAAATTGTTACTATAGCATGCTACTAATGCGTAGGTTTGAAGAGAAATCTGGACAACTTTACGGGATGGGTTTGATAGGAGGTTTTTGTCATTTATACATAGGACAAGAAGCTATAGCAGTAGGAATACAAAATGCCATTATAGAAGGAGATGCTATTATCACTAGCTACCGAGATCATGGGTTTATGCTCTCAGTAGGAACAGATCCAAAGTATGTAATGGCAGAATTAATGGGTAAAAGCACAGGCTGTTCCAAAGGTAAAGGTGGATCAATGCATATGTTTAACATAGATAAGCACTTTTTTGGGGGCCACGGTATTGTTGGAGCACAAGTACCTATAGGAACAGGTATTGCTCTTGCCAACAAATATAAAAAAAATAACAACGTTGTATTCGTATGCTTTGGAGATGGAGCAGTTAACCAAGGTCAAGTATATGAATCTTTCAATTTTGCTGCATTGTCGAAATTACCAGTAGTATATGTTATTGAGAATAATGAATATGCAATGGGTACATCTGTGTCTAGATCATCTTACATAACAGATCTATACAAGAAAGGAGAAAGTTTCGGCATCTCAGGATATCAAGTAGATGGCATGGATTTATTTTCCGTAACACAAGCTGCAACAGATGCAGCAAATTATTGTAGGTCAAATAATGGGCCAATACTATTGGAAATGAAAACTTACCGCTATAGGGGACACTCTATGTCAGATCCAGCAAAATATCGATCAAAACAAGAAGTAGAAGAAATAAAAGAAAATAAAGACCCTATTACCAATCTAAAAAACTATCTAGTGTCTAATAATATCATATCTGATGATGACTGTGATAAATATGATAAAGAAATACGTAACATAGTAAAAGAGTCTGTAGATTTTTCACAAAATAGCAATGAACCTGATGCTGATATGTTGTATACTGACATCTACAAAGATTGATGTACAAGTGTATTAGCAACTCCTTTGAACTAGTTTTTACATATTGGAACACTGTAACCGAAATAAATAGTTTGTAAATTTACAAGCACTTAAAATATATGCTAATTTATATAGGATAGGCTCTAACTCATCATGAATCACTCATAGTAAATGGATTTGATTATAATGGAATCTACTATATGTTAAGACTTACATAATAAAATACAAATAATTTTTTACAAAAGTTTAACAAACTTTTAACATAAGTATTTTATGATCTTCCATACTAAATTTGCATAGATTTGTTGCAAATTCCAATATTAATGTTAGAATGAAGCGTTGTACATTTACTACAAAATATAGATGAAAAATGTAGCAGTAGTTTTCGTCCTGATTTTATTTAGCAGTATAGTCTGTTTTGCTAAACAAGAAGTACGTTCCATAGCACAAGATGATCATATCAAAGCTATTACTTATAATCCACATGCTATACATAAATACGTAGGTTTTTATGGTTACCAGTCTAGTATACTGTTTGAAGAAGGAGAGGTAATAGATACAATATCGATGGGTGACTCAACTGGATGGCAGTTACTACCCAAAAATAATAGATTATTTATTAAACCTGTATCTGACAAAGCAGATACAAATGCAACTATAATTACAAATAAACGTGTATACTATTTTGAATTTTTTGCAGAGGAAGCTACAGGACTTGATGATCCAAGGTTGGCTTATGAAGTAAGGTTTATGTACTCTTCTACTGAAAATTTTGCTACAGAAAGTGGCTCTGACATGGTATTTCCAGTTAGTCAACCTGCTATACCAGACTTAACTGATCGTGACGTTGCAAAAAAAGGATTAAATTTTGACTATTTAGTATCACATAACAGAGGAAGCCAGCGAATTGTACCACTCAAAATTTTTGATGACAACCAATTCACTTACATGCAATTCTTACACATCAATGCGGATTTACCATCAATATTTAACGTAGACTCTGAAGGATATGAATCATTAGTCAACTTTAGAATATCTGGAGATTATGTCATTATTGAACGAGTTAGCAGTGCTTTCACCTTACGTTATGGGTCAGAGACAGTATGTGTGTTTAACAATAAGTACAAAAGAACAAGAAAATAATAATATAGCTTTTTATTGTAAAAAGAGTTTTATATATTTAGCGTATGACAATTTTGTTTTTTAGTCATGCAAAATATTTATTAATTATAAGCCATCAAAAAACTAACTTATGGCTGTGATAAGTGTGTATACTCAATGTAAGTGTTCACTACAATAGAAACATTTATAATATTTTATTACTAAATCATTAATACATGGGTATTATAGTTTACATCACTAGTAGTAACTCAAAATATATCTATCAAACAATACTTTTATTATATTTTTTATGCTTGCGATAATTTATAACTGTTTTACAATGTACAAGTAGCTTTATAAAAATGGTATAAACAATGGTTGAGCAAATTGGAGATAGTGAGTTTGAAAACAAGGTTATATCTTCCAATGAGGATATATTAATTTTAGTAGATTTCTGGGCTCCGTGGTGTGGACCTTGTAAAACTTTAGAGCCCCAACTTGAAAAATTAGCACAACAATACGCCGGTAAAGTAAAGATATATAAGTTAAATATTGAAGATAATCAGGATGTTGCTATTCGATATGGAGTCAGTGCAGTACCAACCATCCTAATGTTTAAAAATGGAAAAAAATTATCACAAGTTATCGGAGCTGATGTTTCAAAGATAATAAATGAATTAAATAACCACATAAACTAGAATTTCGTACAGATAACTGTACATTATATTAAAGATATATTTGTATATTTTACTAGAGCTTTTTAGTTTAATGTTTTTAGCAAAATACCAACAAAAATCTTTGATTAACTACTGTTTTCTGGTGTGCTTTTCTTGCTATCTATTCCTTCTGCAGTTATATGCTTTATTAATTCATATAGTGTATTACTATCAATAAATATACCATTAATAAACTACATTCACCTACTAAAGGTTTTTTAGTGTCAGCACCTTTTTCTATACACAGTTAGATTGTTCTTTTTAAAATTAGCGCACACGTATTTTACTTGGTGTTTACCATATTATTCTTCTTATATCATATCCTTTCTTTATTATATGCTTTACTGATTTTATAACACAAAATTATTAGCAAATGATGTCCTATAAATCAATATTCCATAATAACGACTCTTTGTAGTGTAAATCATTTTCCAAAAAAACATAATAGAGATTGATTTTGCTAAGCTAGTTATTATTTAATCTGACACTTAGTACTAGTATTTCTCATACTTCCATTAATGATACATTTTTCTAGATCATAAAGTACATAAATCATAATAAAAATATATATTGTCAACAGATTCAAATATCACCTGGTAAAGATTTCAAATATTCTGTTCAAAGCTCAGCATTAATAAATGCTATGATTTTTCAAGTAAATACAGACATATATTACAACTTCCTAAGCTCAGAATAATATTAGATGAAACATAAACCAAAATATCACACTACCCATACAGATAAATTTTTAATATTTCCTTATTCTGACAATATAATAATAACTTCAAACGTTATAAGTGCTAGCTAAGCTTTCACTCTACTATAAATTTTTACTAGAGCACCATAAATTATAAAAATATAAAAAAAGTTTTTGAACATTACATACTAGACACTTTAATATCAATTCTAAAGTTGGAGAATATTCCTATAACACTTGACCTACTAAATAATTTCCCTCTATCCTTTCTATTTCCACTTCAACAATACTCTGTAATTGCACTTTATTATTGGAAAATTTTACTAAAGCAAAATTTTCTGCCCTACCAGTATCTGATTTTTCAACCACAACCCTTTGCTTTGTATGTAAAAGAGTTTTATAAAAACTATTTAACCTTTTTTCAGCAAATTCTAATAAGTACTTTACACGTCTTTTTTTCACTTCTTGTATAACCTGTGGCATCCTAGCAGCTGATGTACCCTCTCTTCTTGAATATGGAAAAATATGTAAATAAGAAATATTTGCTTCCTCTATCAACTTAACAGTATCATCAAACATTTTTTCAGTTTCTGTAGGAAAACCAACTATAATATCAGCCCCAAACGCTACCTCTTTTCTTTTACTACTTATCCTATTACAAAATTCTATTACCTGTTCTCTATTATGTCTACGCTTCATCCTTTTTAAGATTAAATTATTCCCTGATTGTAAGCTTAGATGCAAGTGTGGCATAAATCTAGGTTCATTCACAATAACATCAAGCAGATCATTCTCTATTTCTGCTACATCTATAGATGATAATCTTAATCTATGCAATTGAGGGACTGCTCTCAATACTCTTTTTATCATTGTTCCAAGCACACGTTGACCATAAATATCCAATCCAAAATCGCTGATATCTACTCCAGTAAAAACAACTTCATTATATCCATTATCAACACAATCTCTAACTCTACCTATAATATCTTCTATGTGTAGAGAACGGTTATTTCCCCTTGCCTTTGTAATAACACAAAAAGTACACTCGTGATTACATCCATTCTGAATTTCAATCAATGCTCTAGATTTACCAGAAAATTCTTTAATTGAATCATGTGCAACTTCTCTTGAATTTTCTATCTTACTTACAATAACTTTATCTTCAGCAAGATAATTTTCATATTTAAGTTTATCCTGATTACCTAGTACCTTAATTACCCCTGGCATATTAATATACAATTCAGGATTTAATTGAGCAGCACACCCTACTACAATAATCTTAACATTAGCATTATTATTATAAAGTTTACGTATCTTAGATCTTACTTGACGCTCAGCTTCATTAGTTACAGCACAACTATGCACAACAACAACATCATCCAACTGAGCTTTTTTTAAGTTATTTCTTATAACTTCACTTTCATAAAAATTTAATCTACATCCAAAGGTAATTACGTCACTCATCACGAATCTCTAATTCATATCAATCAGCATACCATACAACAACTACGATCTTTTTTAATAAAACACCAAGACAATAAAATATGCTTTAAGTGCTATCCTTTTCCAATTATCCTTAACGTAAATTATTACTCACATTATAGAAACATCACTGAAAAAAGCATCAATACTATAAATTTTGTATCAAGCAATAATTAAACGTTAAAAGTTAGCAGCTTTTTTACAAATGTCATTACTTATGATAGCAGGAAGTCTAATCAAAGTAAAATCTATCATCAAATCCTCTATTTTACGCAATAGAATTACATAAACAACTCTTTCATCAATCAAACCGATCTAATATAGCTATATATAAACGATAAAATTTTTTCATACAAAATACACTTTAATAGCCCTAATATAAATTTTCTATAATTAAAGTTTCTATCAATTTTGAACCATACCAAAAATTATATTCATCATCTAAACACTATGATCACGATAATCATTCAATATTATGAAGAAACTTTTTTTATTAAATAATTACACTTTAGTCAGCGCATACAAAAACAGCAAGCTTAGATTATAAGTATTATTATCAACAAGAGTCACAAATGTATAACTTATTACATAATTTCATTCTATATCTTCAATATAGAAACACCATTTTCACTGACTGATATCATTATAAATTTTATATCAAGCAATGATTTCATACCAAGACTCATTCTTCTATCAAGAGCAGAAGGATTCTCAACACTTCCAACCAGATCTAACCTTTTCATTTTCTCAATATATTGCTAATACAAATTTTCTATGATCAAGTGTTTATTAATTTTTGAACTGCCCCAAAAAATTATACTAACTCACTAAACACTATAATAATTATCAATATTATTAAAGAAATTTTTCATTTGAATAACAACACTCTAACTAACATGACAATAGAAACTTATGTTACACTCACACCAAAATAATTCATGAGCATATAAGTCCTATTCCTTGATTTCTATTTTTAGCTCTATATCTTCAATAACTTTATTACAATATTCATATAGCTCCTTTCCAAGACTATAGAGCTCAACACTTCTACCCAAGGTAACTTGATTGGATTCCAATTCCTTTACTATAAGTTCTAACTGCTCCAAAGCGCTTTCAAAAGTATACTCATCATTAATAGACATAAGCTATTATTCATTGTATATATTTAACATAGTAATAGTTTTTTTATACAGAAACAAGTATTAAATATGCGTGCAAGAATATATAAGCCAGCAAAAAGCGCAATGCAATCTGGATATAACAAGTCAAAAACTTGGAAGCTTGAATTTGAACCTTCATGTACTCAATACGTTGAACACTTAATGAAATGGACTGGGTCACATGATACTAGACAACAGATTCATTTATCATTCAAAACCAAAGAATTAGCGATTGCATACGCAATCACACATAAAATTGATTATATTCTTTTACAAGACAACTCACGTACCATAACCCCAAAATCTTATGCTGACAACTTTATAAAACTTAGAGGTACATGAAAATAAATCAGTTTTTATCCTATATACCTATAGGTACTCAAATTATAAAATATACAAATACATAAATCAAAGCCGGCAACCATATAATAAACTAAAATCTTTAATCAGGAATACAGTAATCAGTTCATAACACTAAACAATTATTACCTAAGTAACACAGTCACACATGACTCATTGTATATCGTATTAGATACAAAACTATTTTGAGAGAAACATACAAATAGATAAAGATACTAAAACAATCAATTTTCCACAATAAAATTACCACACATATATGTTCCTACAGTTCTTAGATAACTCACAATTATATAATTGAAAATATTCTGCAGAATTTTGTTGTTACTACATATTACTCTTCCATAGCATCATGCTACTTAAAAATACACAAGCTTTCTTAACAATTAAAATCTTACTTATAAATACATTTTTCACGATTCTATAGTTGTAAAGTAATTCACACTTATGCTACAGTATTTCAAGCATCAGTAGCACGTAAAAAAAATTATGTTTTCTATATTACTATTTAAAATCTTGCCATTATATATAACAATATTCTTAGGCTTTATCGCTGGTAAATCTCTAAAAATAGATAGTCCTAGTATAGCCAGATTACTTTTTTATATAATGGGCCCAACTGTTATATTCTCTGGAATTTCACAGACACACATCAATTCAGAAATCTTATCTCTTCCTTTTTTAACATGGCTTGTATGCTGTATAATGTCAGCTGTAGTATATTATACTTCTTCTTTTATATTCAGAGATAGTACAAAAAATATATTAGCATTTAGCTCAGGCAGTTCAAGTATGGGTTTTTTCGGACTCCCAGTAGCATTAGCAATGTTTGATAATCATACAGTATCCATATATCTTTTCTGTTATGTAGGAATGCTAATGTTTGAAAATAGTTTTGGTTTTTATATCGCCACTCAGGGAATATATACTCCTAAGAAATGCATAATGAAACTCATAACATTACCTGCAGCACATGCTGCCATAGCAGCATTAGTTGTCAACTACTTCCAATTACCCATTCCATTATTTATACATGATGTTGCAAGTAATATCAGAGGTGCTTACGTCTCATTAGGGATGATGTTATTAGGAATAGCAGTTGCAAATATTAAAACCTTTACCATTGATTGGAAATTCATTTCTATTACTCTGATAATAAAGTATATACTTTGGCCAGTATTAGTACTTGGATGCATCATATTAGATAAATTAACCATACAATTGTATAATAATGATATATATAGAGCACTAATATTACTTGCAATAATACCAATGTCATGTACAGGGCTAATATTAGCTACAATGCTAAATAATAATTCTGATAAAACAGCAATTATGTTATTGATCAATACGATCATAGGATTACTTTATGTACCAATAATGATATCAATATTACTATACGAATAGAAAAATCTATATTTATTTAAAATTATATGAAGTTACAGTACATGCAGTTCTTTGTGTTCGATTAGTTCTTAAATAACTCCGCGCTTATGCCAAGCATTTTTAAGGCTCACGTTGTAATATTACCACTTTAGAAATACCATAAACACGTTCAACCATGACTCTATACCCTACAGGACATACAAAAGCTACTTTCTTTCTAATTCTAACTACAATCACACTATTACTTTTAGTCCAATTTAATTTTATCAACATATTAAGAGTAATATCAGCTAAAGTAGGATTGGTATATGGAGGATCAACAAAAATAATATCATATTGATCAGCGGCAACAGGCAATCTTGTGATATCACAACACATGAGTGTTATATTATCTACTACCCCTAAATATTCAGATGTTCGTTTCACTAAACTCAAGTTATAGCGATTTATATCAACTAACAAAGCACTCTCTGCACCCCTAGATAATGCCTCAAATGATAACGATCCACTACCACAAAATAAATCAAGAACTTTACACCCTTGAATACTCATGCGAGATAATATTATATTAAAAATAGATTCCCTAATTATAGACATAGCAGGACGTGCACTAAGTAATTTATCAGAAAATATTCTCCTGCCACGATATTTTCCTGATGTTATACGTAACATAGTAATTAATTATATTTTTCTATTAAAGCATTACTTTTTAAGTTGGATAACAAATATTCACTTTGCATAGATAACTTCTCCATATATAGCCTCTGCTTGATGAAATCAGTATTACCTATATCACCATCAGCTTTACCTTTTGTAATATTACACAACATAATAATATCAATTACTTGATCATCATCAACTTCAACTATTTTACCAACATCACAAGATTGCAAAACATTCTGCATTTTTACAGACAAATCTTTCACTTTTACAACAAAATCTAATGGTTCTGGTAATTTAAGTTCCTTCACAACATAACTGAAATTCTCACATGTAGCTTTAGTCTTTAATACCCTAATTTGGTCTAAATATCTTTTACCTTGCTCAGCATTTAAATGCACCTGCCTCAAATCAACATTACTATTTGCAAACTCCATGTTTATACTAGACCTATGTAGTAGTTTTACAATCAAACTTCCATACTCGTTCTTTATAGGACCTATTACGTCTCCAATACTCGCTTGAATCAGCTTATTTGCCAAATCTGCATTAATGTTTTTAACATTAATACTAGCTTCTTCAAACAACACATCTTTGTTACTTGCTTTTATAACTTCAGTACTTACTCCATTTTGTAAATCACTAATAATATCACTGATTATATTATCATTCATACTAGCTGGTAGCATTACTTCCTGAATATGTACAGATACATCTACTCCATTAGTTATATGATCTCTATTATCCTGTACTTCCTCATCACTAATAATAATATAAGGTGCTACCTTAAGCATTAATATTTTATTCCAAAGCAGCTTAGATTTCATATGTTGCACAAATAACTTGTAATCCAACCCTTGTGCCTCAATATAAGATTTTAAATCAATATTCCCTAAATTTTTTATCACTAAAAACTGTTTAACAGCTTCTAAAAAATCTCTTTCAGTAACTGTGAGTTTAAGCTTTTTAGCTTCTTGCCTCCATATAGATTCATCAATCAAAGCATCTAAGGCTATTTCTTTTACAGCATTACCCTCAATCTTATAAAAAAATTTGTTTATAGCAACACGCTTCTCTAAATCCAAATTAGAAATTAATTCATCATTTACTACAGCTACTATCTTTACATCGGCAAAAACATTACTACTATATAAAATAACAAACAAGATTAATAACCTTACTGTATGATTAAGCATATGAATTATCATTTAACAAGTTCTCTCATAAACTTTATATAAAAATACAGTAATGTCAAAGACTCTTTGACAGAGTAACACTTTCAAAAAAACTAATAATAATAATTAATTTTAAACCAAACACACTTGCTAAATTACTAAAATAAAAACCACAAGCAAACTTTTAGGAATTGATTAGATACACCATGCTGTAAGAATACTATTGATCCAAGACAATTATACAATAACAACTTCTCTCATAAACTTTATATAAAAATACAGTAATGTCAAAGACTCTTTGACAGAGTAACACTTTCAAAAAAACTAATAATAATAATTAATTTTAAACCAAACACACTTGCTAAATTACTAAAATAAAAACCACAAGCAAACTTTTAGGAATTGATTAGATACACCATGCTGTAAGAATACTATTGATCCAAGACAATTATACAATAACAACATGTATATTTTTTACAAAAAGTACCTTAAAACAATAGCCAAAGTTACAACAAAACACCATTACAAGAACTCATGGGCGAGTGACCAGGATTGAACTGGCGACCTTCAGTGCCACAAACTGACACTCTACCAACTGAGCTACACCCGCCATCTAATAATGTAATATCTTTTATTTTTATCATAATAAATGATCGAATACAACATAGAAATACTTTATTAAGTACATAAATTACACTTTAGTAACCAAAAATAAGATAAAAATCATCCTATTTATACAGTAGTGTTTGCTAATAATATATATATTTAATAGTTCCACAAATCTATAATGAGCTAAAATTACATAATTTCCAAACGAAATAACATTCATACAAACATCACGTAGGAGTATCCTTATCATTTTGATGTTCTATCAATAATAGCTACTGATTCCTATCATATTAAAATATAGGCAAGATATTCATAAACCACATAATTTACAACACTGTAATCATACAAATTAATATTTGATGTATATGTGAAATATATGACTTATCACCCACCAAACAATTATTCTATTCATATATTGCATATGAAAAAATTTTCTTAGAAATTCTATATAAGTATAACAATAGCATTTATTACACTACATAATACTAAAACATACATATGTTGCTCTTCAGCAATTTAAGTATAACAATTTAGTAATTCAAACCTATAGATGATTTTATTCATGCTAGCTACTATACTTATGTTTAATACACAAATCAGACACTTATCACTTTTTAATTCACTAATGACTATCTTATTTATTTTTAATAATAGTGTATAAAAAACCCTTGAACAATCTCGCGATCAGTACAACAATAAAATTTATTGCGTTATAGAATAACTAAGCCTACGTACAATCTCCATTCTACCAATCAAAGGTAATAATCTAGCAAGCTCTGGACCTGTAGATAAGCCAGTCAATGCTAAACGCAAAGGAATAAATAAATTTTTAGCCCTACGATCAGTATGCTGCTTTATATTAGAAATCCATGTGTTCCAAGTATCACCATAAACTTCCCCTTGAGGCAGCATATTTAGTGCTAACATTATAAAATCTTTATCATCTTCTCTAATAACAGGAACCATGTCTTTACTACAAACTTTTACCCATTGCTCAACATCAGAGAACTTCTCTATATTTCCACAAACAAAATGCCAAAAGTCTGAAGAAGTTATATTAAACAGTCGCAACCTATTTTCAACATCGTCAAAAGACATACTATGTAATACTTTAGGGTTTAACTTTAATACATCATCCATATTAAATTTAGTCGGAGCCTGATTAAAAGCAGTAATATCAAAAGAATCTACCAATTCAATCATTCTTGTATGTACACTTACTGGATTAGAAGTCCCTATTTTAGCAAAATAACTATTAATAGCCATGGGTTCCAATTCATAAGATTGCATATCTTTTACACTAGAGCCACCAATTCTTTTAGATATTTTATTATCGTCAGAGTATAGTAAAGATAAATGCGAAAACATAGGGATACTAGCCCCTAAAGCATGTAACATGTGTATTTGAATTGCTGTGTTACTTATATGATCTTCTCCTCGAATTATATTAGTAATATTAAAATCCATATCATCTATTATAGATGGCAACATGTAAGTATATGTTCCATCAGCCCTCCTAATAATTGGATCACTAATATTTTCTGAGTTAAATGAGACTTTCCCACGTATTTCATCATTCCAACTTATTAATCGGTCTTGGTCTATTTTAAATCTAAAATACGGCACCCTTCCAAAATATTTATTCTTCTCTGCTTGAGTTAAATTTAATGCACTCCTATCATAGATAGGTGGTAAACCTGATTTTAACTTCATTTTTCTTTTAAACTCTAGCTCTTCCTTAGTTTCATAACAAGGATATATAAAGCCTTCCTTTAACAGATAATTAAAGACATCTTCATAACGATCAAACCTAGAAGATTGCCTAAAACTAGAATCCCAATCTATATTTAACCATAGCAAATCACTCTCTATTTCTTTTATATATTCGTCTCTTGATCTTTGAACATCAGTATCATCAAACCTCAATAAAAATCTACCATTTTGTTTACGAGCATATAACCAACAGATTAAAGCTGTTCTAACATTCCCAACATGAAGATACCCTGTCGGACTTGGAGCAAAACGTGTAATCATAATCAAGATCTCCTAGTTTTCAATATTACACAATATTAATACCATGCATAAGAATTATGCTTTACTGACTCAATCAAGTAACTAATACTACTCAGATAATGCTATATATTAAACTAATATTCAATTGCTCAAAAAATTTATATAGTAGGAAATTAACGCTTAAAATTAAATATCACATTGATAATCAAATTTTAAATAACATTGTCATATAGTTTTTCATATGGTCGTACATAAAAATCTCATCACCAGAACTACTAACTTTAAAAAGCACTTGCAATATTTTAGGTTTACTAACTGCCATTTTAATCATACTATTAAATGTATAATAGTACATCATATAGTCTATATGCAACCTTTCATCATATATAAACACCAAAAAAAAATTAATACTTTAGATAGCATAGTGTTTGTACAAGATAGATTTTCATTCATGGCATTTATATTCTCAGTTTTTTTTACACTCTATAATAAACTGTGGCTTTTATCATTCATCTCAGTTTCCGTATTTACTGGAACCTACCTAATGTATCACATACTAAATTTTATTAGTTTCCCAACTTATTTATCAATTAATATGTTATACATGTTCTATATGGCGTTATCCTACCCTGATTGGTATCAAGCAAAATTAAAAAACATGGGATACCGGATACATGATATAATATTTGCAGAAAGCCTACTCTCTGCAAAACTAAAATTTAAAAGATAAACCCCACACACACATGAGTTCATATTAATCATAAAACACTATATAAAACATATTCAATCAATAATACCAAGTTTATTAATTTTCTATGGGTCCAAAATCAATTCAGCAATACATTTTTAAAACTATAATATTCTACAAGAAAACATCCGTGAAATTTTTTAGACATATATTAACTTGGAGGATATAGCAAAAATATATAATTAAAAAAAGTGGTTACACTAGATACAGCAGACCTTTCTAGAAGATCTGCATTATAATAACGTTATATGTCTGTCTTTCTCATACATATATTTTAGCGATTTCAGTAAGAAATATTTGAGAATATCTATTTACCACTCAACAAAGCACTTTTTTCCTTATGAATATAATACAACCAAAAAATTTTAATTCACAGCATTTAACTAGAAGTATTATACCAAAAAGGTGTATCAATCAGTGGTGTACTAGATACAGCAGACCTTTCTAGAAGATCTGCATTATAATAACGTTATATGTCTGTCTTTCTCATACATATATTTTAGCGATTTCAGTAAGAAATATTTGAGAATATCTATTTACCACTCAACAAAGCACTTTTTTCTTTGTGAATATAATACAACCAAAAAATTTCAATTCACAGCATTTAACTAGAAGTATTATACCAAAAAGGTGTATCAATCAGTGGTGTACTAGATACAGCAGACCTTTCTAGAAGATCTGCATTATAATAACGTTATATGTCTGTCTTTCTCATACATATATTTTAGCGATTTCAGTAAGAAATATTTGAGAATATCTATTTACCACTCAACAAAGCACTTTTTTCTTTGTGAATATAATACAACCAAAAAATTTCAATTCACAGCATTTAACTAGAAGTATTATACCAAAAAGGTGTATCAATCAGTGGTGTACTAGATACAGCAAAGTTTTTCTTATGTATAATACCAGCATTATAAGCTATATGACCAGCTTCTACAGCATATTTGAAAGCACGGGACATATCTTGAGGAATAACAGACTTTGCAATAGCAGTATTAAGAAGTACAGCATCAAAGCCAATTTCCATTATCATGGCTGCATCAGATGGCCTACCTATACCAGCATCAGCTATAATTGTTATTTCCGGAAATCTATTCCTTAATAATTTTAAATTATACATATTAAGTACACCACATCCAGAGCCTATTGGAGCCACTCCTGGCATTAACACACGACATCCATAATTGATCAATTTCTTACAAACAACCAAATCATCTGTACAATAAGGAAATACCTCAAATCCCTGACTAATTAATTCTTTTGTTGCTTCACACAATAAGACTAAATCTGGGTATAGAGTATACTCATCCCCTATCAGCTCTAACTTAACCCAATTAGTACCAAAAATCTCTCTCGCCATCTGAGACATTAATACCGCATCATTCACTGTAGAACATCCAGCAGTATTAGGTAGAATATGACATCCACTTTTTTTGATTATATTCCAAAAATCATTACCACCATTTTCAGAGGGCATTTGCCTAGACAAGGATACTGTTACCACCTCAGTACCAGAAAGCTGGATTGACTCGTATAAAATAGCAGGAGATGGGTACATAGCAGAACCTAATAGTAATCTGCTTTTCAACGATATATCATACAAATTCAACATATATTCTAAATTCTTATTTAATCTCAATAAATTTTAACTCAGTAACATATATACTAAAATCAACCCACTATGTTTTTTAAGCAAAGCATACAGACACTCTGCCACATCAAATCCTAACAACACCGAATTTTAATTTATCCACCTTGCATAGGATACACTATATCAACAATATCTCCATTATTTAAGTAGGTACTGTTATATTTATCTCTTACCACCAAACTCTTATTCACTGCCACAGCAAACGGTAAGTCAGTATTATAGCCACATTCATCTAAAATCTCACTGAGTGTCAGTTTTGATTTAAATAACATTTTGTTTTGATTAATCACAATAGTAATCAACACACTACCTATATTCAAATTTTCAAAAAAATCTATTTCACAAGATACTTTATCATTAAATTATATTAAAGAAACATTATTTCAAAAACTTATAGTAGTATTTTTAGACTGCTATTTATTCAATATTTAAATGGCATCACGATTTGATAATGTAAATAAATTTTTCATTATACATAATAAGTTAATCTATTTATGCTATTAAAAATATAATTTTAAAAATAAATTAATTCATGGTATTAGATAATTCATATATATTTATGACGACAAACAATGTACCAAAGGAAACAAAGTTTTGAGAACTACAACACACATTCAGAATCAAGGGATAAAATATTAGAAATATTATCAACCGACCCCTTAAATCTATTACTAGTCATAGTATCACAAATTTGTAATGTCCCTATAACCGACAATAAGACCTATCGCTACTACAGTATTATACAATCTTATACCAACAAAGCCTATACAAAGATACAAGACAAGAAAGTAAAACTATTACTCAAATTATGGTTCAAGGAACTAATACATAAAATCTCAGATAGAATAATAATATTTCCTGAAGATCAAAAAATTATAGATAGAATATTAAATAAATTATTTAATAAATTTAAGAACATAAACCCTAACCAACAAATCAAACACACACTTTTCAATAAATTCAGGAAAATAATCCTCAAGTCAGATGTAAACCTGGAATTAAAGGAATTTTTTCAATCACACGCAGTTAATATTTTAAATCTAATTACATATACAAGTGAAATAACAAGCGAAATAACATCAGCTATAAATAATCCAGATGCAACTTTATTAGTAGCATGCCATGGAATAACTAAAATGCATAGTAAAGATTACCCTAATGTACCAATATCTGAAAAAATCAGATATCTGTACCAACACATAATGAACATACCACCTATAAACTTAAAAACAGCACTTAAGCTGTTTCCTAAGCAACACATTGTTTTTTCAATACAGAACAAGCTTCTTTACAGAAGAATAGAACTAAAAAATTACCAAAATAAAACAGAGAAATTTTTAAGACACCAATATCCATGGTATTCCATAACTAATAAGATTAATCAAATTATCCACACTTACATTATAAAACCAAGAATTATGAAAAAAATTGAGATTCTAAAACGAATAGAATATGCATTTACAGAAAGCGTGGCTTATGGCGATACTGTGTTTTTCTTCAAACAATTACAAGTAATACGTCAAGATACCAACATATCTTGGAACCCCTACTATAAAGATATCAAGATATTAGTAAGATCACTAAATGACATGGCACCATGTACACAAAACATAATGACTACTAAAGAGTTTATCGGAAATATAAAGGTTTATACAGAACATGAACATGCTATAAACCATATCAAAAACAAAAAAAGAGAACAGATAACACCAGAGAACAAAAAACCACATAAAAGCAATATTATAAAAAAACAAAAAAAGTTCTAAAACACACCAAGCACATTGCAAAAAAACACACAAAATCACTCACGAGCAAGATAAGAAAGATAATACACAACAAACAAAAAACCACACTTGAAACTCTTCCAACTCCCTCAACAAGTTTTATGTCCATTGATCCAACATCTTTTATAAAATCTACACATACTCATTCCAACCCTAGTATTTACAAAAAAACGTAGCTATTAAATTGATTGTATAACCATACTATAAAGGTACATCTAAAATGTTATATAATACGTATAGATAACATTACCTATAATTCTCCAAAGGTCATATTTCCAACATTACTAGTAATAACCATAAATCTATGACTATATATCTTACTATAAAACTCAACACAATATTCCTTCATCAAGAATACATTGAAGTCAGGATAGTAGTACATAACACAAAAAGTTTTTAATATTGCTTCCACCTCAATACAACAGTACAACATACTTTTTACACTGCATTCAACATATTTAACACAGTATTTTTATAGTAATAAAACCAACCAAGCATTGATAAGTTACTATAATAAAGTGTCATACATATAAGATTTATTCACATACTTCACAAAATATTTAATTAAGTACTTGTTTCTACAATAATAAACATAGATAAACAACTGACAAAGTAAATTATGATCAATAAATCAAACATCCCATATATAAACCTTACTTACATATCAAACACAAAACATCTAAGAAGTACTATTTATCATAGCAACAAAAGATAAATCACCAACAGATGATAAAAAATCACAAAGTCCTTATATATGAATTTTATCTATATCAAACACTTAAGAAGTATCCTTCTATATAAATAACAAACACTAATCTCCAAGTTATTGTAAGTAGAATAAAAGCTTCTACACATAAACTCTAGTACATACTAAAGTAAAACATTCAAGATTTACCATAACAATAAAAAACAGATAGACCTATGATCAAGTTCTTGTTAACAGAATCAAACATTTTTTATATATAAACTTTATCTACTGAATACTTTCTACACCTTGTATATCCGGAATATAATAATTCAACATATTATATATGCCTTCTTTCAAAGTAATTGAAGCACTTGGACATCCTGAACATGCTCCTCTTAATTTTACAAAAACAATACCATTACTATATCCTTTGAATTTTATATCTCCACCATCCTGCATAACAGCGGGTTTCACATAATTATCTATTAATTCTTTAATCTTCTCAACCATCTCAACATCTTTTTCATCGAAAAACTCTTCCATCTCTTCTTTATCAAAATCTGATGTAGCATTATCTGGATTAAGCGTTAGAAAATCCATAATAACAGTTAGAACTTCTGGTTTCAGAACATCCCACTCAATATCACTAGATTTCGTTACCGATACAAAATCACCTCCAAAAAACACACCTCTTACATGTTCTATTTTAAACAACACTGTTGCAAGAGGAGAACTTTCAGCTGTAACACTATCAACAAATTCACTAATTTTACCATTATTAACAGGAACACCTGGCATAAATTTTAAAGTATCAGGATTTGGAGTTTCCTCGATTTGTATAAACATAATAAACCATTTGCAAAAAAATACTTTTAACTTGTATAATATGGGCATACCTTACTTAAATCAAGTCATTTATATGTGGTTTATCTTTTTAGTAATATTCTCTATAATAGGCGTCATATTTGTATTACCAATTATTGGATTGATTATATTTTTAGTATTAAAAAGGAATAGCATAATCAGCATGAGTGAAATAATGACTTCCACTTTGAATAAGGTAATGAACGAAGCAAACATGTACAGTAGTTTTAAAAGTACAAGTAGTAATCTATCTAAGGAAGAAGCACTAGAAATACTAGGGTTAGAAAAAAATGCAAGTCAAGAACAAATCAACGCAGCTTATCATAAACTAATGAAATCTATGCATCCAGATAAGGGAGGATCACCTTACTTAGCACAAAAACTAAACGAAGCACGGGACACATTATTAAACTAAATAAAAACCACCCACAATCAGCATTTTGCAATAATGTAAAACACACTTATACAACCTTTACAACCGACATCCAACAAGGAAAGCTCTTTTTTTACTTAGCAACTACAGAAACACGGGACACATTATTAAACTAAATAAAAACCACTCGCAATCAGCATTTTGCAATAATGTAAAACCCACTTATACAACCTTTACAACCGACATCCAACAAGGAAAGCTCTTTTTTTACTTGCAACTACAGAAACACGGGACACATTATTAAACTAAATAAAAACCACCCACAATCAGCATTTTGCAATAATGTAAAAACCACTTATACAACCTTTACAACCGACATCCAACAAGGAAAGCTCTTTTTTTACTTAGCAACTACAGAAACACGGGACACATTATTAAACTAAATAAAAACCACTCGCAATCAGCATTTTGCAATAATGTAAAACACACTTATACAACCTTTACAACCGACATCCAACAAGGAAAGCTCTTTTTTTACTTAGCAACTACAGAAACACGGGACACATTATTAAACTAAATAAAAACCACTCGCAATCAGCATTTTGCAATAATGTAAAACCCACTTATACAACCTTTACAACCGACATCCAACAAGGAAAGCTCTTTTTTTACTTAGCAACTACAGAAACACGGGACACATTATTAAATTAAATAAAAACCACTCGCAATCAGCATTTTGCAATAATGTAAAACCCACTTATACAACCTTTACAACCGACATCCAACAAGGAAAGCCTTTTTTTACTTAGCAACTACAGAAACACATAATACAATATTAAACTAATAAAACACATAGTAACATTACAAAACTCTTGGCAATATATAAATAACTTCACTTTCTTTATAGTATCAATTTTATCTGATAACTTCCTATTTAGAATCCACTTTCACCTACAAATGTTACAAATAGTTTTAGTTATATGCCAACATACCGGTATATTACAGATCAACTATTCATCATATCAAAGAATTCATTGTTATCTTTAGTTATGGATAATTTATCTCTCAAGAATTCCATTGCTTCAACAGAACCCATTGATGATAACAACCTTCTTAATAACCACACCTTCTTTAAACATACATTATCTATTAACATATCTTCTTTTCTTGTACCAGATTTTGAAATGTCTATTGCTGGATATACTCTTTTATCAGATATTTTTCTATCTAATATTATTTCACAATTTCCTGTTCCTTTAAACTCTTCAAATATCACTTCATCCATTTTTGATCCAGTTTCAATCAGTGCTGTTGCTATTATTGTTAATGATCCTCCATTCTCTATATTTCTTGCTGCTCCAAAAAATCTTTTTGGTCTCTGCAAAGCATTAGAATCTACCCCACCAGTTAGTACTTTTCCTGAGGATGGTATCACTGAGTTATATGCTCTTGCTAATCTTGTAATTGAATCAAGCAATATTACAACATTCTTTTTATGTTCCACCATTCTTTTTGCCTTTTCAATCACAATTTCTGCAAGTTGTACATGTCTATATCCAGGCTCATCAAATGTAGAACTTACTACTTCACCTTTTACCGATCTACACATGTCTGTCACTTCTTCTGGTCTTTCACCTATAAGTAACACTATTAATTCTATATCTGGGTGATTTACAGATATTGAATGTGCTATTTGTTGTAATATTATTGTTTTTCCAGCTCTTGGTGGAGCAACTATCAGAGCCCTCTGTCCTTTACCCAAAGGAGCAACTATATCTATTACCCTCATGCTTATATCTTTTTTATTCAGGCTAATAGGATCATTACATTCTAATAATATTCTTTCTTCTGGATATAAAGGAATTAAATCATCAAAGTGCACATATCTTTGTAACTTTGCCATATCCGTAAAGTTTATGCTGTGTGCTTTTACTAATGTAAAATATCTTTCTTTTTCGCTTGGAGCTCTTATTTCTCCACTTACTATATCACCTGTTCTTAAATTAAACTTCTTTATTTGTCCTGCAGAAATATATACATCATCACCACTTGCAGCATAATTTGCTTCAGGAGATCTTAAGAATCCAAAACCATCAGATAATATTTCTACTACCCCTCCTCCTATCGCTGCACCTCCATCACTGACTACTTTTTTCATTAGGTGGAAGATTATCTCTTGTTTTAGCATCCTCCCATTACTTACTACTCCAAGATCTTCTGCTATTTTTAACAGATCTTCTATAGTTTTCTTCTTTAATTCACTTAAATCCAGTACTTTTACTTCCTGTCCTGATACCTGATCATCTGCTCTCCCTTCTATTATTTCCTCTTGTAGCTCTACTTTTACTACTTCATCCTCTTCTTTGTCTAATACAATATCTTCTGATTCCGACATAAAAACTCTCTCTATACTAAAATAAGTTAGGTTACTAATTGTCCAAGCATTTTATATAATCCTTACGTAACGTATAAATAAACCTTTAACATTACATATAGTACTTGAAACAAATTGATCAGTAACGGCAAACTTCCTACTCCAAGTATTTACATAGTAAATCTTGTACATATGGTGGCACGTTTGCTAAATTAGCATACTTTTTTATTTTGACAACACATAAATTATTTAATCGCAATAACTTTCAACTCTATTACATATCACTTACTATGAACTAACTAATGGCATGTCATACATAACCGCACCACAAGAAAAACCTATATCATAGACATACATTAACTAACATTAGACACAATATATCAGCACTTGCGTACCCACATAAACCTATAACATACCATGAGAAGCATTAAAAAAATATACGAACCACTGATTAATCTCATAAATATTACGTTATTGTAATACAGAGTCAATACCTAACTTTTTATTATATATAACATTTAAAAATATACAAATAAAAAACTAGTGTTAAATTTTTATAATATATCTAAACATATTATTACATGTTTCAGCATAGGAAAAACCATTAATTGAAATTACTGTTTGTCAGAAAATTATTATTCTGGTAGACTACATGGCCTATTAATAGATTAAATGAATATCTTATAATTTATTAATTATTATTTGACATATTTGTTAATGATAGACTTTTATATATAAGAGGGGGGGGTTGTATTCTATTAATAATATCATAGCTCAATATGATTAACATTCAGATTTAGTGTTAAATATTCTATTATCAGAGTAACATAAAATCATGATCAAATTATTTAATAATTTACATTTATTTCTCAAGTGGTATAGATAAAGCCATGTATTGTTAAAAAAATCACCTTAAGTTATAAGTAGGAGTTAAAATAATGGAACACAAAGACAATAATGTAATGTATGGTACCACTATTTTATGTATTCGCAGAAACAATAACGTAATAATTGCAGGAGATGGACAGGTATCTTTAGGACATACTGTAGTAAAAAATTCAGCAAAAAAAATAAAACGTTTAGCTAATGATACAGTAATCACAGGATTTGCCGGGGCAACAGCAGATGCTTTTACCTTATTTGAAAGATTAGAAAGTAAACTAGAGAAACACCCTGGACAACTGCTTCGCGCATGTGTAGAATTAGCAAAAGATTGGAGAATGGACAGATATCTGCGCAGATTAGAAGCAATGATGATTGTTGCAGATAAGTCAATATCTCTAATAATATCAGGCAACGGAGATGTTTTAGAACCAGAAAATGGGATTGCGGCTATTGGATCAGGAGGGAATTACGCATTAGCAGCAGCAAAAGCTTTATGCGAATCTAATGATCAACTTTCTCAAAATATGACTTTAGAATACATAATTACTACTGCAATGAAAATAGCTTCTGAAATATGTATTTATACAAATAACAATATTATTATGGAAAAAATAGAGGATTAAAATGTTTGTCACACCAAATAATAAACTCAAATTAAATGATGATACAGCAAATACAACAGATGCCATAAATAATGGACAAGCTGGTTACGCACTACTAAAAAGCGAAAATACTACTAATACAGCAGCCTGTGAAGATGGAACAAATTTAGATGTAGATGACTCATATAGCTCTCAAGAACTAACTCCTCAACAAATTACACAAGAATTAGACAGGTTTATTATAGGACAAGCAGACGCAAAACGTGCTGTAGCTATTGCTTTAAGAAATCGCTGGCGCCGTAATAGAGTACCTGAACCATTAAGAGAAGAGATTATTCCTAAAAACATTTTAATGATAGGACATACAGGTATTGGCAAAACAGAAATAGCTCGTAGACTAGCAAAACTTGCAAAAGCACCTTTTATAAAAGTTGAGGCTACCAAATTTACTGAAATAGGATATGTAGGTAGAGATGTAGATTCTATTATACGTGACTTAGTTGATGTAGCTATTAACCTAGTAAAAGAAAAATTCCGTAAAATTGTAGAGAAAAAAGCAAAAACTTTATCAGAAAATATAATTCTTGATGCATTGATTGGAGCTGATGCAAGTCAAGAAACAAAAACCATTTTCCAAAACAAGCTAAGAAATGGTGAATTTGAAAATTCTGAGATTTCAATATCCATCAAAGAAAGTAAAAATGTAATCCCTTCCATTGATGTTCCTAATATTCCAGGAAGTCAAGTTGGCATTATGAACATCAACGAGATTGTACATAAAATGTTAGGAAATAATAAACAACTCAAAACCATAAAAGTTACTGTAAAAGAGGCAAGAGAACTGCTGATTAATGAAGAAAGTGAAAAATTAATGGATGAGGACAAGATAATAAAGGAAGCTTTGCAACTAGCAAGTAATGATGGTATTGTGTTCTTAGATGAAATAGATAAAATTGCAGCTCGTACAGAAATCAGAGGAGAAGTTAACAGAGAAGGTGTACAAAGAGATCTTTTACCATTGCTTGAAGGAACAAGTGTAACAACAAAATATGGCACTATTACAACCGATCATATTTTATTCATAGCATCTGGAGCATTTCACCTGGCTAAGCCTTCTGATTTATTACCTGAACTGCAAGGACGTCTTCCTATACGAGTAGAGCTTAAACCGCTTAGCAAAGACGATTTAGTGCGAATTTTAACTGAACCAGAATCAAGTTTATTAAAGCAGTACTGCGCATTAATGAAAACTGAAAATATTACTATTGACTTTACTGATGAAGGGGTATCTACTATAGCAGAAATAGCATCCACAGTTAACAGAGAAGTTGAAAACATTGGAGCTCGTAGATTACACACTATTTTAGAAAAACTAATGGAAGATATCAGCTATACTGCAACAGAAAATAGTGGTAAAACATATGTAATCGATAGCGAATATGTAAAGAAGAAATTGGAAGATATTTCAAAGCAATTAGATTTATCAAAATTTATACTATAAGTCATGCATGAAAGATCAAAGTTTGTTAATCAAGTTTTTACTTCAGTAGCTTCTCGTTACGATTTAATGAACGATATAATGAGCTTTGGTCTGCACAGACTATGGAAAGACAGAGTAATTCAGAACATTACCAGTGGTAGCTTACTTGATGTTGCCTCTGGTACTGGAGATATAGCTATAAAGGTAGCAAAAAACAAACGAAATGTAGATACAACAGTATGTGATATTAATCCTAAAATGTTAAATCATGGAAGAGACAATGCTATCAATGCAAACATATTAAATCTCAAATGGGTATGTGGTAATGCAGAACAACTACCATTTTCAGACAATAGTTTCGAATATTATACAATTTCCTTTGGAATACGTAACGTTTCTTATAGACATCTTGCATTAAACGAAGCATATAGGGTTCTTAAGCAAGGAGGAAAATTTATATGTTTAGAATTTTCTCCCTTAAAAGAAAGTCATCCTCTTTACAAATTATATGACTTTTATTCATTCAATATTATCCCTAACATAGGACAAGTAGTAGCAAGAGATAAGACTGCATATCAATACTTAGTAGATAGTATAAGCAAATTTCCATATCAAGAAGACTTTGTACAAGAAATTGAAAACTCTAATTTTAGCCAAATAAAATATACTAATTTATGTTTTGGTATAGTTACATTATATACTGCTTGGAAAATATAACTAACCTCAACCAAAGTTTTCTTTATAGATAATAGTTATCAAAAAGACATTATAACATCTAATTTCATTAAGCTAGGATAGCATAATCTATGTTTCTATATATATTGCTTGGAAAATTATAATTGATCTTAATGTTAAAATTTTCCTTTACATACAATGTCAGCTTAACAACCATCATAGAATAATACTGTTTTCATGATCAATGTAAATCCACACAAACCTTATACAACACACACTTGATACGTTCAAACAACAATATAGTAGTATATTAACTTATTATCACTATAAGTACTCATTATTCACACTTCTGAAATCTGTGAAAACTTATTCAAAGTAGCAATATCATATAGATAGGTGCATACTAAACCCAACTAAACACTCACTAATAAAAATTCTCAACCTACACACCAATATTCAAGTTCGACAATTTGATATACAAAAAACTTCCTTACACAGAGAAGCCTACGTAATCCAATACAACTGCCATAGTTGTCGACTACACATAATGCTACATATTCTATATACTAGCAAGTATATATATATATATAGCCTACACAATCTTTGACAAAAATAGGTTCTGGTTTTGGTAAAGTTGTATTCACACCCACAGGTATAGAAAATTTACTAAAGTCACGATTACATTCTGGTAATCCAATTTGATCCAATATTTTGGATGATAACTTAGGCATTATAGGTTGTAACAGCAATCCTATACATTTAATATATTCAAGCAATTTATATAATACTGCTTTCATAACTCTAGGATCACTCTTAGATAATTTCCATGGTGCTCTCACTGTAATATATTCATTAGCCGTAGAAGATAATTGTTCTATAATATGTATCATTCCATTCAAGTTATAATGCATAACACAATCCCTAACTCTTCCAAGAATATCTTGATAATTTGGTAAAACTTCTTCATCACGCAACAAATCATCACTTACTGTTGGTACAACTCCCCCACACTCTTTGTACAATAGAGAAATAGTCCTCTGTACAAGATTCCCTATATTATTTGCTAAATCATAATTTATACAATTAATAAGACTACTTCTTTTAAAATCTCCATCGTTCCCTATTGGCATTTCTTTAATTAAAAAATATCTCAATTGATCAACTCCAAATTCTTCTACCAAATCAAAAGGTTTTATAACATTACCTAACGATTTAGAGATTTTTTGTCCTTCATTAGTCCACCAACCATGAGTTAAGATTTTTTTAGGTAAAGGTAAGCCAGCTGCCATTAAAATAGCAGGCCAATACACAGCATGAAATCTCAATATATCTTTCCCAATAACTTGCAAAACAAAACTATTATCACCTGCCCAATAAGCTTGATAATCTTTATGGTTAATATCAGGGAACCCTAATACTGTCAGATAATTTGTTAAAGCATCAACCCATACATAAATTACATGTTTGTCATCATTTGGTACTTTTATTCCCCATAAAACATTCTGCCTTGATATAGAAAGATCTTTCAACCCTGATTTAACAAATGATATAACCTCATTATACCGATACCTAGGAGTAACAAAATCAGGATTCTCTGCATAAAAACTTAACAATCTCTCTTGAAAATCTGACAGCTGAAAGAAATAGCTCGGCTCTTCTATCCATTCTACCTCAGCCCCTGTAGGAGCTTTACCATCAATTAATTCTTTTTCTTGATAAAACGTTTCATCTCTTACTGCATACCAACCAGAATAACTACCTAGATATATTGCCCCATTGTCACATAAACGCTGCCACAAAGCTATAACAGCTCTTTGATGTCTCACCTCTGTTGTACGAATAAAATCATCATAACTATAGTTCATAACATCAGCTAATTGTTTAAATACAGCACTCGTATTATCAGTGAAGTGTACCAATGACATATTACGTGCTCGGGCTGCTTTTTCTATTTTTTGTCCATGTTCATCTGTTCCAGTTACAAATTTCACATTACACCCATCAAGACGCATAAACCGCGCTATAATATCACATATCAAAGTTGTATAAACATGACCTACATGTGGAACATCATTAACATAATAAATAGGAGTAGTAATATATATATTCTTCATAAATCAGCATTATTGTTATCTTGTCTATTAGCAATTTATCACATAATTTTAGTTATATTAATTTAATATTTGCAAATACCACAAAAACATTACTTATAAAAACCATATATGGAATTATAACCCCTAACTAAATAATTCATGAACAATTTACACACAAGTAACCTACGCGAAATTAACCACCACAAGATTATCTGATATCAGACTATTTAAGGAATGACAGACATCATCCTATAAAAATTCATCATATAATAGATATCTATTTCATATAAACACCCTAAATATCTCTGCCTACTAGTAATTTACAACAATACCTAAATATCAATAACTATACTTATAAACATCAGTTATGGATAACATCTCACATTATAGAACCAATACAATATTTTATAAAAAACAGACATCATCCTATAAAAACTCATCATATAATAGATATCTATTTCATATAAACACCCTAAATATCTCTGCCTACTAGTAATTTACAACAATACCTAAATATCAATAACTATACTTATAAACATCAGTTATGGATAACATCTCACATTATAGAATCAATACAATATTTTATAAAAAACAGACATCATCCTATAAAAACTCATCATATAATAGATATCTATTTCATATAAACACCCTAAATATCTCTGCCTACTAGTAATTTACAACAATACCTAAATATCAATAACTATACTTATAAACATCAGTTATGGATAACATCTCACATTATAGAACCAATATAATATTTTATAAAAAACAGACATCATCCTATAAAAACTCATCATATAATAGATATCTATTTCATATAAACACCCTAAATATCTCTGCCTACTAGTAATTTACAACAATACCTAAATATCAATAACTATACTTATAAACATCAGTTATGGATAACATCTCACATTATAGAACCAATATAATATTTTATAAAAAACAGACATCAGAATTGATTATACTCCTTAAAGCAATATGTAACATAACCATACAAGATCATAGATTATGACACTCCAAACAAAATTCAGTTTTTATATAAAATCCTTTTTATAATATTGTTCTATAATATTCACCACACAACAAAGAATTTAACTACATTAATACAAACTTTGCAAAATATAAAAAATCACTTATCATGTAAGATGATAGTCATACATTTCTAGCACACAATAATGAAGAGGACTTTAGTAAAAAAATTTGGAGGAACTTCCTTACAAGACATAAAGTGTATTAATCGAGTTGCAGAAATAATAAAACAAGATGTTAACAATAATTACAAAGTAGTTGTAGTAGTATCAGCTATGGGGAAATTTACTGATAACATCATTTCACAAATTAAACAAATCTCTGATGTAAAATCCCAATCTGAATGTTCCGAATATGACCTAATTATTTCTTCAGGAGAACAAATATCATGCGGACTATTATCATTAGCTCTTCAAAAAATAGGAGTCAATGCACAATCATGGCTAGGATGGCAACTACCAATAGTAACAACTGAAGATCACACTAAAGCAAGAATCATAGATATCAACACACGCTCATTACAGGATTCTCTATCTAATAATGACGTTGCTATTGTTGCTGGATTTCAAGGGATGCACAAAAACAACAGAGTCACAACTTTAGGTAGAGGAGGATCTGATACCTCAGCTGTAGCAATTGCAGCAGCATTAGGTATAGATCTATGCTATATCTATACAGATGTAAATGGAATATATACAGCAGATCCCAATGTAGTACCAAAAGCACGTAAGTTAGATTACATTACATACGATGAAATGATAGAAATGTCCTCTCTTGGAGCCAAAGTATTACAAGTACGCTCAGTAGAGATAGCAATGAAATATAATATAAAATTGTGCATACTATCTACTTTCAATCCCGGAAAGGGAACAATATTATGTAAAAAAGGAGAACTACATATGGAAAGCCAATTAATTACTGGGATCACATGTAACAATAAGACAGCAAGTGTTACATTAAAAGAGGTAAAAACACTATCTGGAATTACCACTGTATTTAACGCAATAGCAGAAAAAAACATTAACGTTGACATGATCATCCAAAATATGAATGACAATAATGCAAATGACATTACTTTTACAATTTCAGAAGAGGATTTGCCAACAACAACAACATTCTTAACAGAGATTCAAACTGAGCTTATGTACCAGAATTTAATAATCAATTCTGAAGTTGCAAAGATCTCTATTATTGGAGTAGGCATGATTTCTCACGCTGGAGTAGCTTATAAGATGTTTCATACATTAACATCTAATAATATAAAAATACTGGCAGTTACTACTTCAGAAATAAAAATCAGCGTTCTAATATGGAGAAAAGACAGTCAACTTGCTACAGTAGCTCTACATTCCACTTTTGGACTTGATAGCACAAAATCAGATCCACATGCAATAAGTTAACCTAAGATAGTCCACTATTTCAACAAGTTTAACGTAATACATAAATTAAAGTAATATAATTTTTAAGACATAGTTACCTATAGAATTAAATGACCACAAACACAACATTTGCAATTTTTTAAACTCTTTTAAATCTTGATACAACAAGCTCAGTTTGAATAATAATCTTATTATATAGAACTCCTATATAATGATGATAAACATTAATCTTAAAAGACATTTTTAGATTTTAGTCAATTATTTTACTTTTCTTAATATTTACCTCAACAATAAACTAACTTTCTACTATAAGAAAAAAATAATTCTTGAGATTATCTTATATTACAACACTTTTTAATAAATACAACATATACACTAAAAATCGCTGAATCTAATACTTTGTAGAGAAATCTGAAAAATACTGATCAATACAATGACAGATAGATTTGCAAGTACTGTAGCTTTTAGTTATAATTAACTTTATTAAGGTTATACTTCTTAAAAAGTAGTATAAAATTGTTGCATTTTGAGCATTAAAATGATAAGCAATTAATTATTAATAGTGTAGCATTATGTTAAGATTTCTGGTTTTTTTTTCTGTATATTTAATCCTTTTAGTACATTTGCAGCACCTGTACAGTGGCAGATGGGATTTCAGACTCCAGCAACAGAAATAATGGAATCGATTATAAGATCCCATAACTTTGTTATGTTTGTTATGTCAGTAGTAGCAGTTATTGTTTTTGCTGTAATGACATATGCACTCATAAAGTTTAGGAAAAGATCAGGAGACAAAATTGTCTTTAACACTAAGAATTCTCATAACGCAGTTTTAGAAATATTGTGGACATTAATTCCTTTAGTAATCGTAGGATTTTTAACTATAAGTAATGTCAAATTAATTAGACATGAGCAGAAAATTCCCAATGTAGAAATGACATTAAAAGCAATCGGATATCAGTGGTATTGGGGATACGTATATCCAGATTATAAAAATTTTGCTTTTGATAGTTATATGAAAGCAACAGATAGTTTGGAAAGTCAAGATCTGCGTTTACTTGAAGTAGATAACAGAATAGTAGTACCCATAAATACAAATATTCTGTTACAAGTTACAAGTGCAGACGTAATACATAGTTGGGCAGTACCAGCCTTAGGAGTAAAAATTGATGCAGTACCAGGCAGACTAAATGAAGCATGGTTTAATATCAAAACTCCAGGAATATATTATGGACAGTGTTCAGAACTTTGCGGCAGGCTACATGGATTTATGCCAATAGTGATAGTTGCTGTTGAAAAAGAACAATTTAATGAATGGATACAAGAAAAGACACTTGAATTATAGAGGTATGAATGAATAGTGAACATATACCACAAGGAATAAAACGTTGGTTATTCTCAACAAATCACAAAGATATAGGCACACTATATATTATTTTTTCCATTATTGGGGGACTTGTAGGGGGTATATTATCTCTCGTATTGAGATTACAACTCGCACATATTAACGTGCTAAACGATAATTATCAGTTATACAATGTTATCGTCACAGGTCATGCATTAATTATGGTATTTTTCATGATCATGCCAGCTTTAACTGGAGGATTTGGTAACTGGTTTGTACCATTGCTTATAGGAGCTCCAGATATGGCATTTCCACGTCTTAACAATGTAAGCTTTTGGCTATTAGTTGCCTCATTAATTCTATTATGTACATCTGTATTGATAGGAGAAGGTGCAGGAACAGGATGGACACTATACCCTCCATTATCATATATAGGATCTCATCCAAGTGCTTCTGTAGACATAGCAATATTTGCTCTGCATGTTGCTGGAGCTTCATCAATTGTAGGGGCTATAAATTTTATCGTCACAATATTTAACATGCGAGCTCATGGTATGACATTATTAAAGATGCCACTATTTGTTTGGACTATATTATTAACATCTTTTATGTTAATAGTTACACTCCCAGTTTTAGGGGGAGCAATAACAATGTTATTAACAGACAGAAACTTTGGTACAAGCTTTTTTGACCCTGCTGGTGGAGGTGATCCTTTACTATTTCAACATTTATTTTGGTTCTTCGGACATCCTGAAGTATATGTTATTATATTTCCTGCATTTGGAATAATAAGTCAAATCGTATCTACTTTCTCTCATAAAGCAGTTTTTGGATATTTAGGCATGGTACTAGCACTAGTTGGCATTGCAGCAGTAGGTGGAGTAGTATGGGCACATCACATGTTTACTGTCGGTTTAAGTGCAGAAATTATGACATACTTCAGCGTTACCACGATGCTGATAGGTGTGCTAACAGGAGTCAAGGTATTTAGTTGGATCGCAACTATGTGGGGAGGACAGATAGAATTTAAAACTCCCATGCTATTTTCAATCGGGTTTATTTTTGTATTTGTAGTAGGTGGAATTACTGGTATTGTAATTTCACATGGTGGTATTGATAAAGCATTACACGATACATATTATGTAGTTGCACATTTCCATTATGTAATGTCAATTGCTGCATTATTTGCAGCTTTTGCTGGCTTCTATTACTGGATAGGCAAAATGTCCGGCAAGCAATATAATGAACGCCTTGGTAAGGTACATTTCTGGTTAACTTTCATTGGAACCAACATTACATTTTTACCTCAACACTTTTTAGGCATAGCAGGAATGCCAAGACGTATACCAGATTACCCAGATGCTTTTATTCCATGGAATTACATATCATCAGCAGGAGCATTTTTATCGTTTATATCAGCTTTATTCTTCGTTTACATAGTCATTGCAACATTAAGAAGTGGAAAAAAATGTCCTAATAATCCATGGGGAGGAGATACACTAGAATGGACAATACCATCACCAGCACCTTTCCATACCTTTGAAGAAATACCAAAGGTTGATTAAATATGAACTCTAACTGTGAAAATGTTAAACTGCAGATTATAAGTGAAATGTCAGATTATTGGGATCTACTAAAGCCAAAAATCATGTATTTGGTAGTTCTCACAGGAATTACAGGAATGTTCATTGCTCCAGGAAACATTCATCCTTTTATTGCTGTTATTAGTGCATTATGCATAGCACTAGGATCTGGTGCCGCAGGAGCAATAAACATGTGGTATGATAGTGATATAGATGCATTAATGGAGCGGACTAAAAATCGTCCTATACCTTCTGGAAGGATTACGAGATCTAGTGCAATTGAGTTAGGGTTAGTATTATCCATTATCTCTGTAACAGTAATGATGATCGCTGTTAATTATACATCAGGAATATTACTAGCCATCAGCATAGCATTCTATACATTAGTATATACAATGTATCTTAAAAGAAGAACATCGCAAAATATAGTCATAGGAGGAATTGCAGGAGCACTTCCTCCAATCATTGGATGGACTTCTGTAACTAGCTCTATTTCTATAGAAAGTTTAATACTATTCCTAATTATATTCATGTGGACTCCTCCACACTTTTGGGCATTATCCTTACTAAATTACCAGGAATATGAAAAAGCTAAAATACCAATGCTACCTGTAACACACGGAATATTCGTTACTAAAGTTCATATAGTCATATATAGTATCATATTATTTATTGTAACACTATTACCTGGAATATTTTTAAAGGACTACTTATTATATGAAACTTGCGCAATACCACTTGGTATTACATTTGTATTTCACGCTTTTAAAGTACTGACTTCAACCAACCATTATAAGTATAAAGCAATGTTTACTTACTCTATTGCTTACCTGTTTATTTTATTTATATGTATTATTCTTTCTAGTTTTTAGCATTTCTAAATTTCAATAGAGGTATTAGAAATAATCATACAAAAATCATTTATTAAATCTCTAGCTATAAGCAATTGGAAACTAGTCTTTTGTATATTTATTGACTGTCAACTTTACTTGCTTGCAAAGGTTCTTTATACCAACCAGTATCCATACAACACTCTTTAAGCAATGACATATATCTTGCATATGCAGCAACATCTCCTAAGGCTAAATATGCTTCACTAATTCTATACAAGCTCTCTGAATAATATTTTGTCTCCTTATATTTATTCAATATTGTACTGAACCTTTTAATGGCAGCAACATACTCACCACGTTGCAAATAAAATTTACCTACTGAAAATTCCTTACCAGCAACATGCTGGTGAACAAGTTCTAATCTTTTCATAACCTCTTCTAAATACACAGAACTAGGAAAGAGATGTATGAACTCATTTAATAGCTCTAAAACTTTATGCACACTACTTTGATCACGATCTATATCACTAATCTGCATATAATTTGCCATTATTCTCAAATAATAAGCAAAATCTATATCTTTGCTATCAGGGTAAAGTTGAATATAATCATCAGCATAGATCTCAGCACGAGAATAATCACCAAGTTCATAATTCAAAAATGACATCATAAGGCGAGCCTTAATCGCAACAGGAGAAAACGGATAAAGATTATCGATTTCTTCAAGATCTTTTACTGCACTTTTATACTCCTTAGCACTAGATTTTCTTAAGGCACTCTCATATATTTCATCTGCTGTTCGATCCCCCACAAACTTTTCTCCCTTTTTTACAAAAGAGCAACTTACCATCAAAAAACAACAGCATAACAAATAAATAGTATTCCTAATAACTTTAGAGTTATGCATATTTTATCACCTGTAAATATAAACTTGTAAATTATGAAATACTTTATTGAAACATAAAGATGTATCACAGACAAGCAATTTTTACGAATGCACTCATACATTTAAGTAGCAAAGCATATAATTTATTGACAACTACCATATTGATACTAGAATGCATAAGTAATAAGATTCAAATAAAGCATGTTAATGAACGTATTGGTAATTGGTTCTGGTGGACGTGAACACTCAATGTTATATCACATTCGCAAATCATCTACATTGCTAAACAAGTTATTTATTGCCCCAGGGCGTGAAGGAATGGCTGGGTTAGCAGACATAATAGATATAGATATCAATAATACAATAGAAGTCATTCAAACATGTAAAAAAGAAAAAATCGAACTAGTAGTTATTGGGCCAGAAGCTCCATTAATAAATGGATTATCAGATGCGTTAACAGAAGAAGGTATATTAGTTTTTGGACCTTCTAAAGCAGCAGCTCGGCTTGAGTCTTCAAAAGGATTCACAAAAGAATTGTGTATGAGGTATGGTATTCCTACTGCAAAATATGGATACTTTGTTGATGCAAATTCAGCTTATAAGTTTATTGGTAAACAAAAGTTACCTCTAGTAGTAAAAGCTGATGGGTTAGCACAGGGGAAAGGGACAATAATATGTCACACATATGAAGAGGCGTACAACGCTGTAGACGCTATGCTAGTCCATCACAAGTTCGGAGAAGCTGGTCATGCAATAGTCGTTGAAGAATTTCTTGATGGCAAGGAAATTAGCTTCTTTACACTGGTTGATGGATCCAATCCAGTCGTTCTTGGAGTAGCACAAGATTATAAAACTATAGGGGATAACAATAAAGGCCCTAACACTGGTGGCATGGGGTCATATTCTAAGCCGAATATTATTACACAAGAAATGGAGCATATAATCATTCAGAAGATAATATATCCAACTATCAAAGCAATGTTCAATATGAACATACAATTCAGAGGGTTACTATTTGCTGGTATTATAATTAAAAAGAATGAACCAAAATTACTTGAATACAATGTGCGTTTTGGTGATCCTGAAACACAATCAATATTACCAAGATTAAATTCTGATTTTCTAAGGTTATTATCACTTACAGCTAAAGGTAAACTAGGAAATGAGTCAGTAGAGTTAAACAAAAAAGCTGCTTTATGCGTTGTAGTAGCTAGTCGTGGATATCCAGGTGAATATAAGAAAAATTCTATAATTCATGGAATAGAAAACATTGAAAAGCTACCTAACATTCAACTCTTACATGCAGGTACAAGAAGAGAAGGAAATAACTGGGTATCAGATTCTGGAAGGGTAATCAATGTTGTAGCACAAGGCGAAAATTTAGCTACTGCAAAACACCAAGCTTATGCTGCATTAGACTTATTAGATTGGCCAGATGGAATTTACAGATACGATATAGGATCATGCGCACTTTAATGTTTTCATTTACTATAAATTCCAACAGTGAATAAGTTTTTTATATTTCAGGTTATACTAAAAGTGCTAATAGTTGCTCTTTAAAGCATAGACAGATAACTAAGGTTCTAGGTATAAATCTTGGTAGTTTCTGCTTATTACAAATCAAAACTCATGTTGCATTCCATATTTTATAGCTACAAACATCAGTATATACTCCTTGATAAATATACATACATAAAACTTTTTACATAACATAAACTACACTTAAACATTATTATTTCACTCTATATGATTCCCACTAGTAAAATAAAAAGTTCACGCTGATATCATCTTAAGTACTAAAATCTCCATAAATAATTTTTAAAACATGAAAGATAAAAAGTGCTTCTATATACAATACCCTGCTTTTTTAACAATTTAACATAACACTCTACCTCATTACAAAATATTTTTCATATCAGATTCTAAGAGTTCTAAGTGAATAAAATTCAAACTTTCCAATAAATTAAGTTGCAATACTATAAATTTTAAGCCAAATTGATATTGACAATCAATACCATTCTTGGTACATTAATTTATTCACCTACTGCTTGGTATTAAAATGTCGTTTATCTCTGAAGTCTTTGCAGCAACAACAGCACCTGCTTCGGGAATAGGTAGTTCAATCGCAGGATTAATTCCTTTGGTGTTAATTTTTTGTGTTTTCTACTTTTTTATAATTAGACCTCAACAAAAAAAGATTAAAGAGCACAACAAGTTGCTAGATAATATAAAAAAAGGTGATAAAGTTATTATTTCTGGTGGTATATTGGGGTCAGTCGCAAAAATTGATTCAACAAATGGGTATCTTTTTGTAGAAATATCAGAAGGGGTTGAAATTAAAGTACTAAAATCCTCAATATCTGAAGTACTAAACAAAAATAATAAGTCTGCTTCAAGTGCAGGAGTGTCATCTTCAGTATCCAGCAGTTAATATATTTCTTCTACTGCCCACTGTTTCATAAGATTTTTAATGGTATCCTATCTTATAGTTTCATGTGTAAGAGAAGGTATACTTATATATTAAGTCTGTCTTAATCAATTAAAGTACTTAACTATGTAATGCAATAAAGACAAAAATTCTACCTAAGTTTCTAGAATTATAAGAAGATCATATTCGCATAGGCATTAATAATATAAATGGGTATCCTATCTTATAGTTTCATGTGCAAGAGAAGGTATACTTATATATTAAGTCTGTCTAATCAATTAAAGTACTTAACTATGTAATGCAATAAAGACAAAAATTCTACCTAAGTTTCTAGAATTATAAGAAGATCATATGCGCATAGGCATAATAATATAAGTGAAGTCATCTATATTCTCTTCTTCCTGTATTAAAACAGATGTACTAGCATCATAAAATGATAAAAGACATTTTCCCTTAATACAATATAAAGCTTCCATTAAATATCTTGCATTTAACCCAATAGTCATATCTTCTCCAAAGTAATCAACTTCTAACTCCTCTCTAGCATCCCCTTGATCCGAAGAAGCAGCACTAAGTATGAGCTTATTATCAACAAATCGTAGTTTTATGACCTTCACCTTATCAAAGACTACTACAGATACCCTATCTATTGCATTAGACAACATCTCAGACTCAATCAATACACTTTTATCATAAGACCTAGGAATAATAGAATTATAATCCGGAAAAGTGCCATCTATGACTTTAGATATTAAAATATATTCTTTATACTCAAAACAAATCTTTCTATCCGATAAACTAATTGATATTAAATCATTACCACTACCATGACTTACTATCTTCAAAATCTCATTAACTGTTTTCTTTGGAACTATAATACCAAAACTTGATAATACACTATTAGATTTACATTTAGCTAATGATAATCTATGACCATCTGTAGCAGCACAACATAAGATATTATCAGATGTATGAACATACAATCCATTCAAGTTAAATCTACTTTCCTCCATAGAAATTGCAAATTTAGTTTTTCCAAACAAATTCGCTAACTCAGAAACCTGTAAAATAAACTTATTTTGTAATTCATTGTTTTCAATAACAGGAAATTTTTCTATATCAACTACAGGAAGGAAAAATTCTGTACGACCACACTCTATAATCAGTCTCCCATCTTCACCAATAACAAATTTGATTTCAATATCATTAGGTAATTTTTTTACAATATCATAAAGAAGTTGAGCAGAAACCACTACAACCCCATTCACATTTACATGAGCAGTAATGGAAGCAATTATTGAGATATCAAGATCCGTAGACATTAATTTAATTTCCTGATCCTTGACTTCTATTCTTACACACGACAGAACAACAATACTATGACGTTTTTCTACAATACTATTAATGTAAGACAAAGCCTGCAAGAGCTTATCTTTGCTAACAAAAAAGTTTAACTGAATACCATCAACCATACATTTCTATCAATCTAACCCATTGTGATGTTATACAAATTAAATGTAAACAAGTCAAGGTATGGATATGTTACTATAGTGGCAAGCACTAAATATGTTGCCTAATTCTAATAATCAAGCCTACCTTTTTATTGAAAGAATTTCAAAATAAGACTTCCTAATTCTTACTCAATTATCATACTGCTTTTATAATGGAGAACGAATAACATTCAGTCCTATAACAATAACTCAGATTTTTATACTACTCGCATGACTAAGATAAATACTACACCAATACAATAATCAAACCCTTGCGAAGAGAAGCTCAAAACAAGACTACCAACACCTAATTAGCTGCACACAACAACAACTTTAATATAAGATAAAAATTCCAAAATCCAGTACTTCAATAGCTCAGATTACTCCATACTATGATGCATGACTAAATATATCAACATTATCCCAACCCAATAAATCAAGCTGAGCTCTTGTTGGAAGAAATTTAAAACAAGAATCTGCTAATTCTTGTTTATTGTCACGCTGTAACATAGCATCCAGTTTATTTTTTAATGCATGCAAATAGATAACATCCGATGCTGCATAATTCAATTGCTCAGATGTCAAAGTCTCTCTTCCCCAGTCAGATGATTGTTGCATTTTATTAAGCTTTACATTCAACAATTCATAACACAGCTCTTTCAATCCATGATGATCTGTATATGTCCTGACTAACTTTGAGGCTATTTTAGTACAATAACACGGTGTAGCCCATATACCAAGATAATAACGTATTATGGCAACATCAAAACGAGCAAAATGAAAAATCTTAGTTATACTTGAATCTGAAAGAATACTTACCAAATTAGGTGCTTGATAATTATCTGAAAATTTAACTAAGTGCACATCACCATCACTATCACATAATTGAACTACACACAACTTATCCCGCCTGCATACTAAGCCCATAGTTTCAGTATCAACAGCAATAGTACTTTCAAATTTTAACCCATTAGGCAAATCACAATCATGTACAAATACAGGCACGTAAACTTCCTCCACCTATAATAAAAAGACATATAACTATAATATCTTGATCATTGTATCACGTAAAAAATACCTCTCAACTATATTATGCCTCTTCAACATACTTTTTATCTTCTTCTTGACCATAAACTGAATCAACGCTGGAACCATCACCACTATGATCCCATCTATATCCCCCTCTATCATCACTTTCATCTTCATCAACACATTCTTTTAATACGTAACCACGTCCCCAAACAGTTTCTATGTAATTCTTCCCATTATTAGCAACCTTAAGCTTTTTACGAAGCTTACACATGAATACATCTATAATTTTATCATCAGAAGGTTCATCTAGCTCTCTATATAAATGAGATAAAAACATTTCTTTTGTAAGAACAGTACCTAACCTAGATGATAATAACTCTATCATTCCATATTCTTTCTTAGTTAGATGTACTATTTCACCATTACACTCAACACATTTATGATCAAGATTTATTGCAATATTTCCAACACGTACTATTGATTCAGGGTGTCCTCTAGTACGACGTACAATAGCTTTTATTCTCGCAAGTAACTCACTTTTATGAAAAGGTTTAGTTACATAATCATCTGCACCATAATATAATCCTTTCACTTTATGTGAGACTGATGAAATACATGATAATATAAGTACTGGAACTTTTATACCAGATTCCCGCAGTTTGACTAGAATATCATATCCATCTATTTTTCCAGGAAAATGTATATCCAATATAACTACATCATAATCATCATTTTTCGGAATGATACTCCCATAACAATCCTGCGCAGAAGTCATAGTTTCACAAAAATGCCCTTCTGAAGATAAAGAAGCTTCTACTGCTTTTGCACATGCAATATCATCTTCTATTAATAATATACGCATAAATACCTCTAAAAACTCAATAATTAATAAATTTAACACATAAAGCACTCAGCACTAATCTAAAGACATAATCACCCTACAACAACTAAACATTTCATCAAAAGTTAATACATAGTGTTACTATGCTATTCAAGTATAATAGTAAATTACATGTAATATACTTTTCCTGTGTTGCATATATAGCACAATATTACCCCAAAGACTACTAGAGATATTATAGTAAATACACCTAATTTTCTTCAATTAGTAAAATACTTCACTGATTATATATAAGCACAAATTAATACTTTATTAATAATAACAATGGTTAACACACGTACCATTATACATTAATAGAAGCATATACACTAACATAAAATATGCTTTTATTTTTAATATGTTATATTTCAAAATTCGATGTTTATTTTTTTCACAAGGACCTTGCATACCAAATTACTCTCCCTAATATTTCCATATCTTCTAAATGACACTCATAAGAAGAATATTTTTTATTATCAGAAACTACATGTAGCTTTATCTTCTGATTATCTTTTAAATATTCTAATCTCCTAATTGATACACCTACTGAATCAACTATAACAAATAATCCAGCCGGATGAGGTATTTTATCCCCTATATCTACTAAAACAACATCTTGATTCATTAATGTCGGGATCATACTATCCCCCTTTACGTAATATACACGTAAATTCTTCATATTAGAAGTTAAATTAATGTTTGAAGATAGATACAGATTAACATCACCTGAAGATGAAATTTTCCCATTTTCTAGTTCTAAATTATATACAGGCAGTATATTAATATTACTTTGTCCATAAGTATAATTATCATCACTAATCAAATACGATAATGAAACGTTTAACACCTTCGCTATTGCCATTAATTTCTTAGACGTAGGATTTGTTGACTTGCCACTTAGTATATCATATACAAAAGACTTCCCAACATCAGCTTTATGAGCTAGTTCACGTGCATTTATTCCCATTTTGTCCATTTGATACTTCATTCTAGTAACTATCATACTATTATCACTACTTGTTTTCATAAATTCACCTTACAGTTAATATTTATTACATTTTTGTACAATTTAAAGTACATAAACTCAAGTAATAATTGAAGTATTCACTATTAGTGAATACTAAATCATAAAATTACTAGCGAGCAATTCTAAGATTTATATAAAATCAGTAGTGACATATAAAAAAAGTAATTTTTAACATAAAGCGCTATACAACTGAACTTACATACTATTAGTCTTATATACCAATTTGGTAACTAACCGAACAATGATAGTAATATACAAATTTTTAGCATCTAACAAAAAACAGTTATTAGTATACACACTACTAATAATTTCCAAGAAATAATGATTACTAATTAATCTAACTATTGCCATGTAACATAAGAACAGTAATCCATCAATCGCTAAGTTTTCAAACATTCTCAAGAAAACTTATATTTTTGCATTATTAGCAACTTATATTTATGGAATCATAACCAATATAAAAACAATCCCATACTTATATTAAATCGAATTAATCACCCAACAAAAGATCTTGTAATAATTCAATAACTACACCTAATAAAAACTGCTTTTAATGCAACAATAAATCTAAACACTGTTTCTAATAACCAGGTATACTATATAGATACTGCAAAAACATCACTATATCTATTGAACTAAAGCACTCAATATCAATTCCTCTGCAACTGTAGTATTTTTCCAACCTTCTATAGATACAAATTTATCTTCTTCTAGTTTCTTATAAAAAGTGAAAAAATGAGATATTGAATTTAAAAAAGATACAGGAAAATCAGAATAATCCTTTACATTATTATAGTATTGATCCAGCTTATTTACAGGTACAGCCAATATTTTTACATCTTCCCCACCTTCATCATGCATAACCAATACACCAACTGGCCTTGCACAAATCACTGCCCCAGACATTACAGGAAATCTAGTTGCGACTAAAACATCAACAGGATCACCATCCCCAGCACAAGTATGCGGAATAAACCCATAATTACACGGATAATACATAGAAGTTGGTAAAAACCTATCTACACAAAATAAGTTCTTCTTTTTATCAAACTCATATTTTACCGGATATGAATTCTGGCTAATCTCAATAATAACATTGATTTCTTTAGGTACATTATCACCACTAGTCACATTATCTAAATTCATAATTAATCTCTAATATAACAAAACAAGAAAACAATTAAAACCTTTGAATCTACTAGATCAACAAATGATTATTAACTTATATACTAATACCCTTTATATTCTAGTCAACGCTTTTCTAAAACAGAAAATACTAATAAGTACATAAGCATATAAGATTTCCAAACAACACACAAAAACATATCCATACATAAAGAAACAAATGTGATATTTAACACAGTAATAATTTCTCTAATAAAGTCTACTACTAATTTGAAAAAATACAATTTTTAACATTTTATGAAGCAGTAATTTTATTGTAGGATACAAAACACTTAAACTTATATTGCTATCAACTCGATAGATTATCTACACCAATATATCATAAACCTAGACACATGTCTCAAAGCAGACAAAAAAATTTCAATAACACAATTCCGAAGTATAATATATTAAACCTGGCTGATAGGATAAATTATCTGTAAAAACATATCGCAAATTACATACATTAAGCAGAAAAGAAATATTTAATAAAGCAATCTTTTCATAACAACATCACAATATTAAAATTTTATATTGATTGACTAAGACTACATTGTCTAAAGACAACAAGATCACAAACTTACACGTTTTTAAAGCAAATATTTAAAAAATAAGGAATATTTAATAAAGCAATCTTTTCATAACAACATCACAATATTAAAATTTTATATTGATTGACTAAGACTACATTGTCTAAAGACAACAAGATCACAAACTTACACGTTTTTAAAGCAAATATTTAAAAAATAAGGAATATTTGATAAAGCAATCTTTTCATAACAACATCACAATATTAAAATTTTATATTGATTGACTAAAACTACATTGTCTAAAGACAACAAGATCACAAACTTACACGTTTTTAAAGCAAATATTTAAAAATAAGGAATATTTGATAAAGCAATCTCTTCATTATAAGACATCATAACATTAAAATTTTGCACTGCTTGACCAGCAGCACCTTTTAATAAATTATCTATAACGGATATTATAATAACCGTATTAGGTATCCTTCCAGGAAAAACTCCTAAATAACAACAATTCGTACCTACAACAGACCTAGTCGTCACAGCCTTTTCTTCATCAATAAAGATAAAAGATGAATCTTTATAAAAAAGTAGCAATGCTTCCCGAACATCAGTGAGAGATATACCTTCTTCTAATTCAAGGTATATGTTAGATATCATACCTCTTTTTACCGGAATTAAATTAGGTACAAATTGCAAACTAATATCTTCCCTACATGCAGCAAAACAAAGTTCTTGTTCTATTTCAGGGATATGCCTATGATTTGAGATTTTATATGATTTAATAACATCATAAACTTCACAAAACATCTTGTCTTGTTCAACAGATCTACCAGCACCACTTACACCAGACTTAGCATCAACTATTATATTATGACTTTTCACTAAACGAAGTCTCAACAATGGAAATAGTGGTATTAATACAGAAGTAGGATAACACCCTGGACAAGCTATAAAACGTGATTTTTGAATATCTTCCCTATATATCTCCGTTAATCCGTACACAAAATCTTTTACAAGATCTGGACAACAATGCGGTCCATACCATTGCTTATATGTTTCAGTATCCTTAATTCTAAAGTCAGCTGATAAATCTATAATTTTTACTACATCATGAATTTTTCTTACAACGTTACTTGATGCACCATGAGGTAAACATAAAAAAACCACATCTACATTAGATAATTCAATATCATCGAAACACGAGATACTAACAGACATATCACCCTGCGAGATGTGCAAATGGCTAGAAGAAAGTAACTTTCCGCTAGATTGAGATGCACACAGATACTTTATTTTGACCATAGGATGAGATAGTAATAAGCGTACTAGCTCCACACCTACATAACCTGTAGCCCCAACTATGGCAACTGATACTTGATAACTCATAGAAGAGGTTATCTTTTTGAAAATTGACAACTTTTTCTAGCTTTATGTTGACCATATTTCTTACGCTCAACAACACGCGAATCCCTTGTTAAGAATCCACCTGCTCTCAGAATAGAATGAAGATTGGGATTAATATCTTTTAGCGCTTTACTAATTCCATGAGCAACAGCCCCAGCCTGGCCTGAAATTCCACCACCACTTACAGTGGCAACAACATTATAACATCCAGAAGTTGATGTCACAATAAATGGATTATAAACCTTCTTGCACAAGGTATTTTTCTTGAAATAGCTAAAAATATCCAAGCCATTAACAGTAACATTCCCTTTACCTACTGTTAACCATACTCGTGCAACAGCTTCTTTCCTTTTACCTGTACCATAAGCACGGCCACGAGCATCTACTTTTACAGCTTTAACATTACCATCTTGTTGATGATCAGATAACATATCAGGATTACTCTCCATTATCTCCTCTTATTATTTTTCGCATTTATTGATAAAAAATCTAATTTTACAGGTTGTTGTGCATCATGCTTATGCTCTGAACCTGAGTATATATATAAATTTTTTAAACGACGACGTGCCATTGGACCAGTACTTAGCATACGACGAACTGCCATATTAATTATACGTTCTGAGTGTTTATTTAAGAACAAATCAGCTGGTGTACAGCTTTTCAGCCCACCAGGATACCCAGTGTGTCTATAATAGACCTTATTTTTCAATTTATTACCAGTAAATTGAACCTTCTCTGCATTAATTATAATAACATTATCCCCACAATCCATATGAGGCGTATACTCAGGTTTATTCTTACCGCGCAACACATTAGCAACAAAAGCAGCAAGTCTACCAACTACTACTCCTGTTGCATCTATTACAACCCAACGCTTCTTTACCTGGCTCGCCTTTAAAGAAAAAGTCTCCATTTGCATCTATCATTAATAAATTTTCATAGTAATCAGACAATTGATTTTTGTCAATAAAAACTAACTTTATATTTAATTTTACTCCTTCTGCAAGCTCCATACATGAAAAACACTGCAACTTTATCTTGCCTACTGTAATAAAATAACATTACTTAACTTACATCTTCAAAAGATTATCAATGTTATCCCTAAAATAGCACTGAGAAAAAACTTGAACTTATTTATGAGTAAAGCTGAACAATAATTGCTATACTCAAGACTTACCTAACACAAAATAGAACCTTTTTATAATACCTCCTATCTAAATTAATATACGCATGTATCGTAAATGCATACTCAGTAGTAATTTAATGTACCTCAATTCAACTTATATACTTTCTTTGTGTTTGCTATTAAAATCCATGAAATTTATAACTTACAAATTCAAGAATAATACGGAACTGAATCAACTAAACTTCACACTTAATTCTTGCTAATCAAAATTAATTACAGTTTAATCATTGCTAGTATTATTTTTTGACATAATGTTGGTAGCATTCTAATGATAACTAAACTTAATATGCATAAGATTTGCTGTGCATTGATATTGATGTATATCATATCAGTTATACCTAACAACAGCTATTGTACTAGTTTAGATGAAGCTTTACATGCAGCATTATCAAATAATGCTAACATAAAAGCAAAGTTCTATCATTCGTTAGAGAACAAACAAAAAATCAAATTGAACAGTATATCAAAATTTTTACCATCAGTTGTATATTCTCTGCAGGCATATCAGCCAGAACTCTCTTTACATAACAATGACAATAGAACCATGAGCCTCACAGTAACCCAACAGATATTCAATGGAGGAGCTGATATTGCTGCTTTTCAACAATCAAAATACCTAGCAAATATAGAAGATATCAATTTTTTACTAGAGAAACAAAATATTATACTTCAGACAATCAAAGCTTACATGAAGGTTTTAACAACTGCTGAAGTATATAAATTAACACAACATACTAAAAAAGTATTAACAGAACACCTAATAGCTACACAAAAACGTTTTTCTTTAGGAGAGGTTACTAAAACAGATGTTTCATTAGCTACTGCTAGATTATCATCAGCTACATCAGAATTAATCAAGGCTCGTGGAGAAATGAAAATTGCAGAAGCTAACTACATTCACATAACTGGAGAAATACCAACAGACTTACACAATCCTACCATACCAACAATACCATCATCCATAGAAGAAGCTCTAGAAATAGCTCAAAAAAATAACCTTTCTCTACAAGCATCTCACAATGGATACAAAGCAGCAAAACAAGGGACTTTAATAGCAATTGCACACTTACTCCCATCCATAAGCATATCATCAATAAATTCCTATACTTATACTAATAAGCCTTACATAACTCCTAAAAAAACCGATAACTTTTTTGAAATAAAAATGTCATTACCTATATTCCAACAAGGCCTCAACATTGCTGCCATTACGCAATCACAACTTGCAATAAAACAAAAAATGTATTCACACCATGAAGTGTTAAATACTATTAAAGAATCTGTAATTTTAAATTGGGAAAATATTTCCACCGCTAATTCTATGCTACAAGCAGCTCAAGACTCTGTAAAATATTCAGAAGTAACATTACTTGGAATAAAACAGGAAGCAGAATTAAATTTAAGAACAGTCCTAGATGTATTAGATGCAGAACAAGAACTTTTAAAAGCAAAAGTCAATCTTCTGAATGTACAAAGCAATGTTGTAATAAGTATATATAATTTACTTGCATTAATAGGACAGCTGAACATTAATTATATTTAATATAAAAAACTTATGAGTAATACTAACAACTTTCAACCCCTTAAAGAAGCAATTGCAAATATTAGAAAAGTTATATCTGGCAATGATAGTAAAGATCACGTTATTGCAGAACATGATGCTAGTAGTGCCACTGATGAGGAAGTACTAAATTTAGAAAATCCAGAAAATTTTATAGACCTACATAACATACAACATGTACACAATACATTAAATGAAATCAATAAAACATTTCAATCAATAACAGATTCACCAACAACAACATATCAATCATATCAAAACACAACACAACCAGACATACAAATATCTGTTACAAAAGAGAAAATTTATCCTGATCAATTGTCCAATATAAATCAATTCATATCAATAGAGCAATCAACTCAACGGCTATCATCGCAAGAAACAAGATTAACGACAACACACACTCTTTCAGAAGAAATATCGAAAATTGACAATACATCAGAAATAAAAGGTATTCATCAACAAAATAGCATTATAACAGAAAATTTAGTATCACCTGAAAATATAGTTGCAAATAGTGAAGAAATAAAAAAGCTAATAACACAAATACACCATCATACAAAACCACCGAATATTTCAAATGATAAAAGTCCTACAATAGAAGAACTAGTAATAAAAATGCTTAAACCAGAGTTATCAACATGGCTCAACAACAATCTACAGAAGTTAGTAAAAGAAATAGTAGAAAAAGAAATAAAACATATTATAAAGGAATCAAATCAAAGTTAACTTTACCAGTTTAAATTTAGAATAACATATCAAAATTTTAGTATTTGATACCAATTGCCACCAGTTTCATCCATTACACTTTTGTAAGACACATTGCCTTTCCAAAGTACAAATACCATAGATAATAAAACAACATTACCTAATTGACCTGAAGGTTCCTGAAGATTAATGAAATCATAGGTAAAAGAATGACATTTTACTAAATACTTACAGACTATTCTGATAATTTCAATTTCTCAGAATGGACGATATCCAAAATATGATAACAATACTTATAGATAACAGTCACACACTTCTAAGTAAGTAAACCTAAGTCATTGCGATATAGTCTTAAAATAACGTTATAGAATCTTATGTAAGCATGATAAACAACACTACAAAGAATCAACAATCACCAAGTCCTTCAATATTCATATTTTTTATACGATATAACACCATACATACCTATAAGCACTACTTAATAGACTACAATTACATATACTTCTGAGTAAGAAAACTACAGTTGCAATATAACTCTGAAAAAATAACGTTATAGAATCTTATGTAACCATGATAAACAACACTACAAAGAATCAACAATCACCAAGTCCTTCAATATTCATATTTTTATACGATATAACACCATACATACCTATAAGCACTACTTAATAGACTACAATTACATATACTTCTGAGTAAGAAAACTTAAGTGCGTAACTAGATCTAAACAACTGTAAAAAAACAATAAACAACCTTACAGGTCTTTAACATTTATTCTACAATGGTACAATTCTTATAAACACCTACAACTATTTAACATACGGTAATTACATATACACTTTTTAGTGAAGTGAACTTAAGTTTACATCTGGTTATTAAGAAATCACGGTATAAACTCTTATATCATGAGAATTAAATAACAAAAAAACAACAACTATAGTATACAATTTAACATTTATTTTTCATGCTATGTAATACATTGTCAGTAATATTATCATAAATCTTACATATCTCATGGTCCAATGCCAATGGATCTCCCAATTCCGCCACATTACATATTTGAGGATATAATGCTATCTCACCAAGAAAATCTACATTCAATTCATTTGCTATCCTATGTACACCTTGTTTACCAAAAATGTAAGTCTTATCACCAGAATTAGAATGAATAAAATAACTCATATTCTCTACTAACCCAATAATATTAACATTCACTTTCTTCATCATATCACATATCTTTATTGCATCAATAATAGCTAAATCCTGAGGCGTAGAAATCACAATAACACCAGTAACTTTAAATTTCTCAACAAGACTAATGTGTACATCACCTGTACCAGGAGGTGTATCTACTACCAAATAATCCACTTCCCCCCATACTGTATTTACCATAAGACTATATATTGCCTTTGTTACCATAGGACCACGCCAAATAGCAGCATTATTCTTATCAATCAAATATCCTATTGACATACTTTTAAGACCATATCTCGTAATTGGAATCATTCTATTATTATGGTCTATTTCAGGATTAGTAGTCTTTTTAAGACCTAACATATGAGGTATAGATGGTCCATAAATATCAAGATCAACTAATGCTGACTTATACCCTTTACGTAATAAGGATAGCGCCATATTAATTGCAACTGTAGACTTACCTACACCACCTTTACCTGAAGATATAAGTATTATATTTTTTATCCCCGGAATTGATATCTTGTTTATAGGCATTTTTTTATTTATTTTATTAACAGCACTATGCGCAGTAGTAAAAACAACTGTCAACTCTTTAAGATTTGGTACAGCATTAATTGCATCCTTACATTTTTTTTCAATCGTATTTCTTTGTTCTATTTGATGCTCATCTGATAAATTCAATATACAATGCACAATATTATCATTCACTAATACAGACCTTACTAACCCTAACTCGATAATATTTTTATTGCTATTACGATCAATAACTGTCGACAATGCATCTAATACATCTTGTTTATTTACCACTATCACCCTAAAAAGATTACTGTATGATAACACATATTATTAAAAAATACCTATTTACTTTTAGTAAACCATTACGTATCATCAGAGCATCCATTTTACATATAGATTCTTTTCGATGTTAATATCTTCTGGTACATCTAGTATCAACTTAGCAAAGTGCATATCAAAAATCACAGGTATAAAGTTGGTTAACTCGTGTATTTCTCATTTTTCTGATCAAGAAATAAATGTAGAAATTCAAGAGAACCAAGATGACAAAAATAAGCACGTCATAATCATAAATTCTCTTTGCTTTCCAGCACACTCTAATCTAGTAGAGTTGCTCTTATTGACAGATACAATCAATAGAACATTGTGTCCTAGTAAAACAACTATGATAATACCGTATCTCTGTTATACTAGACAAGATAGAGTAATGTACAGAAATCTAGATGATAACAACTTAATGATCTCTGCATTAAGTGCAAAAGTCATTATTAACATATTAAGTACAGCAAATGTAAATAACATCATTTTCATTGATCTACATTCAAATCAATTAGCTGGTTTCTTTGATATAGCAACTACCAATTTAAGTCCACATACTATTTTTATAGAAGATATTACAAAAAAATACAATATGGACAATTTAGTAATTGTATCTCCTGACTACGGGGCATTAAATAGAACCCGAGTTTTTACAAATGCACTATCAAAACAGTGCAAATTACACAACAACATCCAAGTAGCAGTTATAGATAAGTATAGAGCAAAACCTGGTGTATCTGAAGTGATGAACATAACTGGTAATGTAGAAAATAAAGATTGTATTATAGTCGATGACATTGTAGATTCAGCTGGCACATTATGCAATGCAGCATTAGCTTTAAAAGATAGAGGAGCCCTACAAGTTAGTGCATATGTTACACATGGAATATTATCTGGCAACGCAATAGAGAAAATAACCAATTCAAAGCTGAACAGTTTAACAATAACTGACACAATAAATCATAATTCTTTCAACACATCAAAAATTCAAACTTTATCCATTGATAAATTTCTAAGTAACTATATACTCTATAGTCTAGCATAAACTTAAGGAAAAAATTGACAGAAAATAAACTTGAAAATCACACTTCTAATGCACGCTCACACCCAAGTAAGTCATTAACCAAAAACGATTTACTACAAGCTGCAAAATTGACTAGAATAAGGCTCAATGATAAAGAAATCGATTATCATTTCAGAGAATTAGAGGAAGTGTTAAATTGGATACAAACAATATCACAAGTTGACACTAAAGATGTTGCTCCAATAGGTAACGGCGGCATACATTATGATTATGGACTTCCTTTACGTAAAGATATTGTTAATGATGGCAACATAAAAGATATAGTATTATCTCAATCTCCTGAACAAGAACATGACTTTTTTGTTGTACCAAAAGTAATAGAATAAGGAAAAAGATCTGTTCGAGTAATGTCAGCATTTGAATACACATCTTTTTTATTTCATCTTACTATGCATTTTATAATATAAAATTCCATGTATAGGGGGGCAGTTCTCAAGAATAGATAATTAAGAGACGCACATATTCAGTAGTGCTAGCACTGTATATATTTCATCTTTATTTTTTTAGTATAATCTCGCAGGTCTAAGTATGTATAAATTCGTAGTACTTATCTATCAACTCACTTACAATAGTTTAATAAATATATTACGAACATAGCACTTGCATATTTCACAAACACTCCAAGTACAAACATACACCTTTATTGACGATAAATAATCAATAAAAAGATCTACGTCTAGCAGTAGTAAAATTAGTATAACTTACAACCAACATATCATATGCATTAGCATTGTAAAGTTTATGTATTTATATAATAATGATATATATATAAAGCTTAGCTGTACATCATCTTCATTAGTACATATTGCAAAACACCACCACTATTAAAATAATCGACTTCAGTTGCGGTATTGAGGTTGTAAATTAGTTTTATACTTCGACTAGCAGTAGTAAAATTAGTATAACTTACAACCAACATATCATATGCATTAGCATTGTAAAGTTTATGTATTTATATAATAATGATATATATATAAAGCTTAGCTGTACATCATCTTCATTAGTACATATTGCAAAACACCACCACTATTAAAATAATCGACTTCAGTTGCGGTATTGAGGTTGCAAATTAGTTTTATACTTCGACTAATATTACCTTCTTCTCTTCTAAAAATAATGCACTCTACTTCTTGACCTATACCAATTTCACCAACAATGCTAATTTCTTCATCACCTACTAAATTCAAAGTTTTTCTTGTATCACCCTCCTTGAAAGTCAATGGTAATACACCCATACCAATAAGGTTAGATCTATGAATGCGTTCAAAACTTTCAGCTATAATAGCCTTGATATTTAAGAAGAAAGTACCTTTAGCCGCCCAATCTCTACTAGAACCACTACCATATTCTTTTCCGGCAATAACAACTAATGGTATGTTATTTTGTTGATAAAGTTGCGATGCATCAAATATTGGCATTTCTTCACCAGTAGGAACATACTTAGTAAAACCACCTTCACAATTTACCATCTCGTTACGTATACGAATATTAGCAAAAGTACCACGCGTCATTATGTGATGATTTCCTCTCCGTGATCCGTATGAATTAAAGTCTTGTACCATAATATTATTCTGCATTAAAAACATGCCTGCTGGACTATTTGTAGCAATATTACCAGCTGGAGAAATATGATCAGTAGTAACACTATCACCTAGCAAAGCCAAAATTCTTGCATTATTAATATCAATACTATTATTCACATCTATATTAGGAGATAAATTCTTAAAATATGTTGGATTTTGTATGTAAGTACTATCTGGATCCCATGCATAGATATCACTATCAATACATTTTAAATCCTTCCAATATTTCTCTCCATTAAAAATATGCTTATATCTATCAACAAACATCTGCTTATCAATAGTTTTACGGATAACTTCATTGATCTCATCATTAGAAGGCCATATATCACGTAAATAAACATCTCTTCCATTGTCATCTACAGCTATTGGATCTTCGTGAATATTAATATTCACAGTACCAGCCAAAGCATAAGCTATAACAAGAGGTGGTGAAGCCAAAAAATTAGCTTTTACAGAAGGATGTATCCTTCCTTCAAAGTTACGATTACCAGATAAAACAGATGCAACAACCAAATTATTGACTTTGATATCTTCTTCAATATCAGGATCTAAGGGACCAGAATTCCCTATACAAGTAGTACATCCATACCCAACCAAATGGAATCCTAGTGCATTCAAATCTTTTTGTAATCCCGATTTCACTAGGTATTCTGTGACAACTTGTGAACCTGGAGCTAATGAAGTTTTTACCCATGCCTTAGATTTCAAATTCAACATATTTGCTTTGCGAGCAACAAGTCCAGCAGCAACCATCACGTTAGGGTTTGATGTATTCGTGCAACTGGTTATTGCAGCAATAACCACATCTCCATCTTGTAAAGATTTATCCCCCGCACCAACTGTCGATCTTGAAGTTGGTAATAAATTCTGTAATGCTGCTTTTACTTCAGAAAGAAAAATTTTATCTTGAGGCCTTTTTGGACCAGCAAGCACAGGTTGCACCGTCTCTAGATTAAATTCTATTTTATCATCATAATACGGCTCTTCCTTGGTATACCATAAACATTGCTCTTTAGCATAGGATTCTACTAAATCTATTAGAGACGAATCACGTCCTGTTATCTCTAAATACTCTAAAGTTTTATGATCTATCGGGAAAAATCCACATGTAGCACCATATTCAGGAGACATATTAGCAATAGTAGCTCTATCTGGAATCGACAAACCACTTAACCCATCTCCATAGAACTCAACAAATTTTCCTACAACTCCTTTGTTTCTCAAGATATTAGTGATAGTCAATACCATATCTGTTGCAGTAACACCTTCAGATAATTTCCCTGTTAATTTAAATCCTACAACTTTAGGAATAAGCATAGTAATAGGTTGACCTAACATTACTGCTTCAGCTTCTATACCACCTACTCCCCACCCTAAAACAGATAAACCGTTAATCATAGTTGTGTGGCTATCAGTACCCACCAAAGTATCTGGATATACTAAATCTCCTTCATTCCATATAACTTTAGCAATATGCTCTAAATTAACCTGATGACATATACCAGCCCCAGGAGGTACAACACGAAAATTTCTAAAAGCATGTTGTCCCCATTTTAAAAACTTATATCTTTCTAAATTCCTTTGTATCTCTACAGACACATTTTTATTAAACGCATCTTCTTTTCCATAAAAATCAACTTGTATTGAATGATCAATAACTAAATCAACCGGTATTTTAGGATTAATTATGCTTGGATCTCCACCAATTTTTTTTACATAGTCACGCATTGCAGCCAAATCAACTACTGCTGGTACACCAGTAAAATCTTGCATTAACACCCGAGCTGGAGAAAAATTAATTTCATAGTTTATGTGTTCATTAGCACATTCAGCTAATCTTTTGATATCCTCAACCTTAACATTATAACCATCTTCATTACGCAATAAATTCTCAAACAATACCTTTAATGAATATGGTAACCTAGTAATATCAATACCCAACTTACTGCTTGCAGTTTTCAAACTAAAGTATTCATAAGAATTTTTTCCTACAATTAACTTTTTTCTTGAATTAAGAGAATTTAAAAATTCCACACCATATACTCCTTATAATTTACTTCTTTACCCAGATAACTAAATATATCAATAGAGAAAGTTTATAAAACCTTTGAGTTAAAGTATCACACAGGCAATTTTTAAGTTTAACATACACATTTACTTCAAAGTAGACCTTTCTACAATTCAACTTAGCTAAATGAGTAATTAAATAGCACACTCATGCTTACACTATAACTTGAAATGAAAATACCAAAAAATATCTTTTTTGATAGGTAATCCTAAATAATTACTTATACTCATTTCAATTAAGGTAATTATATATATTAACCTATACATTACAAATTTTTATTAAAAACCAAGAAAGGTATTTATTGTAAAATATACAACATATCCTTAATAGCCTTTTCCTAAACAACAGATTACCTAACGTAAAAACAGTAATAACCCATGCTAAAGTGTATATTCATACCTTATGACTAATAACCCAAATAATTACTAATTTAACTACAAGTATACTTCATATAGAAGCAAAAATATATAAAATTTAATATATCACATAATTTGGAACTAATAACTAAAATCCTCAAAAACATTAATGTGGCTTTGTATTAACATAAGGACTATCTAATGAGAACATCGGTATATTAACATAAAAAATCTGTGCAGCATCTTCATCCATAAATTGATATTCTCCATGCATCATACCAGATGGAGTACTCAAATATGCACCACTGGTATATTCAAAAAATTCCCCGGGTTTTAATACAGGCTGCTTTCCTATTACCCCCAAACCTGTTACCTCATTAATAATACCTGCTGAATCAATGATTTTCCAACTCCTCCTCAAAAGTTGAACTGTAGAATTACTTCTATTCTTAACTCTGATACTATATAACCATATATAACAATTTTCATGTGGAGCAGATTGCTCTTCCAAGTAACTTGGAACGACCTTAACCTCAATAAGCTTGGTCATACTATAATATTGCAGTGTCATAAACAACCCCCAGGTACGTAATAAATGATACACTAATCTGACTAATATATCAACATACAATACTTGAAATTTATGATCTAAAACAATCACAAACACCGATAACAATCCCTTCAAAATTAGTACAAAAATTACACACTCACATTTCGTCTCTATATAACAAAAGCTATTGCACCAACACACATGCCACAAATATAGCATGCTATAATCTAGTATCAAAAAATCACACTTTATTATTTAATTGACTTGTTTTTTTTAGGCAGATTATTATTAACTTTGAAAACATAACAATAAACTTATTATTATGCTACATAATCCATACGTCAGCCCTGGATCTACTATTGGAATCATAGGTGGAGGCCAATTAGGAAAAATGATATCCATTGCTGCAGCAGAATTAGGATATAAAACACATTTATTAACTGACAATCCAGATGACCCATCAGTATACACCACTAAGCACGTAACTATATTAGACAATTACCACAATACAGAGTTATTGCTTAAATTTGCAGCTAACGTCGACATTGCAACCTTAGAATTTGAAAATATCCCCAGTAGCACTATAGACATATTATCACAAAAAACTACAGTTCACCCAGGAAAAGAAGCGCTATACATCTCTCAAAATAGAATAAGAGAAAAACAGCACATAAGAAACTTAGGAATTAAAACCACAGATTTTAGAATAATTGATAGTTACAATAGTTTAGTAAAAAATGTTCTAGAATTAGGGTATCCTAGTATACTTAAAACCACAGAACTAGGTTATGATGGGAAAGGTCAATATCTAATAAAGCAACAAGATGATTTAAATAACCTGTTAGATCTCAATTGGGAACAGCCATATATTTTAGAAAAGTTTGTAAAAATTCATAAAGAGATATCTATTATAATATCAAAAAGCATTAACGGATCTATAGAATTTTTTCCAATTGCAGAAAACTATCACACTAATGGTATCTTAGCAACATCATCAGTACCAGCATTAATCTTTCAAGACATAAATGTACAAGCACAACAAATTGCCCTACAAATTGCAGAATCTATAAATCTAGTAGGTTTATTAACAGTCGAATTTTTCATAACAAATACACAAGAACTAATAGTTAATGAAATAGCTCCACGTCCTCATAACTCTGGACATTGGAGTTTAGATGCCTGTAATATTAGTCAATTTGAACAATTAATAAGAGCAATATGTGGATTACCTTTAAAGCCTGTAAAATTACTTTTTCCATGTATTATGAATAACATATTAGGAGACAATATATACAATTATTATAAATATGAAACTAAGGCCAACGAGAATATATATATATATGGGAAGACAAAAGCTAGCAAGAACAGAAAAATGGGTCATATCAATACACTAAAGCTAAATTAACAACCATATATACAAAAAACATCATAATACAAATATTCACAGTACTTACTAGATAATAACATACTATAGCATTATAAAATTTACATGCATATTAGAGAGCAACAACAATAAGTTATTAAGTTAATAACATTTTGAATTTAATATAACTACCACCAATTATCAACACACAACCTATACAATTAACATAAATTTATAACACAAAGCCATATAAGCTATAGCACTAATTTTGACCAGATTTTCTTACAGGTAATTTCATGCCACCTATCCCCCTTCCCCAGTAGAATAAGTGCTGATACTACATAACCGCTAACTACACAATGTTCACTATTTCAACACTAAAAACTAAAAAGCTTCCCAAATATGCACACATCCCATCTACTATAATAAAACTTCTGTCATAAGAATTCTAATATAGAACAAGCACCATTTTTTAGCTACACAAGCTAGCATCTATCTATTACTCCAAATTTCACAAGTAATTCTCACCATACCACTTGCTCCTTCCTCAGTAGAGTTAGTGTTAACATCTGCACAACCCCCAGCTCCAAAATACGCACTATTATTCTCAGCTAAAAGCTTTCCTGATTTACAGTCATTTTGCCCTATCTCTTCCCAGAACACTTCTGTCATGAAGTCCTGATATGTAATAAATCTTATTCTCTTACCATTTGGCACGTTTTCTGATCTACGATCCAAACTATTATCAACTACTCTATAATATAACATTTCCTGCTGATTTACATTAGGCTTAATCTTTACTATCTCCTTTATATTATTTTGTAACTTTCCACCTCCTCCACTCGCTGTTAACTTTACTTTACAAATTGCTTTACCATGCTTACCTATTCCACAAAAATCAACTATAGTATCTGCTCCTACATCACCATCGTTATTATCAATTGGACGATGAATCCCTTGAAAATCTACTTTGATAAAATATTTTCGAGATTTTCGTAAACGAAACATACCCATTACATATCCACCAGGTTGCCCTTCTTTATTTCTCCACCTTTCAACATCAATTTTACCAGGTTGTCCTCCACCCCAAACTTCTATTTTTACAAAATCACAGTTACCAGGCACATTGTATGTATGTTGCAATTTAGGATGATACAACAATTTATACACATGTTTTTTATCTTTTATCGCTCTATTATACTTCAATGACATAGCACTTGAACTCTCATCATATGCGGAACCTTTTGTTGCTGTATATATTATACCCCCGAAACCATCAATACACATCCCCATAGAATGATAATCTAAAGGCTGTAATTTACTTTGTAATGATTTATCTAAAGACAATATTTCTCGATAATCGACATTAAAGTATTTTACTACATTAACATCAAATCTATTAGGTTTAACAAATTGAGGAAAAGCTCTAGAAAATAACTTTGGAGATTTAGTATGCTCTAGAATATTTTGATATAAATAACATGAATCTTTGATATTATTGCAAGAGTGATGACTTGGATAAACACTAATCTTCCCGATGCTATTTTGCTCATCAGAGTTAATATAGTAATCATCTTCATTTATCAAAATATTATCTAAAAAATCTTGTTTCTTACTTGCTATATCATACTCACCACCAGGACATTGTTTATACCGTCCTTCTATACGTACATAATGCATCATCTTGTAAGGTAAAGGTTTAAGCCAAATATGTCTATCTCCTTGGTCTGTATGCAATTTTAATACATATCCAAAGATTGTCCTTGTATCTACACATTTTACCATAACTGCATCATCATGCTTGTATTGCACTTCACTAATTCCATTTTGACAATATTCATTCGGTTTTAAGAGCACTCCATCTCTACATCGCGTAGATAAATAGAATTCATGATTCTTAAAATCAATTTTAGGCCTTATAATATTAATATCAAACTCACGTATAATATTATCATCAACAGGGTTACCCGGTTTTAAAAGCGTATTACCAAACTGTATTCCTACTTTATTAGCCAGATATTTACGTAATACTGGTTGAGATAACTCAGGAATAGGAAAACACTTAATTAAAAACTCTTCCTTATCATAATAGTAAACACATATTTTATTACCTACCGATCTATATACTTTAAACTCATACAACTTTCCAGCAAATGCAGTTTTATATTCCTTTCCTTCAAAAACATGATCATCAGATAAGAAAAAGTCTTCATTATATGAATCTCCATCATCTACTACTATAAGCCTAATACCTGGTTTAAAGAACGTTTGACGTGAAAATTCTATTGGAACAAATCTCATGATATTTTTGTATTCAAATATTACAGGACAAAATGGCACATGGGATAGCATTGTAGATATGTTTTCACATTCTGGTTTAAAATCACATCTTGACACCCATTCTGATTGGTGATTTGGCAGACCTTCACAAGAGGACACAATACATAGACATAAACTCGGATGCAAAGAACTCCTGTTATCGACATAAGCAATATAGTGCTTTGCACATCCTTCTACAAATTTACACTCTCCTGCATTAATAGTCACGACACTAGAAATACAAGTGGTTAACTTTACTTTATAATTAAGAAACATCAGGTGTCCATAATATCCACTAGGTTTCTTGTTAGAAATTTCCTTATACCCAAACGCACATGTGGCATTCATATAAAACATGAATATAAATATACATATAACTCTTCTTATAAGACTGAAAACACATCTAGACATAAGTATCTATATTTACTAGAAAAGAAAATTTAATATATTAACATAGATATTTCTCTATATTAATCATATTTTATGATAAACATGACATATTGGGTAATATATTATTATAATCTTTAAGAAGATTCTTAAAAAAAAAAGCTTAGTAAAATTGATCAATTAATTTAAATTCATCCCTAGATAGCTAATATCTGCATAACACAACATGTTGAGCACAACTATTATCTATATTAAGCTACAATATTTGTTAAAATATTGATCTATAATCATAGATTAAATAATTTATTATCACTAAACACTTACTACGGATATAAAATGTATGATTAGAACTTTTTACACACTATAATATTAAAAACCTACATATCTAGACTTTTTTATTTAGATAACATCCTGAAAAACACAAACATATAACTAGCACTTTGCAGCTACTTTTTTACTGAGCTGAAACTCTATTCTTTAGTGATTGCTCCATATGCCCCACCATAATCTCGTCATACTCCTTATTCACTTGTTTTCTAGTTTCTTCTGGCAACTTATAATAACCAAGTATTTGCCACACAGCTCCTTGCCCTTTCCAACAAACAGGACGTATTTCACTCTGACTAAGATTATGACGTGTTATATCACTATAACAACATGTATAAAGACTTTCCTGATTACTTACACTTCTGTAACACGATAAGGCAAGATTTGTAGCAGGTATACATTCTTTTATTTCACCATTATGATAACAACAATGATCATCATTTGAACATATCATCTTTATACCTGTACCTATTTTGTTATTACCACTCTTCATGGCATCTACAGATAAACATGCACTAGCATCATTAACACCCTCTTTTGTCAACTTATAATTATCCTCATTATTAAAAGTTCCATCTTGAGAGTAAATACACAAAGAAGTTAAACACCCTTTATTTTGCATCTTATCTGTAGTATCAAGACAAAATGTTTTTTCTTGCTGATAATAAGCATATTGTAAATTTACTGGAGTTTCTTCTTCCATTTTTACTGTAAATTTCATACTGTTAGACTGTTTTTTAACTTGTTCTTTAGGTTGTGATTTCTCTGGAAGATTTGCTGATTTTTGTAACTTTGCTAATGTTACGAAACTATCAGTAAGCCTAATATTAGCATCTTTCCAATCAGAAACATGTTGCTTGCCTACTGAATTTGAATCCCTATAATCCTTTAATGTTACGAAACTATCAGTAAGCCTAATATTAGTATCTTTCCAATCAGAAACATGTTGCTTGCCTACTGAATTTGAATCCCTATAATCCTTTAATGTTACGAAACTATCAGTAAGCCTAATATTAGTATCTTTCCAATCAGAAACATGTTGCTTGCCTACTGAATTTGAATCCCTATAATCCTTTAATGTTACGAAACTATCAGTAAGCCTAATATTAGCATCTTTCCAATCAGAAACATGTTGCTTGCCTACTGAATTTGAATCCCTATAATCCTTTAATGTGTTATAATAATATTTATATCTTGAATCTGTACCTTCATTACAAGACATTCTAATATCTGTGCCTACTTCATAATCACTTATTATTTTACCATTAAATGGATAGCTAATCTCCTTTTGGGGTAACATATTAACAAATACACTATCATTATTCTGCCACAAATAAGCATTAATAGTTTTCAGATATTGAGTGTTATCTTGAGTATGCAAATATGATAACTGTTTTTTTATATCATAATTATATTTTACAGGGCTAGTAACCTTTGTTACCTGATTCTGCGGTTCTTTAGTTTTTGCTTTAGACACTGATTTTGTTTTAGAAGCTAGGGGCAAATTAGTAAGCAATTCTTTACTTCCATCATCAAAATTCTGCCTCAATTCTGGAGGTAAATCGCTGTCATTAAATCTATTTAATATATCAGCACCTTTTTCTCTCCAACAAATATCTCCTGAATGCGTTGGATCGTCCATATTGTGATAACAACACACATATTTATCTTCTGACATCTTTAAACTACTTATTCTAGATCTATAACATGATAAACCCACATTATGACTACTTCTCCAACACTTTATACGATTAATACGAATGCTATCATCACCATAATAATCCGCATAATCCAAAGTAGAACTATAACCTGTAGTTGGCGCATTACCTTCATGATTTTGATAACAATACTTACCATTACCAACATGTCTCACAGTCATTTTATTACCTGCAAAAAATATATTTGCAAGAAGCTTGCGCTGTCGCTTAACAAGAGGCTTACATTCCTCACCAAACATAGTAACAGGAGACCTAGATATCATATAATTAGTGTTTGTAGAATATATACAAACCGACTTCAAACATTCACCACTCCCGTCTGTACTACACAATAATTTCCTACCTTTATCATAAGAGTAGGTACCATTTTGTTTATTCTGTACTCGAGTAGTATTACCACTCCATACTTCACATGTTAACCTTACTAACCCATCTGCACCTTGTTGAATAGATTTACTGAGATTTGCACATCCTCCAGAACCAGGATATTGATTTGGATTTTTCTCAAATGCATTTACTGGTCCTGCACAATCATCAGGATTTAATCTAATAGTACCATCAGGGAAATTAGGATTTCCCCATGGAATAAACCTATAATATTGTAACCATATAGGCCTTTGCTTAGTAAAATCTATTCCAGTAGCAGATCTATAATGTGCTACAATATCATCATTAATAAAAGAGTCATTTTTCTCACACCCATTATGAGTACATCCACGAGCTACAAATGAAATCTCACAGTTACCATCAAAAGTGTCAGAATCACACAGAGCTACTACTGTATCTTCTCCATATTGTTCTGGATATCTTCCTCCTTCTCCAACATATATTACTAATTTCTTCCCCTTTAACCGCCCATTATGAGTTTTTAATATACCAAGAGTATAATGAGCAGGAAGTCCAGAATAAGCTTTACCATCCTTTATATACCCAGCTTGACCTCCTCCCCAAGCTTCAACTTTTATAAAATCGCATTTACGATAACTATCTATTTCGTATACATACCGTTTTATTCTAGTACCATTTATAAACTTTTTAACCTTATATTCGTATTTAGGAAACCGATCTACACACATTCCCTCAAAATACAAATTCCTTTCTACCAATCCATCTGGAACTCCATCATTTTGTACAATAAAATCTATATCCTCCAATTCACTTTTATTTCTACTTGGACCAAAAGTTTGAAAATCATCACTTGTATAACTATACAAACAACTCTTAGTATGTTTTGCTTCATCAGAAGAATACTCTAACTTTCCAAAGATACATTCTTTTTTATCTTCAATTTCTTTAAGATAAGTTGGAATATAAAAATATAATTCACTATTTTTACACAAATTTCGCTTTGTATTTTCTTTATACGGAGTAACACTGTATTCAAATCTAGGAACAATATAATAATTATCATGAACTTTAATAGAGGTTACAAAAGACATCATGTTCATACTATCAAGATCATAACTCATGCTATCATCACACGGATAATATGTTTTACCATCATATATATGACGCACTAATTTCTTTTTATTCAATCTTAGCCAAAAATATCTATGCCCTCCTATAGTTTTATCATATTTTTTTATATAATATCCCTTTCCTACATAATTTAACCCCTTTAAACATTCTATATTATCATGCCATACACTTTCAGTTGCAACTTTCTCTACAGTTTTAGTGCATTCAACTTCCCCGTTTTCCTTTACTTTCCCTTCAGTACACTCCGTTTTAGTTTCAAATTCATGAGTTTCTATGTTCATCTTAGGTTGTATCAGATCAACAGATTCCCCAAACACAGAACTTAGGTCTCTTAAAGACATTTCCTTTACTTCATCTCTATAGTCACGTCCAGTAGCCCTATTTAGATTGCTTTCAATTACACTCCTCACTTTAACTTCAGCAACAAGTCCGTGCTCTTTACTATTTTTCAGTACAGGTCGCCTTAATGCAGGTATTGGTAAACATTGTTTTATACATTGGTCACTACTATTGTAGTAGACACATAAATCATCCACTCTCCTATGCATTCCATAATATACAATACCATAGTCTGCTAATTTATTACGGTCACTAGGATGTTTTTTATAACTAGACATCATAGATTTGAAATCAACATGTAGCAACTCATTTCTTTCCGGCACAAGCTTCAAACCTTTAGAAGGATGCTTAAGAAACAACTTGGGATCAAAAAATGACTGCATATAAAATGGTACGATACGAAAGTCTAGAGCTGATACTTCCTTAAATATAACATCACAAAAAGGGCGACTATGCTTGTTTAATTCATCCAAAGTATAAAATATACTAGCATCACTACATTCACATAAACTAGAATAAGGAATGGTAATGTACAAATAAAATATTACAAGAGCTACTTTTTTTAACACACACTTTACCATTTAACAGAAGATATACACTCATCTAAATATAGATCTAAAATTGCATATTATACCATTAATTATCTACATGGTTGTAGATCTGTTCATTATAAAACACACGCCAGAACCAACTTTATAGTTAGGATGGTATTAGTGAACAACACTCATATAATTAAAAGATCAAGTTATATTTCAGAATATATACAGCTGATTAGCAAATTGAAATACCACTAATAAAACAAGTGACTATCCTCAATAAACCATTAAACTCACCAATAAAAATATCAACAGAACTTCAATTTGTAATCCTACTAATATTATAAAATTTTCCTTCTCCCTATTATTCAACTAAATTGTTATGCATAACATTAAATATACTATTTACAATAGAAACTCTTATACATAGACAAAAAATTAATCAATAGCCATTACAAAACACAATTCACATTTACAAACTATGTTAACCATTAATTAACACATAAAAAGTGTTGACTGTTAAAACTAGAACATTGCCATAGCGCTCTATATAACACAATAGATAATTATGCTATAATTAACCTTATAAAAAACTTACAATACAATTATTTCTATAAATCAGCAAATTTCATAAAACAGTTGGTTGTACTAAAATATCACTACAACTATGTAACGTGAATCACAATTACTCTATAGCTCATTTTACAAAAACACTGATAAATTTACAGTGCCATTATTTTTACAAATCAGTGAATTCTATAAAGAATAGTTCCCTCATACATCAAATTCATACATATTTCATACAGATAACATTCTTAAATACACCTATAATTCTGCTTTTTAACTTTCTTGATATTTACAAATTTTAGGAACCCATATATCTTTTCAAAAATTTTCGCTATTTGTTTTCATGTATAAATTTCCATTTATTGTTCTAACAAGTAATTTTGTAAGATTTTACTATTTTCCCATAATCAAGGCTATAAAATCATCTTAGGAACCCATATATCTTTTCAAAAATTTTCGCTATTTGTTTTCATGTATAAATTTCCATTTATTGTTCTAACAAGTAATTTTGTAAGATTTTACTATTTTCCCATAATCAAGGCTATAAAATCATCTTAGGAACCCATATATTTTTTCAAAAATTTTCGCTATTTGTTTTCATGTATAAATTTTCATTTATTGTTCTAACAAGTAATTTTGTAAGATTTTACTATTTTCCCATAATCAAGGCTATAAAATCATCTTAGGAACCCATATATCTTTTCAAAAATTTTCGCTATTTGTTTTCATGTATAAATTTCCATTTATTGTTCTAACAAGTAATTTTGTAAGATTTTACTATTTTCCCATAATCAAGGCTATAAAATCATCTAACGAGCCAATATTAAAGAAATCTGTAATAAGAAACCATAACGCAATCATATCTGCTTTATCATCACCATCATCGACATATTGTCGTGCTTTTGTAATAACATCACTAGGAAACCTAGGCCAGGATGATAATACATTATTTATTTTCTGACGTGCATCAACATCAAACTGATGCAACACATAATTAATAACTACCGCATTAAAATATATCCTGGTTTGTGGTTTTATTGTTTTAGACAAAAAGAGACCAACCGTATAATGACTATACTTATAATGATAAATTTGATTCTGTAGCATGTATAAATCGGAACGTAGGGAACTATCACCACAACTTTCTGGGTTCTGCACATTACTCAATATACATTGAACTATATGGCGTTTTAATTGCATGCCATATAAAACTAATAATCTTACCACAGACGATGATCCACAACCCTCTCGCATTATTCCTCGTTTTATAAAATTTCGTACCGGAAAAGGGAATTTCTCACTATATTGATTTATAGATTCAAGAAATACTATTTCGTCTTTATCACAGTTTCCTAATTGTTTATATAACTCCGAATCTATTGGAAAAAGTATTTTGGTGAAAGATTCAAATTTTCTGTTAAAATCCGCTGGGGACATAATATTGAAAGAGTATGACATATAAGACCACAATGCTAGCACATCAGTTCTATGAATAAGAACACTATTATTAACTTGTTGTAATGTAGTAATATAAGATTTTTTAGGAAACACACTAAGTCTCGCGTCACGCGCAAGGATAGACTCCATCAGATGTACAATATTACCACTATATCTAACAGCTTTTACTTCTGATGCTAGTAAATTAAAGATGACTGCATCAATCATGAGAGATATTTCTTCCTTACTATCTATAATATCTATATCAGCAAAAATTTTATATATATCTGGATTCTTCAAAAGAGTTACAATGCTAGAAAATGATTTTTCGATATCTAACAGAAAATCTTGAAGCAAACCTCGCACCTTGGATTTATTGTCATAATATTCTTTAAGATATTCTACATCTGATAATCTATTCTCATCTAACGGCCTCACAGAAGCTAACTTCAATATATTATCCGGACGCAATATAGCTCTTAATGCACTTACATACCTTATTAATGAAATTTCCAGTTCTGGGAACTGCGATATCTTTTTACAGAAACTCTTTTCATTTATTTTATCCAAGAAATGCTGAAGATTTAAAGGCAACTTATCTTTGTTGTAAGTATTCAGTTCCTTAAATAAATCAACAGCATCATCACCACATGTTTGTAGTGCTTTAAAATCCACATCCATTTCTAATAGTAACTTAATAAAAGATTTACATTTTTGAATACTCCATCTAGATCCGGAAGAAATATATGATATATAAGACCACAATGCTATTATATCAGTGTTGTGAGCGTAGCCATCTCCATACTTATTAGCAATGTTTTCCTGAAGAGCCATAATACCCCTACCAGGAAATTCATCCCGATTATCTACACTCATAACAGAAGTAACACGATTATTATCATTAAACAATAACAACAACGTGTTCATTTTATCCCTGTTAACCTTTGTTTCCACCACTAATAAATTAAAGACAATTGCATCAATGATTAAAGATATTTCTTCTTTACTGCTTGTAATACCAGCATCAGTGAAAATTTTATAGATATCTGGGTTATCCAAAAGGTTTGCAATGCTAGAAGACAACTTTCCAACATCTGACCAAAGATCTACAAGATAAGAATATATCTCTTTTACATTCGATGATCCCACACTACCAATAGTGCCTATATGGTATATAGATCCAAAGTTGAATAAACGACCTGCACGCAATGCATCACTCAATACATTCGTATATTCTATCAATGCAGTCTTTAATTCTGGGAATCTCAACACTTGGCCACAGAAATCTTGGTTAAGTATTTTATCCAAGAAATCTTGTAGGTTTTTAGGCAACCTATTTTTGTAAAGGTTCCATCTCCTGAATAAATCAAGCATATCACTAGTACACCTTCTAATTTTTATAGATTGCATATCTAACTCCAGCAGTAGTTTTACAAAAGATTTAAAATTTTCAACATCCCACCCATAGATACCGTACGCTGCATAAGACCATAATGTAATTATATTCACCCTATGATCACCATACTTCACATTATTAGCATCTTGCCGTAACTCTAAAATAGTGTCATAAGGGAATTCACTAAAAGGATGTAATGAACTAGATTTTAGTAACGATAATGTTTCGGTTACATCAGAATTATTAACATTTAACTCAGACATTACATAATTAAACATTGCTGCATCAAGCAATAAAAACACCTCTTTTTTATTACTTGTAACACCCACATCAGTAAAAACTTGATAGTCACGATACACTGCATCCTTTAACTTATTAGCTGCAGACCCTAGACTAGTAGACCATTCACCTTCTAAACATCCTTCTTCGTCATTCTTTAATGCACAACTACCTACATAATCAGACAATTCCATACTGTATGACCTCAACAATCTTACTTCAGAAAATGTGTTACAAAAATCCCCAGTAGCTATTTTTCCTATAAAATCTTGTACTTTTGAAGGCAATTTTTCAGCATACTGACCTATAGACTCAAACAATTTAATGTGTTCATTACTACAGTTTCCCCATTTTACAGACCTGTTTAGATCCATTCCTAACATCAATTTAACAAAAGGAGCTGCATAAAGTTCGAAAAGTCGTTTATCAGATTTAAAGAAAGTATACATCCAAGAAACTACAATATCATTCTTTTTATGTCCTTCTCCCTTTATGGCAACATTCTTATGTATTACATCAATAAAATTTCTATATTGCCTTGTAAATTCCTGATCCTTTAACTCCACACTAAACGACTGCTCTGGTTTTTCACTGGTTATGTTAAACATCATTGCTTCGTCGTCAGGTATTTTACTATGACTCGTATTATTTTCTGAAAAATTGTAATCAAATACCCCTTCAGAAACATAATAATTTAATAAGCCTGGCGATACACTTGATACACTGACACCAAAATTAAAATCAAGTGCATCAATATACAAAAGCAACGTTTCAGGAGAATCATGAACTCCCAACTTTGCTAACATTGCTTTAACTTCTGCTCTACTCAATTCAGTTAATAACTCTTTACGAAGACCTGATAAATTATCTCCTGATATATTACCACTAACGAATACTTCATTAACTGCAGAAAAATACTTATGCATACTTAGTATCAAATTCGGAAAACCTTTTGAATATATACAAAAGTCAATCCGACTTATTTTGTTCAAAAATTCTTTCACTACACTTGGTATAGCAGATGTTGATTTATTAATTTTCTCTATCAATGTAACCAAAAGATCATCACATGAATTTTCATCTATTAATTTTATTTTACCTACAGGTCCTGACCATTTTTCACAAGTCAATTTCACCATACCATCAGCACCTTCTTGAGCGCAATTATAAACACTAGAACATCCTCCAGCTCCCCAATATTTATTAGAATTTTTCTCTAAAAGATTACTACTACACAAACACTCCTTATCCCCTTTTTTTACTTTACCATAAGGCATATCTGCACTTTGATAAGGTACTAATATTTCATTTTCTCCTGAATTCTGCAATCCGGGAGCAAATCTGTAATGAACTAGATTATCAACTCCTTCGGAATTATCCTGCAAATAATTACCACCTTCATCACCACCATTAGCTACTAATTTTACTAAGCAATTCTTATTATCATCATCACACAACTTTACAGTGGTATCTTCACCAGAATTACTCAAAGAATTTACGCCTTTACCCCCAGTTCCAATATCAATTATTAACTTCTTATCAATTATATTCTTATCAAATTTTAATAACCCCATAACATAATTACCAGCTTTACCAGATTTACCAGATCTTGATATTCCAGATGCCCCTCCACCCCATGCTTCTATTTTCAAAAAGTCACATTCCGTGCTTTGTTTATCAATACTTAATTTATAAGAAGTTGGTAATATTGTTCTTGTTAAAGTTCTTTTTTTATACTCATAAGAAGGAAAATTACTTACACACATACCCTGTAAGATTGGATTCAGAGGTACAATGTCTTTTAATTCGTCATCATTATGAAAGAAATCTGTAAAATCATCATCACTCACATAAAGTGAGTTACATACTTTAATCTTCCTTGTGCCATAATCCAACTCAACAACATCTTTACAAGATACTTGGTCACCTTCTTCATATAATCTGTGATTCTCATACTTATAAAGCATACTGCCTCGACACACGGCACTCTTAGGATTATAGTGACCTGCAATATTAAGAAATGTATCTTGTTTTACACTACTAATTTTATCTAGTTGATCTTGCGTCATGCTTTTAATATCTATTGCAAATTTATGATCACAGTTTACATATCTCTCAAACTCTTTCCCAGCATCATTTTTTTCTATAACAACTCCATAACCAGAAAGCATTTTCTGATGCATATTTAACCATAAATCTCTATTATTCTTTTTTATAGAATACTTTATAGGAACAAAAGGCATATTAACAACACATGTAACATTACCATTATTGTCACTTACGTATCCAAGTCTCGTACCTAAGTTATTTGCACATTGATTTACATCCTCAACAATTGTCCCATCTTCACATTTATACTGACTGAGCAAAGTATAATTATTAAAATTAATCTTAGGTTTTATCACAGAAAAACCCATATCTCTATTTTGTGTACCTGATGACATATCAACATTACAATCAGATAATCCTTGACAATCTTGATATTGTATATGCACACCATTAGCACTAGGAGTCACCTTAGGACGCATTAACTCTGGCGAAGGAAAACAAACGTCTTTCTCCTTCAATCCATTATTAATATATTCCACACATACTGTACCATAACCACCCTTATAGACTTGAAATTCATAAGGGACTCCAGCATATGAAATATTATAGGAAGTCCTATCACCTATCTTATAAGATTTTGCATGCAACTCCTTTTCATAAACTTTTCCAGATCCTGAACGAATATGTATTTTAACTCCAGGATTGAAAAAAGTCTGCTTAGAAAACGCCAAAGGAGTAACAGAAACTATATTAGATGCATCCAATATACTACAGAAAGGTGGTGGATCAGATGCTGTAATCACCTTCTTACAACGTATACTGTGTTGATTACATTCACCTCTTATAAATTTAACATCACAGTTCCCTACAAGACATACACATACTTGCGATCCAATATTTGTGTTTTCTAGAAATGTTATGGCAGCCATAGAATTATAAATCGCAGAACCAGGATATATAACTTTACAACTACCTATAGGCATATTATGGACTGTTACCTTCCCCCAGTAAGAAGATAATTGCATAAACATTATATCATGTTGATCAAATGTACGATCTCGTCTACTCAAAGGCAAACCTAACTCAGGAGCATAGATATTCTCTAGGTCTTGATAGTATCCACTCATATATGCCATGTAAGAATCAATCCTATTACTCTGATGTATAGCAACCCTCACCATAATACTATCAACATTACCTTCTGTATTATCTAAGGGCTTATAATAATCAGAAAAATGAAGACCATAGAAAGTGAGATAAGTCCGTACAACAAATTCCATTATATCTTCAGTTGTCCCACTACTATCATTTAAACCAAGAGACATCGAAGAATGTAAAGGTACACATAGATAAATGAAAGATAACAAAATAACTAAGTATAAGTTTATACCTTTACAATGCCACACTTTCATAAACAACACTTACTAATTATTAATAAAAAATTAATACAAAAAATCATTTATGTTCTTAAGAGATATCTCCAAAAAATCCATACGGAATCTTTTTATGCATGGGATAAATCATTTGTATAAAACAAAATTTCCTTTAAAAGGTAAATTATGGATTTAACTATCCTAACTACTACAGGAAATGTATAGAAATTTGACAACACCATATTCCTAATCCACACATTATTACATGAAATATAATAAATTTACTGTCAGAACATAACAAATATGATTTATCAGCAATTATTGAATAAAAATTTAACAATATTTTATGACATTTCTTGCTTCATAGGCGATAAAGCAGAACTATAGTATAGCCGTATTATGTTACATCCAAAATATTTTTATCAATACACAGCATAGAAACCAAAGTTTATAACTCATGGCACACGAAATATCATTAATTAATAATTGCAATCTACTTAAAAAATTTTACAGATTTTTATGTGAAACTGATAGAACCCATTGAATAATGTCGTATGTTACAATATATATCTCTTTAAACTTTTCATAGCAAGTAAAATTTATTAACTATTTTTAATTTATTAAAGTATAGCTATAATTTTACTTAACATATTCAAGTATCATAAAAACTTCTATGAGTAAATTTTTTCAACTCTCTTAATATAAATTTCAGTAATCTTATAATATTTTAATATTGATTCTTTAATCTTAACACACATATAGATAAATTTTTTATCAACAAATATTCAACAAAATTAACCTGCATACTACTAACACTTATCACATTACCATATGTGGCTCTTAGAACTTATCTACATTAAATAAATCTTTAAGTCTTTTTAAACACTACACTTTTTATAAAATGCAGGTAACCATTCTTTTACATCATCTCCATGAGTATGAATAGATTCATACATGTATCGAATTGTATTTTTATTAGCAGAAAGAACATGGCTTTCTGGTATATCTGGTAAATTAAAAGACAACACTGCTGGATTATTATCTTGCTTTACAAAAAAATATCCTTCCTGAGATGGCATTTGAAACATAGTCTTACATTCTGACCTTGACAGATTAAATGCTCTCATATACATCTTACTAGTTGATACTGAGTTTGGCATGAAAATCTGGGTTTCAACATGTTCATTGAATTGATAAATAACGTTACTGGAGATGATAGCTGGAATATTCTCACCAGCAAACACAACAACAACATTTAATTTATTCATCATTTCAATCCACTCATCAAATTCCTGCTTATTTGTAAAAACATAATCTAAAATCCATGCTTCATCTATTACTAAAATTGTAGGAGACCCATCAAAATAATTAATTAAAGTATTCAAAAAGTAAAAAATAAGAACAGAAGCACACTGAGGCTTAGAACACAAAACACCAACATTTAAGCCTAAAACCTCTGCTTTCCAATCAATATTAGCATCCTCTTTTAATAGATGCGCAAATTCTCCATTATTTACCCATTGACTAGCATTTTTACCCAGTGCACTTATATGATCAGAAATATTACTTATAGTTCTAGATTCAATAGGCAAGGTAAAAAGGTAATCAACTACTTTATCTATTGCATTACTCATTTCTTCAGTTATGTCTTTAACATTTAACATTCTTCGTAAGACACCAATAACTATTTTACGATTAAGCACACTATCTTCAAGTTGAAAAAGATTAAATGACATTTCCTGATAGTCACGTCTATGATCTGCTCTATAATACTGACCACCTATAGCCTTAACAAAAATAATAGACTTACCTGTATAATCTAATAAGACAATTCGCGTATTCAACCTCCTAGATTCTGACAATAGAAAATTCAGCAACATAGTAACAGAAGATTGAAGACTACCAACCATTAAAGTATGTCCTGCACCTAAAACATGAAAACTAAAGAAATAAGGTTTACCCTTATTTGAAAAAAACATAGTAACTGCCTGCCCCCATTTATTCCCTTGAAGCGCTCCTGAAGGGAAATAGTGCAATAATGAAAATGCACAAGCATATTTTATTAAAGTATATCTAAGATTTAAAACATAAGCAAAATTCCCAGGTAAATGTGCCCAGAAATCATCTTCCAGAGTCAAATCACATCTTACACACATAATACCCAGTGATGCTAATGAAGCAACAGTTTTATCTACATTACTATAAAGCTGTGGTAAAGTATTTGATATTATTACAAAACTTATTTTTCGTTCACAAAAACTTAACCAAGAATCTGCATCAACTGACACAAAATTATCTATATTGGATATTTTTCTCAACCGAGCATCATTGCTAAATTCTAAAAACATAGCTTGTTTTTGAAAAAGCTTTAACGCATCTTTACTTTTTGTAAACCTTATAATCTCAACTATTATAAATTCATAATCTTGCTGCAGACATTGATCTAATGCAGCTAACGGAGAATCTTGATAATCTTTTATTGCTAATATTGTACCAAATCTTTGATAATTATTACATGAGACTTTAAATGCATTAAATCCCATTTCAATATTACAGTCACTACATATACCAGAAAGATCTGCCCTATCAAGAAAACATTCTTTATGATGCATCATAGTTAAATAGTATAAAAACTCTACTAATTCCGATCTTACTTTTTCTTTATCAACTACTATCAATCCTAATTTTCTTGCTTCGAACTTTTTCAAATTTTCCAAAATATTCTCAGTAACCTTATTCAATCTAATTATTTTCTTTTTCAGAAAATCTTTATGCTTATTTTTTATATAGGAAAATGATAGAGCACCCAATACACCCTTCATAGTCTCAGGTAAACAACTAGTAACTACAGCTATATACAACTCATTAATATACGTAGCACGTTGACCTATATTATTGAGGTGTGCATCACTTAAGACATCAGAAATATCATTTATATTTCTTCGTATAAAACCAAACTTATGCGGTTTTCTTACGGTATATATCCAAAAGGAAACTTCAGGAACCTTAATACTATTAATTATACTATTACGTACTGCTGCTCTTAAATCTTTATCATTAATATAGTGACTAACTACATAATCTTCTATCTTTAGTATCTGTACAAGTTCACCATCTTTATTCAATATTGTACTCTCATCATAATGACAAGCTGAAGGTATAAAATTCCCTATATTATAGGTATTATCTCGTCTCTTTATAGAGACATTATTTGGATTTAGATTAGAAGAACGGTCAATTATTTCTTGAAAAAAAGACATATAGGAAACCCTTATTTACCCCTATAATATTTACACAAACATCCATCAATAAGATAGCATTCATACGATAGTATCTGTTTAATTATTATTATCTAAATATAAAATTAACATTTTCTTTATGCTAGAATTGAATTAACAACTAATAAATAACTCAATCATGAAATTTATAGTACAAAAATCAACAATCTCCCACCTAATGTACATAGCAACCACAAACCTTAATCAAGTTATTACTTAAAAAAAACTAACATTATATTTATAAAACCATGATAGCATCACAGTTGAATTAAATATAATAAATTCTATTTTAGCAACATAAACCAGAAACAACATTGATTAATAAGCAACCACATGCTCTGGATCCAGAGAAAAAAATACTTACAAGACTCATAATGAAAATAACACCAAGAAAACTTTCAACAACCAAACCAAGATCGCTATAGTTATGATGGTAGTTATTTTTTGGCTAAGTTGCTTACTTTTTTCCTTAATTTTTCTTACTGAGTCATCATTATCCAGCATTAGCAGTACTACAATCTTTACAGTAGTCATAGTATTACTAAAATTCCATAAGCAAATTTACTTAATACAAAAAACATTACTGTCAACATATGACTCACATCATTATCACTAACTATAGTAATTTTTCAAGTTGTCCATAACAATAATACTTTACCAAACATTATATCTCTATGATTGGTAATTTCAACTTTTATACAAACTCTATAACATCACATATAACATTAATATCACCTAAATTATATTATTTTGGCCATTAGCTAGTAATAACATAATTACTAACATCTAATACTAAAAGTGTACTACATTTACAACACAATTATAAAAACACTAGAATACCTCTTAACATAAGGTTCATATTTTTATAAATTATAATTTTATTAATAATATATCATAAATTTTATTCACTTAGTTGCTTGAACTACAATCTGTTGTTCCAGCAGTCATATTGTTATTAATCCCCTGCACAAATTTACTAACTAATTTACCTGCACCAAAAAATATTGCTGTAAACACAACTAACATTACTATTGCTGGCCATGGTAATCTTCCAAATATTGCCATAATGCTTGAACCAAGTATTACCCCTGTCATGATTGGTAATCCTAATTTCTGTACAAACACTATAACATTACATATAACTTTACTTACCTCATCTTGACCAGGAGAGCTAGCATTCGCTACAGCACCAGAAAAACCTAATGGCATAATACCAACAAATCCCACAATTACAAAAAATACTAAAATAGATTTTAACATAAGACTCATACCTTTGATAATTTATTAGCAATATTATAAAATTTATCCAATTACTCGTTACTATGCTCCAGCTCCAGCTCCAGTAGTACTACAATCTGTTCCAGTAGTCATAGTGTTATTAATCCCATTGACAAATTTACTAACTAATTTACCTGCACCAAAAAATATTGCTGTAAACACAACTAACATTACTATTGCTGGCCATGGTAATCTTCCAAATATTGCCATAATGCTTGAACCAAGTATTACCCCTGTCATGATTGGTAATCCTAATTTCTGTACAAACACTATAACATTACATATAACTTTACTTATATCATCTTGCTCAGTAGCGGCTTGTGCTGCAACACTAGAAAAACCTAATGGCATAACACCAACAAATCCCACAATTACAAGAAATATTAGAATAGATTTTAACATAAGGACCCACACTTTTTGAAAATTTCATTAGCAACATATTATAAAAATTTATCACTTACTCGCTGAGGCTGTAGTAGAACAATCTGTTCCATCAGTCATATTATTATTAATCCCCTGCACAAATTTACTAACTAATTTACCTGCACCAAAAAATATTGCTGTGAACACAACCAACATTACTATTGCTGGCCATGGTAATCTTCCAAATATTGCCATAATGCTTGAACCAAGTATTACACCTGTCATGATTGGTAATCCTAATTTCTGTACAAACACTATAACATTACATATAACCTTACTTACATCATCATTTCCAGCAGTAGAAGATTGTGCTGTAGCACCAGAAAAACTTAACGGAACCACACCAATAAATCCTATAATCATAAAAAACACAAAAATAGCCTTAAACATACAACTCAATACCTAAGTGAATTTTTGAAATACTTGAATAATTTACTACATATGGCACACACTTTAATCAGTAATATATTGTTTTTAGTAACCTTAATCCGAACTGACCTATTTTAAAAAAACATTACTGTAATGTTATCACACTAACTTACTGACATTAGTTACTCTTAAATATGTCTAAAATACTTTTTTACACATTACTAACAATCATCAGCAAACTAACCGCAATACTATATCATATGTAATTATCACTATTGATTATCAGCTACAGAGAATCTCTGCTTTTTCAACAAATTTCATATAATATTGTTATTAATACACATATTTTCGTAGTTCTTTACTGTTTATTATCCATAATAACAAACCAAGAATTACATGATACTATTGTAATAGGCCTGCGAATTACTACATGTAACACAACATATTAAAATAATTACACTACAAAACCACAAACAAACCTGTAGTACAAACGTGACTTTCCTGATCCTTATTACAACAAATACATTATCTACCTTACATACTATTAATAACACATCTATAATTTTGTAATATACAAAAAGCATTAAAAATCATAGTGATTATAAAAAATTTCTTTCATATATATTTTATAAACATCATAACCCCATCAACAAATACCCATGCTACCAAAATAACAACAATGTCGATATATTAAGAATTCACACACTCTAATCTCAACTTACTGTTGTATAAGTTAACCTAAGTACAACACAAAACAATTAACATAATGTAAACTGATGATGTATTTAATATACATTAGATAGGACAACTTTTACTAGAAAAACAATTTTTCAAAATATAAGAAATATAAAATACTAGCAGACTAAAGTTGGAATTCATTAACATGCAACACCGTAACAGAACACATAAAAATCTCACAACAATTTATTGCTACTTTTGTAAAATACACAACACTGACAAAGCATTCATATTTTCTTAAATATTACTTAAAACTAACACACACTTAGCATAATATTCAATTTTTGTGATTATTGTAAAAATTCTTCTTACAATTTATTCATCTTATATTCCTCTAATATAATTTTGGCACTACTATGAATTTTTGTGAGAAAACACATATGTTTATTAAAGAAATGCTACTTTAAGAACATATAATTAATTTTTTTATCCATTAAACTTGAAGTTTGTACTCTCATAATATAAAGAAATTGCAAAAAGCTATAAGTACGTTTGTCGTTCAAGTGTTGTTTTATATACACTGACTGCATTGACAATTATTATAATTTCTGATGCAACAAAAAATGATAAAGCAGGAAATAACTATACCTAGGAAACTAAAAATAAATGCTACACGAATGCATGTAATTACTATCTAAATTCAGCACACACATAAATAATTTTGACTATCAGTCATGAAATGAATACATATATCTTATATAATCTAGTAGGTATACAATATATTGCTTCATTTACATATACAAAATTCAGAAGCCAGTTATAACTAAATTAAGATAATTTGTTAAAAGATTAACATCATCAACAACCTAGTATAACTGACTCACTAATTTTTTGTTCGCATTCATCTGCCAACTGAATATGATAGGAATGTTCATAACAAAGTTTTTTATATCAGAAAAATAACTGTTATAAAATAACTATTTTTCACAAAGCATATAATACCATCACTTAACACTATGATGATGATGCTGATGATGATGATGCTGATATCGTAGTACAATCAAACTTATCAGCTGAAAGGTTTGCTATTCCACCAGCAAACTTAGATATCAGTTTACCTGCTCCAAAGAATATTGCTGTAAATACAACTAACATTACTATTGCTGGCCACGGTAACCTACCAAATATCGCCATAATACTTGAACCAAGTATTACTCCAGTCATAATAGGAAGACCTAATTTTTGTACAAACACAACAACATTACATATCACCTTAGTAACTGTATCATCAGCATTACTTATATTTGGTGCCATAGAAAACATTATGAACAACAAAAATAGAAGCGCCCTACCTATAAAACATCTATTATTATATAGCATTATCAATCCCTCACAAATTTATGAACAACAATATTAACAAAACACTCTATAATGTTTATTAAATAAAAATAAAAGACTTTTCCTAAAAATTAGTTTATATAATAACCCATTATCTGTTTTTTCAGAAAAAACAAAACATGAGTACATAACTAACACAACACCAATATGTCAAAACTGTTGCAACCTAACTTCATAGAAAAATCCTATAACTTTGGAATGTTATACAACACTTTTCTGTGGTTCCTATATATAATAAATATTTAAAAAGTCAATTATTATTAATAATTTAGAAATTTAGATCATTATTTATACAAATAAAAATAAATGAATCTTAACTTCATAAACATATTATTAATATTTAAGTATATTCACAATCAATATTATTCTATTTGATCAGAAAATAAATTAATTTCCTACAACACTAATTTTCTTTAGCAAAAATATTTTAAATTAGCTAACTATCAAAACATATGAACTTATTAATTGACCCAAATCATATTATTAACATAACAAACTTTATGCTAAAAAACTTAACCCATATAATACGTAATTATAAAAATCAGAAAATCTACCAAATAGATACCAAACTATTAATATTAATTTTTTCCATATTTAACACTAAAAAATAAACTTTGACATATATCAGCATTTTCAATAGATTATTAAACTATTGTTATACACAATCAGGATCTTCTTGATTTCTGAAGAGTTGATATTGGAATTTCGGTTATTTTAATGTAATGTAACAATAGTTATATTTTTGTTATATACTAAAATGGCACAATGCTTAATAACAGATAAAACATTTTGGTTGAGGTAGGTTGGAATAGCTTATGTTTGATGATTACGATCCTTGGAATAATAACAATAAAGAAGATCACAAATCCAAAGAATATAAAAACTCCAATGATATTAGCAAAATTATTTACCGTTTCAATAATACGCTTAGTTCATTTCTAAAAAACAAGAAAAGTACACAGTTTAACAATCATGGAAAAGCACAATTTATAATAGTGCTTCTAGTCGTGATGTTTTTATATATGGGTTCTGGTTTTTATATCGTTGAACCTGAAGAAGAAGCTGTACAGCTATTATTTGGTAAATATCATAATACTGTAGGTCCTGGATTACGCTATTATCTCCCATCACCTATTGGACATGTAATCAAGTTAAAAGTCAAAACAGTTAATAGGGAAGAAATAGGTTCTAGATTTTATTCAGATAATACTTCAGATCATGGGGAAGGTGTAATGTTAACTGGAGATGAAAACATAGTTAACATAAATTTCGATGTTCACTGGCGTATTAATGACGCATATAATTACTTGTTTAAAGTTAGGGATAATCAAGTAGGAGATACAGTAAAAAATGCAGCAGAAAGTGCAATGCGCGAAGTCATTGGGAAAAGTTCTATATCCTTTGCAATTGAAGGAAAAGGAAGAGCTGTAATCTCACAAGAAACTAAAACATTATTACAAAATATCCTAGATCAGTATAATATGGGAGTTGAAGTTTTATCGATTCAACTAAAAAAAGTTGATCCTCCAGAAAAAGTCATTAATTCTTTTAGAGATGTACAAAGTGCAAGAGCTGATAAGGAAAAATTGATTAATGAGGCATATGCATATCGTAATCAGGTATTACCAAGAGCTAAAGGTGAAGCTATAAAAATTAAATTAGACGCAGAAGCATATGAGAGTGAAGTAGTTAATGCAGCTGAAGGTAATGCAAAAAGGTTTACGTCACTTTACAAAGAATATGTAAATCAACCTGAGGCAATAAGGAATCGTTTATACTTAGAAACAATGGAAGAAATACTAAGCAAAAACGATAAGGTTGTGGTCAGTGATGACCTTAAAGGTATGCTTTCTTACTTTCCATTAGCAGATCCTAAAAATAGTAGGTAAGTCATGAATAATAAACCATTCAAGTTCATATTAGGGTTTTTTACTATTGCAACAGTAGTTGTACTACTAAACTCCATGTTTATTGTAGATGAAGCACATCAGTCAATAGTATTACAGTTTGGACGCGTAGTTAAGCAAATACATGATAGTGGCTTATATTTCAAAGTACCTTTAATACAAAAAGTTGTCTACATTGACAAAAGGATCATCGACATTAGCTCTGATTCAAGAGAAGTCATTGCAGCTGACCAAAAAAGATTTATTGTTGACTCTTATGCAAAATACAGAATTGTAGACCCTGTTAAATTTTATCAAACAGTTAGAAATGAGACAGGATTAAAAAATAGATTAAGTTCTATTATTGAATCAAATATTCGTGAAAAAATAGGGAACGTATCACTTATTAACTTCTTAAATGAGGCAAGATCAGAAGTTATGGCAGTAATACAAGAAGGAGTTAGCAAAGACTCTCAAAAATTTGGAATAGAAATGATAGATGTCAGAATCAAACGTGCAGATCTACCAGAAGAAAATAGCATGGCCATATTTAGACGTATGCAAACAGATAGAGAAAAAGAGGCAAAAGAAATTAGAGCAGAAGGAGAAGCAGCTTCACAGCGCATAAAAGCTGACGCAGATCTGCAAACACGTATTATCATTGCAAATGCGATTAAAGAAGCACAAATAATTCGAGGAAATGGAGACGCCACAGCTTCAAAGATTTACAATGATGCTTTAAAAATCGATCCAAATTTCTTCAGCTTTTACAGAACAATGCAAGCGTATAAGCATGCTTTTAATGGAAAAAATACAAGGATTATTTTATCCCCTAACAATGATTTTATTAATTTGTTTAATAAAGAAAGAGGTAAGTAATTAATGAAAAGATTCCTATTACTGATACTGATACTAACATTTGTAAATATTCCTATAGCGAATTTAGCTGCTGACAAGGAGGAACAATATGATCCGAGGTCAGGTTTTTCTAAATTAATCAAAGAATCCATACCAGCAGTAGTTAATGTCAGTATAGTACATGATCTAACACAGGAGCAATTTCCTCTAATAACTATCGAGGACCTTTTAAGAAATATATTAGAAGGCAAACCACTGAAAAAAGATGCACCACAAGAAGTATTAAGTGCAGGATCAGGGTTTGTAGTAGATGAGTCAGGTATTATTGTCACTAACTATCATGTTGTACATAGTGCGAAAGAAGTTTATGTAACATTTAGCGATAACAAATCAATTCCTGCAAAGATTTTAGGAGTAGACCCACAAACAGATTTAGCAGTGTTGAAAGTTGAGGTTAATGAAAAACTTCCTTATTTAGATTTTGGAGATTCCGATACAACTATGGTTGGAGATTGGGTGGTTGCTATAGGCAATCCATTTGGTCTTGGTGGATCTGCAAGTATTGGTATTATATCTGCACGTGCAAGAGATCTTAATATTGGCACAGCAACAGAATTCTTACAGACTGATGCTGCTATCAATAAGGGTAATTCCGGTGGACCACTATTTAATATAGATGGTAAAGTAATTGGTATTAATACAGCAATATTATCTACACAAAAAGGTGGTGGTAATATAGGAGTTGGATTTGCTATTCCATCAAACAGTGCTATTCCTATAATAAAAGTTCTATCCCAAGGAAAGAAAGTAGAGCATGGTTGGCTTGGTGTGGTAATGCAACCAATAACTGAAGAGCTAGTAGAACCATTGAAACTAAAAGAAGTTAGTGGAGCTTTAATTACTAATGTCATTAAAGGTAGTCCAGCAAATAAAGCAGCTTTACTCCCAGGAGATATCATACTTGAGTTTAATGGCACCAAAATTAATTCAATATCACAATTGCATCAATTAGTACTAAGATCAGAAGCAGATAATGAAGTAAAATTACTTGTATCTCGCAACGGTAGTATCATGAATATACTAGTCAAAATAGGAAAATTCGAAAACCCAGATACAGATACTTCAGACAATGAAAATTCCAAAGATATTGTACAATCACCTCAACTAGGACTTACTGTAAGCAATATAAAACATAATAAAATCACATCTAATAACACTGAAGAAGAAGAAGTCAAAGGAGTGATGATAATAGAGATAGACAGCAAAAGTAATGCTTCAACCAAAAACATAAGAAAAGGAGATATAATATTACAAATTAATCAATCACCAGTAAATAATCTTGAAGACTTCAAGCATATTATGAAAAAAGTACGTAAAGATAAATCTGTAGCACTGTTAATTAGTAGGGATAATATATCAGCTTTTGTTAGTGTCAAGCTAAAACAGTAGCATGAAAACTAGGATAGTACGTATATTTTTTTTTGTGATGTGCTTTTTTAGCATACATGCGTATTCAAGTGAAGCAGTTAAAGTAGAATCTCTTACGTATTTTAATGCTATACATTCTTTTAAAGCAGAATTTATACAAACAAATTCTATTAACAATGCTACTCAATATGGAATAGTTATGATGAAAAAACCTGGATTGCTAAAATGGGACTATTATCCTCCCACTCCAGCTTCCATTATAATACAAGGCACAACTGTTTCTTACTATGATAAGGAACTAGAAGAATATTCTTACTCAATAATTAACAATCCTATTATTAACTTCTTAAGTTCTAACATTCAAAATACAAAAGATATAATCTTTGTAAATATAAGTACAGTTGATAACAAAAAAGTAATTACTATACAAGATCAAAAAACAGGATTACAAGCAGATGTAATTTTCAATATACATCCCATAGCAATTGTCGGACTAAATATAGCAAATCCAGACTCTATAACTTACATCAAGTTCTATAACATTCAAAATAATGTTACCATAACGGAAACAGAATTTAGGCACAATACTTCTTATTACAATTAAAAATAAATGTATGACAAAAAATATATCGGAAATCATAAAATATAATTTTAAAAATTTACAGTTATTAAATGAAGCATTAACTCATCCCAGCATAATATCAAAGGACACAACGAAATTTAACTATGAAAGATTAGAATTTCTGGGAGATGCAGTATTAAACATAGTAATATCTGAAATGCTGTTTAATATTTTTCCCAAAGATACAGAAGGCAATCTTGCTAAAAAGAAAACAGCTTTAGTTTGTGGAAACAAGTTAGTGGAAGTTGCACAATCTATGAATTTAGGACAGTTTATTATGATGTCAGATGGAGAAAGAGCTTGCGGTGGTGTAAATAACTTTCGTAATTTAGAAAACGCACTAGAAGCCTTAATAGGTGCAATATATCTTGATGGAGGATTAACAGCGGCACAAGATTTTATACACTTATTCTGGAAACATTCTGCAACAGATATGAATACCCCTCCACAAGATGCAAAAACTATACTACAAGAATTGGTACAAGGAAAAAAGTTATCAGCTCCCACATATCACACTGTAAGCAAATCTGGACCAGATCATAATCCTACATTCACAGTAGAAGTAAGAATTCCACCTTATACAGCAATACAAGCAACTGGTCATAACAAGAAATTAGCTGAACAAAAAGCAGCAAGCTTAATGTTATATCAGATTAATGATAAGACAAAATGAAGCCAAGAATACAAAACACTATCTATGCTTTAATAGCAATAATACTATCTATGATATGCTTAGCATATGCCTCAGTCCCATTATACAGCATATTTTGTAAGGTAACAGGTTACGGAGGAACTGTAAAAACAGGTACTTTATCAAATTCTAAAATAGGAAATACTATCATTAAAGTCAGGTTCAATGCAGACATCAATAAACAATTGTCATGGAAATTTTATCCAGAGCTACCTTATGTATTCGTAAAACCAGGAGAAAAAAAATTAATTTTTTATCGAGCAGAAAATTTATCTGATCAAGATATTTCCGGAATAGCTGTATATAATGTTACTCCTCATAAAGCAGGAAAATACTTTAACAAAGTTGCTTGTTTTTGTTTTAGCAAACAAACCCTGGCTCCTTATCAAAAGACTATAATGCCTGTATTATTTTTTATAGACCCCGCCATAGAAACTGATCCTGACACCGCAGATGTAAAATTAATCACTCTTTCATATGTATTTTTTAAATATAAAGAATAAAAAGCAAGTTCTACCATCAATGTGTATACAGACTTATCTAAAATACATATTCAAGTTATAGAGATTATAGTTACCCATGATATTAAGAAATGTATACCATAGATCTTTATATTGGAACACCTTAGTCATTAATAATAATAGTATTACAAATTAACAATCATCATAACAAAAAACTCAACTGATGTCATATCCAGTCCACCATATCTAGCTCTTTTGAGCTATGCTAAGAAACACACATATCCAATTGTTAATCATTAACTCAAATACTCAACCTTTCTTATAAGTTAGAAACCTTATCCAATAACATTAATACATACACTATTACAAATTTTAATAAATTTACTCTATTTGTACTTTATATAATGAAAACATTACCCTACAAAACATAATTTTTAAGAATTCATTAGAATTAATTATATTAAAATCTATGTATACATAAGTGGATTTGACTGTGACTTTAATAAAATATCTATCAATTATTTTTTACAAGACTGATGTCATATCCAGTCCACCATATCTAGCTCTTTTGAGCTATGCTAAGAAACACACATATCCAATTGTTAATCATTAATTCAAATACTCCACCTTTCTTATAAGTTAGAAACCTTATCCAATAACATTAATACATACACTATTACAAATTTTAATAAATTTACTCTATTTGTACTTTATATAATGAAAACATTACCCTACAAAACATAATTTTTAAGAATTCATTAGAACTAATTATATTAAAATCTATGTATACATAAGTGGATTTGACTGTGACTTTAATAAAATATCTATCAATTATTTTTTACAAGACTGATGTCATATCAATCCAGCATGTCTAGCTCTTTTGAATTATGCTAAGAAACACACATATTCAATTGTTAACATTAATTCAAATACTCCACCTTTCTTATAAGTTAGAAACCTTATCCAATAACATTAATACATACACTATTACAAATTTTAATAAATTTACTCTACTTGTACTTTATATAATGAAAACACTACCCTACAAAACATAATTTTTAAGAATTCATTAGAACTAATTATATTAAAATCTATGTACATATAAGTGGATTTGACTGTGACTTTAAATAAAATATCTATCAATTATTTCTAAGAAAGATATATAAAACCAAATTTCTACACTCTTCAGTCTGCAAAAAAATACTACCGGTTTTATACACCAAAAAATTGTCATTACCATCTCAAATTTATAACTAGAACCATCAAGTTCGATAATAATTTTTATTTATTTGATATTCTTAAATTATCATATAAACTATCAAGCAAATAATCATAAGGTTACAGTAATAATGATTAAGTCTTTTACTTGTCTTTTTGTAATTTTTTTTACAATAGCTAATCATGCCCTATCCTTTGACATTAAAGTTACACATGAAAAGTTAGATAATGGCATGGAAGTATATGTTATTCCTAATCATCGTGCACCAGCAGTTATGCATATGGTACTATACAAAGTTGGTGGTACTGATGATCCAGTAGGTTATTCTGGATTAGCACATTTTTTTGAACATTTAATGTTCAGTGGTACAGAAAAATTTCCTAATCTTATCACTGTTCTCAGTGACATAGGTGGAAACTTCAACGCAAGTACATCCGAATTTTGTACTATATATTACGAACTAATACCAAAACAGTATTTATCTCTTGCTATGGATATTGAATCGGACAGGATGCACAATCTTAAGATTACTGATAAAGCATTCACAAGAGAACAAAAGGTAGTATTAGAAGAAAGAAAAATGAGAATTGAAAGTCAGGCAAGAAATATACTACAAGAAGAAATGGAGAATACATTCTATTACAACGGATACGGTAGACCAGTAGTAGGATGGGAACATGAAATCAGCAACTACAATAAAGAAGTTGCTGAAGCTTTTTATAAGCTTCACTACAGTCCTAATAATGCTATATTAGTCGTAACCGGAGATGCAGATCCACAGGAAGTAATCAACCTTGCAAAACAATACTATGGAAAGATAGAATCTAACAATAAAGAATCTACACGTATTTTCAGAACGGAACCTCCACACAAAACAAATATAACATTAACATTAGAAGACAACTCAGTAGAAATTCCAGAACTGTTTTTAATGTATCAAATACCAAATGGCATCATAAATAAAAATTATATACTTAATATGATGCTAGCAGAAATACTTGGTAATGGTAAATTTAGCACTTTTTACAACGATCTAGTGATTAACAAGCCAATAGTTACGTCAATAAGAACTGAATATAACTATTTAACTAATAGCGATAATTACTTGTTCATAGAGGCCGTACCTAAAGATGGGATCTCTACAGAAACTGTAGAAAAAGAGATTCATAAATGCATAAATAATTATATTGAAAATGGCATTCCACCAGAATATTTAGAAAGCGCAAAGCAGAAGGTAAAGGCACATCTAATTTATTCTTTCGATGGATTAAGTTTCATATCATATTTCTACGGTATGAATCTAATGTTAGGAGTACCACTATCAGAAATCAATAATATTTATGACATAATAGACAAAGTAACCATTGAAGATATCAATTTCACTATGGAAAATATCTTCTTAAAAAATATAAGATTAGCTGGACATTTATTACCTAAACTGGGGGAATAATTATGAGAAACATATTGTGTTATATAGTAACATTGGTCTTTTTTACATGTAATGTATACGCAGACGATATCAATATCAACATAAAGGAAGCTACTACTCAAAATAAGATACATTACCTATATGTTGAACACCACAACCTACCAATAATTTCCTTACAACTTGCATTCAAAAAAGCAGGATATGCATATGATGCTTTTGATAAGCAAGGGCTAGCACATTTTACATCACAAATATTACAAGAAGGATCAGAAAATAATAATGCTTTAGATTTTGCAAAACAACTCGAAGGTAAAGGCATTGACTTAAAATTTTATGTAGACATAGATAATTTTTATATATCCATAAAAACTCTATCGGAAAATTTTGAAGAAGCTTTAGCTTTATTAAGTGATTGTTTATTCAATCCAGTAACTGATTCAGAAATATTTCATAGAGTAATAGCAGAACAAAGTGCACATGTTAAATCTCTATATGCGTCTCCTAAATTCATAGCAACCACTGAAATAAACCATGCTATATTTAAAGGGCATCCATATTCGAATAAAATTTATGGAACTTTAAACACTATTAACAATATTAATCAAGAAGATGTTTTACTATATATAAAAAACAGTTTTGATAAAAATCAAATCGCTATTGGTGCAGCAGGTGATATAGATCCAACAAAACTATCAGATTTACTAGATAAATATATTCTATCAAAGCTACCATCTGGTAACAATAAAAACACTATACCAGATACTACTGTTAATAGGGAACATAGTTTATTATATGTACAGAAGAATGTACCACAAAGTGTAATAATGTTTGCTACAGATACAATACCATACAATGATAAAGATTATCACACATCAAATTTGTTTAACAATATGTTAGGCGGCGGATTGAGCCTTAATTCAATACTAATGATAGAATTACGAGACAAATTAGGATTAACTTATCATGCTAGAAGTATATTAGACAATATGGAGCATAGCAATGTGTTATTCGGCACAATTACTACTGACAATACTACAGTAACAAAATGTATATCTGTTTTAACAGATATTATAGAGAATATTAAAACTCATGGAGTTAATAAGGATACTTTTTTAAGCGCAAAATTTAGCATAACCAACTCTTTTATTTTATCAATGCTAAACAACGATAATGTTGCCAACACATTGTTAGATCTACAATTACGTAAGTTAGATACAAGTTATATCAACAAACATAACTCTCTCTACGAAGCTATCACAATAGAAGAAGTAAACAAAATTGCTAAAAAAATTCTATCTAATGATTTAGTAATAATTGAAGTGGGAAAACATAACAATATCAATGGAGAACAGATAGAGGCTAAACAAAACATACTTGGTTAATCATAGATCCAGCATAAGCATCCAATTGCTAATTACCAAAGAAGTTAGCCATCAAATTACATGAGCATAGTACAGCAAGCCTTAAGATATAGGGATATACATTAATAAAGATTTATAACTTACACAAAAGTAACACATAGATAAAAAAATCAGTATACTTTTATCAAGATTACAAATCTTACACAGCATTACCAATTAATTGAGAAAAATACTGAAACATCATAAATACCACTAACTTACACTTAATATATTTAGTAAAGTACAAATCTATTAAATAGTAATTTATGACTATTTATTTTAGTGATTAAAGAAAAATATACTTTACTTTTTTAAGAATTATAACCTATAATGTATATAGGTTTATACTCCATTTACAATGCTTTAAGCCATGAAATTACTCACACGTCATGGTTATGTCTTTGACAAAGTAATATTCAGGGGTTAAGTTACTTTTAAGTATTTATATAATGGTATTTATTATGAAAAAACATATGAAGTATACTACGGGCAAACATAATGTCTCAGCAACTCCAAGTACACCAAGGGTAGAAGCATTGAGTAATGTGGCTTGGCTGCTTGCATTATCAAGTTTTGCTGTATTAATTTTCTCTCTTGCTAGTGTCACTACAAACAATACGAAGTTTGACCCAAGAAACAAGTATTTTATAATACTAATGTGCGCTGCTGCAGCCCTTGTAGCTTCTTTTATACTAATATTAGCAAGCACTTGTGTCGGTGAACGTAAGCAAGAAGACAACAAATGTGTTAAGTTCAATTATGGAACTCACCGTAGTAATCTAAGTTGCCTCTTAATTGGATTATCTGCAATTTCTTTTATATCTTCCGCAGCATTTCTTGGAGCATTATCTCAAAAAGATTTATCAGTATTTGTTGATTTCAAGAACCCATTGTGTATTGGACTATATGTAAGCTTAGCTGCCCTTGCGCTATCACTCTTAGCATATACTGTTAAGAATCTCATTGTACCAGATACCCAAAACCACGTTATCGTAGCTGGAAATGCAGACTTAGTAAATACTGCAAGGGAAAGCAATCAGGTTCCTAACTCTGTCTTGAAAGACCTTAACATTGACCTTAATGCTCTATCATCCTTGCAAGTTATAAATTACATGAGTGGATCACAAGAATTAGGCTAAACAAAACATACTTGGTTAATCATAGATCCAGCATAAGCATCCAATTGCTAATTACCAAGAAGTTAGCCATCAAATTACATGAGCATAGTACAGCAAGCCTTAAGATATAGGGATATACATTAATAAAGATTTATAACTTACACAAAAGTAACACATAGATAAAAAAATCAGTGAACTTAATGCTATATCATCCTTGCAAGTTACAGATTGCATGAGTGAATCACAAAATGAGGCTAAACAAAACATACTTGGTTAATCATAGATCCAGCATAAGCATCCAATTGCTAATTACCAAAGAAGTTAGCCATCAAATTACATGAGCATAGTACAGCAAGCCTTAAGATATAGGGATATACATTAATAAAGATTTATAACTTACACAAAAGTAACACATAGATAAAAAAATCAGTATACTTTTATCAAGATTACAAATCTTACACAGCATTACCAATTAATTGAGAAAAATAACTAAAACATCATAAATACCACTAACTTACACTTAATATACTTAGTAAAGTACAAATCTATTAAATAGTAGTTTATGACTATTTATTTTAGTGATTAAAGAAAAATATACTTTACTTTACTTTTTTAAGAATTATAACCTATAATGTATATAGGTTTATACCCCATTTACAATGCTTTAAGCCATGAAATTACTCACACGTCATGGTTATGTCTTTGACAAAGTAATATTCAGGGGTTAAGTTACTTTTAAGTATTTATATAATGGTATTTATTATGAAAAAACATATGGACTATACTGCGAGCAAATATAATGTCTCAGCAACTCCAAGTATATCAAGGACAGAAGCATTGAATAGTGTGGTTTGGCTGCTTGCATTATCAAGTTTTGCTTTATTAATTTTCTCTCTTGCTAATGTCACTACAAACAATGCGAATTTTGACCCAAGAGACAAGTATTTTATAATAGCAATGTGCGCTGCTGCAACCCTTGTAGCTTCTTTAATACTAATATTAGTAAGCACTTGTGTCAGTGAATGTAAGCAAGAAGACGAAAAATGTGTTAAGTTCAATTATGGAACTCACCGTAGTAATCTAAGTCGCCTCTTAATTGGATTATCTGCAATTTCTTTTATATCTTCCGCAGCATTTCTTGGAGCATTATCTCAAAAAGATTTCTCAGTATTTCTTAATTTCAAGGAGCCATTGTGTATTGGACTATATGTAAGCTTAGCTGCCCTTGCGCTATCACTCTTAGCATATACTTTTAAGAATCTCATTGTACCAGATACCCAAAACCACGTTATCGTAGCTGGAAATGCAGACTTAGTAAATACTGCAAGGAAAAGCAAGTGGGTTCCTTTATCTATCTTGAGAGAACTTAACATTAACCTTAATGCTATATCATCCTTGCAAGTTACAGATTGCATGAGTGAATCACAAAATGAGGCACAAAACATACTTGGTTAATCATAGATCCAGCATAAGCATTCAATTGCTAATTACCAAAGAAAAAGTTAGCCATCAAATTACATGAGCATAGTACAGCAAGCCTTAAGATATAGGGATATACATTAATAAAGATTTATAACTTACACAAAAGTAACACATAGATAAAAAAATCAGTGAACTTAATGCTATATCATCCTTGCAAGTTACAGATTGCATGAGTGAATCACAAAATGAGGCTAAACAAAACATACTTGGTTAATCATAGATCCAGCATAAGCATCCAATTGCTAATTACCAAAGAAAAGTTAGCCATCAAATTACATGAGCATAGTACAGCAAGCCTTAAGATATAGGGATATACATTAATAAAGATTTATAACTTACACAAAAGTAACACATAGATAAAAAAATCAGTGAACTTAATGCTATATCATCCTTGCAAGTTACAGATTGCATGAGTGAATCACAAAATGAGGCTAAACAAAACATACTTGGTTAATCATAGATCCAGCATAAGCATCCAATTGCTAATTACCAAAGAAGTTAGCCATCAAATTACATGAGCATAGTACAGCAAGCCTTAAGATATAGGGATATACATTAATAAAGATTTATAACTTACACAAAAGTAACACATAGATAAAAAAATCAGTATACTTTTATCAAGATTACAAATCTTACACAGCATTACCAATTAATTGAGAAAAATACTGAAACATCATAAATACCACTAACTTACACTTAATATATTTAGTAAAGTACAAATCTATTAAATAGTAATTTATGACTATTTATTTTAGTGATTAAAGAAAAATATACTTTACTTTTTTAAAAATTATAACCTATAATGTATATAGGTTTATACCCCATTTACAATGCTTTAAGCCATGAAATTACTCACACGTCATGGTTATGTCTTTGACAAAGTAATATTCAGGGGTTAAGTTACTTTTAAGTATTTATATAATGGTATTTATTATGAAAAAACATATGGACTATACTGCGAGCAAATATAATGTCTCAGCAACTCCAAGTACACCAAGGATAGAAGCATTGAATAGTGTGGCTTGGCTGCTTGCATTATCAAGTTTTGCTGTATTAATTTTCTCTCTTGCTAGTGTCACTACAAACAATACGAAGTTTGACCCAAGAAACAAGTATTTTATAATACTAATGTGCGCTGCTGCAGCCCTTGTAGCTTCTTTTATACTAATATTAGCAAGCACTTGTGTCGGTGAACGTAAGCAAGAAGACAACAAATGTGTTAAGTTCAATTATGGAACTCACCGTAGTAATCTAAGTTGCCTCTTAATTGGATTATCTGCAATTTCTTTTATATCTTCCGCAGCATTTCTTGGAGCATTATCTCAAAAAGATTTCTCAGTATTTGTTGATTTCAAGAACCCATTTTGTATTGGACTATATGTAAGCTTAGCTGCCCTTGCGCTATCACTCTTAGCATATACTGTTAAGAATCTCATTGTACCAGATACCCAAAACCACGTTATCGTAGCTGGAAATGCAGACAATACTGCAAGGAAAAGCAATCGGTTTACTGACGCTATCTTGAGCTTAATAGTATATCATCCTTGCAAGTTACAGCTTGCATGAATGAATCCAAAATATGTTAGGTACGTAGTTTGTGCTAGGGGGAGGAAGCTGGATTTTATAAGATGTATATTTTCCATTAAGCATAACAATTTTGTATGGTATAAGCTAGTTCTGTCTAATCTTTTGTTTTCTTTATTGTGAGCTTTTGCTAGTTTCATATGGTATTTTTTTAGTTTCTAATGTGATATTAGGGTAGCAGGCTTTGCCTTGCGGAATTGTTTTGTCCTATTATTATAACTATACCTAAGAATATAAAAGAATCTGCTAAATTGAATGTAGGCCAGTGCCATTGATTAATATAGAAATCTATGAAATCATATACAGCATTGTGTCTAACTCTATCTAATATATTCCCTATTGACCCTCCAATAACGATTGCAAGAGGTAATCTATGAAATGAACGTATTATTAATAAATAAAATAAAACAAATGTAATCAAAATAGAAATGCTACAAAAAACAAGATTGCTATACATAAAATCATGCAACATACCAAAACTAATTCCAGTATTCCATACTGTAGAAAACCGTAAAAAACTAAATACTTCTATTACCCCAACATCTCCTATTAAATTCATTATATACCACTTACTAAGTTGATCTACAAAAATTAACACACATATTATTAATACATATCTACTCATAAATCCTTTATCCAGATAATGACTATTAACTGCTGCCTTAGCTTGACTATGAGCAATCAAATCATTTCTATTAACTTTGTACTTTCTATAATAAATCTGTTATATACCATTTACTCAGTTAATCTACAACCACATATATTACAAACTTTTTTTTACTTGTACAATATCCTCACTAATTTGCTGCTTTAATTGATCAATAGTATGAAATTTACGTTCAGAGCGTATAAAATTTAATAACTGAATGTCTACATATTGATCATATATATCACTATTAAAATCAAAAATATGCATCTCTAATATAGGAAAACTTAAATCATTAAATGTAGGCCTCAATCCAATATTGACTACTCCATTTAACCATGTATTACTATCATTAATCTTTATACATGCAGAATACACTCCGGCTTTAGGTATCAATATATGCTCAATACCAACATTAACCGTAGGAAATCCAATAACACGTCCTCTAGCTAACCCTTTAATTACTTTACCATTAATTTGATACGACCTACCTAGAATTCTATTTGCTAATTCTATTTTTCCTTCAGATAAATATTTTCTAACTGATGAAGAAGAACATAATATATTACTATCTATAAAAATAGGATCTATCCTTATCACCTCATAATTATAAACACTTGAATAAGAATATAATAAATTTATATCACCTAAACACTTATATCCAAAAAAACAATTATGCCCTATTACAACATATCTTACATTGCAACTATCTACTAATACATCCTTTACAAAGGTATCTGGAGAAAGCTGCGAAAAATTTTTATTAAAATCAATAATATACAGATAATCTATTCCATAGCTTTGCAACAATTTAATCTTTTGATCAAGATCTAATAACAGGAAATTTTTTCTATTACGTAAATATTCAGCAGGGTGTGGAACAAATGTAATAATGGCAGAAGCTATCTTTTCTTTCACTGAAATATTTTTTATTGTATCAATGATATATTGATGACCTAAATGTAACCCATCAAAATTTCCAAAAGCAAGAACACTATTTATATTACTTTTCTGATTAGGATAACCATATACTATCTTCATAACAAAATTTTATAAAATTCCTATCTTTACTTTTCTTTATTATTATGATATCCAGGAAAAAACACTTTCAGTTAATCGTAGGATGTAATAATGGTAAAAGTGAAAATATATACTAAAGACCTATGCCCCTATTGTACTAAAGCAAAGGTTTTATTCAACAAAAAAAACATTTCTTTTGAAGAAATTGATGTTACAAACAATAGTTCCTTGTTAAAAAAAATGATACAAGAATCCAATGGTATGAGAACTTTGCCACAAATATTTATTGATGATCAACACATAGGCGGATGTGATGACCTGTATAGGTTATATGAGTCAGGTAAATTAGAGTTATAACAACAAACTACAAATCAGGTCTGGGAGGCCCTTAGCCAGCATCTTCTATAGCAGTCAATTGATGCCTATAATAATCTTTTATACAAAATTTTTTTAATATTGAGAATTTTATTATTTATTAATGGTTAATACATAGGCAACAGCATATTCTCATATACATTGTATGAATCAAGTGAGTTAAATAATGACAATGATTTTCATACCTTGCTTTTAGCGTAATCTTCTGTACGACTCAATAACTGCTATATTAAGCTTATGTAATATTTCCTTAATATTGAGAGATTTTGCCATTTATTATAATCAACACATAGGCAACATGTATGGCTCATATACATTGTATGAATCAAGTGAATTAAATAATAATAATGATCATAACACTGCTTTTAGCGTAATCTTCTGTACAACTCAATAACTGCTATATTAAGCTTATGTAATATTTCCTTAATATTGAGAGATTTTGCCATTTATTATAATCAACACATAGGCAACATGTATGGCTCATATACATTGTATGAATCAAGTGAGTTAAATAATGACAATGATTTTCATACCTTGCTTTTAGCGTAATCTTCTGTACGACTCAATAACTGCTATATTAAGCTTATGTAATATTTCCTTAATATTGAGAGATTTTGCCATTTATTATAATCAACACATAGGCAACATGTATGGCTCATATACATTGTATGAATCAAGTGAGTTAAATAATGACAATGAATTTTCATACCTTGCTTTTAGCGTAATCTTCTGTACAACTCAATAACTGCTATACTAAGTGTTTGTGTAATATGCCTCCAACATAAAGCTGTGCATATTAGCTTTCTCATAAAACGTAACTTCCAATTTTATTTGATACAAATCTAAATTTATGATAGAACAAAACTCATATTGGCTTTTACATGAGTCTAACTAATCTCACACTTGCTTAACTACTATACAACGTAGTCTTCCAGATAAGTCACTATGATAAGTACAGAATTTTAATCCATATTTGTGTACTACTCTATGAATTTGATGTTGGTCCTCTCCTATTTCTAAAACAGCAACACCATTCTGTTTTAAACATCTTTTTATTACTACAAAAACTTGTGAATAAATTTCTAATCCTATTGAGCCACCATCTAAAGCCATAATTGGTTCATATAATCTAACTTCCGGCTGTAATTTAGCAATTTTACTTCTCCTAATATATGGCGGATTACTAACTATCAAATCAAACATATCATAACAAGTATTCCAAGAAGATAATCTCATCTTTACTCTGTTATATAATCTATGCTTTTTAAAATTCTGGTACGCAACTCTATAAGCTTTTACACTTTTCTCAATAGCTACACCAATAGCATTTCTATACCTTAATAATAAAATTGTTAATAAACATCCACTCCCTGTACCAAAATCTCCTATAACTAGCCTGTGATTTTTGCAAGGATACATTGCAAACACGGAAGAAATTATCGTTTCACTATCTGGTCTAGGATCTAAAACACTAGAATTTACAATAAAATCTGTACTCCAGAATTCTCTTTTACCTATAATATGTGATATAGGTACATTAGCAGAACGCTGCCTTATCATTTTCCAAAATACTTCCACATCACATTTACTAACAGGCATATATGGATCAAGTATAGTAACTAAGTCCTCAGTATTAACAAGATGTTTTATTATTATTTCTATATCACGCTTTGGATTGTCTATATTACAAGAAGATAAAAAATCAACAGCACTATTAAATAAAGAAATTACAGTATCCATAATAAACTAGCAAACATAAGGAGGACAATGCATATTTTTTGGAGATAATGTAAATATTTCTACTCCATTTTCAGTAACACCTAAAGAATGCTCGAATTGTGCTGATAAAGACAAATCCCTGGTTGTAACAGTCCACCCATCTTTCTTATTAAGTACAGTATCACATCTTCCAGCATTTATCATTGGCTCTATTGTAAAAAACATTCCTTCCCTAATAACTATAGGATCATCTGGATCATAATAATGCACTACATTTGGTGAAGCATGAAACACCTTACCTAACCCGTGACCACAATAATCACGAACAATAGAATAACCATATTTCTTCATCTCTCTCTCAATAGCCAAACCAATCTGATTAAGCTTTTGTCCAGGCATTACTTGTTCAATTGCTACAATTAGTGCTCTATATGCAGCCTCACATAAACGCTTCGCTTTAATAGATGGTTCACCAACCCAGTACATTCTACTCGTATCCCCATGCCACCCATCTACTATAACAGTGACATCTATATTTACAACATCACCATTTTTTAAAGGCAAATCATCAGGAATACCATGACAGACAACAAAATTTTTCGAAGTACAAATAGATTTAGGGTATCCTCTATACCCAAGCGGAGCAGGGATTGCCCCAGCATTAATAATAAAATCATGACATAAATCATTAAGTTCATTAGTAGAAACTCCTGGTTTTACATATGGAGTAACAAAATCTAAGACTTCTGCCGCAAGCTTGCCAGCATTATGCATATACTTAAAGTCTTCTTTACTATGAATAGTGATACTTCTTCCTAAATTATCCATATCTTCCAATAATATTAAATTTCATAATAAACCACATCATCACTGTATTATAAAAGTACTTTTATAATATCAGAACCCTTATTTCTTAAACAAATATACACCACTAATGCTTGAAGAAAAATAAATATACTGCGATATTAAAAATAAGCAACAAAGAGTTATTAGGAATTCCTATCTACCATTGTATACACTCAATCATGCTAAATTAACAACAGTATCTTTATTAATTGCTAATAATCCTTAGCTCAATACTATCCTAAATACAAACATGTACCTCATTAACAGTATACTCATAGTCAAACTTATATTTCTAAAAACATTCTGCTAGGATCTTCAATATATTGTTTTACTCTAACTAAAAACGTTACAGCACCTTGCCCATCAACAATCCTATGATCATAAGATAAAGCAATATACATCATAGGTCTAACCTCTATAGTGTTATCATCAATCGCAACAGGGCGTTTTTGTATCGAGTGCATGCCTAAAATCCCAGATTGAGGAGGATTGATTATAGGAGTAGACAACAAAGATCCATACACACCACCATTAGTAATAGTAAACGTTGCACCTGTCATATCAGAAACCTCTAACTTTCCTTCTCTAGCTTTTTTTCCTAAAGAAGCCAATGTCAACTCAAGATCAGCAAAAGACATTTTATCAGCATCACGTATTACTGGAACAACTAATCCTTTATCTGTTCCTACTGCAATACCTATATCATAATAATGCTTATACACAATTTCACTACCTGATATCTCAGCATTTATTATTGGTAACTCTTTCAACGCCAACACCACCGCCTTTATAAAAGGAGACATAAGACCAAGCTTAATACCATATTTTTTCTCAAAATTTTCCCTATATTTAGCTCGAAGATCCATAACATTCTTCATATCAACTTCATTAAAAGTCGTCAATATAGCAGCAGTATTTTGAGACTCTTTTAATCTAGCAGCAATTACCTGCCTAATTTTACTCATTTTTACACGTTCTTCCCTCTTTTCTTCAGAAACAACAGATAATCGATTATTACATTCTCTATTTTCTTTAGAAGTAGATTTTATATAATTCAAGACATCAGATTTTGTAACGCGACCTCCAATACCAGAACCCTCTACTTGATTTCTATCAATTGAATTTTCTTCCATAATCTTCCTTGCAGATGGAGCATCTTTTTTCTGTACAAATTGCTGCATATTATCAGTTGCCTCAGTCGCACTGTGTATAGGGCTACCACCAGATGACTGAACAGCACTTAATTTTGTAGTATTTATTGTACACAAAATCTGTCCCCTTTTTATCATTTCTTCATCAGCAACAAATATTTCACTAACAACGCCATCTTCAGGAGATACAATTTCAAGCGAAGTCTTGTCAGTTTCTATGATAAATAACATATCACCTTGCTTTACATTATCACCAACATTAACTGATACCCTGATTGGAGCCTCTAATATTGATTCACCACCAAGATTTTCAGCTCTTACTTGTATTTCACTCATAAAATGTACCTTAAAAAATTCTCTATACAGACTTAATTATATATATAAAGCAGTCATGATATAATATGACTACTAATTATGGTTCAAATTATCATAACCTCAATATTTAAATTGCACTTTTTACACTTAAATAGAAAATCTGATTTACAATCATACATTACTGTTTAAGTATTACAATCATATATTCTAATTCTACATAACACTATAATTTTTATTTATTGATATTGCTGAATTATTTTCAATAAAAGATTTAATGATTAGTATACGTTAAGAGACTTTTTTCGATTCAACACATCACTATCAATACTACATAACAACAAGCAGACATTTTTACAAACCAACTTAACTATCTATTTAACATGTAGTTAAATATTCATCTACTATCCTCATAAATACACTTTTCAATTTCAATATCATCCACACAACAATAACTTAAGTCATTGTAAAGCACTTTAGCAATTTTTTTATACCAGAGCATTTCCAATTTTAATTATCAACAACCATCTCAGAATAATAATTTGAAATTTTATAACAAAAGAAGAGTTTTTTATTTTTAAGAAAACCAACTTATGCATATACTAAAATAAAGAATATTTACACTATTATCATCGATGTATATATCATGCTTTTATCACTCCTATAGCGCAAGTTAATAGTATTTATGATTTTAAATTTCCTAATTATCGGTTATGCTGTACAAGGTTTGTAATCTTGAATTAAAAGTACACTGTTTTTTACCTACGTGCTACTCTCGTGTAAGTTATAAATCTTTAATTATAAAGCACAATCTAACATCAACTAAACTATATCATTTTCAAAAACTTAACCTCTATGAGCACAAAGCTTTTTATTCTTAAAAACACAAAAAAATCTCTGTATATATTAAAACAAGCAAAGTTCAATAAGTAACTACATAATAACTGTACACAAGTACAATACAACAATCTAACACTCATCACTTACTATTTCCAACTTAACTGATGATAAAGGATATAAGGATAACTTTTACATACACTATAGCAGGCAACACATATATATACCTATTATATGTCATACACTATGTTGTAGTATAATTATGTAAATTCTTAAAAGTGATCTAATATTACACTATTTCCATAAACTCAGTTTCCAGGAGCATAAGGATAACTTTTACATACACTATAGCAGGCAACACATATATATACCTATTATATGTCATACACTATGTTGTAGTATAATTATGTAAATTCTTAAAAGTGATCTAATATTACACTATTTCCATAAACTCAGTTTCCAGGAGCATAAAGCCTTTCATTCGTAAAAATACCAGAAATCCTCACACATATAAAATAAGCAATCTTAATGTAATAATTATATACAATGTATATCTGCTAGACGTATAATTACTTAATAACACAAATATTCCCGAGATAATTGTATGTAATTATTAGCAGATTCCTTGATGTGATTTATCTCTTCTTCAGAAAGCATCCTAAAAAATTTTGCTGGTCTACCAACCCATAATTCTCCAGATTTAATTATTTTCCCTTTTGTAACTAAAGATCCTGATGCCAACATTGTATTCTTTTCCATAATCACCTTATCCATAATAATAGAACCCATACCAATAAATGCATAATCATGTATTTGACAAGCATGTAGTATACACCCATGTCCAACTGTAACCATTTTACCAATTTCTGTATCACCATAATTCCTATCAACATGCACTACAGTATTGTCTTGAATATTAGTACCTTCACCTACACTGATTATTCCTACATCTCCCCGTAATACTGAGTTGTACCATACACTAGCATCTTTACCAATGTAAACATTCCCTATAACAGAAGCAGTAGGTGCAATAAAGACAGTATTGTCTACATTAGGAACAAAATTTTTATAATTACTTATATTACCCATAGAATTATTTACCCATATTTCCCTGCTTTCATTTTATATATCTTACACAATGCTATAAAGCTATGACAGAATTGTATTGAATACTTACACGACAAGTATTCAATATAGCTATATGGCATATTTTTATATAACAAGAGCAATTTTTCACACATTTAACATATAGTAGGAAATTTATTCAGCACAAGCTGTAAAAAAACATACAAAGTACTTTTACTGGAGGTTATAACAAAATATACCAACTAATTATACTATTGATCTCACATGAAGATTGATATATATAAAAGATATAAGTTTCTAAGTATATATTTGATAATGTCCCGTTATATAATCATCTTATTATTATATTGTTCTATCGGTATTCAAGCATATGTAAGTAATGCTATAGCTTTACCTATACAAACAACAACATCTCAAGTAGCAGTATTCGACTTATTTTCTAACATAATGTTACTAGAGCACAACATCGATGAGCAAATTGTACCTTCATCTATGAGCAATTTGATGACTTTATATGTTGCATTCTCCTATATAAAAGCTGGGTTTGTAAAGATGGAAGATAAATTTAAAACTAGCAAAGAAGCTTGGCAAAAAGGCGGAAATTCCATGTTTCTAAGAGCAGGACAATTAGTAGCAGTAAGAGATTTAATCAATGGGATTATTACAACATCTGCTAATGATGCTTGTATTACTCTGGCAGAAGGTGTAGCAGGTTCACAGGAAAATTTTGTTGATGAGATGAATCGCATAGCACAAAAACTTAATTTAACAAAATCTCATTTCACTAATGTAATAGGAGCACAAGACAAAAAGCAAGTAATGTCAGCACGTGACTTAATAACTCTTATAGTAAAACTTTTTGAAGATTTTCCCGAATATTATCATCTATTTTCTAAAAAAGATCTCAAATACAATAATATATATCAAGAAAGTAATAACTTATTATTATCAGATAATAGAATAGATGCTATGATTAGCGGACACACAGATATAGCAGGATATGGATCCATCATCTCTGCTCAACATGAAGGCAGACGTATATTCATATTAATCAATAATCTTAAAACCGAGAAAGAACGTTTATCTGAAATAAAACAACTGTTAGATTACTCTTTCAATAATTTTAGTAGTAAAACCATTTTTCATAAAGATAATAAAGTAAAAAAAATAGCCATCAGAAACGGTGACGCAAAATACGTAGAAGCTGTTTTTAGTAATGATGTTACCGTTTTATATCCTAAAGGCTCATATAACACAGTAAAAACCTTTTTTTCACATGACAATGTAATATCTGCTCCAATAAAAAAAGGACAAGAAATTGGTAAGCTTTATATACAAATACCAGAATTTACAGAGCGTGTGATACCTATATACGCAGCAAATGATGTAAATAGCCTTAATTTCTTTCAAAGGATATGGTATATATTTTTTCCTAAACCAGATAAATCTGTTTCTTAATAATAACACTAGATGGCATTGGCTAAAAATCTCGATTGGATGTATTGCTACGTGAAGCTAACTAGCTTGCATATCAGTAAAAAGATTAGTTCCTAAATCTGCGTATATATATGAAATTTTTCCAATTTTTACTATACTTATTGATCACATAAACTTACTATTGAATTATAACATAAAAGACGTATATACTGTTTACTCTTATCTTATTCATAATAATCTCAGTTGAAATTTTTAATTATGTAACATTATAAACCTTGTATATCTTTAAATAGGAACATACACTACAGAAGTTTTTAATTTCAAATTTGCAATATATCTCTTGCAATAACGAATCAACTATACTAACAGCCATCTAATAATTAATGGAACCTTGAAAAGGTTCCTATTTTACATATTGATTTATAATATCAACTACTGTCTTTTCACTGAGAACTTGCGGTAAAATTTTAACCTTAACCCCATTAACATACAATACATACAATGGTATGCTATTTTTATCTAGTTGATTAATATAATTTGTGACCTCAGGATTCTTAGAGGTTAAATCAGCTTTCATATAGTAAATATTCTTCTTGATAAATAAAGTTTTGATAGTGTCTAATTGAAAAACTCTTTCATTAACCTTACACGTCAAACACCAATCTGCCCCTATAGATAGTAACACCGTCTTTTTGTCTTGAAGAAGTTGCTCCAACTCTGTTTGAGAAAACTCTATTACCACAATATGCTTCTCTTCTTTATATTTCATTATAAATTCTTTCACTGACTCAAAATACAAAGGAGAAATTGCTACAAATAACAAACATAAGCAAATTATAAATTTACTTATAGGCTTCCAAGATCTTATAAATTTCATAACCGATATCCCCATAACAATCAATATAGCACAAGACAACACAGCAAATAATATTTCTGGTCCCTTTTGTTTTATTAAGATACAGAGCAACCATGCTGCAGAAAAATAAAGTGGAAAAGCCAAAAACCTCTGTAAGATTTCCATCCATCTACCTGGCTTAGGAATGAACTTTAATAAGCCTGGAAAAAATGACAATAACAAATAAGGTAATGCTATTCCAAAACCAAGAACTTGAAAAATCAACAATGAATAGAGATTTGCTTGACTTAAAGCAACAGTTACAGCGGATACCATAAAAGGAGCAGTGCATGGAGTAGCAACAAATGTTGATAATATCCCTACAATAAAACTACCTACTAATCCTTCTCTTTTAGATTTAACTTGATTAAAAGTAGGAATAATAAATGGTAAATCGTAAAACCCAGAAAAAGATAACCCCATCAAAAACATTATATACATCAATAAAGTAATTAATATTGGAAATTGCATCTGATATCCCCAACTTATCAGATAGCCAAAATGACGTAACACTAGAAGCACCGAAGACAATAGCAACATACTGACCATCACTCCAAGTGTATATGATATCCCATCAGCTTTTAGTGACACTTTACTCTTTTGAGAATTTTTAACCATTGACATTATTTTCAATGATAAGACAGGAAACACACATGGCATACAATTTAAAATGATGCCACCAAGCAAAGCACATACTAAAATGTATATTGAATCATCATTAAAAAACATATTTACAACATTTTAAACAGACATTAACATTAACTACAAATTTACAAGAACACACACATAACAACTATAAGTTTGTATACTTAAAAAAGTATTAAAAATATAATTTTACTTTTTAAACTAACGTAAAAATAAATTTATTTACTCTTCACAGACAGTCAAAAGCAACTTCATATTCTAATTTATTTATATAATAGATTCAAGAATTAACATATATTAAAGGTTACCATCCACTGATACAAAATACTAATAAATACTTCTCAACAAGATCAAACATATTACACCTTATGCTAAGCTAAAAGCTTTGACCTTACTAACGATTCATTAAAGCTTATAATGTTTTTCATAATGCTGTTATCCAAATACTGTGGAATTGGATCCTGTCCTATAATATATTTATAAAGCTGATGATCATTAGTACTCACAATTGTCTCATATTTATCAATGTCTTCAGAAGACAATAGATGTATGTAATGCGAAGCAAAATTACCAAGTATTATATCCATTTCTTTGCATCCTCTATGTAAACTCCTGTACAATAGTTTCTTACGTTTCACTAGCAATTCATTCATAAAATTTGTGTCTCAATCTCTCAAATCGCTCAATTAAAATTATTACATATTATGTTGTCAACCATATAAATATACTATATCATCCAACTTAGTTTTAATGACATGTAGTATTCTACCTATGACAAGTATTATTGATAATCTCTATCATGTACTCAACAACGGATCATTCTATTTGCTATCGTTTCTTATTATAATGTCTGTTATAGTTTTTGTTCATGAATATGGTCATTATATTGCTGCAAAACTATGCAATGTGAAGGTCGAAGTTTTTTCTATAGGATTTGGACCAGAGTTGTTTGGCATTAACGATAAATCCGGGACAAGGTGGAAATTTAGCGTAATACCAATAGGTGGGTATGTAAAAATGTTAGGAGATGAAGACCCATCTGGTGCTAAAGCAAGTTCTCAGCATTTATCTGAAAAAGACAAATTGTTTGCATTTTGTGAAAAGCCTTTATATCAAAAATTCTTCATTGTCTTTTCTGGACCACTAGCAAACCTACTTTTTGCTATAGTAGTACTTATGATGTTCTTTACCACCAAAGGCATGATGAAGCATAACTCTGTTATTGGAGGTATAGTACAAAACAGTGTAGCAGAGCATGTTGGATTAGCGCCAGGAGATATGATACTCAAAATCAATGACCATAAGGTTAAATGGTTTGAAGAAATTAAGCAGTATATAGAAAAATATGCAAAAGACAATCAAGAATTAATCATAGAATATTCACGTAATGGACATGTTCATACTGTCAAAGTTAAACCAGCCATCAAGGACGAAAAAGGATTATTTGGCAGCATAAAAAAAAGGCCATTTTTAGGGGTAACAGTAAGTAATACACTTAGTAATTATGAGTTACAGAAATTAAGTATTAGCAATGCTTTTATCCAGTCTATTAATTATACTTATCTGTTATCAAAATCAATTTTTCAAGTGTTGGGACAAATGTTAACAGGGAAACGTAGTGTTTCTGAATTAGGCGGCCCCATACGCATTGCTCAATATTCTGGAGAATCAGTAAAGCATAATGAAGTATTGTTGTGCATGGCCATGATTTCTATCAATCTGGGCATAATGAATCTACTACCAGTTCCTATGCTGGATGGGGGGCATATTTTTCAATATTTTGTTCAAGCTATATTACGACGTAAACAACTCAATCCTAAATATCAGCAATGTATATCTACCATTGGGTTAATGCTTCTGCTGTCTTTAATGATTCTTGCCACGTTTAATGATATAAAAAGTATGTTTAAGTAGTTTTATGAGATACATTATTATTATTTTAATACTATTCACTTCTTCTTTTGCACATGCAGAAGTTTTAAACACTCAAGTCAAGCAAGTTCAAATCAATGGCAATCATAGGCTAGATTATAAAACCATATATTTTTATTCAAAAATTAACTTACAAAACAATATAACACAAGACACTATTGATCAAGTTATTAAGAACCTATACTTAACACAACTATTTTCACATATTGAAGTATATGTTAATAAGGACAATTATTTAGTAATTAATGTAAAAGAAAATCCTGTTATCAATAACATAGTTTTTTATGGAAACAAAGAATTCAATAAAAAGGATTTGCTAAATGACATCCTAAAATTAAAAAAATTAGCAGTTTTCACAAAATCAAAATTACAACAAGATATATCAAATTTGTTACTATTATACCAAAGTAAAGGCAAGTTAAGTGCAAAAATTGATTATGAAGTAAAAGAGCTCGAAAACAATAAAATAGACATAATTGTCAAAATAAATGAAGGACCAACATCCAGAATAAAGACTATCAAGTTTACTGGAAATAAATTCTTTTCAGATAGCATGCTCAAAAAAGCCATACAATCAACTGAATATTATCCTTACAAAATGCTCAATAGTAATACAAAATTTGCTGCTGAAAGGTTAATGCTTGACCAAGCAGGCTTATATAACTTTTACACATCTAAAGGTTTTATAGATTTTAAGATTAAATCTATAGTACCAGAAATGAGAAATGATAATAACATCAATCTTATTTTTTCTCTTGAAGAAGGAATAAGGTATAAGTTTGGTAATAACAATATAATTATAGACAAACAAGTCAACAATTATCAACAATTAAAGGAAGAAATCCAGAACCTTATATTATCAAAAAATGGAGATATATTTAATCGAGAATCCATTAATAATTCTATCGAAAAAATCACTCAACATTTAAATAATAATGGTAACTTTTTTTCAGACATAAAACATGAATACCATATAAAAGATGATGTAGTTGATATAGATTATATAATATATACAGGAAATAAAGTTTATATTAACAATATAAATATTATTAACAACAAGACCACTTTAGATCAAGTAATTAGGCGAAAGTTGAATATTTCTGAAGGTGATATATATAATGCTAGCGTTATCAGTAGATCTTATAAAAATATATTAGGATTAGGTTTTTTCGAATCTGTAAATGTAGAAAATCATAAGATAAATGACAGTTTAGTTGATTTGACTTTTCAAGTAAAAGAAAGAGGTACTGGTACATTTGCTGTATCAGCAGGATTTTCTAGTGTTACTGGACTTGTAGGTAAAATAAACATACAAGAGAGAAATTTGCTTGGAACTGGGAAAATATTATCTTTACAAGCAGAAAAATCCACTTCTTCTTTGTCTAGTAGTATTGATTTTATAGTACCAAATTTTTCAGACACTGATTCAGCAGTAGGATTTGGTTTATTCTATGCACATCAAAACAAACCCGGAGGCCAAGATTCTCCAAACCTTAATTCAAGACTAGGTAATACAGAAGCTGCTTTTAGTAGTAGTAATGCTGGCTTTATGTTACACACATCACATGATATAACTGATGATCTCAATCTTTCATTGAACTATTCCTATAAGCATGTAAACATATTTAATGTTAAAGACACCGCATCCGAGTTAATCAAAGAACAGGCTGGTAAAAACATTGATTCATCTGTTGGATATTCTTTGCAATTCCGCAAATTTGACAATTTGTCTAAAATCAGAGATGGATACCTTATTAAACTCCGTCAAAGCTTTTCTGGTTTAGGTGGAACATTACACTACATTAAAACTGAAGGTTCGATTAATTATAGCAGAGAGATTTTTCCAAAAGTTAACAATGATATTCTTTTAAGTATAAAAACCTCTATGGGATACGTTTTTTCATATAAAAGCAATGAACAAGTAAAAATAAATCAACGTTTCATAATAGGAAGCAATGAAATTAGAGGGTTTCATGCATCAGGTATAGGACCAAGAGATAAAAATACATTAGATGCATTAGGTGGAAAATTTTACTTTAATATGATTAACCAAGTTGATTTCCCTATAGGGCTACCAGATGATTTGGGAATAAAAGGCTCTCTCTTCATTGATGCAGCAACTTTATTTGGCCTTGACTACACAGACAAAGAGTACCATGAGAATAAATCATTAAGACTTTCTGCTGGCTTTGGTTTTTCATGGCGTTCCCCATTTGGGCCAATGAGGTTAGATTTTGGATTCCCTATATTAAAAGAAGATTATGATGTTACAGATATGATAAGATTTTCAATGCAATAAAAAAAAGAGGTATTTATGCGATCAAGATTATTTTTAATTATTTTCATACTACTATTTGGGTTAAATTATCAGGCTTTAGCAAAAAATGATCAGAATATTCCGGTAGCTTTTATTGACCGTGATGTAATTATATCTGAAGCATTATCAGTAAAAAGTATTAGGACCCAACTAGACGATAAAAGAGCAGAATTACAGAAAAATTTTGCAGCAAGAGAAGAAGAATTACATAAAATGGAAGAAGATTTAAGCAAGCAAAAAGCTATTTTAAGTGCTGAGGCTTTCGAAAAGAAGGTTGCAGATTTTAAAACAAAAGTATCAAATCTACAACAAGACATTTCTATAAAAGGATCAGAATTAGAAAACATGTATATGAATGCTATGGAGATGGTTTACAACAAGATTAAAAACATATCAGCTAAGATAGCAAAGGAACAAAATGTTAATTTAATCCTGTTTTTAATGAAGAAGAACCAAGTATTTTACGCTGCTGATGGTATAGATTTTTCTAACGAAGTATTAGAAAGATTGAATAAAGAATTACCAAACATAGAAATAAAGAAATGATATATTAATTAGGGAATTGTATGCAGTTCAATATTCAAGAAATCATAAGGATGATACCACATTCATATCCTTTTTTGTTGATTGATAAAGTAACTGCATGCACACCTAATGAATCTGTAATAGCAATAAAAAACGTTACTTTTAATGAACCTTTTTTTATTGGCCACTTTCCTGGTAATCCAATCATGCCTGGTGTACTCATTGTAGAAGCTATGGCACAAGCATGTATAATATGTGTAATATCCGACACTCAAGAACACAACATGCAGAATTACTCAGTATATTTTATGTCAATAGAGCTAGCAAAATTCCGCAAACCTGTAATTCCAGGTGATACGTTAGTTTTTGAAGTAAGTGTCATACATAGAAGAAAAAATACATGTAGGTTTCAGTGTTATGCACATGTAGAGGATACACTTGTCGCGGAAGCACAAATTCTAGCAATGATTAAGCAAAATGCAGTGTGATTTTTTAACGTGTATATCAATGTAGAAAAATATGAAAATAAAAAGAGCAATTATATCCGTATATAATAAAGTAAATGTCATAGAACTTGCAAAATTTCTAATTGAACAAAAGGTAGAGATCATTGCAACAACTAGCACCTATAAAACTTTATTAGATGCAGGATTACAAACAACAGAAATATCTGATTATACAAATTTTCCAGAAATAATGGGTGGTAGGGTAAAGACTCTACATCCAAAAATTCATGGTGGAATACTAAGTAACCGCAATACACACGCTGCAGAAGGTTTAAACTTAGGAATATATGACATAGATTTAGTTGTTGTAAACTTATATCCCTTCTCTCAAGTTGCAAATATTAAAACCTCAACTGAAAATGAGATAATAGAACAAATAGATATAGGAGGAGTTACCTTACTGAGATCTGGAGCAAAAAACTTTCATAATGTAACAGTTATATCAGACATCAATGACTATGATACATTAAAAGCAGAAATGACTAATAATCAGAATTCCACAACCTTAACATATAGGAAATACTTGGCCACTAAGGCCTTTGCTATCACTTCAGCTTATGATAGTAATATATACAATTGGATAAGCAAAGATAGTAATGACATTTTACCTGAAACATTTATCATACATGGAACAAAGGTACAAACTCTCAGATGCGGAGAAAATCCACATCAAAAAGGTGCATTTTACAGTAGCTCAGAAAGTAAATACCCTCTAAAACAACTACATGGAAAAGAATTAAGTTACAATAATATAGTAGACATAGAATCTGCTATAAATATAGTAGCAGAGTTTACACAACCAGCAGCAGTAATTATAAAGCACAGTAATCCTTGTGGCACAGCCATTGCTGATGATATCACAACTGCATACAACAAGGCTTTTTCTTGTGATCCAAAAAGTAGTTTTGGTGGTATTGTTGCACTAAACAGAGAAATCAACGAAGACATAGCACAAGAACTAAACAAGATCTTCATTGAAGTAGTAATTGGTCCATCAATTACAGATCAAGCAATGAAAATTATACAAAAGAAGAAAAATGTACGCGTTATACTATCTACAGAATATAATTTACCAAAATATATAATTAAAAATGTCAGTAATGGGTTCTTGCTACAAGAAAGTAATACAAATCAGCTATCAAAGAGCGATTTAATACAAGTTACAAATTTCCCAGTATCAGATGAGACCATTTCTAATCTATTATTTGCATGGAAAGTATGTAAACATGTAAAATCCAATGCAATTGTCATCGCAAAAGACCATCGTACAATTGGAGTCGGAGCTGGTCAAATGAGTCGTGTTGATAGCCTTGAAATTGCAATAAAGAAAGCCCAAGATTGCACAGGAGCAGTTTTAGCATCTGATGCATTCTTCCCCTTTACAGACAGTATATTACTAAGTGCATCTGTAAACATCAATGCAATAATCCAACCTGGAGGGTCACTACGAGACCAAGAAGTAATAGAAGAAGCAAACAATAAAAAGATTGCCATGTTTTTCACTAACATTAGAAACTTTTACCACTGATAGCTGACTTTTTATTAAATTAATTTAGCATCTGATGCATTCTTCCCCTTCACAGAAGTATATTACTAAGTAACATCTTGTAAACACATCAGTGTAATAATCCAACCTGGGGAGGGGTCACTACGAGACCAAGAAGTAATAGAAGAAGCAAAAAAGATTGCCATGTTTTTCACTAACATTAGAAACTTTTACCACTGATAGCTGACTTTTTATTAAATTAATTAGCATCTGATACATTCTTCCCCTTCACAGAAGTATATTACTAAGTAACATCTTGTAAACACATCAGTGTAATAATCCAACCTGGGGAGGGGTCACTACGAGACCAAGAAGTAATAGAAGAAGCAAAAAAGATTGCCATGTTTTTCACTAACATTAGAAACTTTTACCACTGATAGCTGACTTTTTATTAAATTAATTAGCATCTGATACATTCTTCACCTTCACAGACAAGTATATTACTAAGTAACATCTGTAAACACATCAGTATAATAATCCAACCTGGAGGGGGTCACTACGAGCTCAAGAAGTAATAGAAGAAGCAACCAAAAGATCCATGTTTTCACTAACATTAGAAATTTTTATTACTGACAGTTGAATCTTCATTAAATTACCTCTAATACAACAACCTTATAAGTAAATATGGTAATTACTCTAAGATTTGCAATAGGTATTAATTAATTTAGCAATATCCAATAGAAAATTGCTATCTTAAATTAGAAGTTTCCATCATCACAATAGATATTTCTACTAAACTAATGCCAATGTCAAACCATACATAAACATAGAGGCATTATAAAATCTTGTAATAGATACAATTAGTTTTTAGTAGTAGCATTAATATGTATATATATATGCCAATACTATAAGAGAGGTCTCTCTAATAAGATTAAAATAGCAATACAATGACTCTTATGAGTATATATGCTTCAGAGCTACACAGATATAAAGATATGCAGAATACATAGTTAACGCAGCAGCCAAATATAGTATCATTTCACCAATGTATAATATTACACTATCATTTAACATTAACATAGCAATAGCAGACATCTGTATAAATGTTTTGACCTTCCCTACTTTAATAACAGGAAGTTCAACATTTATAGAAATCAAAAATTCTCTCAAGCCAGAAATCAAAATCTCTCTACAAATTATCACAACTACAGGAATAATAGTTAGCCCTGTAATTTTACCAATATAAATCAACATAATCACAGCTGCAGCTACAATAAGTTTATCAGCAATTGGATCAAATAACTTGCCAAATTTAGATTGTGTCTGCCATATACGCGCTAAATAACCATCAAAAAAATCTGTAATGCATGCAAAAATAAAAATAATAAATGCAATGTAATTTGAGTTATTATCACCAATATAAAAGCTACATACTATTGCAGGAATCGCAAATATTCTAACTATAGTTAACAAATTAGGCAAAGCCCTTCTAAAATAACCAACCATAATGCATATTATCTCATACCACACCCTATAATAATAATAATCTCAATAACTTCAATATTTATATTAAAGTTATGTACTGTTCAAACATGTCACATAATAATAATTCTAAAACATTCTCAATTATGAATACCGCCACACTTCCTGTAGATCATTTTTATACATGTAATTTATATAAAGTATGAATCATAAAAACTATTTAACTAAATTCAACATCATATAAATATGAAGACTCAGTTAAATACTCTTGTCTATTTTAATAGTAGATCTATAATTTACCCTTTAAGAATACTGTGCATATTCATGTCTTATATAAATAACTATAATATAAAATTATGTCGTAAGTGGTTATTATTAGGTATATCTGCTTTAGCAATATCTGGACTTTTATCTATATTTGTTATTTTGCTTAGACTTCCTATATCAAAATTTTTCATTACAGATGTAGATAAAGTTTTTGACACATCATTAGTAATACATGTAAATTTATCAGTACTAGTATGGGCATCCTCAATTATTTCTATAATATCAAGTTTAATAATTTCCACCAATAAGTACGCAAAATGTTTCAAATATCTATGTTACTTTGCATTTATTGGCACATTCCTAATGGTGCTATCCGTCTTTTTTCCTAATGCAAACCCGATAAAAAACAATTATATTCCAGTGATAAACAACCTATGTTTTTTATTAGGACTATTAACATTCATTATAAGCACACTCTTCTACTCAATATTATCAACCAAATGTCACAACTTACATATCCCTCAAGGCATATCATTGGGAGTACACGGTATTTCAATAATACTCATATGTGCTATCTTATGTTTCACTATGTCTTACTATACAATACATACAACCAATGATTTACACACCATGTCTTTTTATGAAAATATATTTTGGGGAGGAGGACATATACTGCAAATAGCTTTCAGCCAAGCATTACTAATAGTATATTTCATTATGTTAGGAACAAGTAACAAGTTACTGAACACAAATGTAATCAATATTATATTTATAATAAATACTTCATCAACTATTATAGGACCTATTATATACATATATCACCCAGCTGATTCTCAATTTACGATGGATTTTTTTACATGGCACATGCGTATTCTTGGAGGAATAATACCCGCATTTTTATTCATCTTGACACTATTCAATTTCAAAACATTATTAAAACACAATTACCATAGTTTACTATGTACAACTTTACTATTTAGCTATGGTGGTATACTAGGAATACTAAGTATTCATGGTAATGTAACAATACCTGCACATTATCATGGATCTATTGTTGGAATGACTCTGGCATTCATGGGGTTCATTTACTGGCTTTTACCAAAATTGAATTTCGGGAGTACAAATAGCTTTTATGCTAATCTTCAAATTTACATATACAGCTTAGGTCAATTCTTACATATAACTGGATTAGAATGGTTAGGTGGATACGGAGCTATAAGAAAAGTAACATACTTACCTGACACAGCATCAAAAATTGCAAAGTACTGTTTTACAATTGGTGGACTTATGGCCATCATTGGTGGATGTTTGTTCGTAATAATAGTGCTATTACAAACTCGTAAGAAACTTAATTCGACATCATAAATTATTAAGCATAAATCTTTACTACAAAGACCGCATTTACAAAACTTCTATATAGAACACACCCCATATATATAAGTCTTAATATAGAAAAGGCAATCAACCAAGAAACACTTATACTACAAAATTAATATCTTCTTTGTTTACCCCATGTTCGACACAATTATAATTTTGTTATAAAATCGGAAAAAGGAATACAACATTATACTTCCCTAGTCTAAAGATAGAATAGTACTTTATAAAAAACCCATATCAGCACATATTATACACATAAATTTCAATACAAAAACAAAGATCATCTAATAAAAAGTTACAACACCTTTTTAGTATTACAAAAAATTAATGTTTTGTTATGTAAAATCATTAACTAAAAACTTATCCTTAACGTTACTCCTTCACTGTTAAGTACTTTACCTTAAGTTCATTTATAACAACATAAACATATATAACCTATTAGCCATATCAATGCTAATAAATACCACGTAACAATATATTCAAGATGATCATTTCTAATTTTTAGTGGAACATTAGCCGTTATACCATCAAAAGCCACTGTATTATCAGCCCATATTATACAACTCTCCAAAGGAATTTTAATTTGCTTCATCATATTTTTTATATCAAACCAGAACCAAACATTAGCATCAATATCATTTTTAACAAACCACCCAATTTTTTTATAACTATCACAATACAGAATTCCCTGAATATCAAGCTGAGTAGCATTAAGAACTTCAAATTTGCTCATCTTATCTAACACTGTACCTTTGTTCACTAATATATACTTACCATCACTCAAATGAAACGGTTGCAATACATAATAACCTAACCTTCCAGCAAAAACAAAAAACAGATGCTCATTATCAAAAGCTCCATTTACTTTTATACTTTTATAACTCTGTTTTACTAAATCATAAGATAATAATTTAGTGGATGGAGCTTGCATAGTGGTGATAATATCGATTTTTTCCTTCAGCCTAAATATTTGCCACGTACCAAGAAAAACCATTGTAGAAAAGGGAATAATAAAAACAACAATTAGCCTTAACCACATACTATTACTACCTTTTATTTATCTTGTAAGTAAGCTAATATATTTAGATTATAATATTCATGCTGTATGAAAACATAAATCTTCACCCATGAGCATTACAAAAATGTTGCTTCCACCGCTACTATGCTTACCTACAGACATCATATAATTAACAATAAGAACATTAAAAATAATAAATAAACAGCACTTTAATTTATAATTCTACTATCTAAAAATTCTATACAAACTTATATCGTAACTTTTTTTCATTCTCACTATATCTACCAATAAATACCTATCTATACATAAAACAACATACCAAAAATAGTAGATAAACATCACATTAATCTCATAAACTTTGAAGTTACATAACTATATTATGCAAGAAAATCCAAGATGGAATAAAATAATCTATTTTTTATATCTAATAAAAAACATACAATAGCAAAATTAATATTAACAATTTTATGAGATTTATTACCTATAATGAGCTGGATTATATTATCAATCTATGCAAGTATACTATGAAACATTATATGAAACATACTTTTACAGTTTTAATAATATATGCTCTATTCTTGAGCACTAACATATGTTTTGCTAATACTACCAATCAAGATGAAACTATAAATCAAGAAAACTTCTTTACTGTAAAGCGTACCCCATATACTAAAGAAGATTTTGTAAGCTTTATAATAAAATGTCATGCTAAAGGAATACCTTTAGACTTTAAAAAAGAATTTGGTGATAATCTATCTGGAGCAGACTTTAGTGATCTAGATCTGCGGGGATCAGTCTTTAATAATGTAACCCTACTACACGCAAATTTCACTAGAGCTAATCTATCCAACTCTACTTTTATAGATGCTAATATGCAAGGAGCATCCTTTATCAATGCAAACTTCAGTAAATCTAATATAAAAAACTCAAACTTAAATTTTGCTAACTTTACATCTGCAGATCTGCAAAAAACCACAATTACACAGTCAAAAATTAATCACACAAACTTCAGTGATTCAGATATGCGTTACTCCATCTTAACAGAAATAAACGGATCACTCGCGAATTTTTCTGAAACAGAATTAACACTAGTCTCAATATTCAACTCTAGAATAGAAAAAGCAAACTTTCACGATATTGAAGGTGAAAATATAGTCATTCAAAATTGTAACTTATCAAATTCAAACTTTTTCGGAGCAAATTTACATAACTCAAAAATTCAATTTTCAAATCTAACAAATACTATCTTATATGGTGCAAACTTAGATTCATCAGACATAACAGGAAGTGATCTAAGTAACAGTAACATGGAAGTATCAAGCATTTCTTATGCAAATTTTCACAATGCTAACTTAAGCAATACAAACATGCACCTCGTAGATATCCGTTATACTAGCCTTAATAACACAAATTTACACAAAGCACGCATGAGTAACGCAACACTAGTTGGAGTGAATCTAAATAATACTATACTATCCAATGCAGATTTAAGCAACGCAGATTTAAGTGACGTCAGCATAGAAGAATCAGACATGCAAGAAGTTCTTCTTGATTCCACTAATATCACAAAATCAAATATGAAATCTGCTATTTTAAACAATGCAACCATCAACAATACAGTTTTTTCAAATTCTGACCTCACAATGGTATTAATAAAAAATTCACAATGGAATAATTCTAGTATCTATTCAAGCAAATTAACTTCTGCAGTTATAGATAATAATACAATTAAAAATGGCACATATGATAAAGTAAATGCAGCAAAAACACTATGGTCTAACTCAACAATAGAAGACAGTAATATAAATAATAGCAATCTTGAGTTTGCAATATTTAATAAAAATAAAATACACAAAGTCAGCTTTTTCACTAATAATTTAGAATCTGCAAAGATAGAGAATTCCAATATAGTTGGATCTAGCATTCATAGAAGTATTCTCACTAATTTTCTAATTAATAATTGTGACATTAAAAATACAATTATTATCAACAATAAAAACTTTCATTCAAAAGAACTTCCTAAACAAGCAATTACATCTACTAAAGCTTTACAAGATGCTATAACAAACAGTAAAGAATTTAATGTCAATTTTTCCAATTTTGATTTCAGAAAAATAAACTTAAACAATGTAAATTTCTCAAATTCTATATTAAAGAATGCAAACTTTTCAGGTTTATATCTAGAAAATGTCAATTTCTCTAACACGAATTTACAATCCTCTAGTTTTGAAAATTCACAGCTTAAGAATGTAGATTTTTCTAACGCCAACTTAGAGAATGCAGATTTATCTCATAGTAAATTAAATGAAATTAATACATATAAAACAAATTTACGACACGTAAAAACTGGCTATACTAATCAGAAATAAATAAGAACTTATTTCAAGCTCATTCTCACTTTAACAAATTGAATATCCATCATTTTAAAGAAGTTACACTCCATTCATAAGTACAAAATTATACAACTCATCAAAATACTATTTTCTATATAAAAATTTAAATGATCTGACAAAATGCAAAATCATTAAAACAATTATAAAGATATCCTGAGATTAGCATACACTTTTCAAAATATACTTAAAAGTAATGCGTTACAAATAACCTATATATTTGCTCAGCACATTTGAAATATAAATACCAAAGTAACAGCAAAAACACTTATCCAAAACCTTCAATAAGTAATAGAATTAAACATTAACACTCTATTTTTCCTATAATGAAATACTAGGCTTTATAAGCTATCGCATATTTACTGTGGTATGACACAAATTCAGGATATATTTTTATAGATCATCACTTACAAACTACCTCAAAAATAGTATTAATTCACTTTAAATACATGATTCTAATTCATATATTTTCAATTATTGGCAACCTAGCATGATGCGCAACATCAAGGAACGTAAATCTTGGTCTAGTAACAAACGCAAATTCTACTGCTTCACTATATTTACTAGCATTCCATCCAATGTGTTCTGGTTTATTTGGACAATTTATATTAGTCAGCATTTCTTTTACTAACACATTAGATAGTGTCTTTTCTGTAATCTCTTCAACAATAAAAGACCATTTATCTCTAATCAAGCTATTTAAGTAATCTGCTTTTTGTTGATTAATAAACTTTCGAGCCAGTATATCACAGAATTCCTTAGTATATTGTGCATTAAAACACTGTTTTACACTTTCATCACTCATTAAGGTAGGATAAAGCCTTGGTACCGATTTCAACATTCTATGTTGTAAACATGTCATAGTTACCATACTTACACCAATCAATTCACCATGAAAGAAGGACATATTATTTTTTTGTAAAAGTTCTATGGTATTAGCAATCATATGCTCACCTTGACTAGCAGATTGACTTCCTCCTACAATAAACATACCTAACCCTGACAAAAGCAACGCCTGCATTAAGACCATAATACTATACTCATCACGTTTTATTAATCCTAAATAGTCATTGATTAATGCACTTTCACTTTCTTTACTAATTAAAAATGGTAACTCAGTATAGTCACTTCCTAACAACAAATGTGACAATAACCAATCTGCTTGTACTGTAGATCTACAAATGAAATCAGCAAATCCGCTTATTATTAATCTCTTCGGAGCATTAACGATAATATCAATATCTACATATATAGCTTTAGGCAAATGAGATTGTAATGATTTCTTAGACCCATTATTCAGCATTATAGATGCATTAGATGAAGTATAACCATTCATAGAAGGAGCTGTTGGGAATGATATATAGCTTTTATTTGTAATGTAACTTACATATTTACAAATATCATTAATTGTACCACTCCCAAAAGATACTAAAACATCTGAATCCAGAGATTTTTCTTTAATTAAGTCCACTAATTTCTGAGAAGCACAAGACCAACGCGGAATAATAAAATGTTCAAAACTATCAAGCACAACCTTACTTAATAGGGAAACAACATCAACATCTGTAACTATAAAACCATTATTACCATATTGTTTAATTATATCACATATATTGTTACTTATCCTTCTACTAACATGCATACTCTTTATTGCACTGACTATTGATTCCAATGCACAAAAATTCTGATCAACTAGAACCTGCTTTAGAAAGCTATCATACATAACAAAGAGACAAGCAATGTGTTAACTTATTATACATCTAATAACTTTCAACACAAAAAACATTTTATTTATTAAAGAAAGTACACTATCAATTTATGAGCTTATACCTTTTTCATATCACTAATTTTTATACATATACAACTACTTCTATACTGTAGGATTGACTTACCATCTATTAGTACTAATGACTATTATCTTAATAATATAATCTTTAATAATGATCATACATAAGTCACAACATTTAGGTATAAAATAGAAATTTAGTTATTTATTATTCAAAATAATACACTCAATTTACCTATAATCAATTATACCTTACCATCAATTAAATATACACAGCACTATAAAAAGATTCCCTGTGTTTCTCACAATTCTTAGCTATTTATAAAAGTATTGATTTTTATCAAAACATAAGGTGTTGTTATAATGCAACTACATAATAAAAAGTACAATAAGAAACAATCCCTATCTTTATCGATATGAACAGTAATCTTACAATACTTACAATTTCTTTTGCATCATAAATATTATAACATTCACTCAAAAATTTATATTAAGAAACCATATTATTTTTTATAGCTACACAACTCCGATTGACTAACTCTCTGCAATTGATATGATTAAAGTATGATACTTATAATATTGTGTTTGTATGGAGCATGAATGTCAGCAAACCCTCTAGATCAGTTTAAAATTCTAACTATATTTAAGTTACCTAGCATTGGTGGGTATAACATAGATTTTACCAATGCATCATTATTTATGGTATTATCTACACTTATAATTTCTCTTTTCTGCTATGTTGGATTAAGAAAAGAAAATACCCTGCCAAATGGGATACAATTAATCATCGAAATGATTTATAATTTTATTGTTTCTACAATAGAAAGTAATGTTGGCAAAGAAGGATTACAATATGTACCTTTAGTTTTTACAATATTTATATTCATCGCAACATGTAATTTATTAGGTATTCTACCATTAGGGTTTACTGTGACTAGCCATATTGCAGTAACATTTGCAATGTCTATGGTTGTATTTATTAGTGTAACAGTAATAGGGTTTAAACATCAGGGAACACACTTTTTACGTATATTATTACCACAAGGTACACCAGGCTGGTTGGCGCCAATGATGGTCTTTATTGAACTATTTGCATATTGTGCACGCCCTATAAGTTTATCAATACGTCTTGCTGCTAATATGATAGCAGGACATACTATAATCAAAGTAATAGCAGGGTTTGTAATAAAAATGAATATATTTCTTACCCCTCTACCTATGATTTTCATTATTATCTTAATCGGATTTGAAATATTTGTTGCAATATTACAGGCATATATATTTACAGTCTTAACCTGCGTATATTTATCAGATGCAATCAATGAGCACTAAATTTTATCAATTGACTTCATATATTGATATACTTATAATATCCTTAGCTTTTTATAAAGGTAGGAGTATATGGAATCTTTGAAGTTTATTGCTGTAGGGTTAAGTGTTTTCGGTATGGTTGCTTCTGCTTTAGGAGTAGCAAATATATTTTCTACCATGCTCAATGGCTTAGCACGTAATCCCGAAACAGAAGATAAATTAAAAAAATATGTTTACACCGGCGCTGCTTTAGTTGAAGCTATGGGTTTATTCTCTTTTCTTTTAGCCCTGTTATTAATTTTTGTAGCTTAGCGTAGACCATGGATATAATACCTCAATTAGATGTAACGTCTTATCCTTCTCAGTTGTTTTGGTTTTTTTTGTCTTTTAGTGTTTTATATTTAGTAATCAGTAAAAACATTCTGCCAAAAGTTGAAAACGTTATAAAAAAAAGGTATACTATTACAATAGGTGCTATAGGTTATGTTGAAAATAATTTAACCAGTGCACAGGATGAGTTAAATAAGCAGTTATTCAGTCTAGATGAAGCAAAAGCTGAAGCAAATAGGATTATAAGTTCTGCTCTTCAAGAGGTAAAGAGTACTAATGCAGATCTAATGGCCATGTTAGATCAAGAAATACAAAAAATGTTTAGTATGGCAAGTGAATACATGCACAACTTAAAGTGTCAAACAGAACAAGAATTAATAGACCTTACATGCGAAATAGCTTTGACGTATTATAGTAAAATGTTAGGCACTGAATACGCTGATAAAGATAAGTTACGTGATATAACTACTAGATTATACAAGGAGAGAACATGATATCTACATATTTCGTTACCAATCTTGCGTTTTGTATTGGAGCCTTAGCAACCTTTTGGCCATTATATAAAAAAATCAGACAATCTCTGTCTTCAATGTTAAACAAGCTAAAACAAGAAGTCATATTACCTGATGATATTCAAAAACAATCTCAAAATTTGTTAAATAGTGCAATAGCTCAAAATCATGAAACTGAAAAAACCATCACTGAAATCCTAAAGAAGGCACAAGAAGAATACAACCTTATCATTTCATCTAACAAAAAAGAGATTGAGAATATGATAGAAAAGCATCTTGATACAGCTGTACAAAAGATATCTGATCAAGTATCATCTATGGTTCAATCATTAAAATTAGACACTGTTGATATAGCAACAAGTGCCATTCAAGAATTAATTAAAGAATACAACAATGATCACCAAAAGCAAGATAATAGTGGTGTTCTTTCTACACTAGATCGTGACTTAAGAAAAAAATTACACTAGCTATCAATTTTTACTGAAATCAACCTTAAAAGTTTCTTTAGCATGCTGCTTTTTCTAGGTGTGTTTTTTCTCTTAGTATGTATTCTATTCGAAATTAATAAGACTGTACCTATAGCTGCAGAAAACGATGGATTATATTTATAATCATGAGTAATCCCCTTTAACTCTATAGGTAACCCTATTCTCACTTGCTTTTTAAACACGTAGCTTGCAACTTCTTTAATGTTAGTCAACTGACTTGAACCACCTGTAATTACTATCCTATTAATCAAATTCTTTTGCTTTACTATTCTACTTTTTACTACATTAAAAATTTCTTCTACCCTAGGTCTAATTATTTTTTCTAAATCAGAACGCACAATTGAAATAACCTCGTCTTCACCAATATCAGCTTCTATTATACCATCTTTATCTGGAGATATTAGCATGGCATCCCCATACAATACCTTTATACGTTCAGCATCTTTAACATTTACACACAATCCATATGCTATATCATTGGTAATATGAATACCACCTAAAGGAACACTATCTGCATATATCAATCTTCCTTTATTAAAAATACCAATAGATGTATACCTCCCACCAATATCGATAATCATCGCTCCAAGTTCTTTTTCATCATCAATAAGACATGACAACCCTGAAGCATAAGGTTCTGCTATACATCCACCTACATTTAAATTACTACAATTAGTGATACAGTTTTCTATATTTAACAATGCAGACTTTGAAGCAGTAATTACATGGATACTAGCTTTTAGGTTACTTCCATATAACCCTTTCAACTCTGTAATATTATTTACATCATCAAGGCAGTATACTATTGGAATATTATGAAGTACAACTTGTTCGTTACGACACTTATCATAAGTCTGCAACATAATATTTCTAATATCAACATCTGAAATTTCATGCAGTGTTACACTAATTTCATTAATGATACTTGTAGAATCAATATCACATCCAGAAATATTCACAAAAACTTGACTTATTGTTGGTTCTTGCGCCATTCCCTTTGCTGATTCTATGCAAGATAATATAGAACATTTTGCAGATTCCATATCAGTAATAGTACCACCACTAATTCCTTCGGAAGCTCTATACCCTATGCCAATAATTTCAAGATCATTGTTATGAGAGACTCTAACTATAAAACAAACTATTTTTGTAGATCCAAGATCTACAACAGCAAAAACACTCCTTCTTGGATCTGTAATAACAGCAGAATGTAACATATAATATACATGGTAAATGATTAAAAATTTATAGTATTACTAACTCTAAGTACTCAATGTTATATCCTTACAAAAGAATATCAAGTTTTTTTCAAATTTAAATATACAAGTAAAAAGTAGTTTTAATATTTTCAGGAAACATATTTTTTATGTAAAAATTAATGAAATATTTTAATTAATATAGTACTTCAGTGACACGTAAAACCAAACAAATACGTGCAAATTCTAAACACAAGCAAGACTTATGCTGACCTACTCTTAAATAAACCATTTGTGACTAAACACACACAGGCAAAAAATGGTATAATTTCCAGCCTTCCCATCAACATAAAACAAGACAATAGTACTTTCATTAAAGGTAATATGTGATAATAATTACCATTTGGACCTACTATATCTCCCATACCAGGTCCTGTATTACTAAAAGCAGCAGATACCGCACTAAAAGCAGTAATGAAATCAACTCCACTACCAGATAAAAGCGTACATCCTATAAATAACATAGCAATATATAGAAAAAAGAATAATCCTATATTATGAATACAATACTTACTGATATCTCTCCTATTATATCTAATAGTAGTCGTCTTAGAAGGATGTATAAGATCATCTATATAAGCACTTAAAGCTTTTAACAATAATACAATTCGATGAATCTTAATACCACCACTAGTAGAACCGCTACACCCACCTATTAGCATTATAAAAATGCCAAAAACAGAAAAAAAATGCCAATGACTATAATCACAATTCACAAGACCTGTAGAAGTATTCAAGGAAACAACTGAAAACACAGAATATCTTAATATGCTAATCAAGGAATAATCTGCTGTTATTTCATCAAAATTGCAACTTACTATAGATATAATCATAAAAAGAAAAAGCATTACAGCAAAAAACACTACTTGTTCATCATAAAAATATTGCTTTGTAATAGCTTTTAAATACACGATTAAAGGACAAGCACTTAATAACATAAATATTACTGCTATAATCTCAATATATATACTGTCAAAATGTTGTAGAGAATCATCATAATTAGAAAAACCACCAGTAGACACAGTCGACATCGCATGACATATAGCATCGAACCATGACATTCCAGCAATCCAATATGATATTGAACACAAAGTCATTAATACACAATATATAACAAAAACATACATTAATGACCTAACAATACCATATTTAAATTTTTTAGACTGATCGGAAGACTCAGAGTGATATAACTCATGTAAATTAATAATTTTCAAGCAAGGCAGTAGAAAAATACCACTTACAATAATTCCTAACCCTCCTATTGCATTCAATAAAGATCTCCAAATTAGAATTCCCGGAGACTCACTTTGTAAATTAGTTAATACCGTTGCTCCAGTAGTAGTCAAGCCAGATACAGCTTCAAAAAAAGCATCTATATAAGCAATTTTACCGTCAAAAACAAATGGCACCGCTGCTATTATAGATAGAACAACCCAGACAATAGCTGTTACAATAAAAACCTCTGTCCTTTTTAAGTTAGATAACTTTCCAAAAAAAAGACACATTAAGCTAAAAGAAGAAGTAAGAAGGTATGCATAAAAAAAGTCTTGCCAGACATATCCAGTATAATAATTCACTACTATTGGAATAAACATAAGTAGAGTAAAAACCAAAGAGAATACCCCAATAACAAATATTATACTACGCAAACTCTTACAACACATGATATACATTCTTTCTCTGAACGTACCTTTGTAATATATAACCATTAATATGTAATGAACAATATTTGAAATTTTAGTAAACTTGCAATAGGAAAAACATTCAATCCAAGCACTAATCCTTACTTGTAAATATGTAAAGCTTTTCTAGATTATCGATATGTCTTTCTAAAGACATATATGTAATATAAAACTATTATAATTCAAACCTTTAAACTTGCACAGTCTATAATAGTATCCACAACCAACCTAAATTGTATTTATATATATACATCCTCTGAACACATGCATATAGAATCATTAATATGTAATGAATAACTTTAGAACTTAAATTAATCCTATCTACAATATAAACATTCTTTCTGAACACATATTGTATACAGGATCATCAATATGCAATTAGTGACATCAAGATTTAATCATATTTATTAACATCACTAGCAATAATACAATTAACCCTTACCAAACAAAATTTACAAATAACGGAAATAATGTATTAAGTGGCAACATAGCCCTATGTATATAAATTTAATACAAATTAAAAAATTGTAATTCACATATTTAAAAAAATTTCCAAGACTATAGATATATTTTCTAGCAGTTACAGGTAATTAATCATAAGATTTACATGCACTAAAAAATTACATAGAACATTGTACTTAAAAATACTAACTAATATAATATACATTCCATGTTGAAATTTCTCAATCAAAAGTCATGCAATTTGCACAGTTACCAGAATCCCACCCATAACATACAAGACAAGCGCTATAACATATAGATTTTCAATCAAAACTCTTACATATTTCAAAATTAATAATATTTTTACTACTAGACTGTACAAAGACTCATAACTATAATAGTGTATGAACTTGGAAAGGTGGCTGAGTGGTCTAAAGCGCACGCCTGGAAAGTGTGTATGCAGTAATCCTGTATCGAGGGTTCAAATCCCTCTCTTTCCGCCATTTATTTTTATTACTTGGGAGTTAATGATAGACTTAGGACTGTTATTTCAAAAAAAAATTCAAAACTTGCATGATAATTTTGCAGTTGCAGTTTCTGGCGGAATAGACAGTATGGTACTGTTACACCTATCAGCTCAGTATTGCAATCAGAACATTCCTATAATATTAACAGTAAACCACAAACTGCGCCCTGAAGCAGAACAAGAAGCATTATTTGTATTTCAACATTCACAAAATTTAAACTTAAAATGCCATATACTGAATTGGCATGGCAAGTTACCAGTAAGCAATATACAATCTTTTGCTAGACAAATACGATACAGATTATTATTGCAATGGTGTCACAAAAACAGAATAAACTACTTAATGGTAGCACATCAGAAAAATGATCAAGCAGAAACTATTATGATCAGGCTAGAAAGAGGAAGTGGGTTAGATGGATTAGCTGGCATGCAAGAATGCACATATTTAAATAATATATGTATACTTAGGCCACTTTTAGATGTCAGTAGGATAGAATTGCTACAATATGCAAACAAAAACAATATTACCTGGATAAACGATACAAGTAATAACAATACAAAATACAAAAGAACCCTATACCGCAACATGTTAGAAATAACAGACAATTCTGAAACATTGATTGACAGACTTTATACCACGTCAGCACATATAAGACGATCTTTAAGTTGCATACTACATTACGTAAGACTAGCTATCGATGAATGCCTAGAATTTAGTGCCCTAGGACATATTATTATAAAATTAAACGTATTTTTAACTCTTCCAGAAGAAATATCATTAAGACTATTAACATATTCCATCATGTCTATTGGTAAACAAAAATATAAGCCAAGGTATACTAAACTTAACAGTATATTTTATAAAATACGAAACAATGAATCCAAAATATCTCAAACCTTATGTGGTTGCAAGATTATAAAAAATCAGAATGATACAATCTCCATTACTAGAGAAGTATCAGCTATAAAAGAACTTACCATTAACTCTTTTACAAATATAGTGATAGAATGGGACAATAGGTTTAAAATCAGTATTGTAAACTCTAGTCCTGACAATGTTACTGTGTCTAGCTTAAACCGCCATCATATTCCAAAAAATCTAAAAAAATTAGATAGAGAAGCAGTACGTTGTTTACCCACACTAAAATATAAAAATAAAATTGTTGCTTACCCTCTACAAAATAATAGTAATAATGACTATATTGATGAAAGAAAGTCATCTATCATAATAAAAGAGGTGTTAGTAAAACAACATTTCATTAATTTAACTTACAGTGAATTTATCAGCAAGGAGCCTTTGCTATGAGAAAAATAATTGAAGGATTAGCAATTTGGGTTATAGTAATTGTTCTAGTTGCTGCAGCATATGTTCAATTCAATGATAAGATTATTAACGGCAATACCATCAAGTTACCATTTTCAGAATTCTTAAACAAGATTGATAATAATGAAGTAGAAAGCGTTAATATAAGCGAGCGTAATATTACTGGGAAATTGAGAGACAGTTCAAAATTTCAAACAACTGGTGTAGTATACGACAGTCTAATAAAGACATTACACAGTAAACAAGTCACTTTTACTTTCTTACCTGAAGATACATTTCTTGGAATATTAAGCAATATATTAATATCCTGGTTCCCCATGTTACTACTTGTCATAATATGGTTTATATTTCTCAAACGAATGCAAATAGGAGGTAACCGCACTATAAACTTCAGTAAATCACGCGCCAAATTAATGACTGAAAATCGTAACAAAGTAACCTTTAATGATGTAGCAGGAATTGATGAAGCCAAAGAAGAATTAATTGAAATAGTAGATTTCTTAAAACACAGACAAAGATTTCAAAAATTAGGAGGTAAAATACCAAAAGGATGCCTATTAATAGGCTCACCAGGTACAGGCAAAACCTTACTAGCACGAGCAATTGCAGGTGAAGCAAATGTTCCATTTTTTAGTATATCTGGATCAGATTTTGTAGAAATGTTTGTAGGTGTAGGTGCAAGTCGTGTACGTGATATGTTTGAACAAGGTAAAAAAAATGCTCCATGTATCATATTTATTGATGAAATAGACGCTGTAGGAAGACATCGAGGAATTGGCTTAGGTGGAGGAAATGACGAACGCGAACAAACACTAAATCAATTACTTGTTGAAATGGACGGATTCGAATCTAATGAAGGAGTCATTATTATTGCTGCAACTAACCGTCCGGATGTACTAGATTCAGCACTTCTTAGACCAGGAAGATTTGATAGGCAAGTTACTATTGGTATACCTGATATTAACGGACGAGAAAAAATAATCAACGTACATATCAAAAAAGTACCAACAGCACCAGATGTAGATATTAGAACTATTGCACGTGGTACTCCAGGATTTTCTGGCGCCGACTTAGCAAATCTAATAAATGAAGCAGCATTAATAGCAGCAAGACTCAATAAAAAAATTGTCACAATGAGTGACTTTGAGTATGCAAGAGATAAAGTCATGATGGGAGCTGAAAGAAAATCATTAATGATGACAGAAGAAGAAAAAAGACTAACAGCCTACCATGAAGCAGGACATGCTATTATTGCATTTTTTACAGAAGCATCTGATCCTATACATAAAGCAACAATTATCCCAAGAGGAAGAAGTTTAGGATTAGTAATGAGGTTACCAGAATCAGATCGTGTATCTCATACCAGAGAAAAAATGATTGCAGATTTAACAGTAGCAATGGGCGGAAGAGCTTCTGAAGAACTAATTTTTGGATATCATAAAGTAACAAGTGGAGCATCATCAGACATAAAACAAGCAACAGATCTTGCAAAAGCTATGGTTATGAAATGGGGAATGAGCGATAAAGTTGGTCCTCTATATCATAGTGATGATAAAAGCGAAACTATTTCTAATAATTTAGCAAATTTGATAGATGAAGAAGTCAAATCCATAGTCACATCTGCACTTGAAAGAGCAAAAAGCCTATTGAATGAGCATTTGGAATCATTACATATAGTTGCTAAAAATTTATTAGAATTTGAGACTCTCACTGGAGAAGATATTAAAAACATAATAAATGGAAAAGAATTAACTAAAGATAATGTTGATGAATCTCAGATTTTAAAAAGATCATTTGCTTCAAAAGAACAGTAATGCTTTTCCTCCTACAGTAGATTTAGGTTGTTCACTTTTACAGTTCATCGTGAACATGTAAAATTATGACATGCTAATATAAGCCTAAAAGAATTTGAGACTCTCCTGGAGAAGATATTAAAAACATAATAAATGGAAAAGAATTAACTAAAGATAATGTTGATGAATCTCAGATTTTAAAAAGATCATTTGCTTCAAAAGAACAGTAATGCTTTTCCTCCTATAGTAGATTTAGGTTGTTCACTTTTACAGTTCATCGTGAACATGTAAAATTATGACATGCTAATATAAGCCTAAAAGAATTTGAGACTCTCCTGGAGAAGATATTAAAAACATAATAAATGGAAAAGAATTAACTAAAGATAATGTTGATGAATCTCAGATTTTAAAAAGATCATTTGCTTCAAAAGAACGGTAATGCTTTTCCTCCTACAGTAGATTTAGGTTGTTCACTTTTACAGTTCAGCGTGAACATGTAAAATTATGACATGCTAATATAAGCCTAAAAGAATTTGAGACTCTCACTGGAGAAGATATTAAAAACATAATAAATGGAAAAGAATTTAGCAAAATATTGATAATTTCAACCTCTATAAAACACCCAAAAGAATAATAACCTGTCTTTTTACTTGTTAGAGAGATCTTATTCACTTGCTATTGAACATCTAAAGAGCAACTATATAGTTAGAAAACTTACTAGAATTCTAAACTCTAATTGGAAAGGACATTCAAAACATAAAAAACTCAAAAGAACAGCAATTCACGCTTCCTTTTTATTAACAACCCACATTATAATGCACCACACTTGATATAAGAAGATATAAGTAGAAATTTACAAGCACGTTACTCAACACACCTATATGAAAATTGAAATGCTATTTTCTACATTAGGAATTTGGCATAACAAATGTAAACATCATTTAACAATGAATAAAAAAGTACAATACGTTAAAAAAGTGTAAAGCAAGTTTACAGAACAGTCTAAACAAAATCATACGTAAATTAAATACATGTTTCCTACTTAAACTCTGATACATAAAGCTAAAAATTAGCTAAACAAATATCACAAGGCGCAATATATTATAAAATTGCATAATATTAGAAAAAATTTAGATAACAATTTATTATTGTATTTACTTATCATCATATAACTAAAAACTTTAAATAGAATTCTTTACAATAAAAATACATTATCACCTTAATAGTAAAAAATATCGTATACTCACTAACCATCACAGTATAGAATTTTAAATCGACCTTCTTTATAAAAAATTTAATACAATGAATTTAGTACATAATTTAAACAACTTTTTCAATCCATTAGAATGAGTCATACTGGATTCAATTCATACTAGTTTTCAGGATTCATAATACCACTACCCATATTTCATATTCACAGAAAACATATTAAATTTTATTGATTCAATAATAAATCCATAGCAAATCAATATTCTTTACAATACAAAATATAAACTTTGCATATCTATCACAACATGTTACTCCACTGCTACTGATTTGGATTTCTTTCTTCTATAATTACATTTACAACATAAGTAGAAGGATAAAGAGGGCTACTTTTTTCTCTTATACTTAAATATAGACTTTGCAAAAATGCAGATCTTTGGCTGTGGGAAAGAAAGGAGGGGAACAACTTTGTTTTCATTATACAGTATGAATATATTAATTTTGGTATATTCGCACACTATATTACCTTTTCTATAAAAAGGCAATATTGTCTTGCAAATTAATTTTAAATTAAAGTAGAATTAACCAACTTATGTTCCATTAAATATCAAATTATTCATTAACGATACTGATATTTCAGTCTGCAATCCATAGAAATCCAACTTTTCCAAAATTCCTTCCAGATAAAAAGCAAAATTCTACATTGAAGACTTAGCCTGCATTTTAGCTAATCCTACAAAACAAAAACCCATAATTATCATGAAGAGAGACAATAACTGTCCCATAGTTAACTGATTAAAAAAAATGTAGCCAACTTGAATATCTGGCTCTCTAAGAAACTCAATAAAAAACCTTACCACTCCATACCATACACAATAAACAGCACTTAGCATTCCATTAGATGATCTGATATTTGTAAAAAAGAAAAGAGAATTCATCACTGCAAACAACAGAATTCCTTCAAAAAAAGCTTCATACAACTGACTTGGATGTCTATAAAGAGAATCACCACTTCTAGGAAAAATCATCCCAAATTTAATATCTGTTACCTTTCCGTATAACTCACCATTAATAAAATTTGCAATACGTCCAAAAAATATGCCAACAGGTACAGCACATGTACCCAAATCAAGGGCAGAAAGAACATTAATTTTATTTCTTTTACAAAAAATATACATGCCACTAATTATCCCTACTAAACCACCATGAAACGACATACCACCATTCCATAATTTAAACATTTCAATAGGAAAGTGCATATAGAAATCTAGATTATAAAATAATATATACCCTATTCTACCGCCAAGAATCATAGAAATGACCCACCATGACATTATTGAATCATAACTTTCTTTATCAAAAACCTTATACTTATCTATTTTTCTTATATACCAATAAGCAAAGACTATACCAAACATGTAGGATAGTGAATACCATTTTATTTCTAGTAATCCCAACCTAAAAGCCACTGGATCTATAATCATAAAATATATAAAACATTCTGTTCTAAACAGTATGAAACAATTGTTATACTTTATCAACTTTTACTACGTTGTATATAAAGAATCGAGACATTTACAATCCTATACTGCCTAAAATTTAGATATTGTATATAACAAATTTTTTCACTTAAAATTAGAAAATGTACATTATAACTCTGCTACATAATACTCTAATAACACACACATCATCATGTTTATACTTTTATAGCATTACTATTAATGGTAGTCAGATCTCTTTTAGAAGAAACATTTATACTAAGTTACGTAAACTTATACCATTTTCTTCATTGTGCTACATAATAACCACAAATAAGTTATTTAGAACTGAATATGTTACATTGTTATACTATCAACGTACATTCCCTGTTAAGAATATACACACTATAACTGTACACTACATAAGAATCCGTTTAATCGATTTAAAGAAACTTATAATAATATTATTATATTTTGATATATTTGTAATACAATTTATAAAGATATTCAATGATAACCTGCTGTCTTATTTATTTCTTAATAAATGTTGAGGATAATATCAACATTCAACTTTAAAGAGAAAAAGTCGTGATACCAAATATTATTATTAGTAATAGCAGCAGTATAACAATATTTTTCACGGAAAAGCATGAAATAGAAAATTTTACTAAAATATTTACTGTACTAGACAAAAACAAAGCTGCTAAAACCCTATTTAGTCATGAAGTTAACATAGAATATCAGGATAACTATGCAATATTGACATCGTCTACAAATTTTGAATTCAGTGATCTTAATAAGATAATAACACATATGTTGCAACATAGCTTCACAATTAGTCCAAATACCATAGCTCAATCTCTAGAACAAGGATGTAATATCTTAAAAACTGATAACTTAATGATTTGTAGATTTGATAATAAACCAATATACGGTGTTAATGTTAGTATCCGAAATAATACAATTATGTTACATCCAATATCTATAAGATATTTAAATCTATCTTCAGAAGACAATCAAAAATTAATAAACTTACTTAAAACACATACCAACACCAGCGACATCACTATAGATGATAAACAAAACACCATTCTAGTATCGATTAACACTGCAATATATGATATAATAGGGTCACTTGTCAGCATACTAATAAAAGCACAAATCATAGAAGAAAGCCATAAGGAAAAGACATTACAACAATTAACTAAACTCGCTTTCCATGATTTCACTTCTAATGAACTACAAATTGTAAAAAATATAGCTCAATACCCTACCGATCATCCTTTGAGTAAATATAAAAATATGGCTAAAAATGTAGAAAACATTTTTTCACACTTAGCAAGCAATGAACTGCTCGATCCATGTTCTGCTAAACTATTTCAAGACGCAATTAATAATACAGGTGAATTCTCTACAGCACCACACATTATTATGCGTAGCTTTAGCAAATTAAACAAAAACTTTCATGATCAAGTAAAAAGTATAATCAACCAAACAGAATAATCTTACATACTACACACATATTTTCTTCATATCGTTTTATAAATAATTTATTTGGAAAGATTTTACATTTTATTGGGTTTTAAAGATTCAAACTTTGAGAATCATTCTTCTCGTATAGATATTCACTTAGCAGGAAATATTAATACAGATAAATCTCGAAAGTTATTATTTTATAAAACATTTTATATTTTCTTAGCTTAAGGGGGTCAAATTTTGAGAACTACTTTGATCATTTTGTGAGCTTACAATATTAGTATGTAGTATATTAGATATATTACCAGACAACTCTTCATTTCGCTCACAACTGTCTTGATGCTCATTTTGTTGTAACCGCCAAATAATCCTGCTTTGTACGCATTAAAAAGGGCTAATTTAAAACTATCAATAATCTGATAATTATATCCTCTTCCTCGTATAGATAATTCACTTAGCAGAAAATATTAATATAGATGAATCTCGAAAGTTATTATTTTAATAAAACATTTTATATTTTCTTAGCTTAAGGGGTCAAACTTTGAGAACTACCTTGATCATTTTGCGAGCTTACAATACTAGTATGTAGTATATTAGATATATTACCAGATAACTCTTCATTTCGCTCACAACTGTTTTGATGCTCATTTTGTTGTAACCTGCCAAATAATCCTGCTTTGTACGCATTAAAAAGGGCTAATTTAAAACTATCAATAATTTGATAATCAGATCCTCCTTCAAGTTCAACAGATTTTATTTGGTCAATCTCACAAATTTGCTTTTTCATAGATAAATAAGCTGTAGTACTGATACCTCCCAGCTTTGATACTAAATCCCTATCTTGTTTGTAGTACCGATTACATACTAAAGCAATACATAACATAACCCCAGTAATAACAATCATTACACCAGATACTATAGGTTGATATTGAAATTCAACATTTCCTTGGTACAATAAAAATGCGCTTACCATCAACATAAACCCTGCAAATACCATACAAATAGCAGCACAAACTTTTGCTGTTGTAGTTTTAAGAGAAATTAAGTATAGTCCCTGCACAAATATCACAAAGTATGATAACATAGAAAAATATAAAGCTATTCTCCTAGCACTCGCAAGATAACAGGTTAACGCTACTGTTTTTGCAAAACATACAAATGCTAATACTGAAAATGTTGTAATCCTTAGCAGTAACTGCTTTTTCGAAAGTTCTTTATTATTGGCTATTAGAAGTAAATTATGTTTTTCACTTACCTTTTTTCCTAAATCAGTAAGTTCTTCACCCCCTTCCTCACATTCTAGAATAAATCCTCTTCTTTGCGCTTCTTTCACGATGTTTGATTGCATCATCTTTTGTCTTTTCTCATCAGTACCATTAACCATAACATCATAAACACTTTGTGACACATTTGCATAAATACGATATTGCCATGGCAATAAATTCATACTATATGCTCTTTCTCTAATATCTAAATTTCCAAGGTAAGATAATAAAATGAGAGGAGGAACAAAAGGAATACTAAGAGAAAATATGCTAAAAATACATCTCATCACTTTCTCTTGAGTTGTAAGTAAAGACCATCGCTCAGCATACAATATGGCATCATATATTTTTTGCTTTAATGGTTTATTGTTTGGATCATACGTAACGATCCTAATTGCATCCTCACACCCATTATCAAAACTACTACGAAAACTTTTTTGGCTTTCTAAAATAATGCTACGTATATCACATGGTTTAGGTATATCACTAGAAGAAATAATTAAAACACTATTATTACCATATATTTTATTCTTATCATAAACACAAAGATTATTATGAACCGATAGCTCATAATCTGCATATACTACTGGCACAAATCCCAATGCATTTATAAAATTCGAAACTTTTCTTACATCATTTTCATCATGAGAATGATGTACAAATATCCTACTGAGAAACTGTGTCCGTACACTATTACCTTCAAGATCAATTATAGAAGCCGCTGGAACTACATCACGTACTAATTCCCCTAAGCGTAAAACACCAAGACCTGGAATATAAAAGACAACATGTTTTAGATCACGCACAAGTTTATTATATACATCATAATTTTCATTACCTTGCATAAGCATCTAGAAAAAACTACCTACTATAAGGATATTATATAATTCCTGCAAATACATTAATTATTTAAGCACAAAAGTAAAAATCTTATCTACACCAAAAATAGATATACTTTCCGTTAAATATGTGAGTACTTATCGGAAATTTTCTTGCAAACTTACCTAATAACTTTTCAACAGAACATTGTATACACATGTCACAACAATCTTAAAAAACAATATTTAATCTTCCATTGAAATAATTACATATATTAGGGCTATAAACAAAAGTACTAGTCACGGGAGATAAAAGCAAATATTCTACTACAATAAGGACAAGTAATTTCTTGCCCCATACTAATTGTCAAATATATTTTTGGATGCTCAACATAATCAGCAGTATCTCCTTCACCACTACAACAAACTATTTTTACCATCTGTTCTTTATTATTATCATTCATAATATAACTTCTTACAATTTTACAAATCATATACTTAATGTTTTTAAATCAAATAATCTAATATATAAATCTATCAGCATCTTTGTTAAAGTAACAGCAGAAAACATAGAACATAAAATACCTATTGATAATGTAATAGCAAAGCCACTGATTGGACCACTACCTATTGCAAACATAATTGCAGCAACAATCAACGTAGTAACATTAGAATCAAATATTGTTGACATAGCATTTTTAAATCCAGATTCTACAGCCCATTTTAACTTATTTGTCGACTTCAACTCTTCTCTAATACGCTCAAAAATTAATACATTAGCATCAACAGACATTCCAACTGTCAAAGTAATTCCTGCAAGTCCAGATAATGTAAGTGTAGCTTGAAGTAATGTAAGTATCGCAACAATAAAAATAATATTAAAGACCAATCCAATTACAGCTAAAACACCAAACAGACGATAAGAAAATATAATAAAAATAGAAACTGCTACAATTGATATTACCATTGCCAATCTACCTTGCTTAATATACTCAGCACCTAGACTAGAACCTATTGTTTTTTCTTCTATTACCTTTAAAGGTACCGGTAAAGCTCCAGATTTCAATAATATAGATAATTCTTTTGCAGTTTCGACAGTGAAATTACCACTGATTTCGCCACTTCCACTTAAAATAGGTTCACGTATTACAGGAGCAGTAAGTACAACTCCATCTAATACTATAGCAAATGGTTTGTTAAAATTTTCTTTTGTAATTTTTGCAAATTTTTTGGCTGCTGTATTATTCAACTTAAAATGTACAACTACATTACCAAGATTATTTATACCAGATGACACATCTATTAAAGAATCACCACTAATCTCAATCTTTTTCAATATAGGATATGTATTTCCCCGATGATCCTTTAGTAAAACAGTAGTAGCAGAATTAATAGATGACAACTGGTTAACATTTTCTAGCAAGTGAAATGTCAGCTTTGCTGTCTTTCCTAACAACGTTTTAATTTGACTAGTATCATGCACCCCAGGAATTTGCAAAGATATTCTATCCTTACCATGACTATTGATAACAATTTCCTTCGTTCCAGATTTATCTAATCTACGCCTTATATTACTGATAGAATCAGATATAACATTTCTCAATAAACTTGCTTTATAACTATCATAAAAGGATATCATAACACGACCCTTCTGTTCAGAAATTCTAATGTTTTTATTATCAAACAATCTCATTTTATCAAAATCTTGACTATCTTTTAGCGTCAATACCAGCTTGTCCTGTTCTACATCTAGCCTATTATATTCTATTTTCTTATTCGATAAAAATTCAATTACTTCATCATGTAAGCTGTACATCCTTTCCTTTAAATATTCTTTAAAATCTGCTTCTAACAACAAGTAAACACCACCTTGTAAATCCAACCCTAGATTAACCTTTTGTTTTGATAGCAAAAATTTATTGTTGAAAAAATTCGGTAGCACTAAATATATAGCAAGAATACATAATAATACTACAAGAATAGGCTTAATTTGTAACTTAGAAAACATATCATCTACCAAACATATCGTGGCTATTATATTATATTATAATCACAAACAAAATATTTTATATTTCTAACACAAATTACTAATTCAATACAATACAACATTAAGACTACACTACCTCTATCATACCTAATGTTTTCATTTTTAAAAAATTTGTTCTTTATAATCCACTGAATAGATATACTGTATTTCAATACTGAAAATAACTAATAGGAATGAAGCACATACTATATTAACAATAACGATTAACAAGATAAAAAACATGAATATTATTAACTTCTAAGTTATCATCTCACTCAATTCCTAGATATGTAACTTATAAACTAAACTACTCTAAAACGATTAAAAACATAATTTGCTTTCATAATAATTGTAATCATAGGGATCAATTTTTACATTGTCACTACATGCTATACATGTATCATTCTTTTGGAATGCATATTTGGTAAATTCATTAGATCTTAAGTCTATTCTCTGTAATTTCCCTACCAAATTATCTGGAATCCCTAATAAATATTTTATAGCTTCTGCAGCTGCAATACTCCCTACTACTCCCACCGTAGCTCCAAGTATTCCAGCATTAGCACAATTTAAATGTGTACTCATATATTGACACTCAAAAAAGCATCTTAAACAAGGCTTACCATAAGGGAATATTGTTAACACCTGTCCAATAAAACCAATTGCCGCACTATGCACTAAAGGTTTACCTAAAAAAACAGCTGCATCACTAAGAAATAGTTTCGTAGCTAGACGGTCAGTACAATCTAGAATAATATCTATGCCCTTGAAGATCTCTTCAAAATTTTTAGGAGTAACAAAATTATCCAATATCTGAACATTAACATCAGAATTTAGTGATCTCACAAATTCTTGTGCTTTTATTACCTTACTTTGACCAACATCACTTTCCTTATAGATGACTTGCCTATTAAGATTGGACATTTGGACTTTATCATCATCACACAATATCATGCGACCAACACCACAAGCAGCAAGCAGAGGAATAATTACACTCCCTAAACCACCACATCCCACTACTAAAACATTACTTTGACTTAATCTATCTTGACCTGATTTTCCTATCTCTGAAATAAGAATTTGTTTCTTATAACGGTTAAACACTACTATTCCTGTAAATGCCTACTCCCTGGAATTGACACAGGTATCTGACGCAAATATTCTGGAACATCTTCATCCACATAACTTTTTATATTTAATTCAATCAGGCTAATTATAGGGAAAGGAAGTTTAACATCTCTACTACGCTTAACTAAAGCCGCCCCGGCAACAACAGTACCACCATTCTTCCTGACACAATTTACTACTTCCATGGAAGTTTTCCCAGTTGTAATTACATCTTCCATAACTAAAACTTTACTTCCTTTCTTGATTTCAAAACCCCGACGCAATGTAAAAAGTCCATTAACACGTTCACAAAACACACTATTAACACCCAACTGTCTAGCAATTTCATAGCCAACTGTAATAGCTCCAATCGCTGGAGAAACTATAAGATCTATATTCGGCAACACAGTACTAATTTTCTTTGCAAGTAGAGAACAAAATCTTATTGCAATAACTGGATTTTCAAATAACCTAGCACATTGAACATATGTATCACTATGTAAGCCAGAAGATAGCACAAAATGACCACTGATTATCACCCCAATTTTAGTAAATTCATCATATATAGAATCACTATTTAATAAATCCGCTTCCATAACCAAAACACCTTAAAAAACTGTTTCTTCTACCTCATGAAGATTATCACTAGCCTCTACATTAAAACAACTAACATCATTATTATTTGCTAGTATACTTCTTATTTTTTGCTCTATTTCATTTGCAGTATCACAATTAGCTTTCAGATAAGATTTTGCATTTTCTTTGCCCTGACCAAGACGTATACTATTATATGAGTAGTATGACCCAGCTTTTTCAACAATATTAAGCTTCACCCCCATATCTATAATTTCTCCTGCCTTTGAAATCCCTTCATTATACATGATATCAAAATCTACCTGTTTAAAAGGAGGAGCTACTTTATTTTTTACAACCTTAACCTTAGTTTGATTGCCAATAATTACGTCTTTATCCTTAATTGCACTCACTTTACGTATATCTAACCTTACAGAACTATAAAACTTTAAAGCATTTCCACCAGTAGTAGTTTCAGGATTTCCATAAACTACCCCTATTTTCATGCGTATTTGATTAATAAAAATAAGTACACAATTAGCTTTTGATACAATAGAAGTCAATTTCCTTAAGGCATGACTTAATAATCTAGCCTGCAGACCCATATGCTGATCACCCATATCACCTTCTATCTCTGCTCTAGGAGTCAATGCAGCTACAGAATCTATTACTATTACATCAATAGCACCAGAACAAACCAAATACTCAACTATATGTAACGCTTGTTCACCTGTATCTGGTTGAGAAACAATTAAATCACCAGTATTTACACCTAATTTGCGAGCATACATTATATCTAAAGCATGTTCAGCATCAATAAATGCGCAATTTCCACCCTTCTTTTGTGATTCAGCAATTACATGCAAAGCAAGTGTTGTTTTCCCAGAACTTTCAGGCCCAAAAATCTCAACAATTCTACCTTTAGGAAAACCACCAATGCCTAAAGCTGTATCAAGTGCAATTGACCCAGTAGAAATACTATCTATTTTTTCAATAGCACCCTGTTTCAACTTCATTATTGCACCACGACCAAAAGCCTTTTCTATTTGACTAATCGCATTATCTAATGCTTTTTGCCGTTCCGGATTTAAATTTTTGCTATCAGACATAATTAAAATGATAAATATTTATAATTTTAAGGAAAGCTAATCACTCTTAATACTAATTGTCAAGTTATAAATTACTACACTATTTAATTTTAAGTATATCAAATTTAAGCATTCACAAATAGTTTTTCTAACTTAAAAATTATTGAAATAGTCATCAATTTACCAATAACATATACCCACTGTTATAAACTCAAATCACAACTATTAAATATCTATAGGACTGTTAGCCACTTTTCACTTTAATTATTAAAACATCAATAAACAAAAGCTCTACTCACCATCACGGGGAGATATAACTATAACCTATTATATAAACAACTTAATTAAAACCGTATGGCTATTTTAGTAAATTTACCAGTAGTAAGAAATATAACATTATTCAAACATTAAATTCCGTAAGATTAAAACATTATGGACACAATAATTCCATAACTTACACTTAACTATATACTGTCAACCTTGCAATCAAGCATTCAAATTTAGTTATCCAAATCTATGAAATTCACTATATCACCTGAAGTATTTTTCCATAGATCAAAATTACCTGTAACATAAGGCTGAATATATATTGATTTACCTGTATATTCATAAATAAACTTCACTATATCATCAACATTAGCAACATTGTTATCCTTAAGAGTAAGCACAATTTTTACATCCATACCAGACAATACCTGAAGTGCTGTTAATGTATGGCTTATACTACCTAAGTAAGAACCTACAACTAAAATTACCTTAACTCTTAAATCTTTCATTATATCCAAGCAAGTTTTGTTATCTGTAATAGGGGACATAACTCCACCTACCCCTTCTATTAATAAATAATCATAAGATTGATTAATGTATTGATAACAGAATGCCATAATTTCATCATAATCTAATTTAGTGTTTTCTAATTTAGCAGCTATGTTAGGAGCATGCGGATAATATAATCTCCAAGGAGAAATTTTTGCTATATTATGACCATGACAATCCATATTCAAACTACATAGTATTTTACCTGTATCACTATCTAAAACATTTGCATTGTCCCACCCACTAACCACAGGTTTTATTGCATGCACTACCTTGCAGTTTTTACTTAAATGCCAGCATAGCGTTGTCATAATAAAAGTTTTTCCTATATCAGTACCGCAAGATGTAATAAAATAAGCTGACATTTGAACATCAACCAATATAATTTAATAATGTATATTAACCATATATAAACTCAATTCACAACGTTTAAAAATAAGGACAATTCGATTATGACAGATGCAAATAATAAAGGATTTTTCAGCAACATTAAGAAAGGCTTATTCAAAACTTCATCAAAGTTAAGTGATGGTATAAAAAAAATTTTTTCTAGTGGAAAAAAGATTGACCAAGAAACCTTAGAAGAATTAAAAGAGCTACTCATTACAGCAGATGTTGGATATGAAAATGCTTCACTACTTACACAAAAACTTGCAAGCATGAAATTCAATGAAATGGATGACAGTACAGTAAAGCAAAAATTAGCAGAATCAATAGAAAACATTTTATCACAAGTTGAAAAACCTTTATCTACAAATCATAAACCACATGTAATTATGGTATGTGGTACAAATGGTAATGGTAAAACCACAACCATAGGGAAATTAGCATATAAATTTAAGAATGAAGGCAAAAAAGTATTAGTTGCAGCATGTGATACATTCCGTGCAGCAGCCACCGAACAACTAGTAGTGTGGTCACAAAAAATAAATTTTCCAGTAGTCACAGGTAATCAAGGCGCAGATGCAGCAAGTATAGCATATCAAGCCATGAAACAGGCTTTAAATGACCAATTTGATGTTTTATTAATTGATACAGCTGGAAGATTACACAATCATAAAAATTTAATGGAAGAATTAGCAAAAATTAAAAGAATTATAAGTAAGCACAATAACAATGCACCTCATGATGTTATACTAATACTAGATGCAACCACTGGGCAAAATGCTGTCAATCAAGTTGATGCTTTTTCGCAATTCGTAAACATTAGCGGATTAATCGTAACTAAGTTAGATGGCACAGCAAAAGGTGGAGTAGTTCTAAGAATAGCACAGAAATACAAGCTGAACATTCATGCAATAGGAATAGGTGAACATGTGACACAACTTCAAGATTTTTCCGCTAAAGAATTTGCTGCAGGATTACTTAATATAGAAAACACACAATTACAAATATCTACTGAATGAAACACTTTAGCATAATAATAATTTATCACTTAATAATTGTTATTTATTACTGTAAGCCCCCAGATTTATTATTTATAGATACATTACTATTGTCTCTTTTGATATATGTAGAAATCTATGTATAACTACAAGCATTATTTATTTAAATCCCTACAATCCACCACTACTTATTAATCTTATAGGCATCCAAATGATTTGTTATACTATACTTCTTTTGATCTATGGAAAAATCTATACCTAGTACTCTCCATCCAAATACTTACAATTTACCCACTGCTGATTAATCTTACACAGCAGAAATCCCGATTGACTTGCAACATAAGTCCACTACACTTAGTATTTACGTCAAAAAGTCAACACAACCTATTGCAACATTCTTTACTAACACACTTTAATGTAACAATTACAGTACCTAACTAGTCATTGTTAGTTATTATCACATAGTGAAAAATCCAGCTTGATTATCATATAAATATAATTTTTCCATTTTTACTACGTCTATCTTCTTCTGGTCGATGTTAAACAGTAATTGATTAACATGTTCATTCATGATCGTATCACCTTGATTCTTCACATAAAACCTACAACATATTTGGTCTATATAAGAAAGATTTGCATTCGCAGATTCATCAGGCCAAACTTCCAATCCTTTACTATGAACCAGTACAAGTTCTAGTTTATCATGTGTAATACCTTGAAGAGTATGAATTAATTGCTTAGAATTTAAGTCTACATTATCACAACCAATAGTTATATCCACTCCAACAAGGGTTTTAGCAACGTAAGACGGCTCATACGTATAAAATATACCGGTTCTACTTGCATTATCTTGAAATACTGACTTTGGTAATTGGGATGGAATTTGCCCAAAATTTTCAATAATAGCCTTAGCAAAATCCATTGTAGAAACTTTTTCCCTACTAACTTGACTTTGGTAAATATCTGCCGTATGAATACCATCTTCTAAGGTCTTGAGAAATGCATTATAAATCAATTCTGCCTTATCGAACTTTTTTAAATATATCAACATCTGTATAGCTGCATTCAATAATCCAGAAGGATTTGCTATATTCTTTCCAGCTATATCTGGAGCTGACCCATGAACAGCTTCAAACATTGCATAACTATCTCCTATATTAGCACTACCTGCAAGACCTATAGATCCTGACAACTCAGCAACTATATCAGATACAATATCACCATAAAGATTAGTAGTCACTATAACATCAAAATGTTCAGGGTTAGTAGCCACCTTAGCCATGCCAATATCAACAATATAATGATCTGAATCAATATCAGGATAATTTTTTGCAATTTTTGAAAAAGACTTATGAAAAATTCCATCTGTCATTTTCATAATATTATCCTTTATCAAACAAGTAACCCTTTTTCTATTATTAACGGTAGCATAGTGAAACGCATAATTGCATATCCTCTCTGAACCTGATCTCGTGATAATCTTTGAACATTGATATGTATCACTAGTCAACCTATGTTCTATACCAGTATATGTATCCTCTTCGTTCTCTCGAATTATCACTACATTAAGATTAGGATATTTTGTTTTTACTAGAGGATGATAGGAAATACATGGCCTAACATTTGCATATAATCCTAACTTCTTTCTCAATGTTACGTTAAGACTTTTATGACCTTGACCTTGCGGAGTCATAGTAGGAGATTTAAGCAATATTTTTGTTCTATAAATAGAATCCCACGATGAAGGTGCAATACCAGAAGACCATTCTTTTTTATACAAATTATGTCCTACTTCTATAGTCTCTATAACCAAACCTGATTCTGCTTCACTCAAAATTAACAGTACAGCTTCCATGATTTCTGGACCAATACCGTCTCCGTAAGCAACCGTTATTGGAATTGACATTATATTCCTTCCATATTTAATAACAATATAGTTATTTTCTAAACCGAAAAAAACCTAATTATATAGATAATGTAACACTAAAAACAACAAAAATATATCAAATATGCTTATAATGAATATAAGACGTTAAGTAATCTTCCAATATTATTATCAGTTAAACTTAAGACTCCTATCAAGGTAATAATTCATATCAATATACACTAAGTTAATGACCATTTATAAGACTATATCATTTATTTTGCGGTACTAATAGTTTATAGATCCTTCAATATTATAAATACAAGTATAAAAAGCAGTGTTATAATATATATTTTTAGTTACGCGGTATGCTAGATTGCAATTTAGAAAACTCAGAATATATTGGTGTAACAGGTGCACTATGGAAACCATACAATGTAAACCTTCGCGATGTTTTAACAATAACGCAAAAATTTCATTTATCTGAAATTGTCGCAAGAATATTATCAGCAAGAAAAGTAAGTATTGAAGAAATTGATGACTTCTTATACCCCACATTAAGGTCATCATTACCTGATCCTTTCCATCTTTTAGACATGGACAAAGCAGTACAAAGAATTTGCAACGCAATATACAAAAAAGAAAAAATAGTTATTTTTGGAGATTATGATGTTGATGGAGCAACATCATCTGCATTAATAAAGCAATACCTAACACAAATAGGTGTATCCACAACAATATATATTCCAGATCGCATATGTGAAGGATATGGACCAAATACTCAAGCTCTACTCAAATTGCAAGAAATTGGCAATAGTTTATGCATAACTGTAGATTGTGGAACTATAGCACATGAACCAATATCTGCAGCAAAATTAGTAAATCTTGATGTGATAGTTATTGATCACCATATGGGTCTGAATACTTTACCAGATGCAATTGCAGTTATTAATCCTAATCGCTTAGATGAAAATTCTCCATATACATACTTAGCAGGAGTTGGTGTATCATTCTTAATGCTCGTAGCACTAAATAAAACTTTAAAAGAAAAAGGATTCTTTACACACAATCATGAGCCAAACCTAATAAACTATCTAGATTTAGTAGCATTGGGAACCGTGTGTGATGTTATGCCTATCATAGGATTAAACAGAGCTTTTGTAAAACAAGGCTTAAAAATCATGGCAACAAGACAAAATATAGGTCTCAAAATTCTATCCGATATTATTGGATTAGAAGAAAAACCAAATATTTATCAACTAGGATTCAACATAGGACCACATATTAACGCTGGAGGAAGGGTTGGAAACGCAAGCCTAGGTGCAAGATTATTATCAACCAATAGTGAAGAAGAAGCCCTAGAAATTTCAGAAAAATTACAAAATTTCAACCTAGAAAGGAAAGAACTAGAACATAAAAGTTTTAACGAAGCAGTAGAACAAGCAGAAGCTCTTATATCCAGAAATACAAATTTAATTATGGTTGCAGGAAACTGGCACCCAGGAATAATAGGTATAGTAGCAGGACGACTCAAAGATAAATTTTTTCTACCAAGCATAGTAATTTCATTAGACAATGGCATTGGTAAAGCAAGTGCAAGATCGATACCAGATGTAGACTTAGGTGCAGCCATTTTATCAGCAAAATTAGAAGGAATAATAACCGAAGGAGGAGGACATGCTATGGCTGCTGGGTTCTCAGTGCAGGAGGATAAAATTAAAACGTTATATGAATTTCTTTCGCAGAAATTTCACAATATCAACAAACAAAAGGTATTCAAAGTAGATGGCATTATTACTGTTACAGCAATTAATCTACTTTTATGGAAGAAACTACAGTTTTTAGAACCATTTGGTATAGGTAATCCTGAACCAAGATTCATTCTGACAAACATTAAAATAAAAAATCCAGAAGTTATAGGAGATAGTCACATAAGATGCTTAATTTATGACAATAAAACCTTTATAAAGGGAATTTGTTTCAGATGTATAGATACAGAATTAGGCCTAGCTTTATTAGAACGCACTGCAATTATGTTACTAGGAAAAATTAGTGTTAACTATTGGAGAGGTAATGAGAACATACAGTTTATAATAGAAGATGCAATTATAAAAAGTTATGTATAAATGATCACAAATTAATTTATCCAATAACCCAAAATGAGTTCAACATAGAAGTATTAAACATAAATATTGTTGAAACAAATTTAGTAAAAAACACACTATATTAACTAATTAGCCAATGATTTTTGCTTATAAGATATAAACAGTATAGAGAAGGTGGCATCAAGTAACACTTCCTATCCACCACCATATTTTGCTAATATATACTGAATAGTACATTTTGAACATAATAAAATTCTTAAAAAACCAATTATTATAATCTACAGATATAAATAGTATATAAGCATCAAGCAACAGTTCCTATTTACCACAATATACAACTGAGTAGGACATTCTGAACACAATACATATCAGTGAACAATTCCACACATAATAAAATTTTTAAAAAACTAATTATGCAATATACAGATATAAACAGTATAGAGACACCAAGTAACAGTTCCTATTCACCACAATATCTTGTTAATTCTATGCATAGCACATCTTGAACACAATATACATCAAAAACAGTATAAGGAACATCAAGTAAACTGCTTTCTATCCACAAATAGATCTTAAATCTAGTATGTATTTTCAGTATATTATTAAACATAAATACATCTTAGTGGAACACACCTCACATTACAAAATCTTTACATCAATTCTTACAATCCATTAAATAATCCAAAATGCCAAACAAGTAGTTTCATAACTAGCAAGTATATCTACCTATAAAATTACACCCAGCTGTTATTGTAAAAAATATTCCTACTTTCAATTCCTCAATAAACGAAAATATATACACATATTTATGTTTTTATATACATTATAATCATATACTAAATGGGAATAGTATTAAATTATGTCACAAGATCTTACATATTACTATGTATACGTTAATCGTAATACAAATGGTCAAAAAAATTAATAAGATCTAAAAAAACAATGCAATACTATCAGTATTTGTTTAACATTTTATTGTTTTAATAATCTAACATTACAAATGTACGATAATTTTATAAATCACGATGATATTCTATTAATTATAAACGCAATAAAAAAATTTCAAGGAGATATTAGGCTAGTAGGTGGATGTGTAAGGGATAATCTCCTAAAAAGACAAATTATAGATATTGACTTCGCAACTACTTTATTACCTACTCAAATAATAAATTCTCTAGTTGCAGCACATATTAAAGCTATACCAACAGGTATTAAACATGGTACAATAACAGCTATAGTAAATAATACAGCATATGAAATCACTACATTAAGATCTGATATCAGTTGTGATGGAAGACATGCTGAAGTAAAATTTACAAATAATTGGCAACAAGATGCCTCAAGAAGAGATTTTACCTTTAATGCACTATATTGTGATGAAAAAGGAATAATATATGACTATTTTTCTGGTCTGCAAGATCTAGAGAGAAAACAGTTAAATTTCATTGGAGATCCAGAAATTAGAATACAAGAAGACTATCTACGTATACTTCGGGCATTCAGATTCTATGCTTCTATATGTAGTCACAATAAATTGAGTGATGAAATAGTTTATGCTTGTACACAATATTCATCTTGCCTCAATAAGCTATCTAGAGAACGCATACGTGACGAATTTTTTAAACTTTTATCATGCCCAAACTTATCTAATACATTAAAGATTATGCAAAAATGTCATGTATTAGAAAAAATCATTCCTTTTGAAGTTACACCAGATATAATGTCATCTGATATACTATCAGATGCAGACCCACTAACAAAATTAGCAGCCTTATTAAGAACAAACAACAATTATTCATTTGATACAATTAAAACGTCTTTATGCTTATCAAATCATAATCACAAAATACTTGTATCATTATTAAATAATAACTTAGAATTTCCACTTTCAATTATTGAACAACAGAAGTATATAAATAAGCTTGGAAAAAAAATATATTGTGAGCTAATTAGAATAAGGCACGCAGAACTAAACCTAAATTATCATGACCTAGTACAATATATTGAGTACGCAGATCAGTTAACTATTCCCGAATTTCCCATCTCTGGCAAAGATTTATTCAATATAGGATATCAAGCAGGGAAAAATCTTGGTACTACTTTAAAGAAAATCAAGGATTTTTGGGAAAATAGCTCATACCAGTTAACAAAATCCCAATTATTAGATTACGCAAAAGAATTACTAAAAAAATAAAGAATTAGATTGCAAATTTTATTATTATTTCCAAAGAATAAAATCTAGTGACACTTTAAGTGTATGGCACTATATTCTTATATAAATACAGAAACCACTTATAAACAGTTATAACAAAGTACAATATTTATACAGTTACTTTAAAACATAAGCAAGGTAACACTCACACCATTCTTATTTTTATCAAAAATTTTCAACTTTATCTGAATTTATTATATATAAAGCTTAACTACCACAACTATAGATACAAAATTGCGTTAACAATATGTTTTACTTATAGACATAGCAACTGCATTACTTATTTCTTAAAGCAATAATTTACAATTCCTTAAGAAGATCATTTTTAAAATATTCAACTTAAGATCACATTCCCTTTATATAGAAACCCAACTATCACTTAAGTAATAACAACATTACAAACTAAAACCTGACAAGCAAATAACACAAAAGTCCAACAACAAGTACTTAAACTATAGGAACTAGTTTTGCTAACCTTAAATAATAATGTATATGCACATAAGTTCAGACTTCAAATACGAATACATTTTAATATAAATAATTAATTGTTTAATGCTAAGAGCTCATAGTCACTAAAAAAAAATCTTATCTCTTTCATAGCATTATCTAAACTATCTGACCCATGAACACAATTTGCATCTATATTCTCAGCAAAATCTGCTCTAATAGTTCCAGGATTTGCTTTTTTAGGATCTGTAGCACCCATAATTTCTCTATATAGGGTTATAGCATTCTCTCCTTGCAATACTTGCACTATTATTGGACCAGATACCATAAAATCAATTAACGGTACAAAAAAATGCTGAGATTTATGTATTGCATAGAATTCTTCAGCTTGATAACGTGTTAGTGAGCACATCTTTTGCACAATTATTTTAAGTCCTGAATTTTCTATATAAGAATTAACCTGCCCAGTAATCCTACGCTTTACCACATCTGGTTTTAATATAGATAAAGTTCTTTCTAACAAAATATACCCCCTTAACCCGGACAAACTAAATTCAATGTTTAATATAAATTGTCAACCCAATCAAGTTAAAAAGCAAATAAATTATATCTTATATTTCATAAACATAGTACGTTATTTCTGCGTATTATATAATTAGTATACTATTTCAGCAAATTAGATGTCATATATCCATTAAATAACTATTGCATTCACTTTATGCATGATTTATCTTACATGTGCCGCTTTATTATAGGGAAATAATATGTCTACACATGCGAAAAACAAAATAAATAAAACAGAATGTACCGATGAAATAAAAGCACATGATTCTTTGATTGGTGGATTACTCGACAAAAACATACAGAAAAACAAATTTATAAGTAAAGGGATAAGACTTGATGTAAACGATAATTATAGTTCTAAAAATTTCAAAAAAGAAGAAATAGAATCCAAAAAAGACTTAAAAAATTGTATAAAAGCTAGACCTCATCCTGTTGATGAGTGTGTCGGAAAAGAAATAAAAAGACAACGTATCATGAGAGGCATGAGTCAAAATCAGCTTGCAACCAAATTAGGAATTACTTTTCAACAAGTACAAAAATACGAGAAAGGGACAAATCGCATAGTTATTAGCAGGCTATACCAACTTGCAACTGTGCTTAATGTTGAAGTAAGAGATATAATGTTAAAATTACAAGAAGATCTAAAAAATATTGCATGTGATCACACTGTTGCATGTACATCTATACTTAGAGATAATGAAGAAAAATTCATACCAGAATTTCACGATAACAAGATAGATAGTAAAGAAGTTTTGATGATGGTAAGAGCATATACTTGTATAAAAAATGAAAAAGTACGTAACATAATTTATAATCTGGTTAAGGCATTATCCTTAGACAATAAACAATAAGTTATTGTACAATTACCTTAATAATACAGAGTATGTTAAGAAATTGAATAAATAACAATAAAAAGCCTTTATAGTTATGTTATGGTCACTGCAATGGTTTATATATTATCTAATGCATAATTTAAAATGCATTAGCAAGTATTTTTATAATGCTAACACAAGGTAAATAAGTCATGCACTATTGTATACATTAACAAAGATTTATTTGTATATTGTTGAAGTATTATTTTTGACTTGAAACGTGATTTTGATTAGTATGAAATTATTATATTATTTGGATAATATTTATGATTAGGTTCTCAGCTGCAGGGATTATATTTTCTCTTATAACATTATTTGCATGTAATGGATCTGCATCACCAATGCCTATTGATTTTTCTAACGAGAGTGAGATGTCTGGTTTTTATGCAAGCGGACATTACAATATAGATTTTCCTAAGTTTAGTACGATATCTATAAAATATAGCGCAAGTGACAATACAGAAAAAGAATTAACCTTATTTACACTAAAAGAAGACATTAACGAAGCACCAGATTTTACAAAGAAAGACAAATTCAATACTACAAAAGGCTATAACCCTGTATATAACAGAAATTATACAGGATTCTCAGGAGCCATTGGGTATTCAGGAGGAGGACTTAGAGTTGAGCTAGAAGGAGCATTTACAAAATTTGATGTTGATAAACAAAAATATACGTATCAGGACAACCACAGGTATTTCGCATTATGTAAAGGAGATACTATGGAAAATAGTACCAACGGAAATTATGTAGTAATAAAAAATGAGGGATTTAGGGTTATTTCTTTAATATTTAATGCTTGTTATGATATGATAATCAGCAATTCCTCTCTAGTACCAAGTGCTTGCATCGGTGTAGGACAAGGAATAAGCAATTTCTTAGGAGGAACAAACATTCACACACTATTCAAAGCTAAGCTGGGCTTAGGGTTTTTAATGTCAGCAAAAACTATTGTATTTGCTAATGGATATTATGTAAAAATGAAAGACAATTCTTTTACTAAGTTATCGGTTCAGTACCCTATTGAACTGAAAGATGCACCAAAACATATAGAACCTACAGCTTATTTTAAAGCAGATAATTATGGCGCTGAAATTGGCCTTAGATTTATCTTATAGCATAATTACTTATCTCTAGTATATAAAGTAAGTTTTTACATAGTAGAGCATAAATTCTTATATTCATTGTATGGCAAAGTTTTATTATGATTAATAGAAGTATGACAAACAATTATCACTCTTCCTACACAACAAACATGAAAATTAGGTATCAGGAATTATTAGCATAGGGAGATTTGTAATAACAACTTCAAGAAAAAATAATAAAACTCTATTATTAAAGGTAAAGTGTTTTATATCGGCTATCCAAAATACACAATTGCAATTTTTATAAACACTATCTTAAGCTAGTTCATTTGATACTTTAAAATCTAGTTTTTATTTGACTAAATACTTTTTATAGAATAAAACAATTACTGTGTATTACCATATTTTCACATTTATAACAAATATTTAGGTTATGTTGTAACTACAGCAATTAGTTTGGCTAAACACTCTTTTACTATATTTATTTGTTTTAATTGTAAATATGTAGCTCTTTAAGAACAATTATTAGGGTTAGATGTATGAGTGATAGGAAGTTTTTTTTGTGGGTTGTACTAATGTTGTTTATACCACATATTTCTTTGGCATTGGTTCTCAGTGATCATAATCTTACATATGTAGGTATTCAATATAAACCAGCTAGGCAACACATATCAAAACTTCTTATACAAGACAACAGTCCAGTTGATATTGTAGGAATTTTTGCTTTAAAAAAGGATTTATCAAGTGATATAATGAGTAGTATAAAGACCAACACCAATTTTACTATGAAATATAATCCACACTATGAAAACAACCTCTTGGGCTTTTCAGGTGTATTTGGATACTACTATAACAAGAACCTTAGAATAGAATCCGAAATTTCCAGTGAGGTTTTTCATTTAAAAAATGATGATTACAAAATCGCTGATCTTGAAAAGTATTTTGCTATAGCATATCACATAGACGAGAATAATCATTATCCTAAGAGCAATGAGTATGCTGTTTTAATAAATAGTGGCGTTGAAGCTACTTCAGCTTTAATTAACGTTTGTTATGATGTAGATGCTCTTAAATACAATATAACAGCATACTCATGTTTAGGGTTTGGACTAGATATAATAGATTTTTTGAATACTTATGTCACAAAATTTTCATATCAAGGAAAATTAGGAGCTAGCTATCCTATCTCTTCCAAGATCTCAATTTTCGCAGAGGGTTATTATCACGGTTTATTTGGTAAAAAATTCGAAAATATTCTAGAATATCATACATGTGACCAGCATAATGATCATCACACATTGGCAACAGCTATGTTAAGTATTAGATATTATGGTGGAAGTCTTGGAGTAAAGTTCGTATTATAAAAAATATTTTTTGACAAATTTGTATTTGTCTTTATATGTATATAAGTATAAAATAAAGTTTTAGTGTGTTTATTGCTTATTAAGTCAGTGTGTTAAAGGGTTATGCTATGAATAATAAAAAGTTAGAAGGCTATGCTTTATTGTTCATAGTATTATTTTGTTTCATTGCAAGATATAGCAATAGCTTTATAGGACGGCTGCCTAAGTTAAAGGCAAAGTGCTTTATTAATTTTTTATTGAAATATTTTCATTCTAAAAGTAATTTTCCGGTAGCAAAATCAGGAAAATTTGTTATAGATAATCTTCCACTATTTGATTGTAGTAAGATATCAAATCACTTTCATATAAATAGAAGTTTTTTCAAAATCTTTGATGTCATGAGATTGATTAATTCTAAGGTTCTCTATTTTAGTTTTCTTGCTAATGCTAGAACTACTATAAGTGTATACAATAAAATAACAGAAACCAAGTTAAAAAATTTTCCTGCGAATTGTCATGTTCTAGGTAAACACATTATTCATCTTATAACAATCAGTATTAGTGATGTTTTTATAAGGAAGATACGCTTCTATTTTTTTAGTTATAATTATTAAGGTTTTATTATGAGTTATGCAAAGGTTTTTATATTAATATGTTTAATATTTCTTTTACCTTCATTATCCTTTGCGACTATAGGTAATGATTCCTTTAAAAACAATTCAGGTTATTTTTATATAGGTGGAGAATATAAACCAGGAATTCCAAATTTTAATAGATTTTCAGTAACTAACAGTAACATAAAGGGATTGGCATCTTTAACACAAGAACATAGAAATATTTTACCTTATATGACACAAGATACTGCATTGTTTAATCTTTTAAAGGATAATAATAATTTTACCTTACCTTATGATCCTGCATACACAAAAAATTTATTGGGAGCAGGTGGAGTTGTAGGATATTCTCTGGACAATTTCAGGATAGAGCTTGAAGCTTTTTATGAGAAATTTAATATAAAAGCCCCTTCTGGATATTTTTATGATAATTTTGACGAGTATTTTGCATTGATACCGACAATAACAACGACTTATAGTAAGTGGTCAGAGCAAAGTAAACATTATTGTATGAAAAATACAGGCATTACTTTATCTCCTTTTATAGTTAACGCATGTTATGATTTTACTTTAAAGAAAGCAAGCAATATAGCTCCTTATTTATGCTTTGGAGCTGGTGGTAATTTTATTGATTTTCTAGATCAAACAAATTTCAAGTTTGCTTACCAAGCTAAGGTTGGTATTAGTTATTTTATATCCTCAAATTTAGCATTTTTCATCGATGGGTCTTTTCATGGGCATTTCGATAATCAATTTTCTGATTTATTAGTGGATTACCCTACTGATTTAAAATTTACTACTATATCAGCAAAATTTAACATTAATTTTCTTACCAGTAGTGTCGGTATCAGGTTTATTTCTTAAATAGTAGGTTGCATTTATGTGGAAGTCATACTTAAATCTTATAATATCATTATCTATATTGCTATTGCCAGGGTTTGCTTTTTCAGTATATCAAAACAACAATATAGATGGGTCTTATATAACAATAAAATATCAACCAACTGTTTCACATTTTAAGAATTTTCATATTAAGGAAACTGATTTTGATTCAGCAGAACCAGTTGGATTAAATAAGTATGTAACAAATACTGGATTTAGTGCTTTAAGTAATAATTTTAATTTTTCAATGCCTCATCAAACTGATTCTTATAAATCTTATAAAAATGATTTATTAGGATTAGGTTTGTCTATTGGATTATTAGTAAGAAATTTCAGGGTAGAATTTGAAGGCTCTTATAAAAGTTTTGATACAAAGCGTCTTGCATATTATCAAGCTAAAGAAGGACATACATACTTTGCTATACCACGTCATTTGTTATACGGTTTTATGCCTTTAAAAGAGACCACATCATCAAGTTACAGTCAGGGTTACCTTATAGCAAAAAGCAATGGTATATCTATTATATCTAATATTATAAATTTATGCCGTGAAACAAAATATAAAAGTTTTACACCCTATATATGTCTAGGTGTTGGTGGAGATTTTATAGAAATTTTTGATACTATGAGAATAAAATTTGCCTATCAAGGAAAAGTTGGTATTAGTTATCCCATTACTTCAAAGCTAGTCTTGTCTATTAATGGGCAATATCACAAAATTATAGGAGATAAATTTAAGCTTTTACCAGTCTTTCTTCCTGTATCATTAAAAAGTAGTACTGGTAATACTAATGAAGAACAGTTAAATGCTACTGCATTATTAACTCTCAATTTAGAACATTTTAGCAGTGAAATTGGGTTAAGTTTTGTATTTTAGAAAATTAAGGGAAAAATATGTATAATAAAATAAACTATATAGTAATGCATACAATAATATTAGTTATTTTATTACTACCTCTAAAGTCTTCTTCAGCATTAATAGATAATATGGACAAAGATACAAAAGCTCCTAATATATATGTTAGTAGCCAATATAAGCCTAGTATTTCTCACTTTAGGAATTTCTCAATACATGAAGCTAATTCTAAAATAAAAAATTCAGTAGAATCTGAAAAAAATACCATAATCAATCTAAGCAGCATCCTAAAGCCAAATACTCATAACACCATTCCCTATAATTTACAATTTCAAGATAACACCACTAGTTTCAGCGGAACTATTGGTTATTCTTCTAGAGGGTTAAGACTTGAAGCAGAAGGTTCTTATGAAGAATTTTATATCAAAAATTTTAATGAATCATTAATAATAAGTTCAAGTAAATATTACTCTGAGACATACAATACAAATCTTCAAAGCTTTGCTTTCACAAGAGATAACAAATTATCCATTACATCTATTATGGTTAATACTTGCTATGATATTTCAATTAGTCACACATCAGCAGTTCCATATTTATGCACAGGTATTGGTGGAGATTTTATAGGGCTCTTTAATGCAACATATTTTAAATTTGCATATCAAGGAAAGGTTGGAGTGAGTTATCTAATAAACAATAATATCCTATTATTTTCTGATGTATATTATCATAAAGTCATGGGTAATGAATTTAAAAACTTGTACATACAACATGTAGCTAATTCTAATATTTCTGAAGAAATTACACCTATATTAGCTAACCTTGATATTGGTTATTTTGGCGGTGAAATTGGAGTAAGGTTTATATTTAATTAAGTAAGGTTATATCTATGGTAAAAAAACTTAACTTTGTAAATGCAGTACTAGCGCTTTTGTTATTTCTTTTTCCGTTTCAGTCATTTACTATATCTATAGACAACAATATAATTACTCAAAAGGTTGGGTTATATATAAGTGGGCAATACAAACCAAGTGTCCCTTACTTTAAAAGTTTTTCAGTAGAAGAAAATAATAAAGTTGTAGACTTAGCAGGTCTTGACACTGGTGTTTCATATATTACAGAAGCTACATTACAGGATAATACAAAGTTTAGTATCCCTTATATTGCAAAATTTAAAAACAATTTTACAAATTTCAGTAGTGCAATTGGTTATTATTCAGGGCAAGGATTAAGATTAGAATTGGAAGGTTCTTACGGAAATTTTGACGTTGTAAATTGTAAAAATTGCACAGTAAAAGATGCTGGTAGATATTTTGCTTTAGTACGCGAAAAAGAGACTAATCAATTTTATCCGAAAGCACATACTAATAATGGTAGTCCAAAAACATCTTATTATACTTTTATGAAAAATAATGGAATATCTATTGCATCGGTTATGATGAATAGTTGTTATGATTTTTCTTTTAATAATTTAAAGATATTACCTTATGTATGTGTGGGTATTGGTGGAGATTTCATTGAATTTTTTGAAGCAACATATATTAAGTTTGCTTGTCAAGGCAAAATTGGCATTAACTATACAATATCTCCTTCTATCAGTATTTTTACTGATGGTTACTATCATAAGGTTATAAATAATCAGTTTAAAAATTTACATGTTAAGTATCCACATACACTTAAAGACTCACCTAAAATTACTTTTGCAACAGCTAAACTCAATATTGGGTATTTGGGTGGTGAAATTGGAATGAGGTTTATATTTTAAAATAATTAAGCAAAGGAATTTTTATGAATAACAAAAACTTTATTATAATAGGGACAGTATTTGCATCTTTATTGTCATTTTTATCTATTGAATCCTTCTCAGCTGTAAACCATAATATAGACAACAATATTAATGGTATATATGTTTCAGGACAATATAGACCAGGAATTTCTCATTTTACTAATTTTGCAGTCAAAGAAACCAATAATGATACCAAGCAATTAGTGAGATATAAAAAAGATGTAGCTTCTATTGCTCTTGAAACTAATACAAATTTTCAAGATTCATATACTGTAAAATTTCAAGATAATGTTGCAGGCTTCAGTGGAGCTATTGGATATTCTTATCCAGATGGACTAAGATTTGAAATCGAAAGCTCTTATGAGAAATTTGATGTTAAAGATCCTAAAGATTATTCGTTAAAGGATGCTTTTAGGTTTTTCGCTTTAGCACGTACTCTCAACAACAATAACCCCAGCACTGGTGAATACACAGTTATGAAAAACAATGGTATGTCTATTACATCAATTATGATTAATGGCTGTTATAATCTATCTTTCAATAATTTAATTGTATCACCTTACATATGTGCAGGTATCGGTGAGGATTTTATTGAATTCTTTGATACTTTGCACATTAAGTTTGCTTATCAAGGTAAGCTAGGTATCGATTATTACTTATCCTCTAAAATTAACATATTTGCCAATGGGTATTATCATAAAGTTATAGGAAATAAATTTAAAAATTTAAATGTTAATCATGTTGTTGCACTTACTAAATTCCCCAAAATGACTTCTGCAGTAGCTACACTCAATGCTGCTTATTTAGGTGGTGAAGTCGGAGTAAGGTTTATATTTTAATAATATAACAAGGTAATCTTGCTATGATACATAAGGAAAAATTTATTACAGTAAGGTATGTTTTAATACTTTTGTTATTTGTTTTTTATATTTACATTTTTCTAATGCTTGTGAGTATGAGCAGCAGCATTAAAAATTTTATTATACATACTATCGGGTTTTATAAAGTTAACATCTTTAATGCTAACACAAAAAAATTAACAAATGCTGAAGATGTTATTGTTAGCTTTAATAATACTAAGTTGTCCATAGGTAGTAAATCTCTAACATTTCATCAAAGATTACAAGTTTTTTATAGGGTATTTCTCTGTATTAAAGGTCCTTATGGTATCATAGATGCTTTATATATGATTCTTATTTATCAATATAAGTTAGAAATTGATAGTAGCCATCTTATAAATCAATATAACAAAAACACTCTAGTAATAACATCTATACCTAGTATTAGAGGTTTCGGTGATAGAGCTCGAGTAAGAAATATATTAAATAACAAGGAAAGTTCTTATGAGTAGTAAAAAAATGTTTTCTATAATAAGGTTAGCATTAGTATGTCTAGTGTCATATTTACCTATCCAATCTTTTTCAGAATCAAATAATATTTCTGAGAATATTAAACATACTGGATTATATGTTAGTGGACAATATAAACCTACTGTTTCTCATTTTAGTAATTTTTCAGTTAAAGAAACTTATACCGACACTAAAAAGTTACTTGGATTACAAAAAAACGCTGATTCAATCACAAGCGATATAAAAACAAATACAAAATTTGATATTCCTTATAATGCCAAATTCAAAGATAATGCTATTAGCTTTAGTGGGGCTGTCGGGTATATTGCTCAAGAAGGACCAAGAATTGAAATAGAAGGATCTTATGAGGAATTTGATATTAAAGATTCTGGCAATTATACAATAAATGAAGCAGCTAAGTACATTGCTTTAGCAAGGGCAATAGCCAATGGCCAAAATTATCCTGACACAGGCAAATACGTTGTTATAAGAAATAACGGTTTATCTGTCGCGTCTATTATAATTAATGGTTGTTATGACTTCTCTCTAAATAACTTCAAGATATCACCTTACATATGTGCAGGGTTTGGTGGGGATATTATAGAATTTTTTAGTGCTGTACGTTTTAAATTTGCTTATCAAGGAAAGTTAGGCATTAGTTATCCGTTATCTTCTAATGTTATTTTATTCGCTGATGGATATTATCATAAGGTAATAGGCAACCAATTTAAAAATTTAAATGTTCAGCATGTTGTAAATCTTACTGAAGCACCTAAGGCCACTTCTGCAGTTGCTACTCTTAATATTGAGTATTTTGGCAGTGAATTTGGGTTAAAGTTTATATTTTAAGGAGTTTTATGAATAAAAAACAATTTATTACAATAGGGACAACTTTAGCTTACCTATTGCTGTTGCCTAGTATATCTTTTTCAGAAGTTAACAATAATGTTACTAGTCAACCTTCTGGATTATATATAAGCGGGCAGTATAAACCAGGAATTTCTCATTTTAACAAATTTTCAGTTAAAGAAACTTATCATGATACGGCTCAATTAATAGGGTTAAAACATCAGGCTGTCTCTATTAATGAATTTAACACTAATACAGATTTTAATGTTCCTTATAAAGTGACATTTCAAAATAATATAACTAGTTTTAGTGGAGCAATCGGTTATTCTGACTCTACAGGTCCGAGATTTGAGCTTGAAGGTTCTTACGAGAAATTTGATGTTACAGATCCTGGAGATTGTGTAGTAAAAGACACTTATAGATATTTTGCATTAGCCAGAGAAGTTACAAATAATAATCCTAGCACTGAAAAATTCACTGTTATGAAGAATGACGGCGTATCTATTGCTTCTGTTATGTTTAATGGCTGCTATGATGTTTCTTTAAAAGATTTAGAAATATCACCTTATGTATGCGCCGGCATCGGTGGAGATTTTATAGAGTTTTTTGATGCATTGCATATCAAATTAGCATATCAAGGTAAGTTAGGTCTTAATTATTATTTATCTACTAGAACAAGTTTATTTATTGACGGATATTATCACAAAGTTATAGGCAATCAGTTTCATAACCTAAATGTCCGACATGTAGTTGATCTATCTACAGATCCTAAACCTGTATATGCAGTAGCTACACTTAACATTGGTTATTTTGGTGGCGAAATTGGAGTTAGACTCACATTTTAAAGGAATATTATGAGTAACAAAAAAAGCTTTTTTACAATAGGTGTATCATTCATAGCAAATTTATTATTGCTATCTAATGCATTTTCTACAGAAAATACAAGTAATTACACTTATTTCAAACCTAGATTATATATCGGAGGGCAATACAGACCAGCAGTTTCTCATTTTAGTGAATTCTCAGTTAAGGACACAAATTTCAATACTGTTCGATTAGTGGGATTAAAAAAAGACATTAGTGCTGTCAATAGCACTAATATTGCTAGTCATACAAATTTTGATTTTCCTTACATTGCAGAATTTCAGGATAATGCTATTAGTTTTAGTGGAACTATAGGATATTCATATTCTAAAGAATTAAGAATTGAAGTAGAAGCTTCTCATGAAGAATTTGACGTTAAAAATCCTGAAGGATCTGTTGTAGATACATACAGGTATTTTGCTCTAGCACGTGCTGTGACCAACAACAATCCTCAGACTGGAAAATTTACTGTAATGAAAAACGATGGGCTGTCAATTTCATCTGTTATGCTAAATGTCTGTTATGACTTTGAGCCAGATGGTATACTAGTAACGCCTTATATATGCGCAGGAATAGGAGGAGACTTTATAGAGTTTTTCAATGACTTACACGTTAAGCTTGCTTACCAAGGTAAAATGGGTCTCAGTTATTCAATATCCCCTGAAGTTAGTTTATTTCTTGATGGATATTATCATAAAGTAATCGATAGCAAATTCAAGAATTTACATGTTCAACATGTAGCTGATCTTACTGATGCACCTAAATTTACATCTGCAGTTGCTACACTCAATATCGGATACTTTGGTGGCGAGGTTGGAGTAAGGTTTACATTTTAATTATAATTAAATACGGGAATTTCATGAATAAGAAAAATAGATTCATTGCAGCAGGTACAGCATTGATGTACTTATTGCTATCACCTAATATATCGTTTTCAGAAAACATAAATAGTAATGTCAACAAATCTAGGCTATACATCAGCGGACAATATAAGCCCAGTGTCTCTGTTTTTAGTAATTTCTCAGTAAAAGAAACAAATGTCCCTACAAAACAGTTGGTAGCTTTGAAAAAAGATGTTGATTCTGTTGAGATTGATAAAGGTGCTGGTAAAGGGCTTAGTAAGACAGACAATTTTACCCTTCCTTACATGCCAAAATTCCAAGATAATGTTGCTAATTTTAGCGGAGCAGTTGGATTCTTCTATAAAGGCTTAAGAATTGAATTAGAAGGTTCTTATGAAGAATTTGATGTTAAAGATCCTGGAGGTTATACAAAAGTAAAAGATGCTTACCGCTACTTTGCTTTAGCACGTGATACAGAGACTGGTACAACTCAACCAAAAAACAAAGAATCTTCTACTAGCCCAAACGGGGTTTATTACACTGTAATGAAGAATGATGGGCTATCCATTTCATCTGGAATGATCAATGGTTGTTATGATTTTACTTTAGGTAGTTTGCCAATATCACCTTATATGTGTATAGGTATGGGTGTAGATGCTATACAGTTCTTTGATGCATTACATATTAAGTTTGCACATCAAGGTAAAGTGGGCATTACCTATTCATTATCTTCTAATGTGAGCCTATTTGCTGATGGTTATTATCATAAAGTACTAGGCAATAAATTCAAAAATTTGAATGTTCAACACGTTTATGAATTGCAAAACCCTCCTAAAGCTACATCTGCAATTGCTACACTCGACGTCGGATACTTTGGTGGTGAAGTTGGAGCAAGGTTTATATTCTAATTTAATTAAATACAGGAAATTTTATGAGCAAGAAAAACAAATTTATTGTGGTAGGCACAACATTAGCGTATTTGTTATCATTACCTAATATATCTTTTTCAGAAACTATAAACAATAGTATTGAAAAATATTCCGGATTATATATTAGCGGACAATACAAACCTAGTGTTTCCGTTTTTAGCAATTTCTCAGTTAAAGAAACAAATGTTCCTACAAAGCAACTTATAGCTCTTAAAAAAGATATAAATTCTGTTGAGGTCGACAAAGATGCCGGTAACGGTATTAGTAAGCCAGATCATTTCACCATTCCTTATACTGTAGAATTCCAAGATAATGCTGTTAATTTTAATGGAACTATTGGTTATTCCTTTTCTGGAGGCCCAAGAATTGAAATAGAAGGGTCCTATGAAGAATTTGATGTTAAAAACCCTGGAGGTTATACATTAAATGATGCCTTTCGGTATTTTGCCTTAGCACGTGAACTGAAAGATAATGCAAACCAGCCCAAAGATAAATCTACTGGTATTTATCACACTGTAATGAAAAATAATGGCCTATCCATAACGTCTGTTATAATTAATGGTTGCTATGATTTTTCTCTAGATGATTTTTCAGTATCACCTTATATATGTGGTGGTATAGGCGTAGGTGCTATAGAATTTTTTGATGCATTGCACATTAAACTTAGTTGTCAAAGCAAATTAGGCATCACTTATTCATTATCTTCTAATATTAGCTTATTCGCCGGTGGCTATTACCATCAAATAATAGATAACCAATTTAGAAATCTAAATGTTCAGCACGTAGCTGATCTTAATGATGCACCTAAAGTTACATCAGCAGTTGCTACACTTGATGTTGGATACTTTGGTGGTGAGGTTGGAGTAAGATTTATACTTTAAATTGTAATTAAATACGGAAATTTCATGAGTAAGAAAAATAAATTCATTGCAGCAGGTACAGCATTGATGTACTTATTGCTATCACCTAATATATCGTTTTCAGAAAATATAAATAGTAATACTAATAAATTGGGGTTATACATTAGCGGACAATATAAGCCTAGTGTTTCTGTTTTTAGCAATTTCTCAGTAAAAGAAACAAATGTCCCTACAAAACAGTTGATAGCTTTGAAAAAAGATGTTGATTCTGTTGAGATTGATAAAGATGCTAACAAAGGGCTTAGTAAGCCAGACAATTTTACTATTCCTTACATGCCAAAGTTTCAAGATAATGTTGCCAATTTTAGCGGAGCAGTTGGATTCTTCTATTCTAAAGGCTTAAGAATTGAATTAGAAGGTTCTTATGAAGAATTTGATGTTAAAGACCCTGGAGATTATACAAAAGTAAAAGATGCTTACCGCTACTTTGCCTTAGCACGTGATATAGAAACTGGTAAAACTCAGCCAAAAAACAAAAATAATAGTGAGCCAAATGGTATTTATCATATTGTGATGAGAAATGACGGGTTATCCATTTCATCTGCAATGATCAATGGTTGTTATGATTTTACTTTAGGTAATTTGCCAATATCACCTTATATGTGCATAGGTATGGGTGTAGATGCTATACAGTTCTTTGATGCATTGCATATTAAGTTTGCACACCAAGGTAAAGCAGGCATTACTTATTTATTATCTTCTAACGTAAGCTTATTTGCTGACGGTTATTATCATAAAGTAGTAGACAACAAGTTTAAAAATTTAAATGTTCAACATGTTTATAAATTAAATGATGCACCTAGAGTTACATCAGCAGTTGCTACACTTGATGTTGGATACTTTGGTGGCGAAGTTGGAGCAAGGTTTATATTCTAATTTAATTAAATACGGAAATTTCATGAAGGACAAATTTATTGCGATAAGTACAGCATTGATGTGTTTATTATCATCACCTAGCATATCATTTTCAGAAACTGTAAATAATAAAGTTGAAAAACACTCTGGATTATACATTAGCGGACAATACAAACCTAGTGTCTCTGTTTTCAGCAATTTTTCAGTAAAAGAAACAAATGTTCCTACAAAGCAGCTTATAGCTCTTAAAAAAGACATTGATTCTGTTGAAATTGATGCTAGTAATGCTACGAAAGGTATTAGTAAACCAGAGCATTTCAACATTCCTTATACTGTAGAATTCCAAGACAATGCTGTTAATTTTAATGCAGCTATTGGTTATTCTTTTTCTGAAGGCTCAAGAATTGAAGTAGAAGGGTTTTATGAAAAATTTGATGTAAAAAACCCTGGAGGCTATACAAAAGTAAAGGATGCTTACCGTTACTTTGCTTTAGCACGCGATTTAGAAAGTAATAAGTTTCAGCCAAAAAATAAAAGTTCCTCTGCACCCATAGGTGTTTTCCATACTGTAATGAAAAATGACGGCCTATCTATTTTAGCTACAATAGCCAACATTTGCTATGATTTTTCTCTAGATGAGTTATCGGTTTCACCTTACATATGTGTAGGAATGGGTATAAATGCCATAGAATTTTTTGATGCTTTACATGTGAAATTTGCTTATCAGGGCAAGCTAGGTATTAGCTATCAGCTATTCCCTAAAATTAATCTATTTGTTAATGGATATTATCATCAAGTAATAGGCAGTAAGTTTAAAAATTTGAATGTTCAATACGTTCACGATTTAGCAAACGTTCCTAAAGTTACATCAGCAGTTGCCACACTTGATGTCGCATACTTTGGCAGTGAAGTTGGAATAAGACTCACACTCTAACCATTTAACTATTGAAATAATGGGAAACTAATAGTGTTTCTCATTATTCAATGCTTTAACAATAAAGGTAGTATATATTAAGTATATACAGGTTTTCTAGTTTTAAATTAATAATAAAATTATATCCCATTAATAAAAAAGCTTTAAGTTATATAGTACATATTTTTAAGGATCTTCCTCTAATATTTCAAACAATATCTATCAAATTGTATTCTGCTTTACTAGGATGATTTTTAAATAAATTTTAATTAATTTACTATTCCATATTTATTAATATATGTTATAATATAAAGAATTAGGATAATAGATCTACTTATTAGAACATATACCATTATTAATAGATAAATGCATAAAGTATTGATTTATGCGCTATAACAATAAATATACGATGTAATAAGACTATAAAAGTATACTTTTGATAATATTTTTATTAATCAATTAGTAAAATTAATTGTAAATTTTTATTAAAAAATTTCCTCTAATTATTTTAAATATCAATTACTTTTACTGTAAATTTAAAAGAAATTTTATATTCTAGACTTGCTTTTCTTTACTTCTTTTATTATTCTTAAATTTTGATTATCTTTTATAAAAGGTTTATTAACATGAATTATAAGAAAATTTTTGTAGGGAGCGCATTAATCTCATTAATGTCAATCTTACCGTACCAGTCTTTTGCAGATCCTGTAACTTCCAATGATACAGGAATCAATGATAGCAAAGAAGGATTCTATATCAGCGCAAAGTATAATCCAAGTATATCACATTTTAGAAAATTTTCAGTTGGAGAAACTCCTATTAATGGAACAACTTCTGCTACTAAAAAAGTTATTGGATTAAAGAAAAATGGAAGCATAGCTACCCATAATGATTTCACCAAAGTAGATCCAGTTTTTGAGTTTCGCAATAACTTAATATCAGGGTTCTCAGGAAGTATTGGTTATGCTATGGATGGACCAAGAATAGAACTTGAGGCTGCGTACCAACAATTTAATGCAAAAAATCCTGACAATAATGACAGTGATAGTAGTGATTACTATAAGTACTTTGGGTTATCTCGTGAAGATACAATAGCAGATAAGAAATATGTGGTGCTTAAAAACGAACGTATAACTTTCATGTCGTTAATGATTAATACTTGTTATGATATTACAGCTGAAGGAGTACCTTTTACACCATATGCATGTGCAGGTATAGGAGCAGACCTTATAAGTATATTTAAAGATTTTAACCTAAAATTTGCTTATCAAGGAAAAATAGGTGTTAGTTATCCGATTACACCGGAAGTTTCTGCATTTATTGGAGGATATTATCATGGAGTTATAGGAAATCAGTTTAACAAGATACCTGTAATAACACCTGTAGTATTAGATGAAGCTCCTCAAACTACATCCGCTTCAGTAACTCTTGACACTGGATACTTTGGTGGAGAAATTGGAGTGAGATTCATCTTCTAGTTTTATTTACTGTTACACATAATAAGCAGTAAAAAACTTAGCAATTCATATCATAGGGAAAATATGAAGTTATTTCAAGTTTTCCCTTGTGTGTTTCTGCTTTTTCTGATGAAAGGTGTTTCATTTTTACCATGAATATCTTAGTGTGTTGCTTTAGCAAGAAAGTACACTTTTCCTTTCTATCCAGACAATACAACATATTAAATTTTTCTTACAATAATCACAGATATTTTTCGTAAAAAGCTACCTTCTAGCTTGCATTTACCTTACACTTCTACTATTGTTAGCTTATTTTCACTATTTTTAGGTGTGTAATATGAATTGCAAAAAAATTTTTATAACAACAGCATTAATATCATTAATGTCCTTTCTACCTGGAGTGTCATTCTCTGACCCAGTACAGGATAGTAGCACTAATGGTAACTTCTATATCAGTGGAAAATACATGCCAAGTGCTTCTCACTTTGGAGTATTTTCAGCTAAAGAGGAAAAAAATCCTACTGTAGCATTATACGGCTTAAAACAAGATTGGGCAGGTGTATCATCAACAACACACAACGATAACGAATTTAACAACAAAGGCTATTCATTTAAATATGAAAATAACCCATTTTTAGGCTTCGCAGGAGCTATTGGCTATTCAATGGATGGTCCAAGAGTAGAGTTTGAAGTATCTTATGAAACATTTGATGTTAAAAATCAGGGTAATAATTATAAAAACGATGCTCATAAATACTGCGCTTTGGATAAAACAGGAACTGCGAATAACGCTACAGCCAATAACTACGTATTGTTAAAAAGTGAAGGACTACTTGACATATCATTTATGCTAAATGCATGCTATGATATAATAACAGATGGAATACCTTTTTCTCCTTACATATGTGCAGGTATTGGTACTGATTTAGTATCTATGTTTGAAACTACAAATCCTAAAATTTCTTATCAAGGAAAATTAGGCTTAAGTTATTCTATAAGTCCAGAAGCTTCTGTATTTGTTGGTGGGCATTTTCATAAAGTTATAGGAAGTGAATTTAAAGACATCCCTACTCTTAAGGCTTTTGCTGCATCAACAGCAACTCCAGATATGGCAATAGTAACACTAAGTGTATGTCATTTTGGAATAGAACTTGGAGGAAGGTTTAGCTTCTAATTTTGTTGTTGCCACATGTTAAAAATGATCTAAAATTATTTTCATTATTGCTGCAGACAAAAAAAAGAAAATAGTGGCAAAAGAATGTAGCAATAATAGGGGGGGGGGGACAAAACTTACTAAAGCAAAATCCATTATATTATTTTTACACAAAATTATGTACATATAAGATACCTAAAACTAAGGTGCCTTTCATTATTATCAGTTTTGCATAATATATTAAATTTTTCTTACAATAATCACAGATATTTTTCGTAAAAAGCCACCTTCTAACTTGCATTTACCTTACACTTCTACTATTGTTAGCTTATTTTCACTATTTTTAGGTGTGTAATATGAATTGCAAAAAAATTTTTATAACAACAGCATTAATATCATTAATGTCCTTTCTACCTGGAGTGTCATTCTCTGACCCAGTACAGGATAGTAGCGCTAATGGTAACTTCTATATCAGTGGAAAATATATGCCAAGTGCTTCTCACTTTGGAGTATTTTCAGCTAAAGAGGAAAAAAACCCTACTGTAGCATTATATGGGTTAAAACAAGATTGGACAGGTGTATCATCAACAGCACACAACGATAACGAATTTAACAACAAAGGATATTCATTTAAATACGAAAATAACCCATTTTTAGGTTTTGCAGGAGCTATTGGTTATTCAATGGGTGGTCCAAGAGTAGAGTTTGAAGTGTCTTATGAAACATTTGATGTTAAAAATCAGGGTAATAACTATAAAAACGATGCTCATAAATACTGTGCTTTAGGTCAACAGGATAATTCTGGTAAAGCTAAAGCAAATCTATACGTTCTACTGAAAAGCGAAGGATTACTTGATATATCATTTATGCTAAATGCGTGCTATGACATAATAACAGATGGGATGCCTTTTTCTCCTTACATATGTGCAGGTATTGGTACTGATTTAGTATCTATGTTTGAAACTACAAATCCTAAAATTTCTTATCAAGGAAAATTAGGCTTAAGTTATTCTATAAGTCCAGAAGCTTCTGTATTTGTTGGTGGGCATTTTCATAAAGTTATAGGAAGTGAATTTAAAGACATCCCTACTCTTAAAGCTTTTGCTACATCAACAGCAACTCCAGATATGGCAATAGTAACACTAAGTGTATGTCATTTTGGAATAGAACTTGGAGGAAGGTTTAGCTTCTAATTTTGTTGTTGCCACATGTTAAAAATGATCTAAAATTATTTTCATTATTGCTGCAGACAAAAAAGAAAATAGTGGCAAAAGAATGTAGCAATAATAGGGGGGGGGGGGACAAAACTTATTAAACAAGCTCATTATATTTTTTTACTATTTTTACACAAAATTATGTACATATTAAGATGTCTATAATAAAGTACACCCTATTATTACAATTTTACATAATATATTAAATTTTTCTTACAATAATCACAGATATTTTTCGTAAAAAGCTACCTTCTAACTTGCATTTACCTTACACTTCTACTATTGTTAGCTTATTTTCACTATTTTTAGGTGTGTAATATGAATTGCAAAAAAATTTTTATAACAACAGCATTAATATCATTAATGTCCTTTCTACCTGGAGTGTCATTCTCTGACCCAGTACAGGATAGTAGCGCTAATGGTAACTTCTATATCAGTGGAAAATATATGCCAAGCGCTTCTCACTTTGGAGTATTTTCAGCTAAAGAGGAAAAAAATCCTACTGTAGCATTATATGGGTTAAAACAAGATTGGGCAGGTGTAGGAGCATCAGCACATACTGATGAGGACTTTAAGAATAAAGGTTATTCATTTAAATATGAAAATAACCCATTTTTAGGCTTCGCAGGAGCTATTGGTTATTCAATGGATGGTCCAAGAGTAGAGTTTGAAGTGTCTTACGAAACATTTGATGTTAAAAATCAGGGTAATAATTATAAAAACGATGCCCATAAGTACTGCGCTTTAACCCAACAAGATGGCACCACCAAACCTACACAAAATAAATACGTTCTACTAAAAAGTGAAGGACTACTTGATATATCATTTATGCTAAATGCGTGCTATGATATAATAACAGATGGAATGCCTTTTTCTCCTTACATATGTGCAGGTATTGGTACTGATTTAGTATCTATGTTTGAGACTACAAATCCTAAAATTTCTTATCAAGGAAAATTAGGTTTAAGCTATTCTATAAGTCCAGAAGCTTCTGTATTTGTTGGTGGGCATTTTCATAAAGTTATAGGAAATGAATTTAAAGACATCCCTACTCTTAAGGCTTTTGCTGCATCAACAGCAACTCCAGATATGGCAATAGTAACACTAAGTGTATGTCATTTTGGAATAGAACTTGGAGGAAGGTTTAGCTTCTAATTTTGTTGTTGCCACATGTTAAAAATGATCTAAAATTATTTTCATTATTGCTGCAGACAAAAAAAGAAAATAGTGGCAAAAGAATGTAGCAATAATAGGGGGGGGGGGGACAAAACTTACTAAAGCAAAATCCATTATATTATTTTTACACAAAATTATGTACATATTAAGATGTCTATAATAAAGTACACCCTATTATTACAATTTTACATAATATATTAAATTTTTCTTACAAAAATAACCAATATTTTACATCAAAACCTATATTCTGACTTGCTTTTATTTTATAGTTCTACTATTGTTAATTTATTTGTCACTATTAGGTTATGTATGAATTGCAAAAGAATTTTTATAAAAAGTGCACTAATATCATTAATATCTTTCTTACCTGGAATATCATTTTCTGATCCAATACAGGATAGTAATGTTAGTGGTAACTTCTATATCAGCGGGAAATATATGCCAAGTGCTTCTCACTTTGGAGTATTTTCAGCTAAAGAAGAAAAAAATGCAACAGCTAAAACATTTGGCTTAAAACAAGATTGGGATGGAGCTGCAATATCTAATACTAGTACAGATGTATTCACAATTTCAAATTATTCATTCAAGTATGAAAATAATCCATTTTTAGGCTTCGCAGGAGCTATTGGTTATTCAATGGGTGGTCCAAGAATAGAATTTGAAGTATCTTATGAAACATTTGATGTTAAAAATCAGGGTAATAACTATAAAAATGATGCTCATAGATATTACGCTTTATCTCAAGACACAACAATTGCACAAAACAAATTTGTTGTGCTAAAAAATGAAGGTTTAGCTGATATATCATTTATGTTAAATGCATGCTATGATGTAACAACAGAGGGAATACCTTTTTCTCCTTACATATGTGCAGGTATTGGTACTGACTTAGTATCTATGTTTGAAGCTACAAGTCCTAAGATTTCTTATCAAGGAAAATTAGGCTTAAGCTATTCTATAAGCCCAGAAACCTCTGTGTTTGTTGGTGGACACTTTCATAAGGTAGTAGGAAATGAATTTAAAGACGTTCCTGCCATAGTACCTAGTGGATCAACTCTTGCAGGAAACCACTTTGCAATAGTAACACTAAATGTATGCCATTTTGGTATAGAACTTGGAGGAAGGTTTGCCTTCTAATTTACTAATACATATTGTTTAAGTAGTTTTGTATATAAGATAAAAGCTAGATTTGCACTATTACAAATATGCTAACAATTACACTGTCCTTATAAATTAGTTTTTACTACATACATTGTAATTGTTAGCTAAAATTCTATAATACTGCTTATTAGTTATATAAGTATCTAATTGTCAAAGAGCCACTATTATCAAGCTTGTTTTATTGTATTGCCTACCCCCATTAAACCCTTTATTCAAGGAAACACAACAGTGTGTACTCGGCATTCTCCTAACTACAGTCATACAAAAGCATAACTGTAGCAGAAATAAATATACTATGATTACGTAAGAAATTAGCGTGGTATAAATAAAATAGGAAACCTATCTAATCCCCACAATAGAAATTACAAGAAATTCATACTTAATAAAATCCTACAGTGCAAACCTCATACCAACTTCCCAACCAAAATAGTCAGTACCTAAAGTAGCAGAAGCTGAAGTAGTTTTAGGAACATCAGAAAAAGCAGAAGGATGATAAGCTATTTCTACTCTCCCATATTTGTTACCTACAACCTTATGATAGTAACCTCCACCAAACAACATAATGTTAACACTGATAGGATAATTAACACCAAACTTAACTTGATAAGAAAATTTAGGTAAAGATATGCCTAAAAACTTTATATAATCTGCACCGATACCAGCACATGCATATGGGGCTAAAGGCACATGACCTTGGGCAACATCATAACAAAAGTTCACATTAAGAGACTTATTCATAACACCATTGTTTTCTAGCACTATAAATTTATTATCTGACATAGTATTATCACGAGATAAAGCAAAAAATTTATGACTTTGGCTTCCTTCAGGATACCATTGTCTCTCAGGCTCGAAATTTTCATAAGAACCTTCAAATTCTATTCTAAAACAGTCAACATAATACCCAACAACACCACTAAAACCAGCAAAATTACTTGCATACGTAGGGTCATATACTTGTTTAAAACTACCATGCTTAGTAATATCAGACTCAGTAAAACCTAAACCAAAAATCTTCTTTGTAAGCCCAGGAAGTGTTTCTTGTGCTGAAAAACTACTAAAATTAGGAACACCAACTCTATACTGAGTACCTATATAAAGCCCATTCCCTCCTTCAGGAATGTTTATACTAGAAAAAGAATTATAAGGTAAAAAAGAAAGCAATGTACTCAATGCAACACCTATAACAAATTTTTTATAATTCATTGTAAATCCATTAATAACAAGGTAAACTACGGTAATTTACTATGACAAACCATGCCAAGTCAAGTAATTGTACATAATTCTATTTCGCAATATACAAGCACATAAAACTACATAAAAAACACTTATTATATAAAAATAATCAATGCAGAACTTCACCTCTTAAACAGTAATCAATTGTATGTAGATCCCCACCTAACTCTGATAAATTTAAAAAAAGATACACTATTGAGCTTAGCTACTACTCAGACATTAAGGGGAGATAAACAAGAAGCTATGTTGAGGAACATTGTATCAGAAAATATTATTCCATTTATCAATCAATCTATGACAACATAGATTGATAAATATACTAAGACATCTAAGTCATTGATTCCCATTTTGCTGTGAAAGAAAGCCTACATTTTATTAAGTCAAAAATTTCAGTAACATCTTTCTAATAACTATATAAGATGAAAAAATAATATTGGCATTACATATTGTAAAAAATCGTAACAAATATCTATTATAGCTTAACAATATTCTATCCCACTATTTCACGTATTTAGATCTTACCAAGTAATGGTTATAATTATTATTCAGTCAAATGTCTCCTGAGTATCTCTAATATCAAACTTCTCACAAGATTCTTCAAGCCCTAACTGTTAAAATCTAAATAAATATTCTAATACAAAAGATAACTGAAAAACATTGTTGTTATATTGTGAAACATACCTATCTGAGAAATTCAAATTATTAAAATCTTTATCGTTATTCAACTAAATACTATTCTTTACCCTCTTTCACACACATGCAACTCTTTTATACCTATTATGTTTTCAGTTACAAAAAAACCTTAATATATTAAGAAGAAGCATTTAATCTACTGGAAAAATACCTGACACATTCAATTGATATGAGAAACAATAAGAAGGTACTAATAATACTAATATTATTACCAAAGTTTTTACAATCCTATACTTCATAAATTAACTTATCTAGCAGTAATAATAACTAATACTGTAATACAAATATTAATAATTTAAATAAAAATAAACTTATTTATATACACCTGACCAATATATTTCTTAATTTATACATAACATGAACAATCATTACATATGATTAAAATTATAGAATAGAAAAAACTTATATACAAAACATTTATTAAATTGACCAGTTCAAGCCATATTACAAACATATAAGACTACATTGCAATCGATACTGAAACTCATAATTATTATAACTCTACTATAAACATTTTGTCCTATTTAGTTTGGCAACACCCTGTAAAGAAACTATCAGAAACTCAAAACAATTCTTATTATAAAACTTAGATCAATTTATTGTTTTTATATACTAATTGTTATAGACTATACACACATCATTTGCATGTGAGGTACAACAATGAATGATCCAGAAATTTACAACGAAACAAAAATTTCAGCAGATGCTACAGATAATAGTACATTTCATACTTCTAGTGCTCTCAGTCCAACCAGTTTGCCTAATAACAGTTGTATTTTTAACGATAATTGTATTTCTAAGTTTCTAGTTACACTATCTCCTATGTCCACAAATAATCAATACATTGTTAACTTTACATTTGAACAACATCAAAATAATGCTGAGCAAAATCTATTAAAACTAATGACAGGACAATTTGTAGTTAATTTTGATCAAGAAAATCATGCATTGGTTTTTAATAAAGGTGATACTTCTATAGTACTAAATGAGGATATGATAAGTTTATGTTTAAATTATATAAAGGTAAATACATAAAAACCATTTAGAATAACTAACATATTCTTTTATGTATAAAAAATTGGCCTATGCCTTTTGTTGTTGGTAAAAAAGTCTACCAATGCAATAAGGTATATTAAAAGTGCCGAGTTTTATCATTATCAATTTTTATCCTCAAAACATATTGTATATATAGTCAGTACAGCATGCCAAAAGCAAGTACGTAATTAATTGAACCACAATACTAACATTACATTCACTTACAGACAAAATCTAGATTTTGATATTTCAGATTATATAATTATTTTCATCCCAGTTTTCACTAATTACGTAGTATAGAATATATTTCTACTTAAAAACTTAAATATAGAACATCTTAAGTAGATTTAAATACATATTATTTTTGATATTAAAGAAAAAACTTAGCATTTTTTTGATAACTTGTTTTTCATATCAAACAAAACATATTGTTTTATTATCCTCATATAGATATAATATGATTATTAATAAATTTAGGTAGGCCATAATGGATATTTTTGGTAATGATTTCGACATTCACATTAATGTAAACGGAACAGAGTATACAGGGGAAGTTACCATAGATGATGAAGGAAGATTCGACACTGGACTTGAGCCACAAAATTATATTGAACCTTTTGGCCATTTCTACGGAGATATATTGAGAAATGGTGATGACTCAGAAGCTAATTATGTTGTTAATTACTTATTCGAACAACATATAATTTGTCCAGAATTTCCTGTTTTACATTCATTTACTGGACAAGCAGAACTTCATATTGCAGAAAGTGACATTACTTTCAGCGATGAAAACATTACAGTGTTATTACATAGTTTACAAAAGCCAGTAAAAAATGAGATATCTGCTGATAATGAAGTAATACAAGATCAACAGTAATATCTTTTTCTAGATGCTTTTGTTTTTTACTAAATGTTAATTAGTTGAATGCTAATAAAGCAGATGCTTACTTGTCATAAGCATCTGCTTTGTGGTTAATAACTCAAGTATGCTGAGTATTTTATACAAAAAACTAACTTTCACATATAACTAACGATACCTTTCTAAAAAATTCTTTTAATACTGGGTTATAAGCACATTATGCAATTAAGTACTAGTCATTCATTTATACATGTTTAATGTATATATTATCAAACGTATGAAATCTATTACGTTATACATGATTATTTACAGCACATGAAATACAAAAAACATTTATGTAGCCTGTTGCTAATTTTATTGTACTTTTGTCTTATTTAACCATATAATTCACAACCTAATAAATTAAATATTAATTTAATTATGCTTAGTATTGCACACAAAATATTTGGCTCGACAAATAGCAGGGTAATAAAATCATTTCATAAAATAGTTCAAGATATAAATGCAATAGAACATGAAATTCAACTTCTCTCTAATGAAGCATTAAAATATAAAACTATAGAATTCAAGGAAGAACTTAAAAATGGAAAAACTTTAGATGACATTCTAGTACCAGCATTTGCTGTGGTAAGAGAAGCATCAAGAAGAGTACTAAATATGAGGCATTTTGATGTACAGCTCATAGGTGGAATAGTCCTACATAAAGGAATGATATCTGAAATGAAAACAGGTGAAGGAAAAACTTTAGTAGCAACACTAGCTGCATATTTAAATGCATTAGAAGAAAAAGGAGTTCATATAGTAACAGTAAACGATTATCTAGCAAAACGTGACGCTGACTGGATGGGAGAATTATATAAGGCATTAGGAATAACAGTTGGATGTATATTAACTGATACGAACGACTTAGAAAGAAAAAACGCTTATAACTGTGACGTATTATATTCAACAAACAATAACTTAGGATTTGATTATCTTCGTGATAACATGAAATTCTCCAAAAAGGATATGGTACAAAGAGGCTTTAATTATGCAATAGTCGATGAAGTTGACTCAATATTAATAGATGAAGCAAGAACTCCTTTAATAATTTCTGGACAAGTCGATCAAGATATCAAAATGTACAAAGAAATAGACAATTTGATATATGAACTAACAGAAGAAGACTATGAACTAGAAGAAAAAAGTAAAAATATCTTCTTAACTGAAGCTGGAATAACAAAAATTGAAAATTTATTAACTCAACGTAATCTTATTTCTTCTAATACATCCTTGTATGACATCGATAACATTATAATCATGCACTATATTACTCAAGCATTACGTGCACACAAAATGTTCGCCTTAGATAAGGATTACATAATTAAAAATGGCAACATAGTAATCATAGATGAGTTTACAGGCCGTATGATGGATGGAAGAAGATATTCAGATGGATTGCATCAAGCACTTGAAGCAAAAGAAAAACTAAATATCAACAGTGAAAATCAAACGTTGGCTTCTACTACATTTCAAAATTACTTCAGAATGTACACAAAACTCTCTGGTATGACTGGCACAGCAATAACTGAATCAGAAGAATTCTTGGGAATATATAACTTACGAGTTGTGCAAATTCCAACAAATATACCTGTTCAAAGAATAGATTTAAACGACGATATATATTGTACAGAAGAAGAAAAGTTCAATGCTGTTATAAAATTCATTTCAGAATGTCATCACAAACTGCAACCTGTACTAGTAGGAACAGTAAGCATTGAAAAATCGGAAATGCTATCTAAGTTATTAACAAAAAATAAATTAAAACATTCTGTATTAAATGCACGCTATCATGAACAAGAAGCACATATAATAGCACAGGCTGGAATACCTGGAACAATTACTATTGCTACAAACATGGCTGGTAGAGGCACAGATATACAGCTTGGAGGAAATCTAAAAATGTTAGCAAAAGCAGTTATTGCTAATACTACAGATAAAGAAGCAATGGAAATAAAATATAAACAACTTGCAGAAAAAGTAAAAAAAAATAAGGAACTAGCAATACAAGCTGGGGGATTGTGTGTAATTGGTACAGAACGTCATGAGAGCAGAAGAATTGATAACCAATTAAGAGGAAGATCTGGTAGACAAGGAGACCCAGGGTTATCTAAATTTTTCTTATCATTAGATGATGATTTACTAAGAATATTTGGATCAGATAAGATAAAAGGAGTTCTCCAAAAATTAGGCATGAAAAAAGATGAAGCTATTCAACATACACTGATAAGCAGATCTATTGAAAAAGCACAATATAAGGTTGAATCAAGAAACTATGATATTAGAAAGTCTTTATTAAAATTTGACAACGTAATAAACGAGCAAAGAAAAGTCGTTTTTGAGCAAAGAAATCAAATTTTAGAGAATGATTCTTACAACATTTCAATTATATATCGAGATCTTAACAGAGATATAGTTAACAATACAATACATGACAAGTATTATAATTTGGATGATGATACATACAAAGCACTATCATCTGAATTTACAAGAATATATAATATCACTCTGGATTATAGTATTATCAGTAGTTTTGAAAGTACAGACAAAGTTTTAGAATACCTAAACAAAATCGTCGACGAACATTTCGCTCAAAAAATAGAAGAATTAACATCTAAAGATCAAAAGGCATGGGATCATATAGTGAAAAAAGTCATGATAATGTCATTGGATTATCTATGGAGAGATCACCTTGCTGCGCTGGATAGTCTAAAATGTGGAATAAATTTAAGATCTATAGCACAAAAAGATCCACTAAACGAGTTTAAAGCCGAAGCATTTTCTATGCTTGAGAATATGATGAGCAAGTTCTATGAATTAATAATACAGAGACTATCTTACTTAAAATTTGATATAGAGTTAAGTGATATACAAAAAACAGAATATAACATTAATCATTCTAAAATTTCACGTAATGAAAAATGTCCTTGTGGATCAGGAAAAAAATTCAAACATTGTCACGGTACTTAATGTTACCCTACTTATATACTGTTGATAAAAATAATTGCTTGACTATTTTGAAGATTACAAATTTCAAAACTTTTAATTAAAAGAAAACTAGAGCTAAATTATACCATGGTTATATAAGCTCAAAAACCTTTTCGACTTTATAAAGCTACAAAAATACCAACTAAGGTACGTATCTGACACTTTCGTATCAAAACAGAAATCGCACTACTGCTATTTCAATAGATGAACAATACGTACCTTACACAAAACTCTTTAAAAGTCACTTTTACTTATGTAATACATAACACACTATTACATTGAATACAAACTACTATAACAAGTATAATGTATCAACATAACAAGCTATACACACAACTAATAGTTCATATTCTCAGCATTTATTTTAAATAAAAATTTATATATCAAAATAGGCATCTTTTTGATAAAAAATATCCCTAATAACATCCACAAGATTAAAATTTTCACTTTCATTTTCACTTCTATACACAAGAACAGCCATAGCAGGTTCATTACTAACTTCTACTCTCGACGGATCCATCAATAGTATACTATGTTCATCAATTAAGAAAGCAACATCCATTCCATTTAATATAGACACCAGAAAAGTCTTATCAACTGATGTAGTATAATTAACATCTTTAACAGGATCATAATGTTCAAGAGTAATGTTCAAATTACATTTCTCAGAATATCCATTCATATTATCATCTATAATACTTAATGTACCTTTATCTCCTGTCAAATTATTAACAATATTTGCAGTAGCATAATAACTATCTGCTGGATCATTGAGATACATTATACCATGATAAATATCAACATTAGAATGACCATTTTGCTGAATTAAAAATTCAACATCAAAAAAAATATTATCTGTTTCCATAATAAAACCTCTGTTTATTAATATAACTTAGAAAATAATACATTATAATTAAAAAATTAATATAAATATTTATCTTATAGAAAATTATCTACATATATTAATTATAAAAATGCATTTGTTCATGCATTCCGAATTTTTTATACATTCCATAGATGATATCTTCTTATTAATTGAATTCACCTAATATTAACATGGTAATACATTTAGAATACTTTTTCACAATCTTAGTTTTCCTATATCACAATTTTCAACTAAAATTCAGTTTTACATTGCACAATTAATTTATGTAGAACCACCCTTAAATGATTAATATCAATACAAATATGTAATGTCATAAATTTATTATTAGTTAATATACATACTTAATTTATTCTATATTTATCAAATTATTTGCATTATTTTATTGACGTAGTATATTAAGTTATCTTTACTATGTGCTCAGTATGTCTTTAAATATTTGTTTACCAGACCAATCTCTACTAAAACCAAGAATTACAGTTTTTGGTGTAGGAGGCGCTGGTGGTAATGCTGTTAATAACATGATACAATCTAATCTGCATGGCGTTAATTTCGTAGTAGCCAATACAGATGCACAAGCATTAGAACTTTCTTTATCAGAAAAGAAAATTCAACTAGGTATTGACTTAACAAAAGGATTAGGGGCAGGATCACTTCCAGAAGTTGGTAAAGGTGCTGCAGAAGAATCAATAAATGAAATTATTGAAGAAATCTCAGACAGTAATATGTTGTTTATAACTGCCGGAATGGGTGGTGGAACAGGCACAGGAGCAGCTCCTGTAATTGCCAGAGTTGCCAAGGAAAATAAAATTCTCACCATAGGAGTTGTTACAAAGCCTTTTCATTTTGAAGGAGCGCACCGGATGAGAACAGCAGAATTTGGATTAGAAGAGTTACAAAAATATGTTGATACTCTGATAGTAATTCCTAATCAGAATTTATTCAGAATCGCCAATGAAAAAACAACATTTGCAGACGCATTTAAGCTCGCAGACACTGTATTACATACAGGAGTTCGTGGTATAACTGATTTAATGGTAATGCCAGGACTTATTAACTTAGATTTTGCTGATATTAGAGCAATAATGAGCGAAATGGGTAAAGCTATGATGGGTACAGGAGAAGCTGAAGGAGAAAACAGAGCCATATTAGCAGCTGAAGCAGCTATATCCAATCCTTTGTTGGATAACATTTCAATGAAAGGAGCGAAAGGTATATTAATCAATATAACAGGTGGATTGGACATGACTTTATTTGAAGTTGATGCAGCTGCAAATCGTATCAGGGAAGAAGTAGACAGTCACGCTAATATAATATTTGGATCAACATTTAACAAAGAAAGTGAAGGAAAAATTAGAGTATCTGTTTTAGCAACAGGAATAGATAATGAAGAAGTAGTAATACAAAACAAAAGTACATTTAAAGACAAAGGAACCCATAGTGATATATCTGAAATATCAAATAAACCTTTTAACCCATTAGATAATGAAATTGCCTATTATAAACCAAGTAATCCTGGAGAAGATATAATTAATTCTATAAGTCATGTCAAAAGACAGGATCATAAAGCAGAAAGCCAAAAATCTAGTAACAAAGTTTCTGAATCAGATTATAAGATACAGTTTAATAAAAACGAATATTGGGATGAGGAATCATTTAATATCCCAACTTTTTTAAGAAAAAAATAATGTTCTACTGGCTTTTAAAAACAGAACCGCATGATTTCTCATGGGATAATATGGTACATGATAAAATTACTGTATGGGACAATGTACTAAATTACCAAGCACAAAATTATCTAAAAACAATGAAGTATACTGATCTTGCTTTTTTTTACCATTCTGGAAAAGAAAAAGGAATAATAGGAATTGTATCCATAGACAAAGAATTTTATCTATCCAATACAAATAATAAATTCGGTGTTGTTGAAGTCAAAACACATACAAAATTAAATAAGACCGTTTTTTTGAAAGATATAAAATTAAACCCTATATTAAAAAATATGTTAATTTTAAAACAACCACGTCTATCAGTTTCTCCAGTAACAGAACAAGAGTGGAATTGCATCTTACAATTAAGCGAGACTATACTGTGATTGAAATCAATGTTTATTATAGAAAATGGTATAACATCATAAATAAGCCAAAAAGTTTTGTTAAAAATATCATAAATATTTCCTTAATAGACCTAAATATTTATGAATACAAGCCTATAATTTCTGTTGTACTAGCAAACAATAAATTATTACAAAAATTAAACTATGAATACAGAAAAAAAGACAAACCAACAAATGTATTATCATTCCCATACAACAAATTAAATAAGAATTGTTATTTAGGAGAAATTTTCATTTCATTAGATATTCTTATAAGTGAATCCATCGATTTAAATATACCATTAGAACACCATACATCCCATATGCTTATTCACGGATTATTACACATCTTAGATTACGATCATGAAGAACCGCTAGATCAACACATAATGGAATCTATTGAAATTAAGTTACTAGATAAACTAGGGATAAAAAACCCTTATGTTCCACGTGAAACATACTACTCAAATAAAAGCTCTACAAAAAACCATATTATTATCAATTCATAATTAAAGTTCGCATTATATTCTCATTTACAATATTTAAGAATAAAAAACTCAGTGACACCAGTCTGATCTTGTATATAATTTGAAAAACATGTAAATTATCTGTATGAGCAAAATTTTTGCAGTAGTAAATCAAAAAGGTGGTGTAGGAAAAACCACAACCAGTATAAACTTATCAACAGCTTTTGCTATAGTAAATAAAAAAACTCTACTAATAGATTTAGATCCTCAAGGCAATAGCAGCACTGGATTTGGAATAACCTATAAACAAAGAACAAACACAGTATATGAAGTATTAGTTAATAACTTATCTATATCAGCAGCTGTCGTAAAAACTGAAATACCAAACCTACATTTACTACCATCAACAGTAGATTTATCTGCAGCAGAAATCGAGCTAACACAAGTACAGCAAAGAGAATTTATTTTACAAAAGTCCTTATATGAAGCAAAAAATTCATACGACTATATTTTTATTGATTGTCCTCCATCTTTAGGATTACTAACAGTAAATGCATTAATAGCTGCAGATTCAATCATCATTCCTTTACAATGTGAATTCTTTGCCTTAGAAGGACTTAGCCATTTAATAAAAACCATAGAAATAATAAAAAAACACCTTAATCCATTTCTATCAATAGAAGGAATTATCTTAACCATGTATGACAAAAGAAATAAGTTAAGCGAACAAGTAGAAGAAGACATTAGAAAATACTTAAAAGAGTCTGTATACAAAACAGTTATTCCTAGAAATGTAAGATTATCTGAAGCACCATCTCATGGAAAACCTGCTATAATTTACGATTTTAAATGTGCAGGTTCTCAAGCATATATATATCTAGCAAAAGAAATCCTAAATAAACAAAAAAACAATAGGTGTTCAAAATGACAAAAAGATTAGGAAAAGGCATTTTTGAGTTAATAGGAAATAACACGTTAGAAATTAACAATAACATTGCCAACATTAGTACTGATACTCATCTCACAATGCCAATAAACCTATTAAATCCCAGCACATCACAACCAAGAAAAATATTTGATCAAGAATCACTTAGAGAATTAGCAGAATCTATTTCCAAACATGGTATAATACAACCAATCATCATTAGGAAAAATCCAAACAAAAAAGGCTATGAGATAATAGCAGGAGAAAGAAGGTGGAGAGCTAGTATATTAGCAAAATTAAAATCAGTACCTGTGATTGTAAAAGAAATAAGTGATAATCAGTGTTTAGAATTATCAATTATAGAAAATATACAAAGACAAGACTTAACACCTATAGAAGAAGCTGAGGCATACTTCAACTTAACAAATACTTTCTCGTATACACATGAAGACTTAGCTTCTACTATAGGTAAAAGCCGTAGTCATATTACAAATATGATAAGAATATTATCTTTACCACCTTCTATAAAATCAATGATAAACAATAAACTCATATCATTTGGCCATGCTAGGGCTTTAATAAACACAGAAAACCCAGAAGAAATAGCGCAAAAAATTATTTCTTCAAATTTAAATGTAAGACAAACTGAGTTACTAATCAAAAATTTACAAAAACCATATAAGAACAAAATCCAAAAAAATCTAATAGAATTAGAACAATCACTATCGGAAATATTAAAGCTACAAGTAAAAATAAACGGATTACAAAACAAAGGCAGTATTATTATAAAATACAATAACACACAGCAACTTAACTCAATACTAGATAAGCTAAAGAAAACAACTTAAGTATAAACATCAATATTAAAATCATTGATAACACTAAAGATATATAATTTTCATAAATAAAATCAACCACTTATTGAGTCAAAATAACCCTAAAAAGTCAGTATTTACAAAATTATAATTGAGCTAATTACACATAGCATATATTATAGTATAAAGTTACAGTTTACATATTATAATGAGAAATAACCTTATATGCCTTGGTATAATTACATCATCTCATGGAATTAACGGACATGTAAAAATAAGAACTTTCACAGAAAAACCTGAAAATTTTACATCTTACGGAACGTTAACTGATGGAGCAAACACATATAAAATAAGGATAATATCTGTCATATCACAAAATACAATAATTGCAGAAATCAAAGGTATAATATCAAGAAATGATGCAGATTCATTAAGAAGCAAAAAGCTCTTTATAGAAAAAAACAAATTACCAAATCTTACAAATGACGAATTCTACCACAACGATTTAATAGGACTAAATGTTATCTTAGAAAACAATAATGTTTATGGAAATATAAAGAAAGTTCACAATTTTGGATCATGTGATATTATAGAAATATGTCTTTCTGATTCAAAAAAAACTACTATGCTACCTTTTACAAAAGGTATATTCCCTTATATAAATGTTAAAGAAAAATATATAATAATAAATCCACCAGAAGTTATAGGAAATAGCAGTGACATTTAGTGTTAACGTTTTAACCATATTTCCAGAGATGTTTCCAGGAACATTAAACTATTCAGTAATAGGTAGAGCCTTAAATAAAGGTATTTGGAATCTTAACGTTATCGATATAAGGTCATTTGCAAAAGATAAACACAAAAGCGTAGATGATAGACCTTATGGTGGTGGCCCTGGAATGATAATGAAAGCAGATGTTATAGGGTCAGCAGTAGATGAAGTATTAAGTAAGAACAAAAATACAAAACTGATATACATGTCTCCCAGTGGAGTAAAATTAAATCAAGATATTTCTGGACAATTAACACATTTTTCTAATATAACTATATTATGTGGTCGCTTTGAAGGAATAGATAGGAGAATTTTAGATTTTTATGATTTTCATGAAATAAGTATTGGAGATTATATATTATCTGGCGGAGAAGTTGCTTGTATGGTTCTCATAGAGGCTTGTGTCAGACTTATACCTGGAGTAGTTAATAATACACAAAGCATATGTGATGAAAGCTTTACTTCAAGCTATAAGTTAGAATATCCTCAGTACACACGTCCAGCAAAATGGAGAGGGTTAGAAGTTCCTGATGTTTTACTTTCTGGAAATCATAAAAAGATTAATCGTTGGAAAGCTAATCAATCTTACTGTATAACCAAGCAAAGGCGTCCTGAGTTGACTAGTACCATAGATGGAGATATATATGAGTGATTTGCTTAAGGAGTTCAATGAACAACAAATGAATTTGTTGTCCAACAAAGAAGTTCCAAAGTTTAGTTCAGGTGATACACTAAGAGTAAGAATGAGAATTTTTGATGGAGTAAGTGAGCGCTTACAGATATTTGAAGGAGTATGTATAAAAAGAAAAAATAATGGGTTACACTCTTCATTCACTTTAAGGAAAATAAGTTATAATGAAAGTATTCAATTACAAGTGTTTTTATATTCTCCTATCGTAGAATCTATAGAAGTTGTCAAATTTGGTAGAGTACGCAGAGCAAAACTTTACTATATGCTTAGTTTGTTTGGTAAATCTGCAAGAATAAAAGAACGTAACGATAGAACAAAAAAGCTATCTTAAACTTATATAGCATTGTTGTAGTTACTATTGTAAGTGGAAGGTTTGCAAGTAGTATCATTTGTTGTTTTTTATAAATTTTCAAGTTTTATACATTGTACAAAACCTGCAGTTAACTTTCTTTAAGTATTTATTGAAAAAGGTTTAAACTATCTAAATCTTCTTCTATAGTAATAAAGTAGTGATGTATTTGTTGGGTATAACTCATTACATATCAATATTCAGGGTTTCAATTTTTATTTATTTTATATAACAGAAAATCCATGGCTGCATCTGCTGATGACACTTGCACTTCATATCTACTCATATCATTAAAATAACATTTTTTATAATCACTTTCTATATTTGAAGCATAGCCTATATAAACTAACCCTACTTGCTCATCATCAACAGCAGGACCAGCAAATCCAGTAATTGAGATAGATATATTAGCTTTTGAATTTTCTAAAACACCAACTGCCATTAAAATAGATACTTCTGAACTCACAGCCCCATATTTATCAATAAGATCTTTATCAATATTTAAAAATTTAGTTTTAGATTCATTTGAATACACAACAAAACTATAATCCAACACTTTTGATGCTCCTGGAATACAAGATAATAAAAAAGACATTAGTCCTGCTGTACATGATTCAGCTATCACTAGTTTAGAATTGTTTTCTATCAGTTTAGAAACACAAGTTCTAGCTTTTTCTAACATTCCTTGTTCTATCATCACGTAATAATATCATAGAAACTATAAACAAATCTATATAACCACTTAAGTTAAGTAAAACAATAATCAACATAATAATAAAAAAAACATAAACATATTAAGTTAATGAGCTGCAAATATTATAGATTACAACTAATAATAGAAATCTATATTTTTCTATAGCTTCTATGATATAATCCCATAAAATCTTTTAACTTATAATAATAGTTATTTAGTCACAGAATTTGTTATACTAAAAACACATGCTGTAGTTGTAAGAACTGTAATCTTCTTTAAACTTGCTATAAAAGCTCATTGAGTATAGTAATTGAATTAAAAAATACAATGTAACACACCTAAAATTAAGATATAATAAAAAAAATAAAATTGTGACTAAAAAAAACTAGATACTAACTCATAGTTGAAATATTAATATGATAAACATTTATTTTAATTATAACTCATCCAAGCAATTCTACCGTGGAGTCAAAGGACATGATGTAGTAAACGATTTATTTCCAGAATTAAAAAAGAAAGCAATAGCTGTAAAAGTAAATGGGGAATCATACGATCTATCAAGAGAAATTACAGAAGATTGTACCTTTGAAGTCATAACGATAAACAGTGAAGAGGCACTTGAAATTATACGCCATGACACTGCACATATCATGGCACAAGCTGTAAAAGAAATTTTTCCTGATACTCAAATAACTATTGGACCAACTATTAAAGATGGATTTTACTATGATTTCGCAACAAATCACAACTTTTCTAGTGACGATCTAGAAGTAATAGAAAAAAAAATGATAGAAATTATAAATAGAAATGAAAGTTTTATACGCGAAGTATGGTCTAGAGAAGAAGCAATAAAGTTCTTTTCGAGCATAGGAGAAGACTACAAAGTCAAAATAATATCTAATATTCCAAGCAATGAAAACATTACTGTTTATAAACAAGGAAACTTCATTGACTTATGTCGTGGGCCACACGCACCTTCAACAAAAACATCAAGAGCCTTTAAATTAACAAAAGTATCTGGGTCATATTGGCAAGGTAATTCAAACAATGAAAGGTTACAAAGGGTTTATGGTACAGCATGGCGTAATGAAGAAGAATTAAAATCATACTTAAATAACTTAATAGAAATAGAGAAAAGGGATCATAGAAAAATTGGAAAAGAATTAGAGTTATTTCATATCCAAAATGAAGCATGCGGTCAAATATTCTGGCATACAAAAGGGTGGACTATTTATCGTATTATAGAAGAATACATAAGAAAGAAACTAGAAAGCAATGGCTACATAGAAGTAAAAACTCCGATACTACTAAATAAAGAGCTTTGGGAAAAATCAGGACATTGGGATAAGTTTCGTGAAAATATGTTTCTAAGTGAAGCAGAAGATAAAACTTTAGCCATAAAACCGATGAATTGTCCATGTCATATACAAATTTTTAATTCAAAAATTAGAAGTTACAGAGACTTACCAATACGAATGGCAGAATTTGGAACATGCCACAGATATGAAGCATCAGGGGCACTACACGGATTAATGAGGGTTCGTGGTTTTACTCAAGATGATGCACATATTTTTTGCACAGAAAGTCAAATCACATCTGAAGCTTTAAAATTTTGCAATTTACTCATGGAAGTCTATAAAGACTTTGGTTTCACTGATATCCTAGTAAGATTTTCAGATCGCCCAGAAAACAGAGCTGGTAGTGATGAAACATGGGATAAAGCTGAAGCAGCATTAAAGAAATCAGTTGAAGCTGCTAATTTAAGTTACGTTTTAAATCCTGGAGATGGAGCATTCTATGGACCAAAATTAGAGTTCGTATTAACAGATGCTATTGGTAGAGAATGGCAGTGTGGAACCTTACAAATGGATTTCGTACTACCTGAGAGGCTAGGTGCCTACTATATAGGCAGTGATGGAAAAAAACACCACCCAATAATGTTACATCGTGCTATTTTAGGTACTTTTGAAAGATTTATAGGAATATTAATCGAACATTATGCAGGCAAATTTCCAATGTGGTTAGCTCCTATACAACTATCAATATTAACTATAAGTGAAGATGCTACTGATTATGCTAACTCTTTAAGAATAAAAGCTGAAGCACATAACATAAGAGTAGAACTAGATACTACAAATGAAAAAATAACCTACAAGATACGGAACCATATTCATAAGAAGATACCTGTGTTTTGGATAATAGGTAAAAAAGAAGTTGAGGAAAACTCTGTGTCTATACGTTATCTAGGGTCTAACAAACAGTATGTCATGCATATTGATAAAGCATTGAAAACATTATTAACTTGTGCTAGCATCTAGTAAATTTATAGTGAGGAGTATAAGATTTGAAAACAAAAAAATTCTCTAATAAAAACAAAATTAATGAAATGATAACAGCAAAAAAAGTAAAGCTTGTCGATCAAAATAGTGTTATGATTGGAGTTATAGACATTGAAGATGCCTTATCTAGAGCTAAAGCTGTTAACTTAGACTTAGTTGAAATAGTACATGATGATCAATATCCTCTATGTAAAATATTTGACTACAGTAAATACAGATACAGCCATAAGAAAAAAATAAGTGATTCAAAAAAGAAACAGAAAACCATAATAGTAAAAGAACTCAAGTTCAAGCTTAATATTGGAGATAATGATTACAACGTAAAATTAAACATGTTACGTGGATTTATAGAAAGAGGTGATAAAGTAAAAATATCACTAAGGTTTATAGGAAGGGAAATACTTCATCCAGAAGTTGGAATGGAGATTATAGAAAGATTAATAAGAGATACTGCTGATATTGCAAAACCTGAAAGCTTACCAAAAAAGGAAGGTAATTTGATCAATATGGTATTAACTTCAAAATAAAGCTTTTTACAACTGTAGAATACTATAGTATTTTTAAAAGCTGCAGTACTCTACCGTATCATAATGAAAAATATTATAATTTAAGTATTGCAGGCAAGCATCACAAAATTACTAAATAATAGTATAAATTTTAATTTATACAATATGTCAAATAGAGTTTAATAGAAAAAAATAATATTATTACTAATTATTTTATTAGTGTCTCTGATAAGACACTATTATTGAGTTCAAGAAGTATTCCAACATATAAAAGCAACTGATAATACTTTTGAATAACAAAAATCACACCAATTAAAAGATTAGTCGATTATATAACACATTTCTAACATTGATATCCGAAAGAGTTCTTAGATATTACTCCTTATGTACTTAAATATATACACTGATTTACAAATTCTTAAAAATATCATACTTATTGCCATCATTAACAAAAACTTCAATATCTCTAAGATTGTCTTCCGTAGAATATTTTATATTTATCTTTAAATTAAAATCTAATATATCATCTAACAAATCAGACCATTCTATAATTCCCACTCCATAATCACAAATGCAGTCTATCCCCAAATCATATACCTCACATAAGGAATTAACCCTATAAAGATCAATATGATATATTGTAAATTTACTAGAATGATATTCATTAATAATACTAAAAGTAGGACTACCTACATCCTCATACGGAGCTAATGTATGAACTAAAAACTTAACAAAAGTAGTCTTACCAACACCTAAGTCCCCAACTAAAGATATACTATCACCTTTCTTCAAACTTAAAGCAACAAAACGTGCCAACTTTTCTAAAAAAACTAAACTAACAAAATTATACTTAAAACTACAATTATATATCACTGATAAAAAATTATCTACGTTCCCCTTGTAAGTTCAATAAGCTTATAAATATATTAATATAATTAAAATACAAAGTAGTTGCACCTAATATAGCCATTTTATTAACAGAATCAGCCCCATCGTTAAACTTATAATACATATCTTTAATTCTTTGAGCGTCATATGCAGTCATACCAGTAAACACAATTACTGCAACAACTGATAAAGCAAAATGTAATGGTCCACTATTAAAAAACAAATTAACTACTGAAGCAATAATTATTCCTATAACACCCATAAACAAGAACGTCCCAAATTGAGACAAATCCTTTTTAGTAACATTACCATACCATGCCATCACACCAAACATAGAAGACGAAATAAAGAATACTTTTGCAATACTTGCTGCCGTGTACACCAAAAATATATATGAAATAGATACCCCTATTAATGCTGCAAAACTAAAGAATATCGTTAATACAGTCTGAAAACTGAAAACATTTAGCTTATATGACATTAAAAAAACCAACCCCACAGGAGCAAAGACAACTAACCAATGCAAAGGAGTATTATATATCATAGAGATAATAGCAGGAGAAGAAGATACAAAAAATGCTACTATACCAGTTAATCCTAAAGCCATAGCCATGTAATTATATACTTTTACTAGATAATTCCTAAGTCCCACGCTATAGTAAGCACTTTGAAACTGCACGTTACTGTAATTATCCATAAATACCCCATTTCAGAACAGAAATTCAAATCACAGCATTATAACAAAAAAATATAAAAATATCAATATAAATTTATCACACATTACTTACTTAATAAGCGGCTTTTCCATACAATGAATAATATCAAATATTTCATCTATATCAGAACTAACACCACTTATATCAGAATCATCAACATCACGATCATTTATAGATACTTTACCAGATAGTTGAACCTCTTTTATACTACAATATATCATCATTGCATATGCTACACAAAACATTGCCATACCAACCGCACGAATTATTAATGCTACTGGAAGTATATCCATACCAAAAGGACCAGTATTTCCTGTATAAATTGCACCACTTCTGGTTTCAAAAGAAAGTAATACTTTTCCAGCAAAAACCAAAAAGGTACCAAAAAATATACCAGAAACAACTAATACTCGAGTCTTATTGTATACAAGATTACCATTTTTATCATTCTTACATCTCATCATGTAAGAAAGTAAGAACATAGCTGCAGCTATTGTAAAAAGAATATTTCCTATAGTATCTACAATTCCCTGTAAATTAAATACAGTACCAGTAGGAATTTTACTTACATCAAAAATTGATGGAAGCGTTAAACTAAAAATAGCAAGTGCTTGCATACCAGTAGTAAAAAATGTACCTGCAAGATCAACCTTATTTGCATGATTCTCTAAAAAATCTGCAAATTTAATACTGATAGATTTCTTTTCCTTTTTAGCTAGTTGCTTTTGATCTAGCTGCTCTAATTTGTCATTTATTGCTTTTTTTTCTTTTTCTAAATACAAAACATTAAATAAACCTGCTATAAGAAAAGACAAGCATAAAAAAAGAGCTAAATAATCCATGAAATTAGAAAAAAACGTCAATTGATTTCGTTTTAATTTCAGAACTCCTGATTGCATAATAGCAAATGAAATAAAAACTAAAGTATAAAAAACACTTACACCCATAATAAATTTTTTTCTGATTAAATCTTGACGATTTAATTTTAACAAAGTACTATAGTACTGTTGCTTTAGCGTTGTGCTTAGTTTAATGTGTGTATTTTGCTTAAATTGTTTCTTACCTTTGCCAAGCATTTTACCTCTCATTCTTATAATTAATAAACACTCACGTTTGGAATTAAGTTACAAACTCAATGTCATATCATAGCATAATTATACAAAAAGTGCAAGGTTATTTAACTTTATGATAGTGTGAACGTTGCTTGTTTGTACTAAGCAAGCATAAAGACAAAAGACGTTTTGTTATGTTAAAGAGAATAAGCATGAAAATAGGAATAAATGGGTTAGGTCGAATTGGAAGATGCTTAATAAGAGCTATATATGAAAATGAATTACTATATAAACAAAAAATAGAATTATCTGCCTTAAACGGATCTACATCATCAGAAACACATGCACACCTCATTCAATATGATTCTGTTCATGGTAGATTTCCATATAATGTAGAATCAGAAGAAGGATACATTATAATAAATGATCAGAGAATTCCATTATCAATGGAAAAAGAACCTAAAAGCATCTTCTGGGAAAAATATAACGTAGACATAGTATTAGAATGCACAGGCAAATTTAATAAAAAATCTTTAGCAGAACAACATATAAATTCCACAGTAAAAAAAGTTTTGGTATCAGCCCCTATGCAAGATTCTGATATAACAATTGTATATGGTGTAAACAATGAAATGCTAAAAAAAGAGCATAATATTATTTCAGCTGGATCGTGTACAACAAACTGTATAGCACCTATTTTAAAAATAATGAACGACACAATAGGAATAAAAAGTGGATTTATTACAACTATACATTCATATACAAATGACCAAAATTTAGTTGATAACAATCATAAAGACTTAAGAAGAGCAAGAGCATGCATGATGTCCATAATTCCTACTACAACAGGAGCAACTAAAACTATTGATTTAATAATACCAGAATTAAAAGGAAAACTTAATGGAACAGCTGTACGTGTACCTACACCAAATGTATCTATGATAGACTTAGTGTTTAACTCTATCAAATCAACTACTGCTAATGAAATAAACAACATAATAAAAAATCTATCACAAAATTCTAAAGTAATAAATATAACAGACAAGAAATTAGTCTCTATAGACTTTTGTCACAGTACATACAGTTCAATAGTAGATGCAAATGAAACATACGTTACTAATAATAATCTGTGTCGTATAGCAGCTTGGTATGATAATGAATGGGCTTTTGCTATGAGAATGTTAGATATAGTATCACTATTATCAGAAAATTATATTTAAAAATAGGCTAAATATAGATAAGATCATACTACTATAACAAATTAAGTGTTAGAGTGTCATTTGCTATTACCAAATGAAATGTATTTATTCACAAACACAAGAAACTTAGAAAATATTATAAAAACTTATACTCATACAGTAACAATATTGATCCCTATAACTACCATATATTTTTAACGATAAATTACATAATAATTTACCTGTAATCATATTTTTTACATTTTAAATAAATAAAATAAAAATTTAACCTTGTCACTATTACTACAACAACTCTAATAATCTCCAAAATCTTATAAATTTTAATTATTTCAGATAATTTACCATAGATGATATCATATCTTGTATCCCAAGGTACACATTGTAAAGACTATCATCTCTCATATACGCAGAACAAGAAAATATTCTATTTATATCATCTTGTACAGATTTAATAGTAGGACAATCAACATGAATTCCTCCTAACTTATTTATTAAATCATTAACATCTTCTCCTATTGTTACTTTAACCTTTGCAATATCTTTTAATAACGCAACTATTACTGCAGGTGATATACAAACTGCTCCTATAGGTTTTTTAGCATTATAAAACTTATACACAGCATTTTTAAATTCTGGCAGTATATAACTACTTTCTTTACTTTCATCAAATAAGTTAGAAAAATTTTTTGCTACTCCATAACCACCAGGAATTATTAACATATCAAATTCTTCAATATTTATTTGTTCTATATCATATACAGAACCTCTAGCTATTCTTGCAGATTCAACTAAAATATTTCTCACTTCTTCTACAGATTCCTTATTCTTATGATCTATAACTTGTTTCTGGTTCTTATTCGGTGCAAAACATTTAAAATTTACATTATGTCGATCAAGTTCAAGCATAACCAAAACAGCTTCTCTGATTTCTGAGCCATCCATATGACCACAACCAGCTAAAATAACAGCAGAATTTAATGTCATAAAAATATCCTTTTTTGAACTAAATGCTAATTTTATAAAAACAACCTATAATTTACAAATTTATTTAAGTATATTACACTACTTATATTTTATATACTATTTAACATACAATGAATATATTATTAATAGGATGTGGTAACTTAGGAAGTATATTACTACACAAGTGGTCATATAGTAATCAAATATCAAAAGTGATTGTAGTACAGCCTAGCTTATCAAAAAAAGATATCTTTAGCAGTATATCTAAAGTAACTTTTGTAAAAAGCTATGAGGAAATAAGCAAAGATTTTATACCTCAAGCTGTGGTAATAGCAATAAAACCACAACAAGTTCTTGATGTTATCCCAAATTATAGAATTTATAGTGAATCTGCATCTTTTATATCCTTGTGTGCTGGAATTGATATTAATTTCCTAAAAACATGCTTAAGTCCTACAACAACAATAATAAGAGTAATGCCTAATATTGCTATGTCATTAGGTGAAAGTGTGAACCTTTCTTACATGGAAGAAGAACTACTATCTGAAAAACAAAAAGTATCAATTATTTTTAATGAAACAGGGCTTATATATTGTATACAAAAAGAAGATATTTTCGATAAATTATCTCCCATTACTGGTTCTGGCCCTGCATATTTTTTCTCTCTTGCAGAAGAATTAGTAAAAAACACTGTAGCTACAGGCATAAATGAAGAAGATGCAATAAAACTTATATCTCAAACATTTATAGGAAGTGCTAAATTACTAGAAACGCGACAAAATACCATAAGTCATCTTATATCATCTATAACAAGTCGTGGTGGTATAACACAGGCTGCACTACAGGTACTAAATTCACACTTACCTCAAACAATAACTTCATGTTTAAAAGCAGCTATGGAAAGGTTATTCTACTTAAAAGAATTAAATAAAAATAATTAATACGTATTAACAATAATGCTTTAGTGTTCTATTTTTTATAAAAATAAACAAAAATTTTTATTTGATATTTCTTTTGGTTAAATTATAATGCAAAGGGTAATATGAGCAAGGAGCTTGTGAAGTCGGTCAGGTTAGGAATAAAGCAGCCGTAGCATTGTTTCTTTGGGTTGTATTACCCATTTTTTATGTTATCATTCAAAAATGAGTTTTGCATTAAAGTATAGACCTAGCAATTTTAAAGATCTCTTAGGACAAGAGGTTTTAGTTCGTGTTTTACATAATGCATTTAATTTAAAAAAAATACCAGAATCCATACTTTTGACAGGTACTAGTGGGGTAGGAAAAACCACCGCTGCAAGAATAATATCAATGTGCTTAAATTGCACTTTTGGACCAACATCTGATCCATGTAACACATGTCAAAATTGTACATCTATAAAAAATTTTAATCACCCAGATGTAATAGAAATAGATGCAGCAAGCAATACAAGCATAGAAGATGTAAAAGTGATTTTGGAAAATTCACGTTACATGCCAATTAGCTCAAAATTTAAAGTATATATAATAGATGAAGTACATATGTTATCCAATAGTGCATTCAATGCACTACTAAAAGTACTAGAAGAACCTGCACCTTATGTAAAATTCATTTTAGCAACAACAGAAGTAAAAAAAATACCTGTAACTATTATATCCAGATGCCAAAGGTTTGATTTTCGAAGAATACCTACAGATAAACTTGTAAACCACTTAAAAGTTATAGCAAAAAAAGAAAATGTATCCTTTGACGAAGAAAGTATAAAATTAATAGCATATAACGCTGATGGATCTATACGTAACGCTTTATCTTTATTAGAACAAGCTGCTATATACAGTAATAAAACTTTATCTGAGAAAATCACAAAAGAAATGTTAGGCTATGTTAGCAGATATACATTATTAGAAATAATAGAACCACTAGTTATAGGAAATACTGTAGAAGCCATCAATAAATTTGAAGAAGCATGTAATTCATATAACCCTATTATAATTTTAGATAACATGTTGCAGATTATTTATGAAATATGCTATTTCTCTATAACAAAAAAAGACCCATCTATATTTAATGATAATATTATAACGCATGTAAAAAACGAAAAGATTTTATCTCCTACATTTTTATCAAGAATATGGCAAGTACTTTTTAAAGGGATACAAGAAGTAAAATCATCTAGCTGTATAAAACAGACTGCTAATATGTTAATCATAAGACTATGTTACCTATCATCTTTACCATCTCCAAAGCAAATAATAGATAAGATTCAAGGAAATACTAAAACAGATAATAATCGCAAAGCATTACTTGAACTGTTAAAAAGCAATAACATGCAAGACTTATATAACCAAATATATGAATCTGATTTAGAAGTAACAAATTATAATAATGGAACACTAAACATTAAGACTAATCAGGTTTTACCAAAAGATTTCCATAGAAATTTATTAAATTTTTTTTATAATTTAACAAATAAAACATGGAATATATCTATTGACCAAAATTTTGATATAAGCAAAAGTAGTAACTCGTGCTATAATAAATCTCTTGATCCAACTGTTTGCAATATATTACAAGAGTTTGATGGAGCAAAAGTTATAAATATAGAAAATATAAAAAAAGAGCAATAATAAGGAGTTAGCTATGTACTCTAGCGATCAATTATCTAACTTACAAGATATTATAAAAAAGAAATTCTCTGATTTTCAAGAACATCAAAAATCTCAAATGTTTGAGGGTTCATCACTTGGCGGAAAAGTATCTGTAAAAATTAGTGTATCTAATATGGTCAACTACCAAGTTATTGAAGTAAAATTAGACCCATCACTATTACAAGAAAAAGCTATCCTTATAGAAGATTTAATTAAAGCAGCATTCAATGATGCTCTAAAAAAGTCATCTGATCACAATAAAAATCTTGTAGGTTCTTTATTATCATTTGGTATATAACAGTAAAAAACCATGAGTTATAAAATAGCAATAGTAGGAGCTACAGGAAACGTAGGTAGAGCTGCCTTAAACATTTTAGCAAGTATGTCACTCCCAATAAAGGAAATTGTAGCACTAGCATCAAAAAAATCTATAGGAAAAAAGTTAAGCTATGGAGATAAGGTATTAGAAGCTCAAGATTTGGATAGTTATGATTTCACTGATACAGACATAGCAATTTTTTCAGCTGGATCTTCAGTATCACAACAATATGCACGAATAGCAGCAAATAAAGGATGTATAGTTATAGATAATACTTCTTTATTTCGTATGGAAGATGAAATTCCACTAGTAATTCCAGAAATTAACTCAGAAGCTATAGCTCAGTATCATAAACATAATATTATTGCTAATCCGAATTGCTCTACAATACAAATGCTTTTAGCCTTAAATCCATTACATAAAATATCAAAAATAAAGAGAGTTGTAGTATCAACGTATCAATCAGTCTCTGGTGCAGGAAAATCTGCAATGGATGAACTTTATTCACAGACTAAAGGTACGTTTATGAATCAAAGTATTGCTCCTAAACAATTTACAAAAAGAATAGCTTTCAATTGCATTCCACATATAGATGTCTTCATGGAAGATGGCTCAACAAAAGAAGAATGGAAAATGGCTGTGGAAACAAAAAAAATACTAGATCATAACATAGAAGTAAGTGCAACATGTGTTAGAGTTCCAGTATTTGTATCACATTCTGAATCATTAAACGTTGAATTTTTCTCTGAGATTTCAGAAGAAGAAGCTTATGAAGCATTAGAAAATGCTCCAGGAATCATAATACTTGATAGAAGGGAAGATGGTGGGTATGCAACACCACTAGATAGTGTACATGAAGATGAGGTTTACGTATCAAGACTAAGAAAAGATAACACAGTAAAACATGGCCTTAACATGTGGCTAGTAAGTGATAATTTAAGAAAAGGTGCAGCATTAAATGCAGTACAAATAGCAGAAATACTTGTAAAAGATTATCTTTAAAAAGATATTTTACTTAGAACACTATAAAACATGTAACACTGTACAACACATGTTTAGTTTTACATTACTTACCTTTTATATACAATAAGTAAGATTGCCTCTTTAATCATCATACAATTGAGTAACCGTCATCTGAAGTAACAAATTTATTTTCACCAATTAATATTCGCATTATTAAATATTAAGAAGTAGATGTTTATACTTCTTAAAACTAAATATAAAATAGATATAACTTTATAAATAGGATGAAGCAACATTAAGTGCTTACAAATCCAATAAGGAGATAAATCTACAATCTTGTATAAAATTTTTATTAACTATGACGAATTTAGCGTAAAGAATATTTATATAAGACGAAATTCATTTCTCAATTTTAAAGCAAAATCTTCTCTTTCCTAAGAGAAGCTTCCATTTTTATCAGGCACTCTTCCAAAATGTCCATAACAAGATGTAACTTTATAAATAGGATGAAGCAACATTAAGTGCTTACAAATCCAATAAGGAGATAAATCTACAATCTTGTATAAAATTTTTATTAACTATGACGAATTTAGCGTAAAGAATATTTATATAAGACGAAATTCATTTCTCAATTTTAAAGCAAAATCTTCTCTTTCCTAAGAGAAGCTTCCATTTTTATCAGGCACTCTTCCAAAATGTCCATAACAAGATGTAACTTTATAAATAGGATGAAGCAACATTAAGTGCTTACAAATCCAATAAGGAGATAAATCTACAATCTTGTATAAAATTTTTATTAACTATGACGAATTTAGCGTAAAGAATATTTATATAAGACGAAATTCATTTCTCAATTTTAAAGCAAAATCTTCTCTTTCCCAAGAGAAGCTTCCATTTTTATCAGGCACTCTTCCAAAATGTCCATAACAAGATGTAACTTTATAAATAGGATGAAGCAACATTAAGTGCTTACAAATCCCATAAGGAGATAAATCTACATTATTTTGTATAAAATTTTTTATTACATCATCACTGACAAAACCACTGCCAAAGGTATTTACACAAAATGAAATAGGATTGGAAATACCAATAGCATAAGATAACTGAACTAAACACTGATTAGCTAATTTAGCAGAAACAATATTTTTTGCTAAATAACGAGCCATATAAGCAGCAGATCTATCTATCTTACTTGGATCCTTTCCAGAAAAAGCTCCACCACCATGAGGTATATGTCCTCCATACGTATCTATCATAACCTTACGACCAGTTAAACCACAATCCCCAACTGGACCACCTATAACAAATCTACCCGTTGGATTAACTAAAAAATCACTATCAGAACACATCCATCCTTCTGGTAAGGATTTTTCAACATAAGAATACACAATATCTCTTATTTGACTTTGTGAAAAATCTTCAGAATGCTGTATAGAAAGTACAATATTAGATGCTTTAATAGGAACATTATCTTTATATAACAATGTAACTTGTGTCTTTGCATCAGGACCAAGATTTGGTATTTCAAAATTTTTTACTGCAGAAATAATATTTTTTAAAATTAAATGAGAATAAAAAATTGGTGCAGGCATAAAAGTTTCAGTTTCATTTATTGCATACCCATACACTATACCTTGATCACCAGCACCTTGATCTTTACCAGAACTGACACCAATAATAATATCAGGAGACTGTTCATGTATCAAAATTTCAATAACAACATATTTCCAATGAAATCCATCCTGTTCATATCCTATTTCTTCTATAACTTGACGAGTGATACATTCTACATCATATTTATTAACATTAACTCCACAGATTTCACCGCTAATTATTACCTTATTTTTTGTTACTAAAGTTTCTATAGCAGCATGTACAAGTGGATTTAATGACATATAATAATCAAGTATAGCATCAGATATCTGATCAGCAACTTTATCAGGATGTCCATTAGAAACAGATTCGCTAGTTATAATGTATTCAGACGAACAATTTTGATAATAAAACATGTTAAAAACGTAAAACCAAGGATTTTTATAGTACCAAATCTTAAATAACTAAACAATACATAATATCCAACTTTTAATACATTATCCTAAAGTTCATAATAATATATATACTTTACACTAGCTAAAAAATATAAATCTATATAAAAATAATTCCCAATCGTTAAATAAAACATAGAAGATAATCTTAATATACAGAACAATATAAAAGTGCTACATTATGGTTACATGAGATTCTATAGATATTTTAATAGATGAATACAGATCAACATTTACACATTATGATTATAAATATGATTATAAAATTGATAAAACCATAGCTTGATAAAAACTAAATCTCTGATGCTTTAATAAGACATCTATCCAAATTTACAGATGCACATAACTTCTACAATTACCAAAAAACCTATAAGCTTGACAAATATGTTAATTAAAGTACCATTTTATAGTTATAATGTGTCCGTAGCTCAGCTGGATAGAGCATCAGCCTTCTAAGCTGTAGGTCAGGGGTTCGAATCCCTTCGGACACACCATAACATTAACATTAATAATTATCTAATTTTTTATTGTTAAAACATTTTTTATATCTTTTGCGTGATTTTTAATGAATATTAGCAATAGCAAATACTACGATGTAGTTATTTCAGGAGCAGGAATAAATGGAATAATCACAGCAATAGCATTAAATCAGCTTTCTGTCTCTATAGCTTTAATAGATAAAAACAAAATTTTATCATCAATACCAAAAGACAGAGTATTTGCTCTATCAAGAAAATCTCAAGAAATACTAGATAAGTTTAATATATGGAACAATATAAAAGAACATTGTCCTATATTAGATATTTTAATAAAAGATGAAGACAGTTCAGTATTCACACATTATGATTATAAATCTGTAAGTGATAACCCTATGGGTTATATTGTAGAAAGTAAATTCCTATGTGATGCCTTTAAAAAGCATATAAAAAAAATAAATTTATATTCAGAATGCACATATAATTCAGTAAATATCACAAATGACTTAGTAAGAATAGAATTAACTAATAACACAACATTAGTAACGTCATTATTAATATCCGCTGAAGGTAAAAATTCAAAATTAAGACAAATATTTGATATACCATCCATTAATCACGATTACTCTCAAAGCAGTATTATTTGTAATGTAAAACATACAAACAACCATAATAATTTAGCTATAGAGCATTTTTTTCACGGGGGACCATTTGCAATATTACCTATGTATGATGGATATAAGTCTTCTGTAGTTTGGACAAACAAAACCCACATTAGTGAAATGTTTATGAAGCTGAGCAAACAAGATTTTATGGCAGAATTAGAAAAAAAATGTGCTCCATACTTAAATGACATAAGACTAGATAGTGAAATAAAGTGTTTTCCTTTACATTTAATGTTTGCTAAATGTTTATATAAAAACAGATTAGTATTGATAGGAGATGCAGCACATTCTATCCATCCTATCGCAGGTCAGGGATTAAATTTAGGCATAAGAGATATTGAAAAACTAGTAAATAACATAAAATCAGCAAAACAATATGGTATAGATATAGGTAGTCTTTACATATTAAAAAATTTTTCCTACGATAGATATTTTGACAATTTATCTATGGCAGTTTTAACTACATGTATAGATGGAATATTTTCTAGGAAATCTTGCATAGCAAAAATTGTAAGAAGGTCTGGGTTATTCATAGTTCAAAATTCAGAAACCATCAAAAACTATATGATAAAACATGCTATGGGAATAGGAAAATTAAATTAATTTTTGTCAATTATGTTATCATAATTCTCACTATTCTTTTTATTTTTTATACATAAAATTTCTGAAGTCATTTTATTTATTGATTCTTCTATTTCTATCATTGCATTTCTTTTTATTCTATAAAGCTCTTCACGATAATTAATTTTTTCAAAATCAATATTATTTTTACCATAAAATTCCAAGTTTTTATTATCACAAGTATCTTTTTTGAACATAGAAAATATATATTCAAATATACACCTAAAAAATTCACTCCAATTAATTTTAGAAACCTTCAAATAAATCCAAAAAGGTATAACTAATGATACACCTGCTTTAAAATATATAGAGTAAGTTAATAAATCAGGATTATAATAACACCACTTTAAATACTTATAAGTGTAAATAACAACACTTTTAGGATCTTTATATGCAAAAGCAACACTAATTCCTTCTTTCATAGCTATAAAAATAAGAGAAGAAAAATAAAGAAATATTGTAAAAAACAGCAGATTAACTACAAGATTCTTTACCCTTCTTAATAGAAAGGAGAATAACATGTATCTATAAAAAAACATAAGGTTAGTCTGAAAAATTACTTAAACAACGGCTGGGATGGAAGGACTCGAACCTTCGAATGACGGTATCAAAAACCGTTGCCTTACCACTTGGCGACATCCCATCTATACAACTATATAGTAATTAGCAAATCTTACCTCATGATTAACAAAGATTATACTGATAGAACAAAAATGCAAGAAAAAATCAAACTGTTTAAAATAAATTATACGTTTAACAAAAAAATTAATAATATATAAAAAAATAAACCTTGTGTAATTTCCTATTATTCTTCTATAATAGCGATAATTAGGATTGGTTGTATATTTTGTGAACTTTCAAAGTATAATAAGAAACTTACAAGATTATTGGGAAGAATATGGATGTACGATATTTCATCCATACACTTCTGAGTTAGGAGCAGCAACCCTTCATCCAGCAACTTCAATGACAGCTATATCAAAAAAGCCTTCGAAGTTAGCTTATGTTCAGCCTGTTATTAGACCATGTGATGGAAGGTATGGTGATAACCCAAATCGTTTGTATCAGCACCATCAGTATCAAGTACTAATAAAGCCATCTAATACAGATTTACAATCAGATTACTTAAAAAGCTTAGAAAGAATAGGAATATCTATTAAGACTCACGATATAAAATTCATAGAAGATGATTGGGAAAATCCGAGTATTGGTGCTTGGGGTCTAGGATGGGAGATTACCTGTAATGGTATGGAAATAACTCAATTTACTTACATGCAGCAAGTAGGTGGTATTGAGTGTGCTTTAGTTCCAGGAGAAATTGCATACGGCTTAGAAAGAATAGCAATGATAATTCAAAATGTTGACAATGTATATAGAATACTATGGGATGACCATGGAACAACTTATGGTGATATATTTAAACAACGTGAATATGAATTTTCTAAATTAGCTTTAGATTATTACGATGTAGATATTCTATTTAAGCAATTTAATGAGGCTGAACAAATATGTATTTCATTAATAGAAAAAAAACTGCCATTAGCAGCATATGATATTTGCACAAAAGCCAGTCATATTCTTAATTTACTTGAATCTCGTGGAGTTATTGGAGTTAATGAACGTGCATCTTATATACTACGTGTACGTAAACTTGCAAATTTATGTTGTAGCTTATATACTCAGTGTCATTAAAATAAGTAAAACGACATGCCTTTAGAACTATTATTTGAATGCTTATCAGAAGAAATACCTCCTGAGATGCAGAGTAGTGCGTATGCATACATGAATTCTTATATAAAAAAAGAATTAAGTCGTCATAGTATTAGTTTTGAAGCAATGAATGTGTTTGTAACTCCAAATAGATTAACTCTATATGTAAAAAATATAGTTAATAATTCATCCAACAACACATTAAAAATAAAAGGACCACGTGTATCAGCAAATAAAACTGCAATAGAAGGCTTTTTAAAAAAAGTTGGTAAAAAGTTAAGCGATCTTATAGTTTGCAAAATTGGTAATGATAATTTTTATTATGCTGAACTTAGTGATAGCGTAGAAACAAGTACAGAACATATAATTTTATTAACTATAGAAAATATGTTAAACAACTTTCCGTGGGATAAAAAAATGAGATGGGGAAGTAAAAAAACATATTGGGTTCGTCCTATATTAAATTTAATGTGCATACTAGATGGGAAAGTATTACCAGTAAAGTTTGCTGATATGGAAGCAAATAACAAATCATGCGGTAATAAATTTATAAATAAAGAATTTTTTGAAGTTACAGATTTTAACTCTTATATTTCACAGCTGAAAAACAACTATGTAATTTTATGTCAAGAAGAAAGGATTAATTTTTTATTGAACCAAATAAAAAATCTAACTGAAAAAAGTAATTTAACATGTGAAAATAATCAAAAGCTAATTAACAAATTAAATGGGACTTTAGAATATCCAGTAGTGATAATGGGATCAGTAGATGAAAAATTTTCTGAATTACCAAAAGAATTAATATTGAGTGTAATGCACAATCATCAAAAATACTTAGCTGTTTTTACAGAAGATAAAATCACAAACTTCATTACAATATCTAGTATATCAAATGATAATATAATAAGAGGACACAATAATGTACTAAGCGCCAGATTAGTAGATGCAAGTTTTCTAATAAAAAAAGATAAAGAATATGATGTTGATTACTATATAGAAAAGTTAAAACAAATAGTATTTCATGCAAAACTTGGTTCTGTTTTTGAAAAAGTAAATCGTATCATAGCTTTATCAAAGTACATTTCCATATGGATACCTCATTCTTCATTAATAAAAGTAGAAAGAGCAGCAAAGTTATCTAAATTTGATTTATCAACATTAGCTGTAAAAGAATTTCCAGAATTACAAGGAGTTATAGGATGTTATTATGCTTCTTATTTTAATGAACCATCAGAAATATCAGAATCCATAGTTAGTCACTATGAACCAACAAGTTCACAAAAAGAATGTCCTTCTTCTCCTATAGCAATGGCCGTATCCATATCTGACAAAATAGATAGTTTAGTTGGAATGATAGTAGCAGGAGAACAAGTCACTAGTTCTCGTGATCCTTTTTCTATCAGAAGGATGGCTATATCAACTATTAGAATAATATTAGAAAATAATCTTAATATACCAATAAGACTTTTAATAGAAAAATCCGTATCGTTATACTCATTTGCAATAATGGAAAAAACTGCTATTGATAAAATTAAGGATGTAATATCAAGAACAAATAGAAAAAAGGATATTATTTCCTCTGTAATAGAGTTTTGTTCAAATAGATTCAAAATTATATTAAAAGAAAACGGTATTAAAGAAGATATAATAAATGCTGTAATTGAAAGCAGAAAATTTAATAATTTGTTGTTAATAAAAAAAGAGGCTGAATTTCTTAATGATTATATTTTTACTAAAAATGGAGCTGAAATAATAAAAGCATATAAAAGAATATGTAATATAATTACAAAGGAAAACATTACCAATAGTATAAAAAATCACAAATGCAATAAAAGATTATTTGTAGAAAAAGAAGAAATTGATTTGTATAAAGAAATAAATTATCAAAAAAACAACATAAAAAAGTTGATAAAAGACAACAAATTTGAAGAATCGTTAGACAACCTCTATAATTTGAGTTGTTGTGTAAATAATTTTATGGATAATGTGAAGGTAAATAATCAAGCAAATAAGGATTTATGTAAAAATAGGTTTTCTATTGTTAAAAATGCCTTTTATATCTTTGACTTAGTTACAGATTTTAGTAAGATTAAAAATACATACAGGTAAGTCTTGAATTTTTTTAAATCGTATATAAATATTTTATCTGATACTTATAAAGAAGAATTGGTATGAGCAAAAGCGACTATTATGAGCTGTTAGGTGTAAGTAAGAGTGCAACACAAGAAGAGATAAAAAAAGCTTATAGGAAAATGGCACTAAAGTACCACCCTGACAAAAATCCTGGTAATAAAGAGGCAGAAGAAAAATTCAAAGAATTATCAGAAGCTTACGATGTTCTTATAGATCAAAATAAAAGAGCAGCATATGATAAATATGGACACAATGCTTTTGACAATTCCGGGAGAGGTGGATTTGATTTTAACAACAGTGGTTTTTCTGGTGATTTTTCTGACATATTTAATGACCTTTTCGGTGGAGGATTTAGAGGAGGAAGAGGATCATCTAGAAGACATGATGGTGGTGCTGTAGGATCAGACTTAAGGTTTGATATAGAAATAACCCTAGAAGATTCATTCAATGGTAAGAAGGTACCTATCAGTTATGTTACTTACATAAAATGTTCAAGCTGTAGTGGCTCCGGAAGTGAAGGATCAGCAAAGTCTGTACAATGCAGTACGTGTCATGGTGTAGGTAATGTTAGAACACAACAAGGATTTTTTACAATAGAAAGAACATGCCACGTATGTAATGGAGAAGGAGAAATAATACAAAATAAGTGCAAAAAGTGTTCTGGAAGTGGTCGTGCAAGAGATGAAGTTAATCTACTCGTTACCATTCCAAAAGGAGTAGAAAGTGGTAATAAGATTAGATTAAACGGGAAAGGAGAAGCAGGTTATAGAGGTGCAAGAAGTGGAGATTTGTATGTTTATCCTAATATACAAAAACACAAGTTCTTCACACGAAATGGAGCTGATCTTTATTGTAATGTACCCATAAAAATGACACTTGCTGCATTAGGTGGATATATAGAGATGCCGTCTATAGATGGAACATGGACAAAAGTAAAAGTCCCAGAAGGATCACAAAATGGAGATAAGTTAAGGCTAAAGGAAAAAGGAATGCCAACTGTAAATTCATCTAAAAGAGGCGATATGTATATACAGATAACTGTAGAAACTCCTGTAAGGTTAACAAAACAACAGAAAGAATTGTTACAAAAATTTGATGATGAACCTAATGTAGATTGCAATCCTCAGTCGACAGGTTTTTTCCAAAAAGTAAAAAGTTTCTGGAAAGATATAAGATCAAACTAAGTCTTAGTTGTTTATAGAAAACATACATAATGTTTGAATTTTACTAATTTAGTTCCTGTTGTTGTATTCAATGTCAAGACCTATGTCTTTGTTCTTAAAAGAATTAGTTATACAACCAATAGAAATGTAATCCACTCCTGTTAGTGCAATGTTTCTAACATTCCTTATATTTACACATCCTGAAACTTCTAAAACTGATTTTCCATTAACTATATCTACTGCTTCTTTTATTTCATTAATGCTCATATTGTCCAGTAAGATCATATCTACATTATTACATAGTGATTCTTTAACCTGAGATATATTATCACATTCAATAGCAATATACTCATCTTTTAAATTCATTCTAAGTCTTTGTATAGCTAAAGTTATGCTTCCACAGCTAGCTATATGATTATCTTTTATAAGTACACCATCGTATAAACTATTTCTGTAATTTTCACCACCTCCGACATATACAGAGTACTTATCCAACATTCTTAATCCAGGGGTAGTCTTTCTAGTGCTGCGAATTTTAGCCTTTGTATCAGATACCTCATTAACAAATTGTCTAGTAATTGATGCTATACCAGAAGCATGCTGGATAAAATTTAAAATAACCCTTTCAATAGACATTAAGTGTACTGCTAATGCTTCTCCGCTCACTAAAGTACTATTTTTTTCTATTATATCCCCATCCTTCTTATGGATTTTATATTTTATATATTCTTCATTCATATTAAAAATTTCTTCCAATATAGGAATTCCACAAACTACTAAATTTTCCCTTGCATTTATAGTAAAGTTTACTTTTTCGTTCATCAATATACTATTAGTAGTTATATCACCTTTTTCTCCTAAATCTTCTTTTAATGCACTGTGTATAATATCTGAAAATAAAATTTTCATAACCGTTACGTACTTTGTATCTTATATTATAACAACATTGAAGTAATATGAAAATCCTATATTATTTCTAATGTAAGTTTATTGTAATATATTATGAACATATATATCATTATACTAATATCATCATATTTAATAGGATCTGTACCATTTGGTTTAATATTGTCTTACATAGGAGGATTAGGTGATATTAGAAAAATAGGGTCAGGTAATATAGGAGCGACAAATGTCTTTAGAAAAAACAAAAAATTAGCTGCATTAACTCTATTCCTAGATGCAACAAAAGGATTTATAGTCGTCTTGTTGTCTAGTAATTATAGCTCGGACCAAACATTTGTTCTGATGTCTGCTATGTTTTCTATAATAGGACACATGTTCCCTATATGGCTATTATTTAAAGGTGGTAAAGGTATATCAACTTTTTTAGGATCAATGGTATTTATTGAATATAGGTTTACTATATGTTTTTTATTATGTTGGATTATATTTTTTGTAAAGTTTAAGTATTCATCATTATCGTCTATTATGTCAACAATTTCCGTAATGTTACTGGTGTATATATATTATACAGTAAGTGATACAATAATTTTTTTCACCATAACACTGTTGATCATAACACAACATACTGAAAATATAATACGAATATTAACTGGAAAAGAGGACAAGATAAATATGAAACAACATTAAAAATTCTTTCTAGAATAAGCGTGACATAAAGCAACAGCTATTGCATCAGAAATATCATAGGCACCTAAACATTTAATATTTAGAATCTTTTCTACCATAAAATGCACTTGTTCTTTTTTAGCGTGACCGTTTCCTGTAACTGATTTTTTTATGTGATTTGTTGAATATTCAAACACTGGTATATTTATAATGTTCAGAGTTAACAACAAAATACCTCTGGCATAACACAGTGATATTGAAGATTTAGGATTCTTATTTACAAACACCTCTTCCATAGATGCGCTGTCTGCGCTATGCAGTTTAAGAATGCTGAGAAGATCTGCATGTATTTTGTTTAATCTTTGACTAGTAGTTTCCTTACTATTGGTTGTAATAACACCTTTATCTATTAATTGTATATCTTTATCAATAGACAACACACCCCACCCTGTACAGTTTAAGCCAGGATCAAGGCCTATTATTTTCATATTATGAACTTATCCAATACAAGAAAACAAACAGCAACAACCATATAACATCAACGAAATGCCAGTACCATGCTGCACATTCAAAACCTATATGATTTTCTGGAGATAACTGATTTTTCTTCACACGAAACCAACATATAGCTAAAAATATCGTGCCAACTATTACATGTAGTCCATGGAATCCTGTTATCATGTAAAAATTTGAGGAATATATGGCTTTTTCTCCAGTTTCACGAAAAGAAAATCCTGTGTGTAGATATTCTATAGCTTGAAACATAGAAAATATGATACCAAGTACTATAGTTACTCCTAACATCCTTACTGTATTATTATTATCGTTGTTTATTAGAGAGTGATGAGACCAAGTTAACGTACACCCAGACAATAAAAGAATAACAGTGTTTAACAAAGGTATAGACCAAGGATCAAGTCTAGTAATGCCATCTGGAGGCCAGGCTACAGGTTTAGTTGGTACTAGATTATCAAATATGTGTACAGGAAATAGCCAAGCTTTAAAAAATGAACAAAAGAAACCAAAAAAGAACATTGTTTCTGAAAGGATAAGAGCAGCCATAGCTAATCTGAGTCCTTTTTTTACAATTTCAGTATGACAATTGTCTTTAATTGCTTCTGTAACTATGTCTTTCCACCACTTATACAACACTATACTAACAGAAGAGATACCGAGTATAAGTGTAAGCTTACCGATGTGTAAGCCGTGTATTGTTCCTACTGCTCCTAATGCTGTTATCAATATTGTAAATGAAAACAAGAGCGGCCATGGACTGGGACTTACTAAATGATAATCATGTAGTTTCCCTTTCATTACAGTATCCTTAAAGACTATTTGTTTCTTATTTTTCTATAGTTAAAGTGGTAGATTGTCAAGCTCATATTTTAAGACATTACTTTTAAAAATGTATTAAATACCAGATCTTACTGTTTCTATTAGTGCTTCGATATTGGCTATAGGAGTACTTGGAATAATTCCATGTCCTAAATTGAATATAAATGGTTCATCTTTCATTGTGTTGATTAAATCCCTTGTTTGAGATATTGCTTTATCTTTATCGTACGCTACCAAGTATGGATCTATATTTCCCTGCAATATTGATGGAATATTATTTTTTGCCCAAGATATTGGAATGTTGTAATCAATACTTGTAACTGACACTTTTGTTTCCTCCGAAAATTGTTTATACATTACTCCTGCACCCTTTGGAAAACCTATAATTGGAAATTCTGGGTAAGACTCACGTATGGATGATACTATTTTCTTTGTCGGATCTATTATCCACTTTTTGAATTCGCTAGCTGACACAATTCCTGCATTACTGTCGAAGATTTGTATTATATCTACGCCACTTTCTATTTGTTGTTTTAAATATGAAATTGTAACTTCTGTAGTTTTTTCTATGATTCTTTCTAAACTCCCGTCTTGTGAGTAACACATTTCCCTTATCTTTGAAAAGTTTTTATCCCTTCCTATCATGTAAGATGCTATAGTCCACGGTGCCCCTGCAAATCCTATTAGTGGTATATCTTTCTGTAGTGATTTTTTAACTTCTTCTATACCTTTAAAGACATTTTTAAGGTGGTCCAGTACTGCTTCTTCTGGGGTGTTTATTTCTTCATAGCTTGATATTGACTGTAGTTTAGGTCCGTCTTCTTTTGTAAATCTCACCCTGCAACCTAGGGCGTCTGGAATTACTAGTATGTCTGAAAATATTATCGCTGCGTCCAAGCCGAACCTTTTTATCGGTTGTAATGTAACCTCTTTTATTAATTCTGGTGTGTAGCACAGTTCTAGAAAACTTCCCACACTTTTTGCTACCTCATGGTACTCTGGTAGGTACCTTCCAGCTTGTCGCATGAACCAGATTGGCACCTTCTTTTGCTTGGATCTGCTTGTTATAGTTCTCAACAT